>CAZNPU010000004.1:68165-217221 GCA_964575335.1 uncultured Isosphaeraceae bacterium | reverse complement strand
ATGACGTCAAGTCCTCATGGCCTTTATGCCCAGGGCTGCACACGTGCTACAATGGCGCGCACAGAACGACGCAAGACCGTAAGGTGGAGCAAATCGCTAAAAACGCGCCCCAGTTCGGATTGTGGGCTGCAACTCGCCCACATGAAGTCGGAATCGCTAGTAATCGCGGATCAGCTACGCCGCGGTGAATACGTTCCTGAGCCTTGTACACACCGCCCGTCAAGTCATGGGAGCTGGCAGCGCCCGAAGTCGCCGCAAATCAGCGGTGCCCACGGCGAGGCTGGTGACTGGGACTAAGTCGTAACAAGGTAGCCGTAGGGGAACCTGCGGCTGGATCACCTCCTTTCTAAGGGATTTCCTTAGACTTGCACTCCAGAGCGATCTGGACGCAAGTACTGTCAGCGCAACCTCGTCGATCACATCGATCGATACTCGTATCGCGAGATACGAGCAAGGCCTACCCAACTGTTCAGCTCTTCAGGGAGCACAATTGCAAATCATCACTACAACCCCGTGTCACAGACGCGGGGTTGTTTGTTTTTTGCCCATCCCAATCACTGGCCTTCTGATGACGCACTCACCACGCTGCTGCTGAAAGAGTGAACGTTTGGTACGCTGTGCATGCACATGCTGCGTGCGCGGTGCTGATGACCACACAAAGACAAAGGACAAAGCAAACGCGCTGCTACCCGTTGTACGTTGTGAGCCGGAACGCACATTGTCGCTTAGATTAGATCAGCTTTAAATTACTGCTGAGATCGCTTATTGTGTTGTTCACTTGTGCGAATCAGTCAGGATCAGGAACAGCCATGTGTTACAAAACTGCCGGAACAATCGCCATCGCCCTGATCAGCGCGCTCTCACTGGGTGCGTGCAGCAACAGCGCTGAAGACAGCCAGGGTTCAGGATCATCCTCTGCAACCTCCGGGTTCAAAGTGCCCACCGGCGATGACCTCAAATCCGCAGCATCGAGCCTCGAGCAAAGCGCTCGCGAGCTTGTGCAGAAACTGCAAAACGAATTCACCCAGCAGCTTGAGCAGCATCAGCCGCAGATCGAGCAATTAAAATCCAGCGCCAAGCAATTCAGCGATGAGCAGCTTGATGCGCTGATCGCAAAGATTGACGCTCAGCTTGCGATCGCCCGCAACAAATTGAACGAAATCAAAAATGCTGAAGGCGGAACCGTGCAGGCCATGCGCAGTGAGTTCGACGCAGCAATGGCTGAGGTGAAAAAGCTCTATCAGCAGGCGATGTCGCGGCTGACGGAGCTGCAGAACTCCAAAGGCCAGTGAGTTCAGTCAGCCCAATGAGTAATTGAGCCATCAGGCGTGGCCGCCGAATGAATGCGGGGGCACGTATACGTATGGCTACGGCATTGTCGCGCGCCGATCTGTAGTCTCTGAAGCAGTCCCCGCAGCCATCCGCCGGAGCTTGCTGCTGCGACAGCCAAGCTAGGCGCACCCCATGAGTGGGCTGGATCAATCAATAAAAACAACAAAAAGGCGACGAGCCCCTTTGACAGGGGCTCGTCATGGTCGTGATGCGGACGTAAGCCGAATTCTGTTCCCGCAAGTGAAACGCAGCCTTGTGCAGGTTGCGCCACGCACGGGCGATGGCCATTCCTCTGGGACCGATGTTGCCACCGGCCTCAAGCACGCTACCCGTCCCATACCGCGGACCACGGGGGACTGCTTGCGCTTGCACGCGGTGGGGTTTGCCGTGCCTCGACTGTCGCCAGCCGAGCGGTGCGCTCTTACCGCACCCTTTCACCCTTACCGAAAGACAAAGACCAGAAAGCGGTCTTTGCCCACGGCGGTCTGCTCTCTGTTGCACTTTCCCTGGCTCCGCGACCAGAGCCGGTGGGTGTTACCCACCACCGTGTCCTGCCGTGTTCGGACTTTCCTCCGCCGGCTGATGCCGACGGCGGCCATCTGTCCGCATTTCAGAAAATCATAGGCGCATCGGCGCACAAACTGCAATGCGGAGCGCGTTCATTTTCACCGGCAGGGTGCGTCCAGCCGCATCAGTACGCTCATCATCGCTACACTACGGCACCATGTCGTCGTCATCGTTGTTGTCAGATTCAGCCACGCTGCGCGTTATCGCATGGGCTCAACCCGATCAGGAAACGCTGCTGTGCGATGTGGTGCAGTGCGCGAACCTGGAAATCATCGGCGTGGCTGCGCCGACCGTGGAGGGCGAAGCCGATCTGAGCAAGGCCTTCGGCGTTGAAAGAATCAGCGATTTGCGCCACGCCATTACCCGCGATGATGTGGACTTTCTGCTGCTGGTTGCGCCGCTGCTTCTTGAAAGCGATGTCCGCCGGCTGATTATCGAGCAGAAGCTGCCTGCAATAAGCCTCGTGCCGCAGGTATCCACGATTGCGGAACTGACCGAAAGCCCGGGCGGCCGCACTGCTGCGATGTTCGCGCCGCTGATGCGCCGCAGTCCGGGATTTCGCGCAGCGATGCAGATTCTGCCCGACTTCGGCGAGATTCGATGCGTCAATGTGTTTTTTCGCTCCGGCCCCGGTCAGGGCACGTTGTTCTCGCGCCTGTACGATGCGATGGACTTCATCAACCATCTGTGCGGGCCGGTTGAAAGCGTCAACGCTGCATTGGCTGGTCCCTTACCCAGCGTGCCCGAAAGCGCGCATGGGCTGAGCGGTCATTTGACGTTCAACCTGCGGTTCAAACCCAACCGGTCCGCATGCGCTGCGTTGAGCGACCAGACCGGTTCGTGGTTTCGTGGGGCGACGATTCTGGGCGACCGCGGCTGTGTGCGATTGAGCGATGACGGATTTGAATGGATCGGCGAAGACGGCACGCTGGTTGACAGCCATAACGAGCCATCCGCATCGACGGTCGGCCAACTGGTCGGCCAGCAGGCTGCCCGCATGCTGGCGGATCGTGATGCAATCGAACCGCCGCCTGACAACGTCGCGCTGTTGGCGCTGTGCGAGGCGGCGCGCCTGAGTTGTCTGACCGGGCAGGATGAAACTCCCGCCAAGCTGGTGCAGATGCTCAGCCGGCCGTGAAAGTCAAACAACTGTTGTCAATGAATGCAGTGACCTGCTGCGCACCGTGGTGCATGCGCTGCGAAGAAATGCAGACAGTGAGCACATGACGCTGCGCTGCATTGCTGCGCGGCGATGGTTGTCTGTGAATCGACTTCTTCTTGACCTGCTGCATCCATCCCCACGGTTGGCCGCAGGCAGTTGGATCAATGCTCTTTCTGAATTGACGCTTGTTCGCACTGCAGCGATCGCTCGCATGCATGTGAAATGCGATACACTGTCGCGGCATGGCGATGCCGTCCGCGCCAACCACCGAACAAATCACGCAGCGCATCCTCGAAACGGTCAAGCGGTTCTGGGGATACGATTCGCTGCGCCCGCTGCAGGCTGAGGCGATTCGCGCGGGTATTGAGCGGTGCGACAGTCTGGTTGTCTTGCCAACTGGTGGGGGAAAAAGCCTGTGCTATCAGGTTCCGCCGGTTGTGGCGAATCGATGCGACATTGTCGTCTCGCCGCTGATTTCGCTGATGAAAGATCAGGTGGACGGCCTGGTTGCCAACGGCTACCGGGCTGCTGCGCTGCACAGCGGAATGAGCGAAGCTCAACGACGCGAGATCGAGCGCGGCATTGCGCGCAGGGAATATCAGCTTGTGTTCGTCGCGCCCGAGCGGCTGCTTACCTCGTACTTCATGCAGGTGATCGGCAACGTGAAGGTGCGGGCGTTTCACATTGATGAAGCGCACTGCATCAGCCAGTGGGGCCACGATTTTCGCCCCGAATACCGCCAGCTTGCCACATTGAAAGACCGCTTCCCGCAGGCCAGCGTGCATGCGTACACCGCGACCGCCACGCCGCGCGTCCGCGATGACATCGTGCAGCAGTTGCGGCTGGAGAATCCCAACATTCTGGTTGGACGATTTGATCGGCCGAATCTGGTGTATCGCATTGTGCCCAAGGTGCAGGTGGAAGCGCAAACGCTCGAAGTGGTGCGACGTCATCAGCACGAAGCGGTGATCGTGTACTGCATCAGCCGTAAGGACACCGAATACATGGCCGAGGCGCTGAGAGCCAACGGCGTGAAGGCGGCGGCGTATCACGCAGGCATGGACAAGGATCAGCGCGCCCGCACACAGGAAGCGTTTGCGGAAGAGCAACTCGACGTGGTGGTGGCGACGGTGGCCTTCGGCATGGGCATTGATCGCAGCAACGTTCGCTGCGTGGTGCATGCAGCGATGCCCAAAACAGTCGAGCATTATCAGCAGGAAACCGGCCGCGCCGGACGTGACGGCCTTGAAGCTGAGTGCGTCATGTTTTACTCAGCAGCCGACGTGATGCGGTGGGAGAGTCTGATTCTGCTGAGCGCAGAGAAAATCGCCGACCCCGAAGCGCGCGACGCAGCAATCGCGGCGCAGTTGGAACTGCTCGATCACATGAAGCGGCTATGCAACGGCGCAGCGTGCCGGCACCGCGCGCTGTCGCGGTATTTCGGGCAGGACTACGACAAACCCAGCTGCGGGGCGTGCGATGTGTGTCTGGGCGAGATCGAAAGCATGCGCGATTCAACGGTTCTTGCGCAGAAGATTCTCTCGTGCGTGGCTCGCGTGGAGCAGCGCTTCGGCGTGGGGCACGTTGTTGATGTGCTGCAGGGCGCCAACACCGAGATGATTCGCAAATGCGGCCACGATCAGTTGAGTACGTACGGCTTGCTGCGCGACATGCCCAAGAAAACGCTGACGAATCTGATTTATCAGTTGATTGATCAGGAGTTGCTGTCGCGCACGCCGGGCGATCGGCCGATTCTGCAGCTCAACAACGCCTCAATCGAGGTGCTGCGCAGCAAGCGCACGGTGCATCTGATCAATCCTTCCGGCGGATCGGTGCGCAAGACGCGCGTGGAAGCTGAATCGTGGGAAGGTGTGGATCGCGGCCTGTTTGAGAAATTGCGCGAATTGCGCAGGAGCATCGCACTTGAGCGCGGCGTGCCGGCGTTTGTGATCTTTGGCGACGCTTCGCTGCGCGAGCTGGCCCGCGTGCGGCCGAGCACGCTCGAATCGCTGCGGCGCGTGCGCGGCATCGGCGATCAGAAACTTGCAGATTTCGGCGAGCGGTTCCTGCAGGCGATTGCCGCATATTGTCAATCGCACGATCTGACCATGGACCAGTGGGCTGGTTCTCAGGCGACAACGGCGATCGTGATGCCCGGTCGGCCGAACGCTGCGAAAGAAAAGGCTTTTGCGCTTTTCGAAAAGGGACATTCAATTGTGGAGGTGGTGGCGCAGACCGGCAGAGCTGCGAGCACAGCCGTGAAGTATCTGCTCGATTTCATCGAGGCGCGCAAGCCCGATGATGTTTCATGCTGGGTGGATGCTGCGACGTATCAGCGCGTGCTGGACACAGCTAGCGATTCTGAAGATGGACGCCTGACGCCTTTATTCGAAAAGTTAAATGGCACAGTGTCATACGAAACCATTCGCATTGTGCTGACACATGCGCGGGCGGTAGGGTCACGGTGATGCCGCTTTGCGCAGCTGCATCGCATACTGCACGATATTTTCCAGCAGATCACGGGCGGATTGAGGTGCGTAGCCGCTGATTCCCCAGCGCGGTTGGTTGAGCAGCGCGTTGGAGATGTCCTCGCGGCTGAACAGCACGCGCGGATGCTTGCCGTCGTCCATCAACATGCCGCGCAGACGCGGCACAGTTTCGCGCGATCCGAAATGCTCCATCGAATAAGGGCGATACTCCACACGCGTCAGATCGCGTGCGCCGTCGATATGTTCTGCGGTGAGAAGCGGGTGATGGTGAAGCGATTCAATTGGCTGCCCGAACAGTTCCAGAGCCATCTGCTCAGCTGACTGCGTGAATGCGCCGCATCCGCCGGGCGTTTCAAAGAGAATCATGCCGCCTGCTTGAACATGCCGGTTGATCGCGTCGATCTGCTGCGATGAAAATGAATGCGCATCAATCCCGCTGACGATGACAAGATCAGGCTGCGGATCAAGCTCGTGAATGAGCGACAGCGGGTGGTCGACGATTCGCACATTGATGCTGCGCTGCTTAGCCAGCCAGGAAGCAAAAACATTGAGCGCCTGCGGTTCGGGTTTCCAGTTGCCTTCGTGCAGCGCGCGGACGATTGTGGCGGTGGGGGCGTCGGACGGCGCGATGCTGCGGACATCATCAATGGCGTGCTGGGCCAGCCGCGGCCGGGGCCGATTGAGTTCGGAGGCGTAAAGATACACGTTCATGCCGAGATCAAACGGCATTGTGGTGCGTGCGTCAGCACGTTGATAGTGCTGCGCGAAATCGCCGGCTGGAGCGATGATGATCAATTCACGCACACCGTTCGATAAGCCGCGCAGCATCGGCGGACGCTGGCCGGTGATTTGGGTGTGAATCGTAAAGACGGGATGATCGGCTGGCAGCGTACGCCACTGATACTGCGGGTACATCAGTTGCCCGGCAAGTTCAAGCGAGCTGGCGACATTGCGTGCTCCTGCACCTTCAGCGACGGCAAACAGCATGCCGCCTGCATCCAGATAGCGACGGAGCTTGTGCAGTTCGGGCACGTCCGGCCGTTGTGGCGGGGATACATCTTCGGGAAGCTCGCCCGCTGCGCGTCGGCGAATGAATTCGCGAGCATCACGCACAAAACGAGGGCCGTCTATACCCAGGTCACGCACCCACGGCAGCGGCTCGCTTGAGGCCAAATACAGCAGCGGCGCGTCAAGCCATGTTTCAGGCTCATCATTCATGCTCACAATCTGCCAGTTGAGATCCGTTTCTGTTTGATCGCGAATCCAGCTTGTCAGATTGGCTGCATCGCGCGGGCGATTGTTCCACTTGCCGTCAAACTGCAGCTTGTTGATCGCCACCGGCACGCGGCCGCGGCTGAGAAACAGCAGCGCGAATGCCAGATCGTCGGTGCGAATCGACGCTGCATTGCTGCGCCCGCCGATTTTTTGATGAACGGTGAACGTGCGTGACGCTTCGTCCCATTGGCACAGGCGATTGAGCAGTTCCGCTGCGCCCTGGCGGAACCAGTCGCGATCGCCGAAATACTTGTAACCGCTGGCCAGCCCCACGCGCTCGACGCCATAGAGGTAATAGTAGAAATGACGACTGCTTTGTCCCGGGTTGTCCGCCGGCGTGAAGCGATGCTGCATCCATTGCAGACCGCGCTCAAGCGAGCGTTGATGCCGGCTGTCGGTTGCCGCTGCGCTGAGACGGGCCATGTCGTTGGCGTGCAGCACAGCCTGAGTGATAAACAGCGTCGCCAGACCTGCTGCGGTCATCGATCCGGTTGCGGGGCCTTCGCCTCTGTAGTTCCATCCGCCATCCGGCAATTGTGCATCGATGAAGGCCTGCTCAAGCTGCCGCCACAGACGCGGGTCGATTTTCATGCCGCGGCGGGACGCTTCCCACAGCGCCAATGCGCCGAACTGTCGAATGGAATTGTCCTGATAGTTCGTGTTGGCGTTTTGCACATAATCCCAGCCTGCGGATTTCGTGCTGAAGCCTTCAAGCAGCCATTTGACGTCGGCTTCAAGGTTCGGCAGAAACTGTGCAGGCAGTTTCGCCCACACGCAGGCCCGCACCGCCACCGCGTAGGTGCCCTGCATGTCGCATGCAGCCAGATACTCAATGGCGTCACGCAGACGCGGTTCCTGATACGACTGCCCCGCATGCAGCATCGCCAAAGTCACCAGCGCAGTGTAGCCGCCGCCCTGACGCTTGCTTTCGCCCGCAGGCACCTGGGCCGGCTCCCACATGCGCTCAGGATGTTTGCGTGCATACAGCTCCTCAACGATCGCGGCAACAGCCTGCTGCACGTGCTCATCAGTCAGACTGTCAGGTGTGATGGCGGCCTGCTGCACCTGCTGCGCCGCAGCTTCGGATGACAACGCCGGCAACAGCAACAGACACAGACACAGACACATCGCTGCGCTGACGGGCGTCATCCAATTGGCGTGAAAAGCAGAGATGCGCATGCGCCACCACCAATGCCCCGTATCCAATGCCAAGGCCAATGCCTGATGTCTACTGCATCAGATACATCACACGCGGCGAAGCGAGGTCGTTTACAAACGAACGCACCTGATCGGCATCAAGCGGCTGCCGCTGCTGTCGGGCAGCGAACATGAAGTCGCCAAACAGCGTCGGGGGCTTGCGGATTCTGATGACAGTCGCCCGGCCGGCGGGCACGTTGCCCAGCGTCTCGGCCTGTGCGATGGCGTCATCGAGATAACCGATTGAATCAATCAGACCATTTTCCTGAGCCTGGCGAGCGGTGTAGATTGAGCCGTTGGCGACCGAATCGATCTGGCTGGCGTCGGTGATGACGTGCTGGCGGCCGTCACGTACGCGGGTGTTGAACGTGGTGTAGGCAGCGTCAAGCACGGCACGGATTTTGGCTTTGTCCGCGTCATTCCATGAGCGGAACATGTTGTTGGCCACGTCTTTTTCCGGCGAGCCGGTGGCGACGAGCGTCACCGGTTCCACGCCCACTTTGTCCATGAGGCCTTCCATGGTGAGAATCTGCGCAATCACACCAATGGAACCGGTGATGGTGGTTTCCTCAGCCATGATGTGGTCAGCGGCGCATGACACGTAATAGCCGCCCGATGCCGCGACGCTGCCGTAGCTCGCCACAACGGGAAGCCCAGCGTCCTGCATGCGCTTCACCTCATACCAGATCTGATCCGATGCCGTCACCCCGCCGCCGGGAGAATCAACGCGCAGCACAACAGCCGCTATGGAACTGTCGCTGAGCACGTCTTTGACGGCAGCGTGAACGAACTCAGCCTGGGCATCGTCGATGACGCCTTCAACGGGAATGATCGCCACCTTGCTGGCCCCACCGCTGCGGTAGGTTTCACGAAGCACCACGTTTTCGTAGCTCGCACCGGCGATCATGATCACAATGCCCAGCGTCAGGCCGATGATGAACACGCCTGCAAAGAGAAACAGCCCCAGCATAGTGAGGATGGCACGCGTGAGGCCGCCGGATTTCGCCGCAACGTACACCACCTGCGGCGGCACAGCATACTGCGGCTGCGGCACGCCGCCGCCACCTGGCGATGCGGAGATCGAAGGCGGCAGCGGAGACGATCCGGGGTTTCCGGGGATTCCGGGATTTCCAGGGTTTCCGGGGTGCTGGCTCATGGCTGACTCCTGCAACAAGAGGACCGGGGTATGCTCATGGTAGCATGTCAGAGAAGTGAACTCACAGAACACGCGGTGGGGAGGTGCATTGACAGACTTGGTTTTTTCGTCTGATGCGTTTCACACCGTCTCTGAGGCCGAATGCGGCGGCGGGTCGCTCATCGGCATAGACTGGATGGCCCATGTCCATGAATGATTGCCGCTTTCCTGCTGATGCTGATGAGAAGAAGAAGTATCTTGAGCCGTACCGCGAGGCGGTTGAGCGTTTTGGTCCGGGGTTTCTGGCCACGTTATGGAGCAGCCGCGATTCGCAGCAGTTGCGGTTTGACGTGATGCTCAACCTGGCGGGCTTCGAGGGCTGCACGGTGCTCGACGCCGGTTGCGGGCCGGGCGATTTTGCTGCGTATCTGTTGAAGCACAACGTGGGGTTCTCGCGTTACGTGGGCATTGACGCGATGCCGGAGATGATTGCCGAAGCTGAGCGTCGCGAGTTGCCGCGGTGCGAGTTTCGCGTGGCGGATCTGGTTCATGATCAGCAGCCGTTGCGTGAGGTGCAGCCGGATTGGGTGTGCATCTCCGGCATGCTGAACACGATGGACGAGGTGACTGCACGCCGGGTTGTTTTAGCTGCGTACCACGCTGCGACGCAGGGGGTGATCTTCAATTTCCTTTCCGATCGAACCCATACGCGCTGGGCGAGGTATCGAACCGGGCCGGCCCGGCGATTCAACACCGTCAACTGGCTGGAGTGGTCGCTCGATCTCACCAGCCGGGTGACGTTCACCCAAGATTATCTCGATGGTCACGACGCAACCATTATGCTGCGGCACGATGAGGAGTGAGACGATTCAGGTTTACCGCGGAGATCGCGGAGCACGCGGAGATGAGAGAGAGGAGACAAGGAGAACAGGGAGACGCTTTTCGGATTAGATTCACTGCGGAGAACGCAGAGAGCGCGGAGGGAGAAGATAAGGGGATGGGGAAACAAGGTGCAGAGGTGATGAGGTGATCGACGAAGGAAGCAGGTACCTTGTTACCCTTTTTACCTTGTCACCCGTCAGGCTCTTCCCTTCTCCCCAATCTCCGCGTTCTCCGCGTTCTCCGCAGTAAATCAATCACCCGCTTTCTGCTTACCGCATTCTGCCTTACACTTTCCCAAGCCATGGCCATTCTCGTTTTTGAACATAGCGACTTGTCTGGTTCCGATCGTCTGGGCGAAATCCTTCGCGATTACGGTTATCCGCTTCACGTGGTCAAACTGCACGAAGGGCAGCCCGTGCCGCCTGATCTGGACAATGTCGACGGCATTGTTTCCTGTGGCGGGCCGCAGTCGGCCTATGACGACTCTGTTGAGTGGATTGCTGCGGAGATGGAACTGCTCCGCCAGGCGCATCAGGCTGAGTTGCCCGTCGTCGGTTTGTGTCTGGGCTGCCAGTTGCTTGCCCGTGCTCTGGGCGGGCGGGTCGAGCCGCTGGGGCAGGATGTCGGCGGCATTGAATTCGGCTGGCATGATGTCACCCTCAGCGCTGCTGGACGTGAGGACATCGTCCATACCGGCATCGGGTGGACCACCACCATGTTCCACGCCCACCGCGATCATGTCAGCGAACTGCCCCCCGGTGCCCGACTGCTGGCCAGCTCCGCCAAATGCAAGGTCCAGGCCTGGGCCATGGGGCTGCGGTCGTATGGCTTTCAGTACCACCCCGAAGTCACAGCCGAGTCCATTGAACGCATGGCCAAGGACAATCCGTCCATGCTCAGTGAATCCGGCATGACGCTCGAACAACTGCGTGAACAAACCGAACGCCATTACCCGGCCTTCGCACGCATTACCCAGCGGCTGTTCGAATCCATTGCATTGTTCCTCATGCCGGTTGATCGACGCTACCAGGGACTGGTGAAGGACCTGCACTATTAGTGAGTGAGTCGCAGACCAAGGAGAAGGGGAGACGCTTTCCAGATTTACCACGGAGATCGCGGAGGAGGGATGAAGGTTTCAGCAGTGCTCAACGCATGACGCCATCGATCGCAGCGTGGATGATCTGAGTGGTCGATTGCTGCAATTGCACAGCAATTTCACTCACCATCCATTCCCCTCTCCGCGTACTCCGCGGTGTCTTCAGCCATGCCCCATCGCCGCCTCCAGACTGCTGAGAGCCTGCTGACTGCGGGTTTGGTTTGTCCTGCCTGCGGCTACTCGCTGGTGGGGCTGCGGGGGCCGATCATCCAGTGCCCTGAGTGCGGCACAACCTGCGACATCAACCACATCATCAAACACGCACGCATCGACTGGTTCCGAAATTCTCAGTACCAGATGCTTTCGCGGCCCCCCATGGTCATCAGTGCCGGCGGTCTGATCTGCCTGCTTCTTGCTGTCGCCTTCGGCCTCAACCCCGTCACAGGCTCACTGGTTTCGTTTATCGCTTGCATCACCATCCTGATCTGGACGATCATGCTGGCGATCATCATGATCCGCGAAGGCGATGTGGAAATCCTGTGGCTGCTGATACTGCTGCATGTAGTGTACGTCGGATTTGTGGTCCTGGTGCTCGGGGCAATGATCACCTTTGTGATCATGGCGATTCGCGTCGTTGATGCGATTGGTCAGAACCAGACTGCGTCAGCTGTCGTTGCTGCGGCCACCGCAATCGCAGCGTGCGGCATCGGCATGGGGAGCCTGATGGCATTGCGAGCCCTGGACCGCTACGTCGGCCGACGATGCATCCGCAGAGACATCCTCCGTGATCATGTGGAGTACTGAAAGAAAAGAAACGCGATGGGCAAGGCAGCGGGCGGGGGCCTGATTTGATGATCGATGCGGCACGCAGGCGGCAAAACCGGCGGCATCACAACAACTTATGCAACTGTCTCTGACGCCGAATCGCGATGCTGCGGCAGCGGGGGATGATGCGAAATGGCTGCTGTGTGGCGGGTGTGTTGCTGGCGATTGAGCAGCGTGTTGCGAGTGAGATGGATGAATGTTGGGCATTAGGGGATTGGCCCGATGTTCGACGGGCGGCTGGAGCGTTACCGTGCTGAGGCGTACAGGCACACGCAGCATGGAAGGAGCCTTGCAGGATGCTTCGACGCCTCAGCGAGATAGACGGATTCAAGCGACACGCTGCGGATGGCCGCATCGGTGATGTGCATGATCTTTTCTTTGACGATGCACGCCGGATCGAGCGTTCTCTGGCATGGGTTGGGCAGATTGCCTGGCTGCAGCAAAAAGTGCGCGTGGACCTGACTCACAGGCAGATCCGCGCCAGTCCGGAGCGGGATGAAACCCGGCCGGGCATGGCAATTCATCGATGCTGATGTGCTGCACATGCATTCATCTGACGCGGCGATTGTCTGGCGAACCTCGGTACTGGCATTGCGTACCAGCGGCATGCTGTCGTGGGCGCAGACAACGCGTCGAGGCGGTCCGAAGCATGTCGTCCGAGAACGATGACCTTTTTGACCAAACCGCAAAGGTTGATCAACCGATAGAACCCCGCAGGCCGATGTAAATTTCTTTATGAGAAACTTGGCGCGGCTTATCAGAGCATTTGGACGAGATGAGCCAAAGCGAGTACCGTAGTGGTTTTGTTGGGCGGCACGAATCGGCGGCCGCACACGTAGGAGCATCCTGGTCGGGCGCAGCGGTAAGAAAAGATCGATAACACAGCAGCGCAGCTCGGCTTGAACGATCGGTCCCGCACGGTGCGAGGATCATGTGTTGAGGAGACGACGGTGAGTACACTGGCGAACTGGCGAAGCGGCGGCAAAAGGTGGGCGGCACGGATCATGGCCATCATGGTCATCACGGCGATTGCTGCGGGAATGTTCGGTTGTGAAGTGGATTCCTACTTCGACCCCTCACGGACCGGATATTTTGAGCACACGCCGACGCTGATTCCCGTGCTGGATCGTCTGGATGTGATTGAGCGTGATGTGGATTATCTGGCTCGTGCCACGCCCGTGCAGCCTGAAGACCTGATGCCCCGGCCGCTGGAGTACGTGCTGTACCCCGGCGACATCGTGGTGGTGCAGATTTTCGAATTGTTCTCGCCGGGCCAGTGGCATGCGATTGAGCGGCAGATTGACGCCAGCGGCAATTATCGCGTGCCGGAGTTGGGAGACGTTCGTGCAGCAGGCCTGACGCCGCAGCAGTTTCAGGAGCGTTTGGAGCAGTTGCTGCATGAGCGGGTGATTCGCAATCCGCAGGTTGACGTGGTGGTGGTTCGAGGCGGCGGCCTGCGGTACACGATCTACGGCTTCTTGGCCACCCCCGGGATGTTTACGCTGCAGAATCCCGATCTGCGTCTGCTGGAAGCCCTGGCGATTGCCGGCGGGGTGCCGCAGAGCGTGGATTGGATTTATGTGATTCGCCGGGTTCCGCTGACCGATGAGCTGGCGCCGCAGTATGGCGAGGGCATTGATGGCAGAAGACCGCAGGAGGATCAGGCGCCCACAAGCGTGGAAGATCTGATTCGTCAGCTTGAGCAGCGTGATGAGGGGGATGGTGCGGTGCGGCCGGGAATGCTGCAGCAGGATACCGATCAGCAGCCGCCGGTGATTGATATTGATGAGTTGGAGCCGGTGCGGATTGACGAGCAGCCGCCGGTGGATGTTGATGAAATCGGCCGCGGTGAGCCGCGGGCGGGAGATGCGAGCGGGGAAGACACGTTCATTTACGATGAAGAGCGAGGCGAGTGGGTGCGTGTGCGTGGCACGGGACCGGTTCGGGGACCGCTGCCGCAGGGTATTGGTCAACTGCCGGGCGAGCCGCCGATGGTGCTCGAGCGGATCATTCGCGTGGATTACCGAGCGCTCATGCAAGGGGCGAGTTCGCAGAACATCGTGATTCGGCCCAACGATCTGATTTATGTTCACGGGCCGCGTCCGGGCAATGTGTACGTGGACGGCGAAGTGATCCGTCCCGGCGTGTACAACATTCCCGCCACGGGCCAGTTGACGCTGAGCCGCCTGTTTGCCGCCACGGGCGGATTGAGTCCGATCGCCATTCCGTCCCGGGTGGATTTGATTCGCCGGGTCGGGCCGAACACCGAGGCGGTGGTTCGGGTTGATCTGGCGGCGATTCGGCAGCGAACCGAGCCTGACATCGTGTTGAAGCCCGATGATCACATCATTGTGGGTACGACGTGGTACGCGACCCCGCTTGCGGTGATTCGCAACGGTTTTCGGGCAACGTACGGGTTTGGCTTCCTGCTGGACCGAAACTTCGGCAACGATGTCTTCGGCGCTCCGCCTGATTCCCGATTCGATTAATCAGCCGGAAGAAGCGTGACGTGAAAAGACAAGGAGAGGATGAGATAAGGAGGCAGGTGATGTTTCCTTTCTCTTCCTCGCCTTGTCTTGTCTTTTTGTGCTTTCAAATTCACCGCGGTAAACCCGCCCGGCAGCCATCGTTGTCTGGGTAATCGGACGGTGGTCCAGTTGAAGGTTGTCTGGAAACTTGGCAGGATGAGCGAACCAATGGCTGGGTTTGGTTCGTAACGGTACTCGTGTCTCGTTACCGGTCGGTCTCGCCGCGCTGACCGGTTTTTGCTATTGAAGCGGGAAATTTGCATGCACATGGCCAGGGAATGGCCCGCTGTACCGCGGTCCGTTTGAAGCGGTGAGGCTGTATGGTCGATTCTCAGCACATCATGAGCACTGCCGACAGCGAAAATCAGAGTGCTGGCGTTGCGGCAACGCCATCGGCATCACCGTCGATGTCGACGTCAACCTCGTCGTCATCGACATCGTTGATGCGAGTTTTGCCGGCTGCAGGGCTGCTGTTGGCGATTTTTGTCCTGCTGTTCTGGGAATTTCTGTATCGGCAGGTGCGCTGGGCCATCGAAGCCCAGGCTGATTGGGGCCACACGCTGGTCATCCCGTTTCTGGCGGGCTATCTGGTGTATCTCAATCGCGAAGCGTTGCTGGCCAAGCCGTTTCGCACAACGTGGCTGGGGCTTGTGCCCATGGTCCTGGGCGTGGCGGTGTACTTTTTCTGCTCGATCGGCCCCAAGACGGTGCAGCATCATAATCTGCAAGGCTTCGGCGTTTGGCTGACGCTCGCAGGCATCACGCTGCTGTTCTGCGGCTGGCGATCGATGCGATGGCTGTGGTTTCCGCTGGTTTTTGTGCTGGTGTTCGGCCAGACCATTTCAGAGCGGCTGTTGAGCCACGTCACGTTCCGGATGCAGGATATCACTGCCTGGGGATCACACATCGCGATGAGCATGGGCGGCATGGATATCGACCGCAGCGGGAACACGCTGACGATTCACCACAATGGCGAGGCCAAGCCGCTCAACATCGCTGAAGCGTGTTCGGGCATGCGCATGCTGATGGCGTTTCTCGCGTTGGCGGTGTTCATGGCGTACACAGGCCTGAAGCGGCTTTGGCAGCAGATCACGCTGGTGATACTGGCTGTGCCGACCTCGATTTTCGTGAACATTCTTCGCGTGGTTACGCTGGGCATATTCAGTCTCTTTGACGTTGAATTTGCTTCAGGCGACTTCCACACGTTCATCGGTCTGATCTGGCTGGTGCCGGCGTTTCTCATCTTCCTGGGGCTGATGTGGGCTCTCACGCACGTGGTGATCGAGGAGCAGCCGCAGCCGGCAAGCGTCAAGGCGTCGTCGGCTCATGCGAAAGGGGGGGCTGCACGATGACGGCGCCGCTGCCTTTTGACAGTCGAGCGAAGTACGCGTTTGTTGTGGCGTGCCTGGTGTTGGTGTCGTCGGCGCTGGGCTTTCGGTGGGCGGTGAAGTCGCTGGACATTTACCTGCAGAAGCTGCCTGTGGAGCTGCGCGAGCCTTTTGCGACGATTCCGTCAAAGCTCGGCCGATGGCAGCAGGTGGGCAACGATCGCCTGCTTGGGGCGGAAATGCTGGAAGAACTGGGCACAAAACAGTATCTCGATCGCAATTATGCGATTGACGGCGATCCCTCCAAGGGCATGCTCAATGTCCATTTGGCGTACTACACGGGCATGATCGACGCTGTGCCTCACGTGCCGGATCGCTGTCTGGTGGCTGGCGGGTTTAACCAGAAGACCCAGCCGGAGAATTACCCGCTTTTCATCGATCGCAGCGCGTGGCAGACGGATCCTGAATATGTGAACCTGCGGGCGCAGGAGCCTTATCCGATCGTGACCTACAAGCACGATTTCACGCTGCAGGATGTGACGGTTCGATTGCCGCTGGGCGATTTGGCGCTGCGGACGGTCGAGTTCGAGCACGATCGCGATTTGAGCATTCAGGTGTTTGGCGGATATTTTTTCATCGCCAACGGACACGCAACGCCGTCACCCCTGGGCGTGCGGGCGCTGGCGTTCGATTTACGCGAACGGTACGCGTACTACTGCAAAGTCCAGTTCATGTACATCGCAAAGAATGGTTCGCCGGAGCAGTTTATCACGCTGGCATCGGATCTTCTGAAGGACCTGCTTCCGGAGATCATGAAGCGATTGCCGGATTGGGCTGAGGTCGAGCGTCGCGACCGGTAGGATGGCGCAAGAAGAAACGCGGTTCACGCCAAGAGGTTGTCATGGCTACAACAAAGGTCAATACGAAGTTTCTGCTCATTCTCGTTGTCGTGCTTGGGCTTGCTGGAACGGTGCTCGGCGGACTGTACATGATGAACGTCCGCCAAAGCGCAAAGCTGAACGTGGCCCGCGGCGACAAAGCCCTGGCCGAAGGCGATCTCGAACGCGCAATAAGCTACTACGGCCGTGCTGTGAAACGTGAGCCTGGCAACGCGGAGTACCTTCGCAAATATGAGCAGGCGGTGCTGCAACAGGTGCCGTCAACGGCGGATGAGGCGGCGAAGTTTTATCGCGACTGGCTGGGCGTGTTGGCGCATCGCGTGCACTTCAACCCGACCGTGACCGAGCATCATTTGGCGCTGATCCGCCAACTGGCGGCCAACGCGCGCCAGACCAACGCTACGGGGATGTGGGAGCAGGTGACTGAAGCGGCTGACCGCATGTTGCGTGAGACGCCTGCAGACAGTCCCGAGCGCGTGGAGGCGCGGGCCTATCGGGCGCTTTCGCAGTTCAGAATGTTCAGCATCCGCACGCAAGATGAACTGATCGCAGCACAGCGAGACGTTGAGCAACTGATTGAAGAGGCTCCGACCAGCGACTTGGTGTGGGCCACTGCGCTGACCGGGCAGATGATCTTGACCGAACGCATGCGAGGCGACGGGGCGACGCAGACGATTCTTGCTGAGCAGACGCAGAAGACCGCGGACCTGGTTCGTCGCGCCATGCAGGCAGTGCCCGAAGGCCCGGAAACAGCCCGCCTGAACCTGCTGTGGCTGATAGTGAATCGCTCAGAGAATCTCGCTGCGGTGTCCGACGGAGAAGTGCTGGACGCTGCAGAGCATTTGATTTCGCTGCTGAACGCTGAAACCAGTCCAGCATTGATGAACGAAGCGGTTAGTTTGCTGGCGGTCATACCTCAGCATGGATTGTCAATGGCAATCAATGTGCTGGAAGATTACCTGGCGGCCAATCCCGATGCGCTTAACATGCGCCTGATGCTCGCACGCTTTCGTTATCGCAACGATGAGCTTGACGCAGCTGAACGCACGGCGCAGCAGGTTCTCGACGCTCCGACGCTTCCGACGAGTTTTGTCTCGCAGCTTCAATTTCATCTGCGTGCGTCGGCTGCGGCGGTGCTGGTTGATGTGCGATATCGCCGATGGGAGCAGGCGTCAGAAGATCAGCGCGAGGCGATATTGAAAACCATTGAAGATGCGCGCCAGACGTTGGCAGCGCACATCGCCGATCCGGTGAATGATCCGTTGATTGTGTTTACTGACGGCAAAATTGCGTTTGCCAAAGGTGATTTCAACAAAGCGTCAGCATGCTTTGAACGTTTAATTCGCGAAGGCCGCGCAGATGATCCGGAATTGCTCATGTTCTCGGCTCGAAGCCTTGAGCGAATTGGGCAGTTCGGTCTGGCGCATGAGCGGCTTTCAGCAGTGGTTGCAATGCGACCTGGCATCGTGCCGTGGGTTCTGGCCAAGGCACGCATGGAAGTGCAAATGGGGCAGGATTCGCGGGCTGCCGCGACGCTGGCCGGCCTGCCGCCCGAAGTGCAGGCTGATCCGGAGGTCCAGCAGTTGCGGGCTTCGATCGAAGCGCGCCTGCGTGGTGAAGAGGTGCCTGAAGACGATCCGGTGGCGGCGGTGATCGTGCAGGCTGACACTGCCATGAGTCGCGGCGAGCAGGATGTGGCGCGGTCGCTGCTGATTGCGGCGCTTGAACGAAACCCCGACGACCTGCGATTGCTCCAGTTCCTGACGCACCTGGAGATTCGTGCCGGCCAGCGCGACCAGGCGCGCATGCATCTGGAGCGCGCAATGGCGATCGCGCCTGACAATGAGCTGCTGCGGCAAATGGAGTTCTCTCTGCGGTACGACGATCCGATCGAAGCAACCCGCGCGTTTCTTCAGGTTGAGATCGACGATGAGAATGAGCGGGCGTTGGCCATGCTCGCCAGCATGAGGAACATCGCGGTGGAGCAGCAGGCGCTTGCTCAAGCGCTGCAAGCCGACGGGCAGAAAGAACTGGCGGAGGCGGCACGCGAGCTTGCAGCCCGGGCAAAGGCCGAGGCTGCGGCGCAGGCTGAAAAAGTTGAACGATTCGCGCCGGAGAGCGTGGTGCTGCTGGAGCATCGTTTCAGCGAAGCGCTGGAGGCGAAGAACTGGGCACGCGCTGAAGAACTGCTCACGACCGCTCAGTCATTGAACGCCGATCAGGCCAACGGCCTGCTGTTCAAGGGCCGGTATGAAATCGTGCGGGGCCGATTCCAGGATGCGGTGCACACGCTTGAGCGGGCCACCGAAAGAATCGGGTATTCCAGCGCCGCGTGGCGCGCGCTCGGCTATGCCTATCACAGCCTCAACAATATGCCGCTCGCGCAGCGTGCGTACGAGCAGGCGTACCGGTGCAATCCGAGAAACGTGGCGGTGGCGAAAGAGTACCTGGTTGTGCTCTCGCGGACCGGCGAACAGACGCGGGCGTTGCAGGTGCTTCGGGCGCTGCGAAAGATCGTGCCCAACGACTGGCGCGTGCGCGAGTCGTGGCTGCAGCTTGAGGCGCAAATGGGCAATCTCGTGTTGGTGATGCGTGAGCGTCGTGAGTTGCACGAGCAGGCTGTGAAATCCAGCGCGTTTACCGCCAGTGACCGCGTGAATGCCGAACGTCTGGCCAGGCTGCTTGCGGAGACCAGACCGTCGCGAAGTCTTCTGTTCGATGCAAATGGCGAACCGCTGTACACCGATCAGCGATGGATGCGCATGTCGGCTGCTGAGCAGGAGCGGGTGCTGACCCAGGCACGCAATGCATGGGATCAGGAAATCAACACGATCCTGGAACAGCTTGCCCGTGATGGCGACAGCCTGCAACTGGCGGCTTTGCGGGCAGGCATTCATCGTGCTCGCAATCAGGTTCGCGAGGGCGAGCAGGTTCTTCTTGAATACATTGCCCGTCACGGTGAGTCTGTCGAGGCGCTGATTGAGCTCGGACGCTACCAGGCGGGAAACAATCATTTTTCTGAAGCGATCGCCACGCTGCGATCAGCGATTGCTTACCAGAATCCCGAGCAGCGCGAAGCTGATCAAGTGCTCGGTCATCTGCTGCTGCAGCTCAATGAATATGCGCAAGCGATTGAACACCTCAAGAAGGTGCAGGAAGTCTCGCCCAGCCGGGAGATCAGCTATCAGATCATTGAAGCGACTGCCCGGCTCAAGCGGTTTGACGAGGCGGATCAGTTGCTTGCAGATTTGCTGAAGGATTCGCAGCCCGATCCGACCAGCGCGTTGCTGGAAGCGGCAATTGCTGAAGGGCGTGCTGATGATCTGCTTGCTCAAGGCAGGGTTGCTGAAGCTGAGCAGATGTATACCCGCCAGCGTGAGATGCTGGCCAAAGCAGAATCGCTCGATCCAACCAGTCCAAGGCCGCGGCTGTTGCTGGCGCAAAGTCTGATGCGTGAATATCAGCGCACGCGACGCGCCACTCTGTTGAATGATGCGCTGACCGCGCTGCAGCGGGCTGATCAGATTCGTGCGGTGCCGGAATCAGCACTGCTCCGGGTTGCTATCTTGAAGGAGCAAGGACAGAGCAGCACCGCGATTATTGAACTGGAGCGGTTGCTGGCGGATCACCCGGATCATCGCAATGCGCGGCGGGAACTGATTCAGCTGCATTTGGCAAGCAACAACGTGACAGCAGCTCTGCGGGCGATCGACGACGCCATCAAGGCCAATCCTGATGTTGCCCTGTGGTACGAGGCGCGCGGCGACGTCTATCGCGCGTCCGACCGGGCTGATCTCAATGCGGCGCTGGCGTCATATGAAAAGGCTTATGAACTGGCGCCTACGACGCCTGTGCTGATGAAGCTTGTGAACACCATCTTCGCAATGCCTTCGCCCGATTATCGCCGCGCTGCTGCGGTATTGCGCGACGCTCCAGACCTGGCGCTGATTCCGCATCTTCGGGAGGCTTACGCCCGTGTGTTGGTGCGGATGAACCGTCGGGAGGAAGCTCTGGAACAGGCCCGGCTGGCCTTTCAGCGGCGAAAGGAACTGATTGCCCAGGGAAACGTGAAGCCTGCTGAAATCATTCCGTGGTTTTCGCTGCTTGGTGAGCTGTTCCCTGTTCAAAATCCGTCGCAGGCGGCATCGGCGATCACCGCCGGGCAGGAGTTTGCGCTGGAGTTGTGCGCCCACAAGCCCGACAGCCACGAATTGCGGGCCTTGGCGTCGCGGTGGCTGTCCGCCGGCGCCTCGGGAGTGCCCAAAGCCATTGAGTTGCAGCGTCAGGCCATCGCCATGTGTTCGCGCGATGATCGGGCTGAACTTGCGGTACTGCACGCCGAGCTGGCGGAATATCACTACCACAACGGTGATTTTGCCAGCGCGGTCACGACATACGAGCAGACGCTTGAATACCGGCCTGACGATACCCGGACGCTGAACAATCTGGCATACATTATTGCTGAACAGCTCAATGATCCGTCGCGGGCCTTGACATATGCCCAGCGTGCGGCGACGCTGAAGCCGGACGATGCGACGATTCTGGATACCCTGGGATGGGTGCATTTCAGGGCCGGTAACACCGAGCAGGCGCGTCAAATCCTTGAACAGAGCCTGTCGATCGAAGACACCGCTGTGACCAACGCGCATCTGGCGGAGGTATTGCTCGCGTTGAATCAGGTGCAGGACGCTGCTGCAAGGCTGGATGCGGCGGAGAAATTGAAGCCCGACCCGCAGACTCGCGAGAAATTGCAGCGATTGCGAGACGATATAAGGAAGAGATGAACCTCAAGCAGGCGAGAAACGTCTGAATTGATTGGATGTGAATGTGGCTGCTGAGCTGCTGACACAGATAAGTTGAACCAGGAACGATTCATGAGCACCGCGACCCCACCTAGGCCTGTTTCGCAGCGTACGCCCAGCGCGCCTCGGCGCCCTGAACGTATCCCCATGCTTTCCCCGAATATCGATCCGATCCGTGTGCTGCGGCGTCACGTTATCGGAATCGGGGCGTCGGTGTTTGTTGGCGCGATCCTCGGCGTGATTGCGTACTTTCTTCTCAGCAAGCTCTACCCGCTGTACAGCGGCCGTGTGTTCTTCGAAGTGCATCCCGGCCTGCAGAAAGCCGGCGACGTGGGCACGTTCGATCACACCAACGACGATGTGATCTATCGAATCGCCCAGACCGAAACGCACATGCTCCTCAGCCGCCCGATCCTGCTCAAGGCGCTGAAGCATCCTGATATTCGAACCACATCCTGGTACAAAAATTTTCTCGCCGATGACGGTGAATTCGCACTTGAACTGGCTGCTGACGATCTGGAAAAGAAGCTCAGCACCACGGTGGTGCGCAACAGCAACCTGTTTTCGTTGAACTGGTCCACCCACGTGTCTTCGGACATTCCGAAGGTGCTCAATGCGATCGAGACAGCGTACATCAACGAACGCCGCGAACGCGACATGAAGATCTTTGAAGACAACCTCAAGCTCTTCGACGATCAGCTTGTCGAAACGCAGCGTGCACTGGAGAACGTGGCGCAGGAAATGCAGAAGATGATCCGCGAAGCGGGCATGACCACGCTTGATGACACACACCGCAGCGCGCAGTTCTATCAAAATGAACAGTTGACCCTGCAACTCACGCATGCCGCAGCCAACTTGAACTTTGCTGAAACCGCTCTGCAACAGGTGAAGCGGCAGATTGGCGGCATTGAAGACCCGTCATATGCCGACATTCTGGCAGCGGAGCGCGATCCGGCGGTGGCATCGCAGATCGAGAGCATTCAGTACCTGAAAGCGGAGCTGCAGCGGCTGTACAAGACGCGTGAGCCGGGCAGCCCGATGATTCAGCAGCTCGAAGCGCGGCTGCGCGCTGCGGAAGAAGCTCGCGACGCCAAGATCAAAGAGATCATTCGGCGCAACCTCGAAGCGCGCCAGCATGAACTGACCGAAGCAGTCGATCGCTATCGGCAGGCAGTCGAGGGCTTCGAAAGCGAACTGGAACGCAATCGGAAGCTGCTCAACGACCTGGCGGCGAAGCAGTCGGAATATGAGGCGCTGAAGATGCGTCGCGAAAATCTCGAAGCCAAGCGCACCGCTGAACTGGCGCTGAAGAACGAGGTGCAGCTGATGCGACTGCGTGCAGATGCATCGCGTGTTCGCACCGCGCAGCGTGCTCTCGAGCCGCGTCGACTGTCGTTCCCGCGAGAGGAAATTGTCATTCCTCTGGGCGCACTGCTCACAATGGGCCTGACAGTGGGCTTCATCTTCCTGCGCGAGCTTATGGACCAGCGCGTCAAGACCGTCAGCGATCTGGCGGTACTGCCGGGCGCCCGAGTGCTGGGCGGCATTCCCGATCTCGAGGACGATCCGTCCAAGACCAAGGCCAAGGCCGCTGAGCTTGTGGTGCGCAAGCATCCCACGAGCGTGCTGGCCGAATCGTATCGGCAGGCAGCCACCTCGCTGTTGCCGCTGATGGATCGCAACGGTCACCAGACATTGCTGCTGGTGGGCGGTTTGCCCGGCGCGGGCACGACGACGGTGGTGACGAACCTCGCCGCTGCCGCCGCTGCCGCCGGTCGGCGAGTGCTGGTGGTTGATGCGAACTTCCGTCGTCCTCGCCTGGCGAAGGCGATGGGCGTTTCCGACGCCGGTCCGGGACTTGGCGATCTGCTGAGCAACGCCGCCACGCTCGAACAGGCTATCATCGATGCAGGCGACGGTATCAGCGTTATTTCCGCTGGTACGCCTGCCAATCGCGTGTTCGATCGCCTCAGCAACGCCGCGTTCGACAGCCTGGTGGCGGAGCTGCGTGAGCAGTTCGATCTGATCCTCTTCGATGCGCCGCCGGCCGTGGTGGCGGGCGATGCGCTGGCGCTGGCCAATCGCGTCGACGCTGCGGTTCTGGTCGTTCGCGCGCATCAGGAGGAGCGCGGCCTTGTGGTTCGCGTGATGAACCGCCTTGCCGAGGCCCGCTGCGAAATGCTGGGTCTGCTGCTCAACCGGCCGCGCGGCATTACCGGCGGATATCTCAGGAAGAACTACGCCACCATGGCTGAGTACACCGCAAAGGCGTCCTGAGCGGTCCGCCTATGCGCCGAATCGACTGATTGCGAAGGAGTACGCTGTTCGTGAAATCGCAGCCCGCCCAGCGCGTGTGCCTTGTCACCGGCGGGGCCGGCTTCATCGGCTCGCACCTGGTGGAGCGGCTGGTCGCGCGGGGCGATCACGTGGTGGTCGTGGACAACCTCTCCACGGGCCGGCGATCCAATCTCGCTGCGGTCAGCTCGAGCAATGTGAGCTTTGTTCATGCCAGCGTCTCCGAAGCTCTTGCGAGGTTTACGCCCGGCGAATTTGCGGAGATTTACCACCTTGCTGCAGCGGTCGGCGTGCGCCTGGTGATCGAGCAGGCCATACGTACGATCGAGACGAATGTGCTGGAGACCTCAGCGATTCTGCAGTTTGCGTCGCGCGGGGCAACGCCGCTGCTGCTCGCCTCATCGTCGGAGGTATACGGCAAAGGCTCCAAAACACCGTTTGCGGAGGATGATGATGTTGTGTACGGCCCGACCATCTTCAGCCGCTGGTCGTATGCATGTTCCAAGGCCATCGACGAATACCTGGCGCTGGCCCATCATCGTGAGCATGGCCTGCCGGCGGTGATCGTGCGATTTTTCAATACTGTGGGGCCGCGGCAGGTCGGCGATTATGGCATGGTGCTGCCTCGCTTTGTTGCCGCTGCTCTGGCGGGGCGTCCGCTGGAAGTGCATGGCGACGGCCGGCAGTCGCGCTGCTTCTGCGATGTACGCGATGTGGTTGGCGCATTGCCCAGGCTGCTTGCTGAACCGGCCTGTGTGGGCCGGGTGTTCAATCTCGGCAGCGACAAGCCGATACAGATCGGTGAACTTGCAGCGCTCGTGCGCGACACGCTCGGCAGCACGTCGCCGATTGTGTTCGTGCCTTATGAAACAGTGTTCGGCGCGGGATTTGACGACCTTCGTGATCGTCGGCCGGATCTCACGCGCATTCGCCAGGCGATCGGCTTTGAACCTTCAATTCCGCTTCCGCAGACCATACGCGACATTGCACAAGCGATGCAGCGTCAGGCTTCGGAAGCGTCGTCGGTGCAGGAGGTGCGCGCATGATGCACGTATTCCTGGCCGACATTGTCCTTACGACGAGCAAGGTTGAGTCAACCGCGTCGGCAGTTGACCAGGCGACGTCTGCCATCGACATGCTCAGCGCCTATGCGCATATTTTCATCGTGGCGTTCATGGGCGCGCTGCTGACGACACCGCTGGCCAAACGGCTTGCTGAGCATTTCGGCGTGGTGGATCGTCCCGACAGCAGCCGCAAAGCCCACGCGCAGCCGATTGCCTATCTGGGCGGACTGGCGGTGCTGGCGGGATTGATCATCGCCATCGGCGTGAGCTATGTGTTTGTCGATGACGACGTGCCGATCAGTTTTGCGCCTGTCCCCATGGCGGTTGTGATCGGCATGTTTGCGATCGCGCTGACCGGATTGGCGGATGATGTCTGGGGCTGGGACCCTCGTTTGAAGATCGCGGGGCAGCTTGTTGCTGCAGCAGCGCTGGCGATCGAGAACGTCGGCGTGAACGTGGCGGCTGGCGTGCTGGTGCCGATCTTCGGCTATGAGAATCTGGTCTGGCATCTGCCGACGCCGATGGGCGAGATCACCATTGATGCAGTGTATTGGGTCGGCACGGCGTTGATTGCAGTGTTCGTGCTTGGCGGATGCAACGCGGCCAATCTCATTGACGGTCTTGATGGGCTTTTGTCGGGCGTCGTCGCCATCGTGGCGATCGGTCTATTGGCCATCAGTCTGCTGATGCTGCCGGAGACGCCTGCTGATTCATTGAATTCAGAAAACGGCGTTCTGGCTGGTGCGCGCATCGTGCTGTGCATGGCGCTGCTTGGCGCAGTTCTGGGGTTTTTGCCTCATAACTTCAAACCGGCAGTGATTTTCCTGGGCGACTGCGGAAGCCTGCTGCTGGGCTATATGTGCGTGGTGCTGATTCTGATGCTGGGCGAGCATGGCCAGACGCATCTGGTTTTTGCGGGTTTGATTGTCTTTTCCGTGCCAATCATCGACACCACGCTGGCGATCATTCGGCGCAAGCTTGCCGGCGTGCCGATGTCGGCGGCGGACGATCAGCATCTGCATCACCAGCTCAAGCGTGCGCTGGGCGGCGTGCGGCGCGCGGTGTTTACGCTCTATGCCATGAGCGCGATATTTGCATTCGTCGGCGTCACGTTGGCGGCACTGGTGCTGAAGACCGAATTGCGCGTGCGCGTGGTGTACGCCATTGCGATTGTGCTGTTCAGCTTTGTCGGCGTGATTGCAGTGAAGGCAGCAAGGCGGCATCAGCGCGCCATCATGGCGAAGACGATTGAATCTGCTGCCAAGACCATGCCGGTCGGTACGCCTCCCGATGGCGTTCCGGCGTCGTCGCGCCGATTGACGGAATCCGCAAAGCCAGGTTCCGGAATTGAAAAGGCCAATCCTTCAGGCGCGCCGACGACGTGATGCATTCACATATTCAGCGTGTGCCGCCATGCTGATTGTGGCGCGCGCATTGGTTCATAGAATGACGATGTGCGTCGCATGCATATTGAGGCGATCAAAAACAAACGACACATGGGACAGATGGGATCGATGTCTGAGCAACCGGTCAAAATCCTGTTTATCTGCATGGGCAATATCTGCCGCAGCCCGTTGGCGGAGTGTCTTTTCAGGCACAAAGCGGAACAGCGCGGTGTGGCGGATCGTTTCTTCATCGATTCAGCCGGCACGGGCGGCTGGCATGCCGGCAGCCGTCCCGACAGCCGTATGCGGCGGTGCGCCAAGGCGCGCAATGTCAATGTTGACGGCCGCGCAAGACAGGTTCAGCAACAGGACTTCAGCCACTTTGATTACCTCATCTGCATGGATGAGGACAATCGCGAAAATCTGCTGGACATGGGCGCGCCGCCGCACAAGGTGCATTTGCTGCTGGAGTTCAATCCCGATGCGCCGGTGCGTGAAGTGCCTGATCCGTATTACGGCGGGATGGACGGATTTGACACGGTCTTCGACCTGGTGGATGCAGCGTGCGATGCGCTGTTGGATATGTTTCTGGATCAGGTGCGGCTGGATTCTTGATTGTGCCGATCGTATCACGCGATCGCGATTCCAATGCCAGCACGACAGCATGACGCCGAAACGTGCGCGTGCGTTCGGCGTCGTTGCTGTCGTGAAGGCTGCATCATCGCCAGCCCATCATGCCAAGGCGATATTTCAGCGGCAGTAATAGCTGACGAGAGCATCGAGCTGGCGTATTGCGCTTGCGTGCGCTGGAGGCAATGGAAGCCTCGGTGCGGCACGTCAGGTTTTCGTCATGCGGCAACTATTTGGCGCTGGGTTGGGATGTCAGGGCGTTTCGCCCGGCAATCGATAGAGGTCATCCTCGGTTGCGCTGCCTGTACCGCTGCCGGTGCCTGTACCTGTACCCGTACCTGTGCCAGTGCCGGGACTGCTGTTGCGCGGTTGTGTGGTGGTCGGCTGCCGTTGATCGTCGACCGGTTCGCATCCGGACAGCGAGATCATTGCCATGCTAATAAATGCCATTACACACAGACTGCAAAGGAAGCTCTTCATGGAAGTGCTCCTGAATGAAGATTGCGTCAATCAGACTCACCAATGCCGGAGAACCGCTCTCCGGCACGTTGTTCGCGACGATGTAGCGTGTCGTCATAGCCGTTGTCGCGTGTCGTCGTTATCGTTGTCATCACCATCATCGAACGATTCATACGCGCGTGCGGTCGGTCCGCCTGTAGAGTCATGTTCCAATCCTGCAGCAGGGCAGTGGGGCGGAACACTTACTCAGCAGGGGTTGCAACCCGCGCCGCCGGTTGAGGTGGGTAGAAGGTGAGAGGTGAAAGGTGGGTGAGAGAGGGGGAGGATCCGGGTCTTCCCTGCGATCAGCCCCGGCGGCGTGGGGATGTAGATGAAAACGCTCGCGCAACGCCGGATCTGACGACCGAAGGGAGGAAGACCCGGATCCACCCCATCCCACCCCTTCCCTCCACCCATCGCTTCACTTCGCGCAAACCGGCTATACTGCTTGCTCTCGCATTCCACACGAGTTTTTACGGAGATTTTGTCCATGTCCGCCACCACCGGAAATGTTCAAGCCATCACCATGTCTCCCAGCGGCCTGCAGGTGCCCGATCAGCCAATCATCCCCTTCATCGAAGGCGACGGCACCGGCCCGGACATCTGGCGCGCTTCCGTGCGCGTCTTCGACGCAGCGGTCGAAAAGGCCTACGGTGGCAAGCGAAAAATCCACTGGAAGGAAGTCCTTGCGGGCGAAAAGGCCTTCAACCAGACCGGCAACTGGCTGCCCGATGAAACCCTCGAAGCGTTCAAAACCTACCTCGTGGGCATCAAAGGCCCGCTGACCACGCCTGTCGGCGGCGGCATCCGCTCGCTCAACGTCGCCCTGCGCCAGATGCTCGACCTCTACGTCTGCCTGCGACCGGTTCGCTACTTCAAGGGCGTGCCCAGCCCCGTGAAGAAGCCCGAAGACGTGGACATGGTCATCTTCCGCGAGAATACCGAAGACATCTACGCCGGCATCGAATACGCAGCAGGCACCCCCGAGTCGCAGAAGGTCCTCGACTTCCTCGCTCAGAACTTCCCCAAGGAGTTCGCCAAGGTCCGCTTCGGCACGCAGGACAAAGTCGAACAGTGGGATAAACAACTCGCCGAAACCGGCTTGCCCCAGCGCCCCGCACAGGTGAAAGTCGGCATCGGCTTCAAGCCCATTTCCTATCACGGCACCGAGCGCCTCGCGCACAGCGCGATCGCCTATGCGCTCAAGAACAACCGCCGCAGCGTGACGTTTGTCCACAAGGGCAACATCATGAAGTTCACCGAAGGCGCGTTCCGCGACTGGGGCTATGAGGTTGCTGTCAAGTACTTCCGTGACAAGGTCGTCACCGAGCGCGAAAGCTGGATCCTCGGCAACAAGGAGGCCAATCCGAATCTCAGCGTTGAAGACAACGCGAAAATGATCGATCCCGGCTACGACATGATGACCCCCGCGCAGCAGCAGAAGGTGCGCGAGGAAGTCGAAGCTGCGCTCAAGCTCTGGCCCACCCACGGCGAGGGCAAGTGGAAGAAGATGCTCCTGATCAAGGACACCATCGCTGACATCACCCTCCAGCAGGTGCTCACCCGCGCCAAGGATTTCGACGTCATCGCCACGATGAATCTCAACGGCGATTACCTCAGCGATGCTTTGGCTGCGCAGGTCGGCGGCATCGGCATCGCGCCCGGCGCGAACATCAACTACATCACCGGCCACGCGATCTTCGAAGCCACCCACGGCACCGCGCCCAAGTACGCCAACCTCGATCAGGTCAACCCCGGTTCGGTCATCCTCTCCGGCGAAATGATGCTCCGCTACATGGGCTGGACCGAAGCGGCGGACCTCATCATCGCAGGCCTGGAAGGCGCGATTGCTGCCAAGACCGTCACCTACGACTTCCACCGCATGATGGAAGGCGCAACAAAGCTCAAGTGCTCGGAGTTCGGCGACGCGATTATCAAGCATATGGACAGCAAGAGCGCATCGAAGCCGGAGATGGCGATGGCGTAAACAAGACAGTAATCAACGCGACAAGTCGCGGCGCAGCATCATGTCATGCAGCGCCGCGATTTTTTGTTGCGCACGTCTCCGCCGGTGATCTTCACTAGCCTGCAGGCTGCAGCGTTGGAATTGCGTTGGGCATACGAATCAAACGCATGAAGCCACGCGGCTCCGCATCGCCGCGCGCTCGTATGATCAACAAAGAAAACCGGAATCTTCTGATCTGATCTTTCGAGCACAAAAAGGCGGAACTGACATGAAACAGCGGATGGAATACTGGAATATTGCGCCCGGGGCCTACAAGGCCATGCTGTCGCTGGAAACGTATCTTCGCGGGTGTGGCCTGGACAAGTCACTATTGCACATGGTCAAGCTGCGCGCTTCGCAGATCAACGGCTGTGCGTATTGCATCGACATGCACTGGAAAGACGCTCGCGCGGCTGGCGAAACCGAGCAGCGGCTCTACGGTCTCGATGCCTGGCGCGAAGCTCCGTATTACACCGACCGCGAACGCGCCGCCCTGGCATGGACCGAGGCCCTCACCAGCATCACCAAACCTGCTGCGGGCAGCGACGGCAGCATCCACGCCAGCCATGTTCCCGATTCACTTTACGATGCTGTGCGCGCCCACTTTTCCGAAAAGGAGTTCGCGGACCTTACATGGGTCATCGCTGCCATCAACACATGGAACCGCATCGCCATCGCGTTCCGCGCCCAAGCCGGCACGTACAAGCCCGCATCGCACAGTTGATTGATCGCCGCGAGCGCTAGTGCGGCATCAGAATAAGCGGTGACGCAGATTCGGATGAGATTTCTGGAGAGGGATAAGAAGGCAAGGCAACGCAAAGGCGCACGTGCTGGATGCGCCTAAACTATCGCTGCATGTCCATTGCTGTATCTGACAATCTGATCCGCAAGCTTCAGGAGATCGATGCGCAGCACGCGGCATTGTCGGAGCAGTTGGTTGATCCGGCTGTGCTGGCCGACCATCGCCAGGTGCGGGCGCTGTCGATCAAAAAGGCAGCGATCGAACCGTTGGTGAACGAGTACCGGGCATACCGGGCGGCAATGGCTCACGTTGATGAGCTTGAAGCGATTTTGCACGATCCGCAGGCGGACCCGGAGCTGGCGGAACTGGCGCGGGAGGAACTGCCCGAAGCGCGAGCCAAGGCGGAAGCGCTGATCGGCTCGATTCAAAAGCGCCTCGTGACGGCTGAGGATCAGGCGGTCGGCTCGGTGATTCTGGAAGTTCGCGCAGGCGTCGGCGGCGATGAGGCTGCGATCTGGGCGGGCGATCTGGTGAATATGTACAAACGCTATGCTGCGACGCGCGGCTGGCATGTGGAAGACCTGCAGTTTTCGCCCGGCGAGCACGGCGGGTTCAAGCAGGCAGTGATGAGCATTTCAGGCGAAGGGGTGTGGGCGGCGCTTGGATATGAAGGCGGAACGCATCAGGTTAAGCGCGTGCCGGCCACGGAAGCCCAGGGCCGGGTGCATACTTCAACCGCCACGGTGGCGGTGCTGCCTGAGCCGGAAGAAATCGAGGTGAAGATCGATCCGGACGATGTGAAGGAAATCATCACCACCGCGCAAGGGCCGGGCGGGCAGAACGTCAACAAGGTTTCCACGGCGGTGCACCTGATTCACATGCCCACCGGAATTGAAGTGCGCATGCAGGAAACCAAAAGCCAGACGCAAAATCGCGAACGGGCATGGAAGCTCCTGCGGGCGCGGCTGTTTGAGCGGCAGAAGGCAGAGGCGGAAGCGGCACGCGGCGAAGCGAGGCGGTCGATGATCGGCGGCGGCGAGCGGGCGGAAAAAATCCGCACCTATCGCTGGAAGGAAAACATCGTCGTTGATCATCGCGTCAATGAAAGCTTCAATCTCAGCGAAGTAATGGCGGGGCAGATGCAGGACATGATCGACACACTCGTCGAGCACGATGTCGCTCAACGATTGGCGGCGTTATAAGAATCGCGCTTTTCTTCAGATCTGCAGATGCCCGAAACCGGCATGCTGCGCTGATGAGCAGAAGGCGATGGCTGCAGCATATTCGAAGCGACATCGTCACGAAGGCGTCATCAGAAAGGCGCAGGCTGGCTGCTGCGATCATGTCTGAAGCAGGCGTTTCGTGTCAGTCGAGGTATCCTGTGCGCAGTCACTGCCGTCTTCGCAGGAGCACTGGTTCATGGATGAAGCACACACGAGCGATTCGGAACTCAACATCGATCAACTGCTGCTGATCGTGGTCGGCGCGCATCTGCGCGCCGAGCGATTTGATCGGCCGCTGGCGTATCGGCTGCGCGAGCGCATTTTGCGCTGGCAGGATGCGCAGCGGCAGCAGCGCAAGGCCAATGGCGCTGCTGCGCTGATCGAGCCGCTGGTCTGCACCGATCTGTGGTATCTCAACGCGCGCGAACTGCACAGCCGGCCGACGATCGCCATCGGCGATCCGTCTTCCAATGCGGCAGTGGCGTATTTTTCCACGCGACTGCCCACCGCGTTTGTCATCGAAAACACCCTGCGCGTGCATCTGGATCCTGAATTCATCGACTGCCAGGCGTGCCTGTGGGGAGCCACGACAGGCGCGACCGCATCCGCAATCGACGTCTTCATCGAACGGTATCTGGATGCGTTTCTGGAAGAGGTGATCTAAAATATTTCGGCGCTTGTCAGGGGAAAGTTCGGCAAATGCGGCTCCGGCGAGCAGGGGTTTGTGCCTTGTTGAAAGGCAAAACGCGGCCACGGAGCCTGATGCACGCGATTTTAATCTTGCTCGGCGGTACGCCCGTGGTATGCTTTGAGTAACAGCGGATGAGCGTGACGGGTCATTGCCCGCCGCCGGCTCTGGGTTTCCGCAGCTTCGGGAGTCTGAACAGTGGATTCTTCGGAGTTGATGGAACCCCCGGATGGTTGGGATCGGATTCCCGTTCGCCGGTTGTGGCATTTGGGTTGAGACAACCCAGGTTCCGCTCGCTGACCTTTCTTCAACGATCACGATTCGATCGGGTCAGCAGCCGGCTCCAGCAAGGATGACGCTCATGCACGCAACGCAACCACTCTCTTCAACAGAATCGCTTCTTCGCCCGCGATCGGTTTGTGCGCGGCCGGCTCATCACACCAGCGCACGCAACAATAATGCGCATAAGCAGCGCCTGCCCCGCCCGCGACGCGGCTTTTCGCTGACCGAATTGCTGGTGGTCATCGGCATCATCGTGCTGATGGTGGGCATCCTGCTGGTTGCGCTTGGACAGGTGAAGCGGCGGGCCGACCGCACCCGTACTGAATCGATCATGCAGCAATTCGCCAATGCGTGCATGTCGTTCCATGCTGAGCACGGCATGTATCCGGGCGTGATACCGGATGAGATGCTTTCGCAAGCGAGCGGCCCCACATTGAGCAGCACGGAAAACGCGCTGCTTCATCTGATGGGCGGCTATCGCGTTCTCAATCCGAGCAATTGGAACAATACGCAGGCGAATAATGACTACAACGCGTATCTCGCAGACGCCCAAGCAACCAACTCGGCAATCGAACTTGGATTTGGCAATGGGGCGAATGAATGGAAGATCGCCATCAACCTGCGCAAGGTCGGCGAGGGGCCGGTCATCAACGGCAAGCCGTATGCGCCATACTTTTCCCCCGGCGCAAGTGACCTGGTTGCTGTGAACGGCCAGGAAAATGAACCGAGTGGTCTCAAGTTGCCCGATCTTGTCGACGCCTGGGGACAGCCGATTATTTATCTGCGACAGGTGCGCACGCGCGGTCCATTGACGGGGCCGGCCAACGATCGGCCGCAGTTTCTGATTGACGGCGCATTGCCCTATCTGGATTCAACCGGCTTAGGCGAACTGAGCGTTGATCAGACCACAGGCGTCAAGCGGAGCATGCTGCATATAGGCGGCGACGATACCCGCTACGATCTGATGGCGCTGATTCTCGCCCATCCAGCGTTTTACGACAGCGCTGCGCCACGCAACGGCCAGGCGCGCGGCGGGTTCGTGCTGCTCTCAGCAGGGGCTGACGGCGTTTATTTCTCGTGCATCGACGGCCCGGGCACCGAAATACAGCCGATTGAACCTGGATCGGTTCAGGAAAAACTGCTCGCCCCCGGACCGAACGTCATCGATGAATTCAATGACGTGCGCGTCTTTGGCGGCGGTTGATGATGACCATGCGAGTGCGCGAGCATGATGTACAAGCAGGCACGAATGGAAATCGCCGTGACGATGACGACGGTGAGTGCGGATTGGTTGCAGCAACTGGCTGGCAACCGCAAGGCAGGAGTAAGCCAATGTTGATTCGGAAGGGTGCCACGGGTTCTGTTCGACCTTGCCTGTCGGCCCGGGGCTTCACGATCGTTGAACTCATCGTCGCGCTGGCGATTATCTTCGTGCTTATCACGACTGCGGCGGTGGCGCTGCGATCGGTGCGACAGAGCGCTGAACGCGCTGGGACGTTGAATTCGCTGCGTCAGCTCACACAGGCATATTTGAACTATGCCGCTGAACATGGCGGCCGTCTGATGCCGGGATATGTCGCTGCAGCAGACTTCGGCACGGGAACTGGCAAGATCGAACTGCGCGGGCGGCTCAAAACCGGCTATGACCTCGTCAATGAAGACAAGTCATCGTACGTCTGGCGTCTGGCACCGTACCTCGATCACGCGTGGGAAACCTATATGGACGACTACCGTGACCGGGTGGTTCTGTCCAGGCTGTCAATGCTCTATGGCAAAGGCGACAATAACGGCGCATACGGGCCCGGCAGCACTGACAGCGGCGGTACTTACCCTCCGGAATTCAATATTGCCGAAGCGCCCGCGTTTGGGTTGAACTCCATTTACCTCGGCGGCGATTCCAGGCACGGACCGGTGCCGGATCGTGCGCCGTGGAAATCCAGCGAGCGCATTGCAATCACGCGACTGTCTGAAGCGCGTTCGCCCGCAAAGCTCATCGTATTTGCGCCAACTAAGCGGGTTCCCGGGGTTGATATAGAGACCGTATCGGAGCAAATGGGCTACTGCGAGTTGCGGCCGGCCATGTGCGAAATCGACAATGCTGCGCCGATTATCAATTGGGAAATCGGCATTGATGGCCATGAGGCCAATCAGGCGATTGCTGCAGCAGGTCTGACGACGCCCGGCGGGTTGCCGATTGATCGACTCGGCGGCGACAGCATTCCCACCGCGCAGCTGGACGGCAGCGTGCACGCGTCGCCAATCGCGCAGCTTGCAGTTGATCGGGAACGGTGGCTTCCCGTGCCGCGGTTTGATTGAACAGGCATTTGTCAGGTGCAGTTGTGCTGTGCGCGATGTGCAGCAAAGCGGCGCGTGGTTGACATGCGCCGCTTTGCTGCGTGTTCATCCATGATGCGCGTACTTGTCCCGGCGATGATTGCGACAATGCGAGACGCGCAGCGGTTTCGGTTCAGCCGATGGCGAAGACGCCCTCGCGCTCGAGCAGATCGAGCAGTTTTTCGACCGATTCAGCGACGGTGAGTTCGTGCGTTTTCAGGTGAAGCTCTGCGTTGCTCGGCGCTTCATATGGATCGTCGATGCCGGTGAAGCCCTTGATCTCGCCGGCACGGGCTTTCTTGTACAGCCCTTTCGGATCGCGCTGCTCAGCGACTGCGATGTCGCAGTCGACGAAGACTTCGAGGAAGGGAAGCCCTGCATCTTCGTGCAGCTTGCGCACCAGGTCACGGTCGGCGCGATAGGGACTGATGAAGCTGGTGATAGTGATCATGCCAGCGTCAGCGAAGAGCTTGGCCACCTCGCCGATGCGTCGAATGTTTTCGGCGCGGTCTTCAGCAGAAAAGCCCAGGTTCTTGTTCAGGCCGTGACGAATGTTGTCGCCGTCGAGGCGGTACGCGTGATGGCCGCGTTGAATCAGCACCTGCTCCAGCGCGACGGCGATGGTGCTCTTGCCGCTGGCGGAGAGGCCGGTCATCCACAGCGTGACGCCTTTTTGGCCGAGGTTCCGCTGCCGCTCCTCGCGCGTAACGGTGCCTTCATGCCAGGTGATGTTGGTTGCAACTTGCTTGGTCATGCGTTGACTGCCTGAGCGTGCGTGATGGAGTGAAAAGTGAACCGATGCGTTGGTGATCCTGATGATCTGTTACTACGCGCCCACCGGCACGTTGGAGGTGGCCCATTCGATGAGCACATCGGCGACTTCGGGGCGGCTGAATTCCTGCGGCGGCCGCTCGCCTGCAGCGAGCATCTCGCGCACCTTCGTGCCCGAGAGTATCACGTGTTCGCTGGGCGGATGCGGGCAGGTCTTCTTGCTCACCATGCCTTCGCAGGCATTGCACCATGCGGTATGTTCGAACTTGAGAATGGTGAGGTTCAGCTCCGGGTATTTGAAGCGGTTGAAGATTTCCTGAGCGTCATAGGTGCCGTAGTAGTTGCCTACGCCGGCATGATCGCGGCCGACGATGAAGTGCGAGCAGCCGTAGTTCTTTCGCACCAGTGCGTGCAGGATGGCTTCGCGCGGGCCGGCATAGCGCATGGCGGCGGGCATCACGCTGAGCATCGTGCGCTCTTTGACGTAGTACTTGTCGATCAGAGCCTGGTAGCACTTCATGCGCACGTCGGCGGGAATGTCGCCCGGTTTGGTTTCACCTACCAGGGGATGGATGAGCAGGCCATCGCAGATTTCCTGCGCGCATTTGGTGAGGTATTCATGCGCGCGGTGGATGGGATTGCGGGTTTGGAATGCGACGACGGTTTTCCAGCCGCGCTGCTGGAACGCTTCACGCGTCTGCTGCGGTGTAAGGCGGTATTCGGTGAATTGCTCGCCGGGCTGCTTTTCGGGCGTGACGGTGATCACGTGCACGGTGCCGCCCACGAGCCAGTCGCCTTCGTCCAGCACAGCCTTGACGCCGGGGTGAGCCGGATCGTCGGTGCCGAAGACGCTGGTGACTTCGAGTTTTTTGTCATGCGGATAGATGTCGGAGGTGTCCATCACGGCCATGAGGGTTCCGTCAGCGTGATAGAGCGCCGCCTGGCCTCGCCGGACGAGCGAGTTTTTGGTTTTCTCGTCCACCGCAAGCGTGATGGGGATGGGCCACACCGTGCCTTCGCGGTAACGGCCGGTCGCTTTGTGGGCGTCATCGAGGCGCATTTTTTCGCAAATGCTCAGAAAGTCGTTCTGCTTGCAGAAGCCGGTGAGCGGGCTGAATGCGCCGATGGCGATCATTTCCAGATCGCAGGCCTGTTTGGCTGAAAGCGTGATGCGAGGCAGATTGGCGGCACGTTCGATGAGGACCTTTGCACGGTCCTTGTCAACAATGCGATTGACCAAGGTGCCGCCATGCGGAACGGTAAGTGATCCTGAGGCCATGACCTTTGAACCTCCTCCTGACCCCCAACTCATGCGTGGTGAAACGAGTACGGACCGGATCGTAGCGGCCCCCGAAAGGTGAGGCAATACGGAATCCGACTGACCAGCATGCTGGCGCGATCAATCGTGTCCGAGATTGAAGCAAGTCTCAATGGCAGCGTCACTTCAGGCATAGATTGTGTGCAGGTCCGATACGTTGCGATACTAATAGCCCAATGCATAGTCGCCCTGCTGCGGCTCGCTCTGCGGCGGATTGTCGTCGGCGGGGAATTCAGCGTCGTCTTCCGCATCCCAATCGTCATCATGCGATTCGGCATAGGCATCATCCAGAGCCGAATCCGCAGCAGGCACGCCCAACCGTTGTTCCTGGTAGGAGAGCTTGGAAAGAATCAGCCACCAATAGAACGGCGCGGGATAGGCGACGCTGCCCTGTTTGAGCGATAGCAGCAGATAGAACAGGCAGATGGCAAATAAGCACGCGATCGTTGCGCGCATCACGGCGTCATCGCGATACATCTCCCACAGCCGTCGGCCGTATTTGATCGTCAACACCGTAATCAGCAGCAGCACAATCGCGCCCGCCAGGCCCTGTTCGCAGACGACCTCAGCAATGACGTTGTGGGGGTAGACAGTGTGGCGATCGGTCGAGTACACGACGTACGCACTGGTGCCCAGGCCGAACAGCCAACTCGCTGGGTTTGCCAAATATGCGCTGAACAGCACCCACACCATGTCAAACCGCTGTATGAGATCGCGCGTCAGCGCGAAGGTGTCCCATCGTGCGCGGTTCTGGTCGCTGATAAACAGCTTGAACATCACAAACAAGCCGAGAATCAGCGTGCCAAGGCCGATCATGGTGAAGAAGAACTGTTTGGGGCTGGCGAGTTTGCGGGCGACGGGGAAAAACAGAACGCCAGTAGCGCAGGCCGCCAGCACCTGTCCGCGCGAACCGCTGGCGATGGCCAGACCCATGCCCGCAACAAAAGCGGTGATGCGCAGGATGTTGAAGAACGGGCTCACTGAAGCGGGCCGAATCAGAGCCGCCACCAGGGCCAGCAGACCGCCTAACTCTGCGAGTGCCAATGGGTTCCCACGCTCATAATGGGCGCCAGCCATGCCCAGATCGAGCGACAACCGCCCCGAATAGTACGAGGTGGTGGGGTTCAGCATGATGAGGATCGCAATCAGGCTGCCCACGACCATGAATCCGGTGAGCATCTTTCGGAACTCGAAGATGTCCACGATGATCAGCGGCAGGATAACCAGCAGCAGGATCTGATAACGCAGCGAGAAGAGAAACCCTTCTGCCGCATGGTCGCGGCCTGGCGAATAAATAATACCGATGGCCCACAGAAAATACAGCAGCAACGTCAGGAAGGTGGCCGGGTTCCAGTATGCCGAAAGCACATCCTGGCGGCGGCTCAGACGCATCACCACTGCGACAAGCGCAATGATGCCGACGAAATAATTGAAAAGTTGGTTGAAGCGTGCCAGGACGGACAGGTAGGACTGCAGCAGCTGTTCGAGCGGCCACATGGTGATCACCAGCACAAATGCCCAGTGCGGCCGCAGGAGCATCACAATGACGCCCGCAACAGCCAATGCTGCGACCAGGATGGCCAATGCCTGCATCATGTCTGAATCACGCCATCTCCGACAAGGTACCTGAAATGCTCGAAATCGCGAGCATACTACGCAGTGCCAAACCGTCCGTTCGAAGGGCGGAAAAAGTGGTTCTACGCTGCTGCCGTGCCGCAAGTTCCTCCAAACTCACTGCTGCAGCGATTTAGTATCGGCCACTTCGATCGGGCAATTTGGCCATCATTGGGCGGCATACGCACAAGTTTGCGGACAACGCTTCGCGGTGAAAATGCCGATCATACGCCAGATGACCGACGTAGCACTCCTGTTGGAGGCCCGACACCCGGTTTCATACTCGAATTTGCGTCCACCCATCCTTTTCAATGTGCCGCGGAGATCGCGGAGAACGCAGAGGAGAATTGAGGGCTGCGCCAGTGCTTGACGTACTACGCCGTCGATCACACAGCCCGGAAGATCTGATCAGTCAACGCTTTGCGCAGCAATTTGCCAGCCATTCCCATTTCCGCGTTCTCCGCGTACTCTGCGGTGAACCACCTTCCGGCAGATCACCGTTGCTTGCTTGTCATGTCCACCTACTCAGAGACACAACCCGTGCCGCCATCCCGCGTTGCACCGCCGCCAGCAGCTCCCTCGCCGTCTGAGCCGGGGCTTGGCCACAGGACTGCCCGCGGCATGGTGATGATGGTCATGCAGTCAGGCATCACCAAAATATGCACCGTCCTGAGTCAATTTGTGCTCATGTGGGTACTCATGCCCGAAGACTTCGGTCTGGTGGTGATCGCCTTCATGTGCAGCACGATCCCCGAACTGGTTCGGCAGGGAGGGTTGAAGGAAGTCCTTATTCAGCGGCATGTCCATTTTCGACGATGGGCCACGCCGGCGTTCTGGATGTCCATTTGCCTGGGCATGGCCGGCGGGTTGCTGATGGCGGCGGCTGCGCCGCTGGTGGCGAAGTTGTACGGCGAACCTCGATTGGCCGGACTGTTATGGATCCTCGCCATGCAGCTTCCCGTCGACTCGCTGAATGTTGTGCCGCTGGCGCAGCTCCACGGGCAGATGCGATTTCGGCTCATCGCCATTGTCGCGTTTTGCCAGAGTGCAGGCATGGTGGTGCTGAGCATCCTCATGGCTCTGGTGGGCTTCGGGCCTTACAGCATCCTGCTGCCGCGGCTTCTGGTTGCTGTCGGGATGGCGATTTTCTTCTGGACGCTGCTCAGGCCGCCGGTTCGGATGAAGCCGCAGGTCCGTCGCTGGCGATTTCTCTTCAAGGACGGCTGGATGGTCATTGCTGCCAATGGCTTCGTGCTGCTGGCGCATTACACGGGCTATTTCGTGCTCAGCGTGCTGTATGCCCCGGCCGTGGTCGGCCTTTATTCCGTGGCGTTCAACAACTCCACGCAATCCATCCGGCTGATCACGCAGCATATGGGCGATGTGCTGTTTCCAGCGCTCAGTTCGATTCAGCACGATCCGGTTCGGCAGGTCAGAGCGTTCTTGCGCGCGCTGCGCGTGTTGGCGTGCATCGCTGGGCCGGCATGTCTCATGCAGGCTGCACTGGCCGATCCCGCCATTCGGGCGCTGTTTCGCGAGCACTGGTACGGCGCGATCCCGTTTCTGCAAATTCTCAGCATCGGCATGGCGGCTCGCGCGATCAGTTGGCCTGCCAACGCGCTGCTGCAGGCTCAAGGTCGCTTCAATGTGCGAATGAAAATCTCGCTGATCTCATTGCTGCTGCTGGCGGTGATGGTCGCCATAGGGGTATGGCTCGGCGGGCCGACCGGTGTGGCCATCGCCACGACGCTGCAGATGTTCATCATTGAACCGATTTCCGTTTATCTGGCGATTCGACCTGCTGGCCTTGGCTGGGCGGACCTGCGCCGCGTGCTGGCTGCGCCGCTGGCGTTTGCGATCAGCGTTGTGGGAGTGGCGCATCTCATATCAATCGCCGTACCGGATATGCCGTATCGCGCGTGGGTGCAGTGTCTGGTGGTGCTTGCCGTGGCGGGCCTGCTGTTCATCCCCGCCATGCGCATACTCGTGCCCGATGCCTGGGCGGAACTGAAACACCGGGTCGACGGTTTGCGGCGTAAAACGGCCGGCAATGCTGCGCTGTCCAGTCAGCAGATCACAACGTCAACGCCAGCCTCGTGAGGCATTCGGGTGGCCGTTGAAGAAAGACAAGGGGATGGGGAGACCAAGGGAATGAGCCGGGACTCAAGGTTTCATCATCTTGATCTTGTCACCCTGTTCCGCTCTTTCCCCTACGTGCCGGCAGCGATGGTCGGCCGCGTGACCATGGCCGTTGCGATCATCATCATGACCGCAGCGAACGCCAGCGCTCCGAGCAACGGCAGCATCGCCTCCTGCCCCAGCAGTGGCTGACGAATCGCCTGCGTACACCACGTCAACGGATTGATCCACATCAACCAGCCCAGCCAGGTGCTTGCGCCGACAGGCGGCGGGAAAAACGCGCCCGAAAGCAGCCACATCGGCATGAACACCAGGTTCATCACCGCGTGAAAGCCGCTGGTGGTGTCGCTTCGCCAGGCAAATGCCGCGCCCAGCGCGGTCATGGCGATGCACGTCAATGCCAGCCCTGCCAGCGCGATCAGCACTGCCGGGATCGACGCTTCCATACCCACAAATGGAACCGCTGCCAGCAACAATGCTGCCTGCAGCCATGCCATGAACGAGCCGCCCGCTATCTTGCCCAGCGCGATCGACCAGCGCGGCACCGGCGCGACCAGTACCGATAGCAGCCATCCCGCCTGGCGGTCTTCAATGATCGAAATGCTGGCGAAGATTGACGTGAACACCGCCACCAGCGTCATCACGCCGGGCAAGAGAAATGCGGTGTAGCTCACTTCATCGAGCATGGCCGGCCGAAACGCGCCAGCGAATCCGCTGCCCATAAAAAGCCACAGAAGCACCGGCGTGCCGATCGCTGCCGCCACCCGTGCCGGTTGACGCAGAAATCGCACCAGATCCCGCCGCGCCAACACCATCACCACCGCCAGGCCTGAAGAAGCGTCGTTCATTGCGCCGCCTCCATCGATTGCTGTGCGGACTCAGACGCGGCGTCAGATTCATCATGAAGCGAGGCGCCGGTCAGGTGCTCAAAGACATCCGCCAGCGTGGGGGGAGCCATCGAATACGGCACGCCCGCATCGGTCAATTGCGCTGCAAGCTGTCTGGCCTGTTCGCCATTGGCCTCAAGCCGAAATATCCAGCCCGTGCTGCTGCGTCGCCACTTTTCGCGCGTCTCCGCTGGGGGCTGCCAGTGGGTGTCCATCACCGTCACGCGCCGCACGCCGGCCTGGCGGCGAAGATTGGCCGGGGAATCATCCGCAACCAGTTGCCCCTGGTGCATCAGCACCACGCGATCGTGGCGATCGGCTTCGTCAACAAGGTGGGTGCTCATCAGCACCGTCAGCGACCGCTGATTGCGCCACTGCTCAAGCTGATTCAAAAAACGCTCGCGGGCGGTCGGATCAAGGCCGACGGTCGGTTCATCCAGCATCAACAATCGCGGGCGATGCAATACGGCGCGGCAGAGATCGACCCGCCGGGCCAATCCTTTGGAAAGCGTTTTGACCAGTGCATTGCGGCGATCCATCAGATCGGCGTGCGCGAGTTCTTCGTCGATGATCGCCTTCGCTTTTTCGCCGCGCAGTCCGTACAAGCTGGCCTGATCGCGCAGGTTCTCAAATACCGTCATGTGCCGGTCGAGTCCTTCGTTCTGGAACACCACGCCGATCTGGCGACGAATGTCGCGAATGTTCTGCGATCCGAAGACGCTGATGCTGCCGCCGTTGTGTTGTAGTGGCAGCAGTCCGCTGATGAGCTTCATCAGCGTGGATTTGCCGCTGCCGTTGGGGCCGAGCATGGCCACGGTCTGACCTGCGGGGATGGTCAGGTCGACGCCGCGAAGCGCTTCAAACGGCTGCTGCCCGCGTCGGCCGGGATAGGTGAATCGCACATGCTCAACGCGCAGCGCAGCAGCGCCGGCATTTGTCTCTGCGTGTCTGTGCGTGGTCGTCGTTCCGGTCATGCGGTCGCCTTTTCTGGTGCATTACGCAAGCTGCGCGCCATGCACGCACGAGGCAGTGTAGTCAGCTACTGCCTGAGCCGCCGCTTCCGCCACGCATCGTGCAATGAATCATCAAATACCGTCACGGTGGTTTCGCTCATGAGCCGCCGCGCAAGCTGATCCATCAGCAGCCGCTCCTGGTTGATCCGTACCAGCCGCTCCATTGCCGGCCGCACGTCGTCGAGTGAAACATTCTCGCCTGCGATGCGCTTGACCAGCATCACCACGGCATAGCGGTTATCGATCAGCACCGGCCCGGAAATCTCACCGGGATTCAGCGACCACAGGGTTTGGCGCAGCGCTTCGGGATAGGCGGGGTCGGCCTGGCTGATGGGTTCGAGCAGCCCGCCGCGCGGCGCGCTGGAATCGATCGACAATTCAACTGCAGCATCCGCGAAACTGACGCCGGTGTTGACGAGATTGATTGCCGCCTGCGCCGCAGCGAGATCGGGCAGTACCATGATGCGGGCCTGCCGCTTGGGACCGTAGATCAGTTCGTGCATCGTGCGCAAGGCATCCTCGGTGATTCTCACCTGATCGCGCACAAGCGCGCGAAGACCCGCGTTGCGTCGCAGCAGCGCTTCAAAGCGCGTTCGGCCGAGATTCTGTCGATCACGAAGTTCATCCAGCAACCGAATGGCGATGTTGGGGTCGTCGCTGAGACTTTCCAGCAGCGCTTTGCGCTCGGCGGCGACGTCATCGGGCGAAATGGTGATGTTGGCGGCAGCGAGTTCCTCAGCGATTCGACGGTCCAGCGCCAGTTCATAAAGCGCTTCAGCGCCGGCAAGCTCGTTCAGCGCAGGCCGCAGATCGCCCCAGGTGACAGGCCGACCGTTGACCAGTGCGGCTGGTCTGGCGTCAACCAGTGTGCCCACGGGTGAGTCGCCGCCGGCGGGCACGATGATGGGGGCGGGGGGTTGTTGTGTTTGCCGCGTGTGCTGCTGCTGCTGCTGCTGCGGTGTTGTCGCGGCGGCGGACACGCTGTTTCCTGCGGTTGCAGCCATTGTCGGCTGGCCGGCAGTACGCGACGAATCCGGCGGCGCTTCGCATCCGTATAGAACGGCAACGGCTGGCAGGATCAGCAGGCTTACAATACCTCGACTGGCGTTCTGCATCTTCATAGCCGATAAGCCAACACAGGAATGCCCGCTCTGTCAAACCGGAATGATCGCCAATGTCAAAGACCAAGGTGCTGATCTGTCCATATTGCGGCGACGCCCAAGCTGCGGGAGACCGCTGCCGATCGTGCGGCGGGTTCTTTGAGCCGCTGAGCCGACAGGCTACCCACAATGCGATGGGACCGTGGTTTGTTCGCGATGAGCGGCGGCCGTTCCAGCCCGGCTGCAGCTACGAAACGCTCGTCAAACTCATTGAACGCAAGGCGGTTACCAAGTTTTCGATTGTCCGCGGCCCGACCACAAAGCAGTTCTGGACGGTCGCCCGCCGTGTGCCGGGCATTTCGCACCTGCTGGGATACTGCCACAACTGCGACGCCTCGGTGGATGCAAGCGATCATGGCTGCCATGCCTGCGGCGTGCCGTTCGGGGCGTATCTGGATCGCAATTTTCTGGGCCTTCCCGATGTGCGTCCGCTGCCGTGGGAAGCGCCTGTTGAAGATGATTCACCGCACAGCGCATCATCCAGCCGCATGATGCAGTTCAACCGCGCAGCGGAACCGCTGGGCATTTCCAGTTTCGCCAGCGATGAGGAATTGCGCGCTGAGGGACTGACGCCGATTTCAAATCCGTCAGGCCCGCCAGCCATGCCTGCGGTGCCGAAACTGCAACTGGTCGGCGACACCGATGCGCTTGATGACAATGTGGACGGTGATGGCGAGGTCGAACGCAACGGCGCAACGACGGGGACAGGGGCTGCTGCACTTTCTTCAGCTGCGCCGTCCAGCGCACCACCAGCGGATGTTTCGGCGGATTCGACACGTTCAACGCCGTCGACACTTGCATCAACGTTCAACAGTGTTGCGCTGCATTCAATGCAGAGGCGTTTGCAGAAGCAGCAGCGGACAATTCGCCTCCTGGCTGTTGCGCTGTCGATCGTGACGGTGATCGGCGCAGCAGCGATTGTGATGGCGGTTCGAAATCAGCAAGGCACGTTGCCGGCAATATCAGCTGACAGTTCGCATCAGTTACCGGCGGGTGTATCCAGCGAAAGTCTGCCGGATGCGAACTCGCAAGGGACAACGTCGTTACAGGGGGAAACCATTACTCCGCCGGATGCCGGCAGTGGCAGCACAGTTGCTGATGAGGCGATTGAAGCCGATGCGCTCGATCCGGCTGGTGAGGATAGTGATGGCGATGTGAACGCGCAATCGCCGATCATCGATGACAGCGGCGTTGTTGATGATGAGGCCCTGTTGCCCAATTATGCAGAAGTGTTTGAGTCGGCTCAGGAACAGTTGGCGCTGGGCAAACAAACCGACAAATCACTGGATGAGCGAATTGCTCATTATGAAGAAGCGCTGCGGATACTGCGCGACATTGCTGCCAGAGCGCCGGCAGATCAGCAGCCTGAGGATCTGGATTCGATCATTAAGCAGGCTGAATACGATCTGGAACGCCTGAAGCTGCAGCGGTTTTTCCCGTAGCGTTTTCCGATGAGCCGGTGACATCGCGGCCCGATATGCGCGCTGATGTGCAAGCGTTTCTTTTCTTTGGCGTCCGTCAACAGGCGCAGCTTATCCGCCGCTGCGCGATGAACGCTTCAGCACATACAGCGTTGTGCCGGTGGGGTAACGCCACAGCATGGTCGCTTCGCGCTGCGCGAATTCGTTGATGTGCTCAACCGTCAGCAGTGGATCGCCCCAGCCATCGCGCTCCCAGATCGCCAGCATCGTTGGATCAACAAGCATGTGCGTGAAGCCTTCGCTGCGCAGCGATGCAGCCCATTGCTCCGGCTTCTCGGGATACTCGCGCATCAGGCGCGACAGCGGGCCGCGATCCCATGTGGTTTGATACACGATGCGCCCTCGGTAGTAATACGGCGCAGCATCGCCAATGAGCAGGACCATGGCATCCGCAGGAAGCACGCGATTCACCGCGATTGTGGGAAACATCGTCGTGCCCAGTTCGTGCGCTTCTGCGATGGGTAAGCCATCGCCTGCAAAGAAAGCTGCCTGACCAATCGCTGCAGATGGTGCGCCGTTCATCTCGCTGCGATAGAGCAGAACCGCAACGCACGACCACGCCACGAGCAGAACTGCTGCAAGATACTCCAGCGCAAGTGGCAGGCGACGATCATCTTTGTTGCTGATTCGAGCGAGAATCACGCTGCAGCCAATACTGACCAGTAGAACCATCGGCACGGCAGCAGCAAGCAGAAAGCGCGACTGCAGATGCGTGAAGCACAGCCAGAATGCAATCTGGATTGCGAGCACAATGCTGAGCATCATCGACCACCAGCGCACAGGCCGATGCAGCAGACCTGCAATCAAACCCGCCAGCGCAAGCCAGGGCAGGATCGACCACTGCGCTTTCCACGGTGTTGGGGGCGAGGGATTGGCGCCGATGCCATAGCGCATGAACTGATTCCAGAGCGCGGTGATCCGCTCCGATGCACTTGCGTCGGCCGTATGACCGTTATGCCAGATCGCAATCTGTTCGGGCGACCAGTGGCCGTGGCCAAATATGCTGCTGGCAAATGGGAATACAGGGTTGCCTGCTGCAAGCTGATTGCGCAGCAGGTACGGCATGAGCACAATCAACCCGGCCAGTGTGCCGGCAGCGATGGCAACAGGCCAATGTCGCGGCGCGATGCGAAAGAGCATCACGATGCCCAGCGGCGCAGCTGCCATGCCAACAGCGGTGAGCTTCGCTCCGCATGCTGCCGCAGCAAGCAGACCCACAATCGCGCCGCATCGCCACGCAGCAAGACGCGCATCAGCAATTGCCAGCAGTCCCGCCGTCAGCATCAGCAGCACCGGCATTTCGTTGTAGGCCAGCGAGCCGACCACGATCGTCCACGGTGTGCCCAGCAGCATTACCGCTGCCACACTGGCTGTGACGCCTGCTGCATATGACAGCATCGCGATGCTCCGCAGCCGGCCTGCCATGAATCGATACGCCAATCCCGCTGTTGTCAGCGTCAGCAAGGCGTGCAGCATTTGGCACGCATAGGCAGCGTGAATGCCATCGCCAACCAGCACGGCAAGGTGGTAGTACGCTGCCTCCACATACCCGGGCAGATAGCTGTAAACGTTGTGATCTCGCGGCACAATGCGGCCGAGTGCGAGCCATTCCTTGGGCAATTGCAGGTGGTAGCTCAGCGCATCGTATCCGCCAAATTCCGTCGCCCACAGCCAGCCGGGCGCAGAGCACGATGCAACCAATAACAGCACAACAGCCGGGGCAGCGGTCCAGAGTATCCACGGCGGAAAATGCAGGGGCGCTCGGGGCGACCGCATGGCGTGAGCAATCTGCATCGCCAGCAGCGCAAGGCCGATGAGCGTCAGCGTCCATGCGCCCAGCGAGGCGCCCAGCTGCAGAACACCCAGGCTGCCCAGGGCTGCATCAAGCGTCAGAAGCGCCGCCACCCCCATGCCGATTTGTAAGCCCAAACTGTCTTCAGCATTCGGCGCAAGCCAGAATCGCAAAGGCCAGCCGAAGCCGATGGCTGCTGCGAGCCACATTGCCGCCAACGGCAAGGTGGTTCCCAGCACCGCCCACGCTTCGCTTCGTGCCGGCGGCGCATCTGGTCCTGTCCAGCTCGCCAGCACGCTGATGCCTATGACGACCGCGCCCGCACCGATGAGCAGCGAGGTCCAGCGAGTAGCGTTCTGGGAGAAAGCGATATCCATTAGTTGGTGCGTGGTTGGTGCGAACCGTTTGCTGACACGGTATCGCGCACCACAGCAGACAGAAAGTCAACCGGTCAGCCCGCCGGCTGATCAATCAATGCATAGTGGCAGTTCAACAGGCGGAGAGCGCAGCAGGGAGGGAAGTGGGATGGAGCTGCGTGTTGGTGAAAAAGCAGTGAGAAGCCGCCTTGCCGCATGAGCGCGTCCACTCGTTGCGTGCACTCATCATCCAAGGTCTTCCAAGACCTTCCAAGACCTTCCGCCATTTGCGGAAAACCATCGCCCGGCTGACGATTCGATGCTTATTTCGTATTTTCGGGAAAATCCGAAATAACTCGCCGGTGCACGTCTGCTCTGCATTGCCTGCAAATCCGGCATCAAGGCCAAGGCAATGAATGTGGTGGGGCGCATCGACTCGGCGCGCGGATCAGTTGATCTGCTGCTGTCACTGTCACTGTCACTGTCGCTGTCGCTGTCGCTGCTGCTGCGGCGGCGGCTGGTCAACTCACTGTTGCTGTGGGCCAGGTACGAACTGCAGCAAGAGCGATGCATTTTCCTTTTTTCGTTGAAGCGCGGGCCGAACTGCAACGCTCGCTGAGCATTGGCCCGGCATTTGCTTGGCATCTGGTGCGAAATCGTCCACGGACAGGAGGTCCCCGGATATGACCGCAATGAATGCTCGAAAACTGCCATTGACAGCCTGGCTTCTCTGCGTTGTTCTTGCGCTTGGCGCAATTGCTGCCGATGTATGCGCAACGAGCATACAGGATCTGGTGCGCATCAAAGGCCACGAACGCAACGTGCTCACCGGCATGGGCATCGTGATCGGCCTTAATGGCACCGGCGACAACTCCAAAGATTCGCTGCTTGCGGTTCGGCCGTATGCGGAATTGCTCAAGAACCTGGGCAATCCGGTGATGTCGCTGGATGAACTGATCAAAGCCGACGCCTACGCGCTGGTGGAAGTCTCCATGAACATTCCACCCACCGGCGTTCGGGAAGGCGATCGGCTGGATGTGCAGGTGGCGACGCTGTTCAACGCCAAGAGTCTGGCAGGCGGTCGGTTGATTGTCTCGCCGCTGCGCCTGCCGCGCCCGGATGTGCCGGATCTTGAGCCGCTGGCGTTTGCGGAAGGTTCGATTGTGATCGAAGGCAGCAATCCGCGCGTGGGCGTAGTGCGCCAGGGCGGTCAGATGTTGCGCGACATTCGCACCAATCCCGTGACCCGGGCCGGCACCATGACGCTGGTGCTGAAAGATCAGTATGCGGGCTATCCGGTCGCCACCACGATCGCCAGCGCGATCAATGATGAGTTCGTGATGGACGGCTATGCCGACATCGCCGTGGTGGAAGACGCCAAGAACATCAAGATTCTCCTGCCCGCACCCGATCGCAAGCGCCCGGCTCAGTTCATCGCCACGCTCATGACGATTCCGATCGATCCATCGCTTTTGCAGACCGAAGCGCGAATCGTCATCAACGAAAAGCAAGGCATCATTACCGTTACGGGCAACGTGCAGATTGGCCCTGTGGGCATTACGCATCGCGGGTTGACCATCAGCAGCATCACGCCGCCGCCTGTTCCCACACCCGACCGACCATTGGTGGAAACAACGCGCTGGGCGGGGCTCGACACCACCGACGGGTTGAGTCGGAATTCCACGCAGCTCATCGAACTGCTCAACGCTTTCAAGCAGCTCAACGTGCCGGTTGCTGATCAGATCGCAATCATTTACGAGCTGCGCAAGACCGGCGCACTGCATGCGGAGATCGTCCACGAATGAACGTGACCGCAGCAACAACTTCAGCGCCTTGGCTTGAGTCAGCCCAAACGTTGCGTACTCATGATCGAGCGCAATCAGCTCAGGGCTTTGCGCAGGCGCTGCAAGCCGCAGCCGATTCAGGCGAAGAAGCGCCGCTGCGCGAAGCGGCAACGGAGCTGGTGGCGTCGGCGCTGTTGGTTCCGGTGCTGCAGACGTTGCAGAACAGCCCGCTGCAGACGCCCGGACCATTTGCAACAAACATAGTGGAGCGTCGATTTGGCCCGGTTCTGCATCAGCATCTGGCTGACCGGATCGCCCAGGCGTCGAATTTCCCGCTGGTGGACAAGATCGTAGAGCGATTCATGCCGCAACCATCCGGCCAGGCCATTGATGTCGGCATCAATGCTGCCCGCAGCAAGGAGGCGGCGCATGGCTGAAAAACAGCAAAGCTCCCGCAACGCGCCGGTGGTTGATCTGGCGGTGATGGTGGAGGCGCTTGAGAAGATTCTGCTGGTGCAGCTTGAGGGGCATCAACGCCTGCTTCAGTGCATTGAGCGCAAGCGCGAAGCGATCCGTCACGCTGACATCAACGCGATCAGCGAGATATGCAATCAGGAGCACACGATACTTCGACGGATCAGCGATTTTGAAAAGCATCGCCTGGAGTTGATCGGCCGCATCACGCAGTCGCTTGCGCCCAATGCGAGCGCGCCGCTGACGGTCAGCGAAATCGCACTGCAGGCCAGCGAGCCGCAGCGCTCAGCATTGCAGACGGCTGCAGCGCAGCTTCGCGATGCGTTGGAAGCTGTCAGGCGCGAAAGTGCGATTGTCCGTGCTGCTGCTGAAGCGCTCAGTCGGCATATGAGCGGCATTCTGCAGACCGTGCACGCAGCCTTGAGCCGTGCTCGCGTCTACGGCAGTCGCGGCCGCATCACGCTCGGCGCACAGGTGCAATCCCTGGTGGATATAAAGAGTTAGCCTCGGAGAGTCAATATTCTGAGATCAGATTATGAGTTTTGTGTTGTAACTGGAAGTTATGCGGTTCAGGCCTGAAGCATTCAATTTGAAATTTCAAATTTGAAATTTGAAATTCTGAATCTGACGCTTCAGCCATGAACCATTATGGCGGTCAAATGTCAGGTGTAATCTGTCGGGATCAGCGTATCAGATGCTGTATTTGCAGATAAAACAAGTTGCGGAACATTCTAAGTTTCATAAGACGCACAGTCGCCTGGCTCTGTCATGGAATGATTTGGTCATCAAGCTGCATAATCACACAGTGATTGGGCTATAGCGAATGCAGCGTGAACGATTCAACTTCCAGTTTTTCTCTTTGGCATCGCGGCGACGCATGCACGGATTGATCGAAACTTCACCATCATTGACTTGTTGAAAGCCATCGCGTCATGAGTCTGAACAGCGCATTACAGGTTGGTCGATCGGCGATGCTTGCCAGCCAGGCGGCGATGCAGGTGGCGGGCAACAACATGGCCAACGCTGCCACGGTGGGGTTTCACCGCCAGTCGATCCATTTGGGGCCGACGCAAGGCAGCACGGTGGGGCGCAATGTTCAAGTCGGCATGGGCGTGCAGATTCTGGCGGTTCGCCGCGAGGTCGACGTCGCGCTGCAGTCGCGGTATCGGGATGCGATCAGCCAGTATCACCGCGACGTGATCGATCAGCGGTTTCTTTCCACCATTGAATCGCTGCAGAACGAACTCACCGACAACGATCTTTCTAGTCTGCTGAGCGTCTTTTTCAACAGCTTTTCAGAGCTGGCGAACAACCCCAGCGACAATGCGGTGCGCAGCACGGTGATTCAGCAGGGACGCAATCTGGCCGGCCGCATCGCGTCCATGCGCAACGATTACAACGTGGTGCTGGATGAAGTTGACCGCTCGCTGGGTAACACGGTGGCGACCGCAAATAATCTGCTGGATCGCATCGCGCAGATCAATCACCAGATTTCAGTTTCCGAAGGCGGCGGAGGGCAGGCCAACGCGCTGCGCGATCAGCGCGATCAGCTGATTGATCAGCTTGCTGAATATATTGATGTGAACACTGTCGAACAAGCCAACGGCAGTGTGGACGTCTTTGTCGGATCAGTGCCGGTGGTGCTCAACAGCGTGTCACGCGGCCTGGAACTGCGCACGGTTTCCGACGGCGGACAGACAAAGGTGCAGCTTCGCGTGGCGGCAGACGGCACGCATCTGCAAGCTCATGCCGGCTCGATCGGCGGCCTGCTGCGGCAGCGCGAGGAAACGATCCGGCCGGTCATTCATCAGATTGATGAATTTGCAAACCAGCTTATTTTTCAGGTCAACCGTTTGCATTCGCAGGGGCAGGCTCGCGAAGGCTTCAGCAGCGTCTCGGGAACGTACGCGGTTGAAGATCTGAACGCCAATCTCAATGCAAGTGCTGCAGGGTTGCCGTTCCGAATCGAAAACGGAAGTTTCTTTATTCACGTGACGCATGCGCAGACCGGCGTGCGCACGTCTCATCAGATCAATGTCAGCGGCAACGAAATGTCGCTGAATGATCTTATTCATGAAATAAATACCGTAGTCGGCGTGCCGAATGTGCAGGCGAGCATCAGCGCAGCCAACACGCTGACGTTGAACGCTAGCGCCGGTTATGAAATCAGTTTTTCCGACGATACCAGCGGCGCGCTTGCTGCGCTGGGTATCAATACATTTTTCACCGGTTCAAATGCAGCGGATATCGACGTCAGTCAGATCCTGCGCGACAATCCGAACATGCTGGCTGTGGGGCATGGCCACGTTCCTGGAAGCAATGGAACAGCGCTAGCGATTGCGAATCTGCAGGACACTCGGCTCGATGGACTTGGCGGGCGAAGCTTGCGCGAATACTGGCAGCAGTCGGTCAACGCGCTGGCGGTACGGACCGGAGCAGCAAATGCGGCGGTGCAGTCATCGGCGCTGGTGAAGGAAAATCTTTCCGCACAGGTGCAGTCGGTGGCTGGCGTGTCGCTGGATGAGGAAGCGATCAACCTGATGACGTTCCAGCGGCAATTCCAGGCTGCGGCACGGTTCATCAGCGTGATTGATGAGACGCTGCAGACATTGATGTCGATTGCGTGATGGTGGAAGAAAGTTAGGAATTCTGACGCTGTGGTGTTCTTATGACGTTCATTCCCTCCACGTTGGCCCGCGTTCCGAACCTGCTGTCATCACAGATGATGCTGGGGTCGATCACTTCGACCAACCAGCGCCTGTTGCAGACGCACGTTCAGTTAGCCACCGGCCGCCTGATCAATCGGCCTTCGGACAATGTGATCGGTGCAAGCACGGTCAGCGTGCTGGACGACATGCTGGAGCGGCGCGAGCAGCGGCTGCGCAATCTCTCGCATGCAGAGGCGGTGCTGAACACTGCCGACGCCGTGCTGGGCGAGGCGAGCGACATTCTGCTGGAGGCCAAGAGCATCGGCCTGAGTCAGATCGGCGTGGGCAGCGATGCGCAGACGCGAGCCAATCAGGCGGCGGTGATCGATTCGATGCTGCAGGAGATGGTCCGCATCGGCAACCATCAGTATCAACAGCTTTACCTTTTTGGCGGCACCGCCACGGGGCAAGCGCCCTTTGCTGGCCTGCTCAGCGGTTATCAATATCGCGGTCAGGGTGAGGGGTTGTCGACCGATCTGGGGCTGTCGCGGTCGATTTCAATTACCACCTCCGGCGCAGCGGTGTTCGGGGCCATGAGCGCTCGCGTGCAAGGCAATCGTGATCTTGATCCTGCCATGACCAGCGATACGCGGCTGAGCGATCTGAACGGCGCGCGCGGATTGGGGGTGAGTCTTGGCTCGATCAACGTGGATGTGGGCGGCACCGATCTGACGGTCGATCTCAGCTCCGCGCACACGGTGGGCGATGTTGCAGAACTGTTGCAGGAGGCGATTCAGACTGTTGATGCAGCCGCCACCGTGTCAATCGACGCTGTAACGGGCAATCGCTTTGCCATTGCGGGCAATACGGTGGCGATCACGATCAGTGATTTGTCCGCGCCCGCCACTGCTGCCGATTTGGGGCTGACCGGCACGTATGCTGTGGGCGGAGGCACTGGAAGCGACCTTGATCCGCGCCTGACGGAACACACTGCGCTCAGCGAGCTGTCTGGCGTGAGCGTTCCGCTGGGGACGATTCGCCTGTCCAACGGCGGCCAGACGCGCGATCTTGATCTTTCCGGCGCACAGACCGTGCAGGACATCATGAACCTCGTCGCGGGGCTGAATATCGGCATTCGCGTGGAAATCGCAGCCACCGGCGATCGGTTGAACTTCGTCAATGAGCTTTCCGGTGGAAACATGAGCATCGGTGAAGTGGGCGGCGGCAGCACGGCAAGCGAACTTGGCGTGCGCTCGTTCATCGGTTCCACACTGCTGGCGGATTTCAACAATGGACGCGGCGTGCAGTATCGCAGCGGCAGCATCAATCCGGTGACGGGGCTGCCCGATCCGGCGATGGACGTGGACTTTCGCATCACGCTCAAAGACGGCCGCTCGTTCGACGTTGATCTGCAGGATGTGGAAACCGTGCAGGACGTGCTGGATCAGATCAACGCGGCAGCAGCGGGAGCGGGCATTGCGGTTCCTGCGGAGTTCATCGCAGATCTGGCTGCAGAGGGCAACGGCATTGCGCTGACCGACAACACCGCGGGCGGCGAAACGCGCGTGGAAGCGCGCAACGGTTCGTTTGCGGCTGCGGATTTGGGCATTCTCGGTTCGACCTCAAGCGCAACTTTGACCGGCGAAGATCGCGCAACAATTGCCGTTGACAGCGTATTTACGCATCTTATCGCCCTTCGTGACGCCCTAATGGCCAATGACGAGCGTGGCATAGCGCTTGCAACAGAGCGTCTGGATGACGACATCACGCGAATCGCGTCTGCACGGGCGGACGTCGGAGTTCGCAGCAGGCAAGTATCGGATGCCATTACTCGTGAAGAGGATTTGAAAATCCAGGATACCGCGTTGAAGAGTCAGTTTCAGGATCTGGATTACGTCGAGGCGGCTACCCGCTTCTCCGCGCAGATGCAGCAGTTGCAGGCAGCGCTGACCACGGCGTCACACACAGCCTCAATGAGCCTCCTGGATTTTCTGAGATAAACCATGAAACAGCGTACGACATTGGTTCTGCAGCGTTGGCGCCGTGCACCGGTTGAGGGGGCGCGTGCGCATCAGCGTGCATGCCAATGTGATGGACAAACAAGTGTAAAGGCTCGCATCCTCCCGGCCGGGATGGCGAGCTGTGACAGGAGGTCGAGTGGCTGCTCTTGGAGTCGAGAGCGGCGTGACCAAGGACTGGCAGGCCGATGGATTGGAGCGTTCGCATGAACGTGCAGACGACCCGCTTTGGCATGGTGGATCTCGACGAGAATCGGATCATCACCTTTCCCGCAGGATTGCTGGGCTTTTCCAGCTACAAATCATTCGCGCTGTTGCAGCCCGATGATGAAGGACTATTTTTCTGGCTGCAGTCGCTCGAATCGCCTGAACTGGCGTTCGTGGTCACCGACCCCACGCTGTGGGTGACGGACTACGAGGCGACGATTCGGCGTGAGCAAATGGAAGAGCTTGGCCTGGACAAGCTGGAGAACGCGCAGGTCTTTGTGATCGTGAACAAATACGGCCGCACGCTCACCGCCAACCTGCAGGGACCGCTGGTGATCAACCTGAAGAACCACAGGGGCATGCAGCTTGTGCTGGCGGAGAAGCGCTGGACCACGCGGCATGAAATTGTGCAACTGGGTGAGACGGCCCAGGCTGTATCGGCCTGAGCGATCGGAGACCGGAGAAACGCTGCGGCGTCGCGGTGGCCCGAACGGCGGGCGGACCTGGACAAAGCAGCACAAGCTGACAACGCCAAGGCACGGACGCCTTGGCGAGGATCGCTGAAGCATCTGCAGATGCGCATCGTTGCGCAGCGCGCTTCATCGTTCCGCAATCCACGGAAGGAGCCAACCCATGTTGGTGCTCTCACGTCAGCGTGATGAGACGATCATGATCGGCGACGACATCGAGCTGACCGTCGTCGACATACGAGGCGACAAGGTGAGGCTGGGCATCAAGGCCCCGGCGCACGTCGCTGTTCATCGCAAGGAAATTTACGACGCAATCAAACGCGAAAACGAGCAGGCTGCCCGCATGAACGACGGCGAGCTGGACGCGCTTCGACGGCAGGTCGTGTCGAACCGCAATCCCCGCCGCAACATTCCTGCAGCAGCGAAACTCAACGATCGGAACCCCAAAACCAAGCGCGAAAGCGCCTGACACACACATGTGACTTCTCAGGGCCTTGCGCCCATCCAGCAGGTCGATCGGGAATCGTTGTTGCCGCTGATGACGGATCGTCAGCGCGTCCCGGCGACACCTAGCTGCAATCAAGGAGGATTGCCATGGCTAGAATCAACACCAACATCGCCTCACTCATCTCGCGGAGCAACCTCAACCGCACCAATGAAGATCTGAACGTCAGGCTTCACCGTCTTTCGACGGGACTGCGCATCAACCGCGGTGCGGACGATCCGGCCGGCCTCATCGTGTCGGAGCGGTTGCGCAGCGAGTTGCGCGGACTGGAGCAAGCCATTGATAACTCCGAGCGGGCCAGTTCAGTCATCGCCACGACCGAAGGGTATCTGGCTGAGGTAGCCGACCTGCTCAACTCCATCAAAGCGCTGATCATTGAAGCAGCGAACACCGGCGGCCTGAGTCAGGAAGAAATCGAAGCCAATCAGCTGCAGATCGACAGCGCGATTGAATCGATCACCCGCATCTCCAACACCGCCAGCTTTGCAGGGCTGCAACTGCTCAACGGTTCGCTGGAGTATCTGACTTCGGGCGTGGCCGCCAGCGCGATTGCAGGCGTGAACATTCACAGCGCCCGTTTCGGCAACAATTCGAGCGTGCCGGTGCAGGTGGAAGTTATCAGCTCGGCCCAGACCGCATCGCTGTTTCTTTCCGGCAACACGGCCGGCGCACCAGGTCGGCTGCTTAGCAGCGTGACGCTGGAGATTGCAGGCAACCTCGGCGTGCAGACGCTGACGTTCGTCTCCGGCACTGCGCTCAGCGCCGTTGTGGCGGCGGTGAACACGGTTAAAGATTCCACCGGCGTCAGTGCGGCGCTGGTCAGCGCGACCGATCAGACCAGCGGTCTGACCTTCAACTCGCTCGGATATGGCACGAATGCCTTTGTTTCGGTGCGGAAAATCGGTGAAGGCGGCGACTTCTTCGCAGTCTTTGATGAGAAGAACGGCAACGCCACGCAGCGCGACAATGGGCGCGACGTTTCAGCGCTGATCAACGGCGCGCTCGCAACAGGCAAGGGACTGGATGTTTCGCTGAACACGCCGGCGCTCGGGCTTGAACTTTCATTGACCGCCGATTTTGCCACACGAACCGGCATGCCCAAGAGCTTCGACATTGTCGGCGGCGGCGTGAACTTCCAGCTTGGGCCGAGCATCTCCGCCATGCAGCAGGTCGGGTTCGGTATCCAGTCGGTGGCGGCCAGCCGGGTGGGCGGAACCACCATCGATGGCGTTCGGTATTACCTCGACTCGATCAAGTCGGGGCAATCCAACAGCCTCATTGCCGGCCGGGCGCAGCAGGCGGCGCAAATTCTCGAAAGCGCCATCAACGACATTTCAGTGTTGCGCGGGCGGTTGGGCGCGTTTGAGCGCAACACGCTGCAGACGAATATCCGTTCGCTGCAGGTCGGCTTTGAAAACATCACCGCCAGCGAGTCGAAGATTCGCGACGCCGATTTCGCTGCGGAAACCGCCTCGCTCACGCGGGCCCAGATTCTCGCCCAGGCAGGCACTTCGGTGCTCGCCACGGCGAACGTTTCCTCGCAGAACATCCTGGCGCTGCTGGGATAGGCGATCGATCCGGCTTTCCCGCAGAACACTTCGGTGTTTCGCTCCGATAACCCCGCCCGATGAGGCGGGGTTTTTTATTGTGCCAATGCGGCTGGGGGGTGTGAATGTGAAAGTTTTCGGATGAATGGGCAAGCGCAGTGAAGTCGGACCCTTTCGGGGTCGATGAGAGTTGCGACCCTGTTGACCGGTTGAGTGCTCCATGCCGGTCGGGGGACGCGGTTACGAGTTGGCATGAGCCGCGTCAAGCGTTCATGGGGCATCCAACCAAAGCTGGATCGAAAACTCGCAGGCGCTCGGAGCTCCTGCAACAAAGAGGGACGAACGGCATCGATAAGGATTGGCAGGCCACCGGCGTGGCCCGCGCGTGTTCACGGAGGACACAATGAGTCGCATCAACACAAACGTATCGTCGTTGCTGGCCCAGCGGGTGCTGGCCTCACAGAACAACGGCCTGGTCGGCAGCCTGGAGCGGCTGAGCACCGGTCTGCGAATCAACCGCGGCGCTGACAACCCCGCCGGTCTGATTGCCAGCGAAAACCTGCGGTCGGAGAAGGCCGCCATCAACGCCGCCATCAACAACGCCCAGCGTGCCGAGCAGGTCGTCAACGTTGCTGAGGGTGGTCTTCAGGAAATCAACAATCTTCTGTTGGAACTGCAGTCGCTGGTCGGCAGCAGCGCCAACGAGGCTGGCGTTTCCGCAGAGGAGAAGGAAGCGAATCAGCTGCAGATCGACTCGATTCTGCAGACCATCGACCGACTGGCCAATGCCACCAGCTTCCAGGGTATCAAGCTGCTCAACGGCAACTTTGACTACACCACGTCCAACGTTTCCGCCGACATCACCGCGGTGAAGGTTAACTCCGCGCGTTTGAGCAATGCCGACGGCGCTTACATCAACGTGACGGTGGATGTGCTCACCTCAGCTCAGACCGCTGCTGTGTTCCTGTCAACCGGCGCCAACCTCCAGAACGGCGGCGACGGCTCGATTACCTTTGAAATCACCGGCAACTCCGGCGTGCAGCAGTTCACCTTTGCATCCGGTACCACGCAGACGGCCATCATCGAAGCGATCAACACCTTCAAGGATTCGCTCGGCGTCTCGGCAACGCAAAGCGCCGACAACAACGATCGCGTGGAAATCCGGTCCACCAAGTACGGCTCCGAGCAGTTCGTCCGTGTGAAAGTGCTCGAAGGCAGCACCGCCAACCTGCTTGCTGCAACGGCGGCTGGCGCCACCAGCAGCAGCGACCTGAAGACCGAAGGTCGCGACGCAGTCGTCCTGATCAACGGTAACCAGGCCACTACGAACGGCCTGACCGCCCGAGTTTCCACCGATGGCTTCGACGTGTCGATCACCCTCGATGGAACCGGCGGCCTCAACACCACCAACGGAACCACGAAGTTTGAAGTGACCGGCGGCGGCGCCGACTTCAACCTCGCTCCGAAGGTGAACCTGGCCGGCAAGGTGTCCCTGGGTATCGAAACCGTGACCACCGGTAACCTGGGCGAGGCCTCTGAAGGCTTCCTCTCGGCCCTCAAGTCCGGCGGTACCGCCAACGTCGTGAACGGCGACCTGACCAAGGCGCAGAACATCGTCGACGCTTCGATCAAGCAGATCTCCAGCCTCCGCGGCCGATTGGGCGCGTTCCAGAAGAACGTCGTGCAGTCGACCATCAGCAGCCTGGGCGTCTCGCTTGAGAACACCGCCGCTGCCGAGTCGGTCATCCGCGACACCGACTTCGCCGCTGAAACCGCTGACCTGACCCGTCGGCAGATTCTCAGCCAGGCAGCCACGCAGGCGCTGTCGATGGCCAACAGCCAGCCCCAGGCCGTGCTCGCTCTGCTTGGCTAAGCCAGGGGTAAATAACGAAGCTGATCCCAATGAACATCGCGGCGGCCACATGGCCGCCGCGTTTCGTTTTTTGGTTTGATTGCTGATCCGCTGTGCTGTGTGCGTTCAACTGCACTTTGAATAAGAGCAGCCGATGCGCGGTCCAGAGATGCGGGCTTCCATTTGCAAGCGTCGCTCCTCGGCCCGCATCTTTCTATTGGTTGCGCATCACATGTTGCACGGCCCATGCGGGTTGCCGCATGCGCAGCCGGGGCCGCTGTGAACGTGCGTTGATTCCGTGGTGGGGGAGCCGGAAACGCTGAACAGCGAATGCACGCGGACAAACGTGCGTCCTTTGCCCTTGGGATCGTCAACCGGTTTGTCGGCATCGGCCATAGGGCGCAGCAGTTCGATCAACTCACCATCCTCAAGACAACGGTATTCGTAAAGCGGCATGGGCGAATGATCTCCTTACACAATCCAGGCCGTCGGCGCGAGCGTCTGATCCACCTTCGATTTCCATTGTTCGTACCCCGGTCGGCCCATGAGGCCAAAGGTGGCCACCTTGCCGGTTTCCACGGCCGGTTGATCGTAGGCGTCGATGTTCAGCATCAGTCCAGCGTACGCGGTGACGATTTCCCAGAGCTGAATGAATTGACCGACGCTGTGGGCATTGAGACGGGGGAAGCGGATCGTAAAGTTCGGCCGCTGCGATTCGACCAACGCATATTCCGTGGCGCGTTTCTCCGCGTTCAACAACGTACCAAGGGTTGATCCCTGCAGATAACGCAGCGCGTCCACGTCAAGGTCAGCGGGAATCGTCACATCCTGCTCGAAGGTTTCGACTTCGAGAAAGCCAAAGACTTTATCGTTCGGCCCTTCACGATACAGCTGCACCTGGCTGTGCTGATCGGTGGCGCCTAGCGCCTTGATGGGCGTTGCGCCGGCGTAAACTTCCCGGCCGTCGCGGTCGTATCGTTTACCCAGCGATTCAGCCCACAACTGGCGGAACCAGTCAGCCAGCAGGTACAGCGCATTGCAGTAAGGCATCATCACATGATTGCCCTTGCCGCGGCGGGTGAACTCCATAAGCACATACGCCAGCACCGCAGCGGGATTTTTCAGCGCATCAACATTGCTGCAGCGCTGATCCATCTCAGCAGCGCCGTCCAGCAGCGCGTCGATATCAATGTTGCACATTGCGGCGCTGAACAGGCCGACGGGTGAAAGCACGCTGAACCGGCCGCCGACGCCTTCAGGAACCGGCAGCGTGGCGTAGCCTTCAGCATCGCAGATCGATCGCATCGTGCCCTTGACCGGATCGGTGACCGCGACGATGTGCTGGGCATACGTATCGCCAAGCGCGTCTTTGAGCAGTTCGCGTGCAATGAGAAACTGCGCTGCGGTTTCCGCCGTCTCGCCCGATTTGCTGATGACATTGACAACGGTTTGCCTGAAGCCCGGATCGATCGCGCGCACCGCTTCGAAGGTTTGATGCACCAGATGCGGATCGACGTTGTCGAGCACGAACAGGCGCGGGCCGTTGCGCTGTTTGCGGTTGAGCAGGTTGTAGGTGCTGGGATTGAGCGCAGCCTGCAGAGCGATGTTGCCCAGCGCGCTGCCGCCGATGCCCAGCACAATGAGGTTGTTGGTTTTTCTGCGAAGCGCACGAGTGATTTTTTTCACTGCGCGCACGTGTTCGCTGCGCATGGGATCAAACGGCAGGTCGCGCCATCGCTCCCAACCGGTGCCGCGCGTCTGGTTGAGCTGCTCGGTCAGCTTCGCCAGCTGCGGTGCGGCATTGCGGAGATCATCGGCGGAAAGGCCATGCGATCCAACGCGATCATCAAGACAGTTGGCGAAATCAACAGTGATGCGACTCATGGTAAGAACCAAAACGCATGCAGGCATGAAAGGCCGCAACGGGCCGTGAAAATGAAGCGTGACTTTGACTTTCCGCGTTCTGTCTTTCGTTTACTGCCGTTTATTTATTTCAGTGCGTTATCAAGATCAGCGATCAGATCATCGACATGTTCGATGCCGACGGACAAGCGCACCAGCGTGTCGCTGATGCCGAGTTTGGCGCGCGTTTCAGGCGGAACCGAGGCGTGAGTCATGATAGCGGGGTGTTCGATGAGCGATTCGACGCCGCCGAGCGATTCAGCCAGTGAGAACATTTGGACGCGCTCGAGGAATTGGCGAGATGCATCAAGCCCGCCCTTGAGAAACGCCGTGATCATGCCGCCTCCCGCCGGGTTGCCGCAGAGACGCATCTGCCGCTGCGCGGTTTCGTACTGCGGATGATCCGCCAGGCCCGGATAGATCACGCGTTCCACCTTGGGATGCTGCTGCAGCCATTCAGCGATGCGCTGGGCGTTCTCGCAATGGCGGGCCATTCGAATGGCGAGCGTCTTCATGCCGCGCAGCACCAGGTAGGCATCAAACGGCCCCATGACTGAACCGATGGCGTTCTGCAGAAAGCGCAGGCGCTCAGCGATGTCGAGCTTATTTGTCACCAGCACGCCGCCGACGACATCACTGTGGCCGCCGAGGTATTTCGTGGCTGAGTGATGCACGATATCAAAACCGAATTCCAGCGGCCGCTGCAGCATGGGCGTGGCGAAGGTGTTGTCGCAGACGGTGATAATGCGCCGCTGGGCATTGGAAGCGTTTTGAGCGATTGCGGCGATGGCTGCCAGATCGACAACCTTCAGCGTTGGATTGGTGGGGGTCTCGACCCAGATCATCTTCGTGCGCGGCGTGATGGCCTGCTCGATTGTGCGCGGGTCGGTCATGTCAACGTAGCTGACGTTAAGACCCATCGAGCGCTCGCGCACGCGCGTCATCAGGCGGTAGCTGCCGCCATAAAGATCATCCATCGCGATGACGTGATCGCCTGAATCGAGCAGTTCCAGCGCCGTGCCCATGGCCGCCAGACCCGAGGAAAACGCAAATGCGCCGCAGCTTGGGTCCTGCTCGACTGAAATACCCGATCCTTCCACCGCTGCGATGCAGCGTTCAAAGGCGTATCGCGTGGGGTTGTGGCTGCGCGAGTATTCAAAGCCCTTGTGCTTGCCGGGCGATTCCTGCGCGTAGGTGGAGGAAAGACTAATCGGCGGCATCACCGCGCCGGTAACAGGATCAGGTTGCTGGTTGCCGTGGATAACGAGGGAGTTGAGATGCAGTTGTGTCGCGTTCATCGGGAAGATCATAGCCACTTGCGGCGTTGCGTTGGGGTGGGAGGGTGGACCTGCGATTGACAATGGGGGAGTTGATGACGACTCAGCCGAACCTCATCGCCTGCCGTCGCACGCTTGCTGCACGATGAATGCATGCAGGCAGCAATCGCCAGGCGATTTTTTGCGGAAGTTCTGTCTGAGGCGATTCGTTGTGGGCCGTCACGAAACTGGGCCAGCGCAGCATCAGCCGAAAGCGAATCCAGCCTGCAGTCAGAACGACAGGATGAGAGGTTCGCGACTTTCCTTCCTGCCTTGCGCTGCGATATTTGAGCGTGCGCGAAGCGGCAGGCGGTTATGGAAGCTGTTTGCGCAGGTAATTGATCAGATCGATCTTCGTGATCAGGCCGTAAAAGTGTTTTTCATCGGCCACGATCGCAACGCGATCGGCACGGAAGATTGGCATCAGATCATTGACGCTGGCAGTGGGCTTGATGGTTTCCAGCCGGCGCGTCATGAAGTCGCTTACCGGCCGCGTGAGGTGCTCGCCGTCATGCGTCAGCGCCAGCAGCACGTCGGATTCGTCGATGATGCCGATGACCTTATCGTGCTCATCCACCACCGCCATCTGGCTCACGTCGTACATGCGCATATTCTTGATTGCCTGTGAGATCGGCGTTGTGGGTTTGAGCGTGTAATCCTCGCGGCTGATGTGGCGGCGTGAAATGAGATCGCGCAGATCGCCGTACTTCTCCCGCTCGAGGAACCCGTTGTCGATCATCCAGAAATCATTGAACATCTTGCTCAGATACTTCGCGCCGTGATCGCACACGAAAGTGACCACGCGTTTGGGCGTAGTCTGTTCGCGGCAATATCGCAGCGCGGCGGCAACGAGGTTTCCGGTTGACGAGCCAACCAGGATGCCTTCCTTATGAAGCAGTTCCCGCGCGGTCATGAACGCTTCGCCGTCGGTGATGGTGATGCCGCGATTGATGACGTCAAGATCGAGAATGTCTGGCACGAAGTCTTCGCCCATGCCTTCGACCAGCCACGAACCGGGTTCGACTTTTTCGCCGCAGTTGATGAGCGGGGCGAGGATAGAGCCGGCGGGATCAGCGAGGATCACTTCGATGTCCGGATTTTTCTCGCGCAGGTAGCGTCCCACACCGGTGATGGTGCCGCCCGAGCCGACGCCGGCAATGAACGCATCGATGCGGCCGTCCATCTGCTGCCAGATTTCCGGTCCTGTGGTTTCGTAATGCGCCTGCGGGTTGACGGGATTGCCGAACTGGTTGATGTACAGGCTGTTGGGCGTCTGGGCCGCCAGGCGCTCAGCGATATCCTGGTAATACTCGGGATGGCCTTTCCCCACGTCGGATCGTGTCAGTACCACTTCCGCGCCCATTGCGCGAAGATGCGAGATCTTCTCCGCGCTCATCTTGTCGGGCATCACGACGGTCAGTTTGTAGCCCTTCTGGCTGGCCACAAGGGCAAGGGCGATGCCCGTATTGCCCGCGGTGGCTTCGAAGATATGTCCGCCAGGCGTGATGCGGCCTTCGCGTTCGGCCGTTTCGATCATGGCCACCGCAATGCGGTCCTTGATCGAATTGCCGGGATTTGCCGACTCCAGCTTGACGAACAGCTGGCAACAGCCGGTGTCGATTCTGGTCAGTTCGAGCATCGGCGTGTTGCCGATCATCTCAAGCACGTTGCGGTAGACGGGAGCTGCTGAGGCGGCAGCGTGGTGTGTCGTCTCCGGTTGCTTGTCGTCGGATGTGCGGGATGATGAGCCGGCAGTCTGAACCATTTGAGGTCTCCTCACGATTCGCAAATTCAGGAACCGCAGCATGGTACGCGTTTAGGGCCGATCATGCGAGGTTCCAGGGAATTGCAGCGGAGAAAAGGAAAAGGGCTGCGCCATGCGGCACAGCCCTTTGTTTAACTCGTTCTGAAGTATGACGAACTTCTATGGAGTTTCGTCTGTGGCGTCAGTTGGCGAGAATGTCTCGTCCCTTGATGCCATCGGTGGTCAGAATGTGGAAGCTGCTGACGGCCCAGTCGTAGGATTGCTCGTGCCAGTAACCCCCGGTTGACATTAATGGATCGCCCGGAGTTGGGTAGGGACTTGTCAAGTTGTAACCGTTTCCTTGCACCTGATTGTTCCACAAACCGATCGTTTGGCCGTTCTGCTGATAAACTCGGTAGTTATGTGCTTCGGCGGTCTGGTAACCGATGATGTCGATGTGGCCATCATAGAACAGGCAGACCGGCTTTGAATCGCGGCTGTGGTTGAAGTAGTACGGCTCGCAGCCATCATACGTGCCGTTTGTAAACGCTGGATTGCACTCCTTGCGGCGGCCCTGCAGCCAGTGATGCTCAATGATGTGGGTCTTGAGATTGGAGTAGGTTGCCTGAGACATGCTTGGCGACCGGAACCCTGCATCAAATGCAAAGGGGTCTTTGAAGTAGGTGCCGTCTGCCTGGCGGGAGAAGACAGCCGGGTTATACATGGCTGCAGGAGAGAAGCAGTAGCTGGACCACGGAATCGGTGTCGATGCGGGCAGTCCCAAGTCTTCCGGCGGAGCAAACTCATGCGGCAGTTCCTGATACTTCAGTACGGTTGATACTGCTGCCGTGTCCTTGGGCGCGTAGAACACTTCGTCGTAGAACCGGCCGTTGACGAAGGTATTGAATGCTCGCATGTTCAACATGCGGAACGCGCCGAACTTTGTGCTGAAGTCAATCGGCATGCGGGTGCGGTTGGCCGCGACCGAGCTGGTCCAATACCACCACTGTCCGCCGTACCCCCAGCCCAGGACTGAGATGGGATGGCCTCCCGGGAAGTTTTGGGACGCTTCGGTAACATCTGAGCCGTAGCGGCCGAAGTTGTCATCAATCAACGAGAACTGCCTGTCGCCGTATTCCGCAGCATAGGTTTGTGCAGCGGCGCCGAGGTTTCTGAGGTTCGCTTGTGAGCGGGTCAACTGTGCATTGTCACGGGCCTTGCCGATCGCCGGAAGCAAAATGCCCACAAGCAGCGCGATGATGGAGACCACCACCAGCAGTTCGACAATCGTGAACGCTCTCGTTTGTGGATATCGTCTCATATCCATGTCCTTTCCACGGCACGTTGCGTGCCGTTTCCGAGCGAGCCGGTTCGATGCGCTTCGCCTGGCCTGCAGCGGGTGAAATACAATCGCTGCTGCCTTACTGGCTGGAGCACGTTTCCGAGCCATCGATGCCCGCTTGAACCTATGCAGGTCGAGAAATGAAGGCCGAGACCTGCGAAGATGTGTGTGAGACCTGCCCCAACTCTGCAGGCCTCATGATCTGCCAAGTGAAAACTTACCGGCACTTTAACCAACGTGCAACAGGAATCTTGCAAGATTTCGCGTTGCGCTCCTGAACATTCACTCATCGCTTCGCCCCTGCCGCATTGTTGTTTGCGCTTTGGCAGGGTTTGCGTTTCCAATGTACTATGAGCCCTGGTAAAGCCCTAACAGATATGACGTTGCGGTGGGCTTCAGGGTTATCCATGTGAAATGTTCGATCATCACCCGGACGCGGTTGCACTGCGTTGCGAGAGTTGCAAGCGATTCAATTCTTTACTGCTGATTGATCAGTCGTTTTGGCTTGCGGCAGTCCGGTCAGAGCCAGCGAAATGATTCTTCAGATGAGCTGCGATTGCCGCCATCGCCTGATCGCCAGCCCGCTTCAGTCGCAACACATGCGCAATAAGCCACGGCCGCCGAAGAACAGCCAACCCGGCCACAACCGGTCTTGTTCCGCCCCGGTCATCAACCCATTGATCGATATTCGGGGGCAGAGCATCACCAGCCGCATCGCTCACGCCGCGCACGATGCCCCATTTCAGACCAAGCTGATCGGCCGTGCGGGCGAACGTGGCCGACTCCAGATCAACCAGATCTGCGCCGGATCGCTCAGCTAGCAGAGTTTTTTCCCGCGGCAGCGTCACCGCGCAAGTAACCGAAACAACCCGAAGCGGCGGCTGAGCATCCGGAGAAAGCGCCGGCATCCAGTTTGGGTGCCAACACTCAGACGGCGATGCGTCGCTGAGCGCTTCACGAATGACCCAGGCTGATCCGGCTGCGATTTCCGGCCGCAGCGCACCAGCCAGACCAGCCAGCACCACCGTGCGACCGACAGGCCTGTGGCGGTCAAACCAGCGCTTTACGCCATGCGCGCCAGGTCCGCAGCAGTGCAGCTCACAATATTGCTCCAGTCCCGCGCGCACCAAACCTTGCAGTTCAAACTGCAGGGGGCAGACCACGATGACAGGCGGCAGCGTTGCCGATGGCCCATTCATTGCCAGAGCGTATCGCGCTTTGAGGAGGTTTGGGGGGCAATGCGGGAGGCCGCGTCATTGGTGAGATGCCCGTGAGCGATTCGCCGCGTTGACCGCTTGGCATTACTATCCGCCCCATGCGTTGGGTCGATGGACATCTCGATCTGGCTTATGCCGTCGTCGGCGGCCGCGATATTCGCCACGAAAGTGCGGATCCCTCAGCAGCGTGCGTGAGCTTGCCCGCATTGCGCGAGGCAGGCGTTGAAATCGCTTTGGCCACCATATTTACCGAGCCGGGCGTCTTTGGCGAAGATGCCCCGCATGGCTATCCAAGCAGCGACGACGTGGACGCTGCCGAAGTCGCCGGGCTTCGTCAACTGCAAACCTATGAGCACCTGGCTGCCGAGGGCGAACTGGCCATTGTGAAAACCGCAGCCGACCTCGATGCGCCGTCGGCTTTACCCAAAGTTGTGCTGCTCATGGAAGGGGCCGACCCCATTCGCTCCCCCGAGCATGTGCCGACGTGGTTTGATCGAGGTCTTCGCATTGTGGGATTGACCTGGGCCGCAGGAACGCGCTTTGCCGGGGGCAACAGCACCGGCGATCCGCTTACGCCGCTGGGTGTTGAACTGATTCGCGCACTGGACGCAGCAGGCATCATCCATGACGTTTCCCACCTCAGCGATGCAGCATTTGATGGTCTGATGGGCTTTGCCAAGGGGCGCGTGATCGCGTCTCATTCCAACTGCCGCTCGCTGCTTGAGCCAAAGCAGCGGCACCTGCGCGATGATCAGATCAAAGCCATCGCCGACCGAAATGGAATCCTGGGAGTAAACCTGTATTCCGCATTTCTCGCGCGCGGCCGGCGCGCCACCGTGGATGATTGCATCGCGCACATCGAGCACATCGTGGAAATGATGGGGCATCGGTGTGGCGTGGCGCTGGGATCAGATATGGATGGCGGCTTCCCGCCCAGCGATCTGCCTGAAGGACTGGATCATCCAGTCAAACTCACCGTGCTGGCTGAGGCGTTGCGCAGCCGGGGCTGGTCAGATGCTGAAATTGAAGGGTTCGCCTATGGAAACTGGCGGCGTTTTCTCGGCGAAGCGTTGCCCGCCTGAATGAATAAATCGCCGTCTGCCGCAGCGCTTCAGATCAGATTCAGAGCGCCGCTGGCACATTCAATGGCGCGGCATACCAGCCGGTCTGGCCATTCACCACAACCGGCGCCAGCACATGCAGGTGCAAATCGGTGTTGTGCAGGTCAGCAAGTGCGGTGGGACGGTCGGTGAACACGTGGCAGGCGATCGGGGCATTCGGGTCGAACTGATGCTGCGAACACGCCATGGCGATCAGTTCGCGATGCGCGTGTGCCCATGTGCGAACCACGGCCAACTCGCGCAGTATCTGTTCGCGCCCGAGCACGTGCAGCCGACCAGTGCGGTCCACTGCGATCTCAACGCGTTCATGGCCCGGGCAGCGGATCGGTAAGGCGATCAGATCGCCAACGTAGTTGGCCAGCGGCACAGGCTGGCCGTGATTGTCGGGTTCGACCTGTCGCGCAGGATGCTTGGCTTCCACGATAACGCTCGGTTTCGGAGCAAGTTTCACCGGCCGCGCCGAGTTTGAGGTGGGTGATGCGGCGCCGGTTGTTGGGCGCGGCGTATTGATAGGCGTATTGATAAATGACTGGCTGCGATCGCGCTGCTCATCATCGATCGATTCGCGCCTTGACGCTGCGTGGCGGTGAGGCGGATGCGGCATGGATGTGTGCGCGAAACTCGGCGAACCAGCAAAGAATGAGGATCCGCTGCGATCGCCGCTACCTGCAGCGTGCGACGGCGGCGCAGGCGACGGTGAACGCAGAATGCGGTCAGCATCGACAATTTCCGTTTCGGTGCGGTCAGCATAGAGCCGCCCTGCAACCGCTGGCTGAGCGTGCTGCTGCCGCTTTGCTGCAGCAGCCTTGGCCTGCTCGATCCACGTCATTACCGTCGGCAGCGTGGGGCACGGCTGGTTGGCAAAAGTGGCGTAACCGCTGGAACGCACGCCAGCGTCCATGCGCGGCAGGCACATCGCCAGTCGAACTTCAACGCCCAGGAAACTTACCGTTGTGCGATTGAGCCGCTCGACCACCGCTGCGGCATCGCGCTGCTCGGCTCCGACCACTGCAAGGCCGATTGTCGGAAGCGTGCGCTGCGTTTTCTCTGCCGCCTGGGCCAGATCCTTCACAATCTGATACGCCGCGACAATGGCGGCTTCATCGGCGCTGCTGAGAATGGTGATCCGATCGACGCCCGCGCAAAGCATGTCCGCAGGGGCATCGCTGTGAGGCAGACGCAGCACCCAGAGATCAACAACGTGTCCCAGATCGTCAATGCACTGCTGCAGAGTTGTGCGGCTGTGATGGATGTTGCAGTGTTCCGGCGCGCGCAGCAATTGCATGCTTGCTTCATCGCTGTCCAGGCGCAGAAGTGCGGTTGTGCCCATCTCACGCGCCAGAGCGTCCGCGTATGGCGTGAGCCATAACCCCGCACGCACCGGCAAGTGGCCGACAATCAGAATCTCCGTCAGCGCGGCGCGGTTTCGGTGCGTATCGGCAACAGTTTCAGATGACTCGGCCTGCGCTGCGGCAGCAGTTGTCGCCCCCTCGGCCGGTGAGGTGAGAAACATGGCCGCCAACTCGTCGAATGGGTCGAATGTGGTTGTCATGGCGCTGTGAGCAGTGCTGGAGTGAGAACTGTACGCTAAGAGGTGTTTGGCTTCGACGATTGTGCGCGAAATTGGCGCTGGATGGTTGGATCTTGACGTTTAGATCAAGCCGCTTGCTTTGACTTCGACGACGCTGATCGGCTCACCGTAGCTGTTATATTCCTGGCGAGCATTGTACGGATCAGCAACCCATCGTCCGTCAATGACGAGCCGATATCGGTGACATCCGGCGGGCAACTCGATAATCGCCTGATGGACGCCGGCATGCTCGTTGAATTCAAGCCGATGGGCTGTGGGCGACCAGTGATTGAAATCGCCAGCGACGGCAATGGTGCGGCCGGCGTCGCGCGGCTGGACGAACAACACCCCTCGACTGGTTTGCCGCACGCCAAATAAATGCGACATGGAGGATTGCTCACCGGCCGGCTCAGCATCGTGCTGCTGCGATTCGCGCAGCGGTGCGGCTGAGGGGGCCGGTGTGGGATGCGATTTGTTTTCAACGATGGGGGCCGTTGCGGAAGGCGCTGCAGTTGTTGCAGCGGCAGCAGCAGTAGCAGTGACAGGGGCAGTGGCTGCTGGAGCATCTTTCTGAAGCCGCGCTGCACTGCGGGCAGCCAGTTCATGAACTCGCCGGGCTAATTCAGCTGCGCGACTGCCCGCCAGCATTGAGCCGTCTCGCAATTCGCCTGCGCTGCTCACCGCATGGAACGCACGCTGCGCATGGTGACTGCTGCTGCGCTGATGATGTTCGCCATCGGTTCCATTCGGCCAGGCGCCGTTGCGTTGCGAAAGCACTTCGATTTCCACCAGTGGGCGGGCGGCGTGCTCTTCCAGCCAATCGACAAGCAGTTCGAAATCATGGCACGCGGACGAGTCGGGGGCGAACTCGAGCACCGGCTGGCCAAAGGATGCTGCTTCTCGGAGCACCTCGTGCTCGTGAATCACCACCGGAAGAATCTGACCAGCGTACTGCCGCTGCAATGCATGCAGGATGTTGCTGCTCAATCGAGACTGGGGATTGTGCAGGGTGGCGAGCATGTGGCAGGCGATCGGCCGGCCGATGTGGTTGATCATCCGCTGAATCGTCGTCCACTGCTTTTCAGCGCCGCGAAGCGAAAAGAAGCCCGTTTCCACCGGAATCAGCGCTTCGCGCGCAGCCCGCAACGCATTGAACGTGAGCAGGCCGATGGTGGGAGGGCAGTCGATCAGGCAGCGATCGTACTGGCTGGCCATATGGCCAAGCAGTTTTTCCAATCGGCAGTCGCGGTCGGGCAGTTGGTGCAGGCCGCCGCCGGGGGCTTCCAGTGCCGCCAGCATCATGGTGCTTGGGGCCAGAAAGAGATTGCGTGAGACTTCCCACACCAGGGGCGAAGGATCAAAGCCGTGGGTCAGGTCGGCGGTGAGCGCATCGCCGATGGAGTACTCAATGCGCGATTCCGGCACGCCAAGTCCTGCAGCGCAATGCGATTGTGGATCCATATCCACCAGCAGCGTGCGCATGCCGCGCTTGGCGTACAGGGCGGCAAGATTGATGGCGGTGGTGGTTTTGCCACATCCGCCTTTCTGATTGACGATCGCGATGGTGCGCACGATGGCTTCCTTAGCGAATCAGTTCTGGGCCACGGGGCGCCGTTACATTCTGCCGTGCAGGCAATGACAAAAACGAAAAACAAAGACGCGGTTTCTGCGATTGCCCCGCGCCTGCTCCTGCTTTATCGGAACCATGCTGTTGCTGGCTTGAATTGCAGGAAAAACGCCAGCCGCTGCAGCAACCTCGCTCAGCGCGTCAATTTGCTGTGTGCTTTGACCCGGGCGTGACGCGATACAGTGTGACCTGCTCGGGCCACAGGCCTGTGCCGCTCATGACCGCTGACCGCACCAGCGGTTCGAAGTGCGCCTTGGCAGCCTGTCGCGTGCGGCTAAGTCGCTCGGCTGGATCGCGCGGCTCTTCCGGATGCCGCCCCGCCACGAGCCAGAACGGTTGATCGCCATCGAACAACTCAAACAGCAGGCGGCGCTCTTCAGACACGCTCGTACCGATCATCGCCTGGAGATGCAGCTCGCCGGTGATGAAGTACGCCACGGGCAGCGGCTCATTGCGAATAAGCGCGCCGGCTTCCTGCGCGAATTGGTTGATGGCGTCGCCGAATCCCTTGACGGGCGCGCTGGATTCAGCCTGATTGACGATCGTCATCGCGCTGAGCCCGACGATCGCAGCGGTCGGCGCAAGCCACGGCAGGCGCAACGCGAAGCGAGAATCCATCCGCAGCAGCCACCATGCCGCCAGCAGCGCGCCCTGCGGGAGCGCAATGGCGATATAGTCGGCCCGCTTGCCCGTACTGAGTGTGAACAGGCCAATGACAACAATGACGAATATTGCTGCGCCGTAAAGCCAGCGGCTGGCGGAGGATGATTTCCAGTTCTGCGTTGTTGAATCTCCACTGCGCGCCTTGCTGCGCTGTTGCCGCAGTACAGCCATCGCGGCAAATGAGCATAGTGACCACGGCATGAACCGCACGACGTAGTACAGCAGTTGATTGGGCAGATCAATGAACCAACCCATCGGTCCCTTGCGATTGCCCTCCGGTCCCACGCCTGTGACCCGCCCGTAGATTTCGTTGTACCACAGCTCCTGATACAGATGATCAGCGTTGATGCGCCACACCGCCGCCAGCCACGCTGCGTTGATCATGAGCGCAAATGCAAATCCCGACACCGGCCGCATGACGCCAACGCCGCGCCACGAGCCGGTGAGGATTCGAGCAGCAATGACGATGTAGAGGACTCCTGCAAGCGCCGCTGGTCCCTTGGTCAAACCCGCCAGCGCAATGCATGTCCAGAATGCAGCGACCAGCCATCGACGGCTGTGCGCAGTCAATCGCGGCGTTTCATTCGGCAAGCGGCTCGCATCCGCCAGCACTGCGGTTGAAGCGATCCATGCCAGGAGCATCCACAACACCAGCAGCATGTCCGGCCGGGCGAGATAACCAAGCTTGAACATCGGATAACACGCCACCAGCGCCAGCCCAGCCAGCCAGCCGACTGATCCATCATTGTTTGCATCGAGCCGCCGCCCCAATCGCACCAGCACCAGCCAGCACAGGCAAATAGCCAGGATGCTAGGGAACTTATGTGCCACCTCGCTGCCGAAGCCAAGCAGCTTGACCATCGGCACTGCGAGCCAGTTGTACAAGGGCGGCTTGGTGGCGGGAAGTGCGCCTCGCTCAAGCGGCAAAATCCAGTGCTCCCCGCCATGCACGATGATGTCGGTGGTGTAGCTGATGGTTTTGGGCTGGGTCTGATCCCACAAGTCGCTCGGACCGAGCATCCTGGCAATCAGAATCCATACCAGCCCGAGCATGGAGCTTCCGATCAACGCAACTCGCCAGGCTGGGCTGTACAAATAAGGTTGCGTCGATACCTGCATATCTGCCATCTCAGGCCAGGCTCCTTTGGAGAATCAGGGCGAAAGTGCGCTGCGTGCTCCACGTTCGTTCTGCACGGCTCAGGTGCGAGTCACTGGCGGAGAAGCGACTGCCGTTACTCGTCTGCTGCGCCGACCGATCGCCATGCGGCGGTGATCGCTTCTATCGGCACATGCTGCACGACATCTGCATCACCAAGGCCGTCGGGCAGGATCAGGCGCAGGCGTCCCTGCGCAACTTTCTTGTCGTAGCTCATCGCCTCCATCAGCGTGGAGATGCGCACCGGCTGGGGCAGTTCGATCGGCAGATCCAGCAGCGTGAGCAATTCTGCGATGAGTTCCTGGTCTGCTGCCTCCACCCGTCCCATGGTTGCGGCACAGTGCATGGCGGCGATGAGACCGATCGCCACCGCTTCGCCATGTCGCAGGTCGAGCTGGGGGATTGGTTCAATTGCATGCGCAAACGTGTGGCCGAGATTGAGCAGTGCACGCCGCCCCGATTCACGCTCATCTTCAGTCACGATCGCGGCCTTGATCTTCACGCTGCGTTCGATCAGCGCTTCCAGCACGTCCAGATCAAGATCGTTGATTGCAGCAGCGTTCTCCGCAATGAACGTGAGCAGATCGACGTCGGCGATCATGGCGTGCTTGACGCATTCCGCCAGACCGCAGCGGAATTCGCGCGGCTCAAGGGTGCGCAGGGTTTCCGGATCGATCACCACCGCAGCAGGATGCCAGAATGCGCCGATGAGATTCTTCACCGGCTCGCCGCCGGAACGCGGAAAGTTCACGCCGGTCTTCCCGCCGATCGACGCATCAACCATCGCCAGCAAAGTGGTGGGGGCCTGAATCACCGGCAGGCCGCGCATGTACGTAGCCGCGGCAAATCCCGCCACATCACCCACAATCCCGCCGCCCAGCGCCACAACAGGGCTGTTACGATCGAGTTTGGCAGCGAGCATGGCATCGTAAAGTTCGCGCACCGTTTCCAGGGTCTTCAGCGATTCGCGAGCGGTGATGCTGTGCGTTGCCAGAAGGTATCCCTGTTCGCGCAACGAGCTGGCGGCTGTTTCGCCGTGCTGGCTCATGACAGTGGCGTCGGCGACGAGAAACGCGCGGATATGCGGAGCGTTCTGCATGACCGTCTGGCCGATGTCGCGCAATGAGCCCCGTTCGATGGTGATCGAATACGAAGCGTGACCCAGTTCAATATCTATTTGCCGCATAATGAAATGAGCGCCTGCGCAGAAAAGGGGTGATCGCTGTCGGGCAGAGCATCTTATTCGGAATCAGCCACAGCTCGCCTTTTGAGTTCCGCCAGGGCTTCAGCCGGGTCTTCGGGAAGCGGAGGCTGGCTTGATTCATCCGCATCATCAGGTGCAACATGGTCGCTTTCCCAAACCGACGCAGGGCGAACCCGGCTCAGCCGCGGCGAAGCGGCAGAGGTGCGGCGTATCCAGATCATCAGAGCGGCAAAGGCGATCACCATGGCTGCGAGCGCCCCGGCGATCATTCCCAATCGAAGCAGCGCATCAGGTTGGCTGTTCTGGGGTTGGGCTGCGTGCGTGGCCGGCAGACTCATGCGTTTGGGAAACGCACCGACAAATGCAGCGTAGCTGCGCAATGTGCCGTCGCGCGCGATCGCGTCGATGCGCTTGTAGAACCGCGCAAGCAGTTCTACATGTTCGCCGTCAGAGAAGTCCATCGGTTCAGCATGACTCACCACATACACCGCAACCGGCCGGCCTGACGCATCACGTACAAGCCACTCCTCAATCATCTCCGACGGAGGCGGCAACGCGGTGCGCTGCTGCAGCACGCCGGAGACTCGGCACAGATCGCCGCGATAGTGCGAAGGCTCAGCCAGCATTGCAGCGTAGTTTGGCTGCAGCCGCACCGGCTCGTCGCCCGGACCTTCAGTCCATGACTGCACGTTCTCCACCAGTGCGAGAAACGCTTCCTCATGATGATCCGCTCCGTCGATGGCGGTTTGCACAATCTGCGTCTGCCGCGGCGACAGCGGAACAGTCGCGCCCAGCAACAGACACAAAGGCATCATCGACACAAGACGCAGAAGCAGCATGGAAATATGCCGGTGTATCGTTGCTCAATCGCCAAACAAATGATCCAGCATCACATCGCGCATGCGCTCGCAGGGCAGAACATCAGTATCCGTATCCGCATCCGCCAAGGCGCGTTGGGTGATCAGAATCGGTTGAAGTTCAGGTAGCATATCCACTCGGCCGTGCGAGCCTCGCACCAGCGAAGTATCGAGCGGAATCACATCCAACAGCGTGCGGAAGCCCAGTTTTCTGCGAAGCAGCTTCCACGCCAGCTTCAGCTTAGGCGCTGCGATTGTCGGGTCGATGAACAGTTCCACTGGGTCGTAGCCGGGCTTGCGGTGAATGTCGACCGTGCGGGCAAAGTCAGGCGCTTTGGCGTCGTCAAGCCAGTAGTCATAACTGAACCAGCGGCCGGGCTGCGCGACCAACACCAGTTCACCGGCTCGCGGATGATCGATGCCCATGGTCGCCTGTTCAGTGCGATCAAGCACATGCGCCACGCCTGAAATGCCCCGGCAGAAGTGCGCGTATCGCTCCACGTCGCGCGAGTTTCGAACGTACACATGCGCGATCTGATGATCGGCAACCGCAAACGCAGCGCTTGCGCCGGCGTCGAGCAGTTCCAGAGATTCTTCATCGCGCACGCGCAGGCCGCCTTCTTCGCGCAGCAGACGATTGATGTGAATGGCCTCGGTGACCGCCTCGATGCCGTATTCGCTGACGATCATGACCCGCACGCCTGCGCGATCGAAATAGTCCAGCAGATCGCCAACAACCGTGTCGATTTCATGCACGGCTTTGGGAATGTCCGGATGCGCCGGCCCGAGCTTCTGCAGCGCGTAATCGAGGTGCGGCAGATAGATGAGTTCCAGCGTGGGTGAAAAGCGCTGGTGGACGATCAGCGACGCGTCAGCGATCCATCGACTGGATTTGATCGATGACATCGGACCCCAGAAGTGAAACAGCGGAAACTGTCCAAGCTCACGCTGCAGGTCGTGGCGGAGCGATGCGGGTTCGCTGTAAACATCGGGAATCTTCCGGCCGTCAGCTTTGTATATCGGGCGCGGCGTCACGGAGTAATCTGCCGTTGAGTACATGTTGTACCACCAGAACATGTTGGCGCAGGTCACCGACGGATCGCGCTGACGGGCGGTCTCCCACACCTTTTCGCCATGCACCAGGTGGTTGGACTGCTTCCAGAACTGCACTTCAGCCAGTTCGCGGTTGTACCAGCCGTTGCCCACAATGCCGTGGGCGGAAACGGGCAGACCGGTGAGCATGCTCGACTGCACGCTGCACGTGACGGCTGGAAGAACCGGTTTGAGCGGTCGCACGTAGCCGGCTTGTGCAAATGCGCTCAGCCGCGGCGACCATTCGCCCAGAAGCGAACGGTTCAAGCCAACAACAAGAATGACCGCAGTCGCGTGTGCCATGGCAAACACAGTGTAGCGATTGAGACGCTTTCAGCCTGGAACCAGCTTATGTTCCCGCCACGTGTCGATGGGCAAGGAGTGTTACCAGAAACGCTCCGATCGCAATAAACATCGCTACCGGCTGATTGAGCAGCGACAGATACAGCGCATCAACCAGGCAGATGCCAGCAAGCCATGTCAGCACCGCCTGACGTGTGCGCGGGGGCGATGCAAATACCAGAGGCGCCGCGCGCGACAACCACGGCAGCACGATAACCAGCGCCAGTATGGTCCAGATCCACTCGGCTGGGCGAATGAGCACCACCGGAACTGCGACGATCAGCGGTATGAGAATGCCAAGCCATTTGCGCAGGTCTAGTTGCTTTTGCGTTTCGCTGCGCGCGATGACGCTGAAGCAGATCGTGTACACCGTCATTGCCCCCGCAAGAATGCCAAGCGTGAACCAATCCACCGGCCAGGTCATCGCGGTGGCTGCAATCACGTACACCATGCCCCGGCACAACCCCAGAAGCGCCACAGAGCCGGCGAATTTCAGATGCAGGAGGTTGTAGGCGAGAAGAAGCGCAACAAGCACCGTGCCGCTGATCAGCGCCGCCATGCTCAAGGCAAGCACAATGACAAGCCCCGCCAGCAATGCGATGACCGCAAAGCGAATCGCTGCTGCGCGGGAGATGCGCTGTGAGGGGATCGGCCGCTGCGGATTGTCAACGCGGTCAAGCGCAACATCCGCCACATCATTGAGCGCCATGCCTGCCACGTAAAAGCACGCAACAGCCAGCCATGCAGTGGTAATGCGAAGCCAGTCCAAAGGCACGCCGGTCGGCACCGCATAAGGCGTCAGACCCGGCCCCGTCGGCGGCGTAATCGTCAGGCTCGTCGCACCCGCAGCAGCCCCGACCAGAACGTTCGTGATCGTCGTGGGCAAATTGGAGATGCGGCCAAGCTCTGCATATGCGCGCAATCGATCAGCCAGGCTCATCATGAATGCAGTTGCTCCGCGATGGCTTGCTCACGCACCCACTGTAGCTCGCGCGCGATGCCATGGGCCAGATCGCCTGCCTGCAATTCCTCAGGCAGCACATTCCACGCATAGGTTTCCACCTCCCAGTGCGTCACATCGGAATCGCGCAGCAGACGCATGCATTCGATGATGGAATCGCTCGTGGTGGTGAGCAGGCCGAATGACTTCAAATAGACCGGAACATGGAAGTGAACCCGCCATTCGTCTCCCGCATCGTCGGTTGCGCCAAACTCGCGCAGCGCCAGCGGCAGATCGTCAAAGAAAGTGATGTCGCCGTTGCGTGCGATGGTTGTCTGGTGCAGATAGCGGTCTTCGCCAAACTCGCGAAGCTGTGCGACTGCTTCAGTGCGCTCGCGCGCGGAAAAATTGCGCAGGTCGGCTCGTACAGCATTGGAGAGTTGCACCTTGCCGATGCGAATGCCAGCATTCGCATAGGTCCGAATCACGTCCGCCTGATCTTCGAACATCACCGCAGCGTGGCAGACATCGTGGCAGACGCGGATATGGCGGTAAATGGTTGTTTCATCGCTGCTGCGATGCGTCAGTTGACTGAAAAGCTGCACCACATCATCGCATTTCTGCACTATGCAGCCCGGCTCGGGTTCGATATCAAGATGAATCATCACGCCGGTTTCAGCGTGCAGGTTTTTCAGTTGCTCTGCCACAAACTGCAGATTGGCAATGGCCTGCTGCAGATCAACAGGCTGACTCGCATCGCGCCACCCGATCGGCAGTGTGGAAATGCTGCGTTCATCGCCGGGCCGGCTGAGCCTGGTGAGCAGTCGCGCCAAATCAAGGGTGTATTGGGTGCGTTCGGGTTGATCCCATGCAGGGGCATACACCGCATGCTTGACGATGGGCTGGTGAAAATCGCCAAATGGAAAGCCGTTGAGTGTGAACGGCTCGAGGCCGAGCGTCTGGCAGAGCGCAGCCACTTCATGTTCTGCGTTGTGAGTGAGAAGATCGTTGAGCGATGCGCATGAGAACCACAGGCCGATGCCCATTGGCTGGTTCGGGCTGACGATCTGTTTCACGGAAGCGGCATAGCGTTCAAGGTTCGCTCTAGTCTGCGCCCCGTTGGCTCCCGCATGCACGTTGGTGCAGTAGCCGAGGATGGTGTTTGTGCCAAGGATGTTCCGCATAAGAAGAACAGCGACGCAGGGAGCGTATGAATTAACTTGAATTGTCATGTCACCCACGCCGGATCTGACGACCAAAGGGAGGAAGGTCCGGATCGCGCGGGGGAAGATGTGCTCGCTTTTGTTGTGTTTGTTGCGCGGTTTGGGTTGTGGGGGATCCGGGTCTTCCCTTCGGTCAGACCCGGCGTTTGCGTTTCTTTGGTCAGACCCGGCGTGGGCATTTTCTTTAGTCGGACCCGGCGTGTCAGGCGTCGATTTGGAATTTTGGTGATTGCGAGAGAAACGTCATCGGGTTATCGAATGAAACCTTCGACACCGTTTCCAGCGAGTGGCCGCGACGCCTCATTTCCTGCTGGCATTTGGGCACCGCCAGCGGATCGCTGCAGCCCCAGTCGCCAGCGGAATTGATCCACAATCGATCGGTGCCGTACATCTCAAAGATATCCGCAGCCCGCTGCGGCGTGCATTTGGTGTCGGGATACAGCGTCATGCCCGCCCAGAAGCCGTGATCCAGCACCAGCTTGACCGTGTGCTCTTCAACGTGATCGATCAGCACGCGCCCGGGATCAATGTTGCTGTTGCGTTTGATCGCGTCGATGATGAGCTTTGTGCCCTTGAGCTTGTCTTCCAGATGGGGGGTGTGAACGAGAATCAGTTGATTGTGCGCATCAGCCAATGCGATCTGTTCTTCGAGAATCGTCAGCTCATTGCGGCTGTTCTTGTTCAGGCCGATTTCACCGATGCCCAGCACGTTGGGTTTATCGAGAAACTGAGGAATCAGCGCGATCACCTCGCGTGCGAAAACCGGATCTTCAGCTTCCTTGGGATTGATGCACAACCAGCAGAAATGCTTGATGCCAAAGTGTGCGGCACGTTTCGGTTCGTTCTCGGTCAGCGCGCGGTAGTAGTCGAAAAAGCCCTGCGGCGAGGAGCGGTCAAACCCGGCCCAGAAGGCAGGTTCGGTGACGGCAACACAGCCTGCCAGCGACATGCGCTGGTAGTCGTCGGTCGTGCGGGAAACCATATGAATGTGCGGGTCGATGTAACGCAAGGCAGGTCAGGCTCGCAATCAGGAATCAAAGATCAGAGATCAGGAGTCGTTCTGCGATTGATCGGGTCTGGATGCGAAAGCGTTTGCGCCCGTTATGGGCGAAGTGCATCGGGATGCGCGCCCAGCGCGCCTTTCATGGGCGCTTTATCAATCGGTTCGGTGCTTGGATCGCTGAACAGTTCCAGCACGCGACGCGCGCGGCCGGGTTTGTCGTCCAGCAGAATGTAAAGCGACTTGCGCAGCGCGGTGATTCGAAAATCCTCGCTGTCGCTGTCAGGTACGGCACGATCAAGGCGATCGAGGAACGCAGCAATGTCGATCACCTTCGCGCGGTGCTCCATGAAATAGAGGTCGATGACCTCGGATTGTCGCAACGGGCAGCTTGGCGTGGATGAGCTCATGATCGAGTGCGGTGTCTCTAATAATGAGGGTTGATGGTTTGGTTCATCCTACGCGCTCAGCGGCGGCAGGGGCGGAAAGGTCTGCCAAAAGCCCGATGGCGTCAATCATTCGCTGCCGATTGATTTCATGAACCTCCAGGCCGGCACCGATGTCGCTCAGCAGCATGATCGTCAGCTCGCCGCCCAGATGCTCACGGAACTCATCCAGCCCCTCCAGCAGCGTGGCATGGTCGCGCATCGCGTCGTGAAACAGCGGCAGCTTCAGGCTTGCCAGGCACGCGTGAACATTGCGCATGGCCTGCTCGGGCAGGATGTCGATGAGGTGCGAGTACGCCACGTCAAGCGCGATGCCGATCGATACCGCCTCGCCGTGCCGCAGCTCGAAATCCGTCATTTGCTCCAGCTTGTGCGCAGCCCAGTGGCCGAAATCAAGCGGTCGCGACGTTCCCAGTTCAAAGGGATCGCCTCCGTTGGCGATGTGGTCCAGATGCAGCGCAGCACAGCGGTGCACCAGATGCTGCATGGCGGGCATGTTGCGGTCAACGATCGCGCCGGTATGCTCGCAGAGAAAATCGAAAAACGCCTTGTCTTTGATCAGCGCGACCTTCACCGCTTCCGCTGCGCCAGCCAGCCAGTCCCGGTCGCTGAGCGTGGTGAGGAAGTTGCTGTCGTTGATGACCGCAGCCGGGGGCGCGAACGTGCCGAGAAAGTTCTTGCGGCCGTAGGCGTTGATGCTGTTTTTGACGCCCACCGCTGAATCGTTCTGCGCCAGCACCGTCGTCGGCATGCGAATGAGTCGGATGCCGCGATGCGCGGTGGCCGCGGCGTAACCGGCCAGATCGATCACCGCGCCGCCGCCAATGACAACCACATACGACTGCCGGCACAAACCGGTCTTGACGATGGCGTCGTACACCGCCATCAGGTGCTGGGGATGATTTTTCGCCTGCTCGCCCCCAGGCAGCAGCAGCGGTTCGCCCGCGAGCGTCAGCGTGTTCCTGTGCGCCTGGCAATAGTGATGAATCGAATCCAGCAAGTGCGGATGATGGCTCGCCACGCCGTCGTCAATCACAAACAGCGCCGGCCGGGGCGACTGGCTGCTGTTGTGGTCGACAGCTTCAGCCAGCGCCGTGTTGTCCACGCTCAGCGCATCGCGCGTGAAGTAAACGCCGTACTGATAGCCGATTTGAATTTTCTGGTGAATCAACTGCATGCGGTCGCACATTACAGGCGGGGTGTACGTGGCGTAACTCCATTCTACGCCGAACGTTGGGCTGAGCCTGCCGTTGGGGCCCGGCTTTGATGAAATGCTTGCCCTGCAACCGCTTACCGGACGGTTGTCATTGATCGAGTTTGCCCAGAATACTGCCGGTGATGGCGCATTGGCGTGCGGCCGGAGTATTATGGCGGCGTGCCGGCGCTGGCCAGAAGCGTGTCAGCGATGATCTGGCGGATCGCTTCAAAATCGGTTGGGTCCTCAATCACCGCTACGCCCAATTCGGTCCATTCATCCGTGGCCGGACCAAGCATGATGATGCGTCGTCGCCGGTCGGCCCGCAGATATCGCTTGGCATCCTGCCTCGTGAGCGCGCCTGGTTCGGTGATCCACATGCGGCTTGGGCCGGGATCACAATCGTCGCCGTCAAGGTATTTGACGCTGAAACCCGCTGCGTGGAGAAATGACGCGATGAACGTGGCAGCCCGGCGATCTTTGATTGAGATCACAGCGGTCTTGCTGGGATTTTCGCAGCCGCCTGCCGTTGCAGCGTCGTCATAACCTGCCACGGGCAGCGTGAGCGTGACGGTTGTGCCCTTGCCCAGTTCCGATTGGATTTCCACCGTGCCGCCTGCTGATTGTGCGACGCCGCGCACCAGCGACAGTCCAAGCCCCGTGCCCAGCCCGCGCTTTTTGGTGGTGAAAAACGGGTCAAAGGCGTGCTTGCGCACTTCGGGCGTCATGCCTTCGCCGGTGTCGGACACGCTCAGCAGCACATGACGCCGACTGGCATCGCAGCGCGCCCAGATGCGCACTTCGCCTTCATCGCGAATCGCCTCGCCGGCGTTGACAACAAGATTCAACACCGCCTGCGTCAGGCGATGCGGAGCGACCGCCACGTCGGGCAAATCATCGGAAAAAATGCTGTACAGCGCGACGCGCTTGGGCACGGCTTTGAGCAGCAGCGAGCCGACCTGCGACCACCATTCGCGAAGCGTTGTCGAGCCGCTGGAGGCATCCGGATCATCAGGATCAAGCGCCAGCAGATGCAGACCGTCGGAAAGCTGCTGCAGGTAGGAAACCGATTTGCGCACCGCTGCAAAGTGTTCGCGGACCCGTGGCGGCAACTCGGTGGCGTCCAGCGCATCCAGCCGCGCCCGAACCGGCAGCAGCACGTTGTTCATGTCGTGTCCCAATCCTGCTGCCAGCGTGCCGATGGAAGCAAGCCGGTCCGCCTGGCGAAGCTGTTCGTGCGTGGCCGCAAGCTGCGCGGTGCGCTGCGTCACCATTTCCTCAAGCTGATCGCGATGTCGTGCAAGCGCATCCTCAGCCTGCTTGCGTTCAATCACCGGGCCAAGCGGAGCCACAGCCGCGGTGACCAGTTGCACCAGGCGCGTATCTTCAGCCCGATGCTCCTTCATCAGGAATGCCATCACCGCTACGACTGTTTCGCCCGAAAGCACCGGCACCGCCACGGCAGCGGTGAGGTCGGCCCGCATGGCGGCTTCGGCGCGCGAGAAGCGATCTCCGCTTCGCAAATCGCCCAGCCACTCGGCTTTGCGGGAGTCCCACACGCGACCAGCCAGGCCTTTGCCTTTGCCCAGACGCATGCCGCGGCTTTCCTCGCTGAACCGTTCAAACGCCGGGCCGCCGGTGTGGTAAGCCGCCATATGCAGCAGGTCATCGCCATCCGGCGCAGGTATCCACACTTCACCGTAGTCCCATCCCGTGGCCCTGCAGATTTCCTCCAGGGTGAGCGACATGGCTGTCTCGAGACTCTTTGACGCAGCGATGTTCAGCGCAAGAGTCTTGAGCAGTTCCAGTTCTTTCTGTGCGCGGCGTCGCTCAGCAACTTCTTCACGCAGTTCACGGTTGGCTTGCGCCAACTCCGCAGTGCGTTCCTGCACGCGCTGCTCAAGTTCGAATTGCGCCTGTCGAAGCTGCCGCTCAATGCGCTTGCGCCGGGTAATGTTCATCGCCGCCAGCGTGAGGCCGATGACTGTCCCTGAAGCGTCACGCAGCGGTTCGGCGGTGACGTCGTACACGTACTCGCGGCCGTCGAAACGTGCCGGCAGTTCCTGTTGCGCGCCGCTGCCGGTGCGCATCACCTGGTCTTTGAACTGCACCCACAGCGCAGCATCTTCAGGCGGGAGCAGTTCATCATCGCGCTTGCCGAGCAACTGATCAGCGGGAAAATCCGCGCGCGGGCTGTAGGCCCAGGTGTATCGAAGATCGCGATCCACGTGCGCGACGACGATCGGCGCGTTTTTCAGCGCAACGCGCAGCCGCTCTTCCGTCAGCCGCAGCGCTTCCTTTGCCTGCTGGTGCTGCGCGATGCGCGCAAGGCTGGCCCGCAGCGCATCGGGGTTCAGCGGCTTGAGAATGTAGTCTTCGGCGCCCTGTCGCAGGCAGGTGATCGCGCTGTGCAGATCGTGGTGGCCGGTTACGATGATGATCGACGCGTGCGGCGCGACCTGTTTCAACTGGGGCAGCCAGTCTTCAGCCACGCCGTCGGGCAGTCGGCGATCGAGGATGACCGCGGAAATCTGCCGCCAGTCCGGCCGGGCCATGGCTTCATCAAAGCGCGCCGCCGACTGCACCCGATAGCCGTCCAACTCCAGCAGATCGCAGAGATTGGCCCTCGTATCGGGGTCATCTTCAATAATCAGCACTTGCGGGACGTTGTCAGCCATGCGTGCGATGGTCGATGGTCAGTGCGGCGAGTCGACAGGATTTCTGTCCGACTGTTTGACGCGCGAACTCAATTGCTTCATTGTTGCGACCAGCGACTGCACGTCAAAAGGTTTGTAGCACACCGCATCGGCGCCTTCAGCCATCGCCTGTTCGATGCGCTCCTGCATTTGGGTGCGCCAGCCGGTGATCACCACCACGCGCGCCTGAGGATTCGTTTCACGCACCAGCCGCAGCACCTTGACGCCGTCAGCGTCGGGAAGCTTCATGTCAATCAACGCCAACTGAAAATTGCGCTGCGTCAGCCGCTGTCTGGCCTGTTCAAAACTATGCGCAATGCACACGCGGTATTCTCGTTCGCGCAGCAAATCCCACAGCGACATGCAAAGCTCAGGATCGTCATCGACGATGATCACAAGCGGCTGTTCGACTGCTTCCTCCAGCAGCGCCTGCAGGCGGTTGAAATCCAGCGGCTTAGGCAGCGTACGCCATGCGCCTTCTCGAATGGCGGTCTCGGCGACCTCGCCGGTCACAAATGCGCTGACGATGATCGCCACCGTGCTTTCACAGATGCTTTTGAGTCGCCGGCATAGCTCCAGGCCGTCCATGCCTGGCATGCGCAGGTCAACCAGCGCCACGTCGTACGGATTGTGCTGGGCCATTTCCAAAGCGTTGTGGCCGTCGGCGGCGCAGTCCACGTGATAGCCCATGTCGCTCAGGATGTCCGTGAGATTCGCGCGGATATCCGGATCATCGTCGACAACAAGAATGCGAGGCATCGAATGTGTCATAAAGAAGTGGCGGTTTGCTGCTGCCACGCGTGGTTGTTGTTGTGTGAGACGACCGCAGGCAGTTGTATGCGGAACGTCGTGCCTTTGCCTACCTCGCTGGCGAGGTGTATCTGACCGCCAAGTTTATCAATAATGCCCCGTGTGATGGCCAGTCCCAATCCCATGCCGCGCGGTTTGGTGGTATACAGCGGCTCCATGATGCGCTCCAGGTTTTCCGGAGGAATCCCCACGCCGGTGTCGGTGATCCGCAGTTCCACGTGGTCGCCGTCATCTCGCGCGATGATCGAAAGCGCACCCCCCTCAGGCATGGCGTCGCGGGCGTTGCGAAGAAGGTTGCCCAGCGCGATGCGAAGCTGGGCCGGGTCGGTCATGAGATTTGCAGCGCCGTTGCAATCAACCGTCACTGTGATGTTCGGCGGCATGGGGTTGTCGGCAAGAGCCTGGTTGATGAAGTCGCGCACGGGCACATCGGTAAGCTGCGGTAGGGGAAGCCTGGCGTAATTGGCCATCGCGCTGATGACGCCGTCGGCCAGTCCGACTTGCCCGTCGATGCGCTGCAGGTGTTCGCGAATTTTCTCCGGCGAAGCGTTGCGCGCATGCAGCAGGTAATACACCGAGGTCTTGATGACGTTCAACGGTTGGCGCAGTTCGTGAGCGACCCCGCCAGCCATCTGTCCGATGGCAGCCAGCCGTTCAACGCGCTGCTGTCTGCGCAGATATTCGGTCTGGTAAGCATCTTCGATAATCGCCAGATCAAGATCGAGCAGCTTCTGCAATGACCGGACGGTCTTCATCAACTCTGCAGGTTCGCCCTGCCAGCGCGATTCCAGCGATTCGATCAATCCGGTGCGAAGGCGGGACACCGCTGCGTTGGTGTACACCTGATCAAGCCCGATCTCAACGTGCCGCCATCCCACGCGCCAGCGGCGCGCGACATACTGCTGGTCGTACCGGCCCGAAAACAGCTCGTTGAGCCAGGCACGAAGCGTTTGTTTGAGGCGTTCGATCTGCGCCTGGCCGCCGGTAATGACTTTCCGCGTACCTTCATGCCGGGCAATTTCAGCGTAAAAATCGTCAATCAGCGGCGTGAATGCCGGCTCAAGCAGCGTGCGAATCGCAGTAACCCGCGCAGCATCATCCGCAGTCCACCCTACGTATTGCTGCAGGTCTTGAAACCGGCAATAAAACTGTTCAGCGTCGGTGTGCATGTGTGTACCGGGATCGTGGTCAAATCAGCCGCGGTGGGGCGGGGATATGGCCATGTTCTGGCAGAGGAGTTCTGGCAGAACAGCTCATCGTAATGCAGGAAACAGGCCGATCCAGAACAAGGCGATCAAACGGGGCTGATTCCCCGTGATTGGGGCAGTTATTGGCCAGCCGTGCCGACATGATGCGAGGAGCCAAAAAAGAGCAGGCCCGCGTGGGCGGACCTGCTCCAAACATGAACGCTCAATGGCGTGTCAGGCTGCAGCTTTCACTTCAGTTGCAGCAGCCGCAAACGCCATCACAGGAGCAGTCGCCGCACGCGCACGTGCAGCTGCTTCCACAATCGCAGGCATCGCCACAGCAGCACGCTGCAACTTCAGACGACGACACAGTGGAAAAACCGGACGCGGCAAGCGCACCGGCAGCAGCGACGAACAGCGAAGCGACGGACAGCAAAATCGTACGTGACATGGAAAATATCTCCGTGAAGTTAAACCAGGTAAAAGGTGTGGGAAGAACATCGAGGCTTTGCAACCGCCTAGGCGCAAACCATCGCATGTCAAACCGGTTTTGCAGCCAATGGCAAAGCCCGGCTCAACGCGTGTGATGATGCAGCGCGCGCAGTCGCTATCACGGAGAAGTTATTTCAACCAGATGCACAATCGTGCGCAACGTTCGTGAGCGCTGAGCGTTGCTGACTGGTGCAGCAGACTCGTCCCTCGAATCGACGATGTCTGCACAAAGGGCCACGGAATCGGCAGCGGCGCTGGAAACGCAACATACTTTGCCGTTTCAGGCTGTTGAGGTGAGGGCGGCTTCGGCTGAAGCGGCAGCTCTTTCGCAATGCATCGGCACAGGTCGGTTTCCGTCTGCGCCGTGCAGCAGCAGCAATCGTGCATTGCAGTCGTGCTGCCGCAGCAGAGTTCTGCGCCATCCGTTCCAACCCTGCTGGCAGCGGCTGCGCAAGGCCAGGCAACCGTCTGTTGGATGAGCAGGGTCAGGATGAGCAGCAGACGTAGCGTCATGCATTGAGTCTCCGGATGAGCTAAACGTTGAAGCTACCTGATTATTCGCTCAAATTCCACTTCACGCCAAAACCGTCATAAGGCGGATACACTTGGACAATCGGGGGGCCGATCATCTGTAGAACCTTTGTCTAGATTCATTCCAAAACCTAAAAGAAAGAGGTTGAGCCACATGCCTGCCAAAAACCCCTACGAGCACACCCGCCAGACCATTGACACGCCGCTCGGCCAGCGCATCGTGTATCGGCTGGATGCGCTACAGGGCATGGCTGGCATGGGCAACATCGATACCCTGCCGTACTGCATCAAGGTGCTGCTGGAATCGTGTCTGCGCAAGTGCGACGGCTACATCGTCAACGAGGATCACGTTCGCGCCATCGCCAACTATGACGCCCGGAATGTCAGCGACACGGAGATTCCCTTTACCTGCGCTCGTGTGGTGCTGCAGGATTTCACCGGCGTGCCGGCTGTGGTCGACCTTGCTGCGATGCGCGACGCCATCGTGCGCATGACCGGCGACAAGTCCAGCGCCCGCAAAGTCAATCCGCTGGTGCCGTGCGATCTGGTTATTGACCACAGCGTGCAGGTTGATGCATTCGGTTCGGGCGTGGCGATCTCCATCAACAACCAGAAAGACTTTGAACGCAACGGCGAGCGATATGCGTTTCTCAAATGGGGACAGTCAGCGTTTGACAATTTCCGCGTGGTGCCGCCCTCGACGGGCATTGTGCACCAGGTGAATCTTGAATATTTGGCCAAGGTCGTGTGGGATTCCGATGGCGTGCTGTACCCCGATAGCCTTGTGGGGACCGATTCGCATACCACGATGATCAACGGTCTTGGCGTTGTGGGCTGGGGCGTGGGCGGCATCGAAGCCGAGGCGGTGATGCTTGGCCAGCCGATTTACATGCTGCTGCCCGAGGTCGTGGGCTTCAGGCTCGTCGGCAAGCTGCCGGAAGGCGCGACCGCAACCGACCTTGTGCTGACGGTGACGCAGATGCTGCGCGAGCATGGCGTCGTGAACAAGTTCGTTGAGTTCACCGGCCCGGGGCTGGCGAACATGGCTGTTGCCGACCGCGCCACGATCGGCAACATGGCGCCGGAATACGGAGCGACCATCGGCTTTTTCCCCGTTGATGAGCAAACGCTCAAGTATCTGCGGCTGACCGGCCGCGATGAGCGGCTCATCGAGACCGTTGAGCAGTACTATCGCCTGCAGGGAATGTGGCGCGATGAATCGCGCGAGATTCAGTACAGCGCGATGCTTGAACTGGACCTCTCTACCGTCGAGCCTTCGCTGGCCGGTCCGCGGCGGCCACAGGATCGCGTGCTGCTTTCGGGCATGAAGGATCAGTGGGAGCAGGACCTTGTGAATCTGTACGGCAAACCCAGTCCCGCCAAAGTTGGCACAGTGAAGAAGTGGGAAGGTGAAGGCGGCCTGCAACTGGAGCAGGGCACGGCAACAGCCGTGGCGACCCCTGAAGCCAATGAAGTGGAGGTGGAATACGAAGGGCAGCGCTTTACGCTGCGGCATGGCTCGGTGGTGATTGCAGCCATCACCAGTTGCACCAACACGTCCAACCCAAGCGTCATGCTCGGTGCGGGGCTGCTGGCGCGCAATGCGGTCAAGAAAGGCCTGCAGCGCAAGCCGTGGGTGAAGACCTCGCTTGCGCCGGGATCGAAGGTTGTGACGGAATATTACAAGCAGGCTGGTCTGCTTGAATACCTTGAAGCGCTGGGCTTTGCAGTGGTCGGCTATGGCTGCACCACATGCATTGGCAACTCCGGTCCGCTGCCGGAACCGATCAGTCAGGCAATCAATGCGGGCGACCTGGTTGTGGCGTCGGTGCTGTCGGGCAACCGCAACTTCGAAGGCCGCATCCATCCCGACTGCAAGGCCAACTATCTCGCCTCGCCGCCGCTGGTTGTGGCATATGCCCTGGCTGGACGGGTGGATATCGACCTGCAGAATGAGCCTCTGGGCAACGACCGCGACGGCAACCCGGTCTATCTGCGCGACATCTGGCCGACGCAGGATGAAATCAATGATGCGGTGGCGAACTGCGTGACGCGCGAGCAGTTCATTGGGCAGTACGCCAACGTTTTCGAAGGCCCGGCGGAATGGCAGGCCATCGAGCCGGCCGGCGGCGAACTGTTCGAGTGGTCGGAAGACAGCACCTACATTCAGAATCCGCCGTTTTTCGAAGATCTCATTGCTGGCCGTCAAACCGGCGAGATCACGCCGATCCGCGGCGCACGCTGTCTGGTGAAGGTGGGCGACAGCGTGACGACCGATCACATCAGCCCTGCCGGTTCGATCAAGAAGGAATCACCGGCGGGCCAGTACCTCATCGAGAAGGGCGTGCCGGTGAGCATGTTCAACAGCTACGGCTCGCGGCGAGGCAACGATCGGGTGATGACGCGCGGCACCTTTGCCAACATCCGTGTGCGCAATCATCTTGCTGAGAACAGAGAAGGCGGCTTCACCAAGTTCCTCGGCGGGCCGAACGCCAATGCCGGCCAGAGCAACGGCATGCCTGCCGTCGGTGAAATCACCACCATTTATGACGCTTCTGTCGCGTATAAGAAACTCGGCGTGCCGCTTGTCGTGATCGCAGGCAAGGACTACGGCATGGGCTCCTCGCGCGACTGGGCCGCCAAGGGAACGTTCCTGCTTGGCGTCAAGGCAGTCATTGCAGAGAGCTTTGAACGCATCCATCGCTCAAACCTCGTGGGCATGGGCGTGCTGCCGCTGACGTTTAAGCCCGGCGAGGACGCGCAAACACTGGGGCTGGATGGTACGGAAGTTTTCGATATTGAACTTCCCGCTGACATCAAGCCGCGCCAGGACATCAAGGTGATTGCTCGCAAGGCCCAAAGCGGTGGGCCGGAGCGCGTCATCGAGTTCACCGTCACCTGCCGCATCGACACACCCGTGGAGGTGGAGTACTACCGCAACGGCGGCATCCTGCACACGGTGCTGAAGAAGATGGCGGCAAGCTGATCGAATGATTGCCGATTGCTGATCACCAGGCTTTACGCTTATGCACAGCGCGCACGAACGCATTGCACTGCAGGCGTTCGTGCGCGCTGCATGCTTTGTGGCGCTGCCTTGCCGGGTACATGCATCAGTTCGTTCCACCTGCATCAGCGCGGTGCAGCAGGTGATTTCAGCGTCGGAAGCGCATCGTAAGTATCGGCATGGACAATCAGTCATTGGAACGCGCTATGCGATTGACGCGTTGCATACACAGCGTGCACGCATGCGTTGCTGAGGCTCATCGCGCGTCTGAGCGGGTTCGCATAATTTTCGCCGATGAGAAAATGCAAAAAAGATTCTGACGCGAGGCGCTGCGTGCGCTAGCATGGCTCAGTGAGGTTGCATCGGCGTCTCGCAGCTGTTGTCGCTGTTGTTGCGTTGCGTCCTGCTTTCTTGCTGCCCCTGGTGACTTGTCGTATGCGATCGGATGCGTCATCCGTACCAATTGCGACGCGAACCGCTCAACCGTGGAGCTTGAATCATGCTCACAATCACCGAACCGGCCAGCGCGCACCTCAGGAAACTGCTCGATGATGCCAACGCGCCCGATGAAGCTGCAGTGCGATTCATCATGGGGCAACAGGGCTTGTCGCTGAAGATGGACAGCCAGCAGCCCGGCGATCAGACCTTTGAGCACAATGGACGCACCGTGCTGCTGCTGGACGGTCAACTGTCCACCCTGCTTGCTGATCGCACATTGGATGTCAAAGAGACAGAACGCGGCACCATGCTCGCGCTGACATAAGCCTTGCTGCTGCTGCTGGCGTTCTGCTGAAATTGCCTGCGAGGCGCAGCGCAATCAACGGCGCGCGTGCCGCGCTGCGCCCGCGGTGTGTCAGCAACGTCTGTCTGCAGCATCGTCTGAATATTTCAGCCTAGGCACGCAATGCGGTGCAGGATGCCGTATTGTCCCACATTGCAGTGCATCGCATGGCGCCACGTCATGCGCCGTCATCGTCGTCGGCGTATGCTGCGCTGTTGCAGGTTCAGCGCGCGATCATGCGCCACAGCCACAGCAGCGCGGTGATGATGATTGACAGCACAATGCAGGTGACGATGGGGATATAGATGCGGACGTTGTCGGACTCGTAGCGAATGTCGCCGGGCAGGCCGCGGAAGTTCGGAAACAGCCTGCCGAACAGCCAGAGTGCTGCCCCGAAAACGACAAGGCCAAGGCCGATAAAAACGATGAGTTTGCCTGCGCTTGCAATCATCATCGGATTGTAGCGCTGCTCAATGATGCGCTAGCCGGATTCTCTGTTGTGATCCTGATGCGGCCGCCATCATGTGATGCGCAGCTTCACCCAGCAGCCGTCACATGGACAGCCGTCACATGGATAACAAGCGTCAGCCAAAAGCAAAGCTGGCCGCCCAACGGCGGCCAGCGGTCTTCCCTATGGATGTGCCTGAAACGCGCGAAACGCTGCGTCGCTGTCACGGTTGACGAGCGATCGCAGCCCTGAGCGACGTCGGCCCCTCCGCGTCAATGATCTCATCAATCACGCGCTCCGCTTCGCTCTTCTGGGCTTTGATCCGCTGCAGCGAGCGGAACGATTCGAGCATCTGCTGCTTCGACGGACCAGCCGGACGGTGCGGTGAGATGGATGGGGGCGTCTGATGGGTTGCTGTCACCAGATCGCCGACCAGCGCATCGCGCTCTTCATCGGTGATGTCAATGACGACAACGTTCGGCGTCGTGCCTCGCGCTGTATCGACCATTGGCTCATCAAGTTGCTGCATCATCTCTTTCATCTTCCTCCATGAATGTAATTATCGAACCCTCTCTACGATTGTGTCCCCGGCATTCCTCGGAAACGATGCGCATCCTTTTCGCATCAACACCTCCATGTCTCCCCGGTGCTTCAGGCCACGCGCACATGCGAAATGCGCAGTGACCGACCCGTCCTACGCGCGTCGAGACGCGAAGGGATGTAACGAGCTTGGAATCGGTTCGTCGCCATGCGCGAGGTCGCCGAAGCGCGCTCGTAGGATGCCACGAAACAATGCGTTTCCCCAGCCCGTTGAAGTGGGAACGGGCGGAAGTGTAGCGGCATGTTTGGTACGATCAAACCGGTAGTGAAGGTTTCATGAATGATTGTGTTTTCTCTCGAGAATTTGCAGCAGCTTTCCACGCTTTATCCACATGCGCTGCATGTGTTGCGCTGCGATGCGATGTCGTGAGCTGAAGCGATCATGCGCATCATGCAGACGATTCAGACGCAATCGCGCTTGCCCGGGGAAGGAAGTTGAAAGCAGTTTGCGCATGTTATCGCGCATTGCGTGCGCTGCGGTTCATCAAGCGTCATACTGCTTGTTCAAGTGCATCAGATGCGTCTATCAGATGCGCCCGAGTGATGCGGTGCATTACACGCGTGTGGTGATTGTCGATGCTGCGAGCTGTCTGTTGCCGCGCTGATGATCCAAAGCCATGCGCAGGCATGATCAGCGGAATGGTTGTCCATGCAGTGGAGGAACGGCGGTCGGTGTCTGCGCGTTGCGCGCACTGCGAAATTTCTGAAAGCGCAGCGCACATCGGTTGCGCTGCGCTTGCAGCGGCGCTCAAGCGACAGAGTTCCAGCGGTGACGATGAAACGCAGCAGCAGCTTTTACAGCGCTCGGCCGGGCGGCAACGGCGTAATGCGAGCAGGATCCTCGCCCAGCGCACGCAGCCTGGCCTGCACGCGCGGGTCCATCGGATTGATGCCCAGAGCCTGACGCAGGCGGCTGACCGCAACATCGAGATGGCCAAGACGCTCAGCCAATGTTGCAGCCGCCAGATAGGGTTCGGTCGTGTTGCCGCCATCGATCTGAATGGCTGTTTCAATGGCAGTCTGCGCCGAATCGGGATCGTTCAACTCCAGTGCGTACTTGCCCAACTGCAGATAGGCGTCAACGGTCTGACGCGTAGATGCACGCTCGCGCAGGAACGCAAAGAGTTTGCTGTCTTCGCCAAGACGGAACATCGCTTCGGCCAGTGCGTTCGCGACATCGGGATTGTCGCGCCGGGCGCTGTAGGCGATTTCCAGTGCGCGGCGAGCCGCAGCGTATTCGCCGGTTTGCAGCAGGCTCAGTCCGAGTTTGTACTGCCCTTGCCAATCGCCGGGGCTGCGCGAGACCAGCTCAGCGTATTGATCGCGGGCAGCGCTGTAGTTGCCTGCAGCGAAGTACTGATCGCCGCTGGCGCGAACCGCCTCCAGCGGCCGCGCCTTCTGGCAACCGGGAAGCATCGCTGCGGTGAACAGGACTGAAATGACCAGGAATGTGCGACAAAGCATCAGCATTGACTCCGAATGCGGACCGGATTGTGGTTGATGAGCGTAAACGCATGATACCCGCTTGCAGGAAAGTCAAAAGCTGCGGTGGGGCGGTGGCGGTGATCTTCCTTTTTCTTCAGCAATCGCAGGCGCAGATGCGGATACGGACATTCTGAGTGTGCAGAGATGGAAAATCCCGGGCGCGCAGCGGTCTGCCTCATCGACTTTTTGGACAAAGCCTGGGATGATCAGCCGGTGAACGACGCATCAACAACAATTCCAGAATCGCTGCGCAATTCGCTGCCGCTTGCGACGGTGCTGCTGCGGCATGAATTGCCTGACGGCTCGTGGCATGTTGACTGGATGGTTGCGCAGGACCGCGCAGCGGAGGCTCGATTGATCACCTTTCGGCTCCCGCGGCGTCTGGATGAACTGGCAGCGGGGGAGTCGATCCAAGCAGAGCGACTGGAGGATCATCGCGCGGCTTATCTGGAGTATCAAGGCCCTGTGTCTGGTGGGCGAGGCTCCGTCAGCCGCCTGCGCAGCGGACAGATCATGCAGTTGCAGCGCAAAACCGGCCTGCAGGAACTGACACGACAGTCTGCGTGGATTCTGCGCGTGCAGTGGTCGTCGCTTTGGGAGCACAATCGCAGTGAATCAGCGGCAATTGAGCAGGAAATTGAGCTGCGACACGACAAAACCGGCGGATGGACGGCGATTTGTGTTCGCATCGGCCAGTCTTTGTGTCAAAATAGGTGAAGAGAAAGCTCCACGGAGGAAGCGAAACGCAGCGGCAAAGCACATGTGGTTTTGCACGCGCAAGGCGAGGGTGAGATGAGGGTTGTTGGCAAGGCAGCCGCTCAGGAATCAGCAAAGAGGAGTGATCCATGAACACACCCCCTCCCGTTCCCCCCGTACGCAGGCAAGGCCTTGTTGAGGGCAAGGTCCCGGAACTGCCTGAAATTCAGCTCGAATTGCCAGGCTCCCCCGGTGTGCGCGCAGCAGGCAGTCATCGCAGCATCCAACATCCTCAGCCAGGCTTTGGTGCCGTTGGCCGAGGCGGCGCTGTCACTGGAACTGGGACGGATGATGCGCAGGACAGCGACCGGCCGGTGCCGATTGTCCAGTCAAGCAGTCCGCTGGGCAGGGCGGCGAAAATCACCGCCTTCGGCAAGGAACGCCGTCCGGAAGATCACTGGCGGCGCAAGCCCAACGTGACCGGCAAGGGGGCTGTTCACGTCAAGACGTTTCACTGCAAGCTGACGGACGATGCGCTGGCGTACATGGACCAGTCCATCAACGAATGGCTTGATGCGCATCCGGAGTATGAAGTCAAGTTCGTCAACTCAACCATTGGCATGCTGACCGGCAAGCTGAAGGAGCCGGCGCTGATCTGCCAGGTCTGGGTGTAGCAGGCCCAGCGTATTGCGAGGATGATGCGGCATGGCTGCAGCACGGGGCAAAGCTGTTGCTGTGCCGACAACGCTGCGATAAAGTGCCTGGGCGGGGGAGAGGGATGGACCGCCATTGGCTTGACAGATGGTGTTTGTATTTTGTAAGGAGTGCAATGCAGCACTGCTTGCAATGCGTCAGATGAAGGTTTTTAGAGTGGAAAGTTGCGGTCCTGCGATATTTTGCTGGCATGCCGGGTGGAAGCGCAGTACTCTAAAAGCCTTGTGCACGAGAGCTTGCCTGTACTTTTCGTGCCTCGACGCCCATAAACAAGTTAAGAGACAGAACGACGACGAAGGAGAAACCAATGCCAAATCGAGAGCAGTGGCGGCCAAGTATTTTGGTCGGTGCCTGTGCCATGGTTGCACTGTTCAGCGCCAACGCCATGGGTCAGGTGTGTTCGCAGCACAATGGCAACAGTGGAACGACCTGTTGTCAGCCAGTGGGACCGGATGTGATCGTCGGTGATATTCACGAGACAGCCAATTACTCATCCGAAATGATCAACGGTGTCCGATACGACGCGTTTTCTTTCGGAACCATATCGTGCAACATCGGCGACCAGACTCTGCAGTGGAATCCGTTCCCGTCCAATCGCCATCCGGCGATCGCGCAGAACATGTACAAGCTCACGCTCCAGGAGAACGGCGTCTCTCGTTTTGAGCAGATCGGCATGAGCTGGCTCAAGCACGGTTTTGCTGCACTCACAGGAAATGTCTGCGGCTGTGGCTGCATCTCCCCAGGCACATCCAGCAAGCTTGGCGTTGGCTGCTCGGACCCGTACACCGCTTCACGCAACGGCACGCAGGGCGGATTGGGACCGCGCTGGCAGGTGAACCCCCACACCGGTTTCTTCCCCACCAATGGCCCGGCCAACCCGAGCTACAGCGGCCAGACGGCTCGCCGCTTGCGTGTGCGGGCCGATGACCTCGAACCGGCAAGCAACTCCATTCGCTATTTTGTCGAAGCCCAATACATCTCGCCTGATGATGCGGAGCACGGCAATCAGGACAACAACGCGTCATGGCGTCGCGTCAACATTACCCAGTCGGGAACCAACTGGACGGCGGCGGTGATGGAAACCACCCAGCGCGAGCAGCCCGGCATCCGCGCCTGGAAGGCCAACGACAACGGCGTGCAGGAAGTTGATCTCCGCGTGCCCGGCGAGGGACTGTTCATCGCAGCGGCGAAGGCAGTTGACCTGGGCAACGGCATGTGGAGCTACGAGTACGCGGTTCAGAACCTCAACTCGGATCGCGCCGGTTATTCGTTCAGCGTTCCGCTTCCCGATGGCGCAACGGTCACGAACATCGGTTTCCGCAGCCCTGAGTATCACAGCGGCGATGCGATCAACAACATGTCCAACGGCAACCTGAACTTTGACAACACCCCCTGGATCGTGACGCATAAAAACAACACGCTGACGTGGACCTGCCCGCAGACCTTCGCCCAGAACGCCAACGCCAACGCGCTGCGCTGGGGTACGCTGTACAACTTCCGGTTTGAGACCAACGTGGCGCCGGAGTCCGGCATCATCACGCTCGGCCTGTTCAAGCCGGGTTCGCCCAATTCGGTTGATGGCGTCATCGTTGTTCCCGGCCAGTTGCCTGGCGGCTGCGATGGGGACATCGTGCCTCCGGGCGGCGACGGTACGGTGAACGTGGACGATATGCTGGCGGTGATTGCCGGCTGGGGACCGTGCAAGGGCTGCGCAGCAGATATCGATGGCAATGGTGTAGTGAACGTTGACGATCTGCTGGCCGTCATCGGCGCCTGGGGCACCTGCCAGTAATCAACCCGATTTCCTCTATCAGTCCTGCAACCAGCGGCGACCTGCCGCTGGTTGTTTTTTGCTCCGGCGCTGAGGGCAACAATGCGCTGCTGTCGAATGCCGCCGCTGACATGATTACGGCGGCGTACCGGAATAACAGGCTTCCTATGTTTCCAACCACTAGCGTCTCCTATGCTCCGCCGCAAAGGAGGTCGCGATATGAACACACGCGCTACGTTGGTGCTGGTTGCTGGCGTCAGTGGAGCTGTTTCGTGGTTTGCATGGGCGGGGACGGGGCCGGATCTGATCACCTGTTTCATCGGCGGAACGTCGCCTGAGACAGGCTTTCTGAACTATGGCGCATCCAATGGGCGACGCGCGTATGCCGTCCTGACCGTTGCATGTAATCAGGGCGATGAGGGCGTGCGATGGGAGGCCGCGTCAAACCGCCATCCGGTCATGACGCAGAACATGTTTCGACTGCGAAACGGCCGCATTGAGCAAATCGGCCAGTCGTGGCTGAAACATGGCTATTCCGCAACACAGATCGACTGGTGCACCACCTGCCAGGGCGGCGGGAACGATCAACTGCTCGGTCCTGGCTGCTGCGACCCCTACGGCGTATACGCCAACGGCTCGCAGAGCGTCGGTCCGAAATCAGAGGTCAATCCCTCCACGGGATACTTCCCGTATCCATTCTGCTCGCCTGGTCTGGGCGGTTTGTCATGCCCGCCGGCCGAACCGGTCATCGGGCGTCGGCTTCAGGTCAAGCAGAGCGATCTGGATACCTCGCCCGACGTGCAGTATTTCATCGAAGTGCAGTATCTCACCGCTGATGACGTGCAGTTGGCGTCGCCTCGCACGGACTTCAACAACGCTTCCTACCGCCCGGTGGCGATCGATTCCAATGGCGATCTTGCGGCATGGACCGGGCCGATCGTGCATTATCAACCAGCGATTTTTGCATGGAAAGCGCACGGCCTTGGCCCCAACACGCCCGATCCCGATGTGCAGCTCACTTCGGTCATGGTGCCCAACGACGGTCTTTTCTGGGTGGCGGCAAAGGCGACCGATCGCGGCAACGGATGGTGGGAATACGAGTACGCTGTGCAGAACCTCAATTCCGATCGAGCCGCAGGAGCATTTCGCGTGCCCTTGCCAACCGGATCAACCCTGAGCGTGAGCGATATCGGCTTTCACGATGTGGATTATCACAGCGGCGAGCCATACTCGCTGACCGACTGGCCGGCGGTTGTGAATGCAGACAGCATCCGATGGGCCACAACGCCTTTTGCGCAGAATGCCTATGCCAATGCGCTTCGGTGGGGAACGCTGTACAACTTCAGGTTCCGCGCCAATCGGCCGCCGGTTCAAGGCAACGTCCAGCTTGAGTTGTTCAAGCCCGGCACGCCCAGCAGCATGACGGCGAGCGTTGTCGTTCCCGGTCCGCTGCCATGCGCAGCTGACATTGCGCCATCCGGCGGAGACGGAACTGTGAATGTTGACGATCTGCTGCATGTGATCGCCAACTGGGGCGCAGCAGGAGCCAATGCAGCGGACGTCAACGGCGATGGAGGCGTGAACGTCGATGATCTGCTTGCGGTGATCGGCAGCTGGGGGCCGTGCGAATAGGCAGCATCAGCGCAGCAAATCAACAACAAAGAGAAAGAGCCGAGGCACAATGGTGCCTCGGCTCTGAGCGCGGACGGTGAATTGAATTTGATCATCAGCCTGCCGTCGAAGCGGCAGCCGGCTCAACGCGCGGGAACAGCGCGACTTTTTGCACCTGGCTGCCCGGCGGCAGGCCGCCCCATTGGGCCAGTTGATGCAGTTCGCCCCTGGCTGGATCAATCGAAAGACTCAGCGCCTGCCACAGCGCCGTCATCTTGTCGGGCACAATCGGCCACAACAGCAGCGAAGCGATGCGGATTGCCTCAGCGGATTGATACAGGATTGCTGCGAGCTGATCGCGCTTGGTCTGATCCTTGGCCAGTTTGAACGGCTCCGTTGCGTTGATGAAGGCGTCGACCTTGCGGATCAGCGCAAGACCCTCCGCAGCGGCTTCCGCCAGTTCGAGACGCGTGATGTGCTTCGTGCATCGCTCAACGGTTTCGCGGCAGATTGTGGGCCAGTGAAAGCCATCGAGCATCACAGGCGACGTATCGCTGGCTGATGCTGCGTCAGTTTCGCCTGGCAGTATGCCGTCGAAATACTTCACGATCATCTGCGTCACGCGGCTGGCGCTGTTGCCCACGGTGTTGACCAGATGAGCGGTGTAGATTTCATGGAAGTGTCCTGCAGCGAAGTTGGCGTCCTGTGCGCCAAGCGGCCCCTGGGTGATCATGTAGTATCGCCAGGCGTCCAGGCCATAGACGCTCAGATACCGCTGAATTGCTTCGAGGTCGATGAAGTTGCCCAGCGTTTTGGACATCTTCTGACCTTCGCTGATCCAGAAGCTGTGCGCGTAGACGCATCGGGGCAGCTCAATGCCCAGAGCCATCAGCATGGCGGGCCAGACCACAGCGTGGAACCAGAGAATTTCCTTGCCGATGACGTGATACGTTGCCGGCCAGTATTTGCTGCGCTGCTGGTAGGTTTCGCTTTCCGGTTCAGCCAGTCCCAGGGCGGTGATGTAGTTGAACAGCGCATCGATCCACACGTAGATCACGTGCTGCGGATCGTTGGGCATCTGAATGCCCCATGTGAAATTCGTGCGGCTGAGGGGAACATCCTGCAGGCCTTCGCGCAGCCGGCCGAGGATTTCGTTGCGCCGCGCTTCGGGCCGCACGAATTCAGGACGTTGTGCGAACAGTTCCTCAAGGCGCGACTGATATGCGCTGAGCCGAAAGTAGTAATTCTGCTCTTTGGCGCGCACCAGCGGCTTTTTGCTGATGGGCGATTTGTAGTCCAGTTCCTTGGCCTTGGTTTCGGTGTAGTACTCTTCCTGTCCTTCGTCGTACCAGCCTTCGAACTGTCCGAGGTAGATGTCGCCGGAGTCGAGCAGCCGCTGCACGAACAGCTGCACCTGCCGCTCGTGATTAGGGTTGGTTGTGCGAATGAAATCGTTGTTGGTGAGGCTGAACATGCTCAGCACGCGCTGGAACTCCGCAGCATTCTCATCAGCGAGCTGCTGAGGAGATATGCCCCGTGCCTGAGCCGATTTCTCCACCTTCAGCCCGTGTTCATCGGTGCCGGTGAGAAAAAACACATCGTTGCCCGCAAACCGCATGAAGCGGGCGTACACGTCGCACACGGTGGTGGTGTACACGTGGCCGATGTGCGGCCGATCGTTGACGTAATAGATGGGCGTCGTGATGTACTGTTGTTGAGCCTGAGCCATAAGGCGATTGTAGGAAACTTGCAAGAGCTTGGGGGAACGGGCCGCACCGGGCTGCGTTTGCCCGTTTGAGATTGATGGATGATTGCATTGACGCAGCCTGACGAAAACGCCCGTTGAACCATTGTGTACGGTTCGATGAGCGTTCTCGCTGATGATATTGTGCGGTTCGGTTCTGCGCTGACGAGGAACCGTCTGGCTGTCTGTTTCCGCTTTTGATTATGCGGAGGTTATGCGGGCTTGACGGCCTCAATCGTGAGGCTTGTGATGTAATCTGTAGCATGCGCGCCGGGCGGGAGCTGCTCAGCGATCCTGCGGTACAGCGGATCGTTCCAGCTTGTCATCGCGCGTACGTATTCGGGCTTGGGCGTGAGCTTCACGTTGCTCAGCCCCGCTTCGCGAACCATGCGCTCGTTGTCCTCTATCAGGACAGCGCCCGCCACGCAGCCGACCAGAGCCTCAACCATGTCGCGGATTGAATTCGGCAGCGGCTTGAGCAGAGCCAGGTCTGATACCGCCACGCGTCCGCCGGGCTTGAGCACCCGTGCGATTTCCCGCCAGACCTGCGGCTTGTCGGGCGAGAGATTGATCACGCAGTTGGAGATCACCACATCCACGCTGTTGTCAGCGACAGGCAGATGCTCGATCTCGCCAAGACGAAACTCCACATTTTCAAGGCCGGTCCGGTCGCGATACGTTGCGGCATTCTGTCGAGCTTTGGTGATCATGTCCGGCGTCATGTCGACGCCGATGGCTCGACCGGCAGGGCCAACTTTCGGGCCGGCCAGAAAGATGTCGAACCCGCCGCCGCAGCCGAGATCAAGCACGACTTCGCCGGGCTTGAGCGCGGCAATGGCGGTGGGGTTGCCGCACGAAAGGCCCATATTCGCGCCTTCAGGCAACGTGGCCAGTTCCTCGGCGCTGTAACCCACGCTTGCCGCCACTGCAGCTGCATCGACGGTGAGTGTGCCTGGCCCGCAGCATCCACCGCCGCCACAGCATGAGCTTCCGCCACTCGTGCGCGATTCATCTGCTGCGGCGCTCACCCATGCACCGGAGCGGGCGATCTCAGCGTAGCCTTCGCGCACCATTTGTCGCAGCGATTCAGCGTTCAGTTCAGCAGCATTGGCGTCGGCGGCGTTTGACATGATCGAATCCTTTTGTTGGTTTGCTTCTTACTTGTTACTTGATCAGTAAAGCGAGTTCAGCGTGCAGTGTTCAGCGTTCAGCGGAATGAGCGCGACTTTTCCGCAGCTTTTCGGCGCGGGCGGATTTTGCTGGTTTTATGGCCCAGCACGATGCAGAGGTTTTGTGTAGCGAGTGCATAACGCTTGCGGTTCCATAGCGAGGATGTCGCGCAGCCGCTGGCGGTCGCGCTGGATGATGTGGTCAGCAGGCAATGCCGCCAGCGCCCATTGCATGGCTGGGTGAGGGCTGCCGGTTTCCGCAAGGCGGTAATAGTGCCACCGGCCGTGTTTGCGTGCGCTGACGAGTCCCGCCTGCGCCAGAATGGTCATGTGCCTGGAGACGGTTGACGGCGCAAGTTCAAGCAGCGCAATGATCTGGCACAGGCACAGTTCGCCATCGCGAAGCGCCATGACGGCCCGGACGCGGTTTTCATCCGACAGAGCTTTGGCAACAGCCAGGAAGCTGTGCATGGGGCTGGGTCTGTCTGCATCAGGACCAAGATCGGGCGATAGCGCTTTCCACTTCGTCATTTAACGAAGTGAAGTATAGGCAAGGTCCGGCTGGATTAAGGGTGTTTCCCCAAAAAACCGGCTGCTGCATGCGGCACGGGGGGGAATTACGCTGCGGCCGTTTGCCAGCGCGGACAAACTTGCCGATGATGCTGCGCTTCAAAACTGCTCCTATTGTCTGTCATTTCCCGTTCGATCCGGAATCGCTCCCCGTGGACCGCCAGCAGTTTGAACAACGTGCCATCGAGCAGCTTGATGCGGTCTACCGCATGGCGATGCAATTGGCGCGGCATCCGGACGAGGCGAGCGATTTAGTGCAGGAAACCTATCTGAGGGCGCTGAGGGCTGCAGACCGCTTTGAAGAGCAGGGCGGCGGCATCCGGCCGTGGCTGTTCAAAATACTGCACAATGTCTTTTTCTCCCGGGTTGCACGGGCCAAGCGGCAGGCCCAGATGGCTGAGCATGAGGCCGGCCCAGAATCGGCGGAAACCGCTCCCGACGCGCCCGAGCCGGCATGGAGCCTTGCGGATTTCGACTGGGAGCATGTGGATGAGCGATTGAAGGCGGCAGTGGAGCGTTTGAAGCCCGAATATCGCTCAGCGCTGCTGCTGTGGGGGGTAGAGGGGCTGAAATATCGGGAAATCGCCGAGGTACAGGATGTGCCTATTGGTACAGTTATGAGCCGTTTACACCGCGCGCGTTCGATTCTGGCGGAGGAATTAGCTGAATTGGCCGAAGAAAAACGTTTGGCCGATGGTTCACCACAATGAAAAAGCAGCCGCGTGAAAGGATCAGGCTGATTGCTTTTTGCAAACGTTCTCAGGTCTTGCCAAGCTCCGATCAATACGACAGGATTGTTCATTCTCACGTAGCGTTTCAATGACTGAATTTCATCCTTCCATTCTGATGCGACTTCACTGCGACGGCGAACTGACGCCTGAGCAGTCGCTTGAGTTGCGCAGGTATCTGGAAGCGCACCCTGAAGCCAGGCAGGCCCTGAAGCAGCAGGCGGAATTCAACCGCCGCCTGCGAGCCGCTCTGACGCGGGTGATGAACGACGGTGCGCCCAGCGCGCCCGCTGAACTGGTCGAGCAGGTCCGGTCAGTATGCCTTGCGACGAGGCTGGATCCTGCCGCAACGGGCGAGCCTGCTGCGCAGGTGCATGGCGGCGGCGATGACCATCATCATGCTGTTGTCGGTGCCGCTGCGGTCGCGGCATCTGAGTCTGAGGATGTCATCGCTCGTCTGACGCCAGGCGGCGTTGAATCGGTTGGGTCAGCCCGGCAGCGCCGTTCGATGATGGGATTTATTTTCCGCTCGCCTCAGCGTGCCAATGCAGCGGCGGTTGCAGCAGTGCTGGTGTTTGTGCTCGCAGCGGTCTTGCTGGGCATCTTCGGCCGTCAGATCGACGATGTGCCTCCAGCCCGCGCAAGTGATCTTATTGCTGAGGCAGCGGTGTACGCTGATCAGCAGCACCGCTTGAGTTCTGCAGCAGCATCCAATATCGCCACAGTCGCGGGCATTCACGATGTGGCTGAAGCGCAAGCGAGCCTTTCGGGGTGGCTCGGCGTGCCGGTCACCATTTTCGATCTTGGCAAGGTTGGCTATGAGTTCGTCGGCGCAGGGTATTCCGACATGCCCGTGCCGGATCGCTCCGCCCGATTGGTGTATCGGAAAGTCGGATTGCCGAATCAGCCCGCACCGATGGTGAGCATTTTTGTTGTACCCGATCGAGGCGACTGCGGCAGCATGTGCCGCGACATGCAGCTTCGCAAGTGGTATTCCTGCAACGGCAAGGCGAATTGTCGGCGAAAGGTGCTGCGCACGACCGACGGTTCGCTGCTGTATTTCCTGGTTTGCTGCGATGACCGCGATTTGGCCGCCTTGTCGGAGACAATCGCCCAGTCGCTGCAGATGGCCAGCCAGCCCGGTCGATAGCAGCACCCTCAACCAAATGGAGACAACTTCCGGTTCCGGATCTAGGCCCGCAGCCCCGTGGCCCGGCTGCAGCGGCGCAATATTCAAGGGACAGGCTCAAGGGATAGAATAATGATGCTGTTGCAGCGTCGACATTGGGCCGATGTTGCTGTATTGCCGCGTTGCCCGGCATTGGAGAAAAGTCACCATGAGACGCAGCCGCACTTCACTGCACGCGATCGTGTCTTTCAGCCTGACCCTCGGACTGGGAGCGTTGCTTGCATCTGCATCGCCAGCCTTTGGACAGGATGCGCTGGGGGGCGGCAATGTCCTGGACAACAATCTCGATGCAACCGGCTCTCGAATCAATCCCGTTGCGCCGCAACCGGACTATCGCGCTCGCAATCTGATTGTGACCGGCGATGTGGCCGGCGGACGCGGTTTCCGCGGGTCGGTCGGCTACACCGCAGCAGAGGATTTCCGCGGCTCGCTCGGGTCCAACGATCTGTTCCAGTTCAGAGCTGACAGCGCCTATTCCAGCCCGTCGCTGGTGCGCCTGGGCGCAACCTATGAGCAGCTCCGGTTCGGCGAGCAGCTTGCGGCGCTTCCCTATCGGCGCACCGGAACCGGTACGACCTACGGCACGATCGACTCCATTTCAATCATGCCTGAAGAAGGTCCGGCGGCCGGCGTGCGGCTGGATCGTCAAATTCTCTCCACCACTGTGATGAGCGGCATTGAGGTCGGCGCGCAGCCGCGCATTGTCGGCACGACCTTCACCGAGGACGGGCAGCGGCTGATCTTCCAGGCTTCGCCGCTGCGAGGTTTGACGCTGGAACGGCCGGAGCAGGCAGTGGGGCTTGTCGGCTTAACGAGCTTTGATGCAGCGCGCCTCATGCAGGATCTGGAGCAGGGCTTGCCGCTGCCGCAGATCGGCGCGCCGTTCCAGACGCCTTTCGATGTGCTTGAACGTGACCGGTTGGCAGCGGAAGAAAGTCGCGGGATACCGGAAACGATGACTGCGGCGCCGCGCATGGATACAACCTTGCAGCCAGCCTATCAGGCAATTCTCGAACGCATGGCTGAGCAGTACGCCCGTGCGCAGCAGCGCGGCGAGCTGGGGGCCGAGCCGGGTGCGGAACTTGATCCCAGAACGCTTCGGGATTTCGAAGCGGAGTATCGGTTTCTGCGCGAACATCTGATGCAGGATCAATTCTCACCGCAATTTGAGGATCGAACCGTGCCGTCGACGCGTGCTGACGATCGTGTGCGGCCGGGACAGACAACGGAACTCGATCGCAATCGTCCGTGGCGCGATCCTGCGGAATTGGACTGGGTGCGCGATCCGGAAACGGGGCGGATGCGGGAACGTGAGCCATTGCAGCCTGGCGATGAGCTGGCTCCGCTGCCGGGAACCGATCCCACCGGACGTACGCCGCGTGTGCCGCGGCTGGGCGATCCGATGGGTGATCCTCTGGCTGATCCCTTAGCTGACCCGCTGGCAGATCCGCTGCGCGAGCGGCCGGCCGATGAGAAAGACGCAAGGCGATTTCCCACGGAGTTCGGCATCATTCTGCGTCACGGCCAGCGGCTGGACAGCTATTCAGCGTTGTCGCAGGACCGCTTCAATGAACTGCTTACCGGCGCTGAGGCAAAGCTGCGCGATGGTGATTACATGACGGCTGAGCGGTACTTCGAACGGGCGTTGCGATTCGTGCCGGGCCATCCGGTGGCGACTGCAGGCCTGGCCCATGCGCAAATCGGCGCAGGACTGTACTTGTCCGCCTCGCTGACGCTGCGCAACTTGATGACGTTCCAGCCGGAGATGATCGACGTTCGATATTCGCCCGATCTGATGCCGCCGCGCGAGCGGCTTGAGATGGCAGCCGCCACGGTGGAAAGCCGACTCGAAGAGCCGACGGATCAGGTGTCCTACGCGTTCCTGCTGGCGTATCTGGGACGGCATCTTGGCGACCGGGCCATGATTGAACGGGGCCTGGATCTGATGGCGGAAGCCGATCCGGACAACGCCCTGCTGCCGCTGCTGCGTGAGATCTGGCTTGCGCCGCCGGAGCAGGAAAATGCGTCGCAGGATGAGTTATCGCCCGTGCAACCGACGCAGCCAACGACGCCGCAGAAGTAAGAATGCGGACATTATCGGCAAGCGCGCGAGTTTTCAGATGCGCTGCTGTTTACGTCGATATCTGATGTATGAGCGTTGTCGGTTCGCCCATCGAAACCTCCGCTCTGCAGGCCATTCAGGCTCAGCAGGTCGCGAGCAAGGCGCGGGATCGCGAGAAGTCGCAAAGTCCAAGCGGGCGGCGATTCAACGATCTGGTTGAGCTGCGCGTTTCTGCGGTGGAATCGACGGATGCGGTGCGGGCGTTGCCGCAAAACGAATCCGAGCAGGCACAGGCAGAGCATCAGGCTGCTGCGCCGCCATCGTACGAAGAGCGTCCGCATATTGACGTCACAGCATGACGCGCTTGGGGGCCGGTCATCTGCTGCACATCGCGTCGCATCGCTTTGCATCATGAGCAGCGCAGCGTGAGCATCCGGTAGCTGCAGGGTTGCGTCCTGGGGCAGCATGCTGTTGTTGTTGTGAAGGCGTCTTGAAGGCGGTGGTGGGAGGATGATGCAGGCAATTTCAAAATTTTCTGAAAACACAGCCCGCTCGAGGCGGCGATCCCCTATACTGCCGGCACATGTCACAGCCGTCTCAGTCCAAATCCTGTTCCAATGACAAGCCTCTTCGCGAAGCGCACGACCGCTTCATCGCGCTGTGGGGGCAGATGGCCAGCAATTGGGGCATTCCCCGTACGATGGCTGAGGTGCATGCGCTGCTGTTCATCGTTGACGAGCCGATGAACACCGATGATGTGATGCAGCGTCTGGGCATCAGCCGCGGCAACGCATCGATGACGCTGCGGTCGCTGCAGGAATGGGGCGTGGTCAGCCGCGTGCATATCCGCGGCGATCGCAAGGAATATTTTCAAGCTGAACAGGACGTCTGGAAACTTTTTCGCACGATTCTGCGCGAGCGCAAGAAGCGCGAGATTGATCCGCTGCTTGATGCGCTGCGAGACTGTCGCACAATGACCGCTGTCATCGCCCCTGAGCGCGGCAAGCATGGCGGGCGCAAGCTCACGCCTGAAGCCGCGGCTGTCAAAGCATACAACGCACGGTTGGACAACATGCTTTCGTTCATCGAGATGATTGACGCCATCAGCCAGCGCCTGATCGCGTCCGGCAAGGGACTGGAGCTGGCGGCGAAGATTCTCTCCAAGGCCTCGTAACGCCAGGGACGATTCGGTTTCACAGTCATGACCATCATGAACCACACGCTTTCCGACTGGCCCGCGCCCTGGATGAAGCAGCCTGTGCAGGTGTGCTGGACGTCGACGCGTAGCGTCGCGGAGCCGAAGCGCCCGCATGCGCTGGGACGCGTTGACTTTGTGCTCAGCATCGAGCCGATTTCGCCCAATCGCGCGATAGCCGAGGCGTGGGTTGAATCCGCAGGTCATCGCCGAAGCATCTTGACTCGCCAAAGCGTGCGATGCGTTATGACGTGCGACAGCCGCGTGGCGAACCTGGAACTTTCACGTGAGACATCCGACGGCGACGAGCGCCTTGCTGCGCTGACGCTTCACATTGATATGGAAGATCAGATATCGCTGCGGCCGCTTTATGCTCGTACGCCGCTGCTGGCCGAAGCCGGCTTTGCAGGCGGAACCTACGACCCGCCGACGATCCGTCACATCGTTGCCCATCGCGCAGTGGCGACGGCATGATGCGCAAACCGCAGACAGCAATCTCAATTGCTCAGCGTGCGTTGTTCAATGAGTCTTAGCGTTGGCGGCGGGCAGCGTGGCGCATGCTTTGACCGATTCGGTCACGGTCCACACCATCGGCTCAACGCTGCAGTCAATGTGCACCATGAAGAATCCGCCACGGTGGTCTTTCACCAGCGGCCACATGAACTCACGGTCAGTCTGCGGGATGGGCAGATCGTGCACCTTCTCCACATCCACCCACTCCAGGACGCCTTCCTCGAAGTCCATTGCGACAATCTCATCGCGTCGCACCGGCCGCATGACTTCAAAGAGAAAAATCAGCCAGTGCGTCTGCCCTTCATAGGCGCGCTCTGAGACGATGCCGGTGAGACGAACCATTTCTGGTGTCAGGCGCAGGCCGGCTTCTTCATAAATCTCGCGAACCGCGCATTCGTGCGGCCCTTCGCCCTCGGCCACTTCCAGCTTGCCGCCGATCGGCGAGTACATGCCCTCGTTGGGCTTCTTGCGCCGATGCAGCATCAGCACATGCCCCTGATCGTCGTAGAGATAGCAAAGCACTGCAATCTTGTAGGGGAGTACCGGCATGTCTGAGCTGGGAGTCATAGTCATTACAGATTTACTGTAGAAAAGCAAAAACGCGGCATAAAGGCAATAACAGCATTTGTTTGCATCAACATCTCAGAAACGCTTGTGCCGCGGCGCTCTTGCAGATTCATGCGCGCACTTCCTGCGGCAGCAGGCCGTGCTTGCAAAGCAGTATCTGCACAGCGTCGACCACCTGCGCACTGGGGCGGCACAGCGGCAGACGCAACGCGCCGGTGTCGCGGCCGAGCAGTTCCATCGCTGTTTTCAGCGGCACCGGATTGGTGTCGAGGCTCAGCAGGCCGCGCGACAGCGGGAGCAGTTCAAAGTGAAGACGGCGGGCCTGCTCCCACATGCCGTTGTTGAACGCATCGCACAAGGCGCTGACCTTTTCGGGCACGAGGTTCGACACCACCGACACCACGCCCACGCCGCCGACGGAAGCAAACGGCAGGGTCATTGAATCATCACCTGACAGAAGCGCGAGGTTCGTCCTCGCAATGATTTCGCTGGCGGAATCGACCGAGCCGGTGGCTTCCTTCACCGCCTGAATGTTGGGGTGTCGGGCCAGCCGCTCGATGGTGTCCGGCGACAGCGCGACGCCGGTTCGGCCGGGAATGTTGTACAGGCAGATCGGCAGATCGCATGAGTCGGCAATCGCCATGAAATGGCGGTACAGACCTTCCTGGGATGGCTTGTTGTAGTAGGGGTTCACCTGCAGCGAAGCGTCGGCACCAGCCTGGTGGGCGAACTTATGCAGCTCGATGGCGTGCTGGGTGTTGTTCGAACCGGCCCCGGCGATCACCTTCAGCCCCAGCGGCTTGGCGGCTTCGAGAACGGTTTCAACCACGGCGCGATGTTCAGCGTCAGTGAGCGTGGGCGATTCGCCAGTTGTGCCGCAGGGCACCACGCCGGTCACGTTGCCCTCAGCCTGAAAATGCACATGTGACGCCAGCCGGGCGTGATCGACCGCAGAACCGTCGCCGACGAACGGCGTCACGAGTGCGGTGTACGTGCCGTAGAAAAGTGGATTGGAGTGAGGCATTGCAACGTCCCGATTTCAGTGTGTGGGTTTCGAATGTCCGCCTTGCCAGTTGCCTTGCGCCGCTTCTCTCATTAGGCGCTTCATCTCGGCCACGGCTTCGCGGATGCCCACGAACACCGCCCGGCTGATGATGGCGTGACCGATGTGCAGCTCGCGCACGCCAGGCAGCGCAGCAACGGGCTGAACATTGACGTAGTTCAACGCATGTCCGGCATTGAAGCGCATTCCGGCCTGTTGAATCAACGCACCGGCCCGGCGAATTTTGTCAAGCTCCGCCACCACAGCAGGGCTTTCCGCATCGCGGCCCTGATGAAAAAATGCGTGGGCGTACGGCCCGGTGTGAACTTCGCATACGGCAAAGCCGCACGCATGGGCAGCGGCAATTTGCCGTTCTTCCGCATCAATAAACGCGCTGACGATCAGGCCGGCGTCCGAGAGTCGCTTGACCACTTCGCGCAGGCGAGCCTGCTGGCCCGCCACGTCCAGGCCGCCTTCGGTGGTGATTTCCTGGCGGCCTTCGGGCACCAGCATGACCAGTTGCGGCTTCAACTGGCAAGCCAGTGCGACCATCTCATCGGTCGCGGCCATTTCCAGATTCAGCTTCACATGGATCAGTTCGGTCAGCCGCCGTACATCCTGATCCTGAATGTGCCGCCGATCTTCGCGCAGATGAACGGTGATGCCGTCGGCTCCGCCCAGATGCGCTTCGATGGCAGCCCAGACCGGGTCAGGCTCGTAAGTGCGACGGGCCTGGCGAATCGTGGCAACGTGGTCGATATTCACGCCGAGTTCAATCATGTCGGATTCCAAGCGTAGGCAACCTGCCCCGGCCGCACAAGCGCACCGGGCGGAGTTGAAGAAGCAACTGATTCCTGTGACAAGAGGCGGCTCATTTCAGTCGTTCAGTGAGAGGGTCTGATATACTCCATCTCTGCCGCTGAAGCGCAGCAGAAGGATGATCGTGGTGACAATCTTTGAGAAGAAACTCGCGCAGCTCAAGGACGACCTGGTGACCCAGGGCGATCGGGTGCTGGATTTGACCATGCGGGCGGTTGAATCCTACTTCGAGCGTGACATGGCCAAAGCACAGCAGGTGGTGGCCGGCGATAACGTGATCGATCGGGTGGATGTGGAGATCGAACGGGCGTCGATTCCGCTGCTGTCGATGGGCGAGACCGACGAGTATTCCATCCGCTCGGTGCTGACGATCGTGAAGGTCAACAACGAACTGGAGCGCATCGCCGATCTGGCGGTCAATATCGCCGAGGTTGCGCTGGACTCCGGCCAGACGACCGAATCGGTGCCCAGCACGTTTCGTGTGATGGCCAACAGCGTGCTCGGCATGCTGCGCGATTCCAACCGAGCTCTGGCGAAAGGGGATACCAACCTTGCTGAGCGCGTGCTGGCGTTCGACGACACGGTCGACCGCTTCAAGAGCGAAATCATGCTTGACGCGCAGCAGAAAGTCGCATTGGGCGAGTTCAGCGTGGAGTTCGCATTTCGGCTGCTGCTTGTGGTCAAGGCGCTGGAGCGCATCGCCGATCACTGCACCAATATCTGTGAGCAAATCATCTATCTGGAAACGGGGCTGATCGTCCGTCATCTGCCGCAGGGATGGACCAAGCCCGCGCCGCCGGATGTGTGATGATTGTGCTTTAGCATCGGCAAACGCACACGGCGCGCAGTCAGCCGGCCGGCGGAGATTGGTCTATCATCTGCCGCGCGGGATTGAGCGCAGTTGAGTGTTGGCATTATCCTCTGGCACCTCTGCGTCTCGCAGCGCAGCGGCATCGTGTTGTATCGCGTCGCTTATGCCAGGAGCGACGATGATTTTCCTGAGGATCGTTCCCCATGCCCGATCGGCTTGTGTCCATCCGCAGTATGCTCGACGCCCACGGCCAGGGTCATCTGCTCACGTTCTTCAATGAGTTGACTTCGCCGCAGCAAGCTGCGCTGCTTGATCAGATTCAGGCGATCGACTTCACCGCGCTGGATGCGTTGATCGAGCGATACGTCAAACGCAAGCCGCTGATTGAGCTGCCTGCTCATCTCGAGCCGGCCCCGTATTACCCCTATGACCCCAATGACCCGCAGCGCAGCTACGACGCAGCCCATTACCGCCGTGTCGGCGAGGAACTGATCCGCGCGGGGCGCGTTGCGGCATTCACCGTCGCAGGCGGACAGGGCACGCGGTTGGGCTGGAAAGGCCCGAAGGGCACCTACCCAGCCACGGTGGTGACCGGCAAGCCGCTGTTTCGCGTGTTTGCTGAGCAGTTGCTCGCCACGCAGCGCAAGTATGGCGCGACAGTGCCGTGGTACATCATGACCAGTCCGATCAACGACGCCGAGACGCGTGCGTACTTTGCGGACAACAATTTCTTCGGCCTGGACCGCAAAAACGTCATGATGTTCCCGCAGGGCGTGCTGCCGTCGATCGAACTGGAGACGGGCAAACTGCTGCTGGCAGAAAAGGATGAAGTTGCGGTAAATCCCGATGGGCATGGCGGCTCGATCAAAGCGCTGCGCGATTCGGGCGCGATGGAAGACATGATCGCCCGGGGCATCGAGCACATCAGCTATTTCCAGGTCGACAATCCGCTGGTCAAATGCGTCGATCCTCTGTTTCTTGGCCTGCACGCTGCTGCGCCGGACAGTTCTGCGGAAATGTCCAGCAAGATGGTGGCCAAGGCGTATCCTGAAGAGAAGGTCGGCGTATTCTGCCGCGCCGACGGCAAGATCATGGTGATCGAATACTCCGACTTGCCGGCGGAACTTGCTCAGCAGCGCGATGAGCGAGGCGAGTTGCGCTTCAACGCCGGTTCAATCGCCATTCACATCATCGGCGTGCGATTTGTCCAGAAACTGACCGCCGATGCACATCATTTCGCACTGCCGTACCATCGCGCTGAAAAGAAAGTTCCATACATCGACATCGATACCGGCAGAAAGATTGAACCGGACAAGCCCAACGCGGTGAAGCTGGAAGCGTTTGTGTTCGATGCGATTCCGCAGGCGAAATCACCGATCATCTACGAAACCAGCCGCGTTGAGGAATTCGCGCCGATCAAGAATGCTGAAGGAGTGGATTCGCCAGCCACGTCGCATCAGATCCAATCCGACCGCAATGCACGGTGGCTTGCGAGTATGGGCGTTGAGGTGCCGATGAACGGCCAAGGACACGTTGAGGCGAAGATCGAAATCAGCCCGCTTTCTGCGCTTGAACCGGACGATTTGAAAGCGCTCGATTTGCCCAAGCGGATTTCACCTGGCGAAACCGTGCTGCTGTAAGCTGCAGGCGCGCCGTCGCTTCGAATGTTTCTTTCAGAATCAGCGGGGAGGTGCGTCACCTAGCCCGGTTGGCTGCCTTCGTACATCGTACATCTCTTGGTGCAGCAGTTGCTGTGATCACCTCAACTGCTTACTTGGGCGTCTGTATGTTCTGCACCATTGGGCATGCTGTGAGCGTTTGCTGCAGGTGTTCCGGATCGCTGTGCATCAGGTGCTCGCATACGTGCGCAGCTGTCGTTCCCGCATCGCCAGAACTTGATCGCGCATGACGCGCTGCTGCCAAAGCATTTCGTTGATGACTTCAATCGCAGCATCGAGGCGCGATTCCTCTGGCGCATCGTTCATTGCCTGCACTTTCGTTTGCATCTGCTCATCAAGCTCTGCAATTTTTTTTCTCAAGCGCTTCCATATCCTACTGAATCGTCTGACAGCGCTCGATCAGGCTGGCGCGGCGTGAGGGCACATCCGATGCTGGCGTTTCCTGTGGCTGCGGTGTTGGCTCGGGTTCCTCCTGCTCCTGTGTTTGCTCCTGCGCCTGCGCGATGGCGCTGATGTGAATGCAGGCCGTCTGATCCAGCGCTATGAGAATCATGCCGGCAAAGCACGCAGCAATCAGCAAACGAATGGCGCAACCGGGATTCACTGTTGGCTCCTCAATAATTCAATAGTGTGCGTTTTGGAAAAGATGAGCGGGCGTCTGCAATACAATGCGATGACGATGATGAAGTTGACGATGCAACATTTGCTTCTCTTGTAATCGTGCGCTCAATTCAATTTTCACATTGGGTTGTCACAAGCGAGGTCAACCAAGTGGAAAATGAACTGAATTTACGCGTCTTTGTGCAGTAAAGCGTTGTGATCAGCCCGTAAAGAGCGGGAGCAAACGGCCATGGCGCGCAGCTGCGAAACATGCCGCAAGCCTCGTGCCGACATGCGCGCCTACAATCACTCGACGATCAGCCGCAACAAGCAGTCAGCGATCAGCTGATGCGCGACCCGTAACGCTGATTGCAGCAAGCCCAAAGGCCGTTTGTTATGTCTACTCCTACCGACCGTACGCTTCGCCTGCACCGCGCTGCCGGGCAGGGTTACTGCCATGTGGCGAAAATGCTGCTGGACAGCGGCGCGGACGTCAATGCTACTGGGTACGAGGGAGAAACGGTTTTGCACCATGCCGCCGGCGATGGTCAGGCGGAAATGGTGCGGTTTCTGTTGGACATCATCCAGGACATTGACGCGATGGATGATGCAGGCAGCACGCCGCTGCACTGGGCCGCTCGCCGCGGTCAACTGGAAACAGCGGAAATCCTGCTTGAGCACGGCGCGGACATCCATCAGGCTGATGCAGCGGGCAACACAGTGCTGCACGTCACAGCAGAGGTCGTGGCTACCGCTGAATCCGGCGTTGCGCCATCAATGCAGGCTGTCAATGAACTGTTCATAGAACATGGTGCGGACATCAACGCCGCAAACCAGGCTGGCGATACGCCGCTGCACATTGCATCGCAGGTCGGCAACGTCGAGACGGTCAAGACGCTGCTGGAAGCGAACGCTGAAGTCAACCTATCGAACCAGCAGGGCGAGACGCCGATTCATCTGGCAGCGGAGATCGGTCACACTGAAATCATCAAGCTGCTGCTGGCCAGCGGCGCGCAGGCCACGGCACGCGATGTTGCTGATCGCACGCCGCTGCATCGCCATCTCGCTGCTGTCAAACGCCGCAAGGAAATCGTCGATCTGCTGCTTGCCCATGGCGCGGATGTGAACGCTGTTGATGTGGACGGCCGATCGGTGCTGGATGAAGCAGGGCGTCGCAACCCGCGCGATCCGCTGGCGGAACTGCTCCGGCGACGCGGCGCAGTAGGCTGATGCCCAGCCACGCTCACCGAGCGAACTGCATCAATTCCAAGAGGAGACGCTGGGCGTTGCTCGATATCCAACCCCTGATTCTGATACTTGATATCTGATACTTAATGCCTGCTGCCTGATGTCTCTTTCTTCTTCAATTCATCAGCGCAACGTTGTTCGTGTTGTTCCTCAATCGCGTTGCCGTTGATGGTCAATCGTGCCGGGTGGCCGAACCAGTGGTGGTAACGTTTTGCAGGGGTCGACTGGTCATTCGGCGATGCGGGGTACATGCGCTCCCACGTTTCGGTCACGTGGGCCATGGTGGCGTCGGCGGGCGTCCAGCCGTGATTGACATCGGGAAAATCGATCGCACAGTTGGCGCACTTGCGAGGGTCGGCAAAGCGGATCGGACACCAGAACGATTCCACGTTGCGCAGCATCTCCGAACCCAGCGACCACACGCCGGTCATCCAGTCGCAATACAGGCACCAGATGAGATCGTGGCCCACAAGCCCGTCAAACTTCTGCCGCGAGACGTTCACCCATTCGGCATGGCGATACGGCGGCAGCCGCACAAGCCACACCAGCAGCGGGTACAGCGTGATCTGCGCCAGCCGAATGAGCCAGAACATCGGCACGACGATCGCGGTTACATAAAGCGCAGCAATGTTCCGCAAACGACCGACGCGGCGGTTGATCACATGCACGATGCGAGGCCCTTTGCGAGCTTGCGGATGCGCCAGTTCGTGCAGCGTTTGCCAGATGAGCATCGCGACGATCTGTCCGATGATTGCTGCGATCAGGCCAACCCAGCCGCCGAGCAATACGCCGACAATCAGCGGCAGTATGGTGAAATAGGTCACAATCAGATCAAGCGCCGGCGCACGGCTGATTGTTTCTGAGATCCGTCTGCTGCGTGAATCGAGCTTGGGAACAAGGTGCAGTATCGCTGCTCCAATCAGCAATGCCGCAGCGGTGATCGCAGCGATCCAGAGGTGAAGCATGGTCATATGGCGCCGTTTTCAAAAAGAGGTGGCTTTGTCGTAAAGGTGGGCTTGAACAACGTGTCCAGCGGGTAAGAACAGCTTTCCGCCTTCGGGAGGGCAGGAGGAATGGGCACGGTCTCGATATTGATCGGTTAAACGAACGCGTGGGCTGCGGGTTTCCGTTTTGCTCCAAAACCCGGCAGGCATCCTGCTCTCTCGGTGGAAAGCTCACGCCAATGCGAGAAAGGCGGCGTTTGCATATGCTTATGCTGAATGAAACGGCAGGCTTTTTAGCCCCCAATGCACTGTTGGGGCAGCCGCAATGACCGCGATGCAGGGCATACGAAAGCCTTTGGGAGCGCGCCGCGAGGTGCATTTCTGCTGCTGGCGCTGTCTGTCAAATCAGTCGGCGATCGCGGTGGACCTGCGGTGAGCAGGGAACGTGCGCCGATGGCCATTCCCGCATCGCTGCTGCGGCTGCCAGCCGGGTCGAAAGCGGCAACAGGTTGACTGAGCGGCGGTTTCCGGCATATTCTTTACGATGTTGCATTGCTTTGGGGCAATGCAGATGGAGTAGTTCCGTGAACACGTTTGCTCATTATCCAGTTTCACGCCATGACGCCTGAACGCGTCCATGTCGTGCGCTGGGCGCAAGCCCATGCCCCTGCTCCCACTTGGCGGTCTGATTTGATGCGCCATGTGGCCGGTATTCAGACCGGTTTGGGATGCGAAAGGGGGCGAACGTGACCTGACGAGTCATCGACAGGTCGCCAGGAAGCAGCGGTTTTGTGCCGCTGCGTTCCGCAGCCCCGTTCGTACTTGGGGCAATGGGCCACGGAGGTCTCCATGAGACGCCGTGGTCATGTTGTTTTTGGCCCCGGCTGACATTGATTGCTGGATTCATCGAAACTGTCGGCCATGAACTGCCGGTTTCGACGATGAACTTTGACATCTTGACAACTCGACAACCTGACAACTTAACAACTTGGAAAAACGAGGTGAACCATGAACGCTGAAACTCTTCGCATCCTTGATTCCATCGCTCGCGACCGCAACATCGATCGCGATTTGCTCATTCATGATCTTGAGCAGGCGATGATCAGTGCTGCTCGCAAGCACTTCAATTCGCTTGATGCGGAGGAGTTTGGCTGCGAGATGGACGGGATCACCGGCGACATCACCATCTGGCGCAATCAGCCCGATGGCAGCCGCGAGATCATCCCGCTGTCCACGCTTGGCCGCATTCCCGCACAAACCGCCAAGCAGGTCATGATTCAGCGCTTCCGTGAGGATGAGCGCAGCAGCCTGCTGGAAGAGTTCAGCAAGCGCCAGGGTGAGATCGTCACCGGCACCGCCCAGCGTTATGAGGGCGGCGCACTGGTGGTTCAGATCGATCGGGCTGAGGGGTTCATGCCTCGATCAGAGCAGATCCCCGGCGAGCAGTTTCATGCTGGCGATCGCGTCCGCTGCCTGATTCTCGATGTTCGCGATTCGGGCAACCAGATCAAGATCGTGCTTTCGCGAAGCCACCCGGATTTCATTCGGCGGCTGTTTGAGGCGGAAGTGCCCGAAGTTGCTGAGCACGTGATTGAGATCAAGGCCATGGCGCGCGAAGCCGGCTTCCGCACCAAGCTGGCGGTCAGCTCGATCGACTCGAAGGTCGACGCGGTCGGCGCATGCGTGGGCGTGCGCGGCAGCCGTATTCGCAACATTGTGGACGAACTGGGCGGCGAGAAGATCGACATCGTCCGCTGGAACGAATCAAGCCAGGTGCTGATCGCCAACGCGCTCAAGCCTGCGGAAGTTGAGGATGTGAGTCTGTGCTTTGAACTCGGCCGCGCCACCATCATTGTGCGCGAAGATCAGCTTTCGCTGGCGATCGGCCGGCGGGGCCAGAATGTCCGCCTGGCAGCCAGGTTGACGGGTTGGGATATCGACATTCTCACCCCGGCCGAGTTTGCCAAGAGCCTGGAGATTCTGGAGAAGACCGTCAAGCCGATCGAAGGCGTCAGCGAAGACATGCTCGATCGCATGGGCGCATTGGGCATGATCAGCGTCTTCGACATCGAGGAAGTCGGTCCCGAGGTGCTCGAGGCGGAGCTGGGGATCTCGTCCGAGGTGGCAGAGCGCATCGTCGAAGCCTGTGCCCATCAGGCCCGCGTCGTTGCTGAGCAGCAGCAGCGGGATCGTGAAGAAGCCGAACGCAAGCGGCTTGAGGAAGAAGCTGCGGCATCGGCGGTGCTGGGCAGCGACGATGACAGCCAGCTGCTCGTCGAGACCGACGAGAAGGCCGAGTCGGTGGCGGCATCGATCCTCGGCGGTGACGGCGATGCAGCAGAAGGCAGTGAATCAGGTTCGGATGAATCAGAGACAAATCAGACCAGCGCCGGTAGCGCTGGAACGTAAGGGTAAGTAACAGAACAGACAGAACGTAAAGCAAGAAGCCGCTGCCTGCGAAAGCAGGCAGCGCGGAGACAACAGTGGCGAAGAAGGCAGGAACAACTAGAGTTCATCAATTGGCCAAGGAACTGGGCGTCGATTCCAAGGACATCATCGCCAAGTGCCAGGCAGAAGAGATACCCGACATCGTGAATCACATGTCGACGGTGTCGGTGGGTCTGTGCGCGACCATTCGCGAATGGTTCAGCGAGGGGGTGGACAGCGCCAACAGCACGGCTGTGGAAACGGCTGCTGCGGTCGATCTGACCAAGGTGCGCGCCAAGGCAAGGCGAAAGGCCACCAAGAAGACCGAGTCTTCCAAGGCCACGGCGGAGAAGAAGGCTTCCGAGGAAGCGACCCAAGCTGCTGAGCAGCCTCAGGCTGAGGCTGAGCAACCTGCCAAGACTGAGCCTGAGGCCGCGCCCACGCTTGCGGCCGAGGCTGCCGCTGTGCCGCTGGAAGCGCCGGAGCTTCTTGCACAGCCGCCGGTGGAAGTCGAGTTGGGCAAGGCCACTGCAAAGCCCATAACGGCTCCGATGTCTGAATCTGATACTGCCGCCAGCGAGCCTGAAGCTCCAGCAGCGACGCCAGCGCCACAGCAGCCGGCCGCCGCTGCAGCAGCGCCGCAGGAGCAGAAAAAGGACGCAGCGTCTGAAAACAAGGCCAAGCCCAAGGTTCAGCCGGTGATGAACGTGCCGACGCGTCCGGGCGTTGTGAAGCCGGCCGGGCCGATGCTTCAGCAGCCCAGCAAGACCAAGCTGGCCGGGCCGAAGGTCATCCGCGTCGAGTCGCCGGAGATCATTCCGCCGCCGCGCTCGCGAAGCGGTCCGCGAACCTCTCCAACCGTGGGGCGAGGCGGCCCGCGGGCAGGACGCGGGGCAGGCGCAGGCATGGGCGACGGGCTGGACATCATGACGGGCCGCGATCGTGGGGCCGGTTCTCGCCGCAACAAGCGGCGCAGCGCCAGCGCTCATGACGAAGGCGGTCGCTCCGGACGCGGTTCGGGCCAGTTGGAAGAAGTCGATCGTCACTTCAATTGGCGTGAGCAGGATCTGCTGGAGCGGGAAAACCGCTTGAATCGTGCGGGCGGCTTTTTCAAGGCGGCCAGGCGCGACAATCTCAAGCGCGTGACCGGTGGCGGGCAGCGTGCCGTGGTACCTGCGCAGGCGGGCGGCAAGGTCAAAATCAGCGTGCCCATCAGCATCAAGGATCTTTCCGCCGCCACCGGTGTCAAGGTGAGCGATCTCCTGCGCAAGCTCCTGCTGCAGGGCAAAATGCTGAACGTCAACTCGGTTGTTGACGGCGACACCGCCATGGAGCTGATGCTCGATTACAACATCGAGCTGGACATCGAAGAACAGAAGTCAGCCGGTGAGAAGATCGCTGAGCAGTTCCGTGAGCGAGTCGTCACCGACGAGCGTCGTCGCAGCCCGGTTGTGACTATTCTCGGCCACGTCGATCACGGCAAAACGTCGCTGCTGGACAGGATTCGCAACACCAATGTGGCTGCAGGCGAAGCGGGCGGCATCACGCAGGCCACCAGCGCGTTCCAGGTGCCGGTGGTTGTGGGCGATGAAACTCGAATGGTGACGTTTATCGACACCCCCGGCCACGAAGCGTTTACCGAGATGCGTGCACGCGGCGCGAAGGTCACCGATGTGGCGGTCTTGGTGGTGGCGGCCGACGACGGCGTCATGCCTCAGACCATCGAATCGATCAATCACGCCAAGGCCGCTGGCGTGCCCATCGTGGTTGCGCTCAACAAGATCGACAAGCCCGAAGCGTCGGATACGAACATCCAGCGCATTCTCGGACAGCTTGCTGAACACGATCTGAACCCTGTGGAATGGGGCGGCAGCACCGAAGTGGTCCGCACCAGCGCTCTGACCGGCGCCGGCATCCAGGAACTGCTGGAAATGCTGGATTACCAGGCGCAGCTGCTTGATCTGAAGGCCGATTTTGCCGGCGAAGCGGAGGGCACTGTGCTGGAAGCGGCCATGGAAGAAGGCCGCGGGCCGGTGGCCAAGGTGATCGTGCAGCAGGGACAGCTCAAGAAAGGCGATTTCGTGGTCGTCGGCCGTGCGTTTGGCCGTGTGCGCGACATCGTCAACGATCGTGGCGTGCGCATCGACACAGCCGGCCCAAGCATGCCAGTGGCGTTTTCGGGCATCAGCGATGTGCCGGATGCCGGCGATAAGTTCTACATCGTCAAGAGCCTCAAGGAAGCCGAGCAGGCTGCAGCGGAACGCGCCCGCATTGAACGCGAGCGCGATCTGGCCCGCGAGCGCATCACGCTGGACAACGTCTTCAAGCACATGGCTGCCACGGGCCGCAAGGAACTGGCGCTGATCGTTAAGGCCGACGTGCAAGGCTCGCTTGAGACGCTCAAGTCGGTGCTTTCCAAGATCGAGTCCGACGAGGTCAATATCTCAATCAAACACGCAGCGATCGGCGGCGTGAACGAATCGGACGTCACCCTGGCGGAAACCACCAATGCGATCATCGTGGGTTTCAACGTGACCGCATCGGCGTCGGCGCGAAAGGCAGCCGAAGCGCGAGGCGTGGACATTCGCTTCTACGACGTCATCTACGATCTGACCGACGACGTGAAGGCGGCTGCGGAAGGCCTGCTCGAGCCGGAGGTCAAGCTCGAAGTGCTCGGCCATGCCGAAGTCCGCGACGTGTTCAAGATTTCCAAGGTCGGCATGGTCGCCGGCTGTTACGTGACCGATGGCGTCATCGAACGCAACAGCCAGATTCGCGTCACGCGCGACGGTATCGTGATCGAGAAGGATCGCCGGCTCCAGCAGCTCAAGCGGTTCAAGGACGATGTGAAGGAAGTTCGCGCCGGACAGGAATGCGGCATGAAGATCGACGGCTATGACGATATTCGTGTCGGCGATGTGCTTGAGTGCTACAAGACTCGTGAGGTGAAACGAAAACTGTAACGCCGCTTGCCGTAGCGGTGTTGCGCCCTGCGTATGTCTCAGCGCATCGAACAGATCGCCTCCGTTCTTCACCACGCAGTGCAGCAGGTGCTCACGCGCGGATTGCACGATCCGCGCGTGCGAGGCCTGATCTCGGTGACCAGGGTTGAAGTCTCTCCCGATCTGGCTGAGGCAAAGGTGTATGTTTCCGTATTGCCCGCTGAGCATGCTGAACTGACCTTGCACGGTCTGCGCAGCGCAGCAGGCTATATTCAGCGTGAGATCGCCAGCGAAGTGACTGCCCGGCGCATGCCGCGACTGTCGTTTCGGCTCGATTCATCGCTGAAAAAGCACGCCATGATCGACGCTGCATTGCGTCATGAAGAGCATGACGAATCGACGGGCGCAGGTCATGACGCAAATCACAACTTTCCGGGCGGTGATGAATCCGGGCATGGAGCATGAAAAGATCAGAGGATTCCACGCCGTGACGAACGCAGCAGCTAACGCCAAGAAACTGACCGCATTGTTGAAAAAGCTTGGAACCGTTTCGCCACCCGAGATGCCCGGCGTGAACGATCCAGTAGGCGTGCTGGTGATATCGACGCTGATGTGGGAATCCACAACGGAAAAGGCAATCACCGCTTATAACCGGCTCATGGAGCAGGTGGTGGACTTCAACGATCTGCGCGTCTGCATGCCGGAAGAAGTCGTCAGTGTCATCGGCGCACGCTATCCCAAGGCTCAGGAACGCTCCGAACGGCTGCGGGCAATGCTGCGCAACATCTATCTGCGCGAGCATGCGGTCAGCCTGGATCGATTGGCCGACGGCGGCAAGCGCGAAGCGAAAAAGTACGTCGAATCGCTCGAAGGCATTGTGCCGTATGTCGCATCTCGCGTGCTGCTGGTGTCGTTTGATTCGCACTGCATTCCGGTCGATGAGCAGTTGCGAGCCGCAATGATCGAAGCGGACATTTGCGATGAGTCGATCGACGTGAACGAACTCGCCAACTGGCTCAGCTCACAGATCAAAGCCGGCGAGGGCGTCAACGTGCATTACGCCCTGCAGCAGTGGGTTGATCAGCGAGCCGACGCGCCCGCCGCAACCGAGCGCAAAACCAGCAGTCGCAAGAGCAGCACCACGCGCAAGACCACCCGGAAACCGCGCGGCAGCAGCAAGACCACAACCGGCTGAACCGGCGCATCAGACCAGCGGCGAGCGGGCCGGGCGCAGCCGATTCCTCCACGGCGCCCCCGCAGAGCAGAAAGGTGCGGAAAAGTCGATAAATCGGCAGGCAGTCTGCCGTCACGGTGAGCCGCAGCAACGTAGAACCGGTAGCAGACTACTGCGAAGGTCCAATTGTCGGGCAATACGGCCATAGTTCGCGGCGGTGTCTGGACAATTTCGCTCATCTGTGCGAACGTCACCACTGTGCACCATGATTCGACTTCGCTTTATCCTCGTTGGTCTGGCCGCCATGACGCATCTCGTGGCGTGCGCTTCTCACAAGCCTGCGCTCAACGAGCCGCCTTCATTGGCGAAGATCAACCGGTCGCTGCCTGCTGAGGAGAACCTTCGCAATCTGGCGGCAGCGGAACTGGCGGCAGGCGGTAAGGCCAATCAGCACCGCGATCGTCCAAACGCCGCGCAGACAACCGTGGCGATCCCGCCGGGCATTGAGCCGGAGGTGCTGGCGTTGCGCGATCCATCCGAGCCGCGCCACTTCATGACGCTCGAGCAGGCCATTCAGGACATCGTTGCGCAGATGGAGCCGATTGCGCCAGTTGAAGAACCGGCTCCAGAGATCGACCCCGAGGCTCACGTTGAGGCGCTGAAGCTGTATGCGAGGGGGCGCAGCGCTTCGCTGGCCGGTCGGCAGTACCAGGCAGTGACCGATCTGCAGAAAGCGATGGAGCTTGATCCATACTCGCCGCAGATCGTGCGCGAGCTGGCCCGCAGCTATCTGGAGCTGCGCAACAGCACCAAGGCAATGGAAATGTACGAACGGCTGGTGCGGCTTGACCCCACACATGCCGAAGCGCTGTTCACGCTTGGACTTTCAGCTGCGAACCGGCGTGATTTTCGTTCTGCGGTTTGGTCGCTCGGCCGTCTGCGAGCTGTGGGCGAATCGTTCACGCACGACCCGGCAGCAGACATACTCGCAGATTTCACCCTTGCCATTTCGCTGCGTGAACTTGGCTACGATCGCGCTTCAATTCAGGCAGCCAGACAAGCGCTGAACTTTCCCGATGAGTTGTCCGCATCGACCCAGCACGGCGCACGATTGGGTTCGGTCTACCGTCAGCGGGGTGAGTTGTGGCGGGGGATCGGTGATGCGCATTGCCGTCTCGGTGAATTCGCCGATGCGCTGGAAGCCTACAGCGCAGCAGCATCGCTTCCCACAGCCGACCCCACGGCGCTGTATCCGCGTGTGATTTACGCCAATCTCGCGCTTGGGCGAATCTTCAACGCGCAATATGAGCTTTTTGCAGCGATTCGGCGCGGTTCGCAGGGATTGCGCGAATTGCCGACCCGTACTGCAACTGAAGCTGACGCCAGCGGGGAAACGCGACGCGCCGGCCCCGTCGGCATCACCGATCGCGAGGTGCGATTGTGCGCATATCTCGCGCAGCATGCCCAGCCGGTGGAACTGCTTGCCCAGGCCGTTGAGACGCTCTATCGCCAGCAGCCTGATGACAGCGGCCACGTTCGTGCCGCAGCCAGTTTGTCGAATCCGGAGCGTGCCCAGGAACTGCTGCGCGAGTTTCTCAATCGAAATCCGCGCGATCTGGCTGCAGCGTCGCAGTTGTTCACGTGGCTGGGGCAGCAGGATGTCAAATCCGCAGTCGCGCTCACCGTTGCGCTGGCGCACGATCACCCTGATCTGGCCAACGCGTATGTCAGTCGTCTGGCGGCAGCGCTGCCGCGGCCGCTGGATGCTCTCAAGGTCATGCCTGAACTTGAATCCTCGCCGGCACGGGCACGCGTGGAAGCGCGACTGCTTTCGCGACTTGGCGGGCTTGGCGAAGCATGGTCGGTCTGCAGTGATGCGCTGCAGCGTTGGCCCGATGATCGCGGCTTGCTGCTGCAGCGCGTGCAGCTTGCTGCGGAATTGCAGGAACCGGTGTTGCTGGATGAAGCGCTGGCTGCCCTCGCAGCGGTTGAATCAACGGCCGACCGGATCGCTCTTGCGCAAGCGCTCCTCACTGCCAATCGTCTGAAGCAGGCCATCGACGTGCTTCATTCAGCGATGTCGATCGATCCGGAAAATCCCGAAGTGCTGGTGGAAGCGGCGCGGGCCGAAGCGATCAATGCTGAACAACTGATGCGCAGCTCGCTGGCAAGCGCATCAGCGCGGACGGCAGTTGATCAGGCGGTGCGGCTGGCTGAACTGGCGATCGCGCACGATCAGCGCAACGAAGCTGCATACGAACTGCTCGCGCAGTTGTACGCTCCCAACGGTTTGCTGCCCGATGCCAACCAGTTCCGCAAGGTGCTCAATCGATTGCGCAAGGCTGTGCCCACCAGCACACTGGCGACCCGGCTGGCAGCCCAGGAAGCCATCAGTCAGCACCGCTATGAGCAGGGGCTTGAGCAACTGCTGGCGCTGTATGACAGCGACCCGTCGGATCGAGCCAGCCTTACGCTGGCGGTGACCGCATGGCATGCCGCAGGGCGGTTGGAGACCGTTGCGCAGTGGATCGACCAGCGGCTGGCGGCCCGGCCCGGAGACCCGGCCCTGCTGGAGCAGTGGTTGCGCGTGCAGTTGCTGATGAATCGCTCCGAACAGGCGATCGAGCGGCTGCAGCAGATGGTCGAGGCTGACGATCAGGATCTCTATGCTCGACAACTGCTCGAAACAGTGTACCAGATCACCGGTCAGATCGATTCGATGCGGCCGTTGACCGAGCAGCGATTGAATGCCCGTCCTGAAGGCGTGCGCCGCGCTCTGGAACTGGCCAAGCTGTATGCCGCTGCGGAGCTTGCGGATCGCTCGCTTGAGCAGATTCAGTGGCTGCGCGATCGCGTGCAGATGCTGGGCATGGATGAACTTCGTTCCACCATTGCAGTCCTCCAGCATTTGCGCGGTGTGGACAGGCAGCGCGATCGCATCATTCTCGAACTGGTGGAACATGCCATCGATCACGACCACGCAGGCAACGCGCCGCTTGCGGTGTACGCGGCTGGCCTGCAGGCGATGGCCAACCTGAACATGGTGGATGAGCGTTTCGATACACTCGTGCACCGGGCGATCGCTGAAGCTCCGGGCGCAGCAGGATCGGAGATATCCGATCTTGTCGCGTGGCGGGATTTGGCGCAAGGGTTATTGAACGAGAAGCATCCGGTTGCTGCAGCCCGTGCATTGCGGGCACGGCTCAATGCTGCCGCGCCTTTGTCGCCGCCTGCGACAGCGGTGCTCGCGTGGATGACGATTCTGTGTGATGCCGCTTCGGATGCCGCGGTGATGCGTGGCGGCGCTGTGGCAGGGGCACAATCGTCAGCAAACATCACCGCTGCAACAATCGCGCTGCTCAAGCGCATGCACCGCGAATCGCTGCTCAATGTCGCATTGGGGCTTTCTGAACCGGTCGACCTGACTGAAGGGCTGTATTACGCCAGCTTGTATTACGCCATTCTCGAAGCTGACGTCGGCGCGGAGCGGTTGCTGCGCGAAGTGCTGGAGCGCGATCCCAACCACGCCATGGCGATGAATAACCTGGGGTATATGCGGCTGGAGGCGGGGCAGCGCGATGCGCAGACGATTGAATGGATCGAACGCGCGCACGCCCTGGCCCCCGATGATCCCAACATTCTGGACACCATCGGCTGGCTGCGCTATAAACAGGGACGTTTGACCGATGAACAGCCGCCTGAGGATGCGGACAACCAGCAGCCTGCTGCCGGTGCCTTGAGCCTGATCAAGGAGGCGCTTGCGCGGTCGAGTGAACCCAGCCCGGTTGTGCACGATCACCTGGGCGACATTTTCTGGCGGCTTGGCGATCAGGAAGCTGCAACGGTCCAGTGGCGCAAGGCGGTAGAGATTCTCGAATCGCCGGAGTACCACGAAACCCACATGCGGGTTTATGTTGCGGTGCAGACGTTTCTGCAGTTATCGCAGCCGTGGCACCTGGTCGTCGCCGACCCGCAGGCGCTCTATGATCGAGAGCATGGAGCGTTGCTCTGGCGCGTCAGGGAGAAGCTCGTTGCAGCTGAACAGAGCCAGCAGCCGGAAATCGAGCCGACGTTTGCTGAGCAGTAATCTCATGGATTACAACGTCAATGCATCAACGCATTGACAGGACAACAACAAGGGATCATTGGGGATCATTTATTCAGGTATCCATTGCCGCCTGCTGCCGTGTGGCACAATGCACGCAATGGAAATGTTTTCGGAGTACTTATGGCTGGACATAGTCAATGGAAGAACATCAAGCACCGCAAGGCCGCTGTTGACGCCAAACGCGGCAAGATGTGGTCCAAGTGCAGTCGCGCGATCATCGTGGCAGCCCGCAACGGCGGAGGCGACCCGAAGTTCAATACCGCGTTGCGTTACGCGATCGAAGACGCCAAGGCTGTCAATATGCCCAAGGACACGATCGAGAAGGCGATCAAGAAGGGCACCGGCGAAACCGAAGGCGCGCGATACGAAGCCGTGCGCTACGAGGGGTACGCGCCCGGCGGCGTGGCGGTCATTGTCGATTGCCTTACCGATAACCTCAACCGCACCGCTTCTGAAATTCGCACGCTGTTCGATAAGCACGGCGGGAATCTGGGCAAGCCCGGCGCGGTGGCGTTCGGCTTTGATTCCAAAGGCGTCATCCACATCGAATCAGGCAAGGCAAGCGAAGAGAAGATCATGGAGATCGCGCTGGAAGCCGGCGCGGAAGACGTGGCCGAGAGCGATGGCGCCTGGGAGGTGACCACCCAGCCGACGGACTTTCTGCAGGTGAAAGACGCCATTGAGGCTGCGGGCATCGAGATCGCCAGCGCGGAAGTCACCATGCTGCCGCAGAACACCGTGGAGTGCGATGAAGCGACAGCTGCGAAGGTGATGAAGATCATCGATGCGCTGGAAGATCACGACGACGTGCAGAAGGTGTATTTCAACGCAGACATCCCGGATGAGGTGATGGCGAAGCTGGGATGATCATGCTGCGCGGGATCGCCTGATGCAGGCAGAAGGGCGCGAAGCCTTCCGCATTGCCATTGCCCGCCACGAGCGAATCTGGAGCTTTGAGAAAGGTCTGTTCACGAATGGACGCATCGCCTGTTCGCTACACCGTCAGGTTTACCGGTATGGTGCAGGGGGTGGGGTTTCGCGCTACTACGGTCAGCGTGGCGCGGGGCTTTCGTGTAACTGGCTGGGTGCGCAACGAGCCTGACGGATCGGTCCAGTGCGTTGCAGAGGGTGAGGCGGATGAACTTGACCGGTTTATCAATGCCGTCAAGCGGGCAATGCAGGGCAATATCGACAACGTGACGATCGAGACCGGCCCGGCAACCGGTGAGTTCAGCGGCTTTCATGTCCGCTACTAAATGGGGCGATCGGCTCTGATTGCCCTGCGGGCAAGGCCCTGCCGGCCCGATCGGGCGGTTGATCTGCAGCAGCCAAATTTGTTGAAGTCAGAACTTCACCTCACCCGGCCCCCCTTGACAATCGGCCAGCTTTCGCGACGCTGGTGGCATGAACACGATGACTTCAATCCGACTTTGTGTCGCGGCGATCATCCTGCTGACGCTTGCAGGCGGCTGCGGCGTCCAGCGTGAAACCTATGTCGGCCACAGCCCCGAAAACGTCTGGACCGCCATGGTTGCGGTGGCGCAAACGCCAGATTACAACCACCCCGATTTCACCGAGCGGTGGATCGTGCGGGAGAACCACGTCTGGGTGGATGAGGCGAACAATCGCATCGAGGTCTTCCGCCGCGTCGAGCGTGACCTTTACAAGGCTGGCGTCAAGCCACGCTCGGAAACTCGCGAATGGAAGCTGGCGATGGAGTTGGAGCGCACCGACCCGCCATCGGTTCGCTTCTTCAGCCGCGGGTGGGGCGTGCCGGCGCACGCATGGATCGAAGCCGATCGCTATTTCACCGAAATCTGGCAGGTGCTCGGCCGAAGCTCGACGCCCGCGGCAAGCCAGCCCGCAGCTGATGCGAGCGACAGCGCTGCCGCTTCTGATTCCGCCGATGCAGCGTCAGCCGAAGTCGGCGACAGCGAGCAGGGCCAGGGATAGAAGTAGAGATAGGGCGGGCACGCTTCAGGCATTGTGCGCAGCGTGCCGCTGCGGGATATCCGGCGCGAATCGCTCAATTCAAGATGCTGCATCGTTGGATGCGCTGCTGATCCGGCATCATCTGTGGATGGATTCTGATTGTGTTGTTTTGGGGTAATCGCAGCAGTTGGCGCATTTGAGCTGCGATCGTCTTGCGTTTGTTGTCTGCAAGTTCAATCTGATCGGTGCAGTTCTTACCGGCTCATCGCTGCGATATCCGGCGCGCAGATCATGCCCAGCGGCTTCTGGCCCGGTTTGCCGTCAGCAGTGATGATCACCGCGTCCAGCGGCTTGAGATCGCGAAACATCTGATCGACGTCGTCGATGAACACATCGCGCGAGACGAACGCCACCGCATTGCGCCGATGGTCATGTTCGAGCACGTCGGCCACGCGCACGTGCTCCATGTCTATTTCCAGTTTCGTGCCTCGCACATTCGCTGCCACCCATCGGGCAAAGCCGTTGCTGGTGAGCAGGCCGACAAACGTCCCGCCGTCCCGGCCTTCATAGACCGGATATCGCGAATATCCATCGTCCTGCAGCAGCCGCCAGGCGTCGATCAGCGATTGATCGGCGTGCAGGGTGACGACCGATCTGGCAAAACGCGGGAGCACCTTTTCAGGAGAAAACGCCAGTTGCTCAATCCGCTCCAGTTCCAGCACGGTGCGCTCGCTGGGGACGGCGAGATATTCATCGTTACCCGTGCGGTTGTGTACGATCGCGTTGCGAAGCTCGCCGATTTCCAGCAGAAAATCGACGTACTTGACCAGACGCCGTCGCCGGTTGGCCGCCAGACGCACCTTGGCGGCAAAGCCGTGCTTACGACGATTGCCGCCGTTGCCTGCGGTGATATCCGTCAGCGCATGATCAATGCGGTTGTACGCCGCTTCAAATCGTTGGACTCGTTCAGCTTCATCCATCTTTCACATTGACTCCGGCGCCTTCATGAAGAATCAAATCATACGGGAGGCGCAGGGACATCAAAACCTCAATCAGGCGGCTTGTTGCTGCAAAAGGCGCACAGGCGAAGCTTCAGACAACGTTTCGGCGCTTCTGCAATGACATTTCGCAAGGCGAAGTGCCAATGACCTGCGCATCATTGTCTTTCTGCTGAAGGCATAACGCCGGACGTAACGTCGCGGGTGTTACGATTGACGATATTTGTGCAAGAGCTCGACAAAGCCGCGGCGATAGCGCTCGCCTCCGAAGCGTTCATCCTGCTGGCGCAATCGTTCGATGCGCGGGGCAATCTGGTTTGTATTGCGATTCACGCGATCCAGAATCTGCACCATGCGAAGCTGAGCGAGCCAGTAGCGATTGGGATCAACGGCAGGACCGGCTGCAGCAAGGCGTTTGTAAATCTCCATGGCGTCGGCCAGCCGTTGTTGGCCGCCAAGCGCAAACAGACACTCTGCTCGTCCAAGCAGAAGTTCTGCTGCGTTCGGCATGTCCTGCAGCAATGCGCTGTACCACGCCAGCGCCTGCTCGCATTCACCGCCCAGCCGGTACGCATCAGCGATGCGCCGGCCGAAGTGCATGCGTTCCGCGTCATCTGCTGCCTGTGAGTGCAGCCATTGCTCGAGTATCTTCGCCACCGGGAGCAGCGTGCGTCGGCCCTGCACTGCAGCCTGATCGTCGCGGCCTTGCTCCAGCAGCGCTTCAATGTCGCGCTGCAGCGATGCGAGCATCGGCCCGATCACAGCGCCAACCTGTTCCGGTGAGGTTTGCGCAAAGTGATTGATTTCCGTAATGGCCTTCTCCGGCTGACGCATCGCCTGATACGACGCAATGCGAAGCTTCAGCGCTTCAGCAAGCACTTCGGTTTCAAGATCGCGATCCTGTTCGATATTTTCCAGCACGCGCAAGGCCTGCACATGCTGTAACAAGCCGATCAATGCTTCTGCGCGAAAGACCTTGAGAAAGCCCAGGTAATAACGCACGGAGCGGCGGCGCTGGTCATCGGTGATGTTGGCTACTCCCTGCGCAAGGACCGGCTCAACGCGGTCGATGACAGCAAGAAGCTCTCGCCATCGGTCCTGCTGCTTCTGTGCATCGTCAAGCAGCGCCGCTTTCTGAGCGCTGCCACGCGCTGCTGCTGCCTGCATGAAATGAGCGTCCAGCCACTCGGCTGCGGCCGGCGTGACCTGTTGAAAAAACGCGATGGCTTCGCTGAATCGCCCCTGCTGCATGGCGAAGCGACCAGCGGCATAGCGCCAACGGTCGATCGTGGGAAGGTTCGGATAGCGATTGAGCAGAATGTGCAGGCCCTGCTGCAGGGCGATCGCAGCTTCAACGTCGGTCGGATCGCTGCGATGCAGTTCCGCTGCAATGCTCACGCCCATTTCAATTGCCCGCTCAGCGTTGCTGTCTGCGGGATAGCGCTCCGCCAATTCGATGAACCGCTTTGCAGCAAAGTGCAGCTGGCGATGCTCGTACAGTGCCCGTCCCAGCACGAACAAGGCTGTCGCCTGCTCCAGTTCGCCAAGCTCGTCCGCAGCCAGCGCACGCTCCAGCAGCACAATGGCCTGCTCGCGGGTGTGGGGCTGATGCGAGAGCACCTCGGCCCGCGCGACCGATACGATTGCAGGCAGTTCATCAACCGGAAGATCGTTGAGCGCTGCAGCGTCGGTCAGTTTCATCATGACGATCTGCCGCACCGTTTCACGCGGCACGCCGAGATCGGTTGACAGCAGATCGGTGTACGAATTGAACGCTTCGGTCAGCAGCCGATTGCGCTGTTCGCCCTGGGATTGCTGCGCCAGTTGCTTGCGAAGCAGAAACTGATGATCGGCGATGATGAAGCGATGAAAGATGTGCTCGCGGCCGATGTAGTGGGGGATGATGGACTGCAGCGCGTTCAAGCCCGACGTTGCGCCGCCGCGCATGGTGCGATTGATCACGCCGCCCATTCGCGCGATGAAAATATCGGTGGGTGAGGCAGCAGGGTCGCGCGCGATTGTTGTGAAGATGGCTTCAGCGTCATCGAACTGCCCCAGCCGCGCCAATGCAAGCCCTGCGTACAGCTGTGCCAGGCGTGCAACGGGTTCGTCCAGCTCCTCCGCCACCATTCGCAGCATGCGCACAGCGGTTTCGTAGTGCTGTCGTTGCCGCTCAGCGTCGGTCGCATTGAATTCAGCGATGAACAGCGCGCCTATGCCGCGCAGAAACGGAATGCGCCGATCCCGCTCTCGCTCCGCCAGCGTGCGCTGCTTGTGCTGTAACTGAGGGTTGTTTATGAAATCGGGGGCAGATTCAAGATCAAGAATCGCCTGCGCTACGATGCGCTCCGCCTGGGTTGCGCATTCGTAGATCTCCTGCGCTGCGTTGCGGATCCGTTTGTCCTGTTGTCGCGAGAGGATGCCGAAAATCCCGGTCAGATGCGCGCCGTCTGCAGGCATCAGATCAAAGAACAGATCCGTAGCCTGATCCGCCAGCAGCGTCACGCGTTCTGCAGCATCAGGCTCCTGCGCGATCATTGTTCGCCGGGCATTGAGCATCTGTTCGATCACTTCAATGCGATCGGCTGTAGTCAGATTTGAATCGCGCAGCGCAATGCGATAACGCTCAAGCGCATTGTTCGAATCGTCAAGCGCCCAGCTGCCTGCATCAATCCCAACAAGCAGGCAGGCTGTCAGCAGCGCAATGAGCATGAAGCGGTGCGCCGTTGCGTATTGTGCTATGTTGTGAGTGACTGACGTGATGCGCACGACTGTATTCCAATCCTACTGCGGCTTGGAGAATGTTACGTTGCTGTAGCCTGCGCGGGCCGCAGCGTTGAATGCCTCCATGGCGTGCTCCCAGCGCGTAGTGCGCGTGGGCTGGACGATGATCGGATGATCAGCCTCGAACATCGCGCCGCTGAATCCCGCGCCAACCTGATGCGTGTGAAGGAACTCATACAGATCATCGAAGGTGGCCGGCTGCGGATAGGGGCCGTCCAGGTGCAGGCGGTACATGTCGGCGGCAAGACCGGTTGAGCGAACGACAATGCGAAGCGGTTCATCATCAAGCGAGAAGGGATCGTGCTGCGCACTGCCGTCGCGGCTGGGCAGATCCATGCGATAAATCTCTTCGCCCAGGCGGAAATCTGTCGCGACCATAAAGTAAATAAGCAGCAGAAAAACCACATCGATCATGGGCGTCATGTTCAGCGCAAGCCGCGGGGCGCTGCGGCCGTGACGCTGGCGCACGCGCGTGTGCTCGATGATCTTTTCGCCGGCGCGGCCGATGACCAGCCGACGATCCGCGCCGTCGGGCGGCGTTGATCCTGAAGTTGCTGCCGGCTTGATATCGTCACCGAACACCGCTTATCGCTCCTGCACCACCACGAGATTGACCCGCGCCGCACCTCCGGAGCTGCCGTAGACGCTGCGGCTTGCGTCTGACACTGCCTGCAGGACCGGTTCGACCCATTCATAATGCGTGGCGCGGTCAGCTCGCACGTTCACGCTGACAGTCGGATTGGCCTGGTACAGTCCGATCAGATGCTCGGTCATTGCGCGTAGACCTTCTGCGCCAGCGGGAAAATCCTTGCTGCCCACGCGGTAGCCGGAAATCCCCCCAGCCTGGGCGGGCAATACATTGATCACCACGCGCTGCTCATCGCCCAATCGCTCGGTGGCGGCGGCTTTGGGCTGCGGCAGGTTCATCTCAGCCCGCTCGACATCCACAATGCGAGAGACCAGCACGAAGAAGACGATGAGCAGAAACGTCATGTCGATCATCGGCGTGAGATTGCCCTGGATGGATGCGCTGCCGTGCTTGTGAACGAGGCTCATGGCTGTGCGAGAGAGTGCGTCGTAATGAAGAAATCCCGTACGTGGGTTGATGAGGCATTCGCATTCACATCGAGCGCGCAGCGGTCCGTATCTCGCTGGCGCCTGCTGCGGGCTTGGGCGATGCTGCTGATGCACCTCCGGGTTTGGGGCGAAATTCGTTGACCAGTTCTTCCGCAGCGCGTGTGGCTTCGGTGGAGAACTGATCGATGCGGTTGCGGATGATGGCGTAGGCTGCCAGCGCGGGGATGGCGATGATAAGCCCCCAGAAGGTGGTGGTGAGCGCGGTGCCGATGCCGCCGGCGAGCATGACCGGATCGGGGTTGCCGCCTGCCATTACGATGGAGCGGAAGGCAAGAATCATGCCCCACACCGTGCCGAACAGCCCGATCATGGGGCTGACCTGCGCGAGAATGTTCAGATATTCCAGGTGCCGCAGGCGATGGGTGGTGAGTTCATCCGATGCCTGCTCCAGACCTCGAATGACCGCTGAATAGCCGTGCCCTGCTTCCCGCAGCGCCACGTGTAGCACGCGGCTGAAGAAGCTGGAATCCGCGCCGGTCAGCTCAAGCGCCTCGCGGAAGCGGCCTGTGTTCATGTACTGCTTGACTTCCTCGACAACGCCAGCGGGCAGATATGCCTTGCGCTGATGTATCAGCGCCATCATGCCGATCAGTCCGACCGACAGCATCGACAGCAGCAGCAAAAGCCACAGCAGCATGGTGCCGAAAATGTCCAGCGACTTTTCGCCGTTGGCCTGCGGGATACGTGAAAAGAAAAACGCACTGGCGAAGCTTTCCGGCGCAACGCTGCGCACGTTGGCGGCATCTTCAGCGGCTGCATGCTCAACCGCCTGTGCCATCGCGGTCTGCGATGCGCTTCCAAAGCCGTCAAATGCAAGAACAACCAGCAGCGCGCCTGCAATCAATATCCACTGTTTCATTGCGCTCATAAGCATTCCCTGCACCGGGGTTGATGATCAAGGCAAAAAGCATCAAGCAACAACTGAAGCCCGATGGATGAAAGCGAAAAACCACAAGCTGAACTTTCTTTCCAAGTCGAACTCTGCGGTCTGAGACTGGAAATTTGAAATCTCAAATTTGAAATTTGAGATTCGAGGTCTGAGGCGTGCACCGCGCTTCTGAACATTACAACCTGCAATCCGACATTTGCGCCAGGAGCGTTCAACTCCCTCCGTGCCTTTTCGCGGGGTGATTGCCAGCCGCTTCGTTTGAATTCGTGCATGCATGTTCGGGAACAAGGCAGTGTCACAATATGATGATGGTTCGGTTGACGTTTGACGGACGATCATCGTCATTAAGGCGAGGGTGGCGCAAGGTTCAAATCCGTTTCGGACAGAAAACGATAGCCGTTTTCCCCGCCGTGCTGTCGGGCGATTTCCCGCAACGTACCCAGCGGATCGTGCTGGAGGAACTGAATGCAGTTGATCTGCACGGGCCGGCGGCCGGTGCGAGCATCAAGGGGATTGAGCGCGTCCAACGTGGCCAGCAACTCACGCTGATCGATCTCAAACTCGCCCGAGCCGGTGACGTTGGTGCTGAGCACGAAGATGACGTCAGGCTCAAGCGCGATCGCTCTGCGCAGCGCCTGAAGCGGATTCGATCGGCCGGCCGGGACAATGGTGCGGTCAATCCACTGCAAAACGCGGGCTTTTTCCTGCGGCGTGGCGCGGATGAACCGGCCGCGCGGCGGCGATTCGATCGCATCGTTGCGCTGAAAGAAGATCACGGCAAAGCGCTGCTGCGGCACAAGCCCTTCGAGCGATCGCTCCAGTTCCTCAATGACAAACTTCAGCCACGCCACCATCGAGCCCGACGCGTCGATCACGTACACGATGTCGCGGGCGTTGGAACTGGCGACGCCTGCAAACCGCACGCCCTCATGCGATGCCTGCGGCGCGAACTGTGCGAGCGCTGCTGAGGCGTCCTCGGCGCCCATGTGCGCAGAACCCGCAAACAAATCCAGGGGATTGGCTTTCGATTCCGCCAGCCGATCACGCAGAAACTCCTCCAGCGGCTGGACCGGAGCGCGGTCATCGAATGTCTGTTGCACTGCCGGCGGCGGCTCATCACCGGCCAGCGGCGCAATCGGCTCATACGTCAGCGCATTGAAATCCGCCACGATCAATACCGAGTCGTCCTTTGCAGGCCGGCTGACCGTCCAGGTAATGAAAACAGCCAGCATCGCCACACCAGCGTGAATAAGCAGCGAAACGAGCCAGGGGGCAATGCGCTTAACCTGACGCTCGGTAGGCGTTTCAGCGCCCAATGCCGCCAATTCCTGCGCCATGTGATCAAGCGAAATGGTGCGCTGCTCATCAGCAGCCGTACCGGGAAATGTTGAAGGTTCCGGAACTTCACGCATTGTGAACAGGATACACCATGATCGTTGAAACTCCGGCTGATGCTGGGGGAGTTGAAGCGAAACGGTAACGCCAATCCATGTGGAGCCACGCTAGGGCCCGGCAGGAAGCACGCAATCAGGCGAAATTCGCAATGTCGTCGCACCATGCGGAGAAATCAGCGCGTTGCGCACTCCGCAGCTTCCAGCAGGCGGACAGAATGCGAACGCACCAGGCGAGTACAGGCGTAGACATGCTGGCGTCGTGTCGTGCAGGGCGTTGCTCCTTACTTCATTTCGATGATTGCTGTGAACGCGGCACCGGGATTGCGATCGTGTCTGCGCGCGTCGACAGCAGCAGCCATTCGTCCACCACACCTGCGTGCAGCACTCGTTCCGAGAGCGGCGGCAGTTCAACGGGATTGGCCATTGCCTTGCCGTTGTCGGACAAAAGATGGATGCGATAGTGGTAGCGTGTGCGGCGGATGGGCTGATCGGCGAGCAATACCTGCTCGGCACGGTAATTGATCAGCACCATGCGATCCTGTGCGGGTAACAACCAGAGATAATCGCGCTCATCGCTGATTGCATCGGCCCCGGTAATGAGGCCCGAATCCGGCTCGTAGATCAATATCCGCTGTCGATACCGCGCGATGAGACGATTGCCCGATGCGATGACATGCCGCAGTTCCAGCACATCCCATTCACCGCGGACAGGCGTCTGGAACGGTTCTGAAATGAGACCGTCCCGCACGTTCACGTTGCGCAGCCGGCCGCGATGATCTTCAATCACAACATGTTCGCCGACCCACCATGATCGAAGCGAGTCGATCGAACTGTGATTGGAGTTGCTCCACATGCGCCGCCCGGCATAAAGATCAATCGCATCAATCGATTCGCTCGTGGCGTAGATCAATTGTCCAAGCGGCCCAACCTGAAGCCATTTCACGCCGGTGAGGCTGGCCGGCTTGAACATGCCGTTTTGACCAAACACCGGCTCACCAGTGCGCGGATCGAGCACAAGGATTGCTGGCATGAGCCAGGGGCGTTTCGTACTGCCGGCTGAACCGCCAGCATCGTGCGCCATTCCCGCCAGCACCAGAGCCGCCTCGTGATGCGCAACCAGATGCACCTGCTCAAGCGTTTTCGGCCTGGACCATTGCACGGTCTGACCGTCGGTCAGATCAAATGCGATCACGCCGCCGCTGCGCTGAATCAGAATCAGTGATTGATCCGTAACTACCGGCAGCGTCTGCAGGGGATCAAACGGCTCGCCGGTGGGCATCTGCTCTCGGACGCGCTGGGCATGTACAAGATCAGCCACCGGATTGCTCAGTAACTGACTCAGGCGCGGCGTTGACCAGCGCACCGTTCCATCCTCTGCGTTGAGCATCACAGCGTGCGGATTCATCGCGTCAGTCGAATACCACAGCAGGATGTTTCGACGATCAAATCGCAGAATTTCGGGAAGATCATCTTTCAGCGTGATGTGCCAGAGAGGCTCCAGCGTTTTTGCGTCGATCAGGCGCAGGTCGGCGCCTTCGCGCAGCAGAAAGCGATCAGTGGGCAGGGAAGATACTGCAAATTCGTGAGCCGCCACCACACTGCCCGAAAGCGTTTGGGCTTCGGTTCCGGGCAGTCCCAAAACCGGTCTGGCGAGTGTCGGCGATGGCGATACCGTGTTGAGTTCCGCCAGCCATTGCGACGCACTTTTTTCGCCGGTGCGGCTGATGACGCGCACGTCGCCGTAGACATTCACAATGTGTTCCAGCGCATCGCGCGCCTGCGTAGTCCAGCCGAGGTCTTCGCAGTGCGCGATGAACTGCCCCAGCAGGCGGGCTGCGTTGTTCGCATTCGGCGCGCGCTGGTACACCGACAGCAGCGCGGTCAGCGCTTCACGATGACGCCCCTGCGCCGCCATGCGCGATGCGCCCTGCAGCACCGCCTCGATCGACGCTTCAGCAAAGGGGAATTCCTCCGCAAGGGCGATCAGTTGATCCGGTGACACGTTGGAATCGTTGAGCAGTTGCCGAAGGCGAAACCTCGCGTAGTCGGCTTGGGGGGCGTATACATGCTCGCCGCGTGTGCGAATGAGCTGCGCCAGGCGTCTGATGGCCCAATCGGCAGCAGGCCGGTTCAGTTCGCCTTCCTGCTGCCAGCTCAGCGCCAAAGCCGGATCAGACAGGATGGCCTGATAGCTTTCAACGGCTTTTTCAAGCGAATGATTAGTCAGCCAGTCGCCATAGGCCAGCAGGTGCGCTACGCGCTGTCGGGCGTCGGCAGCCACTGTGCCGATCATCGCATAGAGCGCTTCGCCGTCCTGGACCGTCACGGCGATTTTGCTTGCGGCCAGCTCTAGAAGCAGATCAAAAAGATCATCGCGAAAGCGTGCTGTTTTGGTGTCGGAAGGATTGGCCGCGCTGCGGCGGTGAATGGCCTGCAGGGCAAGGTCGGCCGACTCCAGCGCCAGGGATAGGTCGCGTACGCGCATCCCCAGCCGCAGCAGCGACAAAGCCGGTTCGGGATCAGTCGGCGCAGCCGCCATGCGATCGCGCAGCATTGCCTCGGCACGATTGAACGACATGTAAGCGTCAAGCCGATCGCCGCTGGACACCAGCAGTTGCGCATCGGTTGCAAGCGGATTGCCGATGGAGTCCAGCTCCAGTTTTTGTCGAATGTCGCCGGACTTCTGATCGACAATGAGCACGCCCTGATTGGTGGGGACAATCAGCGCATCATCAGCAAGCTGCACGCGGCCTCGCATTTCGATCCGAGACGATCGTGGTGCGAAATCACCATCGCGGAGGCGCTGCTCGGGAGCAGGCAACCGCCACAGCGGCTCGGCAAGATTGTCGATGTGAAACGCCCGGACTTCGCTGCCGATGCCGAAGACCATGTCGTTGGCGGCAAGCAGGTATCGGGGGGTGTTCCAGTCAATGCTGCTGCTGGCCTGGTGAGATTCAAGCACATCGCCGGTTTCAAGATCCAGCAGCGCGACGCGGCGTTGATCCGGCTGCACGACAACGAGGCCGCGCGGCGTGACGGCAGGACAGGCCATTTCCCACGGGCGGCGTGTCTGGTCGGCAAGCAGCACATTGATCGGCACGCCGAAGCGGCGCAGCCATCGCACCTCGCCGGTGGTCGCTTCAAGTCGCGCCGTCGCGCCTACCGCGCTGGCGATGTACAGGCTGCCGGCGTCGTAGATCAGCGTGTCAAACGGCCGCGAGGCGACGCGCAGCCCGCCGCTGGAGGTGATGTATTGCATCCACCGCAAATCGCCGCTGTGAAGATCAAGCGCGACAATGAACGTGCTGGTCAGCGACTGGCTCAATTTGCGGCCGGCGACAAAGACCATGCCGTCAGCCACAATCGGCGCGCCGTGCGGAAAAAAGTTCTCGCCTGCTGCGGTTTCCAGCAGATTCCCGAATTGGACGCTCCATCGCAACGATCCGGTTGCAGCGTCGAGACAGAGCACGCGGCCGTCGCTGCGACCGTTACCGCTGGCGTGGCCGGTAATGGTCACAACGGCATCGCCGTCGGTCGCCACCACGTTGAGGTCAAGCGGGTCGTTGCCGTCGCGATCAATTCGGCCGGAGTAGCCCAGTTCGTCATGCGACCAGACTGTGTGGCCGGTGATCCGATTGATCGCCAATATGGATTGGCCCTGATTCACCAGCACGACTGATCCTGCAACCGTTGGAACGGTTGTGGTGAGATCGGCTTCCAGCAGGCGCTGCCGCATCACCGCTTCAGTTGTGTGATCGCTTGCCCGGCCGGCGAACCGGCGGTGCAGCAGCGATTCTTCCAGCGGCACCGACCAGATTGCCTGCGGCACGAGGTCTTCCAGATCGACAGCATTGACGACATCCAGCGTCGATATCCCGTGCGCGATATCGGGATAGTCGTCTGTCGCTGCGAGCACGTTGAGTTGACGCAGGAACGCTTCGCCTTCATGGCCAAGCTGGCTCAATGCGCCAATGGACGCTTCCAGCGTCTGCGTTTGTCGCAGGTAGTACGCCGCCACGCCTTGCATGTACCACGCATGCACAGCGCGTCGGCCGGCAAGATCAGGATGCCTCAGCGCCTCATCAAGCCAGTATCGCGCTGCATGAAACTTCGCTGATTCCAGATCGCGCTGCGCCAGCCGGAGCAGCGCTTCAAGGCCCGGCTCGGTCAGCACATACGACATGGCGACGGCTTCGATCTTGCTCGCATCGAGCATCTGCTGAGCCTGCGGCGACTGGATCTGGCGATATCGTTCGAGCAGGGATGGATCAGCACGCAGCGCATCGATCACGCACAGCCGCACCGCTCGAAAATGATCTGACGCTGCTTCGCTGACGGGAATGAGCTTCATCGGAAACTCATCCAGGAGTTCCTGATACAGCCGCACCGCCTCGCCGGGATTGTCTTTGGCCTGATCCCGCGCCTGACGAAACAGCTCCCACGCCTGCGGCGAGTCATCAACATACACCGGGTTGTCGCGCTGCGCGTCTGACGGGCTGGTGCACAGCGTGATAACCAGCAGGACAATTGCGACAGGACCGATAGTTCTCAGCATGCATGCACTCCTGCTGACGACGCCGGCGCGACCGGCCGACTCTGTGAACATGGTAGGACTCTGCGGTTCAAGCAGCCCCATCGGTTGGCCGATGCGGAGTAAAAGTCAAAGCACGATTGCTGCGGCGTGTTCCGGCTGGGAAACAGGGGAGAAAGCAGAGGCGTCATGAACCACGCACTTGCCATCGATTTCAGTTTTCGGCACGAATACGGCTTTTCCTCCGTTGAGGCATGGCAAAGCCCAGGGTGGTGCGTCGGGCGATCACGCCGGGTGATGATTTTGTTGGCGAGCATCATCATCCTCAGTCTGGCCGACTTGGCCATCACACTGGCATATCTGCGCGCCAACTGGATGATGGAAGCCAACCCCATTGCTGCGTACATCATCAAATCAACGCAATCGGCGTGGGTGCTTACGGGTTACAAATGTTTTACCGTCGGCGTGTGCGTTGTGTTGCTGTATCGGTTTCGAAACGCCTGTTCGGGCGAGATTGCTGCCTGGCTGGCCACCGGCGTGCTGGTGGCGCTTTCCATCATGTGGCATCAGTACGCGATCCAGATCGAAAATCTCGGCGACATGCTCCTAGCGCACGCCATGGTGATTGACGACTGCCGCCTCGGCCTGCCGTGACGCTCCCGCGACGGAATGCAATGGAGGGCATCCAAGGCTGTGGGTGGCCTTGTCGATTCGCCAACAGTCGGTAGAGTGCCGACATGATGCGAAACTCATCGGCTGGATCAGGCGCTGCAACGACACTGCTGGCAATGGCGGCAGCAACACTGCTGGGCGGCTGTGGATTGGGGCAGCCACCTGCGGTACGCGTGCTTGACGCCTCGCTTGGCGACGTGACTGACGAAGCGATGGCGCTTCGGATTGATGTCGAGTTGCACAACCCGAATCCCGAGCCGCGCAAGCTGCAGGAGTTTGAATACCGCGTCGCCATCGACGGCAAACCGGCATTCACTGGTCGCCGCGCTGCGGAAACGACGCTTGCCGCGGGCGAGGTGCGGCGGGTGCAGTTGCCTGTTGTTGTCCGATTCGACGATGCCGCGTGGGATCGCCGGACTGTGCCGCCTGAAATGTCATTTGCCGTGGATGGCCGGGTGAGTTACATCACGACATCCGGTCCGTTTGCGTCTATCAGAACCGATCTTGGCTTGGGGCTGCCGAAATCAAGCTTCAGCGGCGCTGGAATGCTGGCGGCGGATGTTGATGCGGGCGAGGGGAGTTCTTGAGGCATTGCATTACGCGCTGGGCATCAATACCGGATAAGCGGTGAATAGCAGCGTCCGGCATAGGGCAAGGGGAGCCGTCGAACGTTGCATTGTTGTTATCTGCGCGTTTGCTGCGCTGCATGTAAAGCATGCGCCGAGGGTGGTTTTCAGCCTGAACTTGCCCAGCCGTTACAACCTGCGCAGTCGCGGCTGGTCCGCGCAATCGCCACGAACCTCAATCTGGATGCAAGCCCCGACTGATTCGGTCATCGCCGTGTGCCGATATGCAGGTTCGGGACAGAGACGCGGTTTGGCCGCCAATAACGTCACGCCAGTCACCAAATTGGGGTTTCATCCATATGAAGCTTATTGAGATTCTCCGTACCGCACACGAGAACAAGGCCTCCGACATTCACCTGGTCAGCGGCCATCCGCCGATGATGCGCGTGAATACCGTGATGACCCCGATGGATTATCCGATGCTCACGCCCGCCAGCGTGAAAGCTGCATTGGAGGAAATGGTCTCGCCCGAGCAGATCGCTCGTTTCGAAGAGCATAAAGACCTGGACTTCTCGTATTCGGTGAATGAACTCGGCCGCTACCGCGTCAACGCCCACTTGCAGCGGGGTTCGATCGGCCTGGCAATGCGTGCCATCAAGAGCAAGGTGCCGCCGCTGGAGCAGCTCAATCTGCCCGAGGTTATTGCGCGGCTCACGTATCTGCCCCGCGGCCTGGTGCTGGTGACCGGCGACACCGGTTCAGGTAAGTCCACCACGCTGGCTGCGATGATCCAGGCGATGAACGACCGCTATCGCAAGCACATCATCACGCTGGAAGACCCGATCGAATATGCCTTCACCAGCAACAAGTGCCTGATCGAGCAGCGTGAGCTTGGTCAGGACATGCCCACGTTCGCATCGGGCCTCAAGCACGCGCTGCGTCAGGACCCCGACATCATCCTGGTGGGTGAGATGCGCGATCTGGAAACCACCGCACTGGCGATCTCCGCAGCCGAGACCGGCCACCTTGTGCTTTCAACGCTGCACACCGTTAATGCTTCGCAAACGGTGGAGCGAATCATCGACATGTATCCCGCCGGTCAGCAGAACCAGATTCGCGCGATGCTGGGCAACACGCTGCAGGCGGTGATCTCGCAAACGCTGTTCAGCCGCATCGATCAGCCGGGCATGGTTCCGGCGGTTGAAGTCATGCTGTGTACGCCCGCGGTGCGCAACATCATTCGCGAAGCGCGCACGTTTGAAATTCCCAACGTCATTGACACCAATCGCCAGATGGGCATGGTCAGCCTCGACAACTCGATCGCGGAGTTGTACTTCAACGGCCTCATCAGCCGTGAGGATGCCGTCGCTCAGGCTGCGTATCCCGATAAGTTGGAGCGTCAGTTGGCAGCGTAATTTCCAGGGATGAGGGATCAGGGGTTTGCGATGAGTGAGTGAAAACTCATCCGCCCCTGAGCAATCAGCAGTGTGTCCGTTTGCTTCCTCGTCTCAAAACCTTGAACCCTGAGTCTTCCTTCCATGCCTCAGTACCGCTACCAAGCACGACATGCTTCCGGTCAGATACAGATCGGCGTGCTCGCAGCCGACAACGCCGCCACTGCAGCAGCCATTTTGCGCAACCAGGGCCATCATGTGCTGCAGCTCGTGCCGGTGCAGACTTCTGCGCAGCAGTTCAACAAGACGTTGTCGAAGGTGTTGAACTATTCCTCCGGCCCGACACAGAAAGACATTCTCGATTTCACCAGTCAGTTGGCGGTGATGATTCGTGCCGGCATCAGTCTGCGAGCTGCGCTTGAAGGCATCGCCGATCAGGTGACCAATCCCAAGTTCCGCAAGACGCTGCTGAACATCAAGACCGATGTCGAATCGGGCAAGCAGTTTTCCGAAGCCATCAGCAAGTATCCCAAGCTCTTTGGCCCGTTGTACGTCAACATGGTGCGGGCGTCGGAGATGTCGGGTTCGTTCGCCAAGATGCTTGATCGAATTGCAGCCTACATCGCCCAGCAGCTTGAAACGCGCAAGATGGTGATCGGGGCGAGCATTTATCCGGGCATCATCGGCACCATGGCGGTGGGGGTGACGGTATTTCTGCTTACGTTCGTGTTGCCGCGTTTTGCGGGAGTGTTTGCCGGGAAGGAAGAAGTGCTGCCCTGGCCGACCAAGTTCCTGATGGGCGCGTCGGAGTGGATGGTCAATTACTGGTGGATTCTTGCGGGCGGCTCGGTGCTTTTTGCCATCATGTTCGCGCTGTTCCTACGCACCGAAATCGGCCGGTACTGGTGGGACAAGACCAAGATCACGGTTCCGGTGTTCAGCCGCATGTTCCGCGCGCTGTACGTCAGCCGCTCGCTGCACACGATGGGCGAACTGCTCAACGCCGGCGTGCCGATGCTCGACACGATCGCCATTACCGGAGATATCTCCGGCAACCTGCTGTTCAAGAAAATGTGGCGCAACGTGTATGCCGCGGTGAAGCAGGGTAAGAAGATTCAAAGCCAGCTCGTCAAGACGACGCTGCTGCCCAAGAGCGTGGTGCAGATGGTGGGGGCAGGCGAAGAATCGGGCCGCCTTGGCGAGGTGCTGGAGGAAATTTCCGCCTACTACGCTAAAGCGCTGCGCGATGCCATCAAGGCTGTCACCAGCATGATTGAACCGATCATGATCGTGCTCATGGGTTCGATCGTCGGCTTCATCGCCATGGCCATCATCCTGCCGATCTTCAAGATGAGCTCGCTCGTCAGCGGCAATTGATTGCATAAGTGATTGCTCGATTGCCCGCCTGCACGATTGACGCTGACTTGTCTGCTGATGATTTGATCCGGTGCGCCAGCACAGCGCACCGGATTGTTTTTTGCCTTATGCGCCCGATAACCGCAGTCGCAGGTTGTGCGAGTCGCGCCGTCGGCGCAGGTTGAACAGCAGCGCACGAATAGATGTTGGTTGAGTCCCATTTTGAATTGGACGATTCATGAACGTGTGATGTAAGTGTGTCGGGGCAGGCAAGGAGTGCGATTATGCGCGGTTGCAGGATTTCAATCGGGGCGGCGGTTACGGCAACGGCGGGAAGGCGGCGAAGTGCGTCCGGACGTGCAAGGACCGCGCGCCTGGGCTTTACGCTGATCGAAACCGCACTGGCCACGATCATCGTCGGCGTGGGCGTATTGGCTATCGTCGCGGCCCAGCAGGCGTTTCATAAGCAGAACGCCTGGTCCACGCACGCGGCCATTGCCACCTATTTGGGTAATGAGATTCGAGAAATGACGCTCAACCTGCCGCGCCACGATCCGGTCACCGGCTCTGCCATATGGGGACCGGAGGAAGGCGAGGCTACATTGGGGCTTGTGGCGTTCGATGATCTGGATGATTTCGATAACGCGTACTTCACGTCACTGGCGACACCGCCTGATGAACCCAATGGCCCAGTCAATGCCCGCCGGGAGATCATTCCCAACATGCAGGGCTGGGCGCAGTTGGTGCAGGTGGACAAGGTCAAGCCCAATGACATTCGCACGCTGGCGGCCAGCGGCGAGCCGTATCTGATTCGCATGACGGTGATCGTCACCTACAAGGGGCCGTATGACGACGAGCCGGTGGAGATGACGCGCGTGTCGTGGATCGCACCCGACTAAGTTGCCAGCGTGCGATGAGGTTCGAGCGAAATCGTTTGGAGCGAGGCTCGGAGGACGGGAAATGAAGCGGCAGCAAACGATAAAGCGAGCGCTGGGACGGCGAGCGACGCAACGCACAGCATCGCGGCGCGGTGTGACGTCGGTGCTGGCGATGATGTTCATGGTGATTTTCAGCTCGCTTGCAGCTGCCATGGCGGTTGTGGCGCAGAGCAATCTGCGCACCGCAAGCTCCGGCTTGAAGCTTTCGCGAGCCATGAGCGCTGCCGAAACCGGCCTGGTGTTCGCCACGCACAAACTGGCGCAGGAGGCTGGGCGGTTTGTCGTTGAAAAAGGGGTGATCGATGCAGAGTTTGCGGAACAGATCTGGCTTGGCACGTATGACACCAGCGTTGTGGGCGCGGTGACGATTGCGCCAACCTCGTATGACCTCACACCGGGAGCAGGCATTGTGCACGCCCTGGCGGCGTCGCATGCGGCAGATTCGCATTTCGTTTCCAGCGGCGCTCAGCCGAGCATCGACCAATACGGCACGCTGACGATTCCCGCCATTGCACTGACCAATGACGACAACAGCGCGTATTTCACGCTGACGTATCAGTTGCTGGTCGATGTGCCTTACGGCGATCCGCACATTCGCGTGATCAGCAAGGGCGTTGACGGCGACATCAGCCGCACGCTTGAAATGGCTTTCCGCATTGACAAACGCATCGAGTTCGCGGTGCTCAGCCCGAATCGAATCATGATCGGCAAGAACGTGCTGATCGAAGGGCCGCTGGGCTCGATGTTCGGCGGACCGGGACACGAAGATGAACTCGACAGTCCCAACGGCCATCCGATCATCATGCGCAGCGACTTTTACGGGCTGGATCCGGCGCTCGATGCGCTGCTGGATGCGTTCTACGCGAAAGTGCAGGAATACGACGCTGACGGCGACAACCGTCTGCGGCCGAAGCATCCTACCGAAAGACTGGGCCTGGCGGGGAACCCTGATCTGCAGGATTATGACGGTGACGAGTACGTGGATGACTTCGATCTGTTCCTGGCCCACTTTGATACGAATTCAGACGGCATGGTGGTCTACAACGCCGACCTGGCGGCCGCGGCGGGAATCGGCTCGCTTCCGGTGGAGTTCAGCGCCATCGACGACCAATTGGCGCGGCTGATTGATGAAGCGATCGCTGACCGCGACGGCGACGGCATACCCGGCACGATGAGCGATCGCATGCTGGGATGGAAAGACGGCGTCATTGATGACAGGGATCGCTATGCCAAGGTGCATGGGCGACTGCTGTTTGCCGCATCGCGCAGCAACTGGGAACAGGCACAGGGCAACGACTTCAATTATCAGTCGGAGGTTCTGGGGCCGATCCGCACGAAACTGGAAACCGCCCCGGCGAAGTTTGAAGTGACCGAAGATGAGATGCGTGCCATCACCACCGACATGTTCAACGACACGCAAAGCTGGTTCAGAACGAAAGCCACCGGCACGATTTCGCCCAGCGACATCGTTGATTATGTCTGGGAGCCTGTGCCGTACGGTGCAGTTGAAGTCGGCGGTGAGAACTTCGGCTCACGCGGCGCATACGACTACTACTATCGGCCTCGCTATGTCGGGCAGACATTCACGAATCTGCGCATTCCCAAGAACACCAATGCGCTGTTTGAAAACTGCGTTTTCGTCGGCGTGACGTATATCGAAACCGAGGAAGACTGCGACGATCCGGACTGGAACCTTGTCGGCGCACTGGAGAAGAAGGAAGATCCCGACAACCCCGGTTCGTACATTTATGTCGAGCGCTGGCCGGAGAAAACCGTCGAAGTTGATGGCAACACGGTCGTTGACACGCGCGTGCATTCCAACAACATCCGGTTCCACAACTGCACATTCCTTGGTTCGCTTGCTGGCGACAAGCCTTCTGAATACACCCACTGGCGCAACAAAATTCAAATGACCGGCGCGACGCGGTTTTATCTCGACAGAGATGACCCTGATCTGGCTGAGCAGGCCGATGCTGAGGCGCTGCTGGATCTGCTGAACAACATCCCTCAGGCGGACATTGAGGAATTGCAGAAAAGCTCCATCCTCATGCCGGGCTGGTCGGTGGATGTGGGCAGCTTCACCAACGAACAGGCGCCCGATCCCACGCAGACGCCCAAGATCAAATTGAAAGGCACGATCATTGCGGGCATTCTCGATGTGCGCGGCACTGCCGACGTTCATGGCACGCTGCTGATGACCTACCGCCCGGTGCCGGGTGAGGGGCCGCTTTACTACGGCGGCATGCCGGAGAACTTCAACACCACCATCGGGTACTTCTTCACTGAAGACGGCGACAGTGAAGGCGGCGACGCAGCGGACGCCAACTTCGAAGGCTACGGTGAAATCACCCTGCGCTACGACCCCGAAGCCAAGCTGCCCGACGGCATTCCCTGGCCGCTGCGCATCACGCCCGATCCCCGAACCTACAGCGAGACGGCGCCGCAATGAGCGATTTAACCATCATGCACACATCACGCCACTGCCCATCGCGATTTCTTGCCTTCGCATCGCTGCGCTGTCCGCATCGGCCGGCCGCACGGTTGGCTGGGCGATCAATGCGTCGCGGCTTCAACCTGGTGGAACTGTTGATGGCGCTGGCCATCGCCGCTGCGCTGCTTACCGCCACCATGGTCGCGCTTAACGCTTCGTTCACGGCCTATCAGGCCACCACCGAAGTAGCGTCCACGCACACGATCGGCCGGCTGGCGATGTCGCGCATGCTGACGCTCATCCGCACCGGTAGTGAGTTCGGTCCGCGGCCTGCGCTGCCCACGCAGTCGGTTGTGTTCAGCGATTTCATCGAGTTTCGCATGCCGAACGGCGAGATCATGACCATTGTCTGGCGTGAGGAGCCTGGATCATGGGATGGCATGAACTTCTCGCTTGGCGAAGCGCTGTACGTCATTGTGCCCGACAGCAACGGCGTCGCCACGCCTTATGTCCTGCTGGAAGGCGTCAAAGCCGCCTATGACGAAGACAATCAGCGCATCGCGCCGTTCACTCTGGAATACGAAAAAGGCTACAAGCTCTATCGCGCCACGATCGATCTGACGCTGCAGCCCGATGACAACATGAACGTCAATCTCGACGGCGACAACAGCAACCAACTGCTTCGGCTGGTCGCTTCAGCCATGCCGCGCAATTCGACATACTGAAATGCATCAGCGCGTTGACGCTTGCCGCCAACTGTTGCCGCAGACCGCCCACGCGCACGCGCTCATCGATCTCAAGTTCAAGTTACTGCGACTCGTGCTTGAGATATCGACTGGACGGGCCAGCAAGCAGCTGCGCCAATGACGCAATGCCCAAGCAATGGCGGGGGTAAAGCTGCAGCGATAGCTGCGGGTGTCGTCTGGGCTGAAGCGCCGCCGGAAGGCGAATCAGGTGCGGCGCTCGCAATGGTCATGAAGGATTCGGGAAATAGGTCGCGGTGCAGCCGGGCGCTTCGGTTACGCTGGTCCGCTTGAGGCGCACGTGTGCGGGAAGCGCCGGCATAATCGCGTCGGCAATGTGTTTGGCGATCAGTTCCGCAGTGGGATTGATCGTGTCAAATGGCGCGGTGGCATTGAGATTCGTGTTGTGCAGCGAGCCGATCACGCGGTCCAGTTCGCGTTCCACCAGATGGAAATCGCACAAGAGGCCGTCCGCATCCAAAGCGTCGCCCGACACTGTTACCGTCACGTGCCAGTTGTGGCCGTGCATTGGTTCGCGCTTGCCTGCAATGACGATTGCGTGCGCTGCACAAAACATTCGTTCCACACTCAGTTCAAACATGGGAGATAACTATAGCATCAGCTGCACAAGCACCAGTCGGCTGAGACAGCGAAGTGGCGGCGCATCCGTGAAAAAAGCACGCAAGCGCCGCCACCAGAATCATGAGGCATGGATGTGAGCTCACGTTAACGCAAAGCACCGTGATATGGCGTGGGGTCAATCATTTGCACGGATTGCCCTGGGATTGAGTGCAATGCAGCACATCCGGTCCAGTATTGCAGCATCGCTTGCCCGTTTTGGGAACGCATCTAGTCCCGCCCATGGAAGGATGCGTGCAGCATAGGTTGTTCATCGGGCACGCGCAGTTATTTGCATTCGCCGTGAAATCTCATGATGCCTTGCAACGTTCTCTCAACTGTCTCGCCCGCTTCATCCTGCAGGAACATGTGCATTACTGCATCCACATCCACTTCAAAGAACTCGTCTAACGGCACGGTTGAACGCATAAGACGCAGCCTCAGGATGGCGCCGATGCCGGCATCATCGCTGTCAAAGATTGATGAATAGGCGAAGAACTGCCCGTCATGCTCAACAGCGAACATGGGGTAGTGCCACGTCTCCGGCAACCGACAGGTTGCATCCACAGCTGCATCAAAGCTTCCGAAAATGCGTATGGCATCCGCATGCAGTTCCTGTACGGGACGCAGAAAGCCGAGCGATCGCTCAGCAATCTCTTCGATCACCTGCGCAGATTCCGGATCCAAAAAATCCTCGATCATGGCGTCCTGCACTTCCTGAAGGAAGCGCACATACTGCAACCGCGAGGTCCAGACGCTGTCAGGAGGCATGGGACCAAGCAGCCGTTTCACCGATCTCGATGATTTGAGCCACCCCAGGAACAGCCCTCTTTCAGTTTCGCGCATGGAGCTTGGTACGCCGATAAGAAAAAGGCGCAGTTCGGACTTTCCCACTTCACGAATCTCTCCGTTCCAGACGCGCGCAGTTGGAGTCGACCATGCCCAGGCTTTCCATGAAGCCATGCTGGATTCGTCCAATCGGCTGATGCGCATGCGGTCGTATTTTTCTCCCTCGGGAGCAAGATGCGAAAGCGGCTTCAGCATGTGCAGGCGGATGTGGAAGCGTATGTCCTGTTCATCCGAGCCTGATGCGTCAAAGTGCAGCACATGAAGCGGCGCATGCTCCTTGCTGTGAGAATCATTCCATTGGCGTGTCGCATCAAGAACCGAATCGAGAACGTCGGCCTCAAAATCAACAGAGCCAGGGATCGGATCTTCATGCAGCGTCAGTTCATTGTTCAGACGCGTTCCAGTGAAACGCACCTCATGAAATGTGTGATTCGTTGCCTCAGCGTTCTCATTCGATATGCGCAGGATCATTCGGCCGATGACCGAAAAACGATCCTGAAAATATCCGCTGCTTTGCATGATGTCGTAGTCGGAATAGCCAAGCTCCAACCATTGCAGCAGTACGGCAATGCGCCCTGCATCATCGGTACGCCCAACCCATTGGTGCAGACTAGGCTGTTCGTGGTCTTGGTATGTGGCTTCGGTAACCGGAGGAGCGTCTGGCGGATATGCTGCAGCAGCAATACTCATGGAGAATGCAGCGCAGTAGTTCAACAACATCATGCTTGAGACTCCTTGTCTGTTGCAGCAATATCCCAATGTTCAATGCGAAGGGAGAGATGAACTCTCCCTTCGCGTGTTCAGCCAATCT
>CAZNPU010000004.1:23623-68065 GCA_964575335.1 uncultured Isosphaeraceae bacterium | reverse complement strand
CATGAACAGGCTGGCACAGCGTTGAAAACACCAGAGCTGCAAGTATCCATCGCGCCGCCGAACCATCACAAATTTTCATTTTCAGTCTCCTTTGAGGGTCCCGTTATTCATGCGCCTCCCGGAGCGGACCCACCCCCCTTGGAAGCAACAGGGAATGTACAGCATCAATTTCGCTTGTCAAGACAGGTGATTAGAAGAATTGTGAAATCAAAGTGCGGACAATGCTTTCCCTTTTCTGCATGAATCGTAGTTTCTGCAGTAAAGCGTGCGCTGAAGCGGTACGATTGTGCTGACCTTCAAGCGTCCCGCGTTCGACGAATTGCAATGGCTGCTTCAAACCTCCCGGCTTCAAATCTTTTGGTGCTGTTTAATGAAGCGATGATCGCGCACGATCCGGGGGCGGGGCATCCTGAGCGGCCGGAGCGGCTGCGCGCGTTACAGAAGATGCTTTGCGAGGCGCGCATCGAAGGGCTTTTTGTTGCTCAGCCGTCGCGTGCAGATCGTGAAGCGGTGCGGCGGGTGCATGAGGCAACATATGTGGATCGCATTGATTCGCTGCGTGGCACATCGGCGCAGCTGGATGCGGACACCGTGCTGTCGCCCGCCAGTGTTGATGCGGCATATCTCGCAGCAGACGCAGCGGTCGATGCAGTTGATGCGCTGATAAGCCGCACGGCACAGCGGGCCTTTGCGCTGGTGCGTCCGCCGGGCCATCATGCAGAAGCAGATCGCGCGATGGGGTTTTGCGTGTTCAACAACATCGCCATCGCAGCAGCGCATGCCATTGAAAAGCACGGCTGCGAGCGCGTGCTGATTGTGGATTGGGATATCCACCACGGCAACGGCACGCAGCATCTCTTTGAACATCGGCGCGATGTGCTGACGATCAGCGCCCACCGCTGGCCGTTCTGGCCCGGTACGGGCAGGGCGGATGAATGCGGCATTGGTCCTGGGCGCGGCTTCGCTGTCAACGCGCCGCTGCCTGCTGGCTGGGATGACGCATCGCAGGCTGCGCTGTTCGAGCAACTCATCGTGCCGATCGCTTCAGCGTATCGTCCGGACCTGGTTCTGGTCGCAGCGGGCTTTGACAGCCACCGCGATGATCTGCTTGGCGATATGGCGATGACCGAAGCGGGATTTGCCAGAATTTGTCAAATGATGTGCGAAGTTGCAGATCAATATACGCAAGGGCGAATCGGCCTGATGCTGGAAGGCGGCTATCACCTGCAGGCTTTGGCAAACAGTGTGCGGGCGTGTCTTGAGGTCATGAGCGGACACGAGCCGCCTCAGGTTGGCCAGGCGGATGCGAAATCGCTGGCGGTGATTGATGAGCTGCGGCAGGTGCAGCGATCATTCTGGCCGGTGTAGCGGGCGTGGCGCGCAGGCAGACAATTTGCAGTTCGCGCAGCGGCGACTGATGGGCTTGCCCGCTACACTGCGGATGTTGAAACTGTTTGATCATCATGGAGTTTGAAGCGTGGATTTTGACAACCCGCCTGCTGATCCGATTGCACAAATCGACCTGTGGATGCAGGAGGCTGCCCAGCTTGGGCTGCCCAACCCCAATGCCATGACGCTGGCGACGGTGGATGCCGCCGGCCGCCCCGATGCGCGCATCGTGCTGCTGAAATCGCTGGATGCGCGCGGCGCGGTGTTTTATACCAATCGCAACAGCCGCAAAGGCAGAGAGCTGGCAGCAAACCCCTGGGCGTGTCTGCTGCTTTTCTGGGATGCGCTAGGCCGCCAGGTGCGCATTGAAGGTTCGGTCACACAGACCAGCGATGAGGAATCGGACGCCTACTTCGCCACCCGGCCTCGCGAAAGCCGCATCGGCGCATGGGCGAGCCAGCAATCTGAGCCTGTGGCCAATCGTGCTGCTCTTGACGCAGCGGTGGCTGAGATAGAGCGGCGTTTTGCAGGTCAGGACGTGCCGCGCCCGCCGCACTGGGGCGGCTACCGGGTCAGTTTGGATGCGATTGAGTTCTGGCAGGGCCACCCGTTTCGTCTGCACGATCGCCTGGTGTATACGCCGGACGCTTCATCGCCGACGGGCTGGCGCACGCAGCGACTGTTTCCGTGATTCCGTGATATTGATGTGATTCCTGGCGTGTGATTCTTCAGTTCAGTCAGGAAGAACGTGAATCATCATTGGCGGGCGATGCGGAAGGCGTGCCGTAGCGTTTCTCCAGCACGTTGACGGTGAAGCCGCCTTCGCGCGGGCCGGTAAAGTCGTCGGTTTTGAGAAAAATCCAATCGGACAGTTCATCGATGGGGAAACTCACCAGATCGCCGAGTGACTTCCCGTTGGCCAGTTCGTTGACGGGTTCTGAAGTCAGCACGCCTTCGATGCGGAACTTCGACCACCGCACGGGGGAGACCCACACGTGCTCGGTACGACCATCAGCAGTGGGGGCGGCCCACTTGATCGCCCAGCGTGCACGCTGCTCCGATGTGGCAAGCGACCAGCGTTTGCGGGCATCTTCCGCAGAGGCCCGCGCTGCCTTCATGGCCTCAACCATTTCCGGATCGTCAGCCGATTCATCAATCGCCACGATGGGCGAACGCGGACCGTCCTGCCAGAGCGAGGGCGGCGCAGGCTGCGGGGACTCTGCCTGCAGTTGCGGCGGGGGGGGCTGATCCTCACAAGCGACAACCGCCAGCGGCAGGCCCGCGATGGCGATTCGAAGCATGATGTGGCGGATGATGCGCATGGATGAACCATGACATGATATAGGGAAAACAGGCAGAGCCCGGGTTCACGAGTTTGGGCATCCTCCAGCGGGAGGGAGCGCCGCCTGCAACTTCTCGCCTCGTTTCCTTTTCCTTTACGCCTCACTACTTCTTCTTCCGCCTCGCTCCTGCCGCCTTGACTGTTCCACCAGCCGCTCAGCTTCCTGAACGATGTCAATTGGAAGTTCCGGGCCCGGCGGCAGTTCGGGAATATCGTGCGGCTCGGCAGGCGATGATTCCTCCGAGGCAGCGGAATTGGCCGCGGAATTGGCTTCAGACGCTTCCTCCGCAGCAGCTGGCGGATCTGGCGTCGGCATTGCCTGCTGCCCCGGCGGGATCGCCACGATGCGATCATCCAGGCCAAACAGGCGGATCCACCGGTCGATCTGTTTATTGGTCATTGCACCAGCAGGCGGTTTAGAAGCGCCGGTTGCGGGAGTTTTTGCCGCAAGTCCTGCGTCGTCAGCAAGTTGCTGCAGGAATGTTTCAGAGGTCAGGGTTGGGCATCGCCTTCGCCGGGCGGTTCGCAGCACCTCGTGATCGCTGGAGACCACGATCAGCCGGCGTGGCGCAGATGAGGCCCGGATCACTTGAGCGATCAGATCGTCAGCCGACTTGGCTGGTCCGGAATAGCGAATGATGAAATTGTCAGACTGTGCTGGGGGTTGCGGGCGACTGCGATCCGGAACGCCATCACAGGCCAGGGTGATGCGTTCATGCCGATACCGGCTGATTTTGAGCAGGCCGATCAGCCCCTGGACGTCGATGCCAGCCAGATCGGGCGGGAGCACGCCGACGGTATGCAGGATGTTGAACGTATCCAGAAGCAGCGGCATCGGGACGAGCAGGCAGGAGACAACAAAGAGCAAGCAAATCAGCACGGGCGCTGATCAACGTGCAGCAACTGTATAGCAATTTTCACGATAGGGGCCGCATCGGCACTGCGTCAGTGTCAGTGCGTCAGCGTTGGCCATTATGCCTGCTGCTGGCCGCCAATTGCTGGGTAAAGCCCAAAACGTGGGAGCATCTGAGGGATTTCTGATGGGATCTCCGGGAGTTTCCGGGAGACCTGAGGGGCAAACTCAGCCCGGTCGCTTGCCAAGGCCGTTTTTTTCCGCTTTAATGGTTCCCCTTTCAACGAAGGAATATGTGGAAAACATTATGGCGATTCGAATTAAAGCCCGTCATGGCGAGTCGGTAGCGCAACTGCTTCGTCGATTCAAGAAGTTGTGTGAGAAGGAAGGATTGACGCGCGACATCAAGCGTCGGCAATACTTCGAGAAGCCCTCGGAGCGCCGTCGTCGCGACGCCCGCCGCTCCGTTGTCCGAACCGCACGAGGTGGCGGCGATTCACGCAGCCGCTGATCGATCATCGCTTCAGGCGATGACCGTGACTCAATTGACTTGATCTGACTGAGCGGGCGGAGCGCCGCTTGCGAAAGAAATCGCAGGTGTCGAGCGCGGTTGGTTCAGGACAAGCCGGTGACGTATGGACGATGTGGATATCAACGTGGCGGCGGGGACTCAGTTCGCATTTGTTTGAACTTCACCACTGATAGCGATGAAAGATCGTGCCTCTGGGCGCGCTCTGGAGTATCGGGCGAGTTGAAGACTCGCTGGCGCATGTGACAGACAGGCATCTGTTCGATACAGTCGGATCACACTACGCCGGAGTAAGCCCTTCTCCATTTTTCATTTTCAATCTTCTGCACCTCTCGACTCCGTCGGTTTCGTGGAGAATCCAGCAATGCTTTTTTTCACCCTTGGCGATCTGAGCACCATCATGAACACGGCGTGGCCATACGTCTTCGCTCCAATCGGCGCGTTGGCGGCACTGTTGATGGCCTTTCTCTTCAGCCGCTCGGTTATGAGCCGATCCGAAGGCGAGCCGCTGATGATCGAGATCGCGGAAGCGGTTCGACAAGGCGCCATGGCGTATCTGAAGCGGCAGTATCGCGTGGTCGCACTCGTCTTCGTCGTGCTCGTGGTGATTCTCATTGGGCTGGGGCTGGCGGACGTTCAGCCCATCTGGAGCGCCATCGGCGTACCCATCGCGGGCCTGTTCTCCGGCCTGTGCGGATGGTTCGGCATGAAGATGGCGACCAACGCTTCAGCCCGCACCGCGTTTGCTGCCAAGCAGTCGCTCAATGAAGGGCTGACGGTTGCGTTCCGCTCCGGTGCGGTCATGGGGCTGGTGGTGGTAGGCTTTGCGCTGCTTGACATCTCCGCGTGGTTTTTCATCTGGAACTCAATTGCGCCCGACGGCATGACCATGATGGAAATCACCACCATCATGCTCAGTTACGCAATGGGCGCTTCAACGCAGGCGCTGTTTGCCCGCGTGGGCGGCGGCATCTACACCAAGGCGGCTGACGTCGGCGCAGACCTGGTGGGCAAAGTCGAAGCTGGCATTCCTGAAGATGATCCGCGCAACCCCGCCACGATCGCTGACAACGTTGGCGACAATGTCGGCGATGTGGCTGGCATGGGCGCTGACCTGTACGAAAGCTACTACGGCTCCATTCTTTCTTCGATGGCGCTGGGCGCAGCTGCAGCCTATGGCATGGGACTTGCGGCGGGTGAATCAGCCGCAATGGCCATGAAGCTGGCTGTGGTGCCCATGGCGCTGGCGGGCCTCGGCATCATCTGCTCGCTGCTGGGCATCTTTGTCGTACGTGCCCGGGAGGATGCGTCCTTCAGTCAACTGCTCAAGAGCCTGCACTCGGGCGTATGGGCGTCATCAGCCCTGATCGCCATTGCGTCCGCGGTGCTCTTTTACATCATGTTCGGAGAGGTGGCGGAGATCGCCTGGTGGCGCATCTGGAGTGCGATTATCGTCGGGCTTCTCGCCGGTCTGGTCATCGCAGCCGCCACCGAATACTTTACGAGCTATGAAAACAAGCCCACGCAGTCGATCGCTGAGCAGGCCCAGACCGGTCCGGCGACGGTGATCATCGGCGGCGTGGCGGTGGGCATGGTTTCAACCTGGATTCCCATCGTCACCGTGGTGCTTGGCATTCTCGGCGCGTTTGTCCTTGCAGGCGGATCAAGCAACTTCCTGATGGGCCTCTATGGCGTGGGCGTTGCTGCGGTAGGCATGCTCAGCACGCTGGGCATTACGCTGGCGACTGATGCCTACGGGCCGATCGCTGACAACGCCGGCGGTAACGCGGAGATGTCCGGTCAGCCGCCGCATGTCCGTGAGCGTACCGACATGCTCGACTCGCTGGGCAACACCACCGCTGCGACGGGCAAGGGGTTTGCGATCGGCTCTGCAGCGCTGACCGCACTTGCGCTCCTGGCTTCGTATGTGCTGGTGGTGCAGACCAGCCTGAGCAATCAGCTTTCACCCGATGATGCAGCGGCTGAGCGCATGCTGTCGCAGGCTGCGCCGGCGCAAGGTCGTTCGCTTGTGGCGGAGTATCGCGGCTATGGCGAGTTCTCCGTGATCGATCGCGAGAGCAACGAGCGTTTCGGCGGGCTGATGCTTGCAGCAGACTCTGTCAACGAGCACTTCCGTGAAGCGTACAACGCAGGTCAGGTGCTGACGTTCAACAATGTGCAATTCAACGATGAAGACAATTCATACGAGGTGACCGTCAGCTATCAGCATGGCGATCACCAGCATGACGACACATTCCAGATCCTGCGTGCCGATCGCGCAAGCATCAAGCAGATTCTTGCCTACTACGACGTCACGCTGATGAATCCGCGCGTGATGGGCGGATTGTTCCTGGGCGTGATGCTGGCGTTTGTGTTCTGCGCCATGACGATGAGCGCGGTCGGCCGGGCGGCGTATCGCATGATGAATGAGTGCCGCAGGCAGTTCGGCGTCATGCGCAGCGCATTCAAGAAGCAGGGCATGAGCGATGCTGACATCGCCAATCCGATGAAATGGCCCACCAAGGTTGATGTGGACGGCCAGCAGTATCCTGATTACGCCAGTTGCGTGGCGATCTCCACCGCCGGCGCGCAGCGCGAAATGGTGGTGCCGTCGCTGCTGGCGATTATTGTGCCGGTGGTGGTCGGCCTGGTGCTGGGCGTCGGCGGCGTGATTGGGCTGCTGGCAGGCGGATTGACCTCGGGCTTCGCGGTGGCCATCTTCATGGCCAATGCCGGCGGCGCATGGGACAACGCCAAGAAGTACATCGAAAAAGGCCACTTCGGTGGCAAGGGATCCGATTCGCACAAGGCCGGCGTGGTCGGCGACACGGTCGGCGATCCGTTCAAGGACACCTCCGGTCCGTCGCTGAACATTCTCATCAAGCTCATCGCGATCGTGTCAGTGGTGTTTGCGGGCCTGGTCGTGAAGTTCTCGCCGATGATCGGCGCGTTGATCGGGCTTGGATAAGCGATCGCCCTTTGACATTGCAAAAGCCGCAGCGATTGTTGCTGCGGCTTTTTTCATGCTGATGACGCAAGAGCGTCAGCCAGTCAACAACGCACGCTGACAGGCCAAGACTGCATGCAAGAGGCTTGTGAGTCAGTGTGCCGGCTCACGTGGTCGCATCAACATCAGCGCGAACGTGACATGGACGTTCCCGTGTGCAGCGGCTGCGCACATGTGCGTTGTTATTGCGGTCAATGCAGTTCGTCTGGAGTGTGCCTCATTTTTGCACAAAGAGCCGCGTGCGATCGCTGTTGCGCAGGAAACAGCAATGCGCTATCATGTCGATCTGCCGACCTGTCGGTTTTCTTCACGCTGTTTCAGGTGCAACCGCACAGGTTTTCGACCATTTCAATCCAGGTGGTTTATTCCATGCTTTATCGCGCTGTTTCAGGATTCCGCAACAGGAGACCCATCATGGCCAAGCCGTGGTCGCGCTTGAACCGTCAGGTCTTTCGAGCACGATTCATTGCTGCTGGCGCACTGGCTGCATCAACGACGATAAACAGCGTGTGTGCGCAGCAGCCATATCGGCAGCCGCCTGCGGAGATCGTGCGCATTCTCGATGCTCCGCCCCAGCCGGCGGTCAGTTTGAATCCGCAGCGCACCGTGATGCTGCTGATCGACCGCGAGAGCATGCCGCCTGTGAGTGAATTAGCCAAGCCAATGCTGCGATTGGCTGGCGATCGCATCAACCCGCACACCAACGGGCCGTTTACAACGTCTCGCTATGTGGGTCTGACGCTGAAGCGCATTGCGGAAGATGTTGAAATCAAGATTGCCCTGCCCGGTGCAGAGGACGCCAACATCGGCTATCTGCGATGGTCGCCGGACGGCAGTCGGTTCGCCTTCACCGTGACGCGCGATCACGGCATTGAGTTATGGGTAGGCGATGTCGCCACTGCGACAGTCAGGCAGCTCACCGGTCCGAATCTCAACGCAACAGGCGGAGCGCCTTTGAGTTGGCTGCCTGATGGCCGCCGTTTGATGTGCATGTTTATTCCGGAAGGCCGCGGCCCGGCGCCCCAGCCGCCTGCTGCGCCGATTGGTCCGGTTGTGCAGGAGAACTTCGGCGGGCCGGCTGCGCCGGTGCGAACGTATCAGGATCTGCTCAAATCACCCCACGATGAGGCGCTGTTCGAATACTACTTCACCGCTCAGCCGGCGATCGTGGATGCCGAGACTGGTCAGCGTGAGGATTTCGGCGAACCTGGAATCTACAGCCGCATCGCCGCATCACCCACCGGCAGGTTCTTTCTTGTTTCACGAACGGTAAGGCCGTACTCGTATCTGGTGCCGTGGGATTTGTTCCCGGAAATCGTCGAGCTTCGCGATGAGGCTGGCCGTGTTGTTCGTGAGATTGCCCGTGTGCCGCTGCGCGAGACGATTCCGATTCAAGGCGTTCAAACCGGACCGCGCAGCTTCACATGGCAGGGGAATGTTGATGATGATGTGCTGCTGTGGGTTGAGGCGCTGGATGAAGGCGATCCGCGCAACAAGGTGCCGCATCGAGATCGCATCATGCGGCTTGCCGGTTCGTTCCAGCACGCCGAGCCTGTCGAGCTGTTTCGGCTGGAGCATCGGTATCGCGGTTTGACCTGGCTTGATGATCCGACGCGGGCGATGGTGAGTGAGTACGACCGCGATCGGCGGTGGACGCGCACGTGGCTGATCGATATGACGCAACTCGGCGCTGCGGAGTATCAGCCGCGCCTTGTGTGGGACCGCAGCATTCACGACCGCTACGGCGATCCGGGGCGACCCGTGACCACGACAACATCCACCGGCCGCACTGTGGTGCTTGTGCATGATGATCAGATCTATCTCGCCGGCGCTGGCGCATCGCCCGAAGGCGATCGGCCGTTTCTCGATCGCATGAATCTCGAGACTTTCGAGACCGAGCGGCTTTGGCAATGTCCACCGGAGGCGTATGAGTATGTGATTGACGTGCTGTCGGAAGATGCGTCGCAGATTCTGACCAGTTATGAAACGCCGAATGATCCGCCGAATTATTTTGTGCGTGATCTTGCAAGCAATGGCAATGCTGACCGTCGAATCACGAACTTTGAAGATCCCGCGCCGCAGCTTCGCAGCATACGCAAGGAGCTTGTGACCTATGAGCGCGACGACGGCGTCACGCTTTCAGCGACGCTGTACCTGCCGCCGGATTATCAGGAAGGCCAGCGACTGCCGTTGATCGTGTGGGCGTACCCGCGCGAATACAGCGATCCGAATACTGCGGGCCAGATCAGCGGCTCACCGTATCGCTTCACGCGCATCAGCGGCGCATCGCATCTGTTTCTCCTGCTGCAAGGTTATGCGATCATGGACAACGCCACGATGCCGGTGGTGGGCGATCCTGAAACGATGAACGACACGTTCATCGAGCAGATCGTTGCCAGCGCGAAAGCAGCAATCGACAAGGCGGCCGCGATGGGTGTGGCTGACCCCAATCGCGTTGGCGTCGGCGGCCACAGCTACGGCGCGTTCATGACCGCCAACCTGCTTGCGCACAGCGATCTGTTCAAGGCCGGCATCGCGCGATCCGGCGCATACAACCGCACGCTGACGCCGTTTGGTTTTCAATCTGAACGCCGCACGTTGTGGGAGGCTCCGGAAAGTTACGTCCGGCTCTCGCCGTTCATGCACGCTCACAAGATCAACGAGCCAATCCTGTTCATTCACGGCGAAATGGACAACAACTCCGGCACCTTCCCGATGCAATCCGAGCGAATGTATCACGCCATCAAAGGGCACGGCGGCGTAGCGCGGCTGGTGATGCTTCCTTATGAAAGCCACGGCTATGTGGCGCGGGAATCAGTGCTGCACACGCTGGCGGAGATGATTGAATGGCTCGATACGCATGTTAAGTACGCGCCACAGCCGCCTGCATCAACTGTGCAAACTCCGGCTATAGACGCTGAGGCGAACTGAGAGTTGTGCCGCGCCGCGTTGCTGTTGCAGTCATTCAACCGCTTTCCAATTGAAGCAGTCGTGTTGCATGCGCATGGCAGCAGAGTCATGCGGTGGCAGCGGCATTCGGTGATGCAATGCCCAGAAAGTTCGCCAGCAATCGCGGACCTTCTACGCACAGGAAGCTTTCGGGGTGAAACTGCACGCCATCAAGTGTAGCGCCCTGGCCTTTCCAGCGCAGGCCCATGATTTCGCCTGCCTTTGTCCAGGCGCTGACTTCGAATTCTTCATGCAGCAGGTCGGGATCGACAATCAGCGAGTGATAACGCGTGGCGATGAACGGATTGGACAAACCCGCAAAGATGCCGCGGCCGTCGTGATGAATCTCCGAGGTCTTGCCGTGCATCAGCACGTTATGTCGCCTGACGATCATGCCATGCGCATCGGCAATCGTCTGATGTCCAAGACATACTCCAAGAATCGGAATGCGCCCTTTGAAGTGTGCAAGAAGATGCGGGCAGATGCCTGATTCCTTAGGCGTGCACGGCCCGGGCGACAGCAACAGATGCGATGGTGCAAGGGCTTCAGCCTCGTCAACGGTGATTTTGTCGTTGCGCACCACGTGCATCTCAATGTGCGGATCAAGCTCGCCAATCCGCTGCACGAGGTTGTAGGTGAAGCTGTCGTAATTGTCGATGAGCAGTAGACGCATGGGGAGGGAAAAAGTTGAAAAGGAAGGGCGTGGAAGCACGAGACGCCTGCGCTGAATCGAGCGGTTTATATCTTGCGCTTTGCTCCTGCCCATGATATGCGCAGCCAGTGCAATCCGCGGTTTACTTACAGGCCATCAAATGACAAACCGGTCCGACGAATCGGACCGGCCCGCTCTCTTCTCGTTTGGCAGCGGCCGACTGTGGCCGCGAATTCTTGCGATGTAGGGCTTTGCTGCGCCCGGTGGCAGGGACGGGCAGCACAGCAGTGTATCGGCTCATCTCAAGCCGCTTCTTTCGTGCCCGCCACGCCGTCGCGCGTGACCACGAAGAAATCGCTCGTGATCGGGTACGGCAGACGCTTGTAATCAAGCTGCACGCGCTTGTGCAGGCGCTCAACGAACTCAGGCGGATCGCAGGTCAGCGCCAGGAACATGTCCCGCGCGGGCGTCGCCACATAAAAGTCGCCGTGCAATTCAGGCGACAGCCGATCGTACAGCGATGACAGCAGCAATCGCGCTGCGTCATAGCCGTCCTGGGCCGCGACAATCGCCGCTCTGCCGCCCTCAGCCGATTCCACAAACTGCACTTCCAGCCGCGGGGCGTAGTTGGCCAGATTCTCGCGGGCAATTTGATCGAGGTCTTCTGCCGTCAGCCCCCAGCGGAGCAATTGCTCCACGGTGATGCTCACGGTCATATGCGGCAGGTCGATCACGAATACCACCACCGTGTCATTGACGAACGGCACATACGCCACCTGCTCACGATCGAGATGATCGAAGATTGACAGCGGCTGAATACGCGGCATGATGCGCGGCTTGGCCACGCTCAAGGGCAGCGGCGTCGAGCCGATTGTGTCGCCCTCAATCAGCCGCTCCAGGTAATTCTCAACGATCTCCACCCCTCGCGATGGTTCATACTGCACCATGCGGTACAGATTCTCCAGGCCCAGGTGCTTGCCGTTGAGCACCAGATCCATCGGACCGGCCAGTTCAACCGAACGGTCTGGGAAGTTGCGTTGCAGAATACGGGCGACCTGTTCGCCAAATGCTTCGGGTTCTCGTGGCATTCGGGCCATGATTTACTCCGAGGTCATGTTGCGTGGAAGACAAAGACCTCAACATCAATAATGACACACATTTACATCTTCGGCTTCCATGTCGGTCAGATGCAGGAATTTCAGCTTCTCCGCGTCAGTTCAAGCACCAAGCCCGCCTACTATCGGCCAAGATGTCATCCAAACCACCTGTTTTCCCTAGATCATCTAAACCAATCGCTGGCCACCATGCCCGCCTCACCAGTACCCTGTGAACCATGTTGAGCGAATGCACTATCGGCCGCGTTACCGTCGGCCAGGGCCGGCCGCTTGCGGTGATCGCCGGACCGTGTGTTTTGGAATCACCGCAAACCAACGATGTTATCGCCCGGACGCTGCGTGATGTGTGCGCACAGCTGGGGGTGACGTACATCTTCAAAGCCAGCTACGACAAGGCCAACCGCACCAGCATTCATTCGGCCCGCGGGCCGGGGCTGAACGCTGGCCTGGATGAACTTCGCCGCATCCGCGAAACGTTCGACGTGCCGGTAACCACCGACGTACACGAACCGGCGCAGGCCGAGCAAGCCGCAGCCGTGGCCGATCTGCTGCAGGTGCCTGCGTTTCTCTGCCGCCAAACCGATCTGCTGCTGGCCTGTGCCGCCACCGGCAAGGCGGTGAACGTGAAAAAGGGCCAGTTCGTCTCACCAGCCGAAATGAAGCACGTCATCGCCAAGCTTGTCGATGGGGGGTGCAGCCAAATCATGCTGACCGAACGGGGGACTTTTTTTGGTTATCACCGTCTGGTCAATGATTTCATCGGCCTTGGCGACATGATGGAACTTGGCCCGCCGGTGTGCTTTGACGTCACGCATTCCACCCAGCTCCCCGGCGCAGCGGCGCAAACCGCAGGCCGGCCTGAACGCGCGGGCCTGCTGGCCCGGGCGGCGGTGGCAGCGGGTGTTCACGCGGTGTTCATCGAATGCCACCCTCAGCCCGACCAGTCGCTTTCCGACGCCAGCACAGCGCAGCCGCTGGACGCCATACCCGCGTTGTTGGCGCAACTGGTCGCTCTGCGGCAGGCGCTGGAGTCTTCAGCGCCGGTGGAATCGGTTGGTTGAGCAGGGTTTTCATCTGGCAGGGCTGGCTTGATCCGGCTACCATAGGACAATCCATGAAGTGCGATCTGTGCAACAGACCGGCTGTGGTGCATGAGGTCACCGTCAAGAGCGGCGTCAAGAAGGAAGTGCATCTGTGTGAGGTCCACGCCCGCGAGGCGGGGATTGTCATGCCCGGGCAGCAGCCAATCAATCAAATCCTCTCCCAGTTTGTCATTTCCCACGGCAGCCGTGCCGTGAAGCAGGCTGCCAAGGCCTGTTCGTGCTGCGGTCTTACGTTTGCCCAGTTCCGCCAGAGCGGCCGGGTGGGGTGCGCTGAATGCTACAAAGCCTTTGAAAATGAACTGTCGCCGCTGATCGAGCGAGCCCAAAACGGCGGGACACATCACACCGGCAAGTCGCCTCGTCGGGCCGGCGTGTCGCTCGATCGCCAGTTGCTCATTCAGCGGCTGCTGAAAGAATTGGATCACGCCGTGGCGGCCGAGCAGTATGAACGCGCTGCGAAGCTGCGCGACCGCTTAAACAGTCTCGACCGCGCCAGAGCCGAGACTTCGCCGCCCAAGACCACGGAAGACGAACGAAAGACTGAAGCGTGAATGGAGGGGCGCCGCTGACGATGAACGTTCACCCTTGCGGTCTTGCACGAAACGATGATGCGCCCCACAGCGACGTGGTGATGAGCTGTCGCGTGCGCCTGGCGCGAAACATTGCTGGCTTTCCGTTCGTGAACAAGGCCAGCCAGCCGCAATGCCACGAATTGCTGAATCTTGTGCGGCCGGTGCTGCTCAGCAGCGAGATCGCGCCGGGCATGATCTGGGTTGATCTGAATCAGGCGCCCATGCGCGATCGTCGGCTGCTTTTTGAGCGGCATTTGATCTCCAAGCACCTTGCCGAAGCCGATCACCGTCGCGCCGTGGCGATTTCAGGCGACGAAACGCTGAGCATCATGATCAACGAGGAAGACCACCTGCGCATGCAGATTCTTGCGCCGGGTCTGCAGTTCGCTACGGTCTTCGAGCGACTCAATGCCGTTGACGATGCGATTGAAAATCGACTCGATTACGCCTTCTCGCCGCGCTGGGGATATCTCACCGCATGTCCCACAAACGTGGGCACCGGTATTCGCTTCTCGGTGATGATGCACCTGCCTGCGCTCAAGATGACCAACGAGATCGACCGCGTGCGCCGAGCTGCTAAAGACCTGCACCTTGCGGTGCGCGGCTACTACGGCGAAGGTTCGGAATCGGCGGGTGATTTCTATCAGATCAGCAATCAAGTCACGCTCGGCCGCAGCGAAGAAGAAATTCTGCAGGAGTTCGATCAGCTCATCGTGCCTCGCGTGATCGAGTATGAACTGGAAGCTCGCCGATTGCTGCTGGAGCAGAACGTCACGCTGCTGGATGACCGCGTGCATCGCGCGTTGGGCACGCTGCGCAGTGCACGGCTGTTGGGCACCGAAGAAGCGATGAAGCTGCTCAGCCGCGTGCGTTTGGGCATTCACATGAACCGCATCACCGGCGTAAGCATTGCTGCGGTGAACGAGTTGTTCCTGCAGATCCAGCCAGCTCACCTGAAACTGCACCACAACGCTGAAATCGACGCCGACGAACTCCGCGCCGCTCGCGCGGAACTGGTGCGCCAGCGCCTGAGTTGAGAATGAAAAGAAGGGGAGGGCAAGTGCAGCGGCATCGGTGTACGCGCTTGTACACCACGCGCCAGTCATTTGACGCTGAACCGCTGTGCTAGATCGGGTTCAGGCGCGTTTACGCCCCCGGCCATCCATTGGGTCATTGCAGTTTCAGTCAACAACGTCTGATGCCGCTCAGGAGCAACGCCCCAGTCGATCATGCTGCGGTGACGTGGGTGTCGATTTCGCGGGCGAAATTGAAATCCTTGTCCGTCAGGCCGCCGGCATCGTGTGTGCTGAGCGTGAGCGTGACCTTGTTGTAACGGATGAGAATATCCGGGTGATGCTGAAGCGCTTCAGCCAAGTCGGCGATTCGCTGGACGAAAGCCATGGCTTCGGTGAAGCTGTCGAAGCTGAAGGTTCGCTGCAGGGCGTCGCCGGTGACCGACCACTCGGGAAATTGTGCAAGCCGTTCGTCAATATGCTCTTGAGCAAGCTTTTCCATGCAACGCCCTCCTGGGCTGGGAGTGAGAACCGATACGCGCCGCTCTGCTGACGTTAGGCAGTCCACGGCCGGTCTCAAGCCCGAAGCCCGTCCAGAATTTGCACTATACCGCCATTGCTGTCTGCGCCAATGACCAGCCAAGTGGCAGGTTGGACACCCATCCCCACACGGGCAGGCTGCATCGGGCAGCATCCCTGCATTTTGGGTCAATAACGGGGGTTCGCTTCCCCCCAACTCTTGCCGACACGTTGTTGTCATGTGCATGAAAAACCTCGATTTCGGGTGCTCCAGGCCCCGGTGCAGCCAAACAAACTCTTGACATTCATTCTCAGAGAGTGATCGGCCTGACTTGATCTTGATGGCGAGGTCGTCCATCAATCGCGCAATCTTGAGCCGCATGGGCAGGCCATACGACTTCCAGCACAATTGCGCCTGACCGATCCCTGCAATCTCGCCTGCAGGAAAACTCTAACAGGCGCCCTTGCCCGTGCTGTTGATCTCGTATGCCGGTGAAAAGAAAACGGACGGTGATTCCTGATCGGCCCGCTCAGGTGCATCACAGCGCAGCAGCCTGAGCGTTTCAGTATCGAGCGCCAAGACACGAATTATCGGTTTATACCTGCCTGATGAGGCGGCGATTTTGACCCGCAATCAGGTCGGCGTGAAATGTCGGCAGAAGACTTCCGCGGCACGTTTGTTCCGGCTAGGCTATCGCAATAATGTCCGATCACCTTCTTCACCAAGGACAATCATCGCTGGCTGCCCGAAGCATGGGAAGCTTGACGACCATGTCGCTGATACTTCTGCTACTGAGCCTGTCGCTGGCGCTGAACGGCTGCGGACAGACGACATCAGGACAGGCCAACACGGCGCGGCCGAATACCGAGAAGGTACGCATCGCTGATCACATTTTTCACCTTGAGCTGGCGATCGATCCTGTTGCGCGCGAGCGCGGATTGATGGGGCGCGATCACATACCGGACGATGGCGGGATGCTCTTTGTTTTTCCGGACGCGCAGGTTGGGGTACAGAGTTTCTGGATGGGTCACTGCCTGGTGGATATCGACATTATCTACCTCGATCGGCGTGGGTTTATCACAGCCATGCACCGCATGAAGGCGCAGCCGCCGCCGCAGCCGGGTGAATCAGATTATGCGTACAATCTGCGCATGCCGCGTTACTCGAGCGTTTATGAGGCTCAGTTCGCCATTGAGCTTCAGGCAGGCTGGTTGGATCGATTGAACCTGAAAGTGGAAGACAAAATCGAGCTGGACCTGGAGCGTCTCAAGGCGATGGCCCGGTAGACCGATGAGCAGCCAGACGGGGCGGCCGGAAGTGCTGGTCGCCGGTTATGGCAGTTGCCATCGCACGCGAGGCGTTGTCGCGCAACACAAGGCAACTGTTGAGGCATCCAGGCAGGGGCGATCGATTGGCGACTCGTTGGAATGTTCTCGTCTCGGCGCTTGAGGCCAGCACCGCGCAGCCGGAGGTTGTGGTTCGCCAGCTCGAATCGACCTGGCGTTCCGCCACGCCTGCTGCATTTACAGTGCTGCCCGCAGCGGAGTTGGCAACTGCAGAGTTTCGCACCGTTGATGCGGTGGTGCTGCTGGCCGATCGCGGTGCATCCCAGTCGGTTGTGCTGCCGCTGCTGGAAAATCTTGAAGAAGCCGGCGTGCCCGTCCTGGCATTGCTGAATGACAGGCCCGAGGAGGGCAATCCCTTTGAATATGCCGGCGCGCTGGTGGGGGTGCTTGACGATCCCGTTGAGCAATGGAGCGCGCTTCTGCACGGATTGCTGCATCGCACTGCTGAGGTGAAGCGGCTGCGCGCCGAGGTTGCGCTGAATCAGCGCTTTCACGGGGGATTGCGAGGCGAGATCGCCAAGATGCACGAGGAACTGCAATTGGCGGCGCTGGTGCAGCGAGAGTTTCTCCCGCGCGACACGCCGACGATTCACGGCGTGGACTTCGCAGCGTTGTGGCGGCCGACGAATTACGTTTCCGGCGACATTTATGATGTGATCCGATTGGATGAAGATCACGCCGGCATCTTCGTGGCTGATGCGGTTGGGCATGGCGTGCCGGCTGCGCTGATGACCATGGTCATCTGCCGCTCGCTTATCACCAAGGAGATTACCGGCAACAGCTATCGGCTGGTGCCGCCGTCGGAAGTGCTGGCGCGGTTGAATGCGGAGATGATTCGCCGGCAGGGCCGCACGACGCGCTTTGCTACTGCGGTGTATGCGCTGGTGAATTGCCGCGAGCGCGTCATGCAACTGGCCGGCGCGGGGCATCCGCCGCCAGTGCGGCTGCTGCCCAACGGCGCTTCCGAATCGCTGGTGACTTCCGGCGGTCTGCTGGGCGTGTTTCCCGATGAAGAGTACGAGCAGATCGAACTCGCCTTGTCGGTTGATGATCGTCTGCTGTTTTACACCGATGGTTTTGAGCAGGCGTTTCCTGCAGAGCAAGCTGTTGGCGATGCGTTGCGCAAACCTACCACGCAGTACCGCGATGAGTTCAACCAGCTCAGATGCCTGCCCACGGCGGCGGAGATGATTGAGACAATCAACAAGCGATTGGACGATCAAAGCGGTTCACTGCATCAGATTGATGATCTGACGCTCGTGTGCATGCACGCTGGGCCGCTGGCGATAAATCGCAACGATGACGATACCGACCCGTACACGGCTTTGCACAAGCAGGCTGCAGCGGGACGAGTGCGAACAGATTTGCCCGGTGGCGGCTTGCGGCTGGCCTCGTGACAGCAAAGCAAAAGGCTGCAGCTTCAGGCAAGTGATGGATGAAAGAAAATCGCGGCGTGCCGGGCAATTCGTCGCCCGACAATACAACGCGCTTGCGCGTTATCCCGCATCGATCGCAAATGAACCGATCTCAGGCAGCACATGATGATCCGGATAAGGCATGAGCGGTGCCTGGACGTCATGCGGCGTCTTCTGCGCTTGAACAATGCATGGATATGAGGATGCGGCGTTTTACGGCGCGAAAAAAAGCACCGCACGAACGTGCGGTGCTTGAGGGGGTTTGAATGGTGATGTGAATTTGCGGCGAAGTCGCGCCGTTTCATTGGCGTGATGTCGTCGACATTACGCCTTGGCCAGCACTTCCTCGCGCAGGCGATCGGGCATGAGGCGGTAGGCGGCCGGCTCCATGGTGCTGGTGGCCCGGCCTTGGGTGAGGCCACGCAGTACGGTGGTGTATCCGAACATTTCGCTCAGAGGCACCTCCGCGGTGATCACACGCACGTTGCCGCGCAGCTCCGAGTCGTTGATCTGGCCTCGTCGGCTGGCCAAGTCGCCGGAGACGGCGCCGAAGAACTCATCGGGCGTGACGATCACGACCTTCATGATCGGTTCGAGCAGCGCCAGTCCCGCCTTGGTGCATGCCTCGCGGAAGGCCAATGCGCCAGCCTGTTCGAAGGCCACCTGGCTGGAGTCAACATCGTGGTATGAACCGAAGACCAGTTCAACCTTGACGTTGACGACCGGATAGCCGCCCAGAATGCCCGACGATGCAGCCTGTCGCACGCCGTATTCCACCGAAGGAATAAACTCGCGGGGAATGACGCCCTGGGTGATCTTGTCAACGAAGGCGATGCCGTCTTTCATCTTCAGCCCTTCGGCTTCAGCCTCTTCAGGCGTGCAGGGGTAGACGTTGATCACCGCATCGCCGTACTGGCCGCGGCCGCCGGTTTGTTTCTTGAACAGACCACGGATCTTTTCCGCAGAGCCGGTGATGGTTTCGCGGTAGCTGACGCGCGGCTTGCCGACCTTGACGTTGATCTTCATGTCGCGGATGAGCTTGTTCTTCACGATTTCCAGGTGAAGTTCGCCCATGCCCGCGATGATGGTTTCGCCGGTTTCCTCGTTGAAGGTGGACCGGAAGGAGGGATCTTCGCGTCGAATGGTGCCCAGCGCCTCGGAGAGCTTTTTCTTGTCCTCGTTGGTGTTGGGTTCGATCGACATGGAGATGACCGGCTCGGGGAAATCCATCTTCTCAAGGATGATGGGGTGGTCCGGATCGCAAAGCGTATCGCCGGTGAAAGAATGCTTCAGGCCGATGACGCCGACGATCTGGCCGGCACAGGCGAAATCCAGCGGCTCGCGATCTTTGGCGTGCATTTCGAAGATGCGGCTGACGTTTTCTTTCTTCCCGTTGCTCGGGTTGAGGACGCGTGAGCCTTTCTCGAGCTTGCCGGAGTAGACGCGGATATACGTGAGATCGCCGTGCGTGTCGGAAACAACTTTGAACACCAGCGCAGAGAAGGGAGCTTCGTCGCTGTGAGGACGGGTGAGCTTTTTCTCGGGATCCTTCGGATCAACGCCTTCAACCTGCGGCACCTCGGCAGGGTTGGGCAGGTAGTCGATGACGCCGTCGAGCAGTCGCTGCACGCCGATGTATTTGAGTGCAGAACCGCAGAACACGGGGAAGCACTTGCGTGCGATGGTGCCCTTGCGGAGGGCGGCGCGGATTTCATCAGGGGTGATTGAGTGCTCGTCTTCGAGATACTTCTCCATGAGAGCGTCGTCGAGCTCCACGGCTTTCTCGACCAGTTCGTGCCGCCACAGTTCGGCGGTTTCCTTCAAGTCGTCGGGGATGTCGCGTTCTTCGACTTTCGAGCCAAGCTCGCTGGCGTCGAAGTAGTACGCCCGCATGCCGATGAGGTCGATGATGCCCTGGAAGGTTTCGGAAGCGCCGATGGGATACTGCACAGCAATGGGGTTGGCGCCGAGGCGGGTCTTCATCGTTTCGATGCAGTACTCGAAGTTCGCGCCGATCTTGTCCATCTTGTTCACGAAGCAGATGCGCGGAACCTTGTAGCGATCGGCCTGGCGCCAGACGGTTTCGGACTGCGGCTCAACGCCTTCCTTGCCGTCGAAGACCGCGATCGCGCCGTCGAGCACGCGCAGCGAACGCTCGACTTCAATGGTGAAGTCGACGTGGCCGGGCGTGTCGATGAGGTTGATCTTGTACTCCACACCGTTGCGTTCCCACGGGCAGGTGGTGGCGGCGGACTGGATGGTGATGCCGCGCTCCTGCTCTTCCACAAGGAAGTCCATGGTTGCGGTGCCTTCGTGGACCTCGCCCATCTTGTAGCTTTTGCCGGTGTAATAGAGGATGCGTTCGCTGCACGTCGTCTTGCCGGCATCGATATGAGCACAGATCCCGATGTTTCTTACTTTTCTAAGGTCAACTGCCATTGCTGATGCTTCCTTGCCGTGCTGAACGGCGCTTACTGTGATACCCCTGGATCCGCCAACGAGCGGTGTGGCATTGCAACGTGGCCGGGCTGGGGAATCCGAAATTCGAGAAAAGAGAAAAAATAGTTTGACCGATCAAACCGCTGCTGTCGGGCAAAGTTCGAGAACTGCCGGACGTTGACGGTCTGAGAATGCTGTTGTGTTGTCGGGAGTCTCTTGCCTGACCTGGCATGCCGCCTGCGAACGGCGATCAGGCAATTGTCGGTCCCATTGTCAGCCCGTTGCGCCGGGCCGTCGGCGTCGGGCGACGCCAGGGAACCGTTCAGCGCAAGCGGGCTTCCTCGTCATCATCGTTCGGCAACGGTATGCTCCTTTATCCGCTGCCCGCCTCAGTGCCCCAAGGCGGTGAGGTTGCTCCGAATCTTGCCATTCATCCGCCAGCGATACCTGCCCGCAGAATGAGGCAAAATGATCGCCGGACCGGATAAATAAACGAACACAGTAGTCTACCGGATTGAGTATCCATGTCAACACAACAATGGATCAGGTTTAATCTAAATTCTTGCTCATTTCACAGCCTGCGCACCAGGGCCTCTGGATTGACGGCAAGATTCGCAATCAAGGGCTCAATTTCCGCCAAATAACGCCGGGCATCCTCGGTATATCCCGCTGTGGGCTTCAATTCCGGCATGTGCGACCGAAAGTATCGGTTCAGCCGGATCATGAACAGTTCGCGAACGTACTTGGCGGTCATCGAGGCCAGCGCCACCGGCAGGTGCTTGGCCTCAGCCTCCACCGCGAAGCTGATCGTCAGCAGCGAGCCGTTTCGCTCAAGCCGGTAGCGGCTGAGCGTGTCAGATTCAGCAAGAATCTGCACCTTGGCATCGGGGTAGGCTAGCAGCAGCTCGTCAAGGTATCTCCTCCGTCCGCCCTGGCGATCGACAACAATGCGCGGGTGCGCAGCCGGCCAGGTGTTCCACACCGCGTCTGCCAGCCGCATGACTGCGCCAAAATTGATGGTCGATTTTGAACCAACCAGCTCAGCCTGGCGGTTGAACGCTTCGACATCAATCGCCTCGCATCGCAGCAGCTCGCACGTGATGCGCTGCTCCATCATCGCCTTGCGCAACCGGCTGGCAGCGATGCGCACCTCATCTGCGGTCTGGCCCACCGGCAGGGGAGTGCTGGAGTCATACCACGGCATCGGCGCGATGGTCGTCTGCAGGTCCCGCAGCAGTTGGTCATCGCATGTCGGGCACGATTCGGTCGCAGCGGTATGAAACGCCAGGATCGCCCGTTCAAGGTATCGCAGCGGATGCGCCTTGCTGTCGTTGGCCAGCTTGAGCTTTTTTGAGTCATCAACCGCGATTCGACGCCGCGAATCGCTCTTTTGGCGACAAATCGCCTTGTTGAGCCGCTTCCATAAATCGCACGGCCCGGCGGTATCGGGGTCGTGATCGGCGATAGTGAACACGCTGCACGCCACACACAGCGGCCCGAGCATTGGACCATAGCCGGCTTCATCAATGCCTGCGTACACGAGCATGGGCGCGATCGTACCACGACCATCGCACAGCGCGCAGTCATCAGATGTGAATGACCCGCTCATGCTGTCCTCGCTTCAGGCAGCAGCGCTACCATTAACCGTATGCCTGCTCGCAAGTCCAAAGTGCTAGTGGCCATGTCCGGCGGCGTGGACAGCTCCGTCGCTGCTGCGCTGTTGCTGCGCGAAGGCTATGACGTGGTGGGCTGCTTCATGCGGCTGGGCTCGCCGGGCGAGACCTTTGATGAACTGATGGACCCCGCGGCTGACGAGCAGGACGGCTGCGCCGAGGCCGGCAGCGCAGGCGCGTGCAACCCGCGCAAGCTCAGAATCGGCCACCAGGGCTGCTGCTCGATCAATGACGCTGCCGATGCCCGTCTGGTGGCAGCCCAGTTGGGCATCCCGTTTTATGTGGTCAACTTCAAGAAAGACTTCGGCCGCATCATTGATTATTTCGTGAGCGAATATAACGCCGGCCGCACACCCAACCCCTGTGTGCGATGCAACGACTGGCTGAAGTTCGGCAAGCTGCACGCTTATGCGCAGCAGATCGACGCTCAGTTCGTCGCCTCGGGGCATTATGCGCGCATTCAGCGTGTCGATGATTCGTCCTCGAACCAGCCAAGAAATGGCGTTGCTCTTCGGAACGGTGCGGATGCCTCAGCGTCATACCGCCTGCTTCGCGGTGTCGATCACACCAAGGATCAGTCCTATGTGCTCTTTGGCGCACCGCGCGAGCGTCTGGCGGAAATGCTCCTGCCCATCGGCGACTTGCAGAAGTCGCGCGTGCGCGAGCTGGCGCGCGAGTTCGGCCTGCCGGTGTTCAACAAGCCCGATTCGCAGGAAATCTGCTTCGTGCCCGACAACGACTATGCCAGCCTTGTCGAACAGCGGGCGCCGGGCAGCATTCGGCCAGGCCGCATTCTCGATCGTGACGGCCGTGAAATCGGCGAGCATCCGGGACATCAGCACTTCACCATCGGCCAGCGAAAGGGCGTGGGTGTTGCGCTTGGGTATCCCATTTATGTTGTGAGCAAGGATCCTGCTGCAAACACCATCACCGTTGGCGAAAAGGAAGAGCTGCGCGTGCATGAAGTCACCGCGCGGGAGACGAACTGGCTGATTGATGAGCCGCCGATTGGTGTCGCCCTGCCATGCACGGCGAAGTTCCGGTACAACTCGCCGCCGGTTGAGGCGGAGGTGTGCCGCACCGGTGCAGATGAATTGCAGGTGCGTTTTGCCCAGCCGCAGTATGGAGTTGCAGCGGGGCAGGCGGTAGTCTGTTATGACGGCGATGCAGTGATCTGCGGCGGGTGGATCAGCACGACAGAATGAACTGAGTGAGGTGCAAGAGTGGTGGAGCGGAGCGACGAAGCCGTCACTGGAATTTAAGCCAGAGTTGTGCTGTGGCTGCAACGGTTCAGAGATCGTTTCGGTTGGGGGCGAGTCGCCCGGCTGCCACATCCTATTTGTGGAGGATCAGTCATGACATGCAGACATATGAAAGCAGCCTGTCACTTGCCTGCTCTGATGAACATTGTGGGGACTTTATTGCTGGCGGTTCTGCTGCTGGGCGGCTGCACCATCAGGCAGCTTGATTCCGCCCCGACATATACCAGTCACACGCAGGTTACGCCTGCGAGCAACTAGCGGACAGCCACATACACCACGCAGACGCTGTACCGTTCTCCCAACGGCGGTGCGAACGTCTACAGGGTTACCGGCCCGAGCGGAACAAGCATCATCAAAGCGACAAGCCCTCGGTGAATCGCGTGCTTCCATTGCTGATGTGAAAACAGCGTAAAGAGCATGCCGTGGAGTTGCTTCGTCGACGCTGGCCACATCCGAAAATTTGGCTCGCATCGTGGCGGGGCGCGACGGAATACTACGGATTCCGATGAGCTGACTATGGGCCGCTTCAGCTATGTTTCTCCAATGTACGATGTCATCATCGTTGGCGGCGGACCTGCGGGACTCAGCGCGGCGCTGATGCTTGGCCGGGCGCGGCGGCGCGTGCTGGTGTGCGATCATGGTCGGCCTCGCAATATGCACGCCCGCGCCTTGCACGGCTATCTTTCGCGCGATGGGATCAGTCCCGGTGAGCTGCTCAAACTGGGGCGTGCTGAACTTGTTCGCTACGGCGTGGAATTTCGGCAGGGCGAAGTCATTGACGCCAGGCGTGTGGAGCATGGTTTTGAACTGTATCTGCATGACGGCAATGTTTTTCAAAGCCGCAAGCTCCTGCTCGCCACGGGCATGCGCGATCAACTGCCGCGCGTGGAGGGGCTGACTGATCTGTATGGAAAAAGTGTTCACCATTGCCCGTACTGTGACGGCTGGGAATGGCGCGATCGACGGCTTGCCGCTTATGGTCACGGCAAACCCGGCCTGGGCCTCGCACTGCTGCTGCGCAACTGGAGCGATGATGTTGTTGTGTTGACAAACGGTACAAGAGGATGGCAGGGCCAGTACCGCGCTGTGATTGAATCGCAGCAACTGCCGGTGTATCAGCAGAAAATTGCCCGTCTCGAAGGCTGTGACGGCATGCTTCAGCGGGTGGTATTTGAAGATGGTTCTCACCTTGAGCGCGATGCGCTGTTCTTCAATACCGGTCAGCGGCAGAAATCCGATCTGGCGGCACAACTCGGCTGTGAGTTTGACAAGAAAGGCGGCGTAGTGGTTGATTCGCGTGCTCGCACCTGCGTACCGGGCTTATATCTCTGCGGCGACGCCTCGCGTGATGTGGAATTTGTCGTCGTGGCTGCGGCAGAAGGCGCAGCGGCTGCCATCACAATCAACAAAGAGTTTCAGGAAGAAGCGGGACGGGTGATATAAACGCTCATTGCCCCGGTCTTGGCTGGAACCAGCATTATGCAAGCCTGACGATGCGATCCCAAGGAGCGAGCGACAATTGATTGAACCGCGGTTGAATGATCGTCGATAAAATCGCAGGGCTGTGGATATGCAAAGGATGTCCAATGGCCATGTTCAACGCGCCGCCGACAACACAAGGCCCGATGTCATCATCCGCCGGCCGAGATGGCGGTGTGCCGCTGCCGATTTTCGGACTGAATATCTGCAGCGGCATCGTCATGGCAGCATGCCTGGCAGTGCCGATCGCAGCGGGATCAAACCTCTGGCCTATCGCGGCAGCCTTCTGGGGGGTGCTGACGGTTCCACCGGCTGCGGCGGTGGGGGCGTTAGCGGGCTGGCTGCTCAAAAAACAGCATTATAAGACCGCGAAAATCGTGCTCGGCGCGCTCGGCCTGGTCATGGCGGTTGGGGCGGGCTTGATGATGTATAACAGTTGAATTGTTGATGCTGTTGAAAGGGGCGGCTGCTGGCAGTGGGTTGGTCATTGCGATGCCAACAGCAGAGGTGTTGCATGCCCGGTCAATCGCGTCAGCCATGAAGCGATTGCTTTGCGTAGCTCGTTTCATGAATTGGCAGCAACCGCAGCGCGGCTGTGTTGCAGTCATGAACTTGCGATCTGTCCTACGATATCCCCCCTATGTCCACTCGTCCGTCCATGGCTGTTGATCTTGCTGGCGTTGAACTGCGCAATCCTTTGGTGATGGCGGCAGGGACGTGCGGCTATGTGGAAGAATTGGCTGATGTACTCGACCCGGCGTGCGTTGGGGCCATCGTGACCAAATCCATCACACGGGAAGCCCGCGAAGGCAACCCGCCCTGGCGGATGATCGATCTTCCTCGCAGCTCAGCGATGCTCAACGCGATCGGTCTGGCGAACGTCGGGCTGGAGCGATTTGTGCGGGAGAAACTGCCTGCCGTCAGCCGCGTGAACACCGTGGTGATCGGATCGATTGCCGGCCACAGCATTGACGATTACGTCGCAGTGGCTGCGGCATTTGATCAGTCGGGTCAGTTGCCGGCCGTCGAGCTGAATGTCTCGTGCCCGAACACAGCCGACGGACTGCAATTTGGCGAGCATCCGCAGAAATTGCGAGAGCTGCTTGCGGAAGTCCGACCTGTACTGCGATCAACAAAGTTGATCGTCAAACTTTCTCCCAACGTCGGCGATGTCGTGAGCATGGCGCAGGCAGCGATTGAAGCCGGGGCCGATGCGTTGACGTTGATCAACACCGTGACGGCGATGGCGATTGATGTTGAAACTCGCACGCCGCGGTTGAGTCGGGGCAGCGGGGGGCTCAGTGGCCCAGCGGTGCACCCGATCGCAGTACGGATGGTGTACGAGGTGTATCGCAGGGCGACGCGCGATGCGGGCGTACCGATCATTGGGCTGGGCGGTGTGATGACGTGGGAAGATGCAGCAGAGTTCATCCTCGCAGGCGCAACGGCGGTGGGCATGGGGACCGCGCTTTTCGTCGACCCCACCTTGCCGCGCAAAGTGGCGCGCGGGCTTGAGCAATGGACGTTACGGCAGGGATGCAAGTCAATCACCGAGTTGATTGGCCAGGTGAACGTGCCATGACCGATGCGGAACGAGATCGCTTCGATCAACTGCTTGAAGAGGTGCTGCATAATCTGCCCGACCACGTGCGCCATTTATTTGATGAAGCGCCTCTGATTGTTGAAGATCGGCCATCACCTGAATTGCTGGATGAAATGGGGCTTGATCCGCTCGACGACACGCTCTGCGGCTTGTACACGGGCACGCCGATTACGGAACGCTCCGTTGAAGATCACGCCCGAACACCGGATTGCATTCAGATTTTCCGCGAAGGCATCGTGCTGCAGGCCGGCGGCTGGGAGGAAGTGGTTGATGACGATGGCGAAACCATCGGTGGTGAAAACGCAATTGCCGAAGAGATCCGCATCACAATCCTGCACGAGCTTGGTCATCACTTTGGCTTGGATGAAGATGACCTGATGGAGATGGGGTACGAATAAGCGAAGCGGTCAGGCGTTCATCGTTGGGGCGTGGGAATATTGGGTGATGAGCTGTATAAAGCGTTCGCCGCGCTGTTCAAAATTGGTGAATTGGTCCCAGCTTGCGCAGCCGGGGCTGAGCAGAAGAATGTCGCCGGGCTTCATGCGCTGCAGCGCGAGAGCTGCAGCGGCGTCGAGTGTTTCGCAGTAGCGTGCGAAACCGCAAGCGTGTGCATTTGCATTCGCAGCGAGCGTGCTGCCGGTGGCGCCGATGGTGTACAGGCCGGCAATGCGATTGCTGAGCCTGGCGATGGGCGTGAGGTTGCTGCCTTTGTCGTATCCGCCAGCGATCAGGTGGATTTTGGCGGGATCCTCAAATGCTTCCACCGCCAGAACCGTCGCTTCGGGCGTGGTGGATTTGGAGTCGTTGTAGAAGCGCATGTGGCCGCGCTCGCTGACCAGTTGCAGACGATGCGGCAGACCGGAGAAATCCGCAAGTAGCGCAGCGGCGTCGCGCGGGGCAATGCCAATGGCGCGATGAACCGCCAGAATGGCCATGTGCGCGTTACGCAGATTGTGGCGGCCGGGAATCTTCAGTGATATTTCGAGTGAAGCGTCGAGATTGATTGATTCGGCAGTAATGCGAAAATCGTCTGCAGTTTGATACGCAAGAATGTTCTGCTTCGACTGCTTGTAATGTTCAAATGTGCCGTGCCAGTCAATGTGGTTCGGCGAGATGTTCGTCACTACGGCAATGTGCGGCGACCAGCCTGTCGCTGCGGGATTGCCCACGCCGTTGCCCAGCCAGTACAGCATCGCGCTGGACAGTTCAAGCGCAATCCAGTCATCAGGCGCGATCTGATCAAGTTGCAGGAGCAGGCTGCCGCCGATGTTGCCGCCAAGGTGCGAGCGAACCCCTGCTTTGCGCAGCAGGTGATGCACCATGGCGGTAGTGGTTGACTTTCCTGCGCTGCCGGTGACGCCGATGACGCGCTGGCGATTGAGCCGTTCAACAAGCAGCCGAATTTCGGTGGTAATTGGCGTGCCTGCTGCCGATGCGCTGCGGAGAAAACGATTCTCCCACGGCTTGGGCACCGCGGGGTTGGCGATGACAAGATCGCATGTGGTGAAGTCGGAAACATTGTGTTCGCCAAGGCGAAGCGTAACTGCGCCGCTGTCGATGAGCGGCTGAAGCTCTGTGATGGACGCCTGCAGTGTGTCAGCATTCTGCAGATCGGTCACGAGGACATCAGCGCCCTGAGCCGCAAGCCAGCGCGTCACGCCCGTTCCACCGCCGAACTGTCCCAACCCCATGACAGTGACACGTTTGGAGGCGAGATCAGGCAGCATGGCGATAGTGTACGCGAACGCGCAAATGGCTGATGAAACATTGATCGGACAATCGCGTTTGCTGGCGGCAAGCGACGGAACAGCGCGAAGTGCCATGAGATAGCGCCATCGTTACCGCTCCAGATTTCAGTCCGTCGCTACACTGGTGGATTGAATCTGAACCATCGCATGGCACACACACCCGAGCAACCATCATCACGTACGTCGCCGCCTGGGCCTGCTGTACGCACCTCGCCGCTGGCGGTGGTGTCATTAGTGCTGGCCTTGATGCCGTGCTGTCCGCTTGTCAACGTGGTGGGGATTGTGCTGGGACTGGCTGCGCTGCGGCGAATAGACCTTGCGGACGGACGAGTCGGCGGGCGTCGCATGGCCCGGGCTGCTGTGCTGGCCGGGAGCGGCATGACGATTCTGTCGATGTTTGTGCTCCGGGATTTTTCCCGAACGATGCACCAGTCATATGAGGCAGCGATGAGCAGCCAGGTCGAAGCGTTCGTTCACGCTGCAGTCTCCGGCGATGTGTCTGCTGCGAATCAGGCCTGGAGCAATCAGCCCGGAGAACGGCTGCAACCGGATGAGATCGAAGCTTTCGGGCGTGAACTCAACAGCCGATACGGCCCCTTGAAGCGCTTCACGATTGCGTCATCGGTAACCAGCGGTTCGCTGCTGACGCCGCGCATGGATGCTGCGGGCATTTTCGTTTTTGAAAACGGGCAGCTTACCGGGTCGGCGCGATTCAATCTGGTTGCGGGTACGGCAAGTGTGACGCCGACTTTCCGAATACGAAGTTTGCGGATCGACGATGCGCAGCAGGGCGATCTGATGCTGCCGCCGGCTTCAGATATGAGTCAGATGCCGAATTGATGCGCTGACCAATTGGCGGGGATTGCCAAGTGTCCGTACTATGCTGACCGCTGAGGAGAATTGCCCATGTCACAATATCCAGGTGCGTATGACGAATCCTCTTTTGCGCCCTCAATGACTGAAACGCCACGCACCAGCGGCATAGCGATTGCAGCGCTTATCTGCAGTCTTGTTTTCTGCTGCCCGCTCACCACGATTCTGGGAATTGTGCTTGGTGCGGTGGCGATTGTGATGATCGGCAACAATCCAATGCAGCGGGGCAAAGGCATGGCTCTCACCGCGATTGTGCTGGGGGTGCTGTTTACCGCTGGCCAGTTTGTCACCTGGAGGTGGTACCAGCAGAATGTCGTTGAACCCATAATTCGCGGACCCGAGCCGGCTCTGCGGGCGGGGTTTGCTGGCGACATCAGTGGGTTCAGGGCGAGCTTCCATAGCAGCGCTGGCGCGACGGCAAGTAATGCCGAGGCTCAAGCCTTCATTGAAGAATTGCGCAACCGGTATGGCGAGTTTCAATCGGCACGGCTGGATCAAGCGAGCATGTCGGGCACACCCATGGGGCAAACCGTATTGACTCTGCCGTATCAACTGATATTCGATCGTGCGCAAGTGAACGCCGAGGCGGAGATACTGATGGCCGATCCGCAGACCGGAACGCTGTCCGTCAAGCCGACGTATCTGACAGTGCTGGATCCCAGGCTCGGCGATCTCACCTATCCGCCATCATCGACTGCTGCGCCGCCGTCACCGTCACCATCACCGCAACCGTCATCCTCATCTCCATCGTCGAGCGATTCGTCGAACGACGGTGCCTCATCGCCTGCTGAGGCTGGCACTGAAGCGGATGCGACCGACAATGGCGCATGATTCAGAACAATCGTCGGAGTTCTCGACGACAGCAGCCATGCCGTCTTCAACAACAGCGCCGGCGCGGCGCACCAGCGGCTGGGCCATTGCCGCATTGCTGTGCAGTTTGGCGCTGTGTCCACCGATTGCCTTGGTCGGTGTGCTGCTGGCGATTCGTGCGCTGGTGGACGTGAATGCCAACCCGGGTATCCGCGGCCGGGGTTTGGCGTGGACCGCCATCGTTCTTGCCTTTGCAGGCATGTCAGGCTTTGGCGTTTTCATGTGGTGGTGGGGCGGTCACGTGCGCCCGCCCTTGCTGTATGGTCCGCAGGAACAATTGCGCCAGGCAATGACAGGAAACGCAGCCGGCTTTAAGGAAGGTTTTATCGGCGAAGGCAAAACAGCTTCCGACAGCGAAGTGCGGGCGTTTATCAGCGAACTGACAAGCCGCTACGGCGGGTTCGTCGGATCGCAGCAGAAGGAAGGCGCCTTGGCGGTCAACTCGCCAACGTTTCCTGACGCAATGCGCATCACATACGAGTGGCAGTTCACCCGAGCGACCGTTGATGCCGAAGTAGATATCGAACTGTTTGCTGATGGACTCTATCCGCGTTTTCGCTTTGTTGTAGTGCGAGACGCGGCATTGGGCGATGTGTACTACCCGCCGCAGGCACAGCAATGGCTCGAGCAGGAAGCGCAGGACGCTGAAGAAGCAGCAGATGCAGTGACAACGCAGAATGCCGTCGGCGACGAACTCGATACGGAGTGAACCGATGACGCACCCTGAGCCGGTGATTCAAGTCAGCAATCTCGTCAAGCGTTTCGGCGATCAGATCGTGCTGGACGGCGTGAATCTGGACATCTACCCGGGCGAAACCATGGTCATCATGGGCGGATCCGGTTCGGGCAAGTCAACCCTGCTGCGACATCTCATCGGATCGCTGACGCCCGATGCAGGAACAGTCAAGCTTTTCGGTCAGGATTTGGCCACCCTTGACGAGGACGGACTCAACGAGGTGCGCAAGAAGTTCGGCATCCTGTTTCAATCCGGCGCGCTGTTCAATTCAATGACCATTGCTGAAAACGTCGCGCTGCCGCTGCAGGAGCATTCCACCCTTGCCCGCTCCATCATTGACATTCAAGTCAAGATCAAGCTGGAGATGGTCGGCCTGCGCGAGCATGCTGAGAAATATCCCGCGCAGATTTCCGGCGGCATGAAGAAACGGGCTGGTCTGGCTCGGGCCTTGGCGCTTGATCCAAAGATTCTCTTTTACGACGAGCCGTCAGCCGGGCTTGATCCGGTCACCTCCGCTGAGATCGATCAGCTCATCATCGATCTTTCAAAGAAGCTTGGCGTCACGAGCGTGGTGGTGACGCATGAAATGGATTCGGCGTTTCGCATCGCTGACCGCATGGCCATGCTTGACAAAGGCCGCATGCTCATGGTCGATACACGCCAGGCTTTTGAAACGCTGCGTGATCATCCCGCAGAGCGCATCGGCGAGTTGGATGAGGCGGCGCAGTTGATCCGTCAATTCCTGCGAGGCGATGCGGAAGGCCCTATTACCCGCCGCAAGGCCAAGACCAATTACGCTGAAGATCTGCTGGGCGAAGCCGCGCCGACTTTCGCCAGCGGTCCGGCAGTGGAGTCCACCCGGATTGTTTGAGTCAAAATCCAAGGGGGAGTTGGTCGATGTACTGGCAGGACCTGCATTGCTTGATGCAATTGTGCGCAGCAGGTATCACCTACGCACCTGATTGGGAGCGCTCGCATGGGCAGTCCGTCTGAACGTCACCGCAACAATATCCGTGCCGGCATCTTTGTATCGGTGTCGCTGCTGCTTGGGCTTGCGATTCTTGTTGTGCTCACCGACGCGGTGGAAGCGATTTCGCGCAGCACGGAGCGATATACGGTTGTATTCGATGTCGCTTCGGGCGTGAACAATTTGAAGGCCGGTTCTGACGTGCGCGTGGGCGGCGTGTCGATGGGCCGCGTGACGGATATTCGTCCGCAGTTGAAAGAAGGCGAGGCGTTTCGGGAAATTGCAGTCGATTTCACGCTCGACCGCCGCATTGCCATCTACCGTGATGCGATCATTCTGATTTCTTCACCGCTGATCGGCGCCGATGCGTGGCTTGATATTCCCAACGTGGGTGAACCGGCGGCCGGCCTTGCAACGGGATCGCAGCCGCTGCGCGGCACACCGTCGGTCGGCATGCTTGCCCACCTGCTTGGGCCGGAAAACGCCGCCAAGGCCGATGAAATGGTGGAGAACGCAAGGGTGTTCAGCGATTTTCTCGCCCGCATGCCCGACGAATACGACCATCGCGTTGCGCCAATTCTGGAGGATTGGAGCGTGATAACTTCAGACATGCGGGCGTTGGTCGCCGATGTGCGCGAGCGCGACTGGCCGGTGTGGTCGGAGTCAATGCATCGTGTGATGACCTGGGCGGCTGACGTGACCAGCAAGCTCGACGCTACGATTGCTGATGGACACGGCCTGCTGCTGGACGGTCGCGAAGTGATCAAGGAAAACCGCGAGCCGATTCGAACCACTGTGGGCAACGTGCAGCAGGCCACCGAACGCATCAACGCTGAAACGCTTGATAAACTTCATCGTGTGCTCGAGAGCGGTCAGCAGGGCGTTGAAGCAGCCGTGGCGGTGCTTGAAGACATGCGTGTGGACTACGGCACGTGGGCAACCAACCTCGGCGAAGCGCTTGCGAACGCCAATCTCACTGCCCAGCAACTCAAGCTCGCCGCCATCGAAACTAGACGCAGCCCGTGGAAACTGCTGTATCGCCCATCAGCAACGGAACTGGAGCACGAACTGCTGTATGAGGCAACCCGATCCTTTGCCGTCGCAGCGGCTGACCTGAAAGCCTCATCCGAAGCCGTGCGGCGGGTGCTGGAGAATCACGGCAGTGCCGTTGCGCACAATGAAGAAGCCTACCGCCGACTTGAGCAGAGCCTTCTCAAGAGTCTGGACAACTACGAGAAAGCCCAGCAGCAACTGCTGGATGTGCTCATCGCAGACCAGACAGGCCGATGATGGTGAAACATTCGGCATAATCGAAGCACGCTGCCGACAGCGACACGCAATAAATATGCGCTGTACGCTCTTGCGTTGCCTACCGGATCATTATTCCAGATAGGTGTATCCCGCCAGGCCGTTTTCATAGGCCTTGCTCAGCGATTGCGCTTCGGCCACGCTCAAGCGGTTGTCACGCACAGCCCGTTCGCATTCGCGGCGGATATCCTGTCGCAGTTTCTCCGGCTCGTACTGCACATAACTGAGCACTTCACGCACCGAATCGCCTTCCACGATGTGGTTGATCCACCACTTGCCGTTTTCATCCAGGCGAATGAACACCACGTGCGTATCGCCAAAGAGATTGTGCAGGTCGCCCAGCGTTTCCTGATACGCGCCGACAAGGAAGGCTGCAAGGTAATACTCGTCGCCGTGGCGAACCGGGTGCAGCTCCAGCGTTTTCTTGATGTCACGCAGATCGACAAAGCGATCGATCTTGCCGTCGGAATCGCAGGTGACATCGGCCAGAATGCCATGACGCGTCGGCTGCTCGTGCAGTCGATGAATCGGCATCACCGGGAAAATCTGGTTGATCGCCCAGATATCCGGCAGCGACTGGAAGATCGACAGGTTGCAGAAATACGTATCGCTCAGCGTCGTCTCAAGATCAGCCAGTTCTTCGGGCACCGATTCAAGATTGCGGCACTTATCGCGAATTCGTGCAGCCGTGCCCCAGAACAGCTGATCCACCATGCTGCGGTGCTGCAGGCTCATGTGGCCGAGATTGAACAGGCTCATCGCCTCTTCGCGGGCTTGCAGCGCATCGTGGTAGCATTCCAGCAGCCGACGCTCTGAAACGTTGTTGTATGCGTCGAGCAAATCGATGATCGGCCGGGGCGTATCTTCATCGTCCGGATCAATCTTGGCGAACTCCTCCGGCACCACAAAGCGGTCGGTGGAGTTCATGCCCAGCACGTTGAAGACCAATACGCTCTGGTGGGCGACCATCGCCCGGCCGGATTCGGTGATGATCGTCGGATGCTCGATCTCCGCCTCATCGCACACGCTCATGATGCGGTACACGACATTGCTGGCGTACTCAGCGAGCGTGTAGTTGGTGGAGAACTCAAAGTTCGTCTGGCTGCCGTCGTAATCCACACCCAGGCCGCCGCCCACATCCAGATATTTCAACCCCGCGCCCAGACGCTTGAGCTCCACGTACACGCGGCTGAGTTCATTGACGCCCGCATTCACGTGGCGAATGTCATGAATCTGGCTTCCAAGGTGGCAGTGCAGCAGCTCAAGGCAGTCGGACATGTTCTGCCGCTTCAAAAGCGAATACACCTCCAGCACTTCGGAGATGGACAAGCCGAACTTGGCCTTGGCGCCGGTGGAGTGTCGCCAGCGGCCTGCGCCCATGGCGTTGAGATTCACGCGCACGCCGATGCGGGGCCGAACCTGGTACTGCTCTGACGCCCGGAGAATCAGCCGCAACTCCTCAATGTTCTCAATCACCGGGATGATCGTTCGCCCGAGCTTGGCAGCAAGGGTGACAAACTCAACGTAACGATCCTCCTTGAAGCCGTTGCAGATAATCAGGCTGTCCGGCGTCTCAGTGGTCATGCCCATCACTGCGAGCAATTCCGGCTTGGAGCCGACTTCCAATCCGAAGCCGAACTGCTGGCCCACAGCCTGCACTTCTTCCACAATGTGTCGCTGCTGGTTCACCTTGATCGGATACACGCCGCGATACCGGCCTTTGTAGCCGTGCTCAGCAATGGCCGAGGCAAACGCCTGGTACAGATCAGTCAGCCGCCGGGCCAGCAGGTCGCTGAAGGCCACGATCACCGGCGTCTTGATGCCTCGCTCCTTGAGCCCCTGAATGACTTCGTACAAGTCAATTTCCGGCTGGGGGGTTCGGTGCGGCTTCACCGCCACGTGACCGGCGTCATTGATATCGAAAAAACCGCTCCCCCAGCGGCGAATCTGATACAACTCTCGCGCATCATCCACCGTCCATGCCGGCTCAAGTGTGCGGCGAACCGGCCGGTCGGCAGAAAGAGCAACTGCAGAAATGGAAGAAGCAGATTTGTCCGTGGCCATAGCCCTTGAGTGTACGAAACATGTCAGCAGTTTTCCTGCCACTTCCATCCCCAAATACGCCTTTCGCACACAGTCACTCCACCCGCCGTCGGCCGACGGCATCCGATTACCGGGCCACGCTGCCTGATGCCGACGGATTGAACCGACTTTGACCCGAAAATGCCCGAGCCATGCTGAAACGACTGACCATTCAATCCCGCGGCCAGGGGCTGCATGAAATCACCAGCGAGATCGCCTCGGTAGTAGCCGAAGCGGGCGTGCGCGAAGGGCTGTGCACGGTGTTCATCCAGCACACCTCAGCCAGCCTGACCATTCAGGAAAATGCCGACCCTTCCGCCCGGCGCGACCTGGAGCGCTGGCTCAACCACCTTGTGCCGGAAAACGACCCGCTCTATACGCACACCGCCGAAGGGCCTGACGATATGCCCTCGCACATCAAAGCCATCCTCACCGCCACCTCGCTGAGCATCCCTGTCGTGGATGGCAGGCTCGCCCTGGGAACATGGCAGGGCATCTACCTGTGGGAGCATCGCACCCAAGGCCACGCGCGGCGGATCGTGGTGCATGTGCAGTAAGGAAAATTCAGCGGTGACCGCAAACGCAGCAGCCTTTTTGACGGCACGTTCCCATATCGCTTTGCGCGCTCACCCTGCATTGTCTGCGGTTTCGTACATGCATTGATCGAGGCTTGCAGCGTTGATGTTCATCAATCCGCCGGCACGCAGCGGCCTTTTGCCCACTGGCGCAGGAAAGCGATGCGCTCCGCAGCGGTGACCGACAAGGGAGGCGAATTGCGCAGGACCGCCAGAATGCTCTCGGTGGTGATGTCGCGTTTTTCCGCAAAAGCCTCGTGCAGCCCGGCCAGCACCGCCTGCTCAATTTCCGCGCCGCTGTAGCCCTGGGACGCCTCAGCCAGCGCAGCCAGATCAAAGTCATCGGGGTTGCGTTTGCGCTTGGCAAGGTGAATCGCGAAGATTTGCCTGCGCACCGACGTGGTGGGCAGATCGACAAAGAAAATCTCATCGAATCGGCCCTTGCGCAGCAGTTCCGGCGGCAGGGCGTCAATGTTGTTCGCAGTGGCGACCAGAAAGACCGGCGATTCGTGATCCTGCATCCACGTCAGCAATGTGCCGAACATGCGCTGCGACAGACCGCCATCGACCGAATGTGACGCAGCGGATGCGAAACCCTTTTCAATTTCGTCAATCCACAGCACGATCGGCGACATCATTTCCGCCTGACGCAGCGCTTCGCGTAGGCGGCGTTCCGACTCGCCGATGAAGCGGTCGTAGAGCGCGCCGGGATCGAGCCGAAGCAGCGGTCGCTGCCACGCTGCTGCAATCGCCTTGGCGGACAGGCTCTTGCCCGCGCCCTGCACACCCAGCAGCAGCACGCCGCGAGGCGGCTTGAGGCCGAAGTCGATCGCCTCATCATTCAGGGCATCGCGTCGATACTTGAGCCATCTTTTGAGGTTGGCCAGCCCGCCGATTTCGCTCAGATCAACGGGCGATTCGATGAACTCAAGCACGCCACCCTGTTGGAGGTAGCGGCGTTTATGCGCAAGCACGTGATTGATGTCGTCAGCGTTAAAGACGCGATCATCAGCAACCGCATCGATGATGACCTGCTCCGCCTGCCGGCGCGAAAGACCGCGCAGGTTGCGAATATAACTTTGCAGATCGCGGCGTGAAATCTTCGCCTGCACATGACGTTCACGGCTCAGCCGGCGCAGCGTGCTGCGGATGATCCGTTCCAGTTCCGTTTCATCGGGCAGCGAAAGCTCCAGGCGCACAGCTTCGCTGGCGATGACCGCTGGCAGCTTGTCTTCGTGGTCGATCAGCACAAGCGTGCTGCCGGCGTCGCGAAACTGCTGGATGGTTTCGCGCAAGGCGCGCAGCGTGCGCTCGTCTGACAGATGGCCGCACAAATCGAGCATCGCGCAGATGCAGGGCTGCTCAAGTTGCTGCGCTGCATAAAAAAGCGCAGCGGCGGGATGTTCCGTGTCTTTGAGCGGCCGCCCGTCTTCAAACAGCCCGGGATACAGCCCCCTTACCGCGCTCCACAGCCACAGCGGCTCGTGCTGGCCCACCGCAGCGCAGCGGAGCAGTTCGAGCGCGTAAGACTCTTCGTGCGTGGGAATGAAAACGCACGGGTGCCGCGCTTGCAGAACAAGCTGTTCCAGGCGTTGCTGATCACTGGGCGCTGTAGGCATGGAGTTTGAAACCCGCAGTGAGAGCCGGTAAAGCAGACGATCAGGAGCGCGCGATAATGACTTATTAGAGGGTACCGCGCCGTGGGCAATTGATCATGCCCACCGCTGCATGTTCATCTATGCATGTCCGCATGGGGGAGAGGTGATTCAGCCCGTCGGCTGCGGATGTGATGGAGGCGTAATGGCTGCGGATGCCGTGTGACATCCGCAGCGCTGTGTGTCGGTGGCGCGTGTGTTTATGTCGTTGCGGTGAGATACGCAGGTTCGTTTCCCGGTTTCCATTTGATGTTGCAGCCGATGCTTGGCTTTTGCTCGCCTGGAACCGGATTGCCGGCGAGCACCGCATCGAGGGCGGCACGGAGGTCCTTGCCGGTGACGGGAATATTATTGCCCGGCCGACTGTCATCGAGCTGGCCGCGGTAGACGAGCGAGCGGTTGCGATCGAAGAGGAAAAAGTCGGGCGTGCAGGCTGCCTGATAAGCCTTGGCGACCTCCTGAGATTCATCGAAGAGGTAGGGGAAGCTGTAGCCGGCGTCCTGGGCTTCCTGCTTCATTTTTTCCGGGCTGTCATCAGGATACTGCTGAGCGTCGTTGGCGTTGATGGCTACGATTGCTACGCCGCGATTCTGATAGTCGCGTGCGAGTTGAGCAAGCTCGTGGCGGACGTGCTTGACGAACGGGCAGTGATTGCAGATGAACATCACCAGAAGCGCGGGAGCGTCAGCGAAATCGCTCAATGAAACGGTGCGGCCGGTGACAACATCGGGCAGACTGAAATCAGGCGCCGTTGTGCCAAGCGCAAGCATGGTCGAAGGCGTTTGGGCCATGGGAATCCTCCAGACAGATTTAGGTTCGAGAGTTGTGCATGCAATGCGATGCACTTCAACAGTAGGCTGACGATGTGCGGTTGACCAACTGCTGGGCTGCCTAGGATGCACGCGGGGTTCGTTGGTTGTGTATGTCAGCGCATGGGTTCGCTGTATGGCTCGAAGCGCACGCGGGAATGGCCCAGCAGCGTGCCGGTGGCGAAGGCGATATCAACCAGCGAAATCTGATAGTCAGCCAGTGCGATGATCTCGCGCGATTGGGCATCCGCCAGCCGTGTTGCCGCGTCGAGCACATCGGTGCTTGTGCGCAGGCCCAGCTCAAACTGCCGGCGTTCAGCTTCATAGGTTTGAGCCGCGAGAATCGTTTCCTGCCGGGCTGCGAGAATGCGCTGCCAGTTCTGCTCGAGCAGGTCCAGCGCATCGAAGACTTCCTGTCGAATCGCCGCGATGCGCTGTTCGCGTGTGGCCAGCCGCTGCAGCCGCCGCAGCACAGCCTGGTGGTATCGCGCTCGGGCAAGCTCGTTGCCGAGAGGAATCTCCGCCGTCACGCCGAGCGACCAGTCTTCGAATGAGCGGTCTGCGATCTGATCGAATGCAGGGCGATATGACCGGCCGAGGCCGTTGATGCTGTAGGTGTAATCGAGCACGACCAGCGGCAGCTTCTGATTGCGCTGGAAATCAATGGCGCTGGCGTCGATCGCCAGTTGCAGCTCCAGTTCCAGCATCTCCATGCGGTTGGTTACAGCGAAAGCAGCGAGTTCTTCAGCATCCAGATCAAGCCCCAGCGGGTTCGGCTCGCTGATGGTGAACAGTTCGGTTTCACCGCCGATGGGAAGGTTCGGCAGGTTCATGATGCGTTTGAGATCGCGCTGGGCTCTGCGAACCGCGGTGTGAGCGATGATGATACCTTCCAGGCTTGCTGCGACGCCGGATTGCGCGCGGGTGACTTCGATTTGTGCTGCATCGCCTGCCTGGACGCGGCGCTGTGCGCTTTCAAGCTGTGCCAGAGCGAGTTCATATTGCTGCTGCCGCACTTCGAGTTCGCGGCGAGCGGCGTACAGCGCCCAGTAGGCTCGATCGGCATTGGCGAGAATCCGGATGGCTTCGAGCTTTGTGCGTGTGCTGACGATCTGTTCCTGATATTGCGCCACGCGGATAAAGTGCGTGTTCACGTTGACGCCTGCGTTGCGCAAGAGCGGCTGACTGATGGAAAAACGCAGCGCCGTGTCGTACGACGGATTCAGAAGCGCAAATGGGTTGTTGGTTTCAAGCTCGCTGAAGGGCAGCGACACTCGTGCACTGCCGCCGGTACGCAATGGAATGTTTACGCCGACATCAAAGGAATCGAACGTTGACTGCGTGCCTTCGGTGCCAAGGGCGGTGGGTGAATCGACGACGCTCCGCCGCGCTGATGCAAAGAAAACCGATTCGAACGCCGCTTCCTCTGCCGTGATATCTTCAGCAGCGATGGCGGGATTGAAAAGTTCAACCTGCAAATCCAAATTGTTCTGCAGCGCAGCGGCACGCACATCAGCGAGCGAAACTTCCATGACCGCAGGCGGCGGTGGGGGAGCGACGATATCTGTGGTGATGCTCTCAATTGCCTCGTCAATCGTGACCGGCGCTCGGCGTGACTGCTTTGCGAAATCGACAGTGTCAATTTCCTGGAATTGCTCACGCGGAATCACTCGACCGAGATAATCCTTTTGTCGAAAAGGGCTGTCGCATCCCGCGCCCAGCGCAAGGACAACGAGCATGGCTAGCGCCAAACCGCAACGAAGACCGCAGCGCCAGCAGCGAAATGTACGGATGAAAAACGAAGTGAGCGAAACGGTCATATCGTGAGCAATCGTGAAAACGTGAGCGATTGAATGTATCGACGCAACGCGCAGCAGCAATGCATTCTTCGGGCATTGGGCTGGTGCGTTGCATAATCTGCAGAGAAATGGCCAGTTCGTATGCCGCAGTCGCAGCAGCCTTCGGGGCTGAGCGCAGCGAAACAGCAATCGATGCATCTGCAGCGGTCATTCATGGCGCAGCGCATCGATGGGATCGAGTCGAGCCGCCTTGATGGCGGGAAACATGCCGAACACCACGCCCACAAAGGCGCTGAAGCCAAACGACATAACCACCGCCCACCATGGCACCGAGGCCTGCAATTCAACGCCGGGGATATTGCTGATGCCCAAGGCAAACGCCTCGCCGATCAGGACGCCGATCAACCCGCCCACGAAGCAGAGCGTCACCGCTTCGAGAAGAAACTGCATCAGGATGGCGGCGGGGGTTGCGCCGACAGCCTTGCGCAGACCGATTTCGCGCGTGCGTTCCGAAACCGACACGAGCATGATGTTCATGATGCCGATGCCGCCCACGAGCAGACTGATGCCCACGATGCCGCCTGCAATGCCGGTGATGCCTGCTGCCAGCGCCTTGAATTGGTCGATGAACTGGTCGATCGGTTGCGCAACAAATGTGTTCGGTTCGCCGGGACCCAGGCCGCGCATTTTTCGCAGAAGGAAGGTTACTTCCGCCTTGGCCTCGTCCGCTGCCTCGGGCGAAACAATCTGCGCCAGAATGATGAATATAAAGTTGCGATCCTGAAGTCGTGCTGCGGTTGAAAAGGGAATGAAAATCTCGCTGGACGTTTCGCCGCCGAAGAATCCCGGTTCGCGCGTTTCCACAACGCCGACAATCTGGAACCGCCGATCGTTCACCAGCAGGTACTGACCGCTGGGGTCGGTGTCCAGGTGCAATTCACGGATGGCTGCTTCATTGACAAGGCAGACCTGGCGGGCGTTTTCTTCATCGATGCTGAAAAACGGCCGGCCCGCAATCACGGCACGGTGCTCCACGCTATGCCAATCGGGCCAGATACCCGTGACCGTGACGCCGCGCCGCACCTGATCCCCGTGCTGAATCGTCGCGCCGAAGGTGGTGCTGGGCGTCAAGCGGCGGATCGACGGGCAATCGCGGCTGATGGCGTGGAGTTCTTCGGTTGTCAGGCGAATTTTTTCGATTGGGTATAAGTTGCGCGGCGCATTGTCGGGCCGGTTGGGCACAATGAACATTTTGCTTGCGCCGATTTCCTCAAACTGCGTGAGTACCGTGGTCTTCAGACCCGAGAGCGCAGCGATGACACTGGTCACGGACGCTACGCCGATGATAATCCCCAGCGCAGTCAGAAATGACCGCGTCTTGTTCAGCCAGATCTGGGTGAACGCCAGCAAAATGGCCTGAATGTAAAAAAAGGGGTTGAGCATCAGTGTGCGTGCCGGGACAAACCGCAGTGATGGGGATCACACAACCAGCGTAAATAACGATCAGGTCATGATTGAAAGTGCAGCGGATTGAACTGTTATAAGGTCATAAACAACTTTGTTGATCGATGAGTGTTTCAGGCATTCAACCGTCCGCATGTTCACAACTTCATGTAAAACATCATGCAACCGATGAAGTGTTCGCCGCAGGCTTGGTGCGGACGTCCGATGCAATCATGCCGTCGGAGAGGCGAATAACGCGATGACAATAGCTGGCGATGTCGTCCTCGTGCGTGACGATGATGATGGTCTGCCCTTCGCGGTGAAGCTGCTCGAACAGTTGCATGATGTCGCGGCTGGTGGCGGTATCGAGATTGCCGGTCGGTTCGTCAGCAAGCAGGATGGCGGGGTTGTTCAGAATCGCCCGCGCGATCGCCACGCGCTGTTTCTGGCCGCCGGAGAGTTGATTGGGCTTGTGTGTCATGCGATTGGCCAGCCCGACACGTTCAAGCGCTGCTTTGGCTTTGCGGCGTCGCGAGCCCCAGCCGCCCCGTGCGTAGATCAGCGGCAGCTCCACGTTCTTCAATGCGCTCATGCGCGGCAACAGCTCAAAGGACTGAAACACAAATCCGATGTCGCAATTACGCACATGCGCCAGTTCACGCGCACTCATGCGACTGGTGTCGCGGTTGTTCAGCCAGTACCGGCCCTCGGTGGGATGATCAAGACAGCCGAGGATGTTCATCAGCGTGCTCTTGCCGGAGCCAGAAGACCCCATGATGGCGACGAATTCATTCCGCTCGATTGCAAGATCAATGCCGCGCAGCGCGTGAACGGTTTCCACGCCGACGCGATACTCCTTCTTCAAGCCCTGTGTGCGAATGATCATCGGCCCACTCGAATCCGAACGCCTGACCGCTGGTTGTTGCTCTCAGCCAGTGAAGAATCACTTTCTCCGCCGGATGCTGGCACGTCGCGCTCGTCGATAATCAAGTCGTTATGCTTGATCGATTCCAGCACCTTGAACGGGCCGATCACCACCATGCTGCCCGCATCAAGCCCCGCTTCGACAATGCTGTGCGTATCGTCGCTGGGGCCGCGCCGCACCGGTGTGCAGACAGCTTTTCCGTTGAGAAGCTGATACACCACCGTTGTGGCGCGCTTGCGCGAATCCACCAATGGGTTGTCGCGCACGACGTCGGCGGGCAAATCTTCAACCAGTCGATCGACAATCGCCTGACTTTCGACAACCAATCCCTCATGTGTGGCGATTTCGATGTCGACGTTGGCCATAAGGCCCGACAGAATGCGCTGGCCGCGCAGGTCGATTTCCACTTCAGTTTCGAAATACCCCGTGCCGTCGGGTTTGTCGGTGCGCTGCAGAGCAATCTCGGTGACGGTGCCGCTGAAAACCTGATCGCGATAGGCGTTGATGTGAATGCGGGCCTTCTGGCCTTCCTGCACGCGGGCGATGTCGCTTTCGGACACTTCCGCTTTCAGGATCATGCGTGAGAGGTCTGCGATTGTCATGATGACCGTGCCGGGGTTGTTCATTGTGCCCATGAGCACAACTTCGCCAACCTCAGCGTTTAATGCGGTGATCACCCCGTCCATCGGCGCCTGAATGATGGTTTTCGCCAGCGTTTGCTCTGCGCGATCGATTTCCGCATTGGCGCTGGCCAGCAGGCTTTCGATGACGGAAATGGAATACTTTGCAGCGTCAACCTGTGCCTGCAGTTCATCAACCAGTTGCTGGGCGTCGTCAAGTTCTTTTCTGGACAGGTCGCCGGTGTTGAACAGCGCCAAGTTGCGCTCCAGATTGCGTTTGGCGTTTTCCAGCGAGCTGAGCGAGCCGGCCAGGCGGGCGCGATCGGATCGCAGTCGATATTCCTCGCTGTCGCGACGCGCTTTGGCTGCAGCGAGCGCCGCTTTGAGATCGCGATCGTCCAGCCGCACGATCACGTCCCCGCGACGAACGGTTTGCCCTTCGCGAAACGGCAACTGCTCGATTCGCGCTGCGATCTCAGCAGAGATATCCACCTTCGTTTTGGGTTCGATGCGTCCCGGGGCTTTGACGGTTTCGGTCAATCGGCCGACCTCAACCGTCTGGAGGCGCACTTTCGTCGGCTGCGGTTTGGGTGCAAGCGATTGCAGGGCATCGCGCAACTGCGGACCGGCCAGCAGAGTGCCAGCTATCACCACCACAACCAACGCAAGCAGGATGATGAGCGCAGTTCTCAAAGCGGTCTCCTGTTTCAATCTTGGGGGACGATCCAGTTCCGGTTATTGGGAAGGCCGCCCAGCTGGTTGCACATGGGGTCGCCGATTGCGCAGGATACCGCATCAGCGCGAAACTGACTGACAAGCATACCCACCAAGCATTCAGAAAGTTCAGCCAGAAGCTTCAGCCGGACTGAAGCGGCTTACGCTGACTGCACGTGCTGCCCAGGTGTGCATGCAACGTGTTACAGTGTTTGGGCGGCTGGGCCATTATCTGTCACGACGCATATGCTGCCAACGGAGCACGCCTGTGATTACGCACGAATGCGACAACTGCGAAAAGCTGTTTCAAGTCGATGACGATGCGGCTGGCGAAAAGGTCGCATGCCCCTATTGCGGCGATGTGAATCGGATCATATCGCGGGTGGAAACAACGGGGCCGGTTAATCAGCCGCATGCGCCCAGTACGGCGAATAATGCTGATCCGGCACGGGCTGAAGCAGGCGAATCGTCGTCAGCATCCGATCGTGATGCTGCCAGCAGCGTCGCCAGCGAGCGTCCGCTGGTCGTTGTTCGCACTGCCATGTTCCGCGGTCGCCCATTTCTGTATTCGCTCATGGTGCTGCTGTTTCTCAGCGGGGTGGGGGTGGGGATTTACGGCCTGGCTGCGGAACCGGCATACCAGTGGCTTCGCTGGTTGGGCTTGGGCATAGCGGTCGTGGGGGCGTTGTGGTGGTTTGGCTGGTGGATTGCGCCGCATCGGTGGATCAAGCTCACCATCACCAACAAACGCAGCATTCTTCAGGAAGGCATCGTCATGCGCCGCACTTCCGAAGTGCTGCACAATCACATCCGCAACGTGAAGATCGAACAGAACGTCCTGCAGCGAATCCTCGGCGTGGGCGACATTTCCATCGACGCAGCGGGCGGCTCCGAAGAAGGCCTGGTCGAAATCCACATGAAGTGCATCCCCAGTCCATACCGCGTCAAGCAGATCATCGATCAATATCGACGCATGTGAACTGAACCAACCAAGCAAAGCCCCCAACGCGAGCCTGGCTGGCCAACGCCGGGTCTGACCGAAGGGAAGACCCGGATT
>CAZNPU010000004.1:0-23523 GCA_964575335.1 uncultured Isosphaeraceae bacterium | reverse complement strand
CCAACGCGAGCCTGGCTGGCCAACGCCGGGTCTGACCGAAGGGAAGACCCGGATTCCCCTTGCGCATCCCCCCGCACATCCCCGCCCCCGCGCAACACACCCACCCCGAATCTGCACCACCTTGTCTTGTTTTGTTGTGTGCCCGTGCTCACGCCCGGCCCCATCTGTGCTATCCTTTCCCTCCCACGTTTTCCTCTATTTACCTGTGGTTCGACCGGCTGCTGCCTGAATCTCAAGGAATCCGAATTTCGATGAAAGTCCACGAATACCAAGCTCGCGAGTTGCTGGCGGAAGCCGGCGTTCCCGTTCCTCCCGGCCGCATGGTCCAGAGCGTCGATGACGCGGAGGCGGCAGCCAAGGCCATTTTTGCCAACGGTGGTACACAGGTGGTCATCAAGGCGCAGGTGCATGCGGGCGGTCGCGGCAAGGCAGGGTTCGTGAAGCTGGTGAAGTCCGCTGAGGAGGCCCGTGAAGCAGCGAAGTTCATGCTCAGCAATCGCATGGTCTCGCCGCAGACCGGTCCGGAAGGCCTGGAGGTCAAGCGGCTGCTGGTAGCATCAGCGGTGGACATCGCCAAGGAGTATTACCTGGCCATCACCGTCGATCGGGCCAACAACACCAACACGCTGATCGCCTCGGCTGAAGGCGGCGTGGAAATTGAAACGGTTGCGGAGCGCAACCCCGAAGCGATCAAGAAGGTGCAGTTGCATCCGCTGCTTGGGCTGATGCCCTATCAGGCCCGCGATATGGCCTTTGCGCTGGGCTTTCAGGGCAAGCAGGTGAATCAGGCGGTCAACGTGATGATGCGCCTGGCAAAGCTGTTTCTCGACACCGATGCATCGCTGGCGGAGATCAACCCGCTGGTGGTGACGCCGCCCACGGATAAGCACCCCGATGGCGAGGTGCTTGCCATTGACGCCAAGTTCAATTTCGATGACAACGCGCTGTTCCGCCACAAGAAGATCGCGGATATGTTCGATCCGACCGAAGAAAACCCCGCTGAACTGCGGGCCAACGCGTTCGGCTTGAGTTATGTGGCATTGGACGGCAACATCGGCTGCCTCGTGAACGGCGCGGGGCTGGCGATGAGCACGATGGACATCATCAAACTCCACGGCGGCGAGCCGGCGAACTTCCTCGATGTGGGCGGAAGCGCGAGCGAAGAGGCGGTCACCGAAGCCTTCCGCATCATCCTCAGCGATGCGCGCGTGCAGGGCGTGCTGGTGAACATCTTCGGCGGCATCATGCAGTGCGACAAAATTGCACGCGCCATTACGGCGGCAGCGAAAGAAGTCGGCTTCAAAGTGCCGCTGGTGGTGCGCCTGGAAGGCACGAACGTGGAAGAAGCGCGAAGGATTCTTAATGAAGCCAGACGCGACATTCCCACCATGCAGACAGCGACCGATCTGACCGACGCAGCGAAAAAGGTGACCGCAGCGGTGGCAGCGTAGCGCGACCCCGTTGCACGTACCCCGGTTCGTTCGCTCATACGCTGATTTTCCAACAAGATCGTCAGTCAGCGCCGCTTTTGCGGTGCCCGGCGCTTGTCTGATCTAAATGCCGCTTCCGGCACGAACCTTCGGCCCCATGACGAACTCGCCTTCCGCGACCCGCTCAATGGCTGAGAGCAACGCGTCGCCTTCATCGTCCTTGGAGACGTAGCCCCATGCGCCGGCGTCAAGGGCTCGCTCAATCAGGCGCGGGCTGACGTATGCGCTGTACATGATCACGCGTGCGTCGGGGCATACTTCGTTCAACTCGTGCATCGCGACAAACGGATCCTTGCCGGGCATGAAAATGTCCAGCAGCACAATATCGGGGCACTGTTCGCGCGCCTTGGCGACCAGATCTTGAGCGTCGGAGAGATGGCCTAGCCATTCGAATCCGCCGGCACGCTTCAGAGTGATTCTGATGACCTCCCCAACCAGTTCGTTGTCATCCACCGACAGCACCTTGATTGGATTCGCTCGCATCATGCAGCCCTTTTCGCGTGCGCACCGAAGGCATGAAACGCAACTCGGGCTGGACAATCCATCCGGCCTTGTTCCGAATGAGCCTGCTGCGATCTTCTACCCGTCGCCGGCGCACATGGCGGTATTCGAGCCGTCTCGGCATCCGCGCACGGTAAGAAATTGAATGGAAACCGCTGCATCGCTGCGCGCAAAGCCGATGATGAAATCGCCAATTCAAATGAGCAGGTCTACAGTCGGACTGCTGTTGGCAGCAGATGGTGAGCGGATTGGTTGGTTGATTTGTTTGAGAGGGGCGATTGAGCAAAGCAGTCGGCGGCGGCGAGCGGGGTCGGCCTCGCGAACCACGCACGACCGTGGGAGGGGGAGCAGGCGGTACGGCACTTGTAGGAGCGCACGGCCGCCTGCTTTTCTTTCTTGTTGTGCAGAGGGAGCGGCTTCCGGGGGCCGGAGTTCCAGGGGCCGGGGATGTGCAGGAATCAGCGGAAAACCGCCGAAACGCGCCCGGGAGGATTCGAACCTCCGACCCCCGGTTTAGGAAACCGGTGCTCTATCCTGCTGAGCTACGGGCGCTGCAGTTTTTGCTCCCTTTTCTCGAAACGCCCTTGGAATGTCCCAGGAACGACTCTCTGGAAGGAGCAAGACAAAACCTGACACGAAGTATAGCGGCAGGATGCTCCCCCTTCACCTGCGTGTCAGCGAACAGGAGGCTCGGAAGGTCAATGGCAGCCCTATCGAGATCAAGCCGGAATTCGCTGCTCATATACGCACGCAAGCATCACCACGATGAACCGTCAGAATCGGAGCAGATGGATACCGTGGACGGGAGCATTCTGCTGGAGGTTCTTCAGGAGTAAGCGGCTTAAGGACGGCGATTTTGGTTATCAATTGATCTTCATTGATGAGCGCGCAGCATCGGCCAATTTCGATATGCTTCCGCCATGAATCAACCGCAAGTCTCGCATCGTGCTCGGATTCTCGACGGCAAGGCCTTAGCTGCGCAGGTCAAGAGCAACCTTCGCCAGCGTGTGGAAGCGTTACGCGCCCGGGGCAGATCGGTGCGGCTGGATGCGATTCTTACCGGCGGGGACAGCGCAGCGGCTCTGTACGCCCGCAATCAGGCTGCCACGTGCGAAGAGATCGGCATCGAATACCACCTGCAGGAACTGCCCGCAACAGCGCGGTTTGAGGATATCGCCGGCCGCGTGCTGTTGATGAACGCTGCTGACGAGGTGCGCGCCATCATGGTGCATCTGCCGCTGCCTGAAGGCGTGAACACCGAGCGGATTCAGAGCCTGATCGCGCCGGAGAAGGATGTCGAGGGCGTCAACCCCGCCAACATCGGCAATGTGGTGTACGGTCGCCGGAGTCTTGTGCCCTGCACCGCGCTGGCGGTGATGGAGATGATTGAATCCACCGGCGTCACACTGCCGGGCGCGGTATGCGTGTGCGTTGGCGCGAGCAACATTGTGGGCAAACCGGTGGCGGTATTGCTGATGCAGGCGAACGCGACCGTGATCTCAACCAACGTGTACACACGCGACCTGCCGTCAATAACGCGCTGCGCCGATGTGCTGGTTTCAGCGGTGGGCAAGCCCGGATTGATTACCAAAGACATGGTCAAGCCCGGCGCCGTGGTGGTTGATGTGGGCATCAGCCGCGTCACCGGGAAAAACGGCAAAACCCGCACCGTAGGGGATGTGGTCTTTGACGAAGTGGCGGAGGTGGCGAGCTGGATCTCTCCCGTGCCCGGCGGCGTGGGGCCGATGACGGTGGCGATGCTCCTGCGAAACACCGTGGAAGCAGCGGAGCGGTAAGCAAGCGCACGCTGCGGCAGTCTCGTTCTGTCCCATTCTGTCCTGCTGCGAGATCGCAGGATTTCCCTTGGGCATCATTGCCTCATATGGCGATGTGCCGTTTCGGCGCAGCAGTCCTCATGCGTTCAAGCTGTCGGGGATGTCGGGCGAAGGCGGCGGCGGTTCGGGGATCGTGCGCTGCAAGGTGTCCGCGGGGGCTTCATCATCATCCAACGGTGGTGTCGCGCTGGAATCCGAATCACCTGCGGGCTGCTCCTGCAGATAATTCATCGTTCGCCAGATGTGGTAGGCCAATCGATCAATCCATCGGATGGCTTCGAGGCGGCGCATCGCTGTGGATGGATCCAATTGGCCGGCGGCGGTGCGCTGGAGAATACGAGGCCGCTCCGTGCGGCGTAAATCCGCCAGTTCAAGAGAGAGCTTCTGGATAAGTTTCAGCGGCCCTTCGCCATCGCCGGTTTTGAACCATTGCAGCGCGTGATCAAGTTTCGTGGCAAGCCGCAGCGTCGCCTGGCGCAGTTGCGGGTCGCGACTCACAAGACTTGCAGGGCCAATCTCGCGGGCAGCTTCAACAAGGCGGCTGAGGTGATCCATCGCGTGCAGCACTGCGACGTGTCGCTCGTACACGTTTTTCGTTGACGGCTCGGTGCGCACTTCGGTGAGGAAGTGTCGCGTTTCCTCCAGGGCGGCATTGGCTGCATCAAGCGCCGCGCTGGTGTCGCTTGTGATCTGTCCGGTATTGATGATGCGGTTTATTGCGTCAAAGACGACTCGAGCGATCTCTATGGTTGTGTGTCTGGCCGCTTCAATCGCCACCGAACTCACTTCGATGATGGAGCGATCGAGATTGCGCGTCAGTTGCTGTTCACGCTCGGGAATCAGACGCATAAGCAGGTTCGAGAACTGTTGCGTGACCGGAAGCAGCAGCAGGACGCCAAGGACGTTGAAGGACGTGTGAAACACAGCCAGCGCAAAGGGCGTGGGGCCATGACCAGCATTCCGGAACGCCAGGTTGGTAAGCCAGAACACCACCGGCAGCAGACAAAACGCCACTGCGCCCGCAAAAACGCTGAACAGCACATGTGCCAGTGCAGTTCGTCGCGCAGCCGCCGATGCGCCAAGCGCCGCAACGGCTGACGTGGCTGTGGTGCCGATGCTTTGGCCAATCACCATCGGCGCTGCCTGTTCGAAGGTGATCGCGCCGGAATACAGAGCTGTCATGGTGGTGGCGACAGCAGCGCCTGATGACTGCATAATCACGGTCATCACGATGCCGATGACCACAAGCAGAAGCATTGCAAGCAAAGACCCGGTGGGAAGGTCTGCGGGATTGATCTGCTGCGCGACCGTCTCCATTGACCCTTTCAGTGAATTGATGCCGATGAAGATCAGCCCGAATCCCGCAATCGCCATGCCGATGAACGGCCATCGCCCCCGGCCGAGCAGCCGCATCAGCGCACCTATGCCCACCATGGGCATTGCTGCTGCGCCGATGCTCAGTTTCAGTCCAAGCAGCGAAACAAGCCAGCCGGTGCTGGTAGTACCGATGGTTGCGCCGAAAATCACGCCGATTGCGCGGGGAAATGTCAGTATGCCCGCGCTGACGAAACCGATCATCGCCAATGTGGTGGCGCTGGAAGATTGCACTAGTACGGTGAGGCCGGCGCCGGAAAGAATCGCCCGGGATTGACTGTTGGTTGCGCGGTGCAGAACGCGGCGGAGCGAATCGCCCGCAGCAGATTTCAAGCCGTCGGTCGTCAACACCATGCCGAGCAGGAATAATCCCACGCCGCCGAGCAGCGGCACAATCATGCTGATGATCATGCTTTCCATAAGTGGGCGGTCAGCTTATCGCAACCCGTGATACCCGTCGATGCAATCAACTGCTGCCAGCCGTTCAGCCCAGCGCGTTCCAGTTCGCACCAGCTTGCGCAAATGCATCGCGCAGGCGAGTCACGACTGACGTCGGCAGCGGGCCAGCCATCACGGTGCGGGCGTTGTCAGCCATGTGGTCAGGGTTGCTCGAACCCACCAATGCACACGTCACGCCCGGCCAGAAGGCTGTGAACCGCAAGGCCGCTTCCGTCCAGGGCAGGTGGTCCACGTCATCGTCCGTGAGGCCGATGGCCTGCCAGCGCGGCCAGTACTGAGCGGCATATTCGCTTGGCGGCGGCTCGGTTCGCCCCGGCACCGCGTTGGCAATCGGTCGCTTGATAATCACGCCCAGATTGCGAGATGCGGCTTGTGCGATTGCGTCGGCATTGGCCTGGTCGAGTATGTTGAATGTCGTTTCGATGACGTCAAATGCATCCGACGCGACCGCGAATGCAAGCGCTTCGTTGTCGCCGCTGTAGCCGATGTATTTCGCTTTGCCCTGCTGCTGTGCGCGTTGCACCGCTTCGATCACATCGCCATGCTGGAGCAGTTGCAGTTCGCAGCTGTGAAGCAGCAGCACGTCGACGCAGTCGGTCCGGAGGCGGCGAAGCGATTCGTCGATTGTCGCAGCGATTTCAGCAGGCGACCATGCGGGCTGATACCCGTTGACCCATCCGCATTTTGTGACCAGCGTGAATTCCTGCCTGCGATGCGCGACCGCCTGGCCGATGAAGGCTTCGGAATTGCCGTAGGCAGCTGCGGTATCGATGAGCGTGATACCCGAATCGAGAACCCGGTTGAGCGTGCAGTCAGCGTCTTCATACGACCGCCCGCGCCGACCAAGCGGTTCTGCGCCATAACCGAGAATGGAAACCGTCAGGCCGGTGCGGCCGAGCGTCCGGGTAGGTAGCGTGGTCATGCCTGTAGCATAGCCCATGCGGCACACTTGCTGCGGTGAAGCCGGAGCCGGAACGCGGCTTTGCTACAAACCGTGCTGCTGCATCCATGCCTCACGATCAAGGTGAATGGACATCATGTCGCGCTGGCGGTCGCTGAGCAGCGACAAGTCGCATTCCCGCAGGTCGTAGGGGAACTGGCCGAAATAATCGCTTTGCACGATGAACTCGCGCGTCAGGGCATCAGCGTCGAAGAAGCCCAGGAAAATGAGCCGCCGGCGATGCATGACCGGTCGAACCGCGTGCCAGAGGAACGGTGAGAGCACCACAAGCGTGTTGCCTTGGGTTTCCAGCGATTCATACCCAGCCCAGCGGAACGCCTGCTGCGGATCGTGAACCAGCGACGCTTTGTTGGTGAGCTTTGACTGGGCGTGGAGCTTCTGACCGCGGTATGTCGTGTAGCCGTCGTCGCCTTCGGCATACCAGCGATGCGAGCCGGGAATGACCTGGAACGCGCCGCAGTCGTGAGTGGTGGCGTCCATGTACAGGAACATGTACAGCGTGCGGGAGAGTGTTCGGTAATGCGTCTCGGCGTGCGTGTGGCCGAACATTCCCGCATAGCGGTAGGGGTTTTCCACCTTGACGTACGGCTTGCCGGGGATGAGATTGCTGCCGATGAACGCTTGTGCGATTTTGACCAGCGCCGGATGACCGATGAGATCGACAAAGGCCTGATGGTTGAACAGTAACTGCCCGCCGATGGAGTGATACAGTTTGTGTTTGGCGGGATTGGCGTCGACGTGTTCCAGTGCGATGCGATGCAGGGCAAGGTCCAGCGCTTCCAACTGCTCGCGAGGCAGAAAATGCGGAACGGTAAAGTAGCCGTCGCGCGAAAAATCGTGCTGATACGCGGAGATCGCTTCTTCGGATGTAATCAGGTCAATGTGTTCAGCGGTCGATCGCTTCCACCAGGCATTGACAGCCAGGCATGCTTCAATCTGAGCTGCGGTGTAGACGCGCTTTTCCAGCAGCAACTGGGCGACCGTGCGGCCGGTGGCGTTCGCTTCGCTTCGCAGCCAGTCAAGGTCTGCCTGCGAGATCCAGTCGTGCTCCACCAGCGCCTGCTCCTCGGCAGGGGAGAGGTAAAGTTCCGGTTCACTGCGTTTGAGAGACGCAGCGGAGGGAAGGGCGGAGGCGGCAGTGTGCGAGGCAGTGGAGGTGGTCATGGTCAGGCTCCTGAATACCACCTCCATCGGCTGAGCTGCGGCTGGTCCTTCAAGTTACGCTGCGCACGTGGTCGATGACAGGGGCATGGCGAGATCGGTTCTTGCCCGCTTTGCTGCGCGTTCGCTTTGACGATGGATCACACTCTGCCGCCTGCTTCCGCTCATACAGGATGGTCGAACGGTTCGGCGCCCTTGCCGCAACGTGGCGGTGTTGAGCTGTTTGATCCAGCACGGCGCACGCCGCCGGATGCGGCCGCCCTGGCCTGCCGGCTGGAATCGTCACGCAACGCTGGGCCGCGGCTGATTCTGTGGGATCTGGTGGGCACATGCAATCTGCGGTGTCCCTCATGCGCCGTGGGCAGCATGGCCGGCGCAAATCCCAAAGGATTGATCAGTGAGGAGCTGTTCTCGCGCATTCTCGAAAAACTTGCGCGTGAGTTTCCCAACTGGCAGCTTCATTTTTATAACTGGACCGAGCCGCTCATTCACCCGCGCATTGTGAAGTTCTGCAAGGCAGCGGCCGAGGCGGGCTTTCACCTGCACGTGTCATCAAACCTCAATCACCTCAAAGACCCCGAAGGATTGATGGCTGCAGGCCTGAAGACGTTTCGAATCTCGCTCTCGGGCTTCACGCAGGCTGTGTACGGCTGTACCCATCGCGGCGGCGATATTGAAAAGGTCAAACGGAACATGAAGCGGCTGAGCGAGGCCAGGATCAAGACCGGCTCGCGCACGCGCGTTCATGTGTACTACCACAAGTACCGGCATAATCTGCATGAATTGCCGCTGATGCAGTCGTATGCGCATGATCTGGGATTTGAGTTCTATGACGATTGGGCCTATCTCATGCCGGTGGAGAAGCTCATCGAATATCTTGAAGGCGATCTGCCGGCGGCTCATCGGCAATTTGTGGATGACTATATCGTGCCGTCTGTCAATGACGCCATTGCGTTCATGCAGCCGCGGCGGAACGAGCCTTGCGAGCTGATCGATCAGCTTGTGATTGATTTTCAGGGCAATCTTGCGCTGTGCTGTGCCACGTACGAAAGTAAGAAAAATACCGTTGGCAATTATCTGGATGTGGATTGGCGCGAACTGCAGGGCAGGCGCTACAGTCATGCTGCGTGCGAAAAATGCATGCACTACGGCGCACATGTTTTTTATCCGCACTTCAGCCGGCCTGATTTGAAAGAGCAGGTGGCGGCAATGGCGCACGCTTGTCTTGAGCGGTCTGTTGAAAAAACAGCCAGGCGATCGGTGTCGCTGCCCGTGCTGCATCCGCTCTCGCTGGCGGAATCAGCGTGAGAAGATGGCTGGTCAGGCATTTATTTATTGTGTCCTGAATCATTCAAGTAATATTCGCGCACATGAATTATGAGTCTTGCTTCGCCCATTGCTGAAAAGACGCTGCCGCTCAGCATGATGCACCCCGTATGCCGCGGCGAGTTCATTGCGCTGGTGTTTTCCGGCGCGCGGCAAATCATCGGCGAACTGCCGGGCGAAGCGACGGCGCATACGCTTTATAAGTTTGCGTGGCCGGACCCGCGGCTGGAAGCGGATGAAGATTTCGCCAGTACGCCCGGCATGCCGCTGCCATACTGGTCTGCTGACCGCCTGCAGCCGATCGACGGCGTGTGCTTCGTTTTTGCAGACCGTGAACATCCGGATCTTCGCAGGCTGCAGGAAGCCGGCGCAGTGGAGAACGAACATTACGTCACGCTCGATTCCGATCAGCAGCAACTTGAGCATGACGATCTCGAGAGGCGGCTTGGGGCATTTGTCGAGCGCATCACTTCATCTGATGGGGCAATTGCCGTGCTCGGGTTCGGCCATCAGGGTTCCGCCATTGCAGCACACCTGCGCGATACATTTGCGATCAAGCCTCAGCGCATTCTGATTTGTGACAGCAATGATGAAAGCATCGCCAAAGCGAAGGCTGAGGGGTTTGCTGCTGTTGAACTGGAACATGTGCTGCATGCCGCTTCGAGCATCGTGTATTCGCCGCTGATGCATCACCAGCGGTTATACCAGGTGGCGCTTGAAGCCAGCGCCAGGGGGCTGGCGGTGTTCGACAACAGCCGGCGCAGCAGCGGTCTGCAGCAGTTTGTCGCACAGGGCAATGTTCGACTGGACGCAGCAGCGAATCGAGCGCTTCATGTTGAAGGCAATCAACTCACCGCCAAACCGCACGGATTGATGCTGCAGGGCGTGATCATTCGCGATGACCGCAGGCGACTTGGCGGCGTTACGTTTCCGCATTTGCACGGCGGGCACCGTTTTCAGTTCAGCGACGATCGCACATCACTTGATCTTCAGACAATGAGCCGGGTCGATCCGCTTGCGCCCGAAACGTTCATCGCCATGAACCGGATTTATGTGTCGGTTCGCGATCGTGCGGATCACGGCTACTTTGCGGCCCGCGACTTTTGCATGCAGCTTTGGCCCGAAGCGACGCGCGATGTATTTCCCTCAGCGCATGAGGTTGATCTCGGCCAGACGGCATTTGAGCGCCTGCTGGTGGGGCATATGCACGGCCGGGAAGTGGTCTCAACGATGCAGACGCCGCTGCAGCGCGCAACGCTGGGCATCGTGGCCCGACACTACGCCAGCGATCGGCCGATCATTGAAATCGGCTCGGCATTCGGCGGCAGCGCACTCCTGCTGGCGGCGGCAACCGACGCCACGCGCACGCTGATCCATTCAATCGATCCGGAAACTTCAACCCGTGACATCATGCGGTTTGCCTTCCAGCGTGAGGGCTGGCTCGACCGGCTAAAGCAGCACGTCCAAACAAGCGATGAGGCTGCAGAGACGCTGGCTGATCGGTGTCGCGGTCAGGCTGGGCTGGTTTTCATTGACGGCCTTCACACGGAAGCCGGCGTGCGATCCGATTTTGAGCAGTATGCTGCGATGGTCGCACCCGGCGGCGCGCTGGTTTTCCACGACGTAGCGCCGCAGATTTACAGCGTCCTGCGGGTGATTGTTGAACACGTCCTGCCTGACCCGCGGTTTCAAATCAAATGCCTCGTGGATGGCCTGGCGGTTTTTGAGCGTCGGCGGGATTGAGCGGCTTACGCTGTACAACAACCCGGCTCCTGCTGCACGTTCAATACGTTCAAATAACGAATGGCCGCCTGTTGAGCCGATAAACTGCCGGTGGACACCTGCTCCAAATCCAAAGTTGTTTCCGTTGAACAGATGGCCCGCCTGGTGCGTGAATGCCAGGCTGCAGGCGAAACTGTGGTCATGTGCCACGGCTGTTTCGATATCGTCCATCCCGGTCATGTGCGTCATCTGCAGCAGGCGGCCAAGCTGGGCGATCGCCTGATCGTGACCATCACCGGCGATGCGCTGGTGAACAAAGGAACAAATCGGCCGCTGATTCCGCAGGAGCTTCGGGCGGAGAATCTGGCTGCGCTCAACTGCGTGGATTGGGTGGCGATCAACCATCATCCAACAGCAGCGGAATTGCTCGAAATCATTCGCCCGGATGTGTACGTCAAAGGCCGCGAGTACGAACACAATCGCGATCCGCGTTTTCAATTGGAGCGGGAAATCGTCGAGCGTCACGGCGGGCGGGTGGTGTTCACCTCCGGCGATGTCGTGTTCAGCTCCACCGCGCTGATCTCGGCGCTGGAAGAGTCAGCAAGTCCGTTTCAAACAACGCTGCGGCAACTCATCCAGCAGCATAATCTCACGCCCGAAGGCATCGATCAGATTATCGCGGCATTTCAGGGCAAGCGCGTGCTGGTCGTCGGCGAAACAATTCGCGATACGTATGTGATGTGCGAGCGGCCGGCGGTGGCGGGGGAAAGCCCCATCATGACGCTCCGACCGGTCGAATACCGCAGCTTTGACGGCGGGGCGGCGATCATCGCTCGACATCTGGCGGCAATGGGAGCGCGTCCAACGCTGCTCAGCGGCATGCCCCGATCGCTGGAAGCTGAATCACTGCGGAAGCGGCTCAACACGGAAGGCATTGAGACGCGCTGGGTGAATGTTGACGGCCAGCTCGTTGAAAAGCAGCGCTTTCTGGTGGGCACATCAAAGGTGATGAAGCTCGATCTCGGCGGACCGCTTACGCTTGATGCGGCGCGGCAGCGGCAGTTCGTTACGCTCGCCGCCGACGCTGCCCGTTCGATGGATGCAGTGATCGTGGCCGACTTCGGTCAGGGGCTGTTCACGCCCTCGATGCTGACGGAGCTTTGCATTCAGATTCGCTCGCTGGTGCCGCTGATGACGGGCGATGTGAGCGGGCGGCGGTCAAGCCTGCTGGCGATGCGCGACATGGACCTGCTGTGTCCGAGCGAATCGGAGATTCGCGATGCGCTGCACGATTACGATGAAGGACTCAGCAGCGTGGTGTGGCGTGTGCTCGACAGCACCGGTTCACGGGCTGCAATCGCAACGCTTGGCGATGAGGGGCTGATCGCCTTCGACCGCATCCCCGAATGCAATCTGAACAATGTGGAAGACTGGCAGACGCGACTGCGGGCGCAGCACATTCCCGCCATGGCGCCGTATGCAGTCGATCAACTTGGCTGCGGCGATGCGCTGCTGGCTGCAGCAACATTGACATTGGCTGCCGGTTCCAGCAGCGACGGCCGTTCGCTTGTGCTTGCTGCGGTGCTGGGCAGCGTGGCGGCAGCGGCCGAGGCGCAGCGGCTGGGCAATGCCGTCATTAGCGCAGCCGATCTGCGCCGCGGCGTTCGTCGCTTCTGCAGCGCGCAATTAGCCTGGCATGCCGAGCCTGCTGCGATGACAGCGATACCTCCAGCATCCACCGTGCAGCATCGTACCGGCCATGATCACCTACCTGCTGCCTACGCATAATCGGCCCGAGCGACTTTGTGCAACGCTGAACGCACTTGGGCGATTGAGTACAGCGAAGCATAAAGCGATCGGAGGCGCGGAAGTGATCGTTGTCGATAACGCCTCCTCGCCGCCGATTCATCTGCCTGATCGTCTTGAAAATGGTTTTGTTGTGCGGGTCATCAAGTTGTCGCGCAATCATGGCGCTGCAGCGCGGAACGTTGGCGTGCATGAGGCGCGTGGCGAGTGGATCGTCATGCTGGATGATGATTCATATCCGCTCAATGACCAGCACATTGACGTTGTGCTGCATGCGGATGCGGATGTCGCTGCCATCGGCGCGGAGATCATGCTGCCTGACGGCTTGCGCGAAGCTGGCGGTTTGCCTGAAGTCATCATCGGCTGCGGTGCAGCTCTTCGGCGCAAGGCATTTTTGAGCGTCGGCGGATACGACCCGGCATTTGACTATTACGTTGAGGAATATGACCTTTGCGCACGCTTGCTGCGAAGCGGCTGGCGCATTGTGCATGACTGCCGCTTCCAGGTGCACCACGCCAAGAGCGCTGCAGGCCGGGACATGAACCGCATTGTGCATCGACTGGTGCGCAACAACGGCTGGGTGATCCAGCGCTACGCGCCTCAGGCATATCGCACACGCGAATTGCATCAGACAATTGAGCGTTATGCACGAATCGCTGTGAAAGAACAGGCTGCCCACGGATTTGCTGACGGTGTGGCGGAATTGCTGCAGACCCTGCAGCATCAGCCGGCCGACGCCTTGCAGCAGGAGCTGTATGACCGCTTCACCGGGCTGGCGCATGTGCGCGCAGAACTGGCCCGGCACGCAGAATGGCTGAGCGGCGGTGCGCGGGTGGCCATTGTGAATGAAGGAAAAAACGCCTGGGCTGTGCGGCAGGTTTTAGATGAACTCGGCGCACAGATTGTTGCGGAGCGTGAAGCGGATGCTTTGGTCATCGGTACGCTGTCCCCGGGACCGATGCTTGATGCATGGACGCAGCGGCGGCAGCGGCGACGATGTGGTGATGACCAGCCCGTGCTGCTGCCGTGGCAACCAGTGCGGTGGCGTCAGGCGGTGGCGCATCATGCGGATTTCGCCTGTGCCTGAGGTTGTTTGGGGCTGCTGAGTGTGCAAATATTCAGTGCGATGGTCGATCCCCGCACCGATCAGATTGCCCGTGAAGCAGCCCGACTCATTCAGACCGGCCGAGTGGAAGGAGTCGAGTCAGCGATTCGAGCGGCGGCGGAGCTTCTGCAGATTCCGGCGAACGTGCCGTTGCCGGGCCATGGCCGCGTTCGAAAGCACGCCCAGGCCATGTCGATGCAGGCGCTGGGTGATGTTGCATACAACCAGCAGCGACAACGCATCTGGCAGATTGCAGAGGAACTGATGGCCACGATAGAGCACAGCATGGCTGACGTCACCACGCTGCTGGTGGGGCGCAGTGCCGCGGGGCATATCGATGCGGGCGTGACGATCCGCATTCGCCTGTATACACACCGGCCGATTGATGAAATCGCAGCAGTGCTCGTGCACTACGGGTACAGCGAGCCGGCGTTCGAAACCGCGAAAACGCGCTTCGGTCGACTGAGCAGGCTGCGACTTGTGGAGGAAGATATCGACGTCATGCTGACGCGCTGCCTGCCGGAGATGATCTCAAGCTCCGGTCTGGATCTGGTCACCGGCAAGCCGATCGAAACGCTCGATCACGCAGCGCTGCAGCGCCGTATGGAAGAATACGAGTCGACAAGGCCGTAATGCTCATGGCTCAGGCTCGCTGCGGGGTTTGATGAAAGAAGCGGCGAGACTGCGCGGCCACTATCCAAGCAATAGCAGCACATCAAAACCACGGCATATCAACAGATCGCGCAGTGACATATTGCGCCGCAGGCTCCAAGCAGGCAATGCCCTAAAGGCGTTGCGATCTGTTGATTGACTGTTTTTGACGTGTGTCGTTTTCTGTCTGCTTGATCAACCCGTCAGCCGATGCCACCCTTGAGGTTCAGCGGACCGAACTTCTTGCTGAGTTGAGCACGCAGCTTCTTCATGCGTGCATCTTCCTTGCGCTGCAGCTCCGCTTCATGGTCTTCCTTGCTCTTGAGCGCCTTGAGCGAGAGCGAGATGCGGCGGCTGGACGGATCGATGCTGAGCACCTTGGCGGTGACGATTTCTTCCTGACGCACAACCTTGCGCACATCGTGCACACGATCGTGGCTGAGTTCGGAAATGTGAATCAGCCCCTCAACGCCGGGCGCGATTTCGACAAATGCGCCAAACGGCATGATTTTGGTGACGCGGCCCGAAACAGTCTGGCCCTCTTCAAGCGCCTTGAGGCTGGCAGTTCGCGGGTCTTCCATCGTTTGCTTCAGGCCCAAGCTGATGCGGGGCGGATCCTGCTTGCGGTCGATCTTCAGCACCTTTACCTGAACCTGCTGGCCTTCCTTGACCACTTCCGACGGATGCTTGATGCGCTCATACGCCATATCGGAAATGTGGATCAGCCCATCAAGACCGCCCAGATCGGCAAATGCGCCGTAGGGCTGAATGGAAATGATGACAGCCGGCAGAGTCTGGCCAACTTCAAGCGTCGCCAGGAGTTGGGTGCGAAGCTGGGCACGCTCCTGTTCGAGCGCGGCGCGGCGACTGAGGATAATGCGGCCGCGCTGGCGGTCGATCTCGATCACTTCGCAGGGCATTTTCTCGCCGATGAAGACGCTAAGATCAGCAACGTGACGTAGATCAACCTGGCCTGCGGGCATAAATGCCTTGTGGTTGGCTACTTCCAGTTCGAGGCCACCCTTGTTGACGCCGGTGCAGCGAGCTTCAACCACTTGCCCCGGTTCAAGCAGTTCCCACTCGGCTTTCTGCACGGTGCCCTGACGTGAGAGCACCAGCAGTCCATCTTCCTTGTCATATCGCTCGACAATGAACTCCATGCGGGCACCCAGCGGGGGCGGTGATTCGAACATGGAAAGAGGACAGACGCCCTGGCTCTTGGGGCCGAACTCGACAAAGACATCATTGCCGTGTATCGACATCACCGTGCCGGTTCTCCGCTGCCGCTGACCTGTTTCTGTTGATGATCTCGGCTTGTCAGCGACCTCGAGCATGTCCTCTACGCTCATGTCGCCGAGCGCTTCTTCGATTTCAGCAGCGAGTTTGGCGTCCATGTCCATGTGGCGGTTGGTCTGCGGCACGGAGGAGGACTGGGAGTGATTGGTGAGGCGATGGTTGGATTGCGACTCTTGCGACTCTGTCATGACCGTAACCGTAATAGCTCTTGTGGCCCGCGCACGAACGTGTGGGCGGGAAACCGTTGGAATGAGTAGCGTACCAACCTTCCGAGCCGTTGGCCGCTGGTAGTTTCGATTGTTGGACACTTTCCGGCAGACTTCCCGCCGGCTGGCAGCCCCGGGAGGATCGGATGCAACAGTGGCAACGGGCGGTGCGTACCAATCAAGATAAGAGGATTCGACGCGCACAGCCGGTGATTCGTGTATCATCGCGACTTCGGCGGTCACCTGGAGCCACGGCCTGAACGCCGCAGGACGCACGGGCTTGCTCGTGATCGCACAAAGCAAGATGGGGCGGGATCGTCGTTTGGCATTCCCAATGGAGCAAGAGCAGCATGGCAACACCGAAAGCCGCTTGGGGCATAGAAATCGGCTCTTATGCAATCAAGGCCATTCGCCTTGAGCGTGACGGCGAGAACGTCTCCGTCTCCGATTTTGCGGTGATTCCGCATAAAAAAGTGCTCACCACGCCTGATTTGGATCAGGATGAGATGGTGCGGCTGAGTTTGGGGCAGTTCATCAGCCAGAAGTCGCTGGAAGGCGAGCACCTGGTGATGAGCGTTCCCGGCCACGCTGCGTTTGCGCGTTTTGCCAAGTTACCGCCGGTTGAACCCAAGAAAGTTCCCGACATTGTCAAATTTGAGGCGGTGCAGCAGATTCCGTTTCCCATCGACGAAGTTGAATGGGATTACGAAACCTTCACCTCGCCCGACACCCCGGAAATTGAGGTCGGCATCTTCGCCATCACCCGCGAGCGGGTGCAGCAGCGGCTGAACCTCTACGGTGAACTGGGAATTTCTCCGGAGGCCATGACACTGAGTCCGGTGGCGTTGTACAACGCCATGGCCTACGACCTGGCGGGCAGGACCTCAGGGCCGGTGGTGTATCTCGACATCGGCACGCAGGCGACTGACGTTGTAGTGGCTGAGCAGGGGCGATGCTGGATCCGCACGTTCCCTCTGGGCGGCACGCATTTCACGGAGGCGATTGCCAGCGCGTTCAAGCTGAGTTACTCCAAGGCGGAAAAGCTCAAGCTGGAAGCATCCGACAGCAAATACGCCAAGCAGATCATGCAGGCGATGCGGCCGGTGTTCAGCGATCTGCTCCAGGATCTCCAGCGATCCATCGGCTATTACCAGTCCACGCATCGTGACAGTGAGTTGAAGACGATGGTGGGGGTCGGTTCGACGTTCAAGATCCCCGGGCTTCGAAAGTTCCTCGGCCAGCAATTGCAGATCGACGTGCTGCGGCTTGATGAATACAAGCGCATTGCTGTCACCGGTCGCGAGGCAGCGTCTTTTGCTGAAAGCGCCGTCAACATGGCGACGGCGTACGGATTGGCTCTGCAGGGCGTGGGACTGGCTCCGATTAGCGCAAACCTTGTTCCTGTCAAGGTGTTGCGCGAACAGCTGTGGGCAGCGAAGACCAAATGGTTTGCCGCTGCGGCAGCGATCGTGATTGCCGGTTCGGCCATGACGCTCTATCGGCCGCTGGTTGACCGCTCGAAGATGGAGCCGGCGATACCGCCGCAGGTCAATGAAGTGATCAGTCGTGGCGGTGCGCTGCGTCAGCAGGTCGATAGCATGCTCGCCTCAGCCAACGTGGGCGCAAAGGCTACCAACATGGTCAAGCTGCTGGAGAATCGCAGCATCTGGCCGTACTTGCTCAACGATGCCGCCGCGGCGTTGGCGTCAACGAATCCACAGCCGGAACTGCTCCGCAGCGATCTTGATGCGATCCTTTCCATCGATCCCAAGCAGCGGCGTCTGGTGAGGCTTCGCGATCTGTCGGGCCAATATATTCCTCCTGAAGGCCCCGGCGGCAAGCGGCGCATTTCGGTCACCATGGCGGTGGAGTTGAGTCATGATCGGCCCAACGACTTCCTCACCGATACAGTCGCCCAATGGCTTCGTGATAATGCTGAGCGACCGGGTGTTCCGTACAAGATCATCGCGGCGTCGGTCAGCACGAATCCAACGACGTTTACAGCTTTTACTGTTGGTACTTCCGGACAGATTCAAGGTGCCGGCGCCGGTGCTGGCACTGGTGCTGGAGCGAGTGCGGGCAGTTCAGGTCCAGCCTTGCCGGGGTTTCCGTCACCGACAATTCAGCCCGGCCCATCTTCACCGCCGCGCCCCCCTGGAGGCGGTGGCGGGGTTCGTGGTTCTGGCGGTTCAGGCGGCCTGACGCGAGGGGGCGTCGGACAGACCGTTGCTGCCCCTGGCTCTGATGCAGGGACGGCAATTTCCGGTGGCGGCGGGATGTCTTCATCATCACCTTCGTCGGCCGGTCAAGATCCAACCCGTCGACCCGGACTGGGGGCATCTTCTTCCGGTTCCGGAACCATACCACCGCTGGTTTCAACGGATGATCAGAGAACACGGAATATTGACGAACTGGCTCCGCTGCCGGCTCGGCCCGTACTCTATCCGCCGAATTCAACCTTCTATCACTACACGATTACTTTTGATGTTGAGTTGCTGGATGAATCAGCAGCCAATCCAGCCAGCGCAGCGGGTACAGCAGCTCGCCCGACGCAGGAGACCGACGCAGCATGAATTTTCAGCTTGTATTGGAATGGGTTAAGAACAACCTGTTCATTGTCATCTTTGTTGTGCTCATGCTTGCCTCGGCCATCACGCTTCCGCTGATTGCTGCCGGCATGAACCAGAGCGTGCGCAAGGAGGTCGAATCCCGAGCACGCAAGATGTCTGAATTGACCAGATTGGAAAACGCAGAGATCAACTGGCTTGATCAGACAGCCTACCGAGGCGTGCTGAATGACCGGGTCGTTGAGCGCTTCCGTGAAATCTCTGCCATCGTTGCCGGCGATGCAGACCAGGTCTATCAGGCCGCAATTGAGCACAACCGCAAGGGACGCGGTGTGATTATGCCTGAAGCGTTGCCTGAAATGCCTCTGGCCGAGCGTGAGCGTATGCCGTGGCGTTTTCACGAGGCGCTTATGGCGTCATATCGTCAACTGCTGAGCGAAATCAATGCTCACACGCCTGCCAAGCCCGAAGACATTCAGAAAGAGCTTGAGGGCATTCGCAACCGGTTTATTACGCAATTTCTTCGTAAGGCCAGTGAACAGGAACTCGACGATGAGGACCGTAATCGTCTGAGGGAACATATGGCCACTGCACGCATGTCGCTGTACGCCGCTGCGGCTGAGAACATCGGCATGTATGCTTCGATTGATCAGCTTGATGTGCCGGCGGTCAATCCGCAGGTGCTGCCAACGAACGCCGATCTGTTCAACTGGCAATGGAAATATTGGGTAACTTCCGATGTGCTGCGTGCACTGCACGAAGCGAACCGCAAGGAGCAATCGGTCCAGCGAGCGCCGGTCAAGCACGTGCTGTCGCTGCGTGTGTACGGGTTGCCTGACGCTTCTCAAGCCCCAACGGGTTCAATGGGCGGCTTTGGCGGCATGCAGGCCGCAGGCAGCGGTGATCGCTCCGGTTCTTCAGGCGCACCTCCGGCCGCACCGCCCAATCCTGTTACACCAATTGAGTTTGATTTCAGCCAATCGATCACAGGACGTCGCACGACACCGCTGTACGACGTTCTCACGGTGGATTTGGATTTGATTGTTGACGTTGAGCGGCTGCCTGAGGTGCTTGATGCGATCGCAGGTTACAACTTCATGACCGTTACAAGCCTGCATCTGACCGAGGTTGATCCGTTCGAATTGGCTCGGCAGGGATTCGTCTATGGCAGCGCGCCTGTTGCCAGGGTTCGCATGCATATTGAAACGATCTGGCTTCGTGAATGGACCAGACAGTTCATGCCGAAGGCAATCAAGCAAGCGCTTGGGGTTCCAGTGGAGGAGCCTCAGGCCAACACAATCGACGTATCGTAATTGCGCAGGCTGACTGCATCGGCACTCTTTGACGATCTTCCGACCCTTCAACGACGAGCACAGAGATGAAAATCAAAGGCATCACTATTTGGGAACAGTACGTTGATCGAATCGTGCTGGCGGTTGCGGTGCTGTTGTTTGTCGGCTTTACCACCATGCAATTCATTGGTGATCCCAACGCAACGGAATTGTCCGGGCGGCAAGTCGGCCCCGGTGAAATTGATTCGGTGCTCCGCGAGAAAGCGCAGGATATTGCCAGTCGCATGAGCAGTTCGCTCGTTGATGTCGATGTTCCGACGCCCGAGCCGATGCTGGCCAAGTTTGAAACATTGACCACAACCAGCATTTCCCCCAGCGCCACGCTTGCGCTTGCGCAGCCGGCGATTACACCGGGTGGGGGAATCGTCGCGCCGCCAAGCGACAAGCATTTCGTCGAAGCTGTCGTGAAGGCTCCTTACGACATTCGTGCTGCGCAGTACTTTGATACGGTGTTGCCCGAGGTTGTTGAGCAGGTTCCCGGGTTAGTGGAGCGACTGCCCGCTGCACCCCACGATCTGATCTGGGCTACGGTTGCAGCGAACTTCGATCAGGCCGACGTTCTTCGACAGTTCAGTCAACCCGGTCCCAACGGTGAGGCGCCGTTGCCGCTGACCTGGTACAACAATCAGGTCTATTACATCAACCTGCAGCTTGAGCGAGAGGAATATGTAGACGGGCAATGGGTCAATCGAACAACGATTGCCCCGATCCCCGGTCAGACTGATCTGCGGGATGAAATTGCCTCGCCGGGCTTTGATGCCACGAAAGGACGCGAGATTCTTGCTCATGTTGGTGATCTGGGGGTGCGAAACGACATCATTCGGCCGGAGTTTTACAACGGCGTAGCGGCGGCATGGGTGCCGCCATCGCCGCAGACGGTTGATCTTGTCGCCAACGGTCCTGCTGATGAAGATCCCGCAGCCGCTGAGCTGCGGCAACTGCGAGCCAAGTTGCATGATCTGAAGCTTCGCCAGGCGAATCTGCAAAAGCGCCTGAAAGACAACAATTGTCCGGAGACACCATTGCCGCCCTCGGGCGGATCCTCAGGAACAGGCCGCAGTCCTTCGGGGCCGTCGGCGCCTGGAGCAAGCGGTGGTGGACTAAGTTCCGGCGGCCTTAGCAGATCTGATAGTGATAGCCAATCGGCGGCGATCAGTGAGCGACGCTGTGCCCAGCTTCGCCGCTCGCTTGCCAATATCGAACAGCAGATTGCCAGTGTTGAGGCTGAAATCAAGAAGCTTCAGCCCGATGCGCCGGAATTGACCGATAAAAAAGTTGATGAGCCAGCTGGTCAGGAAGAATCGCAGGATGTGATTCAAGTGTGGGCCCATGACATCACCGTTGAGCCGGGCCGCACCTATCGCTATCGCCTGGTAATGAAGATCTACAACCCGCTGTTTGCGCGGCGTTTGGATCTCGTTCCCGAACAGCAGCACCTTGCTGAGCCGTTTACGATCGTTTCAGCGCCAAGCGATTGGAGCGATCCGATCACCATTGAGCCGCCGCTGCGTGTGTTCATTGTGCAGGGAAGGGCCAACAGCTCGGTCGGGGCAATGGGCGGCGCAGCCTTGGGCAGCGCGCGTGCTGAGGTGTATCGATTCCGCAATGGCCGATGGTGGATGGAACAGTTCACTGTTCAGCCGGGTGACCGCATTGGCGGCCGGGGCAGACGGGGCGCAGCTGCTGACATTGATTTCAGCTCTGATTGGCACGTGCTGGACATTGTGGAAAACCCGTTGATCGATCGGCAGGAAGCTGATCGATGGGGCGGAAACGTGGTGTTGCAGAGCCTGGTGAACAATCAGGTGTGGATAGTCCGTTCGCCTCGGGATGATTATCGCGATCCGGAACGAGACTGGCTGAGCCGCGAGGTTCGTGCTGCTGAAATTGATGTGAACGTCGCAGCGAACTGAGCCTCATGGAAGCCGGCCCGGCTGATGCGGGGTTGGGACTGAGAGGTTCCGCAGAATTGACGGGACCGCAAGTCGAAAACGAACACGAGCCCCAGGTAAAAGCTGCAGCATATTGGCCGCCCAATCACCAGTTGGATGAGTGTTTCAAAACCCGCCTCCAGGCGGGTTTTGTTGTGTCCAGGCAAGGGTATGTGGCGGCAATGACAGCAATTGGTCGATATTGAAGCAGCAGTTCTCTGAACGCCAGCAAAAAGCTTGTCAAATTGGAACAAATTGGCTTCCAAACGGCTTGACAGCCGTTTTGAGAAAGCTATCCTACCCTACTTGACCACGCACGACGGCTGATCTGTCACGCCGTCGGCCACTCCCAAGCGTTCACAAGGCAGCCAGTTGGCGGCCGACTTGATCGGCAAGGGATGGCATCGCTCTTTGACAAGTCATGATGGTGATTGTCGCTTGTCCGTCGTCTTTTTTCTTTCCGTGACGGCGAGGCAAGCAGCAACCGAGATCGAGATCGTTTGAATGTCTGAGCGGCTGCCTGTTGGGTTCGCCTATCTGCCTAGGTGGAGAATTCAGCAGGTTGCTGAGGTGATGCAAGCCTCAGCATGATTGTGGCCGATGCGGCAGCGGCGGCGTTTGTCGTCGGGGTCGGGTCGGCATGATCAAGTCAGTAAGGGCAAACGGTGGATGTCTTGGCGTTGAGAGGCGATGAAGGACGTTGGAGCCTGCGATAAGCCCAGAGGAGCTGGCAACCGAGCTGTGATCCTGGGATCTCCGAATGGGGAAACCCGACCCTTTTGGGTCACCGCCGCCTGAATGCATAGGGCGGTCGGAGCGAACCTGCCGAACTGAAACATCTCAGTAAGCAGAGGAAAAGAAAGCAAAAGCGATTCCGTAAGTAGCGGCGAGCGAAAGCGGAACAGCCCAAACCGGGCTTCGGCCCGGGGTTCGGACGTCGACATGGTCAAGCAAGCGTGCTGTGAATGGCAATGGAAAGTGCAACCAGAGAAGGTGACAGTCCTGTAGCAGACCGCGTGTGCGACCTAGACGCTCCAGAGTAACACGGAGCTCGTGGAACTCAGTGTGAATATGCGGGGCCCACCCCGTAAGGCTAAATACTCCTCAACGACCGATAGTGGACCAGTAAGGCGACTGAACGATGAAAAGTACCCCGACAAGGGGAGTGAAAAGTACCTGAAACCGTGTGCCTACAAGCGATGGGAGCTGGCCAGCTTCGGCTGGAAGGTGACCGTGTGCCTTTTGCATAATGATCTGACGAGTTACTCTCTGTGGCAAGGCTAAGCCTTATCGAGGTGGAGCCGAAGGGAAACCGAGCCTTAAAAGGGCGTTGAGTCACAGGGTGTAGACGCGAAACCCGTTGATCTACCCTTGGCCAGGTTGAAGGGAGGGTAACACCTCCTGGAGGACCGAACCGGTTAACGTTGAAAAGTTATCGGATGAGCTGAGGGGAGGGCTTAAAGTGCAATCATAACGGGAGATATCTCGTTCTCCTCGAAATAGTTTTTGGACTAGCCTCACGTAACACCGTACGGGGGTAGAGCTACTGGATGGGGCTGAGGGGCCACAAGCCTACTCACCCTAACCAAACTCCGAATACCGTACGGCCTTGTCGTGGGAGTAAGTCTGCGGGAGATAATTTCCGCGGTCAAAAGGGAAACAGCCCAGACCGTCAGTTAAGGCCCCTAAACAGTTCTAAGTTTCAAAGGTAGTTGGATTGCCGTGACAGCCAGGATGTTGGCTTAGAAGCAGCCACCATTTAAAGAGTGCGTAACAGCTC
>CAZNPU010000003.1:85348-255755 GCA_964575335.1 uncultured Isosphaeraceae bacterium | reverse complement strand
AAGCAAACTGCAAGCCAGCACACAGCGACGCACGTTGTGCGCAGTGTGTCAAATCGCGCGCATATGAATGGGCGTGGTGCGCCAGTTACTACCGCCGCGGATTTCTTCGCGAGTGAGGCGGCGGTGATGATGGCGCGGTGGATGTCGCCCCCGACTCGCCCCCACTGCTGCGGACAGGCGTGCGAGGCTGATGCGTCGCGGCCTTGGCCATCTGAGCAACATGGCTCTCTGAACCGTCTGGACCGATGCGATCTTTGAATTGACCGAAGATCATGCGTCCAGCCGTGGTCTGCAGCGAGTTGGTCACCACGACCGTCACCGTCTGGCCGATGTGCTCTGCTCCGTCCTCGATCACCACCATCGTGCCGTCGGGCATGTAGCCCACGCCCTGACCGGCCCCCTCGCCGTGCTTGACCACTTCCACGGTCAGCGTCTCGCCGGGAATGGCCTGAGCCTTGAGCGCATTGGCTATGTCGTTCAGGTTCAATGCCGTTACGCCATGGATTTGCGCCACCTTGTTGAGGTTATAGTCGGTGGTGAGAATGCGCAGGTTCTGATCTGCCGCCATCTGCAGTAGCATGTGATCCACGGATTGCCGGGGCAGATCGGCGTTGTCGATCGAAAGATCAACATACGCATTCGCCTGCAACTTGCTCACAACGTTCAGGCCGCGCCGGCCGCGTGCCCGCTTCAACTTGTCGCTTGAGTCAGCGAGCGTTTGCAGTTCCTCGATCACAAACTGCGGCAGCACCAGCGGTGCATCAATAAAACCGGTCTGACATATGCTTTCAATGCGGCCGTCAATCAGCACGGAAGTGTCAAGCAGCAGCGGCCGCACACCGCGCATCTGCTTGGCGAACTCCACATAGGGAATGACCAGCCGGAAATCATCCTTGGTGGTGAGCACAATCGACACCGCGAGATAGCACATGGTGATGCCGATGGCCAGCTTGATCAGGCCGAGGTACGCCATGCCGGTTTTGCTCAGCGTCAAATCCCACGAAGCAGCCACAAGATCAAGCAGCGCCCCGATGCCGAGCGCGCCGACCAGCCCGGCCATAATGCCCAGGTAAATGCCGAAGACCGACGCAAGCCGTTTGTTGGGAATCGCAGCGTCAATCAGCACCACGACCGCGCCGAACAAAAACGTACCCACAAACGGAACGATGTAATCCCAGAAGCTGAACTCCTCGGTTTCGGTCAGTTCGCCCACGAACGGCAGCAGCGACACGGTAACCAGCAGCACCAGAAACAGCGTACGGATTGCCAGCAGGACCAGGCGCTGACGGCGACGTTCGTACTCCAGTTCATCCGACGGCGAAATCGTCTGCCGGCGGCGGAGCGGCGGCTGATTGAATGATTCTTCCACGAGCGGCTCGGGGCTGGAGTTCTGCTGGTTCATCTTGCTTCAAGTGTACCACAGCCTCAATCGTCGCTAAGATACCTGCTCGCAATTGGTGGGGCGGAAGAACGGCCGGGCCCGCTGGGCGGGGGGCCCGTGAACCTGGTCAGGGCTTGACCGCAGCAGCCATAAGCGGCGTCGTCCGAGCCAGTGGTGTCCTGGCCGTTCTTCCGCGTCACTGAACTGCGCGATTGACACTGCGGTATGGATGTATGATCGATGACGGATATCGCATCTGTCAATCAATGACCGGCTGACCGTCGAGTTGTTCGTCGAAACCGCACGCGTCGATGCCTGAACGACGAATCGAACACTGCTGATTCTCAGCTTCGATCCCGACCATGGCCAAACGCACCAAGTCCACCGCTGCTGAAGACGTTGCTAAGCCCGCTGGTGGGCAAAGCGGGTACACCGTTTTGGCCAGACGCTACCGTTCGCGCGATTTTGATGAACTCATCGGGCAGGAGCCCATCGCCCGCACGCTGCTGAACGCCATCAAGTCCAACCGCACCGCGCACGCCTATCTCTTCTGCGGCACGCGCGGCGTGGGGAAAACCTCGATGGCCCGCATCTTCGCCAAAGCGCTGAACGCTACTGATGATCTCAAGGAAAAAGACGCCGTCGCCGAGGCCATCCTGCGGGGCGACGACCTTGACGTCATCGAAATTGACGGCGCTTCCAATCGCGGCATCAACGAAGCGCGCGACCTCATCGCCGGCGCGGGCCTGTCTCCCGCGCGCAGCCCGTACAAAATCTACATCATCGACGAAGTTCACATGCTTACCCGCGAAGCGTTCAACGCTTTGCTGAAGACGATGGAAGAACCGCCATCGCATGTGAAATTCATCCTCTGCACCACCGAACCGCACAAGGTGCCCGCCACCATTCAAAGCCGCTGCCAGCGGTTCGACTTTCGGCCGATCCCATCAGCCAAAATCGCTGAGCAGTTGCGCCGCATCCTCACAAACGAAGGCATCGAGGCTGAGGATGAAGTCATTGCGCAAGTGGCCCGGCTGGGGAACGGCTCGATGCGCGATGCGCTGAGCCTGCTGGATCGGCTACTCGCAGGCGGCGATCGAACACTGACGACGGAACTGCTTGAGCAGATGCTCGGCCTGCCCGATCACGCGCTGATCGTGCAACTGGTTGACGCCATCATCGCTTCCGATCCGGCTGGAACGCTCAAACTGGGAGATGAACTGCTCAAGCGAGGTTCAACGATTGAGCAGGCTCTGGAACTGCTTGCTGAGCATCTGCGGCTGCTCATGATCATCGCTGCATGTGGCGAATCATGTGATTTTCTCGACCTGACCGAGGAACATCGCAAAACCGCAGCACGCCAGGCTCAGCACTTTGACGCCCCCGCTCTCGTGCATCTGATTGCGATTTGCGACGCCACAATACGCAACGCCAGAGGCTCAGCCACCGCGCGGGCGCTGTTTGATGCCGCCATGGTGCGCATGGCGATGAGCCAGCATTTTGCTGATCTCACCAGTCTTCTGGGCGGCAACGGCCATGCGCCAGCGGTAGACTCAAAAAAAAAAGATCGACTGACCGGTGAATTCCGCCGCGTCTCACCGCTAGGCGACGTTATTCAGCAATCGGCACCCGCTCCGACGTCTGCAGCATCAGCAGCGCTCTTTCAGGGGCGAGCTGAGACGCCATCGCCCGTTGCTGCGCCGTCGAGTCGACCGAGCGCTTTGCTGACTGAACCAAAACCATTGCCGCCGCAAACCGCAGCAGCCACAACTGCTGTTGAAGATGAGTCGCCGCTGGACGGCCCATCGCTTTGGGAGAAGGTTCGTCAGGTCGCAGCCGGTTCAATCGGTGATCGCATGCGCACCGAGCACCTGGTATTTGAAGCGTTCGACGGCCGCACGCTGACGCTTTCCGTCGATGACAGCGGAGCCGATGTGGTTCGGTATCTGCGGGGCGAGGTGGACCGCATCGCCGACCTGGTTCGCCGCGCGACGGGCAGATCGTTGCGGGTTGAGTTGGACACCAGCCGGTTCGACGCCCCCGCCAGCACAGTTCCAGCCCTTGACCCCAACGAGATTCGTCGCTCACCGGTGGTCGCCAAAGCGATGGAATTGTTCGACGCAGTGGTTATTGCCGTGGAAGATGCGCCGCAGCACGCAGATCAGCAGCAAACCAGCCCGTAATCGGTGCATTATTCAACTCAACGCTGCAGTTCGCATACAATCACAGCATGTTTGAAGGTCTCAAAGGAATGGCGGGCATGGCAAACCTGATGAAGGATTTGCCTAAGATCAAGGCCCGAATGGAACAGGTGCGCGATGAACTCGGCCGCATTACCGTTGAAGCTGAGACCGGCGGCGGAGCCGTTCGCGTCACCGCCAACGGACAATTGCGCATCGTCGGATTGCATATCGATCAGCCGCTTGTCGCCGGGCTGGTGGATTCAACCAATCCCGACGACCGCGCCATGGCAGAGGATCTGATTGTCGGCGCCGTCAACGCAGCTTTGGAGAAAGCCCGCGAGCGTGCAGAGGAAGAACTCGCCAATGCAGCCCGTGAACTCAACCTGCCCCTGCCCGGCGGCGGGTTGGGCGGCATGCTCGGATGATCAATGAGCCGCATCATCTCCGCCGGATGTGAGTCAATAGAAGAACGACGCCGACGGAATAGCGACGTGCGCAACAAGGCAAACCACTCGCCGGCCCATCGCCACTGATTCGTGTATGAAATCCCGCGATTCGAAGAACTCCCCAAGGAACAATGCCAACCCCGAACCTGTCGAGCGGCTGATCGAAGCCTTCGCCAGACTGCCCGGCATCGGTCGCCGCAGCGCTGAGCGCATGGCGCTGCACGTGCTCAAATCATCACCCGAAGAAGCCAGGCGTCTGAGCAGCGCGATTGAAGACGTCAAGCGCAACGTCACGGCGTGTTCGATCTGTTTCAATCTGACCGACGTCGATCCCTGCCGCATCTGCACGAATCCGAACCGAGACGCTTCGCTTATTCTGGTCGTCGAACAGTTCCGCGACCTGATGAGCCTTGAGCAAACCGGCATGTACAACGGCGTATATCACGTGCTTACCGGCCGGCTCGATCCCCTTTCAGGCGTTGAACCGGAGCATCTCACCATTTTTCCTCTGCTGCAGCGCGTGGATGATCCCAAGCGAAATGCGCAAGAGACGCCGGTTCGCGAAGTGATCCTCGGCACCAACCCGAATCTCGAAGGCGACAGCACCGCGCTGTATCTGAGCGATCAACTCATACGCCGCGGCGTCAAGGTCACGCGCCTGGCCCGCGGTCTGCCCGCCGGCTCGCAGCTTGAATACGCCAGCAAAGCCGTGCTCGCCGACGCCATCATCGGCCGCCAGGCGATGAGCGAGTAATCACGCCGCTCTCAAAGAGCCGCTCGCCGATGCGATATATGAAAACCTGCTGTGAAATCGCCTTCACATACCGGGTGCTATACATCGGCTCGGCAATGTGAGTGAATAGCAGCACTAACAGCGACGCAGCGGTCTTTTTCAGATCGCGCGCAGCAATATCGAATTCTGGCTGGAACGTAATCTCCGCAGACCAGGCGGATTGACTGCCTGCGTCATGGTGTGCCGCTACGGGATATCGGGTCACGCGCACGCCGTTCCTGCTCCTCCAGTTGTCGCTGCTGCTGCCGTTGGATGAGGAACTGCCGTGCTACCTCGAGACCTGGCGGTGCGGGGAACACTTCATCGATCGTATATCGCAGCACCAGCTCGTTGTTGGCCAGTTGCTGTTCGATGATCGGCTTGGCGCGGTCATAGACCAGAGCTCGCAGCAGAGGCATCGATCGGTTGAGCAACTGCGGCATGCTGCGGATGACCTCGCCCTCCACGCGATCGGTGTTTCGCCACATGGTCATCCGATCAACCAGTGGAATCATCGGGTTGGTGATGGTTTCCAGGTAAATGATCTCAGCGCTGGCATCAAGGCCTCCAATGATGTCCTTGATGCGGCCTTCGCCGAATTTGGTTTCGTAGTCGTTCCACGAATTGTTCTTGAACCAGTCGGTCACCTGCTTGGCGAAGCGCAGCGCATCGCGCAGCACCTCCGGGCGGCCGTGCAGCAGGCTGACGCTGAAACCGTGCCGCAACGATGCCGCCACATCGCGCGGCGCAAGATGCGGCTGCGCCTGGTACTGATCGAATGTTTCCTCATACACGAACACGTCCAGCGGCAGGCTGAATTTGGGATTGCCCAGCGGCCCCTGGCCGAACAGCTCATTCAGACGATCAAGCAGGTTCTGCGCACGCTGCGTTTCGCCAGCCCGATACCATTCGCAGATTGCAGAACCGATGAAGTTCTGCATGAAGTTGATGAACCGCTCACCGCCGGCACCGCGCACCTCGTAGTGCTTGACGTACATTTCCAGAAACAGATCGAACATCTTGTCGATCCAGCGAGGCTCGGGAAAGCGGCCGGGCAACTCAACGGAAAACGGATCGAAGGTGATGCGGCCGAAGCGCGCCAAATCCTGCATTGCCTGAAGCTGCTGGCTGTCGTTGTTCAGATCAATGTAGATATCGTCTTCCGACAGCCGGCCCTTGCCCAGTTCTGATCCTCGCCGCGACCAGTACAGCGCATGGGCCTGGCCGTGCCGCCAGTCGATCGGGCCAAGCTCCACAGTGTAGCGGTACATCAACTGCGGATCCATGTTGTACTCGTCTTTGAGCACACGTTTGCGCGTGTGCGCAATCAGCGTCTTCCATACGTCCTGCAATTCAGGATCTTTGGCGAGTTCATCAAATGCGCTGAATGCCGGATACTGCTCGCGGTATTCCTGCTCTTTGCCCAACAGTTTCGCCGCTACCGACCGCTGAGTCACTTCCTGCCACATCGTGTACTGATTGAGGAACGACCGATCGAGTTTGAGCGAAGCATTGGGGTTGTATCGAGTGAGAATCTCGTTGAGCTTCTGATACAGCGCCATCACGCCGGGCGTGCGCTGCTCAGCAGCCTGCAATGTTTCCGGCGCATCGGCAATCTCTTTGATCCATGCGATGCGCTCCTGGTAATCAATCGGCGGCGGGCCAAGCAGCAGATGCCATTCGTGGCAGAACTCACGCTTGTAAAACAGATGCGCATCGTCAGCCACGCCCTCGATTTTGTGGCCGAACCAGAACGCAAGTTCCCGATGCAGTTCAATGTTGTTGGGGTTATAGCGAAGTCCCTCGTTGCGCACCAGGCGAATGCCCGCCTGCACCCATTCCCACCGCTCTTCCCGAGTGTGCGTGGCCACCGAAATGTTGTACGCCATGTTGTGGCCGTGGAACGCCCAGACTTTGGCAAACCGGGGCTGGAGTTTCGTGATCAGCTCGGCATCGGCCATCACCTCATACAAGAGCCCCTGCTCTTTCATGAGATGCACTTTGATCCAGAGATAATCGACGATCAACCCCCGCAGCGCGCCGATCATCGTGCCCAAGGCAATAAAGGGCGGCGCACCTTCAACTGAGACATTGGTGTAACGCAGCACACGCTCGTCGGCTCGATCGACAAGACGCGGCAACAGCACGCCGGATGACGCCAAACTGATCACCACGACGAGCAAAGCCACGAGTTGTACGATGCGATTGCGTTTCATCATTCACTTCTGTCTGGAACCTGTTTCGACGATCATGCCCAACAGCTGCATCATCCAACGCCGCTGTAAATCGCCAGCTGTCTCTTGCGCAGCACCAGCCATCCAATCGTCATCGCCATGCCGGACCAGAGCACGACGAGAGTCAATGTGCCGCTCAGCACGTCGCGCCACTCAATCAGCCGCCCTTGAATGAGATTCTGCGTCGGCTGGTACTCTCCAAAGCTGCGAAGCAGAAACACCAGCATCGAAGCGATGCCGCGCGTACACCATTCAAATGCCCACACGACAACCGCGCCGACATTGCTCCAGTCCAGGTGTTCCGCATCGATCGGGTAATACCACTCCAGGGCTTGCGCCAGGAACGGGCCGAGCAGCGCAGCGAAGAAAATGGTGAACGAAAAGAGACAGGCCACGGGAAAGTTCAGGAACGTCGCGCAACAGACGCCCATTGCCGCCAGAAACGCCAGCTTGATCCACATCGTCAGCATCGCACGGACGAAATTGCCTTCGAAGTTCCCCGCTTTGTACAGAACCTCGAATTCATTTTCATCAAAGTTCAGCGATCCGATCCCGCGCTGCGACGGCGGCGGACGATACAAGTTGAAAACCCGCACCGTCAGTGTGCCATCGTCTTTTATCAGATGCGGACCGAGCGGCAGCGTGTGCGTCATGGTGGGCACATAACGCGCCTCGTGGCGAGTCTGCGGGTCGTCGTTGAAGATGAAACCAGCGTGAAAGACCGCATGTTCATCATCGCTCAGAATATGGAATCGATAGCGCAACGTCAGTGTCGCCCCAAGCTTCTTGGCTTCTGCCAGCCCCGTAAAGGTATAGACCTCCGAAGGCGGGTCTCGCTGCAGATCGTCCCACGGCGGGATCGACCGCTGACGCGTCATGTAGGTGTTCTGAAGCTCGCGTTCAATGGCCAGACGTACATGCGGCGGCACTCGCTCCAACTGCGACAGCTGCGAGTCGTTCTGAATTCGCTGATCAACGCGCGACCGCAGTTCCTCAGGCGACAAGGTGCGATACACCGGCCGTGCAGCTTTCCTGGCAGTGAGCACCTCATCGGACACCGCCAGCGAATCCAGCACGCCGGTGATGCCCTCTGCCACCGGCTGCATTTTGAGATACTGCACGAACGTGAATGTAGAAACGCCCGCCATCACCAGCAGGATCAGATTCACCGTCATGATGCCGAGCCACTTGCCGAGCAGATAATTCAGGCGTCCCACCGGCTTGGTCATCAGTTGCCAGATCTGGCGATCTCGAATCTCAAAAGCCACCGACGCGCACGCCAATACGAGCGTCATGCACGCCGCTATCGAAAAGGTCAGGCCAAGGCTGTAGCTGAGAAACGTTTGAATCCGATATCGCAGCGGCGAACTGGGGTCGAGCCAGAGCGGCAGCAGCGGCAGTATCACCAGCAAAACGACAATGAACACCAATGACAGGCGCGTTCGTGAAGCCTCTTTCACAACAGTGTGCGCCACAGCAAGAACCTGATACGGCGGGTGAAGCGCGATCAGCGCGAAGCGCGTGAACAGCACAAACGTAAAAATCAGCAGCCCCATCCCGCCAAATGCAACCATCCCCTGCGGTCGGCCCGTCCACCAGCACCACGCCACAACGACCGACGTCCCTGCCAGCGTCAGCAGGAACGGAATTGTGATCTGCATCCAGACGATCAACTGCAGCCAGATGGTGAAGATCACCGCCAGGAGCCATGTCGTCCCCGGCTGTTCCAGCAGCCATCCGGGCGCCCATGCGGGGCGCTGATCGCGCAGCAACTCTTCCACCAGCATGGGCACAGCAACAAGGTTGCCCGCTGGGTCAAAATATGAACTCTGCCGCAGGAGGAACCGCTCGCCGCCGTAACGCCGGCCGTTGACAACTATCTCGCCGGTTTCCTGAAAAGTCACGGCCAGCGCGTCCCCGCGGCTGAGGCTCTGCCCTTCCAGCGCGGTGCGCAGCGCCTGCCGCTGATGTTCCAGATCGTAACTCTTGGTCAGCAGCGCTCCGAATGCACCAATGCACACCAGCAGCGCCAGTGCGCTGCACACAATGCGAAAACGAAGCGTCTGCTGCGCCTCGTTAAGCCTGCGATAAATCTGTTGCAAAGCGTGCATGCTCGAATCGCGCCTCAGTCGTCACTTTTGCGTGAATCCTCGTTCTCGGCCGAACGCGCGTCTTCACCGCCAAGCAGCGTATCGATTACCGATCGATCTACATCCTCAGGAGCCTGCGGTACCGGGCCGGCTTCACGTACTCGCGGCTGCGGCTCAGGCTCATTTTCATGCATCAACTTGCTCAATACATCGCTGGACTCATCATCCGACGATGCGCCGTCAAGACGTACATGCGCCACCTCGGCATGAGACGGTGCGGCGGGTTCTTCATCGCGCATCAATGAATCGATCAGCGCCTCTCCTTCCTGCTTGCCGTCATCACCGCGCAGAAACGCCGCGGTCGCTCCGCCGTGCTGCGCGCCAGCCGTGGCGACCTGCTCCTGACGGGCTCGTTCGACGATTTCCATGAACAACTGTTCAAGACGCTGCCGCGGCGCTTGAACCTTGTCGATCGCTTTGCCCTCGCATTCCATAATGACCTGCTCAATTCGAGCGATCGTGGCTTCAGAGAGCCGCGGCGTTTGAATAATTGTGCTCTGCGTATCGCTCAGAAGTTCTGCAGCCGTGCCTTGCGCGCGAATTTTCCCGCCGTACAGCACCACCATTCGATCGCAGACGTCTTCCACATCTGCCAGCAAGTGAGAGCTGAGCAAGATGGTCTTGCCCCGTCGTCCCAATTCCAGCAGCAGGTCTTTGACCTGCCGCGTGCCGATGGGGTCGAGTCCGGAAGTCGGCTCGTCAAGAATCAGAAACTCAGGATCGTTGATGAGCGCCTGCGCCAGCCCGACGCGCCGCGTCATGCCCTTGGAAAATTCGCCAATGGCGCGGTGGGCCACCTGCGTCAAGCCGACCATCTCCAGCAGTTCATCGGTGCGGCGGCGGCAGGTGCGCGAGTCCAGACCAAAGAGCCGACCGTAATAATCCAGCGTCTCGCGCGGATTGAGAAACCGGTACAGGTATGACTCTTCGGGCAGAAAGCCGATGCGTCGCTTGATGCTTACATCGGTCGGCTGCTTGCCGAAGACAGTGAGCCGGCCCCTTGTCTTGTGCAGCAGCCCAAGAATCATCTTGATGATTGTGCTCTTCCCCGAACCGTTCGGTCCCAGCAGGCCGAAGATTTCGTTGGAGCGAATTTCAAAATCCACGTTGTCAACCGCGCGGGCCTTGGTGCGCATCCAGAAGTCCTTGAAGACTTTGGTCAGGCCGACGGCCTCAACGATGACTTGTTGATTCGTTTTAACCATCCTGGCGGTCCGTGGAGATCATGCAAAAACCCTGTAGGCTGACGGCGTTATCGAACACCGAACGGCCGCAACTGCCCTTCACTATCAATCTTCAACTGACGTCCGGGGCCGCGGAGCGTCATGTCTTCACCGCGGAAGATATACGGGTCGTTCGTCAAGATGGAACGATTCGTCTCCTGCTGCCGTCGCGCGAAACTAGCCTTACGGCGAAGTTCCTGAATGGCGGCCGATCCGGCGAGGCTCAGACGTATCGACGCCAGCGATCCGGGAACGAACATGATCTCGACATCCGGGCGGCTGAGCACATCGGCGTACGCTTCAAGCCATCGCTGTTTCACGAAGTGTTTCGGATTCTCGCGAAACGCTGCCAGATAGCTCTGGAAAATCTGCCACTCTGTTCCCAGCGTCGACTCGATCTGCGAACGATACGCCCGGGCCTGCTGAACGACGCGCGCCACCTCGCCTGAAACATTGTCCAGTTCCTCATTGATCGATGCGAGGATTGTTTGGGCTTCTGATTCTTCGCCCAGTTCAAGCGCGCGTTCGTACTGCTCAATCAGTCGCGTGAGCACCACGTGCTGCGGACCGGCAACGCGATTGAGCGCTTCAGCGGCACGCTGCTCGGCTCGTTCGATCTGTTCCTGCGCCGCCACCAGTGTTGCCTGCAGTTCCGTATCAATTTTCTGGATTGCCAGCGGCGCATAGGCGCGATAATCGTCGATGCTTTGCAGCACGATCCCGCACTGCAGATCGTCAAGCGTAGCCTGCGCCAGTTCGCGAATGCGCATCCGCGTGTCATCGGTATGCGTGACGTCGATCAGTTCTTCCACCGACATCTGGGCCACGATCTGCACCGCGGCCCGCTGCACCGCCATCTTCACCAGCGCATCGGCATTGCGGTTGCGGTCAGAATCATTGACTTGCTGCACAAACTGATCGGGATATCGAATCTCGTAGCGCACACGAAACTTCATGTGCGCCAAATCGCCTTCGCGAGTGATCAGCGAGCCATCCTGTCCGGGAAAAAGCGACGAACGCACGCTTGCGGCCTCACGCAATTTCTCCTCGGACAGCCCGGCCGGATTGCCCGGCGCAAAGGTATTGCCCAAATCGACCACACGATCAACATCAAAGAGAATAAAGTCGCCGATCGGATATGGATACAGGCTGAACTGCGGCCCCGGCGAGAGCGCAGCTTCGCCATCGACCGTCCGGATGCGACCCCAGACCGTCGCCACGCCGCTTTGGCCGTCATCCACGGTTCGAAACCCCGAAGCCAGGAACAACACGACCAGCAGCAGCATGACGATCTGAAGAACCCGGTAGCTCAGCCGCAGCGCTTCAGCCAACGACTGATTAGCCGGATCCATCGCATCGCGCAAGACGACTTCGGAGCTTAGCTCGGTATCGACGATAAACCGAGCCGACGCAGCACGGCGAGGCGCATCGTCCTCCTCAATCTCGGGCGCTTCTTCCGCGTAGTGCTCGTGCTGATTGAGCTCCTCATCCGGATTCATCGGATCGCGAGGATCAGCCATCGGTGCGTTCCTCCACTGATTGGGACGATCGTGCCGCGGTGTGGGCCGAATCGCCATCGCGTGTAGTTGCGCCGGATTCCGGCGCGGCCTGCGTAGTACCCGGCGTTGCGATCATCGTTTCGTCGCCTGTCGGTATCGGAATGCCGCGGCTGTCAGTCAGCGTATCCAGTTGCATCATGTGAAACGGCGCAAAAGCCGTTGGAACAATCAGCGTGGTGTGCTCAGACAGCGATGCGCGCAGAGCCTCGAGCCAAACAAGGAAGACGGCAAGATCTTCCTCTTCGCCCATGCGTTGCATATATTCCGCAGCAGCCTGATTGCCTGTCGCTCGGATTTCCTCAGCGCGCTGCATCGCAAAGCTGCGAATCTTGTCAGCCTGCGTTGAGGCTCGGGCCTCAATGGCGTCTGCTTCCGCATTGCCCTTGATGCGGGCGCTTTCCGAAAGCTTCATGCGTGTGGCCTGCATGCGGGTAAGCACCGCCTGCGTTGTGCGCGGCGGCAGCAGCATCTGGCTGATGCCCACCGATACCGGCTTGACGCCCTTAGCGGACAGGCTCGACAACTCGTTAAGCACGCTCTGCTCAACTTCCGGCAGGCGACTTCGTGAACCGAGCAGCTCATCAAAGCTGTACCGGCTCACGCCGTTTCGCAATGCGGTTTGGAACTGCGCCATCAACGCCTGATTCGCCTCATCCATCGATGCGTGGCTTCGGAACAGGCGAAGCGGGCCATCCTCGGTGTCGGTGTCGATCTGCCACATCAAATAGCCGCGAACCACCACCTGCTGGCCGTCGCGCGTCTGCACAAACTCCAGCGGTGATTCCTGAAGCTGCAGGCGCTTGTCCAGCTTCGTCACGCGATCGATGAACAGCGGCAGCCTGAAATGCAGGCCGGGTTCGTCAACCACGCTCTCGGCAGTGGTCTGGCCGAAGCGCGTACGAATCGCCACCTCATTGAAGTTCACGGTGTACGTTGTGCTGAACAGCACCAGCGAAGCTAGGAGCACAAGGCCGACAATCAAGACAACTGACTTATTCATTGCTGCTGCATCTCCTCTTCGCTCGCCCCGGCGAACTCAAAGGCGGGACTGAGATCTTTCAGGTCGGCGTCCACGTTCAGACGCGACGGATCAATCGCGATGATGTATTTCTTCATCACTGGCAAATGCTGTTTGTATATTCGCATCAATTCCCGCTGCCGATACAGATTCGGCGCCGCGAGATAACTTGGCAACTGACTGGCAACCATGCTCGCTCTGGCGCGTTGCGCCATGAGCGTAGTCCAGCGATCACGCTCGGCATCATTGATGACCTGTGCGAGCGCCCCGCCGCCCCGCATCAGAAGTTGCTCCACAACCTGCCGCTGCTCGATCGCTTCAGGCGAGTGGTGGCCGAACTCCAGCCGCAACCGATCGTATTCGTCAATCGCAGCAATCACATCGTCGGCAAGCGATGCGTCGCCCAGCAGTTCGGTGAAGGTGTTTGCCGCATTGCGATCCGCCACTGCCAGCCGTTCATGACGCGCCTGGGCGCTGATGCCCAGTTCTTCAAACGACGGCGCTGAAGATCCCGACGGCCTCAGCATCGGCACATCAATCGCCACGACCTCAACGCCGGTGTTGTGGGCGTCGAATGCCGCCTGAACAGCGTCGCGCAAATTGGCGCCCAGACGCGTCTGCCCGGGCGAAAGCACCTGATCAAGCGACAATCGTGACAAATGCGCGCTGACCTGTTTGAGCGCCAAGGCCCGCAAAGCACGCTGGCGATCCGTCAACGTCTGCCGTCGGCCGTATGTTTCGGGCGCAAACTGAAGATAGTTCAGCAAGCCGTTGTTGTCCTGTCGGATGCGATAACGCAGCACGATCTCCGCATCCACCAGCGAGTAGGCCGCGCTGACCGCAGCCACATCCCGGTCCGCCAGGAGCGCCGACCCAAGCTGGCGTTCCACCTGCGCCTCGGCGCGTTCTTCAATTTCCGCAATCAGTTCAGCGTCGAGTTCGTCATCCACTCGCAGCGAGGAAGCCCCCACGATGAACGGCTCAATTTCGACATTGGTGCGCGGCGGCTCGCTCTCGTCCCATTGCGAAACGCCGGACCTGCGCCCGCCGTCGGAAATCACCTCGGCGGTCAGGTGCAGATTGCGAATGCGCGACACGTCGTAGACGATGGCCGATTCGATCGGCCAGGGCCACTTCAGCATCAGACCGGAATCGTACACCCGATCGCCCACGATCTTCCCGAAGCGGAGCCTGATCGCCTGCTGATGCGGCTCGACGACAACCATCGTGCTGAGCAGCACGAGCGTCGCTGCGCCGAGCACCATAAGAGACGCCAGGCTTCGCAGCAGGAGCTGATATCCCCACGAACTGGTGACATCAAAGCCGAACTGATAGTTGATCGCTTCGTTGAGTGAGCGGACGATCGAATCCGGCGCAGCCAGCAGACTGAGTGCTTTGGAATCGAACGGGGGCCTGGGAATCTCGCCCGGCACCCGCGGACGATACATGTTCAATATGAAGTTGAGGGTGATCTCCGCCGCCAGCGCAAGCATGAAGATGGGGATCGCCCATGCCACGTATTCAATGACCTTGCTGGGCTGATCCCGTTCGAGGAATCGAAAGATCAGCCCCACCGCCAGGCCGAGCATAACCAGCGCGTTGCCCACCATGTAGGCGGCCCCGCCGCGCAAATTTTGCCAGGCATGTTGCTTGGCCATGCCTGCGGTAAATCGCGAAAAGATGAACGCAATCACCGCAGCGCCGAGGCAGATGGCGATCGCCCAGCCGCGCTGATCGGTGCGATGAAAGGTCAGTTGCTCGGCATTGACATTCTGCATGTATCGCAACAGCCACCATGCCCCTGCTGCAAGCAGAAGCACGATCAGCAGGCTGATGCCCGGCATGACCCACTTGTACATGAGGGCCAGCCGCCGCACCGCAACGCGCGATTCGTCGGCTGTGCGGTCAAAGACCGAGGTCGAAATGCCCCGGCTCGCTGCCAGTTCGTCTTCCTCGAGCGCCTCCAGCCGTTCCAGTCGATGCTGATGAAAGACAATCGCCAACCCCAGCCAGACAAGAATGCCGACGAGGACGACTACGGAGGCGAATTGAAAGGCCGTGTCATTGGCGGTGAGTCCAAAGATCAAAAGCAGCAAGCCGATGGCGGCCTGCAGCGCCAGCCCAAGGAGGGCTACTTTGGTCGCACGTTGGTAGGCGTGATGGTCTATTCTCATAGTCTTCTCAAAGCGCGCACACCAGACCCGTGCCCGCCGCACGCTCCCAAGAAATGTGACGGAGGAGGCGTGCCATGATCCGCGCAAGCTCGAGCAGCAACCGCCAGGCCCGCCTTGGCGATTGGCCGAACTTGTATTTTCGTCATGTGCGGGCGCAATTCATGACGAACACGGAACGTTTGAACTACGTAGTATGCCCGTTCCAAGGTTCGCAGTTTCTCAAAAGAAATTCTGCCCGCAGGGGTCGGTCTCGGCCGCCCCCCGCCGCCGCTGCGACCCAAGCAATTCGCGAACGTGCTATTCTCAAGGCTATTGTCATCTCAGCATCAGCAGTAGCAGTCCAAAGCAGGTCTCATGTTTCAGCAGACTCTGGCGATCATCCGCAACACTTTTTTCGAGAGCGTCCGCCAGCCCATTATGCTGGTGGTGCTTGTGACCGCCACCATAGCATTGATCCTCAGCAATCCGCTGGCCGCGTTCACCATGGATGACGATCAGCGCATGCTGATTGACATTGGCCTGGCCACCGTCTTTCTCTGCGGCGCATTGCTGGCGGCGTTCATCGCAACCAACGTGCTCGGCCGGGAAATCGACAACCGAACCGCGCTGACGGTCATCTCCAAACCCGTCAGCCGGCCGGTGTTCGTCATCGGCAAGTACCTCGGCGTCGCCGGCGCACTTGCGCTGGGCACGCTGTATATGAGCTTTGTTTTTCTGCTGGTCGAACAGCACACCGTGCTGCAGACCGTGCGCGATCCAATCCACTTGCCGGTGGTGTTCTTCAGCTTCCTTGCCGGGGTTATCGGACTGGGTGTGGGCGTATGGTGTAACTATTTCTATAACCGCGTTTTCTCCAGCACGGTCATCTGCGTTACCACGCCGCTTGCGGGGCTGGCGTATCTGTTCAGCATGATGTTTCGGCCTGACTTCAGCATGCAGCCAATCGCAGCAGGGTTCAAGCCGCAGCTTTGGATCGCTTTGATCGCGCTGATGATTGCGATTTTGGTGCTGGCCGCAATTGCCGTGGCGGCGTCAACTCGGCTCGGACAGGTCATGACGCTCTGCGTCACTGTGGGGGTGTTCATGCTGGGCATGCTTTCAGACTGGCTCTGCGGTCGGCAGCTCGAGCAGATGCGCACCGCATGGCGGCAGGAGGCCAGCGCACAAAATCTCACCGAGATCATCGCAGCCCCGCAAACGCCTCACATCATCACAAACCAGGGCATTGAGATCACCACCATTCCTCGCGAGATTGAAGTCTCCACAGTGCCGCTGCTCGACTTCGCCACATGGGGCGAAAAGTTCGAGTACGCGATGTACCAGGTCGGTTACTCGGTGCTGCCCAACTTTCAGGTGCTTTGGCTTTCTGATGCGCTGACGCAGCATCACGCCATACCGCTTGATTACCTAGCGAATGCTGCCCTGTACGGCTTCCTGCACATTACCGCAGCACTGGGCATTGCCGTGATGCTGTTCCAGACTCGTGAAGTGGGATGACGAGCCTCTCGGGCTGGAAGCCAAAGCAAGGGACAAGGTACGCCCGCTGGTTGGGGCTGGGCTGGTTCAATATCTCGATTTCTCATCGCCTTGCGCTCTGGCCTCGCTGGCGAGCTGTCGCATAAACTCACCGACATCGCCACCCTATCATTCACCAAAAAAGCGAGGTCAGGTTTGGCAACGTCAGAGACGAAGTTCATCCGCGTTCGGGGGGCCTGTGAGCACAATCTCAAGTCACTCAATGTGGACGTACCGCGCGATCAGTTGGTGGTGATGACCGGTGTGTCCGGGTCGGGCAAAAGCTCGCTCGCCTTCGACACCATCTTCGCTGAGGGCCAGCGAAAGTACATGGAGTCGCTCAGCGCGTATGCCCGGCAGTTTCTCGACCAGTTGCAAAAGCCGAATGTCGAGTCGATCGAGGGACTGCCCCCTACCATCGCCATCCAGCAGCGCACCGGCGGGCACAACCCCCGCTCCACCGTCGCCACCACAACCGAAATCTACGACTACCTGCGCCTGCTGTTTGCCCGCTGCGGCCAGCCCATCTGCTGGCACCCCGTTGATGGCGAAGGCGCTTCGACTCACCGATCCGGAAAGAACGCTCGCACAGCCGATTCGGAGAATCGAGGCCTGCAGAAAGTATGCGGCCAGCCGATCAGCGCCACCAGCGCATCGCAAATCGTCGAAACACTGATGAGCTGGCCTGCCGGCACGCGGATTATGATCTGCTCGCCCGTTATCCGCGGCAAGAAGGGATACCACCGCGACGTCATCGAAGGGCTGCGCAAGCACGGCTTCGTGCGCGCCCGCGTCAACGGCACCATCATCGATATCCGCGAAGCGCTCAAGGAAGGCGGCGACAATCCGCTCAATCTCGGCCGCTATGAAATGCACACGATCGAAGCGGTGGTCGATCGCATCGTCATCGGTCCGGATGTGCAGCAGCGACTGGCCGATTCGGTGGAAGTCGCATTGAAACTGAGCGAAGGGTTGCTCGTTGTCTTACGTGAAGCTGCCAGCGACACATCCGCAGCTTCGGACAAGTGGATCGAACACCGCTTCAGCGAGAAATTTGCCTGTCCAGATCACCCTGAATGCAGTCTGGATGAGCTTGAGCCTCGCCTTTTTTCCTTCAACTCGCCCTATGGGGCATGCTCGCGCTGCGATGGTCTTGGCGTCATCAATGAGTTCGATGAAAACCTGATTGTGCCCGACCCAACGCTGGCGATCACCGACGGCGCGATCGAACCGTGGCGCAAGAACGGGCGGCGGATGAACATGTTCTACAGCCGCATGCTGCGCATGTTCTGCGACGCCATGGGCATTGATCGCGGGTGCAGCATTGACAAACTCTCCCGAAGTGCAAAACGCATTTTGATGCACGGCACAAGCGAGGCTGATGAAGCGAAACTCGGCTTCAGCTTTGAGGGCGTCATTCCCAATCTGAGACGCCGATACGAAAACACCGAAAGCGATTACGTCAAAGAGCGTCTGCAGGATTACATGAGCGGCACGCCGTGCCCGCAATGCCGAGGCCGACGGCTGCGCACCGAAGCGCTGCACGTGATGCTGCAAAGTGCCAGCCAATCCGATCGTGCCAACCAGGATCGCGCTGACAATCGCTCCCACAGGCACAACGCCCGGCTCTACAACATTGCTGACATCACCGCGATGACGATCGATCAGGCGATCGGCTTTTTCGAGACGATCGAACTGACTCAGGAACAGCGACACATTGCCGAGCCGATCCTGCGCGAGATCAATGCGCGGCTGGGTTTCCTGGCCTCGGTCGGACTGAACTATCTCACGCTCGATCGCACCAGCCAGACGCTTTCAGGAGGCGAGGCGCAGCGCATCCGGCTGGCAACGCAGGTCGGTTCGGGGCTGGTGGGCGTGTGCTATGTGCTCGATGAACCGACCATCGGCCTGCACCAGCGCGACAACGATCGGCTCATCAGCACCCTGCGCCGGCTTGCGGACATCGGCAACACCGTACTGGTGGTCGAACATGACGAGGGCATGATTCGTGCTGCCGACCACATCATTGATATTGGCCCCGGTCCGGGGCGGCGCGGCGGCACGGTCGTGGTGCAGGGAACGCTTAATGACATTCTCGCGCATGAGACTTCGCAAACCGGCGCTTATCTGTCGCTGCGCAAGTCCATTCAGACGCCGCGCAAACGCCGGGCGGTGGATGAATCGCGCGCGATCGTGGTGAAAGGCGCGCGGGCGAACAACCTCAAATCAATTGACGTGGCGTTTCCGCTCGGCGGGCTGATCTGCGTCACCGGCGTGTCCGGGTCGGGCAAATCCACCCTGGTGAATGAAATTCTGCTCAAGGCGGCCAAGCGCGAGGTGTACGGCTCGCGCATCGTGCCCGGGCCGCACACGCGCGTCAACGGACTTGGCAAGATCGAGCGCGTCATCGAAGTTGACCAATCCCCCATCGGCCGCACGCCGCGATCAAACCCCGCCACGTACACCGGCATCTTTGATGACATTCGGCGGCTGTTCGCGCAGACCAAAGAATCCAGAATTCGCGGCTACGAAGCCGGCCGGTTCAGCTTCAACGTGAAAGGCGGGCGATGCGAGGCCTGTCAGGGACAGGGCGTCAAGAAAATCGAGATGCACTTTCTCCCCGATGTCTTTGTCACCTGTGAGGTGTGCAAGGGCAAGCGATACAACCGTGAGACGCTGGAGATCACCTACAAGCACAAGACGATTGCTGATGTGCTGGATATGACTGTGGAGGATGCGCTGCAGTTCTTTGACGCTCATCCGCGGATCGTGCGCATGGTGCAGTGCCTGCACGATGTGGGATTGGATTACCTGCAGCTCGGCCAGCCTTCAACAACACTGTCGGGCGGCGAAGCGCAGCGCATCAAACTGGCAAGCGAGCTGGGCAATGCCTCAACCGCACACACGCTGTACGTGCTGGACGAACCCACCACAGGGCTGCACTTTGCGGACGTGGATCGCCTGCTGACGGTTTTGAATCGTCTGGCCGATCAGGGCCACACGCTGGTGGTGATCGAGCACAACCTAGATGTGATCAAGTGCGCTGACTGGGTAATTGACCTTGGACCGGAAGGCGGCAACGGCGGCGGATCGGTGGTGGCCACCGGCACGCCGGAGCAGATTGCCCGCGTCAAGGCCAGCCACACTGGCCGCTTTCTGAAGCCGCTTGTCGAACAGACCCGCTCGAGAAAACGCGCTGCAGCCGCAGCAAGCTGACATCACCCGCTGCAGCTTTCAATCAGGTTCAATCAGGCGCTTCACTGACAGGCTCACTGCCTGGTCGGCAGCAACCTCGCTCGCCTCGGGTGAAATTCCTAATTGGCCTGAACTGTCCGCGTCAACATGGATTTATGGCTGCGCCAGGCAGGGTGAGAGCTTCCAGTTCTCAGTCGTCGCTTGAACTCCAAGCTCTACCGCCATTGAGTTGCTTGAATTGAACAAGACGAGCTGCTCGGCTTGCACGGTTGTGCTGTGCATGGTCGCAGCGGTTGACAACGCGCTGGCCTTGCCGGCACGGATCAAGTCACAAGTACTTTTTGCTTACGCGCCGCAAGGCGATATCTCATGCGAGACAATCCGATCAGAGTGCTCATTGTTGACGACAACGTGCTTGTCGTGGAAGGCGTCAGGATGAAGATCAAACGGGAACCCAGCCTCGAATGGGTGGGACATCTTCCCAATGCTGACGACCTCATCGTCACCGCCTTACGCCGCCGACCTGATGTCGTGCTGCTGGATATAGACATGCCCGGGCGCAATGCCTTTGAAGCGCTGGCCCATCTGCGCGAGCTTTTCCCGCAGATTCGAGTGGTGATGCTCAGCGGGCACGTTCGACGGGAGCTGATTGATCGCGCAGTGGAATCCGGTGCATGGGGCTACGTCGCCAAGACTGATGGCGTGGAGGCGATCATCTGCGCGATCCGTCGGGTTGCCGCCGGGGAATTCGCATTGGGGCCGGAGGTCGCAGCAACGTATCAGGGCCGATGATCGCAGCAGCTGCCTCATAGGCCAGCCTCGCACAACACAATCATGCGGGTAGTAATGGGAAGGCGTCGCTGAGGGTGTCGCTGCTCGTCTGTTGAACACGTCTGCATAGCCGATGCGCCGGGAGGCACCCGAACAATGTGCGGCCGGCAGCGGCTGGCATGGCCCTTGCGATGCGCGCGTCTATGGGGTTTTCGCACAATTCAGCCGTTTTTGGCTTCAACCCAGTGATTTTCGTGGCACACTGCATTCTGGAGGGAAGATCGACCGCTTGTCGCTCAGCGCTGCGACGCAGGCACGGTCGACGATCCATGCCGCGCCGCGACCAAGGCTCCTGATATGGAGGGCCTTTCCATGCGGTTGTTCGAAAATCGACTTCAGGCAGCCGATGAACTCGCCGGTCATTTGGCGTATCTCCAGGACCAAAAGCCGATTGTGCTGGGGCTTGCCAACAGCGGCGTACTGATTGCCGATGTGGTAGCGCGCCGCCTGAAAGCTCCGATGGACGTGCTGCTGATTGAAACGCTGACTGCGCCGAATGTGCCGGGGCAGGTCGTGGGCGCGGTGGACGAACACGGCCGCATCTCCCTGATTCAGGCCAGTGCGCGCTGGCATCACGTGAATACACAGCAGCTTGTTGAACCGGCACGCCATGCGTTTCGCACGCTGCAGGGGCTGCACGTTCGGCTTCGATCGCTGCTGCCTGAGGCCGACGTCAAGGGACGCACTGTCATTGTCGTCGGCGAAGCGGTGATCACCGGAGCGCGAATGCTCAGTGCAATTGCCGCCTTGCGCGACCGCGGTGCATCGAAGATCATCGTCGCTGCGCCGGCTGGCATTGATCGCGCAATCTGGCAACTGCACGATGCAGCCGATCTTGTGGTCATTCCGCACCGCCCTGCCAAATTCAAGGGCGTGCAGCATCTGTATGAGCAGTACGTTGAGGTCAACGACGAGACGATGCTGCGCGTCGTGGAACAGAACGTCGCCCAGCAGAACATCGCGGCAAAGAGCGTTCGATCGGTGATGATGCGCTTTGTCGGTACATGCGGCCAGCCTCTGATGTGCGAAGTGGATCTGCCCCCCGGCGCAACGCGCGGCAGCGGACCATACCCCGCTGTGGTGTTCGCCCACGGTTTTGAAAGCGACGGCCGCAGTATTCGCTCGGTCACCATCAGCAAACGCCTGGCCAAGCGCGGCGTCATCGGCGTGCGCATGGACTTCACCGGCCACGGACGCTCCGGCGGCACGATCGACGACGCCACCGATGTACAGATGCTTGCCGATCTGCACGTCGTGTTTCAGCACACCATGGCGCTGGCCGAGGTGGACGCCAGACGCATGGGAATCGTCGGCTCGGGAACCGGCGCGATGATCGCGCTGCATTATGCAGCCCAGGTGCCTGCGGTGCGCGCGATGGTGATTCGAGGTCCGGTGTGCGGCCGCGAAACATTGGCGGCCCGGCACGTGCAGGCAGCCACGCTCATCATTCACGCAGAACGCGATACCGCGCTGTTCGATTCGGTCCAGACACTGGACCGCGAGCTTGCAGCCCAACACCGGCTGCTGCGAATCCCGAACTCCAACCGGCTCTTTGGCGATCCCATCAGCTTTGAAACCATGGTCAACGCCACAGTGGATTGGCTGATGGACCATCTTGTTGTGGAAGCGCACCTCAGCAGCGCAGGTTCCGATGCAGGCTCCGATGCAGACGAATCGATTCGAGCAACCGCCGATGCTGCAACAAGCCAGTCAGGCTCATCAGCGTGAATCTCGCCATGAGATTCGCCGAAACCGCATGTGCATCACATGAAGCTGCTGATGTGCCGGTCTGTTGAGCGTTCGCCGATTCGTCCATGCGCCTATGACAGCGTCACCTCACCGTTTGGCACTGTGTCGAAAATAAATGAGCGCAGGCGTTCGATCAGTTCCGGCGAAGCGTAGCCGTCAATTGTTCCGCTGGGTTTGAACGTTTCCAGGCGATCGAGCATCGCCGGCAAGTCTTCTTCACGGTAGGCGGCAAGGATGCGGCCGGAATCGGCGAAGTGGCGGGCGGTAGCAACCTGATGATCGTTGCGCGTTTCGCCCAGGCGGCTTAATCGAGGCAGAACGAGCAACGGCTTGCCCAGTTGAAGTGCCGCAATAATCGTGCCGGTGCCGGCATGCGCCACGACGGCTTTGGCTTCACGCATGCGCTGTTGAAACTCCGTCGGCGAGAGAAAACGGACCGCTGGCATGTGGCTCGGGCGATAAGCCGTGTCGCCGACCTGCGCAAACAGATCGTTTCGACCGTTCTGGCGGGCCCACTCGTCAACCGCACGAATCAGCCGATCAAACGGCATCTGATGGCCGACGGTAACAAAGATCACAACACCGCTCCTGCACACGCTGGTCGGCCGTCATCGCTTGCAAGATGCGGCCATTGCGTCAGCCACAGATCAGCAAAGCGGCCGGCAATGCGACCGGACATGGAAAGCTCTTCCGCATTGGCGATGCTGTCGAGCCAGATCGTCTTTGCGCCGATCATTCTGCCGAAGCGCAGCGCGAAATACCCCGGCGCTGCGCCAGTGGTCACCACCACGTCGGGCCGCTCGCGCAGCACGATCCACAGCACGCGCACAGCAAGCAGCCCCACCGCCAGCTTGTTCCAGCGTGTTGCGTCATTGAGGGCATAGAACCGGTTGTTCGGCACTTCGGCGCGGTACTCGCGGTTGACCGTGGCGTAGACGACATCGCCGCCTTCGAATGCCGGGGCAATGCGGCGCAGTTCAACCCAATGACCGCCTCCGCTTGAAATGGCCAGGATTTTGGGAGCCTTACTCATCTGTACTGGGCCTGTATCACCACACCATATGACGATGCCCGTCGAAGCAGCAAGCAGCCGGCGTGTCCGCTGGCTTTGCAGTGAATCATGTATTCAACAATGCCCTGACGCCGACTGATCATGACCTTCAGCTCATGCGCGCTGCCTCGGGAGACTGTTCCATCGGCGTTGCGGGCGTTGCAGCGGCTGTTGTCGCTGCTGCAGGAACACGCGGCGGAAATGACGCTCGGATGCGATCGTGATAGGCGTTCATTGTCCGGCGCTTGCCCAACAGCAGCGATCGCAGTTCATAACGACGGAAGAACTTGAAGTACAACGGATCATCAAATCGCTCGTGGCGTGCCAGCATTGCCTTGAGATAGCCCCAGAAGATACCGATGCCGCTGAGCACATACGGCCGCTCGAACATGCGATACACCGACACCGCCAGCACGTAATACGGAGCCGACCCCATGAAATACTTGCCGCGCCCCCACCGCACACGTCCGGTCCAGAAGCTTTTCTGACTGGAGCCCATGCGGCGAAGGTGAATGATGCGCATTTCCGGATCGTCGATCGAGCGCGCGATCCAGCCTTTCATGCGACACATGTGACCGTCGATGCCGTCCCAGCTGACCTGTCGCACAAATCCGCCGATCTCTTTGAAGCATTGCGTGCGATAGAACTTCGCTGGGCCTACTGAGTTCTCATCGCCGCAGCGTTCTTCCACCAGTTTGTCGCCATAACGCAGAAAGAGCTTACCCGAGAGCGTGCCCAGCCACGGGTCGGCTTCGAAGTGTTCCATCACACGCTCGAAGTAGCGCGGCGGCATTTCGAGATCGCCATCGAACTTGCAGATGTAGTCGTATTCGTCCAGATTGATCGCCTTGAGGCCGTCGTAGAAGGCTTCGATGACACCCGGACCAACCGCCCGCTGACCACGATCATCGCGACGGATGACCTGAATGAACGGGTATTGCTTTGCTGCCCGCTCCAGAATGGCCGGCGTCTCGTCAGTGGAACCGTCGTCAACGATCACCCATTTCGCAGGCAGAACGCTCTGCGCCGCCACAGTGTCGATGGTGGTCTGCAAGTAAGCCGCTTCGTCGCGGCAAGGCGTGATGAGCGCGTAGCGTCGTGACATGGCTTTGTTTGAGCAAATGTCAGAAAATGGCGGCGAGCACGATGTCCTCTTTCATCGTCGGCATTTGCAGGCTTCATCGTGAAGCGCCGCTCGACACCATATGGAAATTATCGGCTTATCGACCACAGCAGACGACAGTTTGCCCATGCAGTCGCCGGATATCTCGCGAATCCGGAACAACGCCCCACGGCGGGCAACCGAACCTGCAGCCATCCAATCGGCTGAAATGCTCAATTCCCAGCTGATTCATGCAAATAGGACTGAAGAATACCCTCCAGACGTGCGGTTTCGGTTGAAGTGAGGTGTCGCTCCCGCACCCGCTGCCGTCCTGCCTGTCCCATTGCCGCAAGCCGCTCAGCCGAGGCCTGCAGCGCATCTCGCATCGCATCGGTCAATTCATCAATGTTGCCCGCGGTCACCAACCAGCCATTTTCGCCTGCCCGAACCAATTCGGGAATGCCCGCAATGGTGGTGGCAATCACCGGCCTGCCCATCGCCATCGCTTCCATAATCACCACCGGAAGCCCCTCAGCAAAACTGGCCATCACCAGCGCTCTTGCGGCATGCAAATGCTGGCGGACAGCAGCCTCATCCACCCAGCCGGTAATCTGCACGCGGTCCTGCACGCCTGCCTGCATGATCCGCCGCTCAATTTCCGAACGCATCTCGCCATCCCCCGCCAGCACCAGCTTCGCATCAACCCCCTCATCCGCCAGCCGCTTGATCGCATCGACCAGCAGCAACTGGCCTTTCTGCGGCGTCAATCGGCCGATGCACACCAGCGTGCGCGAGTTCGGGTCGATGGGCGAATCTTCCATAAAAAACTGCTCGCCCACCGAACAGCGCACGATGTGAATCTTGCGCCAGTGCTCATAGGGAACCCATCGGCGAAGCTGCGCGGCACAGTAGTCGGTAATCGCGATCACAAACGCTGCGTCAACCGTTTTTGCGCCAAGGCTGAATCCGACCGGCGAATCGAACTCGCCCGGCCCATGAACGGTCATGCTGTATGAAGGACCGCCAAGACAACGCACCAGCCGCGCCACTGCAGCAGCATTCGTGCCGAAGTGAACGTGAACGTGCTGGATCTTTTCTCGCTCAAGCACGCGCAGCAGCAGCGCAGCTTCAACAAGATACGCCAGGTGCCGCACCAGCCCGCGATTGCTGGCGCGATTCATCTGCAACGTCATGCACAACGCGCGAACCCATCGCACCGGCCGTCTGAGCTTGACAGCTGCGACGGCGAGGAGAAACTTCCACTTCGGCTGCGAAAGAACGTGAAACGTTCGTTCGGCTTCCTGCGCATCAGCCGCATCGGCCACGGCTCCACCACTGTCGCGAATGGCCAGGCGCATCACGTGATGGCCCCGTCGCTCCAGTTCCACAATCTCTCGCCGAATAAACGTGTGACTTACCTTGGGATATTCGGTTGTGAGATACGCCAGGCGAAGACGCCGCGTTGCTGCAACCGGCTCCTGTGCTGCGGGCTGCGGGTTTGACGAACACGACGGCGGCGATGACAGCGTGTGCGGCGCACTCATGGATTCTGCGCCTCCGCAACAGGGCCATGCGCCGAAGAGACCGTATTGCCCGCACCTTTATATTCAATAATGCGCGTGCGCTTGCCGCGCAATCGATTGAACCAGTATTGCCCCACGCCGATCAGTTGAGCGAACTTGCCAAGCACGCAGTAAAAAGCGTACATCGATGCGTCAGCCGGCGAATCGCCATGCGCCAGTCGATGCTTTCGCACGCGATACCAGAGCAGGCCGTATGCGCCAAGCAAAAGTAGGCTTGCGCCCCATGTCATCCATGCCAGCCCAATCGCAACAAGCGGCAGCAGCAGCGCCCAGAGAACAATCGACCGCACCTGATGCACGAAGTGGCCATGCGCTTTGCCGTGCATCGCGCAGCCCTCAGCATACGCATGCCCGCTGCGCACCGTTCGCTTCCACCATTGCCCAAACCGCGTCATCTGCGCATCGTGCAGCGTCATTTCGTGATCAATGCGGCGCACCGTCCAGCCGGCGATGCGCATCCGCAGACACATCTCCGGTTCTTCACCTGCGATGATTGATTCATCGTAACCGCCGACCTCCCGAAACGCTGAAGTGCGAATCAGCGCATCACCGCCGCACGAATCCGCTTCGCCAACAGGCGTGTTCCACTCCAGATCACACAGCCGGTTGTAAATGGACGCCTCCGGATTCCGCTCACGCCGCCTGCCGCACACGACCGCTGCCTTCTCATGCGATCGCATTTCCGCAATAGCACGCTCAAGCCAGCCGTCGACAATTTCACAATCGCCATCCACAACCTGGATGAACTCGATGTTCGGCAAGCGTTCCAGCAGTTTCGCAGCGCCGGCGTTTCTCGCCCGTGCTGCAGTAAACGGCAACTGCAAATCAAGCTCCACCACCTCAGCGCCCATCGATCGCGCCAGTGCGACGCTGCCGTCGGTTGAGCCGGAATCAACGTACACAACCAGCGACGCCCGTGACATGACCGACTGCAGACAGGCGCGCAGCCGCTCGCCCTCGTTGCGGCCGATGACCACCACGCCGAGTTGTCCGTTGACGCTGGTCATGCTGCAGTGATTCCCGTTGCATCGCGCCACTGTGGCGCCGTCTCACGCGCTATCGCCTTGAAGTTCTCACAGCGCAGCTCCAGGTCAAGCCATCGGCCAAGTCTTGCCAGATCTGCGTCAAACGTCGCTTCCAGCCGCCTGAGATTCTCCGGCGAAAGCTGCGGACGCTCTTTCATGCTCCAGAACTGCTTGATGCGATCACGAACCGCCTGCGGCACCAAGGTTCGCCGCACCGTTCGCAGGCCGGGCAAATCCACAAGAAAGTCGCGCCACGCGCTCTTGCGCAACCGCTGGCTGGAAACATTCTGCTCGCTCAATGTTTCATCCCATCTTGGCCGACCACGATACCCGATGAACCGGCAGATGCGTTCCAGCTCATCTTGCGGATGACTGGCCAGGCGATCGAAAAACACCGGCAGCACGCGCTCACGTCCAAACGCTTCAAAATACGGCTCAAGCTGCATGGCATACCGGCTGTATTCGATCAGCTCAGGATGCAGGTCAATGGCTTCATCAATCGGCGTTGAAATGACGCATTCGGTCCATTCGTGAATGTATTGCGACACCAGACGATCGATCGGATGCCGCATGATATAGATGAATTTCACATCCGGCGGCAGATGCTCGCGCATGCGGGCGACGGTGTGCGGATAGGTTGGCAGCTTGGTGTAATGCGTGCTCGATTCGCCGCACAACGCGTCTTCGGAGGCATGTTCGAAAAGCGATGCATACCACGCCATGCCGCGCTGCCACACTTCATCATTGCTGAAAAAGTACGGCTCTTTCGGCGTGGACATCACAATGCCCGGCTGCTGTGCGAGTTGCTCGTGCAGCGTGCTGGTTGCACATTTCATCGCACCGATGATGATGAAATCAGGCAGACGCATCACAATTCTCCGCCTTTCTGCGGCTGCGGCGGCCGCATCGGGCACAGCCAGTTGGTCCAGTTGTCAAACGCCTCCAGTTTGCACACGCTGCGCTTTTTGTTGCCCACCAGCTCGCGCGCCAGCGAGATCGATCGCCCCAGCAGCCACATCATATTGGTCATCCACAACCCCACGGTGCCGCCATAGAACTTGGCAAAGTAGCGACTGCGCGACTCGTAGTAATACCTGGGCACGCGCTTCTTGGCTTTCATTGCTGATTTCACCGACGAGCTGCCGCCACGCAAATGCACCACCTTCGCCTGGGGCCAGTGGAGGATGCGCCAGCCAGCCTTGCGGATCTGCCGCGAGTAATCGATGTCTTCGAAATACATGAAGTAGTTCTCATCCATCGGGCCGATCTGTTGAATCACTTTGCCGCGGATCATGATGCACGCAAAGCTGAGCCATTGCGGCTCCATTGGTTCATCAAACACGCCGATCGCCACAAGTTGCGACTTGAACAGGCGGTCGATCGGACCTGTGCCCGCAGCATCCAGCATTTCAGTGATCGGCGTGCGGTAGCGAAAGCAGCTTATCTGCGGCTCACCGTCAGGCCCCTGCAAACGCGGCCCCATTGCGCCGACATCAGGATGCTGATCCATCGCCTCAAGCATCGTGGTGATCGCACATGGCGTCACACGCGCATCGCTGTTGAGCAGCATGTAATACTCGGCTTCATGCGTTCGGAAACCAATGTTGTTGCCGCCGGCAAAGCCGCGGTTGATCGGCGAGCGCACGAACGTGAGCCAGCTTGACCAGTTGCGCTGTTGAATTGCCTGCTCGATCAGGTCGGCGGAATTGTCATCCGAACCATTGTCGATGACAACGGCACGCCGATCACTGCGGCCGGCGATTTCAGGCTCAAGCGTCGCCAGGCAGTCAATCGTCAACGCAGCGCGACGATAATTCAGCACCACAACGCAGAGCTTCAGCATGATGCGCGCACCTCCGCTGCCGACGCAGCGCCTGAGGCGACGCCTTCGCTGGCTTCGGCACAGGCAATCATGTGGTCAACGCGCATGCGCATGGTCTTCTCGAACGTATGCCGAGAAGCAAACGCCAGTGATGCAGTCGCAGCATCTGCCAGTTCCTGCCGCGAGCGATTGAGTTCTGCAATTCGCGCAGCAAGCTGCTCGGGCTTGTCCATGGGCGTCAGCCACCCCACACCGCTGGCGCTGACCAGCCCGTGAAACGCCTCGTTGTCATAGCCCACAATCGGCGTGCCGCAGGACATGGTTTCCAGATAGGTGCATGCCGGATCGCCCTGGCGGTGACAGCAGACAAAAAGATCGACATGGCGCGCAACAAATGGCATCAGTTCTCGCTGAAAATCAAGCACGCCGCGCAGCCGCACTTCAGACTCAAGCCCCAGGCGTCGAATGTCCTTTCGCAGCCGCCGCTCCAGCACGCCGCCGCCGCAGATATCCATTGAAAACGGCACGTTCAATCGCTTGAGTTCCGCAGCGACGCGCGGCAGGTGGTCAACCCCTTTCATGGCGATCAATCGACCGGAGAATGCCAGGCGCAGCGGCCCGCCTTCAAGCAGTTCCCTGGTTCGGGCTTCAAGCGTGTCGATCGAGGCCAACTGCGATGCGCGCACGCGCGTGTCAAAATACAGCAGCGTGGAGGGATTGAGAGCGCGATAGGCGTGATAGGTCGGCGTGCCGTTGCACTGAACGCCCGCAGCCAGCCTCACCGCCTGCTCATACCGGCGCTCGAGCGCGAGCGTCCAGCGCTCTCTTCGCCAGCGGAGAATGGGATTGCGGGTTTCCGCGCGAATGATCTGACGCCGCGTTGTGACGCTGTACTCGCTGATATACACCACCGGCCGGCCAAGCGTGGCGGCAAGCTGCGAGATCCTGGTGTGCTTGTCCACAAGGCTCACCAGCGCGACGCGCGCGTTGGCTAGCAGTTCCCGCGCTGCGCCAACGCCATTGCGCCAATCGATCCAGCGCAATTCAAACGGCACATCTTCCGGCATCACCTGGATGTGATCGAGATTGCTGTCGGCTTTCGTGACGCGCTCCATTGCCACCGTCACTGGCCCGGGCCAGTCACGCACGTACTCCATGACGCCATCGAGGAACTTTCGCGTCAGCACGAATGAACCGTTATCGCCGGCTTTCGCGGGCAGGGCAGGCAAAATGACCAGCGTTTCACGATCCACCAGAACCAATCCTCGTTACGAAGCCTGACATCCTTCTCATTCCACAACAACAGCGTGCGCCGCAAACGTGCCTCCATCTTAGGACGTCGCCGGCGCCGGCTGCCCTCGCAGCGCAGGTGCCGCCTGCATGGCCTGAGCGGCTGCCATCTGCAGGTAGTGGACATGGCGCACCCATGCCGGGTACATCAGATAAAAACCCGACAACGCACCGGCCCCGATGACAAAAATCGGATTCAGCATCGCGTTGAGCAGGTTGTCGATTGAATACAGCATCAGCAGCATCGCCAGTGCGGCAGGAGCGGCGACCATCGGATGCGACCACTGCCGGGCCGGGCAACGCCGCAACAACAACAAAAACGGCAACAGCAGCAAAAACGTGATGGAAACCAGGCCAACCAGCCCCCGCTCGCCGCGCACGATCACCCACATGCCGTCGGAAACGGTGATGTCCTTGCCGGTGACCTCGTCATACACGCGCCAGCGCCCCCACGAACCCCAGCCAAAGATCGGCTTTAGGGCGGCTTTCTCAAGCAGCAAGTCTTCGTTGTACAGTCGGCCGCTGAGCGAACTGGCCCGATCTTCGTCGATAAGCTCCGCCAATTCGACCAGTTGCTGTCCATCCCACATCCCATAGGCGCGAACCGCCATGTACGCGGGTGCAATCGACACCGCCAGCACCAGCAAGGCAGTGCTTCGAAGGCGTTGATTCAGAAGCAAAAGCCCCATGCCCATAAAAAGCAGCAGGATCGCACCGGTCGATTTGCACAAGATGCACGTGACAACCATGCCGCCCACGATGAGCCACATCGGAACCCGAAACAGGTGTCGCAACGCGCCGGTCCACCACAACCAGAACGCCACCAGCGTGGTTGCCGTCATCCACATGCCCACCATCAAGCCGTGCTGCATGAACACCATCGGCCGGTAGCCGCCGAACCGGATCGTCATTTCAAACGGCGTAGGGTGAAAACCGTACAGCATGCGGTGAAGCTGCGGACTCATGCGGATTTCCCACAGGCACAGGGGCACGTAAATCAGTCCGCCGACCAGAATCCAGATCGCCAATTCACGCACCGCTGCAGGCTCGTTGAAATACAGCCGCCCGATGAAGTACGGAATGCCCCAGGTGACCACCGCTCCGAAAATGCCGGAAAACCCGTCATACGCACCAAGCCCGTTGCTCAGTGAGGACGCCATCGGCGATAGGCACCACACGATGATGGGCAAATCGATCCAACTGAAGCGGTACTGCATGATCCGCCCGGCATCGAACATCAGCACGCCCAGCACCACGCCGTAGCCGGTGGCGGTTACCTTGTCCAGGTCCGGTATCCCGCTGAATGGAATGGATGCATAAGGCAGGAACATCCACGCGCCAAGATACGCCGCCAACGCTGCTCGGCGAGCCGGCAGCACAGCGAACAGGGCTGGAACGAGAAATACCCAGCCGTAAAGCGAGATGGGAACCAATACGGTCACAGTGGTTTATCGGCTACGCGTGACGATGTCATGAGGCATGGGGTTGTGCCGGTTTTCAACGGTATTACCCGCTTCTGGCACGTGGGTTGGATGAAATGTTCGTAAAGCCTAAGGATAGATCATTTTGCCTTTGCCCCCACCAGAAGCACACGCTAATCTCCTGCCTTCAGCTACACGTTCCAATCGACCCGCGACACAATGGCGTGAAGCGGCGGCGGGCGTGACGCTCCGTCCAATCGCCTCGGCGCGACGCATTTCAGGCGTTCACGCGGCGGCGTTTCCGCAGATAGCTTTCATACCGGTTTTTCAGCATTGCCATCAACCGTGATGAACTGCGCTCCCAATGCGTGGCCATTGCGACTTCCGTTGGTCCGAACGTCTTTTTGAATCGTCCCGGTCCGCCGGAAGTCGAAATGAAATCGTATTCCTGAAGCCCCATGGCTTTGGCGTTGCGGATTGCCTCCCAGTGCAGCAGGTTGTGGCTGGGCAGACTGCGGAAGGCGTCGAACGATGCGCCGCCCCAGTAATACATGCGGCGATCATCAAACGGCAGCACCAGCATGGCGGTGCGCTGGCCCTCATGCCATGCCGATACGGCCTTGATGCGGTCAACTGCCGACAGACGCTTCCACACTTCGACAGCGAATGTTCTGGTATGCGTCGGCGCGATGCGCGCTTTGGCAAAGGTTTCCAGGCTCATCTGCCAAAAGTCATCGATGAAATCGGCCACATTGGTCTCCCACCGCACCTCCATATTCAGCTTGCCGGCCTTGCGAATGCGCGTGCGGCACTCGCTTTTGAGATTCGACCAGAGCGTTTCCTCCGGCAATGTCAGATCGACCATGTACGTGTCGAACAGCATGCGCGGCTTGAAACCGAAGGCCCCCAGGTCAACCGGATGCGAACGATTGATCGATTTGCAGGCAAAGAACGCATAGCGGCGAAACAGCCGATGTTCCAGAAACGCCCGCAGCACTGCCGGAATATCCGCCTTGTGATCAAACAGCGGCCCCATATACGCCGTGCTCCATCCCGGCAAGGGCGAACCGATCACGCGAAACGGGCCTTTGCGCAGTTCCAGATAGGGCCAGATGGCAACGCAGCGGTCGTTCACCTGCGCCTGCGTAAGTACAATCTTCACGCCATGCGCAGCGCGAATGGTTTCCAGCCACGGCAGCGTATGAAAGATCGTGCGGTCTTCGAACTGTCCGACCAGCGCATCCCACGACGCCGGATCAACTTCGCTGATGCGATAATCAACCGTCGACATCGTTTGACGCTCCCTTGTCGTGCTCAGGCTCTGCGTTCAGCAATTCAGACATCGTACAGGTCTGCAACCCGTGCGTACGCGCTGCAGTCAGCAACTGTTCGGTGATATTCAGCACATAGCGATGGCGATCATCGCCACGGTCGTGACTGTGCAGCAGCACAACGGCGCCGCCGTCGTCGATCATGTGCTGCACGATGGGCGCCGGATCGGGCAGCGTGTCGTACGTGTCGCCGCCGTCGAGTGTCCAGAAGCTCAACGGCGCGCTGCGGCGGCGTGAGGCCAGCCACGTCCACGTGGTGAGCTTGCCGAATGGCGGACGAAACGACGCATCAGGCTCAATCCACTCTGACAGCGATTCGTAACCTTCCTCCATATCGCGCACCGCTCGCCACGGCGTAACGCGCCAAGGACGTTTGTGCATCTTCGTGTGACAGCCAAGCTCGTGCCCATGTCGCTCGATCAGATCGCACATCTCCGGCCAGCGTTGGGCGCGGAATCCAACCAGAAAAAACGTCGCCCGGGCGTGAAAGCGATCCAAAAGATTCATCAGCGGCGGCGTGAGCAGCGGACCCGGGCCATCGTCATACGTCAGCGCAAGCTTGCCCCGGCACCGCTGGCGAAGGATATTCAGATGCGACCGCTTGACCAACACTGCGGGCGCAACCGTTGCCGCCTGGGCAACCGCAATCGCTGCGCCGGCGCTCAATGCTGCAGATGTAAGCCATGCGATCTCCATCGACGTTCCACTTTCTCCGCACACCGGTTCTATGCCACGTTGAGCGCATCGGTTTTTGATCGCTCGATCGCCCGGATCAGCGATGCCTCAAACAGATCCGTCGCATCATCCCAGGTAAATGTCGAAACGGTTGCATATGCCTTGTCCGACATTGCACGCCATTCTGATTCCGGCAGCTTCATCATGCGAACGATCGCCTCGCCCATCGAAATTGGATCGTTCAGCTTGACGAGCATGCCGCCGCCCGGGCTGACCAGTTCCGGCGCAGCGCCGGCGGGCGTGGCGATCACCGGTGTGCGGCACGCCATCGCTTCCAGAATCGGCAAGCCAAACCCCTCCAGTCGGCTACCGAACAACCACGCATCACATGAGGCGTAAATCTCGCGAAGCTGCTCATCCGGCGCGAATTTCCAGTATTTCGTTCCCGGCGGCAGCGGCAGGTCAGGCTGCGGATCGACCGGGCCGTACGCCACAACCTGCAGTTCGGGAATCCGGTGGCGGGCGTAGTCGATCGCTTCCAGAATGATGTCGCATCCTTTTTGAGGCGCGGGGTTATAGAGAAACCCAACCGTCGGTCGCGGCTGCCGCTGTCGGGGCGGGGCAAAAAAGCGGTCCAGATCGACTGCATTGGGAACGTAATCCACATCGGTTTCGCCGCAATGCTCCTCAATCAACTTCATCAGCCACCGCGAGATCACCATCTTGTGCAGCGGGTATTTCCACGTCTGGACCACCGCATCCAGCGGCTGCCCCTCATGCGCGCCGTAATCCTGTACGAAATAGGCCTTCGCGCCTTTTGACGGCGAAAAATCATTGACCCACTTCGCGGTTTTCCACCAAGTCGCCACCACGACATCAGCATCGGGCACATCAGCATCAGTCAGCGGTCCACGCCGCCGGATTCGAACGTGGTTGATGTCTGTGCCGTCGAAATGTGACGGATCCAGCGGCCCCTTGGCGCGAGGATCAAGCTGGTGCATCCATCGCCGCAACGCAGCCAGTGCACGCTGGCGACGCCCGGGCGGATCCCATGAGGTCGATACCACCGTCACCTCGTGGCCTCGCGCCTGCAGACGCTGAGCATAAATGGCGATGACCCGTATTCCGCCGGCCATCCCGGCATGTGGCAGTACGAACGTGATCCGCATCGCAACGCTCACTTTCGCTTCACGATTCGATTGCCATGCGATGACTGGCGCAGTGTGCCAGATCGCCCAGCATCCCTGCGGCGTTCAACCGCTTCATTCAGGAAGCCCTGCAACGTCTCGACAAGCCACTGATGCTTGCCCTGTCGGTCGTAATGATTCGCTGCAAGCTCATAGCCGGCCAGCCCCAGACGCTCCTGTTCAGCCTTATCGGTCAAAAGCCTGACGCAACACTCAGCAAAGGCCTGTGGGGAATCGCCTACCAGAATGTCGCGTCCGCTGGTTACCTCCAACCCCTCGCATCCCTTGGGGGTGCTGACCACCGGACACCCCATCGCCAGCGACTGCAGAATCTTGATCCGCGTGCCGGTGCCGAATCGAATCGGCGCGATGCTCAGCGACGCACGCTTGAAGCAGTCCTCAACGCGCTCAACGAATCCGCACACCTCGATCCGCGGCTGTGACTGAAGCGACGTTCGCAGTTCATCGCTGATCGCCCCAACCACTCGGCAGATCGCGTTGGGCACCTGTGAGCACACCAGCGGCCAGACTTCGCGCACAAACCAGTTGATCGCATCGACGTTGGGCGACTTCGCTCCGCCTTCCATATTACCTACAAACAGCAGTTGCGGCGCATCGGCCAGGCGTGCCGGCCGCTCAGGAGGCACATCAATGCAATTGGGCGCCACCACAGGCTCGCCTCGGTGGGCACACCCCGCCAGAGCATCTGAAAACACCTCCTGATCGCCGCGATGACAAACAAAAGCCGCCATGGCCTGTGATGCCGCCTTGAGTTCAAATCGGCGAAGTCGCGCCAAATCAAGCCGCTGCAGCCAATGCAGGCTTCCGTTGTGAAACAGCGACTCGCGCTCCCGGCGGCGAATGTGCTCGGGATCGTCAATATCCAGCAGCAGTCTCGGATGATCAAGAACGCCAGCAAAGTATGCGAAATCAGCCCGATACGCGAAAACCGCGTCAAAACGCTCAGGATTCAGGTCACGCACAATCCGGCGCGCTGCCTGCGGATCAAATCGTCGAACGATGTGCGGGATCGGCGAAAACAGATCCTGGAGCGCAGAACGCAGGTATGACTCGTTCACACTCGGCGGCATCGGCAACGGCGTGATCGTGCACGGGTAAGGCGCGCTGTCGCTGGACGGCTGATAATCGAAAAGCGCCAGATGCAACTCAGCGATCTCAGCCAGTGCGCAAAGGAACATGTGCTGGCGAACCAGATATCCAGCCTCGCCGCGCCACGGCGAACGCACACCGATAAAAAGCACGCTGGGGTTCTGCGATCGGCTGGTCACAGGCGTCACCGCATTGGTGCATTGAAGTTCAAGCATGTTTGAAGCAGCATTGATGCAGCGGTCGGCGATTGGCTATGACATTCATCGACAACTCAGCCGCTGACGCCCAGCAGCAAACCAGCAACACAAAGGTCCGATCATGCCCAAACCCAATCGTAGGGCAGTTGGACTTGTGACGCATCGGTCGGCAAAGACCGCAACTTGACATCCGCCGGGCCACGAATCGCACGCTAAGAAACCCAGTGTAAGCCACGTGTTGAATCTGCATCCATCAGCAGGCAGGTTCATGTCCCTTTGAACGTGTGCGGCAATGGCGGCTCATACGCCATTTTCCGCTACGTGCTACAACACCCAATACGCCACAGCAATCGCTGCGATCGACAGCGCAAATACTGGCAGATCGACCTCCGGCTGCCACAGGCGATGTCGGGCCAGCACAATCGCCGTAACGGGATACATGATCCACTCCACGCCGGCAAACGCGACGATAAAGCCAACCTGGCCGTACAGATGAAACCCTACCATGGTGGCGGCAACGACCACGCCAAGCTGAATGGCGAGCATGAGCGTGATGTCAAACGATCGCCCTTTGGCCAGCAACACGTTCCCGTAAGAGGAATTCACGACGCCAATGAGCATGCCTGCTGAGAGAATCTGCAGCATCCATCCCGCATCGTGGAACTCCGGGCGAAGCAGAAACCGAACCAGGATGTCGCCGAACAGAATCAGCGGAAAAAGCGGCAGCAGGCCTAAGCCGATCAGCGGCCAGCGCACGCGCCGCAGTTGCTGATAAACCGACTCCGGCCGCTCACGCACCACCTCCGCCAGTACCGGAAACGCCACCTGCGAACTGATGCGTTTGATGAACTGGGTGGGCATGAACGCAAACTGCGTGGCCATGTAGTACACGCCGAGCACCGTAGAACCGAGCATTTTGCCCAGCAGAATCTTGTCGGTCTGCATGGCGAAGAACGTGAGTGCGGTGGAAAGGAATATCCACCTGCCGAACCGTATCATCGAACGCGCGTCATCGCGGTTCCACTGAAAGCGATTGCGCTGCTCGGGCATCAATCGGTGGCTGACGATGGTGCGAAACAGCGTACCCAGCGTTGACCCGACGATCAGCGCCCAAACCGTGGGGCTGATGAACAGCGCCCATCCTGCAGTGAATACCAGCGTGAGCGCCTGCCGGGCAATGTCAAGAATCGTAATGGCGCGCAGATGCAGCTGACGGTTCAGCACAACCAGCGAAGTGGATGTGAATCCTGCAATGACTGAAGAAAAGCCCGATGCGGGAATCAGCCACAACAGCGACGGCTCGCCGTAAAACCTCGCCACCGGCCATGCGCCCGCGCACGCGACGCCCCACAGCACAAAGCCGCGAATAACCTGCATGGTCCACGCGGTATTCAGGAACTCCGATTTCTCGCCCCGTTTGCTGTGGATAATGCTGGGCCCGATGCCAATGTCGGAGAACATCTCCAGTCCCTGGAGAAAGACATTGATCATCGTCATCACGCCGAACACATCGGGCGCAAGCAGATACGTCAGCACCATCATGCTGACAAATCGCAGGCCCTGCACCGCAATGTAGCCGCCCCCCACCCATCCGCTTCCCATCAGCGCGCGAGCTTTCAGTGACGTGCGGGAACTACTCGCCGACCGAGGCGCAGCAACCGCAGGCGGCGGCAACTCGGCCACCGTACCGCCCCCACCCCCGGGATCATCACCGCGCCGGCTCGACGGGTGGGGAGTTGTCGCGGTATGCGAAGCATCCATGAGCGTTCTATCGGCCTTTTGCTGGTCCGAATCGCAATAGCGTAACGGATTCCCCACCGCAATACGTCAGCGATACGTGGATTGTTTCCGGTCGCCGCCGATTATAGAGCCGCCCATCCTCAATCGCGGCAATAGGAGATGAGCCGAGTCTCAGGAAAGTCTCAGGAATCAGGCGTCACGCACTCCCACGCTGCCAACGTGCAACGCCGAGAATTGCCCCGATTGCGGGCCAAAGAGAACCCTGCCCTCTCTCCTCTGCGAACCTCGCACGCTTTCTCACCTTCCATACCCCAGCGAAAAACGGGCCCCCGAATTCGGGAGCCCGTGTCACTGCTGTAATGGTCGATGCGGGTTATGGCTTGTGCACGGCGCCGACTGTCACCGCTCCGGCGAGCGACCGCGGTTTGCCGTAGAAATCCACATGCACGCCTGGCACGGCGACGCCGGTATTGGCGTTGAATTGCGGCTCAAAGGTAGCGCTGAGGTCGCTTGTTGTGAACGATCGATACTTCTCGTTCTGGCATTGCGTAAGCGCTTCCCATTGCGAAGGCGTCAGGCCGTTGCCGCCGAGGAAGTGGTGCTTGCTTCCACTGTAGGGATTTGCCCAGTAATTGTTGTGGAAGCGCTGCCCTGCAGCGAGCTGGTTTTCGTCGGTCACGACGTTGCCGCCGCCCATGGAGGTATTGAACGACGGTGCGACGTAGAGGTTGTTGGCCACGGTGAGGTTCTCCGCGCCCTTGCCGAATTTGATGAATCGGCCGTAGCTGGAGGAATTGTTGATCGCCGTGTTGTTCACCACTGTCACGTTCCTGGTGGTGCGGTTCATCGCGGAGTGATATCCCCAGATGCTGAACGCCTCACCGCCGTTGTTGCGCACCACGTTATTGCGAATCATCACGTTTTCAGCGCCGGCGTAGATGATCAGGCCTTCGTTGATGATCTCGTTGCCCTCAAACACGATCCAGCGCGATCGTTCCGACGGACTGCCGACCGCAAAGTTCGGACCAGCTAGGAAGCGGCCTTCGCGCAGCACATTACCGGTGATGTAGCAGTGCTCGGTCAGCATGCCCCAGATGGTGGACTTGTTGGTGTTGGTCAGGTCGTTGTGCGCGATGAGCAGACGCTTTGCGCCGCCGATTCGGATGTTGTGCTCGTGCGTGCTGTTGGCCACGGTGTTGCCAAGATACGTGTGATCGTGACCCTGGGCCCAGACAAGGTACGCACCGATTGCGTCAGCGGTATTGTTGAGCACGAGAAAACCGTCAACGCCCTGCTCGGTATTCATCGCGTAGCTGACATCATCAAAGTGACAGTTGCGCACCGTTACGTTGGAGCCGTTGGGATGAATGCCGCGCACGATGAGATTGTTGGGCGTAAACGGCGAATCGAAGGTGAGATCCTGCACCACCACGTTCTTCGCCTGCGATCCCATCGACATGATGGCAGCGTAGTTGCTGTTGACCGTCCAGTGCAGCACGGGTTTGGCGCCGTTGCCGTACGCTCCGATGACGACGTTCTGCTTGTTGATGTGGAACGTGCTGCTTATGTCGTATGTTCCGGCGCGGCGGAAGAGGATTCGGGTGTTGTCGTTCACCAGTTGCGCTGCGCGTGCGGCAGTGCGAATCGGAGCGTTCTCCGACGTGCCGGGGTTGGAGTCGTTGCCGTTGGTTGCAACGTAAATGGTGGTGCGATTGGGCGCGGTCACCGTTACCTGCTTGGTGGCAACAGCCTGGCCACCAGCCTGATTGGTCAGCTTCAACGTAATGGTGTAGGTTCCAGGCTGATCGTAGATATGCGCTGCATTCCAGCCGACCAGCTTATTGAACTGACCGTTGGGATCGCCGAAATCCCACTCGAATCGTGCGGTCAACAGATCACCGATTCCGAGGGTGGAACTGAGGCCGTTGACGTGCACTGCAAACGGCGCCATGCCGGAAGTTGACATGATGGTGATGACAGGCGTTGGCAGAGGCGCATTGGGATTGCCGCCGGTATCGCCGCCGTTGTTGCCGTCATTGCTGCCGCCATTGTTACCGCCGCTGTTTCCGGAATCGGAACTGTCACCGCTGCCGCCGTTGCCGGCATCACCGCCGCTGTCACCATTGCCGCCGTTTCCACCGCTGCCGTTGCCGCCGCCCCCGCCACCACCGCCACCTCCGGGCGGGTTGTTCGGCAGCACAAATGCGGTGCTGACGCGAATGATCTCGACAACCTGATTATTGCCATTGCGGATCAGCGCCTGCAGTTCCGCACCGCCGGGCGTCACAAGATCAAGCTTGGATGCCGGGTACGTGAACGGCGCGCCATAATCAGCATGCGCGCCTTGAACTGCCTCGGCGGTATCAGACCACGTTTGGAAGACGACGTTGGCGTTCTGCGGCGCGCCGGAAAGCAGCTCGAATTGCAGATCCACGCCCGAACCGATCACATACTCCAGCGGCGGATTCACGAACCGACCCATCGGCTCCGGCTCGTTATTGCTGCCGCCACCCGAACCAGGCAGTCCCGTGCCGCCATTGGCGTAATACGACCAGTTGGCGATCATGATCAGCAGGTCGTCAACATCGACGATACCATCGCTGTTGAGGTCCCACGGCGAATTGCTCTGGCCCCATGATCCAATAAGCGCGAGCATTGGCCCTTGCGCGTCGTTGCTGCTCTGACTGCCAATCGGCGCATTCCGATTGCTGTCCCGCATTGACTGAGCCGCCAATGAACGTGCCGTCGCGCTGGTCGGACCACGAAGCGGACCGCGCAGACCGATGCTCATTTTCCACTCGCGATTGCTGTGAAAATACACCGGTCGGCCGTCAGCAATGCGATACGCCTCGGCCAGACCGCGCTCAAGCATCATGGCGTGGTTGCTGCTGTTCCTGCTGAGGATGAACCGCGTGGGAACAACAAAGCCCTGCAGATCGGCAAGCACATGACTGAAGTGCTTGTTGATGCGCGCAGCTGCCTGCCCACCGTCTTTGCCATCAAGTTCCAGCGGCAAGCCGTAGACGCTCAGCATCATCGGCTTGCGCCCGCTGCGGCTGCGCGTCAGAATGTCCATCGTCAAATCCGCCAGCGCCTGCTCGTACCATGCGCTCACGTCAGCCGTGCGGCCTGCTGCGCCAACGATGTCCTGCCGCTTCGACACCGGCAACTGCTCATAATGCAGCGGCATATCGACATAGCGCAGCACAATCAGCCGATCCGGATGCTGCTCATGCAGGGCATGCACGCGGCCTGCGACTTCGCCAATCAACGCGTCACGCTGACGCGATTTCGGCACCAGCCACTCAGCGGGACGATCGATTCTGATATCGACGAACGCCGGATCGCGAAAGCTTTTGCGCAGCTCGACGCCCGCTGTCGCTCGACCAGCCACCAAGAGCGTTGCCAGAACGCACAGCACGCTCATCATGACGATGCGCCAGGCCTGATTGCCCGCGCCTCGCGCTGCAATGAACCGTGATGGCGTGACAAAGGAACGCTGCTGCAGTGTCCGCACATTGCATGTCGAACGGTGAGCTGTCATGTTCCGACCTCCAAATGCAAGCCCGCTCTGAGAGCGCAGGCTCACACAAGGTCGAGTATGTAAAGCCGGAAAGCAAGCGAAGGCAGGCGACGGAGGCAATATTGCCGCTGAGCATTCTTCACGTCTTACCCAGGACGAATGATCAGCACGGCCCATAAAATGCGGATCGAAACCACTGTTGACGCGCAACACAACGTGCATGTCATGCGCCGCGTCTGAAACGCGCACATATCAATGCGCCGTTATCGCCCATCTTGCGGCGCTGTGCTTCCAATAACCTTTATTTTCCGTTGCGGCCTTAGACCTGCAGCCGTTTCCACCCGCCATGCAGGAAACGGGCCGAGAACATGATCGACCGCACCACCAGTTCGCCGCACAACGCATACCAGATGCCTTCCAACCCCAGCCCCAACACCACGCCTAGCAGCCATGCAGCAGGCAGGCGAACGAAATAGCTCGATACGGTTGTGATCAAAAACGGCCAGACCGTGTCGCCGCTGCCGCGCAAGCCCTGGCGCACCACCATAGTGATGGCAAAGAACACTTGAATCATGCCGCAGATAAACAGCAGTTGCGGCGCAGTTTCAAGGTGGATTGGCTCACGGCTGATAATCGACGTCAGCCACTCGCCTTGCGTCATGAAGAGCACGCCGAACAACCCCATGATCATGCACGCGATTCCCGTGCACGCCACGATGGCTCGCTGCGCCATGCGCGCATTGCCCGCGCCAAGATACTGCCCGGCCAGCGCGCCCGCTGCAGTGCCCATCGCAAAGCCCGGCAGGAAACTGATCGCTTCCCACTGCACCGCAATGATGTGCGCGCCCTGCAAGCCCTCGCCCACACCGTTGCTCGCTGATGTTCGCGCGATCTGGCCAATAAAGATAAGCACAATCAGGTTGACGCCCCACATCGCCAACCCTTCAAAGAAGTTCGGCACGCCAAGGCGCACAATGCGCCTGATCATGACGCGATCCGGCGTCAGATGGCTTGTTTCCAACCGCAAATCCTTCACGCCCCGAACCAGAACAAGCACCGTCATTGCCGCGCCAAAGACGTAGCCCAGCGCTGTACCCGCAGCGATCCCCACCACATGCAGATCGAAGCTGAAGGGATTTTCAAATACCCGTCCCCCGATCTCAACATCAACACCCGAAAGCATCCATGACAGCACAATGTTGGCTATGTTCACTCCCACAGCAATCAGGGACGGCCTGATCGTCTCTCCCGCTCCGTGCAGACACATCGACCCCACCATCATGATGCCCGTGAACGGCATCGCGTAGGCGTACATGTGGATGTACTGCACGCAAAACAGCCGCGCCTGATCGGAAAGCTGGCACATATCTGCCAAAGGGCCAGCCAACACCCACATCACCAGCCCCACCACCAGGCCCCATACGACGCTCAAACTCAGCGCCTGCCCAAGCGCCCGATCAGCCTGCATGTGGTCGCCAGCCCCCATGCCGCGGGCAATCAGCGCCTGACCGCCGATCCCAAGCCCAGCCATCGCAATGCCGACCAGCCAACCGATATACGAACCGATGCCGATCGCATCCATTGCTGGAACAATGATCGAACGCGGCAGGCTGCCAGCAATGATCTTGTCCACCAAACCCACACCGGCTGCCATCACCTGCTGAAAAAGCACGGGCAGAGCGAGTATCCAGATCGCCGCCCACATGCTTTTGCCCGCCAGCTTGCCGGAGCGGATCGTTCCCTCCGCATCCTGTATCGCAAGCTCCGCCTCCTCGACTGCTGACGGTTCAACCAGCACCATGTCCGGATTGAGGGCGCTGGATCCATCTGCTGTCTCAGGGGAACGGTCTGGTTGGTTCGGGTGAGAGTTCAAGACCGGCGATTGTACGCTGCCTATCGCGACGTGAAGCAAGAACCAGCCACATCCTCGTGTCTCAGAAACACGCGGGGCTGTCCAGTCTCGCCAGGGCTGCGAACTGCCGCTTGAACAATGTCGGGATTTTCTTCAAAGCCTCGCGGCCTTACGGTTCCACCAGCACCTTTACCGTTTCCGGCTGCAACGCGACCCGCAGCGTCGCCGGTCCATCGCTCAGGCTCATGCGACGCGTAATCAGGCTCAACACGTCAACCTCGGACCGTTCCAACATCGCAAGCGCTTCGCTGATCGGCCCGGCAAATGAGCCAATGACTTCGATTTCATTCAGCACGATCGGGCTGAGATCAACCGCATCGTTGCCGCCAGCGGGATACAGCGATTTCAGCACGATTTTTCCGCGCGGCCGAACCAGGCGCATCGCCAGCGCGAACCCTTCCGCTGAGCCGGTGCAGTCAACAACAATATCCTGATCGGCGCGGCGGCCGACATCATCCGCGTGACGGTGCTTGACGCCCCACTTTTCGCACATGGCCAGCTTGCTATTGTGCTGCCCCACCAGTCGCACCGACGCATTCAGGCGACCCATCACCTGCACCGTCAACAGGCCAAGCGAGTTATCGCCAAGCACGGTGATGTATGGTTTATTCACAATCGTCAGTTGCTGCGCAGCCTGAATTGCTGCTGCCAGTTCGCTGGCAAACACAGCATGATCATTATCAAGCGAGTCCGGAACGGCAGCCAACTGCCTGACGGGCAGCGTGAAGAACTCAGCAAGACAACCATCGCGCCCATGCATGCCGAGAATCGTTCGCTCGCGACAGTGATTGCCCAGGCCCGCCACGCACATGTCACACTTGCCGCACGCTGTGATAATCGAGCCGACCACGCGTTTGCCCGTCAGCGGATGCGAAGACTCGCCCTCGACCCGCTCGACCGTACCGACAAACGCATGTCCGAGAATTCGCGGCGAAGCGTTGGGCTGCAGACTCTTTCCTGCTGCACCGCCACTTCTCAAAGCCGGCACATCTGCAGCGGAAACCGCGGCCTTGAGCAGGCGAATAACCGCCTCACCCCCCTGCGCACGCGGCAGCGAGCAGTTCGTGTCAAGCCGAACGCCATGTTCATCATGAATTATCGCGCGCATACCCATCGCCACCGTTGCAAGCGTCATCGGCCGCTCTAGAGGTGATCTTCACCCCAAGTTGCAACGAACGCAGTTGACCGACGTTCGGCAAATTCCAGCCGATCCCGCAACGCTGCCCGGAACGCCTCCACAACACAGCCATGCGCGTGCCCCTCGCATGCTTGGCGTTTGAATGTTCAGTTCCGTTCTTTGAGTGCAGATTCGAAAGTCTGAAATTTCAAATTTCCAATCTGAGATTTCACATTTCAGATTTGCGGGCTGCTGATTTCAGACTCTGAATCTGAGATCTGAGATTTCAAATTTGAGATTTCAAATCCCCTCAGTCCTCATACGTTGACCGCTCCGACTGTGGGCGCAAGCCGGCTGGCGGAGCTGGCTGTTCATAGTTGCGGCTGGTCCAGAATGCCAGCTTGTCCCAGATCGTTTCGCGGCGCGAGTAGGTGGGATAGAGATATTCCTTGCCGCCGGCGAACGCCTCGCCGTTGACCACGGCCTGGTTGTACCAGTTCAGCCAGCGGCGAGGCTCCATATCGAACGATTGTCCGGTGAGCGTATGAAGCGACTGCTCCGCTGCCATATTGATCGCAAGCTCGCGCGCATCCAGCGCACCGACAAGGCTCTGAACAACTCGATCTTCCGGATACTGCCCCAAGGCGACAGCCGCAGCGATGCGCACGTCCGTGTGTTCCGTGTTATCACGGAGCAGGCTAATCAGGTCGGGCACAACCTCAGGGTTATGCAGCCGCTGCAACCCCTTGGCGACTTCCCAGCGCACCTGCACGTTGTCGCTGCGGCAAGCTGTCGACTGGCAGTCGACTCGACGATTCGCCGCTGCAGCGCCGGTAAGTCCATCCAGTTGATTTTTCTGCACGCAGTTTTCGCACAGACGAAGATGCTGCACGATCAACAATGCGTCTTCAGGCCGCCCGTGTTTGGCCAGTGCGCGAATCGCCAGCGCCTTCACCACCGGATCGCGTTCATTGGCCACCATGTCGCGGTACGCCGCAACGTAAACCTCCGCCCCGCCAAATGACGCGTTGGAGATCAGCGTCAAACCCTCGCGGCGTTTGTCCGCATCGTACATGTTGAACATGTCGCGACTGGCTTCAGCAGGCGTTCGCGGCGAGATGATCGAGCCAAGATCGCGAATATCCTGCCCCATCGTTTCGCAGCCGACCATGCCCCCGCCTGCAGCCGTTCCCATGGCCGCCGCAAGCAGCACGCATTTGATCATTGACTTGACATCAACTGTCACGGGCAACCAGTTCCATGCACGCATCATGGCAGGCAGTGTAAACGATCGTCTGCACCAGAGCGAGTGGTCCCACCATCACGATTTCTTTGTCAGAAACGCACATCCCCCTGCATGCACAAAGCCAAGGGAGTTGCAATCCCTTGGCTTTGTGCGGTCGATGTGTGATCAACTGCCCGCTGCCGCCACGTCACATCCAGCAGACGGGCATTGATCTTCTGACTTCACATTCCATCTCATCCCCAGTTCCCGATGACCATCAGCAGGTCATCGACGTTCACCACGCCATCGCCGCCTGAAGGCGCAACATCCGCATCGCATGATGCGGGCGGCATCGGGCACGGCCCCCACGAACCGATCACCGCCAGCAGGTCATCGACATTCACCACGCCATCACCGGTGACATCACCGGGGGTGGTTGAGACAGACCCCTGAGTAACCTGCAGCACAAAGGCGGCTGCGCTGCCGGCAAGCGGCGACGTCTGCTGCGAAACGCGAATGAGATACTCGCCATTTTCCAGATTGTTCAGCACCAGGCAGGCCGCCTCGCCGCTGCAGGGCTGACCGCTGCAGGAAGTGCTGCAACCGAGTTCGTTTTCATCCTGATCAAAGACCGCCAGAGCGGTGTCGGCTGCAGAGCCGCAGGTATCGATCGTCAGCGTCACCGGACCATCGGTAACGGTGTAGGTGAAGAACACATCCACGCCAAACGGATCGCAACTTGAGCTGCCGCTGTTGGTGGCGCCGTCGAATGTTCCTGCAATCGGATCGCCTTCAACGATCGGCTCAGCAGCGTCGGGCGTGTTGTTGTCGGGCACGCAGTACGTCTCGAATGAGTTGCCGCCGCCGTTGCTGTATGAACCGCTGATGTCGTTGGGCGTGTTGCCGCAGAAAGACGTCGCACCGATGAGCGGCGGATTTCCGCCAGACACCTGCACGCCGCCGCCGTCGAAATTGGCAGTGTTGCTGCGGAAGCTGCTGTTGGAAATCACAGCTGATCCGGTAACCGAAATAAGCTGCATGCCGCCGCCGAGGTAGGCGTTGTTGCCTTTGAAATCGCAGCCATCGACCGTGAGGGTCGCAGCGCCTTGCACCTGCAGTCCGCCGCCCGCTGTCGCACCCTGGAACAGGGCAGTATTGTTGTAGAAGTTGCAATTGACAAAGTCTGCAGATGTACCGTTGAGCATAACGCCGCCGGCTTGCTGTGCAGTGTTGCCGTCAAAGGTGCATCCGGTGAATTGAGCGTCGGCGGTATTGCTGATGATCATAACCGCACCACCTGCGCTGCCTGCGACATTGCCGACAAACATGCAATCGGTCGCCTCGACCGTTCCCATGGTGTTGACGTTGATCGCGCCGCCGCTGCCTTCTACTTCGTTGCTCGAAAAAGTGCAGCCGACAAAGGTCGCGGTGCCTGTGTTCACGTATACGCCGCCGCCTGCAGAAAACATGCCGCTGGCAATATTGGCGTCAAACGTGCAGTTCTGGAACGTCGCTTCACCGCCGAAGACGATCGCAGCGCCGCCGCCCGATTCAGACACGTTGTTGGCAATGATGCAATCGGCGACGGTGATGAATGTTGAACCGCCAAACGCTTCGATTGAGATGCCGCCGCCATGGGCCAATCCGGATGTGTGATTGCCGCCGGTGATCGTGAAGCCTTCCAGACGCGCAGCTGCGCCGGATCCGCTGGGCACGCGCACCGCTGGCTGGTTCAATCCTGTTGCATCAATGATCGTCACTTCCGGACCGCCGCTGCTGCGTACGGTGACGGTTCTGCCGTTGAAGTTGATGGCCTCGTTGTACGTTCCGGGCGCGACTTCGATGATTGCCCCGTTGGAAACCGAATCGATCGCTGCCTGAATCGTGAGATAATCATCCGGCACCAGCACCGGCTTAGCGGTCATCGGCTCAAGCAGCCGCAGCCCCCAGGACTGGCCGGGCCAGATCCACCACGATTCGTTACCATCGCTCAGATAGGCGTACGCATCCAGTGGATTGGGGGCATTGGGCGGCAATCCGCCGCCGCCTTGCCCAACATCAACCTCTAGGGTGATCCAGTAGGTTCCCGCCGGTTGACTCCATTCCATGCCCGAAAAATCAACCCACATTGGACTTCCTACAAAACCGATATCGAACGTTTCGGAGGCGATCACATCGCCGGGCAGGCCGCTGAGCGAGTTCTCGCGGAGCTTGACGTGAATTTCGCCAAAGCCGCGCATCCAAACCTGTACCGCGCCGATGGTGAACGGCTCGTCAAGCGTGAACTGCATGCCGCCGTATTGAAAGGACTTGCCGTCGTTGAAGATGGGAAACGCCGGCGAGCTTGCCGCATCGCCCGGACCGGTATCCAGCAACACACCGCCTTCGCCGGCCGTAGCCTGCGGACTGACGGTCGCCAAAAACACACTAAAAACCGCAATTGCGGCATGGTGGGCAACGCATTTCATCACAACTTTCTCCTGTACAGGGTTTTTCTGGTCTGGTAACAGATGCGAAAAAAGCCGCGTCAGTCCGCAGAAGTTTTTCAGTTCTTGCTGCAAAAGTTCACGGATCAGCCGAAACGCGTCTCACTGCGACAGCAGACCGCACCGATTCGGCCATCGCGATCTCGCAGCACGCGTGCCGATGCAACGTCAGATGCCCCCGAAACAGTCATGCAGCCAGAGGCAACTTGCGGTAAGCTGCCCAGTCAACTTCACCCGCTGGTTTCTCTTGAGGCTTTGATCGATGGTGAACAAGGTATACGACACTCCTGCAGCCGCCCTCGAAGGCTTGCTGCACGACGGCATGACATTGGCGGTGGGCGGTTTTGGGCTCTGCGGCATTCCCGAGCAGCTCATCATCGCGCTGCGTGATTCGGGCGTGCGTGATCTGACGGTGGTTTCCAACAACGCCGGCGTCGACGACTGGGGCCTTGGCCTTTTGCTGCAAACAAGGCAAATCAAGAAGATGATCAGCAGCTATGTGGGGGAAAACGCTGAGTTTGAGCGGCAATTCATGGCTGGCGAACTGGAAATCGAGTTCTGCCCCCAGGGTACGCTGGCTGAACGCATGCGTGCCGGCGGGGCGGGCATTCCCGGCTTCTACACCGCCACCGGCGTGGGCACCGTGATCGCTGAGGGCAAGGAGCACAAGGAATTTGACGGCCGCACCTATATCCTCGAACGCGGCATACGGGTCGATCTGGCTCTGGTCAAAGCCTGGAAAGCCGACCGGGCGGGCAATGTGATTTACCGTAAAACTGCCCGCAACTTCAATCCGATGGCAGCGACCTGCGGCAAGGTGACGGTGGCAGAGGTGGAAGAGATCGTGGATATCGGCCAACTCGACCCTGACAGCGTCCACACGCCGGGCATTTTTGTGCAGCGGATCGTACGCACTGTTTCGGAGAAGCGGATCGAACAGCGAACCGTGCGCACCGCCGACGCCTGATAAGACAAAGGAAAAGGGAAAGGGGAGGACAGGGAGACAAGAAAGACAGGGAAACGCCCCCTCTTCTTGTCTTTTTGTCTCTCTTGCCTGCCTCCTCCTCAGCGACTCTTTGCGCGGCTTTTTGACGAGTTTTGGCCTCTTTATGCCATAACCTGCGACATCATGCGTTAGGCCGGTCGGAATATCCCCAAACCATACCCCGCGCCTCGAACGCGGTTGACAGGATCTCAAGAGGAGACAAGACCAATGAGCCTTCTGCAGTCAGTTCGGCAGATCAAGCATGCGGCACTCGTTCTTGCGCTGAGCGCAGCGGCCGCTGTCACATCGCCTACTTCGGCACAGTTCGGCGAGGCGATGGGCATTACGCGGCTGATGGCGCCGGAGTACCTGCGCCGCGATCTGGTGATCTTCGAACAAGGCCTGCAGCTTGACGAGGCCCAGCGTCTGATCGCCGACGCCATGTTCAATGAATACGAACTGCAGATCACTCAGGGCGTCGAAAACATGCGTCAGCGGTTTGAGGATTTGCGGCCTGAACTCGCCGGCGCGAGCGAAGGCGACGTCATGAAGCTCGTTTTTCGCCCCTTCAAAGAATGGGCTGCTGAGCGCGACAACCTGAATCAGCAGTTTCTCGAAAACATCAAGGTTCTGCTCACCCCCGAGCAACTTGAACGCTGGCCGGCATTTGAGCGGCGGCTGTTCCGCGAAAAGAAGCTGGTAGACGGCCGGCTCAGCGGCGAGAGCATCAACCTGTTCGACATCGTCCGCGACATGCACCTCTCGCCCCAGGTTCGTGCGCAGATTGAGCCGATTCTGGACGAATACAGCATTCAGCTGGATGAAGCCCTGCGCCGCCGCGAAGCGATTACAGCCGGTCCCGCCAATCAGATGCTGCTGGCGCTGGAAGCGCAAGATTCTCAGAAAACGCTTGCTGCATATCAGAGCCTCATCGATCGCCGCGTTCAGGTGCGCAACATCAACGACACCTATATTGACCTGATTGCCGACGCCTTGCCGAGCGATCTGGGCATGGAGCTTCGCCGCAACGCGCTGGAGCGCGGGTATCCACGTGTATTCCGAACCACACCGGTTCAGCGGATATTTGCCGCCGCCAAGGAGTTGCCGGACCTGGAGCCGGGCATTCTGCAGGCGATTATTGCCATTGAAGCCGGATATCTGAGCGAACTGGAGGATTTGAACCAGATCCTGCTCAACGCGGTTCGCCAGTATGAACCGGTGGAACAACGCCACCAGGCCGAAGCGGTCGCCAATCGAATGGCAGGACGCCAAACATCCAAGCCCGATGACCCGACCAAGGATTTGTTCCTGAGACGTGACAATCTCAGCCGCGATTACACCCGGCAACTGCACGCTCTGCTCACACCGGAACAGTTTGCGCAACTACCTGGCGGCTATCGCTGGATCGAAGAACCCACCCGGCAACCCCAGGTGGTCTCGCCGCCAGTTCCCAAGCAGGTCGGTCCCAAGGGCGGTTCACTGGACCGAAAGCCAGATCAACGAGAATTACCGCCTGACAGCAACCTCGGCCCAGGTATGCGGTGAGTTCGCTCCCCCATCAAAAAGCGTGTCCTTACGCTTGTGATGGAATCGTTCCGCTTGCTCTTTGAGAACAGGCCTACCCTACAGGACCTTCTATCCTCGTGGCCTGGCGGCATCACATGACTGACAGTTCTCAGCAAATACTTCATACTTCACACGCCGTACGCGACACGTCTGCCAACGGCTCACCTGCTCCGCAGGCCGGCACCACTGCTGCAGGCGGTGACGGGCCATCGATCAAGGATCGCTGCGCGATGCTGGGGATCGAGTGGCTCGAGGATGCGCCGCCAACTGAGCCGGAGGCCATTGCGTGCATCACCTCCGATGTTGCGGTGCGCCTGCGCGTAGTACCGATCCGCTTTGAGAACAATCGGCTCGTGGTGGCCATGGTCGACCCGCTGGATATTGCCGCGGCCGACGAGGTGGCCACGCTGGTTGGCCGCCCCATTACGCGCATCGGACTGGAGCAGAAGGCTTTTTCGGAGCTGATGCGCGAACACTACGGCACCACCGCCGCCCGCATGGCTGAGAGCCTGGCCGGTCAGGCCGATGATGTCGTCTCCGAGCTCGAACACAATCTCGACGCCATCGAGGCCGACGACATTCACCGCATGGCCGAGCAGCCCACGTTGATCAACCTGGTCAACCTGCTGCTGCTCGAAGCCATTCAGCAGCGCACCAGCGACGTTCACATTGAGCCGTTTGAGAACGAACTGAAAGTCAAGTACCGCATCGACGGCGTGTTGGTTGAGCAAAAGCAGCCGCCCAAGCACCTTCAGCCAGCGCTCATCGGCCGCATCAAGATCATGAGCGGCATGAATATCGCTGAGCGCTATGTGCCGCAGGACGGCCATATCACGCTGCGTTTCGAAGGCCGCAAGGTCGATATCCGCGTGTCCACCGTGCCGACGCTGTACGGCGAGTCGGTGGTAATGCGTATCCTCGACAAAAGCGCCTTGCCGCTCGATCTGCAGTCGCTGGGCATGCGCGAATCGCTACGGCAGCAGATGGACCGGCTCATTGCCAAGCCGCACGGCATGGTGCTGGTGACCGGTCCCACCGGTTCGGGAAAAACCACCACGCTCTACGCGGCGCTGTCAAAACTCTACGATCCGCGCAAGAAGATCATCACGATTGAAGACCCCGTTGAATATGAATTGTCCGGCATCAACCAGATTCCGGTGAATCCCAAGCGTGGTCTGACCTTCGCCAACGGATTGCGTGCGATTCTGCGACAGGACCCCGACGTCATCTTTGTGGGCGAAATTCGCGACAGCGAAACGGCTGACATTGCCATTCGATCAGCTCTCACGGGCCACCTTATCTTCTCAACCTTGCACACCAACGACGCGGTCAGCTCGGTCGGCCGCCTGATCGATATGGGTGCCGAGCCGTTTCTGGTGGCGTCGGTGCTTGAGGGTGTGCTGGCCCAGCGCCTTGGCCGGCGAATCTGCCGCGCATGTGCGCAGCAGGTCCCGATGCCTGAAGACATTTCGCATCGCCTCACACAGGCGGAGCTTGATCTGTTCAATGGCAAGGTCTGGCGCGGCGCAGGATGTGATGAGTGTAAGGGTTCGGGCTACTACGGCCGAATCGGATACTTTGAATTGCTTATGATCACCCCTGCCATTCGCCGAGCGATCTCTGAAAACCGCACCGCGGCTGAGTTGGCTGCACTGGCTGGCGACAGCTACCGGCTCATGCGGCAGGACGGCATTGACCGCGCCGCTGAAGGCTTGACCACCATCGAAGAAGTCCTGCGAGCGACGCAAGATGCTGAGGAGATGAACGTTTAACCCGGGATGCCCAGCTTTACCTATCAGAGTCTGACTTCCACCGGCCAGGTGCGCCATGGTGTGCTGAACGCAGCAGACCGTGCCGATGCTGTGCGTCAACTGCTCAGCCGAGGCGAGACCGCCACGCATGTGGAGCCAGTCGACGGCGATGGCAAGCCGGTTCGTCGCGTCAAGCAGAATGGCGCCGCGGTGGCAAAACCGGCTCAGGCCAGGTTGTCGCCCCTCACCGCTCAGCAGCATCACAACGGCACTGCTTCACAGGGCGGCCTGCTCGGTTCGCTTTCCCAGTCGATCGCCTTTGGCCGCGCACGCCCTTCGCTGAACCGCGCCGAGATGGCCAACCTGATTCGCGAATTGGCGACAGCGCTCGAAGCCGGACTCCCGATGATGCAGGCGCTTCGCACGGTGCGCAAACAGGCGCACGGTAAGGCGCTGCCGGTCATTCTCGATCATCTCATCGAGCGCGTGGAGGCGGGCGATCCGCTGTATGTCGCTGCGCGCGATTACGGTCCGCCGTTTGACGACATGACCCTTGGCATGCTGCGCGCAGCAGATGCCTCGGGACAGATGAGTCAGGTGCTGCATCAACTGGCCGATCTGCTGGACCGCGCCGTGGAGCTTCGCCGCGAGGTCATGGGCGCGACGATGTATCCGCTGATTGTGGCGTTGCTGATCGCTGGCAGCGCGGTTGTGCTGGTGACGGTGCTCGTGCCGCGGCTGATCGGCCCCATGATGAGCGAGGCCAATTTCAACGTGCCGTGGCCCACACAGGTTCTGGTTGGGCTTGCTGATTTCCTGGGTGCATACTGGCTTTACCTTGTGCTGGCATTCGCAGCGATCTTTATCACGTGGCGCGCCTGGCTGAACATTCCAGCCAACCGCTACAGGTTTGATCTTTTCAAGCTCAAAGTGCCGGTGCTTGGACGCCTGTTGCGCGATGTGGCGGTGGCGCGGTTCACCCGCACGCTGGGGACGTTGGTTTCGGCAGGTCTGCCGATTCTTGAAGCGCTGCGCATCACGCGCAATACGCTGGCCAACGCGGCGCTGATGGAGGCGATTGATCAGGTGCAGGATCAGGTAACCAGCGGCAAGTCGCTGGCTGACCCACTGGAGCGAAGCGGTCTGTTCCCGCCGCTGCTGGTGCAAGTTGTGAACCTGGGTGAGCGTTCAGGTCGATTGGAACACATGCTGCTGCACGCAGCGAGCGCGTTCGATCGTCAGGTCGCCATCTCGGTCAAACTCTTCACCAAGGCTCTGCCGCCGTTGTTGCTGGTGGTGATGGCGGTGGCGGGTGGCTTTGTTCTGGCAGCAATTCTGCTGCCACTGCTTGAAATGCAGTCGCTGGTGCGTTGATGCGCACCGTCGTGAATCTGTTGTGTACTTTTTCGATGGAAGTTTCGCCATGAACGACAGGATCAACCTGAATCGCACACCTTCACGCCGACGCTCTGCCCGGTCGATTCGTCGCGCGTTCACGCTGCTTGAAGTGATTGTGGTGGTGACGATCATCGCGCTTCTGGCGGCAATGGTCGCGCCGCGTCTGCTGGGCAACATCGGCCGCGCCAAGACCAGAATTGCGCAGACAGGCGTCAGCAGCATCGCCCAGCAACTGGGGATTTACCTGGCGGACCACGGCCTGTCCAAGCCGCCGCCAGACTTCGATCTTGCCGTACTCACGCAGGGCGACGATCCGCTGCTGCGCGAAAAAGATCTGATTGATCCGTGGGGCAATCCGTACGTTCTTCGCGTGCCCGGCATTGTGAACCCCGGCTTTGACATCGTCTCATTCGGCGCCGACGGCGAACCCGGCGGCGAAGGCGAAGACGCCGACATTGTCAACTGACGCCCACTGACGCATGACCGCCCAGGCATCCATCATGCGATCGCGCTCCGCGCTGCGCGGCTTCACGCTGCTTGAAGTGATGGTTGTGGTGGTGATCCTTGCGATCGTCGCCACGATGGCGATTCCGCGCTTAACGGGCAACGAAAAACGCGCGTTTCGCCACACCATCGAACAAGTGGCTGATCTGCTTACGATGTACGCGCAGCGCGAGCAACTGGGCCAGAAGGTTGTGGGCATCTATCACGATCGGCAGCAGAACTGGCTGCGGTTGATGGTGCTGGATCATGACGAGGACATGCCGCTGCGCAATCAGGCCAGTTGGCGCGATGACCGATATGTGCAGCCGGTCAAGCTGCCGCCGTTCATGCAGTCGCATGACGTGATATTTCTCGTTGACGGCCGTGAATATGACGCAGGCGAATGGCCGCTGAGCACGGAAATCGGCCAGGCCCGGCCGCAGATTGAAATCATCCTGCGCGGGCCGAACGACACGGCTCGAATTGCGATGTCGCCGCACGGCGTCGCTCCGATGATCGTCAGCGAACAGTTGAATATGGGCGTGCTGCGATCTTCCATTGATTTGAATCGCGCCGGCCGTGGGCGGGAGGATTGGTGATGCCAGCGCAACGCATCTGCAGGCGACACCATCGACGAGGTTTTGCGCTGATCGATGTGATCATCGGCGGCATGATGCTGGCGATCGGCCTGGCCGTGGTGATCTCAATGGCCACCCGTTCGCTGCAGACGCAAACCGACGGCGAAAAGCGGCTGATTGCTGCATGGCTTGCAGATGAATTGCTCAACATGGTGCTGGTGGAAGGCCCGGTGGATTATCCGCGCAAGCACGACACGAGCGGCCGCTTTGAATGGCCGTTTGAAGAATTCACATTTGAAGTCAGCATCGAGAATCAGGGACCGAGACAGCCTTATTTCGTAACAGCGACAGTCGGCTGGGAGGGTCCCCGCACCATGCGAAGCGTTGAAGTGCAGACGCTGATTGCAGAGCGCTACGAAGACCCTGATGAGCCGCGCGAACCGTTTGAACGCGTGGACCGTGATGCAAGGTGGAACCCCGAAAATGGGCGGTAACAGTCGGCCAGTTCGATCACGAGCGCATGCTCGGCGCGGCTTCACGCTGGTGGAGCTGATGATCGCCGGTTTGATTGCTGCATTTATCGCCGGCAGCGTGGCGGTGAGCATGTCGCAGCTCGGCCGCGCTCGCGATGTGAGCAAAAGACGGTTTGATGCGTACCTGCGCGCCGATGCGGCATTGCATGCGATCCGCAAGGAAGTTGCGTCAGTCTTGCGCAGCGATGATCTGTTCTATACGCGGCTGCTGCTGATTGACGAAACGCTGCGCGCAGGCAGGAACGAAACCTTTGACCGCGATGAGATTCTGCTGTTCAACACTCGCGTCAAGCCACTGCGAAACATTGATTTCAACGGTGAAGGCTTCGAGTACGAAACGCAGTTCCGCGTGATGGACGATGACTACGGCCCGGTCCTGTGGCGACGCAGCGATCCGATGCCTGATGAGTTTCCGCTTGCGGGCGGCATTGCTGAACCAATGGTGGAAGGCATCCTGAGCCTGATGATGCAGGCGTATGACGGCGACCAGTGGCACGACGAATGGGACTCCGATATTCTCGGCCTGCCTCGCGCAATCAGTGTCGCGGTGCTGGCCAGCGGTCATCGCGGGCCGGATGACATCTATGAAGCCCCTCGTGCGGTGCTCCGCACCATCATTTCCATTGATCGCGTGCTGCCGCCGAAGGATCAGTTCAAAGATCCGCAAGAGGATGAAAGTCTCGAGGGCGAAGTCCCGAGCCAGGATGGCGGATTGGGAGCCGGCGGTACCAGTACCGGTGGCGGCACCGCCGGTGGTGATAGCGGCGCCGGCAGTGGCGGGCGACCCGGCAGCAGTGTCGGCGGCGGTGGCGGTGGACGTCCCGGCGGCGGCGCAGGCAGCGGCGGTGGCGGCGGACGACCCGGCAGCGGCATAGGCGGCGGTGGCGGCGGTGGCGGACGACCCAGCGGCGGCGCCGGCGGTGGCGGCGGATCGGGTTCAAGCGGAATCAGCGGCGGCGGCTCACGACCGCGGAGAGGCGGGTGATGTCGATGAAGAATCATCCAGTTCACTCACGCCGCGGTTCGGTTGTCGTGCTTGTGCTGTGGTCAATTGCCGTGGCCGCCATCATGATCAGCAGCGTGCAGCTTTTTGCGCATCGTCAGGCCACGCTCGGACGTGAAACGCTGGATCGCATCCAGGCTCGATGGGCTGCACGAGCAGGACTTGAGCAGATCATGAACGTCATGGCCGAGCACACGATGAACCCCGTGCCTGAAGACGCCAAGGCGCTGTACCGCGATATGCAGTACGTCGCCATGGGCGAGTTGGCCGGCGCTTCATATGACATATTGCATCACCAGGACGGCATTGACTACATCTTTCCAATGGATGAGCATTCCAAGCTCAACATCAACCGCAATTCTGACCGCGGGCTGCTCCTGGTGTTCGACAACATGACGCTTGATGTGCTCGAAGCCATCGGCGACTGGATCGACGCAGACGATGATCCCAGCACGCTCGGCGTAGAACGCGACTACTACCTCAATCTTGAATTGCCGTACGAGCCTCGCAACGGGCCGCTGCGGAGCATTGGTGAAATCGAGCTTATTGCCGGCATTTGGCCCAAGCACTTCCGTGGCGAAGACTGGAACCTCAACAATCGGCTCGATCCCAACGAAGACGACGGCGGACGATCAATGCCGCCGGATGAGCCCGATGGCATTCTCGACGCGGGCTGGTCGCGCCATCTTACGGTGTACTCGGTGGCAGGCGGCGCAACATACTCCGGTCAGCCGCGCATTCGATTGCTCGATGCCAGCGTGGAAGAATTGCAGAAGCGGCTGGGTGTAACCGCAGCACAGGCTGAGGCGCTGATTCAGTACGGCCGGAACCCGCAGAATCAACTCAGCGACCTGCTTGTCACGCCGCTTGTCGCTGCCAGCAATACGAACAATACTGCGTCTCAGCAGGGAAGCGGATTGTCGGGGCGGCAGGTGGGTCAGCCCAGCAGCCCGCAGGTCGCGCCGCTCACTGACGACCAGCTTCGAGCGGTGCTGACCGAAACGTGCATCGAGGATCCGCTGGACCGCCTGCCGGGCAAAATGAACATCAATACCGTGCCGGCCCGGTTTCTCCGCGATCTTTTCGTGCTGATGAACATCGACGAAGCGATTGCGGATGAAATCATTTACATGCGGGCCAGCCGGCCTGAAGGCATTACCAGTCTCGTCGATCTGAAAAGCATCCCCAACATTCCAACTGAGGCGCTGCGGGCAATCGGCCAGCGATTTGACACGATCAGTAATGTCTTTACCGTCACCTCACGAGGCCGATCTTTCGCTTCTGGTCTGGAAGTTGAAATTATCGCCGTGGTTGATCGTTCTACGGTTCCCGTCCGAATCATCGAGTATCGAGAGCAGTAGTGAAAAAAGCAGCGACGCCACCATCTGATCCGAATGTTTTGGCTGTTATGCACCGCACCGGCAGCATCTGGCGCGGCATCATCGCCAATACGCGCGGCGATCGTCCGGTAATTCTGGGCACCCGCGAATTTGCAGCCGATCAGATCACTCGCCTGGACGACTGGCTCAACCAGCATACGGTCGGCTCCGTGCTGTGCGTTTTGCCTGCCGGTACGGTGATCTGCCGCAACTGCTCGCTGCCGGAGGCTGAGCCCGATCAGTTGAATCAGGCGCTTCGCCTGCAGGCCGAGGCTCATCTGCTGGGCATTGCCCCACCGCATCGCCTTGCCATGGCAGTGCTCGACAGTGCGCCGGGTGAAACCAGCCGCAGCGGCATCATTCTGGCCTGGCCGGAAAACGCCGCATTCGATCCCCCGCCGACGGTGCGGCCGATTACCTTCACACCCGACATCGCGTCCTTGGCGGCGCTGCTTGATGGCGAGCGACCGGCCGCTCCAATCCTCTGGCTCAACCGTGCCGACGGCGCAATCGCGCTGGCGATCACGCATTCCAACGGCGCTACCTTCCGCGCCACGCGCGAGGATGCAGCCAACGACAACGAGTGGCAGCAAAGCGTCGGGCGAATCGTCGGCGAGACCGCGATCAACGCCGGCCACACCGGACCGTTCATCGAGTCGATGGTGCGCGATGCACGCGAGATAGCCGCAGCATTACCCTCGCATGAAGCTGTGTTGCATCTGCCGCAGGAAATCATCGACAGCGCCGCCCGCCGCGTGCAGGGCGCAGGCAGCAACGAACAATGGTGGCAGCAGTTTGGCGTTGTGGTCGGCGCACTGCTGGCTCGATGCGGATCGCTTGCAGCATTGACGCACATGCTCGACGCTCCGCCGGTCGAGCAGCCTTCTCGTATTCGCCAGATCGTTGACCAGCTCTCAAGGCCGCGCGTCGCCGTCATGGCGGCTATGGTGTGCGTTTTGTCGCTGATGTTCGGTCCGCTGATTATCAGCGGCCTGCGCTTGTGGATTCTGCAGGTTCGCTTCGGCGATCTGCAGGCGCAGCTTGATGCTGCCAATGCCGTGAAGAAACAGATGTCGATGTATCGCGAGATCGAATCGCAGAACATCTGGCCCATGACCAAACTCATGGGCGACATCGCCAACGCCACGCCGATCGGCATTGAACTGGATATGCTGCGCATCGAAGCGGGCAAGGAGTTCAACGTGGCCGGCATCGCCATGCCGCAGAACAATCTCAGCGCCACGCAACTGGTCAATCTGATGCAGGAGAATCTGCACGCACACGGCCTGTTTCACGATGTGCGCATCAACTGGGGCGAAGGCAACAATTTCGGCACTTTCAAATTCAGCATCTCGGGCAAGGTCGCCAGGCCGTATCTGCTTGTTTCGTATGAAGATGATTTCGCGGTTGATACCTATCGCGATCGACTTTACGGCAAGCGCGAAACCGAGAAACCTCAACTGGCCTCGCATTCCGACGCTGACCGCGAGACAACGGTAGCGCAGGCTAGCACATCAGCGCCTGTAAGCACGAGCCAGACAGCGCAGACAGAAAACGCTGGCGCTCAATCGTCCACGCCTGCTGATCGAAACCAGGCTGTCGCGTCAATCGCATCCAGCGACGAGACAAGCGATTCATATACATCAACTGCAAACACATCGCCTCGTACACGCGGGTCGATGTCCACAATGGCCAACTCGGGCAACGTCAGTTCCGGCCACGGCACGATTGATGATCTTGGCGGTGACAGCGTCGGCCGCGGTCGCGTCGTCCCGCCGCCGCTGTCAGCCGACCAGATCGCCGCGATGGGCAAGTCGGAACTGCAGCAGCAACTGAAGGAGATTGCAGAAGCCATACAGTATTTCCGCGGTGATGATGAACTTCATCAGCGTTTGCGCAGCGAGTTTCAGATGGTGCTGGAGCAACTGAGAAAGATCAGAGAACAAGATGATGCGCAAGCAGCGGTCAGTTCCGGGTGATGCAGCGTGATGAACACAAAGCAGAAGCCGACAGTTCATCGCTGAATACCAGAAGCCTTCAACACCATGAACACTGAACATCCTCTCATCCAACGGTTTCGCCAGTTGCCGCGTGCTTTGCAGTGGGCAAGCATTGCGGTCGTCGGTTTTGCGCTGTTTCTGGCGTGGTCCGACTATCTGGAGCCGCTTCGCATTGACTGGGCCAGCCAGGCTGATCGAATCGAATCGCACGTCAAGCAGGTGCGTGACACGGAACGTCAGGTAAAGGAATTTGCGCGCCGCCGCGATCTGGTGAGCAACATCGGACCGGTGCGCGTGCCGCTGAATGAATCGGAAGGCGCGACCGCCTTTACTGCAGCAGTTAACGACATTCTTGCCAAACACAACGCGAGCAATCCAAGCTTTGGCGATCGCGGGCGCAGCCGCATGCCGCGCGGAGCGCTGACGACGATCACCAGCAGCCAGCGTCGCATCGAACGCATCACTGCTGAAGTGAAGTTTGACGCCAAGCCGGAAGACGCAGCAGCCATCATCGCCGATCTTGAATCCAGTCCGCATGTTGAAGCGGTCAACAGCGTGCGCATGACCAAAGACGCCGGCGGCCGCGTCAAGGTGCATCTGACCATCGAAGCCTGGGTGCAGGTGGCCGATACCGCACGAGGAGCCATCTGATGAATTCGCGATTGACCATCACCGGTCCGTTTGGTGTGAGTCTCGTGTCGCTCGTGCTGCTGGGGGCATTGATGCTTTGGACGTTGAACACGCTTGCGACTGCGCTGTTCGGCAACCGCCTGAGCGCAGCCTCGCCCGATGCGGCGCTGGCGCAGCTGGTTGAAGAACACACCACAACAATGCAGACGTATAAGGATCGTTTCGTCGGCCGATCCGCCTTTTTCAAGCCGCCCGCTCCCCCGCCACCGCAGCCGCCGCCGCGCCGACAGGAGCAGCCACCCATTGTTACGCCGTCTCTACCGCCGCGCGACCCCGGCCCCCCGCCTCCACCGGCGAGCTATCCCGGCCGCCCGGTCATCGGCATTGTGGGCAATGAAGTTTGGTTCAAGCCAATGCGTCCCAACGATCCGCCGATGCGCATTGCGGTTGGCGAATCAAAGGAAGGGCACGAGGTTGTCTCGATCAACCCGCCGTGGTGGGTCAAGGTGCGACACAGCCGTGGCGAGTATGACGTCAAAATTTTCAATAATGACGGCATTGAGCGGCTGTTCAACGCCAAGCGAAAAACCGTCGTCACGCTCAACGGCTTGATTCCAATCGAAGTGATGGACGACGCGCCCGAAGGCGCAACGCCTCCGCCCCCGCCTGCTCCGCGCCCCGACGCCGATGCCGCTGCCGCAGCCGCAGCCGAAATGGCCGGTGAGCGGCGTGCCGCCGACAGCCAACGCGGCGCAGCGCGAGCCGATGAACGTCGCGCTGCTGCACTGGAACAGCGCGAAGCCCTGGCCGAAGACGGCATCGAAGAAGATCCGGACAGCGAACAGCATGCCCGGGATGAGATCGGGCTGCAGGAAGAGCACGAAGACGAACAGCTCGAAGAAGATGTGATCGAAGACGACGAGGAGATCGTTGAAGAAGAAGCTCCCGTCGAAGAAGAACCCGCAGGCGAAGAAGCTGAAGAAAAACTCGCTGAGGAAGAAGAAGTTGAGGAAGATTCCTCCGCCGAGGGCGGGCCTGTTGCTGACGAACTTGTTGGGGAGAACGTCAAGGACACGGGGTCTGATGAGGTTCTCGATTAAACTCAAAGCTCCGAACGGAGCCGGGAGAAGGAACTGGCCAGCAATGGTGAAGGCAATACCGGAGGATCTGCTGCAACAGAACCGGAGCCTTTGCCTGATTGCAGGCAATGAGATTGACGCAGATGCGTTGACCTCGCGTGCCTGAAGCGGCGCTTACGCTGCACTTGTATTTCCGCATGATGTGAAGGTGATGGTTGTGAAAAACACCTCAGCACAGATCGCTCGTTTCTCGCTCGCTGCCCTGCTCAGCGTCGGTTTTCCAGTTGGCCTGGTCAACGCCCAGGCGCAGAACGGTCGTCCGCAACCGCTGCCGCCTCAAAGCCAAGCCCAGAATCAAGCTCAGAATCAGACTCAGAACAGCGCTCCATCTGCGTCTGATCAGTCAGCGCCAACCAATCAGAGTGACGCGGAACAATCGCCCGCGCCTGCTACCCGGTCGCAGTTTCCTCCCGGCAGCGGCGCAGAACGTGCCGCCAGTGTGGCGCATCCGCCGCGCATTCGCCAGCCCGAAGGCGGCAAGGTGACGCTGACGTTCAGCGACGCATCGGTGGAAGAGTTGATGCCGTGGATCGCTGAGCAGACCGGCAAGGTGGTCCTGCCCATCAATCCCGTCACGCTTCGCAACAAGAAAATCACACTGCTGAACGATCAGCCGGTCGATGCGACCGAAGCGCTGGACATGGTTATTACCGCGCTTCGACTCAACAGCGTCGGCGTGATTGAAACCGAACGGTTCATCATTCTCGACGATCTGCAGGCGCTGGCACGCAATCGTCAAGTGCCGGTGCTCTCACCCGAGGACGATGTGATGAGCCGCGTGGATCGCGGTAATCTTGTGGTCAAGATCTACCGCCTGAAACATGCCCCCGCTGACAGCGTCGGCGAGCGCCTGCAGGATCATCTGCCCGACTACGCAACGCTCACAATCGACTCGAATTCGAATCAGATTCTGCTTTACGGCGATGTCGGACTCGCACAGCACATGCAGCAACTGATCAACCACCTTGATCGCAATCACGTGGTGATTGAGTCGATGACGTTCCGCCTTGCGTATGCCGACGCGCAGCTTGTCGCTGACCAGATTTACGATCTGTTTGAAGATACGGGCACAATGCAACAGGGTGTGCCCGGTCGGCCGCAGCAGCCGCGAGGCCGGCAAACGCAGCGTCAGCCCGGCGGGGCACCCACAACGCCGGGGGTTACGTCGCCGGGTCCGCCGATCCCGCTGCGCCTGGCCGTCAATACGCAGGGCAACTCCATTACGGTGTACACCGATCCGGAGCGGCTGGAACTGATCGCCAAACATATTCGGGAGGACTGGGACCTACCGCGCCCCAAAGACACGCAGCGCGTCTATCGCCTGGAGCACACCGACCCGATCAAGGTGACCGACCTGCTTCACAATCTCCTGGGCGGAGGTTCGGGAACAACCGGAGCACGAGGTCGCGCCACCGCACCGCGCGGCACGCAGGCAACGCCCGGCAGCGTAACGGGCAGCGGCATTTCCGACATGCTTGGCGACATCTATCGCATCGAGGCGTATCCCGATCAAAACAGTGTCGTTGTGCTGAGCCGCACCGTTGACTCGCTGGACTATCTTGACTCGATCATTGAGGCGATCGATCAGCCGTCTACCGTCGGCATGCCCATGGTGATTGAACTCAAGCACGCCAATGCTGTCGCGCTGGCAGAAGAATTAAACATTCTGCTGTCTCAGGCCGGCGCAGGCGACGGCATGATTCGCCCGGCAAGCGGATTGTCCGGGCAATTCGAAACCGGCGGCACCGGTTCCCTTGGCACAAGCGGCGCTTCCAACATCGGCGGCGACCGCGTATCAGGCGGCGCAGCCAGCGGTGATCGCATCCGGTTCCCGTGGCAGGTCAATCAGCCGCCGGATGATCAGTCGCCTGAATCACCGCTCATCGGCAAGGTGCGCATCATGCCGGTGGTGCGACAGAACGCGCTGGCGGTTCTCGGCCCGGTGGCGCATCGGCATGCGGTGGCGGAAATCATTCGTGAGCTGGATCGCCCCGGCCGGCAGGTGATGATCTCCGCAATCATTGTCGAAATTGAACTCAACGATGATCTGGCGCTGGGCCTGCGCTTCGGCTCGGGCGATCTGGTGCCATCTTCCAACGACAACACCATCGCCGGCTCACTCGGCTTCGAAGGTGCTCGCGACAATCTCTTCGGCAGCCTGTTTGACACTTCAGTGCTTGACGTGGGTGTGAACATCAACGTGCTGCTCGAAGCCTTGCGGCAGAAAACCAACATTCGCATTCTGCAGGAGCCGCGCGTCTTTACCGCAGACAATCAGGAAGCGATATTCTTTGACGGCCAACGCATTCCGTTTATCAGCAACAGCAGCGTGACTGATATCGGCGGCCTGACGCAATCGTTTGAGTATCAGGACGTGGGCGTGATGCTGAACGTTCGCCCGCGCATTACCGCTCAGCACGACGTTGACATGGAGATCAACCTGGTGCTGTCGAACGTGGTGCCAGGACAGACGCTGTTCGGCGGCGCGATCATTGATCGTCGCCAGACCACCACGCAAGTGATCATTCAAAATGGCCAGACCATCATGCTCTCGGGCATGTTCCGTGATTCAGAAACGCAGACGACCCGTGGCATTCCGCTGCTGGAAGACATCCCGCTGATCGGCGAGCTGTTCCGGTCGCGGCAGAACTCTAAGGTGACCAGCGAGCTAGTGGCGTTCATCACGCCGATCGTCGTTGACAACCCCAGCGACAACGACGTCAACTTCAACGCGCTTGAGCGGGCCAAGCTGCATGAACTGGCCAAGCCGCTGAAGGAGCAGATCAAGGATCGGCGTCAGCGCGAACCGCGTGGCGTGCCCTCATATCATCAGGGCATCGGCAGCACATCAATCGAAGCGAGCGTCGCACCTGACAATGATGATGACCGCGACACTCGCGACACTGAGCGTCGCCAGCGCTATGAGCAGCCGATGAACGAGCAGCGGCGACAACCTGCCACGGCTCCGCCGGTGGATGTCGATGAACTGGAGGGAACTTTCAATCAGAGGCGTTGATTTGCACGTGTTACTTCGATTTTCAGTTCGTATTGCTGGTACGTTTGGACCCGGAGCTGCGCTTGTGCTGGCGCTGACTGTTGCGGGATGCGCTTCGCCGCTGACGGCAACGACGACTCAAACCGTCACCACCTCCCCCATTCGCAATACGCCGACACCGCGTGCGAACAACGAGCCGCTGAATAAGCCGGCAGGCATCAGCAAGACCATGTACACCCGCGCCGGGGTGCTGCCTTTGGGCGCAGTGCCATTTGACAACATGATGCTGCCACTGGTGAGCCCGGACGGCCGGTACGTCGCCACCCAGACAGGCGTCGCGCCGCCGTGGTCAACCATACTGGCTGAACCTGATGCGCCTCAGCCGGCAGCGACGCGCGTTGACATTTACGCGCTGGATCGCCGGGAGGTGGGGCGTATTGAGGAGCTTATGCCGCCGACGCATCTTGCCACGGTGGATGAACTCGTGCTGCTTGGGCGATCGTGCGACGCGGAGGGTTTTCTGGTCGAATCCCCCCGCGATGACGGCTCGCGATGGATCGGCAAGGTGGCATGGGAAACCGGCGAGGTGACCTGGCTTGTGCAGGATGATCGAGTCAATGCCTTTGGATCGCTCGGACCTGACGGCCGCCTTGCCTGGTGCAGCCGCCCTGTTGATGGCGAGTACTTTGATCTGGTGATTCGCAATCACAGCGGCGAGTGGATGATCGAAGGTCAGGACGATGAGCACTGGCTCATGCCGACGTGGTCCGGCTCGGGCGATCGGCTCTTTGTCCTGAATCTGCGCAGAGGCAACCTGCAACTGTGCTATACGGCTGCCGCCAGCGAAGCGGCGTTCCGTCAGTCGGTGCAGCGGCTGCGGTTGTCAGAAAATGCGTCGGTCTTCACCGCGTATCAGACGCAAAGCGGTCAGACCGGCGCTGTGTTTGGAAGCAGCAATTCATCGCGCGATCAGCTTATTTTCTTTCACCCCGGTTCGGGCGGCGCAGCGATGTGGAGACCGCGTGCCGTCAGCGATCGGCGTGAAGTTTTCTTCCCCGCAGGCAGCTATGCTGCGGTCATTGATGAGGATGAGCATGTCCTGCTCTGCACCGCAACCGATCTGGTGCGTCAGAGCCTCTACGATGCGAGGCTGCGCATGGAATTAGTCAACGGCATGCAAGTGCCGCGCCTCACCGCCATGACGCAGTGGCCTTACATGCTGCTTTCGCCCAGGGAAGGCTACGTGGGTTTGGCGGCCATGTGCCTGGTGCCTTATGAAGGCTTGGCGACGCGCTGAGGTCCCCCTCCATCACACGGACAGACCCAATTACTTCAATCATCCGCATGATTCAGCTGAATCAGGGTGCAACATCATCGCTGCGTTTCTTCCGGCAACTGCCTGCAGAAAAAGCGGCCGCAGCAGGCACATGCGCTCATGCGCAATTTGGCGCAATGCGGTTCTGCTGGTTGTGTGACGCTGCTGCATGTGGCATTTGGGGCGCATGTTCGGCCTGCATGCTGCACGCTCCACGCCGCTACAAACTGAGGATTGACCTGTGATCAAAGTTTGTTGGGGCAATTTCCCAATTCCTCAGGCAAGCGAGATCGTCGCGTAGAGTTTGCCAAGTCATCGCACTATGGATAACCGTTGTGCGGGAGGCGATGCGCATCGTTTCTCCGCAATGGAAAACGCACAAGGTTGACGCATGAGCTATGCGCCTATTGACAGCTATGGCCTCATCGGCAACATGCGCACGGCGGCGCTGGTCGGCCGCGACGGCTCCATCGACTGGCTTTGCCTGCCTCATTTCGATTCACCCAGTGTATTTGCTGCGATTCTCGATCATCGCAAGGGCGGTCGATTTCAGATCATTGCCAAGGCAGCCCCGCTTGCGGTGCGGCATTACTATATTCCCGACACCAATGTGCTTGTGACACGCATGCGCACCGTTGACGCTGCCGGCGAAGTGGTTGATTTCATGCCCGTGGGCGAATCGAGGCATGACGTCTTTCGCCCTGATCTGATTCGTATCGTGCGCGTCGAGCACGGCCGCATGCGGTTTGCGATGCGCTGCCAGCCGGCCTTTGACTATGCACGCCAACAGCACGTGACGCATCTCACACCCCAAGGCGCAGTGTTCGAATGTCACGCCCTGGCGATGGCGATGAGCAGCACCGTTGACCTGCAGCAGTACAACAACGGCAGCGTGGAGGCGGAATTTGACCTTGCTGGCGGCCAGGGTGCAGTGTTCTCAATCGTACACGGCAGTTCGTTTGAAGTGTATCGCGACGGCATCTCCATCACTGAAGCCGATGATCTGCTTCACGACACCATTTCGTTCTGGCGGCATTGGCTAAGCCGCTGCACCTATGCCGGCCGATGGCGCGAGTGGGTGCGGCGATCGGCGCTGGTGCTCAAACTGCTGACCTTTGCGCCAAGCGGCGCAATCGTGGCGGCGCCGACATGCAGCCTTCCGGAACAGATTGGCGGGGCGCGCAACTGGGATTATCGTTACACATGGCTGCGTGACGCAGCGTTTGTCGTCTACGCCCTGCTGCGCATCGGGTTCACCGAGGAAGCTGGACATTTCATGTCGTGGCTACAGCAGCGCAGTCACGAAATCGAACCCGACAGAATGCTGCGGCCGGTTTATGGCATCGACGGGCGGCATGAGCTTCCTGAAACTGAACTGCATCACCTTGAGGGGTACCGTGCATCCAAGCCGGTGCGCATCGGCAACGCTGCGTGCGACCAACTGCAGCTTGACATCTATGGCTCATTGATGGATGCGGCGTATCTGCACAACAAGCATGCCTCGCCGCTGTCGTACGACATGTGGTGCGAACTGCACAAACTGCTCGACTGGGTCGCCAGGAACTGGCATCTGGAAGACAACGGCATCTGGGAGATGCGCAGCAGACGACGTCACTTTGTCAATTCAAAGCTGATGTGCTGGGTGGCGCTGGATCGCGGATTGCGATTGGCTGATGCCCGATCATTTCCCAGCAACGATCGAGTGTGGCGAAAGAACCGCAACGCCATCTACCGCGAACTGATGCAGAAAGGATGGAACGATCAACTCCAGGCCTTTGTGCAGCATTACGACACGACCGATCTTGACGCTGCCAACCTGATCATGCCGCTGGTATTCTTTATTTCGCCTGACGATCCGCGCATGATCTCAACGTTGCGGGCCATCAGCCGCCCTCCCTCACAAGGCGGACTGGTTTCCGATCTTGTCGTGCACCGGTACAACCCGGAAAAAACCGATGACGGCGTAGGCGGCAAAGAAGGCGCATTCAACATGTGCACCTTCTGGATGGTTGAAGCGCTCACGCGGGCTGGACGTCTGCACCCGGCAAGTCTGGATCGGGCCAGGCTCCTGTTTGAGCGCATGCTTGCCAGCGCCAATGAACTGGGCCTGTTCAGTGAGCAAGCTGGCTGGAACGGTGAAGCGCTGGGCAATTACCCGCAGGGCTTGACGCACCTCTCGCTGATCAGTGCGGCATTCAACCTCGACCGCTCGCTGAAACCGAGATGAACCTGACAGGCTCAGGCGCGAACTCGGATGCTTGACCGATGCTGCACGCTCCGGCATGCATCTACGCTTATGGCATTCTTGTGCTTGTGGCTCAGCAGAGGTTGGCTTCAAGCCCATCAAAGCTTTTTGTTGAATCGCGCGGAGCGCTCATTGCATGGTCAGCGTCAATTTCCCAGCCGATACGTTCATGCGGGCATTGCAGACGGTCGAAGACTCCGGCGACATGGAGCCACTGCTTCGCCTGTTTCGTGATGATGCGAAATTGAGCACGCCGGCCCGAACGACCAATGCACATGGCCCTGACGATGTGCGTGCATTCTGGAGCCGATACCTCGCTGGATTCAAACGCATTCATTCTCAATTCACGCGCGTGATGAACGGCGACACCTTTGCAGTCCTGGAGTGGCAATCCGAAGGCGAACTGCCCTCCGGTCAGCCCATACGGTATCGCGGTGTGAGCCTGATTGAATTCGAGAACCAACAGGAATCCCAGCAGCAATACAAGATCAGTCGCTTTTGCACGTACTATGACTCCGCTGTGTTTCTGACCGGTGGATCGAAAGAGACGCGGCGAGCAGCCGAGACATAAGCGGTGCCGATGGTGCAGCCAGATCACGAGCGCAGCCTGAGAACCGGCAATGTTCATGCTCAGCCGCAGCTTGGCCTGGTTTGCATCACGGCAGGGCCTGCGGTGCGTTTTCGCACCATCACACGCACGCGGTTTCTGGCGTTGAGCGTCCGAGATCGCGAAGCGCGACTTCGTGAACTTTACACAGAAAATCTAGAACGGCTTTTCCATGCACTGGCGTTCTGTCACGCTCGCGGGATTCGTCTGTATCGCGCCACCTCGCAACTGTTTCCCATGAATGATGATCCCGTCGGAACAGCAACGCTTGAATCGATGCGCACATCACTTGCTGCATTTGGAGTGCAGGCTGCACAGCTTGGCATTCGCGTGGTGCTGCATCCGGAACAATTCGTTGTGCTTAATTCGCTTTCCGCCCGCGTTGTGAGTCAGAGTATCGCCTACATGGAGCAACACGGCCGAATCTTTGACCTGCTCGGTCTGCCGCGCTCCACGTGGTCGGCCATAATGATTCACGGCGGCAAGTCCGAACGCGGAAAGGCATTGGCGCAGTCCATTCAATCCTTGCCTGAATCGGTGCACGCCCGCCTGGCGCTGGAGAATGATGAATCTGCCTACAGCGCATCGGAGATTCTTGAAATCTGTCATGCCACCGGCGTACCGATGGCCTTTGATGCGCATCACCACCTGGTTCACGAGCAACTAAAGTCGTACGACCACCCCAGCGTAGGGGCAATGACGCAAGCGGCGCGAGACACCTGGCCCGCCCCGGCGTGGCAGATCGTGCACATCTCCAACGGCCGCCGCTTCTTTGCCGATGCAAGACACAGCGATCTGGTGACGCAGATGCCCCGCGCGTTTCGCACGGTTCCCTGGATTGAAGTTGAAGCCAAGGGGAAAGAGCGCGCCATCGAGCTGTTGCGGTCGAACTGGCTCAACAAAAAAGCAGAATAAAACAACTTCATATACAGTGAATCTGGAGGGAGGTGTCCCGGTAGATTCTCGAATACGCTGGAGCATCATGAGCAAAGTCGACTCGCATTTAGTCACCGACGACGCCGGCGTGACGCGCTGCTTTTGGTGCATGAGCGATCCGGCATATCAGCACTATCACGACACTGAGTGGGGTTTTCCTGTCTTCGACGATACCCGGCTGTTTGAGAAAATCTGCCTTGAAGGCTTTCAGGCCGGGCTAAGTTGGCTCACGATTCTGCGCAAACGGGAGAACTTTCGAAACGCATTTGCGGGGTTTGATATCGCCCGCGTCGCCCGCTATACCAAGCGCGATGTGAACCGGCTCATGAATGATGCGGGCATTGTCCGCCATCGCGGGAAGATTGAATCGGCGATCAACAATGCCAGGCGAGCGATTGAACTGATCGAGGAATTCGGATCGCTGGCACGTTATGTCTGGCAGTTCGAACCGCCTGCATCGGAGCGTCCCAGAACGCTTGACTGGGCCACACTGCTCGCCACGATGACCACGCCGCAATCCAGGGCAATGAGCCGCGATTTGAAGCGCCGCGGCTGGTCTTTTGTGGGGCCAACCACCCTGTATGCCTTTATGCAGGCGATGGGGTTGGTCAATGATCATCTCAGCGGGTGTGACGCTCGCAAGCGGGCCGAAGCCGCTCGAAACGCCTCAGTAAGGCCTGTATTGCACCTCACAGATCGCCGATAAAGAGTGAAAACAGGTTCAAAGTGGGGAAACTGAATACGATATTTGCCAATCCTGAATTCGGTTGGTTATTGCCTTTGCTGAGTTCCGTAGGCTACCATCTGCAGTCAGTTCGCACCTTCGTCCACGAATGACTGTTGGACATGGAGGTCCAGAGCGATATGAGCAGTGTCGGCGCCGTCCTTGATGAAAAAGTCCTCGTACTGAACCGCATGTACGCGGCGGTGCGTGTCGTGAGCGCACGTCGTGCGTTCACGCTGCTGTGCAAGCAGGTGGCAGAGGTCATTGCGCTGGACGATGGGCGCTACACCAACTACGACTTTGAAACGTGGGCGGAAATCAGCGAACTGCGGCGTCAATTCGAACCGGAGGCGCATGACTGGATCCGCACGCCGCGGCTGGAAATCGCTGTGCCGAAGATCATCCGGCTGCTCGGGTACGATCGTTTTCCCAAGCAGCAGGTGAAGCTCAATCGCCGCAATCTCTACGCACGCGACAACAACCGCTGCCAATATTGCGGCAAGCACTTCCCCACCAAGGAACTGACGCTGGACCATGTGGTGCCGCGTGTTCAAGGCGGCGAACACACCTGGCAGAATCTGGTGTGCGCATGCGTGAAGTGCAATGCCCGCAAAGGCGGCCGCACCCCTGAGCAGGCGAACATGAAGTTGATTCGCCGCCCGGTTCGACCTAAGCGCAATCCCACCATCATGCTCCGCCTGGGCAGCGCGAAGTACCAGTCGTGGAAGGCGTTCCTCGACGATGCGTACTGGACGGTTGAACTGAAAGACTGATTCCGACGTTCCGGCGTTGAACGGAAATCGCCGTCACATGCAAACGATCAAAAGCCCACGACATCATGCATGCCGTAGGCTTTTTTATTTTATATGGTTCATCGCCTGAACCGTAAAATGCGTTCATGCGGCTGTACTGGTCGTTTGCATCAATGCCGGAATTGTCGTACTTGACGCCAGAGCAGCGACGGAAGCTGCTTGCAGCGTCAAACGTCAAGAGGTTTTTCATCGGGGTACTTGTCCGCGGGATCGGCGTCGGCCTGCTTGTCGCAGCCTTTGTCGTCAATTGCTTCCGCAATGCATCGCCAATCGTCCAGACGCTGCTCGCAGTCATCGCTGGAGGATCGCCCTGATTGCGATGTTCCAGCTGCAGATGATCTGCGCCAGATCGAAAATGCGCCTGCAAATCATGGAGTCACTGCGCGGCAAGCGCGTGCCAGTGTGTCTGAAATGCGGCTACGACCAGACCGCCAATGAAACTTCGCGCTGCCCGGAATGCGGCGCGACCGTGCGTGTGCCGGCCTGATGCCCCCACGCCACTGAAGAGCGCAAGGAACAAAGAAAAAGCCCAGACATATCGAGATGTCCGGGCTTTGGCGGTTCAATTCTGGCGGCTCGATTACGTCGCGCCGATCGTCACATCCATCGGCTGCCGACGAGGCTCGTAGTTCGGCTCAATCGCGATCTGCAGCGGGATCCGCTTGCCCCGATCGTCGTAGGGAATCTCATCGCGATCAATGATGCGCTGGATGGCCATGATGCCTTCCATCAACTGCTCCGGACGGGGCGGACAGCCCGGGACGTACACGTCCACGGGGATGAATTGATCGACGCCCTGCACGACCGCGTAGGTGTCGAACACGCCGCCGGTCGAAGCGCACGCGCCCATCGAAATAACCCACTTCGGCTCGGTCATTTGCGTGTAGATCCGCTGCAGCACCGGCAGCATTTTGATCGCCACCCGGCCGGCGACAATCATCAGGTCGGCCTGTCGCGGGCTGAAGCGCATCACCTCTGCGCCGAATCGGGAAAGGTCATATCGACTGCTTGCCGTGGCCATCAATTCGATGCCACAGCAGGCGGTGGCAAACGGCATCGGCCATATGGCAGACCGGCGAGCCCAGTTGATCACCCGCTGGAGCTGCGTGGTCAGCACACTATCGACAGGTAAGGCGGCTTCAAGGCCCATTCAGATACCTCAGGACGCTATGGGAAAGACGTGACGGAAAAGGCTTTACAAACGACAACAACGGTAGTTTATGCGGCCGTCACCGATCTTGCCAGACCCGCCGGGTGGTGAATCATCCCCCACTACCGCTGCTACGGCAGCACATCGTGTTGCCGGTGCGGGACCACTTTCTCATGCCGCGAATGGCTGGGCTCCGATTCGTCGAGGTTCGGCTCATAGACCTGATAGGAACCGCTGACTGGCCCACGAACCTCAACCACATGTCGATAGCACCCGCCCAAAGCCCCGAGAACGATTGCGCAGCCGATTGCACACGCCTTTCGATTCATGAAATACGCTCCAGACACTCCGCTTCGCTTCACTTCACGTCGCAGCGATCGCTGCAGATTGGCTTTACGCAGCAATCGCCCTGGCGAGTTCCCTGGGAGTGCGGGCAATCGTATACAGCCGCTCGACTTTCATCATGCGAAAAAGGTCGCTCAATTGCGGCGACAGGCCATAGAGCACCGTCCGCACCCCTCGCCGCTGTGCGGTGTGACGAAGTTCGATGCACATGCCCAACCCGAAGCTGGACATGAGCTGTACATCCGACAGGTCCAGCACCATACGCTTGAATTGATTGCCCAAACGATCCATGGCGGCGATCACATCGCTGGCAATGATGCTGGCTTCGCGTTCTGAAAGCGCCGGTCCAGCCGGTCGCACGTGCAGAACGCCCTCGTCAACGGTGATGGCTGCAAAAAGCGAGTAGTTCGCCTGCGATGATGAAACCGGGGTGAAGGAAGCGTTTGTCGTCATGGCGAGTGTGATATCGGGCCAAAAGCGAGACCTGATAAGCCGCTCTTGCAGGAAAGGTCCAAGAACTTTTGGGTTTGCCGGTATCAGAAGCAGGTTTTTGCCTTTTTCGCCAAGCTGCCTCAAGCCCGCCGCCGGAATCTCCCTACATGTATCTCCAGCTTGAATCAAGGGTTATGGGAGCAGCAACCTGCAACCGCCCGCCTGAATGAACGCCCCGCAGCATGAGGCCGCAGCGTGCAGCAACGCCCAAAAATTTTCCGCTGCGCTGAAGCTGTGCGCTGGCCTCGTCGATCTTTTTGCTGTGAGGGGCAACCCGCTCCAATCCGAGGGATGTGCAACACGACGCGATGCGTGGGGGTGGCGCTACCGCAAACGCATAACGGTTCTGGCTGCGGCCAGCGTCGCTCTTGCTGCGTTTCTGGAACTGGCTTCGGCGGCATGCCATTCCCCGACTCAATCATCAACTGCTGATTCTGTTGCGCAACGCGAGTTTGAGCGGCGTCTTGCCCGCTGCTCGCCGCATGATGCGGACGCCCTGCTTGCGCTTGCTGAGTGGGCCGCCGCACACGATCTCGCATCACATGCCGATGCAATCTATCGGCAGATACTCGAGAAGCAGCCATATCACGATCTGGCGTACAGCGCGCTGATCGCACTTGCCGAACGGCATGAGCTTGCGCCGGATTCGGTATCGTTGGAGCAAGCCGCCAGCCTGCTTCCGGCAAGCTTTCGTCGATATGAGTCTCGCCGCTTTGTTGTGCTCTCGGATGCGTCAGCCTCCATTGCCCGCCAGCAACTGGAGATTCTCGAACAAACGCACCACCAGTTTCAGCGACTTGCAAGGCGCTTTGATCTGCGGCCGCTGCCGTTGCGGCACAAGCTTGTCTGCATTCTCTTTTCCCAGCGCACCGATTACGAAGCATTCGCACGCGAACATGACAACATTCCTCGTGCATGGATGATTGGCCATTACTCGCCGATCAATGACTGGATGGCGATGCATGATCCTGAATCGCTTCGCGACGTTGAACAGGCGCGTCAGCAGCTTGCCGATCTTCAGGATCATCTTGTGCAGCTCACGCAGCAGGCAAACCAGGCGATCAACCAGCGGGATCGCGATCGCGCAGAAGCTCTGCGCAGCGAAATTGCGCAGCGTCAGCGCTACCTCACAGAGCAGCGTCGGCGCATTGATCAGTACGTGCAGCAGAGACTCATTGCCACCGCCATCCACGAAACCACGCATCTCCTGCTCTTTCACACAAAAGTGCAGGGCACGCAGGTGCGGTATCCACTGTGGATCAGCGAAGGATTGGCGATGTGCATGGAGACCGATTCGCTACGTGAAGCCTTTGGACCGGATCGAGACCATGCGCCGCGCCGAGAACGGTTTACGTCGTTATTCGCCGATGGCGCACTGCTTCCGCTGCGCGAACTGCTGGTTATCGACGACGCCAGCACGCAGAGTCATGCACATCAGCTTGATGTGATCTATCACCAGAGCTATGCCCTGACGATGTGGATGTGCCGCTTTCGCCGAAATGAACTTATTGAATATCTGCATCTGATGCGCACGCACGAACCGGGAGCTCTCGATCGTGATCAGCACCTTGCTCTTTTCGAACAGGCGTTCGGAAATATTGCGCAGCTGGAGCGTGCGTGGCAGCGGTATGAACGCAATCTCGCGGACAGCGTGCTTCGCGCACAGCAGTAATCTGCAGAAGTTGCCGCGTCGCCTTCGCTTCAGCTTCGCATCAGCCGCTTCATCGTGACGGTCATGGCCGATGCAGCGCCACCGGGTAACTCACTCCCAGCGCAACCACGATCAGGAACACCACGACTGCAAGGGCAAAGGCTGTCGCTCGCATCCAGTATGCGTCAAAGAGCGTTGACAGGCCGCCGAAAAACAGCACCATCGCCAGCAGCACCGTCAACAGAATGTAGTCGTCCGCAGTACGATTTGCGCGACGGGCCTGCGCCAGGTGCGATGCAGCAAGATCGATCATGTGACGTGCCTGCTGTTCCTGAGCCGACTGATACTCCGGCATCGCAAGCGGATGCGGCAATGCATTTTGATTGTTGAGCGGATCGGTCGCAAGCCAGGCATGCAGCACTTGCCGCACTTCCCCCCGAAGACGCTCATAATAAAACTGTGCGACATCAGGCTCGTTGTTCACCAGAGCATCGACGTAATGCAGCAGCACCACGCCGTCAAACCCCTCCTGCTGCCGCAATTCAAGTTCCAGGCGCATGGCCTCGCGAGCCGCTGCATTGGATGCTGCCAGTTGAAACGTCTGCCTGCCGCTCCACAGCGACGCCTGATATGCGCACCACGCCGTCACGGTAGTCGCGATCGCCAGCAGAATTGCCGAGGCAATTTCCAAATAGCGCACACGGGGCATACGCATCGATGTGCTGTTCGACGCTGGAGCCGCTGGAGCCATAGAGCACCCCTTGAAGCTTATCCAGCGCCTGGAGTCGTTTGCACCAATTCGCGGCAGCACCTCTCCCTGTTTGCTGGCGTGCTCAGCAGCATCGCAGCAGCTTGGCGCCAACTGCGAAGCCGACCTGTGCATCAATCACAATTCTTTATTCGATGCCGCCGCCTGAAATCGATCTGAAGCATGAGATCAACCGCAGGAATCAGGTCGCCTGCGATGACCGGCCGGCCCATGTCTGGAATCGCAGCGGCCCATCCACGCGCATATCGGGATCGCTTCCCACATCGAGCTTGGGTTCCGCAGTCTGCGCGGGCAAAGACGACTCCGCTGTTTCATCCTTTGCCGCTGCAGATACCGGATTAAGATTTGCCAATTGCTCCACCCGGCGCGATACGCTGTGAAGTGTCTCCAAAAGTTGCGCCATCTCGCTGCCGATGCGCTTCTGCAACTGCCCCGCCACGGCAGCCAGCGGTGGAGGAAGGCCATGTGGGCTTGCCTCGGCTTCAATCAGCAGCTTCTCCCAGGGCGCAAGCCGCTGCAGCAGCGCCTCAACCGCATGCACCTTCTTTGATGTCTCAGCAGCAATCGTGCACGCTTCAACAAGACGCGACAATTCCGATCGAAGCTGATTTTCCGCAGCGGCGCTTTCGTCAATCGCAGTTTTCGCTGACGCTTGTATCTCTTCACTCCGCGTTGATATCTGATCAATCGCTCCTGCAGCATCGAGCAGTTCACGGGCCAACATCCGCACAGCTTCATCGCATTGTCGCTGCAGTTCGGCTGCCTCGTTGATTTTTCCTTCCAGCCGCTGCAGCGCAGCATCGCTTTTGTTGACCGCTTCGGCGGCTTGCGCTTCCATCGCATCAATCGCCTGATGCAGGGCATCGACCCTTGCAATACCCGACGCAATGCGCTCCTCAAGCGCGATCAATTCTCGCTCCCGCGCAGCCACATGCTGTTCAAATCGATCGATGGCCTGCTGGGCCGCTTCATCCAACCGCGCAACGGTTCTCGTCAATGTCGCTTCAACGCTGGCCTCGAATGCAGCGTATTTTTCGTCGATGTGCTTGCCCGCGCTGCGCACCTGGGCCTCATGCGATCGGAGCGTCGCCAGGCCGGCTTCAACGCGGCTGATCTGCGTCTGAAACGCCTTGAGCATCTTCGCACCAAGGCGCAGCCGCTCATGCAGATGCACTACCGCTTTGGCGGCCTTGGCTTCACCCTCACGGCCCTGGGCGATAACCGCAGCAAGCTGGGCGGCAACCGTGCGCGCTTCGGCGATCGCGTTTCGTGACGACAAACCGGTTTCGATGGTGGTCACGTGGTCCAACGTCGTCTCATTGGGTGGTGATTCAAGTTGTGCCTCATTCACCAGTGGTTCCAGTACCAATCGCGGCTCGCGCGGCGAAACGCTGACAACACGCGTTTCTGACGCCGTAACGGATGCCGCCGATATCGAGGCCCCAGGCGGGGCGTCCGACGGTGAGGAGAGAGGTGCGGCCATGGCAAATCTCCGCGGGCCAGAAACTGCCCTCCATCAGCGAAGTCCGGCCGCGGGTTTTATCGGCAATCAGGGCACAGGAACTTGACTGGTTGCCTCGGGAGCCGCCAGGGCCGAGGCCAGGGTGACATGCTTCGCCAGATTGCGCTGCGCGTTGCGCAAACGCTCAATCAACACCGACTTGCGCCCTCTTCCCGGCTCGTCAGTCAGCCGGTAGCCGATTTCGATCAGGCTGTCAGCGGAAATCTGCTCCGGCGGTCGCGCCAGCACCACCCCCGCCGCTGCCCCGTCGAGCCGGTGCAGCAGCCCCTCAGCAACCAGTTCATCCACCATCTGACTGATGGCCGATTCCGGCAGCAGCGTCTGGTCAGCGATCTCGCGCGTCGACGCCGCCTTGCCGCTTGCGAACTGTTCCGAAACCACTTCCATCACCGTCACCACTGACGCGGGATCAATCAATGTGCGAACGGGGGTGCGTTTTTCCTCCAGGTCTTCGAGCCGTCGACCATGAACCGCCTGAATGATGAAGCTCACCTCAAGGCCGAACAGCACCACCAGCCACATCACGTAAATCCAGAACATCAGCACAGGAATCAGCCCCAACGTGCCGTACAGAAAGCTGAAAGCAAATGCCTGTGAAAAATACGCCCCCAGCGTGTGCCGGCCGATCTCAACCAGAATCGCCGCCACAAACGCGCCCACCAAAGTCGCCTTCACGCTGACCTGCGTATTGGGCACGAGCCAGTACACCAGGAACATGAACAGCCACGTAACGCCGAAACTCCACACGACTGCTGCAGTCTGAATCAACCACTGCCCCGCCTGCACGCTGTGTATCCACAGGTCAAATTGCGCGTTGACGTACATCATCAACCCGATTGCAAGCGGCCCTACGGTCAAGACAAACCAATAGGTGGTGACGCGCCGAACCCACGCCCGTCCCTGCGGCGCACGGTAGATCGTGTTGAAGCTGTTTTCGATCGTCACCATCATGGTGATGGCTGAATAGATCACGATCGCAAATCCCACCCATCCCAGCGCCTGCAGATTCACGTGAGCCAATTGATTGACCACGTCATCAACAAAGTTCTGCAGTGACACGACGGTTTCCGTCTCGACATTCGCTGTCCCCCCATCGACCGCTGCAGGGCGGATTTCAATATCGCGCAAACCCAGCGCATCGACGACGGAATGCGCCAGCTCGCGGAACTGCTCGACGCCGCGCAATCCTTTGAGTACGACGGTCGCCACGACCAATACGGGCAACAGCGCAAAGAGCGTGCGATACGCCAGGGCCGCCGCCATCTGTGGGGCATTGTCCTGCTGCAGCGTTCGCCAGCCGTGAACCGCCAGCTCATACGAAAACCGCACCGCGGTCTGCCAGCGGTTCAGTTCCTCGCGAGGCTCGGTGATGACGTGACGCAGCCAGTCGAGGATTGGCTGATAATGTTTCCGCAACATCCACCGTCTCCTTCCAAACCACGATCGTAAGCCGAATCAGCCAGGCGATCTGCAAAGCTTTGGCCCATCCGGTAAGCCTACACCTTCATCGGGCGGATACCATCACGGGATGCCGAAAGTCCGCCGACAATCCAATCCCCCCGCCTCCCGCAAGCGTACGGCCCAGTCACCTCGAAAAAAGAGCAGGTCATCGCCCACGCGGTCTGCTGCTCCCGCTGCACCACAGCATGAGTTCACCGACGCCAGCCGTGGCCCGCGTCTTCAAAAGGTTCTGGCCGAAGCGGGCGTTGGTTCGCGGCGTGCCTGTGAGGAACTGATTGAGGAGGGCCGGGTACGTGTGAACGGCCACCTCGTCAATACGCTGCCGGCGTGGGTCGATCCGGTGCGCGACCACATCACCGTCGATGGCCGGCGCATCAAGACGCATGAGCCGCATGTGTACATCATGCTTTTCAAACCGCGCGGCGTGGTAAGCACCAATTACGATCCCGAAGGCCGCAAGCGCGCCATTGATCTGGTCAAGCATCCCTCGCGCGCACGGCTGTATCCCGTCGGCCGACTGGATATGGACAGTTCCGGCCTGCTGCTGTTGACCAACGACGGCGAACTGGCCAACCGGCTGACGCATCCTCGGCACGGCGTTCATAAGCTGTATGAAGTCACCATCAGCGGCGCGCTTGATGAAGATGAAGTCAAGAAACTCGAGCGAGGGCTTTTTCTTAACGAACAGCGCGTCAGTCGCGGCGCAAAGCCCGGCGCCAAAACCTTGCCCGTGCGGCTGACGCTGCTCCGCCGCGCACGCGACCGCACGCGCGTGCTCATGGAATTGTCCGAAGGCCGAAACCGTCAGATTCGCCGCATGATGGCCAAGGTCGGCCATAACGTGAAAAAGCTTCGACGCGTGCAGATGGGGCCTTTGAAACTGCGCGGCCTGCAGCCGGGGCAATGGCGCGAACTCACCCCCGCTGAGTTGAAAGCCCTTCGCAAAGCGGCAGGGCTGCCCGCTTGAGTTGTTTCCGTTGCCACTGACGCGCAGCAGTTGCGGTGGCCAACCGCGGCACGTCCTCATTTGAACGAATCCACCCACTCCAGCACGCGCCGTTCGAGCACGTTCAGCGGCACCGTGCCTGCGCCGAGCACCACATCGTGAAATTCACGAATGTCGAATGCTGCGCCCAGGTTCTGCTCAGCGTATTCACGCAGCGCGCGAATTTTAAGCTCGCCGATCTTGTACGCCGTGGCCTGGCCGGGCCATGCAATATAGCGGTCGATCTCGGTAGTGATGTTCAATTCGCTCAGCGCGGTGTTGTCGAACATGAACTGCACCGCCTGCTCACGCGACCAGCCCAATGCATGCATGGCGGGGTCGACGACCAGGCGGCACGCGCGCCACATCTCGTACAGCAACCGGCCGAAATCATCGTAAGGATCGCTGAACAATCCCATTTCGATGCCAAGCCGCTCTGAGTACAGCGCCCACCCTTCCCCGAAGGCAGTGAACCAGGCTTCTTTGCGAAACTCCGGCAGGCCCTCAAGCTCCTGCGCCAATGCAATCTGCAGGTGGTGGCCCGGCACCGCTTCGTGAATCGCCAGCGGAATCATTTCGTATTTCGGCCGCTGCGACAGATCGTACGTGTTCGCCATGAAATAACCCGGCTCAGCATTGCGCATGTCGCCCGGCTGGTAGTAAGCCGTGGTCTGCGTCGGCGCCATGAAGCGCGGAATTTCCTGTACACCATACGGCAGCCGCGGCAGGGTCTTGAAGAACTTGGGCAGCCACGCATCTACCTGCTTGCAGATGTCGCGATACCCCGCCAGCAGTTCCTGCTCGGTGGTGTGATAGAAGCGAGGATCGGTGCGGAGGTAATTGACAAACGCCTTGAACAGTTCATCGTCGCTCAGCGAACCAGCTTCGGGATGAAGTTCAAGGAAGTCGCTTCGGCGAATCACCTGCATCATCTCTGCACGAATGCGCTTCACCTCACGCAGACCAAGTTCGTGTATTTCACGGGCGGTGAGATCCGTCGTGGTCATCACCTTGAGCTGGTGGTTGTAATACGCTTCGCCATCGGGCCAGTCGATCGCTGCAATGCTCTGGCGGCACTGCGGCAGGTATTCATCAACAAAAAACCGGCCAAGCTTATCGACCGCAGCAACCACAGCGGGATAGGCCTGATTTTCAAATCGCTCCCGCAGCGCTTCCTGCTGCTGAGGCGGAATTGACTCCGGCATTCGCGCCAATGGATCAGCCAGCATGCGCAAGCCGTTGCCTTCAACCAGCGCCTTGAATTGATCGGGTATGCCCAGCAACGTGACCTGCGGCAACGTGCGCTGCTCCTGCAACCCCAATCGCATCAATTCGATGGTGTTGTCAACGTACGCCGGAACCTGCTCAAGTCGAGTGAGATAGTTCGCATAATCATCGTAATTGCTGAATCGCACGCGCTGGGCCATTTGAGGAATCGACTGCTGCGGCCCGAAGCGCCCACCTATCGGCGCAAGAAAGGTTCGGAAGCGATGACCCTCAATCGCCTGACGCAACTCCAGCTCGAACAGTTCGTAACTGACACGGTCATCTTCATTCAGGGCATCGCGATCAATGGAAAGCAGCCGATTGAGAAAGTCCACGGTTTCATCATGCCGCCGCTGAATGGCGTCAAGGCTGTTGTCGGTGATGCGGTCGGCATAGCGATAGTCGCCGCGCTCCATGGCCTGTTCGGGAAACTCGCGAAGCGTCCACTCAAAACGCTCATTGAACAGGTTATGAAGCTGTGTTGCGGCGTCCTTTGAACCATCAGCCGATACCTGCGTCGCCTGACCAAATGCAAACGATGCGAACACAGCGACAACGACGAACTGGAGTAGCACATCAATCGAATTCATGCCAAATAGAGTACCGTATGGAGCATGGATGTTGCATGTTTGAGGTGAAGCGATCACGATAGTGCCTCTGCCTGAGGAGCTTGAGCATGTCCCACCGCACCTTGTTTACCCGCCGCCGCTTCATCCAGACTGCCGCTGCCACTTCCGTTGCTGCACTGACTCTTCCCGCCGCCGCATGGAGTCGCGTGCTCGGCGCCAACGACCGCCTGCGTCTGGCGGTGATCGGCACCGGCGGGATGGGTCACGCCCACATCAGCAACCTCATGCAACGCCGCGAGCGCGACAACGTGACGATCACGCGCGTCTGTGATGTTTATCGCCGACGGCTCAACAGCGCAATCAGGCGCAGTGAGCTTCACGATGGACCATCCAACGCCGGCGTCATGGAATATCGCGAAGTGCTCGATGATCCGAACGTCGATGCGGTCATCATCGCCACCCCCGATCACTGGCACACAAAGATTGCGATCGAAGCGATGGAAGCGGGCAAGGATGTGTATTGCGAAAAGCCGCTGTCGTTGACGATCGAGCAGGCTCTTGAATGCCGCGATGCCGTGAAGCGCACCGGCCGCACGCTGCAGGTCGGGCCGCAAGCCACCAGCGGTGACCTGTACTGGAAAGCGCAGCAGGCCATTCGTGAAGGCCGCATCGGCAAAATTGTCTGGAGCCAGGGCAGCTACTGCCGCAACTCACGCGGCGGGCAGTTCAACTGGCGTATTGATCGCGATGCAGGGCCGAACAATCCGCAGGATGCCGACGGCTATGTCTGGTGGGATCGCTGGCTGGGACACGAATACGGCCTTGCGGAAAACATTCCGTGGAATCCCGACCACTTCTTCCGCTTCCGCAAATATTTCGCCTACAACGGCGGCGTAGCAACAGACCTGCTGTACCACAAGCTTGCGCCCATTCTGCTGGCGATCGCCGGCCCGAACGGGGAATATCCCCGGCGGGTCGTCGCTGCAGGTGGACAGTACATCGAAAAAGACGGCCGCGACATTCCCGACACCTTCATGATGACGGTCGATTATCCATCAGAGCACAGCGTTGTTCTGGTGAGTGTGATGACCAATGACGTCGGCATTCCCGATGTCATTCGCGGTCAGTTCGGCACGATGCACTTTACAGGCGATTTTGACACCGGCGCAGCAGGCAGTTCGATTCGTGTTGTGGAACAAAGCGAATGGTGGCCGGAGTTCCGCACCGCCAACAGCGGACGATTCCCCTATCAGATGAAGCATGATGATGACGGGCGCGACAAACCCGAGCCGCCGCCCGGCCAGGCCAGGTTTGAGATTCACGCTTCGCCTCGCCGCGATCACATGGGCAACTTCTTTGACGCCATTCGCGAGAATAAGCCGCTGCACTGCAACATTGATCTTGGCTGCTCAACCATGGTGGCAATCAAAATGGCGGTGGAAGCGTACCGTCACAACAAGACATTGCTCTGGGACGCTGCCAACGAGCGTGTGATCAGCGGATAAAACCCGCCAACGCAAACGCAATGCGCGTCACATTCCCCACGCCGGACCTGACAGACTTACTTCGCGCCTTAACGCCGGACCTGACGACCGCAGGGAGGAAGGTCCGGATTCACACAAACACGAAACAAACACATCCGGGGCTTCCTCCCGTTGGTCGTCAGCCCCGGCGTGGTGGGTTGAGATTGAATGTGTTGGACGTGTTGGGCGTGTTGCGCGCTGCGCATACCGCCTTGCCCACGGCATGACCTGCGACGTAGCCGCTGGCCCACGCCCATTGAAAGTTGTATCCGCCGATGCGCCCGTCGACATCGCAAATTTCGCCGCATAGCGAAAGCCCGGGGCAAATGCGCGATTCCATCGTCTCCAGCCGCACTTCACGCAGCGGCACACCCCCTGCTGTCACCTCAGCATGCGCAAAGCCGCGATCGCCTGTGACCGGTAGCGGCATCTGAGTAACCGTCATCGCCAGCGCGCGGCGTTTCTCACGTGTGAGCTGATTGGCCGGTTGCGTCGGATCAACGCCTGCCTGCTCGCACAGCGCTCGCGCCAGCCGCTCGGGCAATCCTCCAGCGTTTTGCTCGCGAAGCCAGCGCGCAGGGCTGATTTTTCCCAGCCCAAGCAATGCTGCATCCACGTTCTCTGGCGATTCGCCCGGCAGCCAGTTGATGATCAAATGCGCTGCAGGATCATCCAGCTTCGCGTCGGTGTAGTAGCGGCTGATATCGAGCACGCTCGGCCCGGACAATCCGAAATGCGTGCACAGTGTTGAATCGGTGAATGAAACAAGCTTCCTGCCGGTACCGCTGCGCACTTCAAGTGTGGCGCGCGTCGTCAGCCCGCTGAGTTGAACGATGAAGTGATCCCTGGGCAAAGTCAGCGGCACCAGTGCGGGAAACACTCGTGGTGTAATCGAATGTCCTAACTGTTGAGCGAGCAGGTATCCGTGGCCGTCGGAACCGGTTTTGGGCAAGCTCTTGCCGCCGGTGGCAAGCACGACGCGTTGAGCGATGATCGTTTCGCCGGTTCTGGCGCTTATGACAAAGCGAAAGCGATTTGAAATTGATTCGTGCGCATTTTCAGCGACACATTTACTTTCGTTGGGGATCGCATGCACACGCCACGGATGAACAATCTCTGCGCCTGCCGCCCGGGCCGCGTCGAGCAGCGCGTTGAGCACCGTGCGGGCTTTATCGGTAACCGGAAACAGCTTGCCGGTTTCTTCGCGCTTCAGTTCAACGCCAAGTTCGCGAAAGAATTCAATCGTGCGCGGCACATCAAATTGCCTGAGCACTTTTCTAATCGCGTTGCGTGATGAACCTGCATAAGCGGTTTCATCCACCACATCATGCGTCACATTGCACCGCCCACCGCCTGCAACCAGAATCTTCGCGCCAAGGCTCCGCGCGCCATCCAGCACCACGATGCGGGGCCGAGCCGCCTCATTGACACCGGCCGCAGCAATGGTTCGCCCGGCCCAGATGGCTGCCATCAAACCCGCTGCGCCACCGCCGATAATCGCAATGTCTGCCTGATCTTCCACATTCGCAGTGTAGTGTCTGTCCGGGTCATAGAATGGGGCAATTGCTGCTTGCCCTTACGCAAGTTGAACCGAATACTTGGCTGCAGCGTGCAATTTCTGGCGTTGACCGGCGTATGACTGGAGCCGGCCGTGTGCTGCACGCGGCACAATCACGCAGGTTCGCAGCATTTATCGCCACTTTCGAAGCGATATCGGAGCTTCAGGACACCATGACCACAAACCCGGACTCAAATTCGCAAGCGCAGCAGCAGCCCCAGCAGCAGGAAGACACCAAGCCCGCACGGAGCTTTGGCGCCAAACTCTGGCACGGCTGGATCAAGCCCATGGGAGCGGCTGTGCTCGCGGTGGTCACCTTCCGCTCCGCCGTGGCCGACTGGAACGATGTGCCCAGCCAGTCGATGGAGCCGACGATCCTGATCGGCGACCGAATCTTCGTGAACAAGCTCGCCTACGACCTGAAGGTGCCGTTCACCACCATTCACCTCGCGCAGTGGGGCAATCCCGAACGAGGCGACATTGTGGTGTTCTTTTCGCCAGCCGATGGCCGCCGCATGGTCAAACGCGTGGTCGGCATTCCCGGCGATGAAATCGCCATGCGCAATAACCAGTTGCTCATCAACGGCCAGCCGGTGTCATATGCGACCATCGGCGAGGAATTGGGCGTCGACACCGCTGAGCTTGCCGACCCTGCACCGCATCAGTTCGCACTCGAGCACCTGGGTGATCGGGCGCACAAAGTGATGGTGCAGCCGATGCGACCGGCCCAGCGGAGTTTTCGCCCCGTCACCGTGCCGAGCGGGCACTATTTCCTTCTGGGCGATAATCGCGACAACAGCGGCGACTCGCGCATCTTCGGCTTTGTGCCACGCGAACAGATTGTCGGCAAAGCGATCGGCCTGGCGTTCTCACTGGATACCGACAACGGCTATGCCCCACGCTGGAGCCGCTTCTTGCGCAGCATTGAGTAAGCCTGTATCATGAAACCTGGCGGCGCAATCGCGCCGTCAGGACTCTTTCGGGACAGGCATACCAATGCGGCATTACATTCTCCTGACGTTCGGACTGCTGAACCTGCTGCTTGCCGGCTGCGCAGTGAGCGCGCCAGTTGAGCAACTCTCCAACCTGTTGGTGTGTCACATCCGGACACCAGCAAGCAACGGTTCCGTTATGGGCGTCTGCTCCGGTTCCGCAACCGCTGTGGCTTCCAATGAATTGTTGCTCACCAAGCACCAGTTGCAGGAACAATTTGATTGGGCGGAAGTTGACGGCCATTTCGTCCGTCTTCGAGTGCTGGCCAAAGGAGAAGGTGATGGTTGGCAAGACGATTGGGCGTTGGTCCAGATCTCACGATCGTTTCCTTCACCGACCGTGCCGCTTCGATTCGATCCCGGCCGGCAACTTCGACCGGGCGATTGCATCTACGTGCTTGGCTACTGGACCGGCAAGCATGATCGTGATGAAGCTCAACAGAGCGAATCGCCTCGCTCTGTTCCTTTGACAATCTTGAAGGCGAAAGTGGTGCGTCCGCCCAAGCCGCCTCGGAACGATCCGGTTTATGTGCCGCCGGAGTTCATCTGCTGTGAAACTGGTTCTTCAGATGCACTCTCCGGCATGTCGGGCGGCGCTGCAGTGGTGTGGGATGCTGAGGATCAAAAATGGGTCTACGTGGGCATATATGCAAGGCGATGGGTTCATACCACAGATGACGGTCGCCTGAAGCGGTCCGTGATGCTTGTGCGTCGATTGCCTGCTGAGGTTTACGATACGCTCGTGCGCACCGGCGCTGTGCTGCGCTGGTAACTATCCAGGCAAGCAAAGCGCCGGGGCGGGTTGAGCTTCCTCAATCTTCCTCTTCCTGCGGCTTGAACGCAGCGATGACCTGCTGCTGAATGTTCGGCGGCGTGCGCTCGTCGTGGCTGTATTCCATCGTGTAACTGCCCATGCCCGCAGTCATGCTCTTGAGCTGGCTGGCGTAGCTCATCACTTCCGCCAGCGGCGCTTCAGCGATAATCAGTGCCTGATTGCCCGGCAGCATGTCGGTGCCGATGATGCGGCCTCGCTTGCCCGAGAGGTCTGATGAAATATCGCCGATCATGTCGGCAGGCACGGTGATTTCCAGCTTCACGAACGGCTCCAGCAGCACCGGCTTGGCTTTCTGGACAGCATCGATAAACGCCTTGCGTCCGGCGGTGATGAACGCGACTTCCTTCGAGTCCACCGGATGGTGCTTGCCGTCGTACACGCTGACTTTGATGCCTTCCATCGGGTAGCCGGCAATTGCGCCTTCCTGCATGACGCGGCGGATGCCTTTTTCGATGGCGGGCATGAACTGTTTGGGCACCGATCCTCCAAAGGTGTCATCGATGAACAACAGCCCGTCGCTCACGCCTTCTTCGTCGCCGTTGAGCGGCTCGACGCGCAGAAACACCTCGCCGAACTGACCAGCACCGCCGGTTTGCTTCTTGTGGCGGTGATGACCTTCGGCCTTGGCGGTGATGGTTTCCTTGTAGGCGACCTTGGGCGGACGCGTCGCCACCTCAACGCCATAGCGATCCTTCAGCAGGCGCAGTTTCGCACGCAGGTGCATTTCGCCCAGACCTCGCAGCACGGTTTCGCCCGTGGCCTGCACACGCTCAACTTCAAGCGTGGGGTCTTCGGCAAGCATCTTCTGCAACGACTCGCCCATCTTGGTTTCCGCGCCTTTGCTCGTGCCTTCGATCGCCAGGCCGTACATGGGCTTGGGCAGCGCAAGCGGCTTGAGGCGCAGATTCTCGCCGATGTCGCCCGTATGCAGCACGCTGTTGTAGGTGATCTCTTCGATCTTCGCGACCGCGCCGATGTCGCCAGCGATGATCTGATCGATTTCCTTGTGCTCCTTGCCCTGCGGCTTGAACACATGCGACACGCGCACGGGTTTCTTGGCGTCGTTCACAAGCGGGCTGACATCGCTGCCAAGATGCCCCTGATGCACACGGAAGAACGCGAGCTTGCCCACGTAGGGATCCGACGCCACCTTGAACACGTGCGCCACAAGTCCCTTGCTTGAATCGGGCGTAGCTGTGAAGCTGACCTTCTCGCCATCCTTGGTGTATTCGAACGGCCGGGGATTGCCCTCCAACGGGCTCGGGCAGAGGCGAGCCACGATACCCATCAGTTCCTTCACGCCCACGTTGTTGCGCGCCGACGTGAAGCACACCGGAATCAGATGCCCGTCGCGCATCGCTTTTCCGAACGGCGCGTGCAGTTGCTCGGGCGTGACCTCGCCCTGCTCCAGATACACCGCCATGAGTTCTTCATCGACCTCAACAACCTGATCGATGATCGCGGTGTGGAAATCAGCCACGCTGCCCAGGTCGCTGTCGCCGGTGGCGTTCTGGAAACAGTCGATCACACTGCTGCCGCCGTTGGCAGGCAGATTGATGGGGCGGCAGACGCTGCCGAAGGCTTCCTGAATGGCCTCAACCAGCCCGGGCAGGTCGGTCGCGTTGTCGATTTTGTTGATGATGATCAGACGCGGCAGGTTTCGCTCAGTGGCGAGCTTCATCATGCGGCGGGTGATGGTTTCGATGCCCACACTGGCGTCGATCACAACCGCCACGGTTTCAACAGCCGGAAACACGCTCATGGCCTTGCCGATGAAATCGGGACTGCCGGGCGTATCGATGAGGTTGATATGCGCGCCTTCGTAGTCGAAGTGGACGATCGCGCTGTCAAGACTGTGGCCGAATTCCTTTTCGAGGTCTTCGAAATCGCAGACCGTGTTGCCGTCTTCAACGCGTCCCACGCGGCCGATCACGCCGGCATTGAACAGAATGGTCTCGGCGAGGCTGGTCTTCCCCGTGCCAGCACCGCCAACGAGAGCAATGTTGCGAATATCCGCCGTGGTGTACTTGGGCATGGCCGATTTTCCTTTGACATCTGGTCATCGCACCGCATGGTGTCGATGCGATGAGGAATTCGTGTGTTCGGATCTCCAAGATCATAACAGACCCCAGTCAAGTTGTGACGAAACCGCGCAGAATCGTTGCAATGCGTCGGGTAAACACCGGGCCGAACGGCTGCGCCCGATCCCGACGGCCCTGCGGGAATCAGAAAACGCTGAGACCCGAGCGCCCAGCACTGAACACCGATCGCCGTACCCGAGACTCTGCTTTCCGATCTTGCAGTGAAACCGCAGAGATTCCCAGCAGCACGTGCGCCCTCGCCCCTTCAGCACCACGCCGCCACGGTAACCGCACCAATGAGCGAGCGATTCTGCGGATACCGCGCCGCGTGCAAGCAGGTCGTTGACATGCCTGTTCCGTTCTTGGTACACTGGCAAGCAAGCACGGCTGCGCGGGGTGGCCGGGTGGAAGCATCATTTTCTTCACATTGTGGGATCAAGCAATGCCCGTGATGGCCGGCGTGGGATCGAGAGAGTTGAAGTCAAATGGGGGCGCTCTTTTCACGGAAGAGCAATGGAACGCCATCTTCAAATCGTTTGGGCTTTCCAGGCGTGAGCAGGAAGTCGTGTTGTGCTTGTTCGATGATTTGAACGAGTATGCGACAGCGAAACGGCTTGGCCTCGCGCAATCGACCGTTCACACCTACATCGAACGGCTCTATCGAAAGCTCAGCGTGAATAGTCGCACGCAACTGCTGCGGCGGTGCATGGGCGAGTATATAAGCCAGAATAACGGCAATCACAGGGAAGGAAGGCGAATCTGTCCACTGAACAGATGACAACAAACAGCCGACTGGCGAGTACTCGTATGAGCAATAGGCTGAGACGTGCAAGCGTGTTCAACCACTCATATTTGGAGGAAACAAACAACATGAACATTCGCTCCCGCACGTTTGATTTCGGATTCGGACTTGCCTGTATGGCCATCACGCCGATGGTCATCGGAACATGGTTCTTAAACGCCCCCGCGGTTGCTGATAGCGGCCATCTCCCCGATCCGTGCGCGATCAACGCCCTATCCGACGATTGCGATTTCTACACCGACTGGCTCAACATGCATTCGCGTTTTTGGCGGAAGATCTGGGGCCAAACATATGAGCATGGTCTCTCGGTCATGAGTGCTGATCCGCCCGCTGATCCTGCATCGAGCACATGGTCGATAAAGGTCTGGCTCGATTTGGGATTTGACTATTCCAATCCCAATCTCCCGCTCGAGTTGCTTGAGTCACAGATCGTGACCGAAGGCGAACTCAATGTTGCAAGTTCGCATATTCTGGCTGACGTCGTGCAGCAGTACGAGGATCCGGACGATCCTGATTCATTTATCATGCACACGACGACAATGTGGGTTGTCGCAGGCATTGTCACCGGCCCGACAGACCTTAGCCAGCCGGTCGTGGCTGCGTTGACGCGCACGCATATGTCGAACACGGTTGGAAACGAACTGGCTGTTCATCACTTCAACCTGATGTTGGTGCCGCAAACCCTTGCCGAAGCGATCACAATCGCACATGAGATTTTCGAAACTTTCGAAAACCAGGGTGGCGGGATTGCGGAGGGAGGAGCTGGCAGCGTACCGGGTGGCGGAGATCTAGGACAGGTTCCCGCGCCGGGACCGGGGGTCGGCCCGTGCTGGCTCGCTCCAGGCGAACAATCAATGACCCCTGAGTGCTGTTACTGCTACATGCACAAAGCAGTTTGTTACAACGGATGTCGCGCCTTAGCCAAGAATACCGGCTGGCAATGCATACCGGATTGGCGGAATCTCGCTGAGGACCATGGAGCGCTAATTATTTCCTGTATACTTGGGTTAACAGGACTGGGAGTCGTACACCCCGGCGCTCTTATCATGTGCGGAATCGCCCTCTGGTCATTTTTACATCTTATTCAAAGATGTTATCATCTGGCAAAAACGACTGAGCAAATGTGTCAAGCACATTGTGATCGCGACTGGCTGAATTGCCTTCAAGAGAATAACTGCCCTCTGCCGTTGCCTTAAATCCCAATGCAATGACATGAAATGACAAGAAACTCCGTTATTTTTGACACAAAAACACGCTTGCCTTTCCATTCATGTCAATCGGCGTCCGACGCGCAGCCTTTCCGACGCGTCGGACGTCGCATTTGGCAATGGTTTACCGTGCCTCTACGATGGAGTGCGACCCTGCCTTCAGCGTTGCTGATCGTATGGGCTGCCACGGTTGCATACATGGTCGCCACTCATGCCTCCGCCTCAGCCAATGAATTTAAGTTTTATCTTGCCATGACGGGAGCTTTCGGGGTGCTGGTCACATTACTTACTATGATTCTGACCATTATCGCTATAAACATAAGCGTCAAACGGATTCGACGAGCTGAATACTGTCCATGCATGCAGTGCGGATATACACTCACCGGCTTATCGAAATACAGCCGATGCCCTGAATGCGGAACTGCACATGACGTCGTACGCCTCCACCAATTCTGGCAGCGACATCGCTGGGCACGAAGAGGCCTAAGAGATTGTAAAGGCTGGACAGAAAGACACACATACATCTGCAGCAACTGGAGAGAGGTACGCGAATCCATCTTTTGGGTAATCGGAGTTTATTTTGCATTTTACTTTATAGGGATTGGCCTAGACAAATTGAATAAATTGCTGAATGGCCCTTTTCATGGACTTGAGTTCATACCATATTTAGGACTATTGGTCATTGCCTGTCTATTTTGGAAAAACATTCATCGCCGCAAGCGATTCGTGCGCTGTCGGTTTGCACTGTGTCGTAAATGTGGATTTGATCTGCATCAGCACCCGCCACGTGGCACATGCCCAAAATGCGGTACCGAATATGAGAAGCGTGAGTTGCGGGAATACTGGAAAGAACGATGGCCTGTGAATTGGGAACGGGACGTGCTGGTGCCGGCAATGCGTGCGGAGCGACTGCTCAGCGTGCTTGAACAAAAAGAACAAGAACAGCAGTATAAAGCAGCCTGCAACAAAGCTTGACTGAATCACCCTGAGGAGAATGGAGCGACTCGCCGTCGCTCTGAATGCGGGATGTCCGAACTGCATCAGGCAACAAACAATCCGCCATCGCCATCGTCATCTGCTGCGCATAAGACCTCGCCCGTGACGCGGCGATCGCCTGGTACGGAGCCAACCCGGCGCGTCGGACGTCGCGCGTGGCAATGGCTTACCACCCCTTTTCGATCGCGTCTGGTTCTCTTCTGGGCGCTATGGACTGCCTGGTTCTCACTGCTGATTATATGGGCTGACTGCCTTGCGCATTTAAATACCGCTTCTCAGTTTTCTCCGGACATCCAACTCGAGCTCAGAGACAGTCTTATCAAGAGAATTCCGTTCGTACCGCTGGCGGTGTCAGTTATCTCGATTCCGATTGCTGTTGTTATGGCTCGCCGCGCCAGACGAGTTCGGCGAGCCGAGTGTTGTCCATGCATGCATTGCGGATATACGCTCACCGGTTTACCAAGGCGCAGCCGCTGCCCGGAATGCGGGACCGCGCATGATGTGATCCGCCTGCATCAATTCTGGCGACGAGGTCTTTTGACGCGAAAGCACATCGATTGGAGGGACGTACGCGAACTTATCCTCGGGGTAGTCGGGTCTCTTGTTATCGCCATCGCTCCAGCTCTTTGGAACCATATCCTGAACGGTCCTTTCGATGGAATCGAGTTCATGCACCTGGCGACACTCTTGACGATCATTTTTTATGTGTGGGCGACCATCGGCTATCGCAGGAAACTTATACGAAACCGATTTGCGCTATGTCGCAAGTGTGAATCCGGCCTGCACCAGCAGCCGCCTCGCGGCACGTGCCCGAAATGCTCCACTGCGTATGACAAACGCGAGCTGCGCAAGTACTGGAAAGAAAAATGGTCCCCCTCTTGGGGGGATGTGATTGTTTCGGCAAGGCGTGCCGAGCAACTGCTCAACGCGCGCGAATAAGAGTACGCAGCGCGCACCGCTGCCAACTGCCGCTTGCCCGACATCGCCACCCGTAATCCATAGCGCTATATCACGACACGTCACATCACGACACATCGCTCGCCGCTCACCGCTGCTTCTTCGCGAATCAACGCCGCTGACCATACCGGGTGGAGGTGCGATGCCGCCCCATTTCACCCAATCGCGGCTAGACTTTCGCCCATGAGCGATCCGCCGCTGCACATTGTGCTGTTGAACCCGGAGATTCCCAACAACACGGGCAACATCGGCCGCACGGCTGCGGCAACCGGTGCGCGGCTGCACATCATCCATCCGATCGGTTTTGATATGTCGGAGAAGGCTCGCCGCCGCGCGGGGTTGGACTACTGGCATCTGGTCGACTGCCGCGAGCACGAAAGCTGGGAGGCGTTTCTGGCCAGCGAATCGCCGGCGCGTCTCTGGCTGTACACCACCAAATCAAACCGCCCCCATTGGGAAGCGCGTTTCCTGCCGGGCGATTATCTGCTGTTCGGCAAGGAAACCTCCGGCGTGTCTGACGATGTGCACGAATGGGTTGCTCAGAATTATGGCGAGGATCATCGCATCACGCTGCCGATGGCGCCGCAGGCGCGGAGTTTGAACTTGGCCACAGCTGTGTGCGCTGCGGTCTATGAAGGCCTCCGGCAGATTCACTGCGGCTGTCATGGGGAGATATGAGCGATGTTCGGTCCCGCCTGCAGGCTGCGCAGCTAAAAAAACCGCCAAATTTTCTCATTGTCCACATGGTCAGACCGACCTATGGTCTGGTGATCGGGGCCAAACAATCCTGACCTGACTGCTTGATTGTGACGCCCTCGATCGATTTGACGGGGGTGACTTCTCGCTGTGGTACCGCACCGGCTGCGGGTTCAGACAGCCGGTGGAAATCGAGGCTGCCAGCTGAGTAATGCAAGCAATCAAGAGCACAAGCGAACTGGTCATTGTCTCCAATCGCCTTCCGGTGCATCGGGTCCGGCGGTCGCGAATCGCAAGCTGGAAGACCAGTCCGGGCGGACTTGTGTCAGCGTTGAAGCCGGTGCTTCAGGAACTTTCCTGCACATGGGTGGGATGGGCGGGAGTCAACGACGAGGTGATTCTGCCGTTTGAGCATGACGGCATTTTCAACTGGCCGGTTTATCTGTCCGCATCCGAGGTCAGAGACTATTACGAAGGCTTTTCCAATCGCATTATCTGGCCGCTGTTTCACGATGCGATTCGACCGCCGGAATACTGCCAGGAGTGGTGGAAGCCCTACGTGGAGGTCAATCGGCGTTTTGCTGAAGCCGCCGCAGAGGCGGTTGAGCACTCGGGAATGGTGTGGGTGCATGATTACCAGTTGATGCTTGTGCCAGCGATGGTGCGGCAGTTGCGCCCCGATGTGCGCATCGGCTTTTTCCTGCACATTCCCTTCCCGCCGCAGGAGTTGTACGCGCAGCTTCCGTGGCGCAGACAGATTGCTGAAGGCTTGCTCGGCGCGGACGTGCTGGGGTTTCAGACCAAAATCGGCGCGGAGAACTTTTCGCAGGTTGCCCGGCGATTTGCCGGCGCGAGCGGCCAGGATGATCTGCTTGATTATCACGGCAGATCCATTCGCGTGGATTCGTTCCCGATTTCCGTCGACACGCGGCAATTTGAACAGTTGGCGCAAAGTCCGGAAGTGACCCGCAAAGCCCACGAGATTCGCCAGCGTCTTGGACCGGCGCGCAAGATCATGCTGGGCATCGATCGTCTGGATTACACCAAGGGAATCGACATCCGGCTGAAAGCGCTGCAGCAGTTGCTGAGGCGCGGCCTTGCGCGATGCGAGAGCTGCGTTTTCGTGCAGATTGCAGTGCCCAGCCGCGAGCACGTTGCTGAATACAAGGACCTTCGGTTGACCGTTGAGCGGCTGGTGGGCGAAATAAACGGCGAGTTTGGCGATATCGGCCGCACGCCGGTACAGTATCTGCATCGTAGTGTGCCAATGCGCCAACTGGCGGCACTGTATCGAGCGGCCGATGTGATGCTTGTGACGCCCCTGCGTGACGGAATGAATCTCGTGGCCAAGGAGTACGTTGCGTCGCGCGTTGACAACACCGGGGTGCTGGTACTCAGCGAATTTACTGGCGCAGCACGGGAATTGCGGTCAGCGTTGCTGGTGAATCCGCACGACCTGGAAGGTCTTGTGGAAGCGATGCACCAGGCGTTGAACATGCCACAACACGAACAGGAATTACGCATGCGGCCGATGCGACGACATATTCAGGAACATGACGTGCATCATTGGGCCGACTCGTTCCTTCAATCGCTCGTCTATGAACGAACTTGACGCGAAACTGCAGGAGCTCGCCCGAGTGCCGATCCTGCTGCTGGCGTGCGATTACGATGGAACGCTCTCACCAATCGTAAGCGATCCCAGGCAGGCCAAACCGCATCGAGAAGCTATCGTTGCGCTGCGACAACTCGCCTCGTTGCCGCAAACCCATGTCGCGGTCATCTCCGGCCGGGCGCTGCGCGATCTGGCGGGCTTGATCGGCGAAACCGAGGGCATTCACCTGGTGGGCAGCCACGGCAGCGAGTTTGACTTGGATTTCGCCACCAATCTGCCGCTCGAAGCCGCCCTGCTGCGCGAGAAGCTCCTTTCACAATTGGCGGAAATCGCTGCGACTAACCCGGGTTTCATAGTCGAACCCAAACCCGCAAGCGTGGCATTTCACTATCGCAACGCGTCCGAAGCCGATTCACAACGGGCTTTGGAAGCGGTGCTGTCCGGTCCGGCTCAACTTGACGGCGTATTCACCAGGCACGGCAAGAAGGTGGTGGAACTCACCGTCGTGCCCACCAACAAAGGCTCGGCCCTTGAAACGCTTCGTCATCGATTGGGAGCCTCTGCGGCAGCCTTCATCGGTGATGACGTGACCGATGAAGACGCTTTTGCCACGCTGACCGGACCAGATGTCGGCATCAAGGTCGGCCCGGGCGAAACACGCGCTCCGTTCCGAGTCGATTCGCCCGACGAGGTGGCGCGGCTGCTGGCCCGGCTGTGCGACTGGCGCACCGAATGGCTTACCGGATCAGCGGCAGTGCCGATCGAAAAGCATTCTCTATTGTCGGACCAGCGCACGTGCGCGTTGGTCACGCCTGATGCGCGGATAGTCTGGTTATGCCTGCCGCGCCTGGATTCGCCAGCCCTTTTTGCTGAACTTTTGGGCGGCCCGGCCGCGGGGCACTTCACCATCAAGTCAGCCGACGGCGATGTGCCGGTCCGCCAGCGCTATTACAACAATTCACTGGTTCTGCAGACGTTCTGGAAGAACTTCAAGGTCACCGATTTTCTGGACTGCTCTGCAGGCAAGCCCTCGCAGCGTGCAGGGCGATCGGAGTTGGTGCGGTATATCGAAGGCCGGGAACGCGTGATCATTGAGTTTGCGCCGCGCATTGAATATGGCCGGGGCGAAACGCATCTTGTGGCTCGCGAAGGCGGCCTGCTGATTCAGGAAACGCACGACCCCGTAGTACTGCGCTCACCGGGCGTGAAGTGGGAAATCATCAGTGAAGGACAACATCACACCGCGCGCGCCGAGGTCGAACTGAACGAAAAACCCTGTGTGCTCACACTGTGCTACGGCACCGGCAGCCTGCGCGAAAGCTCTACCTCAGCTACGCAGCGGCTGAAGTTCACCGATCAATTCTGGTCTTCATGGGCGTCACGGCTGACGCTTCCCCCCGTCGAAACCAACCTTGTACGCCGCAGCGCACTGACGCTCAAAGCCTTGTGTTACGGCCCCACCGGCGGCATTGCAGCAGCCAGCACCACAAGTCTGCCCGAACACCTGGGCGGAGTGCGCAACTGGGACTACCGCTATTGCTGGCTGCGTGACGGCGCGATGACCGCCTCGGCATTGGTCAAGCTTGGCAGTTATACCGAGGGCATGGAGTTTCTCGACTGGCTGCTGGGCGTGCTCAGTGAGCGATCGCCCGAACGATTGCAGCCGCTGTACACGCTTACTGGCGAACCTCTGCCCCCCGAAGCCGAGATTGCCGAGCTGCCCGGCTATGCGGGCAGTCGTCCCGTGCGCGTCGGCAACGGCGCATCAAGGCAGGTGCAGCTTGACGTGTTCGGGCCGATCGTCGATCTCATCGCCCAGCTCATCGAAAAAGACGCCCCGCTGTCCTCCGAGCACTGGCGGCTGGTCGAGGCCATGGTGCAGGCCGTGGCTGCCCGCTGGCATGAGCCGGATCACGGCATTTGGGAAATTCGCCGCCCTGGTCGGCATCACACGCATTCAAAGCTCATGTGTTGGCTCACGGTCGATCGCGCCGTGCGCATCGCCTATGGGTTTTTCGAGCGGCGGCCGGACGACTGGATTGAGCTGCGCGACACGATTGCTGCGGATCTCCTCCAGCATGGCTTCAACCCGCAAGTGAATGCCTTCACCGCGGTGTATGACAGCTCGGATATTGACGCTGCGACTTTGCAGATCGGCCTCAGCGGTTTTCTGCCGCCTGACGACGCCCGGTTCATCGGCACGGTGGAAGCCGTGGAGCGTGTCCTGCGCCACGGGCCGACGGTGTATCGTTATCACTATGACGACGGCCTGCCGGGCATCGAAGGCGGCTTCCACCTCTGCACCTCATGGCTGGTGGATTGCTATCTGCTGCTGGGGCGCATCGATGACGCGTGGGAGCTCTTCAACTCACTGGTCAAGCTCGTCGGTCCGACCGGCCTGCTCTCCGAACAGTACGACCCGCACGAGAATCGCGCGCTGGGCAATCACCCCCAGGCCTATTCGCATATCGGCCTTATCGAAAACGCAATTCGGCTTTCACAGGTGCGCTGAATCGGCTGACTGTTTGATCGCCTGATTAATTGCCCGACCGGTTTGCGCCGACGGTGAACGTCAATCCCAGCGGAAAACGCCCTTGCGCCATGCGTAAATGTACGCGATGATGGATGTGGCGATGAAAAACAGAATCCGGCCAAGGAAAAGCTGCGACTCGGGGCTTTGCGGCGCAAGCTTGGCAAAAGTGACCGCCCACGGATAAAGAAAGATGACTTCGACGTCAAAGACCAGAAAGGTCATCGCAAGGATGTAGAAGCGCACGTTGAAGCGCTTTCGGGCCGTGCCGATTGGATTCATGCCCGACTCGTAGGCGATGTCCTTGACCTCGCCGTGGCTGGAAGGGCCAAGCAGGTGCGTGCCCAGCAGGTTCACGACCACAAAGCCGATGGCCATGACGATCAGAATCAAAACGGGCAGGTAGGCGGAAAGATCCACAGCGAGCGTCAGCACTTTGTGCTCCTTGAGCGTCTGTCTCGAAACAGGCGGCCGATCCCTTGGCCGACTCAGAAGTGCAAAGGATATCCCCTGCTCGGCGATGCCTCAAGGTTGCAGCGAAACCGGGTGGACAGCACAATGCAGCCATGCCCCGTCTCATTGGATGTCTGGCGCTGTTCTTCCCCCGGCTTGCGATCATCCTGGTGTGGCTGTTCAGCACCTACCTTCAGGACGCTTATCAGGGGGTGCATTTCATCTGGCCGGTGCTGGGGTTCATCTTCCTGCCGCTGACGGTGCTCGCCTACGCGCTGGCGTGGCATATGCCCCCGCGCGGGTCGATTGACGGGTTCGGCATCGTGGTGATCATCCTGGCGGTCTTGATCGACCTGGGCCTTCTGGGCGGCAGCGCATCAAACAAGCAGGTCAGGCGGTATTACTTTGTGCGGCATTAGCCGCGTGTCGTGTCATGACGCCGCAACACGCCGCAACGACACGACGCTGATGATGCCACATGCGCCGATTGGTCCTATACTGGTCGGCATACTGCGGGGCGTAGCTCAGCTTGGTAGAGCGCCTGCTTTGGGAGCAGGAGGCCGCAGGTTCGAATCCTGTCGCCCCGACTTGATCTTCAATCCGATCCAATCCGATCCCCCTTCCCCATAAACCATTCTCCGGATCCGGTTTTCTGATCTCGGCCAACTGGCTGAGAAGAGCTGAGAATCGGCATTGCTCGAATTTTCCATCATCCGCCGGCCCGTGGCGGTGCAGCAAGTTCGATCAGCTTCTGCACCGTCCGCCAGTTTCGCAGGGTGCTGACGGTTGCGAGCGTTCGATCAAGATAACTGTTGGTGAACTTCGTACGAGCCACGCCATTGGGCAGGTAGAGGTAAAGCTCCCGGCCGTGCACTGCAATTTCATCGCCCACTGAGCGGGCCGGATCGAGCCTGGCGACATGTTCGCGACTCGGCGCATTGGCGAGAAACGCGACATGCAGGAACTGCACATCCTTGCCAGCCTTGAGAAACGGGTTGGCTTGCGCAGCCATGGTCAGTTCATCGATCGTGCGCACCACCACCGGCACTTCATAGCCGAACCGGTCAGTAATCAACTCCTGAACTCGTTTTGCGATCTGTCCCGCACCATGAGCCGTTGCATTGAACAGCACGTTGCCGCTTTGAATGTACGTGCGGACATCGTTGCCCCCCGCTTCGAGGAAAAGCGCAGCAAGTTCGCGCATCGGCAGCTTGTTCTTGCCGCCCACATTGATCCCGCGCAGCAGCGCTATGTGCGTTGCCGGCGCAGATGCGGCTGAAGCTCCGGTTCGTCTGGATGCAGTTTTCGATCGCGGCGATATCGACATGGCAGCATCGTACCGCAGCGCTTGATCTGATGACGCGGCGCACATCTTCGAAAGCTGCCGAGAGATGCGTTTATCGCTGAAAGATGTATCTGCGCCGGGCAGAGCAGGCAACAGAAAACGAGGACATGGCTGCCGCCGGCTGCGCGGGGCGTGCAACAACAACAACAACAACAACAACAACAACAACAACATGATCATGATCACATTGTCTGCGCAATTGCTGCGTAAAGAGTACGGCGATTTTCCCATAGACCTGCCCCAGTTGCGGACTTCTATGATGATGTTGTGTTCGATTGCATGCAGCAGCAGAGTTCTGTCTTGCGCGCTGTTGCAGTCCGCGAAATGAGCGATCTTCAGATCAGATCGCCCTGGGTGTACGGGAAGAAAGAAAGGAGCAGCGGTGAGATTATCGCCAGTCGAGCGTTGCAATTTGATTACTGCAGCGTGGCGCAGTACGCGGCGGCAGTCCCCTGCTATCGGCGAGGATGCTGCTGCCCTCAACTTTCATCACAACAGCAGCGTCAGCAGCGATGAGCTGTCAGAGCAGTCACAAACCCCGGAGAGCGAGGGCGAGGTCACGCCATCGGCACGCCTGACCGCCTCAACGCCGATGCGGCTGATCATTCGACCGATGTTCGGGCCGCCAGCCGGCATCGATATCACGCACCGGGTTGTGACACTGATCGCACAGGAACTGTGGCGATTGCACGGCGGCAACGATGTGGTCAACTGGCTGGAAGCAGAACGACTGCTTGACCAGGCGATTCTGCACGCAGCCTTGCATCGGCAGGCTGCTGATGAAAACAGCAATCATCAGGCTCCCGCTTCCACAGCATCATCGGATGATGATGATTCTTCTGAAGCAATCGGTGATGCTGCATTACTGGGTGCATTACTGGGTGAATCTGCATTGCAGAAAGTACATCGCCGAACCTCATCACCGCGCTCACCCGCTGCATGCGCCACGAAAACCGACGACTGTGCCGCACCATTGCCAATGTCGATTGAGTATGCACGTTATTCCAACCTTGCGACTTTGCGCTGATGACCCATTCAGTGGACTGGACAATATCTCAAGACCGTCGCAAGGCCGCTGCCACGAACCGGCCACTGCGACGCCGCGTGCCTGAATGCACGAACAACAACGGCGCACTTGGCGATTGCCTGAAGCATGATGCAGCACGTGTGCATATGGCTCATCTGAACCAACGTTTGTCAGGAACTGGTCTGAGCTGCACCCAATGGCTGGCGGCTCTGCCGTAGCAGTGACCTTGCCATGCCGCCATCACCTGCGAGAGAAAGGTCGCGATGATCTCCACGACGCGCAAGCAACCTTCTTTCGCCAAAGAGGAAACGGCTGAACCTGCTGCTGGCCGGGTTCGCGTGGTCATCGAGGGCGTCCAGCCGGAGATCGACTGCGGCCGCTATCCAGCCAAAGGCAGCATCGGCGAGCCGGTCATCGTTGAGGCTGATGTATTTGCTGACGGCCACGACCTGATCGCCTGCAGGCTGCTGCATCGGCACAGCAACGAATCAACCTGGACTGAAACTGTCATGACGCCGCTGGTGAACGATCGCTGGCACGCTTCGTTCAACGCCGATGAGCAGGGTCGATATCTGTTCACGATCATCGCGTGGATTGATCGGTTCGCCACCTGGTGGCGCGACATTCAGAAGAAGATCGCTGCGCATCAGGATATTGACAACGACCTGATCGTCGGCGCGCAGCTTATTGAACAGCGTGCCCGGCACGCCCAGAGCGCTGACGCTGTGCGCCTGCGATCCGTTGCAGCCATGCTTCGCGCTGATGACCGCACGCCGCAGCAGCGTGTGGCAGGCGCACTGGAAGATGAGATCGCAGAATTGATGAGCAGATATGACGATCGACTCTGGGCTGCTCAATATAATAAAGAGCTGGCCGTGACCGTTGATCGTCCCAAGGCTCGTTTCAGCACGTGGTATGAATTGTTCCCGCGCTCATGTTCGCCTCGCAATGGCAGGCATGGAACACTGCATGATGTCATTGCGCGACTGCCGTACATCGCCAACATGGGATTTGATGTGCTTTATCTGCCGCCGATTCACCCCATCGGCCGCACGCACCGGAAGGGCAAAAACAATCGCCGCGTTGCTGAGCCTGGCGACGTCGGCAGCCCGTGGGCCATCGGCGGAAAAGAAGGCGGGCACAAAGCGATTCACCCGGAACTCGGGTCGATGGACGATTTCCATGCACTCGTCAGCGAAGCGAATCAGTACGGCATCGAAATCGCTCTCGATCTGGCGTACCAGTGCTCACCTGATCACCCTTATGTCAGGGAACATCCCGAGTGGTTTCGTCACCGCCCCGATGGCAGCATTCAGTATGCGGAGAATCCGCCCAAGAAATATGAGGACATCTACCCGTTCGATTTTGAATGCGATGCGTGGGAAAGCCTCTGGGAAGAGTTGGCGAGCATTGTGGAGTTCTGGGTGCAGCACGGCGTGCGCATCTTCCGCGTTGATAATCCCCATACAAAAGCCTTCGCGTTTTGGGAATGGCTGATCAACCGCATCAAGCGATCGCATCCTGATGTGCTGTTTTTGTCGGAGGCGTTCACGAGGCCGAAGGTCATGTACCGCCTGGCGAAACTTGGCTTCACGCAGTCGTACACATACTTCACCTGGCGCAATACCAAATCGGAGTTGGAGTCGTATTTCAAAGAGTTGCTGCAGACGCCGGTGCGCGAATTCTTCAGACCCAACCTCTGGCCCAACACGCCCGACATTCTACACGAATATCTTCAAACCGGCGGGCGCCCCGCCTTCATGTGCCGGGTGACGCTTGCTGCCACCTTGGCGGGCAACTATGGCATCTACGGCCCAGCCTTTGAACTGTGCGAGGACCGTCCGCGCGAAATCGGCAGCGAGGAGTACCTCAACTCCGAAAAGTACCAGACGCGTCAATGGAATCTCGAAGACCCAAGGTCGCTCGCACCGTTCATCGCGCGTCTGAACCGCATTCGCCGTGAACATCCGGCCCTGCAATCAGACCGCAACCTGCTGTTTCACGACACCGATCATGATGATGTCATCTGCTACAGCAAACAGACCAGCGACCGGTCCGACACGCTCGTATGCGTTGTGAATCTCAATCCGCATCATGCCCGTGCCAGCCATGTGACGCTCAAGCTTGATGAGCTTGGTCTGGATGCGCATCAGACTTTCCAGGTGCATGATCTTCTCGGAGGCGGCCGCTATCTGTGGAATGGCCCTCGCAATTATGTCGAGTTGAATCCGCATATCGCACCTGCGCATGTGTTCAAAGTGCGACATCGGGTACGATCCGAACAAGATTTTGATTATTTCCTCTGAGCCGTTGCCTATGAATCAGCAGGAGCAATGATGATTGCAGGCAGGCCAGTGCACGACCTTCGCTCGATACATGAGCATGATCCGCTGTGGTATAAAAGCGCGATCATCTATGAGCTGCATGTGCGGGCGTTCTATGACAGCGCCGGCGACGGGGTTGGCGATTTCCGCGGGCTGACTGAAAAGCTTGATTACCTGCAGGACCTCGGCGTCACCGCCATCTGGATACTGCCGTTTTACCCATCACCGCTGCGCGATGATGGATATGACATCGCCGACTACACCGGCGTGAATCCTGCGTACGGGACGCTGCGCGACTTTCGGCGATTTGTGAACGAGGCCCATCGCCGCGATCTTCGGGTTATTACCGAGCTCGTGTTGAATCACACCTCCGATCGCCATCCCTGGTTTCAGCGGGCCAGACGATCACCGCCCGGCAGCGTGTGGCGCGATTTTTATGTCTGGTCGGATACGCCCACGAAGTACGCTGACGCACGCATCATCTTCAGCGACTTCGAAACATCCAACTGGGCATGGGATCCGGTTGCAGGCCAGTACTACTGGCACCGCTTCTATTCGCATCAGCCGGATTTGAACTTCGATAACCCGGCGGTGCATCGCGCGCTGCTGCAGGTGATGGACAGCTGGTTTGAAATGGGCGTGGACGGCATGCGACTGGACGCTGTGCCATACCTGTACGAACGCGAGCACACCAGTTGCGAGAATTTGCCGGAAACCCACGCATTTCTGCGCAAGCTGCGTGCGCACGTCGACAAGCGATTTCCCGGCCGCATGCTGCTTGCCGAAGCCAACCAGTGGCCTGAAGAGGCCGCTGCCTACTTCGGCGAAGGCGATGAATGCCACATGGCGTTTCACTTTCCTGTGATGCCGCGGCTGTTTATGTCCATTCAGATGGAAGACCGCTTTCCGGTACTGGACATTCTGCAGCAGACGCCTCACATTCCCGACACCTGTCAATGGGCGATGTTTCTGCGCAATCACGATGAGCTAACGCTGGAAATGGTGACCGACGAGGAGCGCGACTACATGTACCGCGTCTTCGCGACCGATCAGCAGGCACGCATCAACCTTGGCATACGCAGACGGCTTGCGCCGCTGATGGGGAACAATCGACGGAAGATTGAACTGATGAAGGGCTTGCTCTTCTCCCTGCCCGGCACACCGGTGATTTACTACGGTGATGAGATCGGCATGGGCGACAACATTTATCTGCACGATCGCGATGCGGTGCGCACGCCGATGCAGTGGAGCCCTGATCGCAACGCCGGCTTCTCGCGCGCAAACCCGCAGCGTTTGTATCTGCCGGTTATTCTCGATCCGGAATACAACTTCGAAGCCATCAACGTTGAATCGCAGCGCAACAATCCGCACTCGCTGTTATGGTGGACCAAGCGTCTGATTTCACTGCGGCGACGGCACCGGGTCTTCGGATTCGGCGATATCGAATTTCTCACACCGGACAATCCCAAGATTCTGGCGTTCATCCGCCGAAGCGATGAGGAAAGCATTCTGGTCGTCGCCAACCTCTCGCGATTCGTGCAGGCGGTTGAATTGAAACTCGATCAGTACAGGAATCATGAACTGGTGGAGCTTTTTGGCGGCACGCGCCTGCCGGCAGTCGGCGACTCGCCGTACTTTCTCACTCTTGGACCTCATAATTTTTATTGGTTCGCGCTGGAGCCGGTACGAACCGGCGAGCGCAGGCCGCCAGCAGAACGCAAGCCGCAAATCATCAGCTACCGCGGACCGTGGGATCGCCTATTTGAATCCGACCGCTTCCGCCGATTGCTTGAAAATCTGCTAGTCACCGAGCTTTCACACAAGCGCTGGTTTGCGTCAAAGTCGCGCCTGATCCGCAGCGTGCGCATTTTCGAAGCTGCGCCGTTTCCCACCTCGGCCCCCGTTGAATTCCTGCGGACATTCTACGTGCTGATTGAAGTGACTTACGCGGAAGGCGAACCTGACGTGTACGCGCTTCCGTTGGCACTGGCGTCACCTGAACGGGTTGAGCGGATGTTCGGCCACGTACACTCCATGCAGATGCTGGCCCAGGTGCACAACATCGCCGACGACAGCACATGCTGGCTGTATGACGCCACCAATGATCCAGCGTTTCGTGATGCGCTGCTGGATGCGATCGGATCACGACGCCGGTTCCGCGGGTTCAACGGCGACATTCGTGCAGCGCGCGGATCGATATTCCGGCACATCATGAAAGACGTGCGCGAACCTCTGGAAAGCGCACTGCTCAAAATTGAGCAGACCAACAGTTCCATCGCCTACGGCGACCGGTTCATCATCAAACTCTTCCGCCGCATCGAGCCGGGCGTGAATCCCGATCTTGAGATCGGGCGGTTTCTCACCGAACGAACGCCGTTTGATCATGCACCTGCTGTTGCCGGCTCACTGGAATACGCCAGCGGCTCGGGGCCGCCTCGCACGCTTGCCATTCTTCAGCAATACATCCCCAATGAAGGCGATGGGTGGAACTACGCTCTGCACCACGTGACGCAGTTTTTCGAGCGCGTCTCGACCTCGGGCAGCGCCCATGAAGATCGGGAACTGTCGATCATTCACGAGCCGATCTGGAACCTCATCGATCATGTGCCAAGCGAATTCACGATCCAGCTCATCGGACCATTTATTCAATCCGCAGAATTGATCGGCGAACGCACCGCAGAGATGCATCGCGCGCTGGCAAGCGAGCAGGTTGATGCGGCCTTTGCGCCGGAACGATTCACGCCGATGTATCAGCGCTCGCTGTACCAGTCGATGCGCAACCTTACCCGGCGCACAATGGTGATGCTCAATCGGCGGAAAGAATCGCTTGATGACGATCTCAGAAACGACGCGGCATACATCATTTCGCATGAAAAGACGCTGCTGGCTGCGTTCCAGGCCATCCTTGATTGGCGAATTTCCGCCATGCGCATTCGCTGTCATGGCGATTATCACCTTGGCCAGTTGCTCTACACCGGCAGGGATTTCTACATCATCGATTTCGAAGGTGAACCGACGCGGCCGCTGGGTGAACGCCGCCTCAAGCGCGTGCCGCTGCGTGATGTGGCCGGCATGCTGCGATCATTCAGCTACGCCGCCAATGCCGTGCTGCTCGAACACGCTGAGCGCGGCGTCATGCCCGCGTCGATCCAGCAGCAGCAGCGCCTTGCTGCATGGGCGCGCGTGTGGGCGCTCTGGAACGGCGCCGCGTTTTTGCGGAGCTATCTGCACCATACCCGCGACACGGCCTTCCTCCCCCGCAGCCGTGATGAGCTGACCATCCTGCTGAACGCTTATGTACTGGAAAAGATGGTTTATGAGCTGTCTTACGAATTGAACAGCCGCCCAGCATGGGCCAGAATTCCCCTGAAAGACCTCGTGCGCGCCATTCACGTACTGACTGCTCCCCAACCGACACAGCCATTGGCTTCCGATTGAACAATGACGATATCGCACCACCACATTCGAACGCGCGCGAGCGCCCCTCATGACGGCCCGGAAGCAAGCGATCAACGTACGCCGGGCGTGCGCGATGCCTCTCGTGCATCACGACAGGACCACGCGCTGACCGACATGGACCTGCACCTGTTCAATGAGGGGACGCATTACCGGCTGTACAGCAAGCTCGGCGCGCATGTGCTTCACAGCGAAGACGCGCCCGCGGTATCGTTTGCGGTGTGGGCGCCCAATGCCCACTATGTTTCAGTGATTGGCGATTTCAACGACTGGAACGTACACGCCAATCCGCTCAATGCGCGGGCGCACTCAGGCATATGGGAAGGCGTCGTACGCGGGATCGGCCCCGGCTCGCTCTATAAGTACCACATTGCGTCGCGTTTTCACGGCTATACCGTCAACAAAGCCGACCCGTTCGCCACGCTGAACGAAATGCCGCCGGGGACTGCGTCAGTCATCCATGAGCTTGACTATCAATGGAATGATTCGGAGTGGATGCAGCAGCGTCGAAACCGCAACAGCCTGCATGCGCCGATATCCATCTATGAGGTGCACCTGGGCTCATGGATGCGCGTGCCGGAAGAGGGCTATCGATCGCTTCATTATCGTGAGATGGCGGATCGTCTTTGCGCATACGTGCAGCGCATGGGCTTTACCCACGTCGAGCTGCTTCCGGTCATGGAGCACCCGTTTTTCGGCTCATGGGGCTATCAGGTCACGGGGTTCTTTGCGCCCAGCAGCCGGTACGGCTTGCCGGAGGATTTCATGTACCTTGTCGATCGCCTGCATCAGTGCGGCATCGGCATCATTCTCGATTGGGTGCCCTCGCACTTTCCGACTGATGAGCATGGATTGATCTATTTCGACGGCACGCATCTGTTCGAACATGCTGACCCGAGGCAGGGATATCACCCCGACTGGCACTCAGCGGTGTTCAACTACGGCCGCAATGAAGTGCGCAGCTTTCTCATCAGCAGCGCCATGAGCTGGCTTGATCGATATCACATTGACGGCTTGCGCGTGGATGCTGTCTCGTCGATGCTGTATCTGGATTTTTCACGCCGCGAAGGCGAGTGGATTCCGAATCAATACGGGGGGCGTGAGAATCTCGACGCAATTGCCTTTCTGCGCCAGCTCAACGATGCTGTGCATCATGAAGAGCCCGATGCGCTCATGATCGCTGAGGAAGCGACGTCGTGGCCGTTGGTGTCGCGTCCGCCGTCGGTGGGCGGCCTGGGCTTCAACTTCAAATGGGACATGGGGTGGATGCACGACACATTGCGCTACATGAAGCGCGATCCGATCTATCGGCGATACCACCACAACGAACTGACGTTCCGTCATATGTACGCCTTTGCGGAGAACTTCGTGCTGCCTTTGTCACATGACGAAGTGGTGTACGGCAAAGGATCACTGCTCAACAGAATGCCCGGCGATCAGTGGCAGCAGTTCGCCAACCTGCGGCTGCTGCTTGGATATATGTTCACCCAGCCGGGCAAAAAGCTGCTGTTCATGGGCGGTGAGTTTGGACAGCGCAACGAATGGAATCACGACAGCAGCCTGGACTGGCATCTGCTGGAATATGAACCGCATGCAGGCGTGCAACGGTGGGTGCAGCAACTGAATCGTGTGTACCGTGAGCAGCGAGCCTTGCATGAGCTTGACTGCGAGCCGAGCGGGTTTGAGTGGATCGAGCCCGATGACATGGCCAACAGCGTGCTGACATGGTTGCGGCGCGGCCGATCGCCTGACGACACCGTCGTTGTCGCATGCAACTTCACGCCAGTGCCGCGACACAATTACCGCGTCGGCGTGCCGACGGCCGGCTTCTGGGAGGAGGTGCTCAACAGCGACGCTAAAGAGTTCGGCGGCAGCGGCCAGGGGAATATGGGCGGCGTTGAATCGGCGCCGATTTCCTGCCACTATCGCCCCCATTCGTTGAATCTCACCATACCACCGCTGGGCGTGATTGTTCTTCGAGCGCCTCGCTTGTCGCAGCACGCTGCTGACAGCGCATCAACACAAAGACCATAGCCGCTTATGTCATGTCGCGCCAACCGCCAAAGCCGCTTGTCGAACTTGCCAAAGCATATGGCGTGCTGAGCAGCTACATCGATCAGGCGGGACGTGAACAAAGAGCATCGAGTGAATCGCTGACCGCTGCGCTGCGAAGCATGGGCGCGCCGCTGGAACATCCCGATGAAGCCGGCGATGCATTGCGCGAACATCGCTTGAACAGATCGCAGCAGATCGCGCCGCCGGTGATTGTGGCGTGGAATGGCAGGATGCCGCTTGTTGAGCTTCGGCTTCCGTATCGTGATGCTCGCCGCCGCCTCATCTGCCATATTGAATTTGAGTCTGATGCGCAGGGGCGAGGAGAAACGCTCGACGCAACATTGCTGCCGGAAGCACGCGAAGTGACGGTCGAAGGCGAGCGGTTTGTCGTCCGCCGTCTTTTTGTTCGATGCATGCTGCCGATCGGCTGTCACCAAATAACGCTGCACATCGGCAGCAGTGAAACAAACATGACTGTGCTCTCTGCCCCGCGACGGTTTTACCGCAGCCCGCAAGATCATCAGCGGCGAGAACTGGGCATCTTTGCGCCATGGTATGCCTTGCACAGCGCGCGGAGCTGGGGTGTGGGCGATCTTGGCGACTTGGATGCATTCGCGAAGTGGGCGGCCAGTGAAGGATGCACGATTGTGGGCACACTTCCAATGCTGGCCTTATTTCTGGATGAGCCATTTGACCCCAGCCCCTACGCGCCAGTCAGTCGCCTGTTCTGGAATGAACTGATCATCGACCTCACGCGCGTACTTGATCAGAATTCGTGGACGAACGTATTTGGCTCTGATGCTGCGTCATTTGCCGCTGAACTTGAACAGGTCCGCAATGCGCCACTGGTGGATTACAAACGCAGCGCCTCTTTGAAACGCCGCGCGTTGTATAAGCTGGCGATGTCAGCGTTCGAAACATCATCGCCCGTGCGAGAAAGCATTGAACAACTGCTTCAGGATAACCCGGAGCTTGACAGCTATGCGCAGTTCCGCGCCGTAACCGAACGTCTCGGCACGACATGGCAACACTGGCCGCAGCGGTTGCGCAACGGTTCGATATGTCGCAGCGATTTTGATGAAAACGTCCGCCGCTATCACCTGTATGTGCAATGGCTCGTGTGCACGCAGCTTAATGATTTTTCTCAGCGCATGCACGCTCATGGCCAGCAGTTGTATCTCGACATGCCGCTGGGCGTGCATGGCGGCGGGTATGACGTGTGGCGCAATCAGCATTTGTTTGCGCTGACCGCATCGGTTGGCTCGCCGCCGGACACATTCTTCCCGCACGGCCAGAACTGGGGGTTTCCACCGATGAACCCTCTGACGATGCGGCAGGATCGTCACCGTTACTTCACCGACATCATTCGCAATCAGTTACGCTATGCGAACGTGCTGCGCATCGATCACGTCATGGCGCTGCATCGGCTCTTTTGGATTCCCCAGGGGATGGAAGCGGATGACGGCGTGTATGTGAAGTATCCAGCTGATGAGCTGTATGCAATTCTCAGCATCGAAACGCACCGGCACCACGCCCGCATTGTGGGCGAAAACCTTGGCACCGTGCCGCCCGAAGTCAATCGCCGGCTCGCACATCACGGCGCACTGGGCATGTATGTCGGCATTTTCGAACTTGCCCCCGACAACAACCCGCCGCTGAAATTGCCCCGGCAACGAGAACTTGCCTGTCTTGATACGCACGATACAGCTACGTTTGCAGCGTTCTGGGATGGCAAGGACATTGACCAGCGCATCAAGCTGAATTTGCTTGCTGAGCATCATGCCGCCACGGAGCGGCGCAAACACGAGAAAATGCGCAAGGCAGTCAGCCCATTTCTTGCATTACAACATCAGCATCAGCAACAACATCAACGGCAACGATCAGGCCTGCAGCTTTCAGCGCGTGCGGCATGCGAAGCTATGCTGAGGTTGCTTGCACGCAGCAGCGCGCCGATTCTGCTGGTGAATGTGGAAGATCTCTGGCTGGAAACGCAGCCGCAAAATGTGCCCGGCACATCGAACGGCTATCCCAATTGGCGCCGCAAGCTCGCTCGATCGATCGAGCAGTTGTGCGCTGATGCGGAAGATTTGATTCAGCTTCGCCCACTTGCGGAACTGCGGAACAGCTACGCAACAAAGAGGCGGATTGCGGCAACCCGGAATGCACCGCCAGTGCGCAAGCCAGGCTGCATGACGCGGAGAACGGATCGATGATGACGCTGCTGTCACATCAGCCCTTGGGCGCGCAGTACCTTGGCGGCGGCCGAACGCGCTTTCTCGTATGGGCTCCAAACGCCAGGAAAGTCAGCGTTCGATTGCTCAGCGAAAACGGCACATCGCATGTGATGAGCGCTCGAGCAGATGGCTATTACGAGTTGACGCTTGAGAACGTTCCTCCCGGCTCGCTGTATGTGTATCAACTTGATGATGGACCGGAGCGACCAGACCCTGCATCGCGCCATCAGCCACATGGCGTACACGGGCCCTCGGCGGTTGTTGCAGACGATCATCAATGGCGCGATCAGCACTGGTTTGGTCTGCCACTGGATCAGTACGTCATCTACGAACTGCATGTCGGCACGTTTACGCCCGACGGCACATTTGATGCGATCATTCCCCGCCTGAAAGAACTCAGCGAGATCGGCATCACCGCAATTGAAATCATGCCCGTCGCGCAGTTTCCCGGCACGCGCAATTGGGGGTATGACGGCGTACTGCCTTCAGCAGTGCAGAATTCTTACGGCGGACCAGCCGGATTGAAACGACTGGTGGATGCGTGTCATGCACACGGCATGGCGGTGGTGCTCGATGTGGTCTACAACCACCTTGGCCCGGAGGGAAACTATCTCAGTGAATTTGGGCCATATTTCACCGATCGATATCGCACCCCTTGGGGGTTGGCGCTGAATTTCGACGGTGCGATGAGCGATCACGTTCGACGATACTTCATTGACAGTGCGCTTTATTATGTGTCTCAGTGTCATATTGACGCGTTGCGCGTCGATGCGGTTCACAGTATTGTTGATTCATCCGCCACGCCATTTGTGCAGGATCTCGTCGATGCAGTTCACCAATGCGCCAAGGCATTGAACCGCCGCGCTTATGTGATTGCGGAAAGCGCAGCCAATGACGCTCGCATCATTCGCGATCGCGCGCTCGGCGGGATCGGGTTCGATGCTCAGTGGAACGATGATTTTCACCACATCGTCCACGTGCTGCTGACCGGCGAACAGTTCGGTTACTACAAATCTTTTGGCGGATTGCAGCAACTGGCCAAAGCATTCAGCCACGGCTATGTCTACACAGGCGAATATTCGCCCTTTCATGGATGTCGACATGGCAGCGATGCACGAGATATTCCCGGCGAACGGTTCGTGGTTTTCTCTCAGAATCACGATCAAATCGGCAATCGCATGCGTGGCGAAAGACTATCGACGCTTGTTTCTTTTGAATCGCTGAAACTGGCTGCAGGACTGGTGCTGCTGTCGCCTTATGTGCCGCTGCTGTTCATGGGCGAAGAATACGGTGAACCGGCGCCGTTTCTCTACTTCGTCAGTCATGATGACGCTGAGTTGATCGAAGCGGTGCGCAAGGGCCGGCGTAATGAATTTGCTGCATTTGCATGGGAAGGTGAGCCTCCTGATCCACAGGCCAAAGAATCATTTGACAACTCCGCGCTGCACTGGGATTTGCGTTATCAGCAACCGCACGATGGATTGCTGGCGCTGTACCGTGAATTGCTGACAGTTCGCAAGACGATTCCGGCATTGGCGAACCTGAACAAGAACACGCTTCGAACAAGCACAAACCAGCACACGCGCACGCTCGCGCTGCACCGCTGGCACGGAACTTCCGAAGCTTTGGCGCTGTTCAACTTGAGCCAGCGCCCCGCCCTTGTCGCTGCTGATGTTTCCGCCGGCCGATGGGTTTGCCGAATTGATTCCCGCGACACTCAATGGCGCGGCCCGGGATCGAGCGTGCCGGAGGCAGTTGAATCTGGCGGCCGCGTTGAGGTGAACGTACCGGGGCAGGCATTTGTGCTGTATGTCGTGAATGGAGAAGCGTAACTTGAAACGATACGTTTGTATTCACGGTCACTTCTACCAACCGCCGCGCGAAAATCCGTGGCTGGAAGCGGTTGAACAACAGGATTCCGCGCAACCCTATCACGACTGGAACGAACGCATTACCGCAGAGTGTTACGAGCCGAACGCATGGTCTCGGATACTCAATGAGCAAGGCCGCATCTGGCGGATTGTGAACAATTACGCATCCATCAGCTTCGACTTCGGACCTACGCTTCTGAGCTGGATGCAGCAGCATGCACCGGAGGTGTACGCAGCGATTCTTGAAGCAGATCGGCAGAGCATGGAACGGTTCGGCGGGCACGGCTCTGCACTCGCGCAGGCGTTTCACCACGCCATTTTGCCATTGTGCAACGATCGCGATAAATACACGCAGGTCATCTGGGGAATTGCTGATTTTGAACATCGCTTCGGACGCAAACCGGAAGGCATGTGGCTGCCCGAAACGGCTGTCAACACACCCACGCTGGAAGTGCTGGCGGCACATGACATCAAGTTCACCATCCTTGCGCCGCATCAGGCTGCGAGGGTGCGCAAAATCGGCAGCGGGCGTTGGAAATCGCTGCAGGAGAGCCGAATTGATTCAAGCCGTCCCTATCTTTGCCGACTGCCGTCAGGGCGAAGCATCGCGCTGTTCTTTTATAACGGCCCGGTTTCGCAGGCGGTGGCGTTTGAGAAACTGCTCGATACAGGCGAGGCGTTTGCCCATCGGCTCATCGAAGCGTTTTCAGAATCATGCGACTGGCCGCAGTTGGCTCACATCGCAACCGATGGTGAAAGCTATGGACACCATCACCGGCATGGCGATATGGCGCTGGCGTATGCGATTCATCACATTGAATCGACCAATGCGGCGATCGTGACCAATTATGGCGAATTTCTCGAGCTGTATCCGCCAACGCATGAAGTGCAGATTGTCGAAGACAGCTCATGGAGCTGCGCGCATGGCATTGAACGATGGAAATCCAACTGCGGCTGCAGCAGCGGGCGGGCCGGCTGGAATCAGGAGTGGCGAGCGCCGTTGCGTGAAGCGTTCGATTGGCTGCGCGATGCGCTGGCGCCGCAATACGAACAGGCATGCACGGGCATCTTCCACGATCCGTGGAATGCGCGCAACGCATACATCAACGTGCTGCTTGACCGATCAGAAGAGCGACTCAGCGCGTTATTTTCCGAGCATGCTGCAGGTGAAATTGATCGCGTGCAGATGGTGCGCGCGCTGAAGCTTCTGGAGATGCAGCGTCATCTCATGCTCATGTACACCAGTTGCGGCTGGTTTTTTGATGATCTCTCCGGCATCGAAACCTTGCAGGTGATCCAATACGCCAGTCGGGCGGTGCAGTTGGCGGAAGATCTCTTTGGTGAAGGGCTTGAAAATGAGTTTCTGACCCGCCTGGAACGCGCCCGCAGCAATATCGCTGAGCATGGGAATGGCCGCCAGATTTATGAGAAGCTGGTCAAGCGAGCGATGGTTGACTTGCGCAAGGTCGCAGCCCATTTCGCGATGAGTTCGCTGTTTGAAAACTATGGCGAGCAGGAGCGCATCTACGCCTATGACGTTCACCATCAGCCGCTGCGAACCATTTCAACCGGCCAGGCCAGATTCGCCACCGGCACGCTTTGCGTCACCTCCATCGTGACGCTGGAGTGTGAAACGCTGGAATATGCGGTGCTCCATCTCGGCGGGCATCTGCTGAACGCAGGCGTACAGTTGTCTGAACCGCCCGATGATTTTGCTGCGTTTGTCAGCACGGTTGAGCAGGCTTTTGCTCGTGCCGATTTCGCTGAAGCGTTACGGCTCATCGACAAGCGCTTCGCCGGGGGAGTCTATACGCTGAGCACGCTCTTTGCGGATGAACAGCGGCGCGTGCTGAAGCGCGTGCTTGAATCAACAACGAGCGCGTTGGAGGCAGACTATCGGCGAATCTTTGAACATCATGTGCCGCTGATGCGTTTTCTCATGAATATCGGGGTGCCGTTGCCTCGCGCGCTGCAGATGCCTGCTGAATTCGTCATCAACACGGAGCTTCGCCGCATGCTGGAGCAGGAATCACCGGATCCTGACGCCATTGCTGCAATGCTGCAGGAAGCCCACGACTGCGCGGTAGACCTCGATACTTCGATATTGGCATTTACCATGCGCAACACGCTGCGGCGACATGCTGAGCTGATGCAACGCGACCCGCATCACACAGCCATGCTGGAGCGCTTTGCGCATCTGGTGGATATCGCAAACGCTCTGCCATTCGAAGTCGATCTCAACAAAGCACAGAACGCCTTTTACGAAACGATGCAGTCGGAATTGTCTGCATACCGGCAGCGCAGCAGCAAAGGCGATGAGGCAGCAACCGCATGGCTTGCTGCATTCGAAAAACTCGGCGAGAAACTGAGAATGCAGGTTCCACCATGACCGCAGCCCGCATACCCGGCGCAACGTATCGCCTGCAATTTCATGCCGGCTTCGGCTTTGCGGAGGCGACTGCAATCGTGCCGTATCTGCATCGGCTCGGCATTACTGATCTTTACGCATCGCCGCTGTTCAAAGCCCGTGCAGGCAGCACGCACGGGTATGATTCCGTCGACCCGACAGTCCTGAACCCGGAACTGGGCGACCAGGCATCGTTTGCTCTGCTTGTCGATGCGCTTCGCAGCAGGAACATGGGACTGCTACTTGATATCGTGCCCAATCACGTTGCAGCGAGTTCGGAGAACATGTGGTGGCGCGATGTGCTCATGCACGGCCGGGCCTCTCCCTTTGCACCATTTTTTGATATCAACTGGGAGGCTGGCAACGGACAGGTCATTCTCCCCGTGCTGGGCAAATCAGCAGACGAGGCGATCGAAGCCGGTGAACTGCAATTGACGCTGGATGACGATGGCGTCTCGATACGGTATTACGAAAATGCCTACCCGATCGATCCGAGCACGCTTGATATCGTGCTTCGCCAGGCGTCCCACGCTTCCTTGCGATCCATTCTGCAGCATATTGAAGCGATGCCCGCGCGGGATTCGATCGATCAGGATGAGCTGACGCGCCGCTATGAACTTTCGCTGCGTGTGCGACAGATGCTGGCTGAATCACTGCGCAAGCCGGAATACCGCGATGAATTGAATCGGATCATCGCAACGATCAACAGCAATCAGGCAGACAGCAATGCTCAGCTCTTATCGATTGTGAAGCGTCAGCCGTATCGGCTCATGTATTGGCGCGACGGCGCAAAGATCGTGAACTATCGGCGGTTTTTCGATATTACCGATCTGGTCGGCGTGCGTCAGGAATATCCCCCTGCCTTCGCTGCCACCCATACCCTGGTGCGCCAGCTTGTAGGCGATCAGTCAGTTACCGGCCTGCGAGTCGATCACATCGACGGCCTGCGCGATCCTCTGGGATACCTGCACGCACTGCAATCGTACTGCAACGAAGATGACGCCAGCGAATCAGCCGACACACGCACATTGGGGTGTTACGTAATCGTTGAAAAAATACTGACCGGCAACGAGCAACTCCGCGCCGACTGGCCAATCTTCGGCACGACAGGATACGAGCAGCTCAACGCCATCAATCGTGTTTTCATTGATCCAGCCGGGCAGATCGAACTGGCGAATCACTGGAAGCGCTTCTGCAGCATATCGGAAGATTTCGATGCTGTTGCTGCTGCGTGCAAACGCATGGTGCTGCGCGAGCTGTTTCAATCTGACATAAAAATGCTCGCTGCTGAGTTCATGCAGCTTGCGCGAGATTTGAACGATCAGACGATATTCACCGAAGAAGACTGCCGCGATGCAATCATCGAGCTGACCGTCGCGATGCCGGCGTACCGCACCTATCTGCAAAGCGCCAATCTCAGCGATATAGATCGCGCTGTACTGGAGCAGGCATTCGCCACCGCGCAGCCGCATTGTCCGCAGCGCATCAAGCAGGCGCTTGACATGCTCAGGGAATTGCTGCTTACCGAGCAATGGCCCGCACCTCAACACAACGCAATCAAAGCTTTCATCCTGAATTGGCAACAGCGCACTGGTCCTGCCACCGCCAAGGGCATTGAAGATACAGCGCTGTATCGCTATACGCCCCTGGCCTCATTATGCGAAGTCGGCGGCGAGCCGACGGTCATCGAACATGCTGTGAATGCGTTTCACCACTTCAATGCTGAGCGAGCACGTCACTGGTCCCATGCGCTCAGCGCAACCTCAACGCACGACACCAAACGTAGCGAAGATGCCCGCGCTAGGCTGAATGTGCTTTCGGAAATGCCCGAGCGCTGGCGTGAATGCGTTGAGCGATGGTCGAAGCTGAATGAACGTTTTCGCCATGCTGCAAGCGGTTCGCCGACATTGCAGGAAGAACATCTGCTTTATCAGATGCTGCTGGCCGTCTGGCCGCTTGATCGTCAGATTGGTGAAATGTTCGTGCAGCGCATTGAGCGCTTCATGATCAAAGCCGCCAGAGAGGCCAAGTTCCGCACAAGCTGGATTGACGTCAACGAATCGCACGAACAGCATCTGCGCGAATTCATCGCCGGCATTCTTGATCCATCGATGTCAGCAACGTTTCTGCATGATCTGCTTGAACTTGAATCAATTCTCTCGCCCTGCGGCGCGGTCAACAGTCTTTCACAGGTGGTGCTGAAGGTTGCCTCGCCCGGCGTGGCGGATTTCTATCAGGGATCAGAAACCTGGCATCTTGCGCTGGTCGATCCGGACAATCGTCAGCCGGTCGATTTTGCTGCTCTTGACCAGACATTGCGCTTCATCGAAACCGCCTGGCGGTTGCACGGCCGCACCATTCTTGCTGAACTGCTGAACACGTGGCGCGATGGGCGCATCAAAATGTTCACAACCTGGCGATTGCTCCAGGCCCGCCAAGCACACCGCAAGCTGTTCGAGCGCAGCGAATACCTGCCGCTGCCTATCGAAGGCGAGATGCGCAACCACGCGCTGGCCTTTGCCCGGATCACGGACAGCCACCACTGGGCCGTTGCGGTCGTTCCGCGGCTGGTCTCCAAACTGCTTGCGTTGCCTTCCATTGGCATCAACCCGCAGCACTGGCGCGATACCCGCATTGAACTGCCCAGCCATGCCCCGGCGAATTTCACGAACGTGCTCAGCGATGAAACCATCACTCGCAGCAGCGGCAGCGATAGCGGCAACACGCTGGCCCTGCGCGATGTGCTCAGCGTGCTTCCTGTCGCCCTGCTGATTGGCCCAAGCGAAGAGCGCCCCCTCACGCGCCAATAGAGAAATATGCAGCTTGGCCGGACTGAAACGGCAAGAGTCGGTATGATTACTCTTTGCCGCAGGCATGTCTTGCGAACCCCCGGTGGGGTGGCCGAGCGGCTGATGGCACCGGTCTTGAAAACCGGTATAGGGCTTTGCCCTATCGTGGGTTCGAATCCCACCCCCACCGCTTCTGCCTCTTGCTTCGGTCTGTTTCCATATTGTCGCTCCAGCCGGTAGACTGCCCTCTCAAGGCTCATCTGGAGGAGCAAAGGACGATATGGCCAAATGGAAGCGAATGGCAGATTTCTGGATCGATCTTCCCGATCGACCCGGCGAACTGGCTCGTCTTGCAGCAAGGCTCCGCGCAGCGGATGTCAACCTGCTGGGACTATGGGGATATGGCGCCCAGGATGGGCATGCCCGCTTTTACTGCGTGCCGGAAAGCCCCGAGCAGTTCCGCAACTTTGCCCAATCAGCTGAACTCAACACCCGTGAAGGCGTGACGTTTTACCTCTGCGCTGCCGACCAGGGCGGATCGCTGGTGCAGACGCTGGAACACATCGCCAAGGCAGGCATCAACCTGCTGGCCATTCAGGCGGTGTCAATTCAAGGCGAGTTCGGCTGTTTTCTCTGGGCAAATGCAGAAGACTGGCCCGAACTGGCCAAAGTGCTATCCTGAGTTGGCGGGGCCGGCGTTCGCTCGCTTGCCTGCCCGGCCAATCTGAACTCGCCACATACCGCGCGATATACCAACAGCGATGTCTGCCGCTGCAGCCGCTGAGGGTATCTGCTGCGCCCAAATCAGCTCCTCATCGCACGACAGACCGCAACCAACAGCAAAACTGCAATGGTTCGGAATGGTTTTTGGCCCCCGGCCCCCCAAACCGCCGATGAGATAGACACGCATGGATGCTCCGGCGCGGATTCCGCGCCAGCTGTGACGGCCAGCATTGACAGGAGGTCAAGTGCCACGCGAACACGCCGACAAGTCTGAACTTGAACCCTGCAAGGTTGTCATTCTTGCTGGCGGCTTCGGCACGCGCCTGGCGGAACGGACCGACGAACTGCCCAAACCCATGGTGCAGGTTGGCGGCCGGCCCATCCTCTGGCACATTCTCAAAATCTACAGCCAGTTCGGCTTCAACGATTTTCTCATCGCCAGCGGCTACAAATCCGAGGTCGTCAAACGCTTTTTTCTCGAATACCGCGAGCAGATGTCAGACCTGGTCTTCGATTTCCGCCAGGATCGGGTCGAGCGGCTCAACGGTTCCATCGAGCCGTGGCGCGTGGCGGTGATCAATACCGGCATGAACACCATGACCGGCGGGCGCATCAAACGCATGCAGCAGTATCTTGATGGCAGCACCTTCATGATGACCTACGGCGATGGCGTGGCGGATATCGATCTTGCCTCGCTGCTGCGCTTCCACCGCTCTCACGGAAAACTGGCCACATGCACGATTGTGAAACACCCCTCGCCTTTCGGACTTCCTGCGCTCGACGGTGATCGCATTGTGCAATTTGCTGAAAAACCCATGGACCAGACGGAGTGGATCAGCGCCGGGTTCTTCGTTCTGGAGCCTGGTGTGTTCGACTACATCGCTGGCGACGACACAAGCTTCGAGGCCCAGTCGATGGCGCAACTGGCTGCTGACGGAGAACTGATGGGATACCGCCATCACGGCTTTTTTCAACCCATGGACACGCTGCGTGATGTGCGAAAGCTCAACGCGCTCTGGGCCGATGCCAAAGCGCCGTGGAAAATCTGGAACTCATAACACGTTCGCACGTCAGAACCGCCCCTATGCCTGCAACCGCATCCAACCTGGTCTGGTCAGAATCAACAGCGCTTGTTACCGGTGCGACCGGCCTGCTTGGGTCGCGTCTTGTCCATCGGCTGATTGAACTCGGCGCTCGTGTCGTGTGCTTCGTCCGCGACCATGATCCTGCTTCAGCGCTGTGGTTCAACAACGACCACGAACGTGTGAACATCGTCAGCGGCCGGCTTGAAGCATTCGAACAGGTCAAGACGACCATTCTCGAACGGGAAGTCGATACCGTCTTTCACCTCGGCGCGCAGACCATCGTCGGCATCAGCCAACGCGATCCGCTTGGTTCGTTTGAGGCCAACATCCGCGGCACCTATCACATTCTGGAAGCCTGCCGCCTGTATGGCGACCGCGTTCGGCGCATTCTGATTGCGTCCAGCGACAAAGCCTATGGCGAAAGCCCAAACCTCCCCTACGACGAAACCACGCCTCTGGCTGCTAAGAATCCTTACGACGTATCCAAGTGCTGCGCCGATCTGATTGCTCAGTCGTACGCTCACACGTATCAGCTTCCAATTGCCATCGCGCGGTGCGGCAACCTCTTCGGTCCGGGCGACCTGAATTGGAGCCGGCTTGTGCCCGGCACAATCCGCTCGCTGCTTACCGATCAACGGCCAATCGTCCGGTCCGACGGCACGCTGGTGCGCGACTATCTGTTCGTCGACGATGCAGTGGAGGCGTATCTGGCCATGGCGAATTGGCTTGAAACTGATTGCGCCTGCAACGATGCGCAACGTGCTTTCAACTTCAGCCCCAATCAACCGCTGACGGTGCTGGAGATGATGCGACGTCTGCAGGATGCCTGCGGCAGGGCCGATCTGGAACCCGTCATCCTGAATGAAGCGCGCGGCGAAATTCCGCACCAGCATCTTGATCCGACCCGCGCCAAACACGTGCTGGGCTGGACGGCTCAGACAAACCTCGATGACGCGCTGGCGATCACCGTCGAGTGGTACCGGTCGTATCTGCAGCGCTTCCATCCAGGGCAACTTGCCCGCCAACCGGCGCTTTCATTCCATGCGAGGGCTGGCGTGTGAAGTGTCGAAGCTGCGGCAGCCAATCGTTCGGCAACGTCATCGACCTTGGCCTGATGCCACTGGTCAACAATCTCCTACAGACGCAGGAGGAACCGCGCCCGCGCTGGCCGCTGAAGGTGGTGTTCTGCCGCCACTGTTCATTGGCGCAGTTGACCGAAACGCCGTCGCCTGAAGCGATGTTTCGGGAATATCTCTATTTCTCCAGCCAGTCGCAGACGATGGTTGAACACGCCGGCCGTCTTGTTGAGCGATTTGTGAAACCCGGGCAGAACGTTGTTGAAATTGCGTCAAACGATGGTTACCTGCTGCGACAGGCACAAGCGCGAGGCGCCCGTGTCCTGGGTGTCGATCCGGCCCGCAATATTGCAGATTTTGCTTCGCAACGCGGCATTCCGACGCGGTGTGAATTTTTTGACGCTGATGTCGCACACACAATTGCAGCAGAGTGGGGCCATGCCGACGTTCTGTTCGCCAATAATGTGCTCGCACACGTGCCTGATCCCAATGAACTCGCTGCTGGCATCAAGCGCCTGCTGGCAGAGCATGGCGTTGCGCATATCGAGGTTCCCTACATTCGCAACATGATCGATGCGGGCGCCTTTGACACGATCTATCATGAACACCATTGTTATTTTTCTCTTGCTGCTTTGAAATCGCTCTTTGAGCGTCACAATTTGCGCATTGCAGACGTCGAACTCATCGACATCCATGGCGGATCGCTTCATCTTCAATTGAAGCACGATGCTGATGACTCAAAAGCTGCAGCACTGTGCGAAGAGGAACGGCAGATCGGCCTCTTTGATGATGGGTACTACGCAGCGTTTTTGACCAGGGTTGAGCAGCTTCGCCAGAAGCTTGAGCAGGTCATGGACCGCTTTCCCACGATTGCAGCATACGGCGCCGCTGCCAAAGGCATTGTGCTGCTCAACGCATTTGGGCTTGATGCCGACCGCATTCCGTGGGTCGCGGATGTCAGCCCGCATAAACAGGGCCGCTTTGTGCCGGGCACGCTTCAGCCGATCGTGCCGCCGTCCATGCTCACCAGCGATAAACCCGCAGCCGCTCTTCTTCTGCCATGGAACATCACCGACGAAATCATCCGTCGCAACCGTGATTATCTTGATCAAGGCGGCACATTTATCGTGCCGATTCCGGAAGTGAGGTTGATAGGCAAGTGACAACGCACCGCCACATTTCATCATCAGCTGAAGCTTCGCCGCCTGCATGTTCAATTCATGATGTCACCATCATTCCGCTGCAGCGCATTCCTGATGAGCGCGGCACCATCATGCACATGCTGCGATCCGATGACCCTCATTTTCTCGGCTTTGGTGAAATCTATTTTTCAACGATATACCGCAACGTCGTCAAAGGCTGGCATCGACATCGCGAGATGACCCTGAACTATGCATGTATTTTCGGGCGCATCAAACTGGTATTGCATGACGATCGGCCAATGTCGCCTACATACGGCGGTACGATGGAAATTTTTCTTGGACCGGATCACTACGCGCTTGTTCAGATTCCGCCGGGCATCTGGAACGGCTTCAAAGGGATGTCCGATCCGTTCGCCATCGTCGCCAACTGCTGCACTCACCCGCATGATCCGACAGCGAACCGCACTGAACGAATGGATCCGTTCGACAACCACATTCCATATGACTGGCAACTGAAGTGCCATTAACACGTCTCTTTCAACGATAGAAACACTATGGCTTCCGAGACGATTCCTGTTTTTGTTCCGCACCTTGGGATTGATACGCTCAAAGCCGTTACCGACGCATTCGATGTCGGATGGATCGGCATGGGCGCTACAACACAGGAATTTGAAAACGCACTTCAGCGCACATTACAGACTGATCGCCACGTTGTGGCCACCATGACCGGCTCAGCAGCATTGCATCTCGGCCTGCTCCTGGCTGGCATTGGTGAGGACGATGAAGTTATTTTGCCATCATTCAACTTTATTGCTGACGTACAGGCAATACTGTGGTGCGGCGCAACACCAGTGTTCTGCGACATCGATGAAAGAACCCTTGGCCTCGATCCCTTGCGGGTTGTGGATCTGATCACTCCCCGCACAAAGGCGATCATGCCTCTGCATTTTTCAGGGTTTGCTGTCGATTTGGATGCAATCTACCAGATCGCTGCGGATCATCACCTGCGCGTCATTGAAGACGCCACGCATGCGCTTGGCTCGTCATATCGCGGCCGGCTCATCGGCTCATTTGGCGACATCACCTGTTTTTCATTCGATCCGGTCAAGATCATCACCAGCCTTGACGGCGGTGCCGTCGTATGCCGAACTGATGAAGATATAAATTTTCTGCATCGTCTACGGCTGCTTGGGATCGACAAAGACACAACCGAGCGCTACCGCAACCGGCGTGCCTGGGATTATGATGTAACGGATATAGGCTATCGCGCGCATATGACCAACATCAATGCTGCCATTGGTTTGTCCCAGCTGCGCAGACTCAATGAGTTCATCAGCAACCGCCGTCGAGTCTGTGAGATATACAACAACGCGTTCAGCGGCCTGGATTGGCTTATCACGCCAGACGTTGACTTCTCTGAAGTTGGCCCATTCATTTACACGGTCCGCATTTGCCACAACAGGCGCACTGCCTTTATTGATCATCTTCTCCAGCATGGCATAAGCACGGGCATACATTTTCTGCCCTGTCACCAGAAAACACTTTGCCGCACGATGCGCAGAGGCCCGCTGCCCGTTACCGAGCAAGTGGGATCGGAAATTGTCACGTTGCCGCTCTGGTCGCACATGCCTCATGAGACAGTCGAGCGCGTGACTGCTGCGGTCCTGAGCTTTGAACCATCGCCGGTTGTCGTCTGATTTATGCTGAGAACATTGCGAACACTATGCCATGACCGCCCCTCCGACCCTTTCGACAATTCGAGCCTACTGGGATTCAAGAGCGACCCTGCACGCAGATTCGCCAGCTGCAACAACCAGTGACATTCACTTGCGTGAGCTGGAGGCCCGAACCCTCACTCGTATCATCAAAGATTTGGGCCTGCCTTCTGGCGGACGCGTGCTTGACATCGGCTGTGGTGATGGGCGCACAACCATGCGCATCGCCGCTGCGCTGCCGCACCTGCAGTTCACCGGACTTGATTACAGCCCTGCAATGATTCAAAACGCCGCCTCCTTTGTGAACCAGCATGCTGCGGACGGATGCAACATTGACTTCGTTCCGGGCGACGTCACTGCATTGGAGGATTCGCCGCTTTTTCCAGCTTACGACGTCATCATTACCGTTCGATGTCTCATCAACCTGCCCGATGCCGACTCACAGGCTCAGGCGATCAACCGGATCGCAGGTAAGCTCAGGTCAGGAGGTTATTACATTGCTGTTGAAAACTTTCTCGAAGGCCATGACGCCATGAATGCTGCCCGCTGCGCTGTGGGACTGCCTCCGATTGAAATCCGGTGGCACAATCGTTTTTTCAACGAACCACAATTTCTCTCAATGATTGCTCCGTATTTTCATCTGTCGCAGTTTATCGATTTCGCAAGCGCGTACTACTATGCAACTCGCGTGATCTATTCGAAGCTATGTCAAATGCAAGGCGAAGAACCGAACTACGATCACGACATTCACCGGCTTGCCGTCGACTTGCCGCCATACGGATCGTTCAGCCCGGTTCGTGCCGCTGTGCTTCAGCGAGTTTAGGCCGCAACGTCTGTTACAGGATCAATTCCATGACCAGCGCCTCAAATATGCAGACTGTGCAGTATACACATACCGGCAAAGGTCACGACGACACTGAAGCGTTTGAGCGAGAGCGACAGCTGCGCATTGATGCACTCGGGAAAAACAAAGCTCTGCGGGCGCAATCCATCCAGTGGATCGCTGATGCATCTCGCCAGAAATATTCGCATCACTTCTCGTGGATGGGACTGCCCATCATCCAGTTCCCGCAGGATATCGTGGCAATTCAAGAGATCATCTGGCGCACCCGCCCCGACCTTATTATTGAAACAGGCGTCGCACGCGGCGGATCGCTGGCATTCCATGCTTCCATGCTTGAGTTGCTCGGCGAAGATGGCATTGTCTGCGGCATCGATGTGGACATTCGGCCGCACAATCGTCGCGCCATTGAAAAGCATCCGACCTTCAAGCGAATTCGGCTCATCGAAGGTTCATCAACCGATTCGCATGTGGTAAGCGCCGTCGAACAACTGGCGTCCGATCGAAACCACATCATGGTTGTGCTCGATTCAAACCATACGCATGACCATGTACTCCGCGAACTTGAGCTGTACGCCAGATTCGTTACGCGCGGCCAATATCTGATTGTTCTTGATACGATTATCGACGATTTGCCTGCTGGCTACTTTTCCGATCGGCCGTGGGACGTCGGCAATAATCCCAAAACAGCGGTACAGGAATTTCTCCGTGACAACCCACGATTTGAAATCGACCGTGAGTTTGAAAACAAATTATTGATCACTGCTGCGCCAGGCGGCTATCTTCGCTGCATTGCAGGCTGATGAATTCGCGATGCATGACTGATTGTGCAACTATGACTGCAGCTCTGATCAATATCGGATTGCCTGTACGAAACGGCCAGGCATATCTGGCAGATGCTATTGAATCGCTTCTGGCCCAGACATGTGACGATTTTACTCTGACAATTTACGACAACGCCTCCACCGATGACACATTCGAAATAGCTCAGCAGTTCGCTGCCCGTGACCCGCGCGTTCGTGTTGTACGGCACGAACACAATATTGGCGGCGTTAGAAATTTCGTACTGGCTGCAGAACAAGCCACTGCAGAGTATTTCTGTTGGATGGCGCATGATGATCTTCGAGAACCGACGTTTCTCGAGCGGATGCTTGAACTGTTTCGCATTCATCCGGATACCGCTCTTGCGTGTTGCGCAGTTCGCGATATTGATCCTGACGGGACACCTCGCACCATTCGTCCTGAAACGGCATTGCTTCGCACCATGACAAGCCAAACCGATGCAGCGCAGCGGCTTGTCATGTACCTGCAGGAAGCACCGGGCACGCCGTTTTATGGTCTTTTTCGAACCCATGCCCTCAAGGCTCATCTGCACGAACTGCAGCAAACTGATGACGATGCCGATCGGCCGCTGCTGGGCATGGATATGATTTTCCTTGCAGGCTTTCTCCGCGCACACGGACTTGTGGTCAGTTCCGAACCGCTTATTCATTTCAGGCGCGGCGGCCTGAGCCACAGAATTGACTTATATCACTCATTGAGAGATTTTCTTTATTCAGCATGGCGTTTTCATCGAATGCTTGCCGATGCAACGCGGCTCTCGAATGCGAGTATCGCCAGTCGATGGCGCGTGCGATGGGCGCGGTGGCACTATGTTGCACGGTATTTTCTCAGTCAACCCATGCGAAGAATGCTGTGGCATTATCTCAGTCAAGCAATGCCGATACTGGCACAGCTTCACGCGTGGTGGGCGCATCAACATGATCCAGCGTTTGTTCGCCTGCGACAGCGCGCAAAGCAATTGCCTGCAGGCAGCCGCATTGTTCTTTTTGGTGCAGGCAAACATACGCAGCGCTGCTTGCCCATCATTCGACGCGCGCTTGGCCAAAATGTGCACATTGTGGGTATCGTTGATGACCACAAGAAACCCACTGCCTCAATCGGCGGCTTTCCGATATTTCATCCAAGCGATCTTCAACAGCTGCAGGCAGATGTGCTGCTGATTTCCAGCGATACATATGAATCAGCTCTTGCTCAGCGTGCAGCCGCGTGCCGTCCTGATGGAGCATCGATCTGGTGCATTCACGATCTCTCGCTTGAAGCAAGCGCAAATGATCGCTCTTGCTCTTCGACAAATTTGATGAACGATTCAAGTTCCTCAGCAGTATCGCAATGCGTTGCGTCATCGATGCTGACCGACTGCGAAACTCTGGCTTGCAGTGACTCCCAAAATGCGATGCGTTGTTGAATATGCCGATGAGGCGAACATGCCTCGAGCAACTCCGCATGACAGGCTGCAGCCAGCTGCTTCGCCTTCTCTTTTTGCTCAAGCATGGCAATCTGCATAGCGGCCAGAGGCTCGACTTCACCAGCTTTCACACGCGGCAGCGAAGGCACGTGTTCGCCAATCCCCACATGATCAGACACGATCACCGGCCGCTCTGCCGCTATGGCCTCAGCAGCAACGAATGAGAAACTTTCAAAGAGACTTGGGACAACAACCAGCGCTGCGTGCTGGATGTATTGCAATACCTTTGTGTGCGGCTGCGAACCAATATAAGAGAATCTGCTGTGCACCGGCGCATCGATCAATTGCTTCACATAATCCGCCATGCTTCCGCCGTCTGGCGCAGTGGGCGTATCGGGGCCGATCAGGAGTGCGTTGGCACGCGGCCGCTTACGCAGCACATGATTCAAACTCCGCCCCCACACATCAACACCCTTGCGAGGCTGAACTGACCCAACCAGCACAATTGTTTCATTCTGCGTTGCTGAATCTGATGATGACTTGGGCATCTGCAATGGATTGACTACTATGGGATACGGAATAATCGCACTGGCCTGCATTGGCGGCAGTTTTTGCTGCAATTGTGCGCTGGTAATGATGACGCCATCGGCCAGGGCGATCGCCTGACGCTCCCACCGGTGATATATGGATCGCCCGAATCGAGACGGGTCAGCGTGATTCACCGCTTCCTCAACGAACATCGGCGTATGCGCGTGCAGGATCATCGGCACGCCTTCATATCGCTGTCGCACATGCCGGCTGCCCAGTGACGCATATCCCTCTGCCTGGCAATCCACGAATTCGATGGCGTCATATTCACCGGTCAGTTGTGCCAACTGTTGCGCCACCGCATGCGACCACAGCGCGTAACGATACGGGCGAACTCGCTCGATGCGGCGGAGCGTTTCGATGCGGCGATTGAACGCTGCGTTCATGTCACTGGTTGTTACCTCATGCACATGAGCGCCACGCGGATACGATTGCCCCGGGCGTGTCAGAAGATCGACGCGCCATCCTGCATCAACCGCAGCTTGAATGAATTGTGCGACATATGTGCCGATACCGCCGTGCGATGGATGGTGTTGGGAACTGACAAGCAGCCATCGCATGCGAATCAGGACTCCACGACGCCGGTTCGAAACGCACTTAGAATTTTTTCCACCAGCGTATCGTATGTGTCGTGCTTGATGACTGAATCGCGCATTGCAGATGCAACTACGAATCTTGCTTCAGGATCATCAACATAATGATCGAGCATGGCATGCAGTTCCGCCTCGTTGCGGAACACGATTTTTTCAAATCCGTCAATATCGCCTGCAGTCCGGGCAGGAATCAGCTCCATGCGAGCAAGCATGTTGAACAGGCCTTCATCGCTGACAACGCTGAGAACGGGATTGGCCTCCCGCTGCACGCGATTGAATGCTTCACGCCGAGGATCGCCCGAGGGCGCCAATACTGCCCCGCTCAATCGCTCGATATCATCAATTGCAGACCTGACATGTGCATCAACTTCAGCAAGTTCAAGCAATTCATTCAGTGATTTCAGCTTGCGGTTCTGAATGACGGATTGAACGTATGCATATGGCTGTCGAATGAAGTCGGCAGGGTTATAACGTGCCAGCACAAAGCCCCCCGCTGCCAAACTGTCCAGCATTCGCTGATGAAGCGAGGCATAGCCGTTCAGTTGCAGACTGACCGCAGAGGCCTGAAATACTGCACGCAGCGGTCGGCCGGCTTCAATTTCACCAGCTGCAAATGAGTTTAGGGTTGGATGCCGCTCCCAGCCTCGCCCGTAAATACGGAAACTGCGATTGCAAGATTTCGCCCAACGTGCAGTCCACTCCAATGCCTGGTGTCGAAAGATTCGATCATACAGACGCATGAGCTGCGGGAAGACGTGCGCCCTGCGAATGTGCGGATCAAGGCGCGGATGGCCGCTCTCCGCTTCAGCCTGCAAGAGAAGAGGAAGCAGTCCCTGGCTGGTAATCCAGCCGCTGTCTTTGAGGCTGGCTTGCACAAGCTCAAGAAACCGCTGCAGGTAACGTTTGAATGCAAGCGGCGCAGTATGCGATATCTCATCAATCAACTGCTCAGGAGTTCCGGCGCCGTGACTGACAAAGGAAACATCACAGCGATGCGGCGCCAGTTCGTCCTCAGGCAATGGCGCGTTGCTGTAGGTATCGGGGTCGGTGAGATTATTGCTCGCGAGAAACCGATCGATGGGATATCCGTACAGATCAGCCATGACATGAGGCGCGTGGCTGATGATCAAATCAAGTTCATTGACCGTTTCTGCTGCATCTCGGCTGCAGAATTGGTCCATGTGATCCTGCATCCAGCACACATAAGGAGCGTGCGCTGGAATTACGCCTGCATATTCGCAGCGCAGGTGATTAATGACAACAATCAGATCAAAATCATCCTGCGCAAGCGCGCCGTGAAGGTCTACGCTGTTGGAATGACTGTCAGGATGCATGACGAGCTTGAACTGACATCCACGTCGCGCAAACGCTCGTCCCAGATCAGATAGAGCGTAGCGAATGACTGTAGAGTAGCGGGTTGTGAACCCAAGCACGCGAAGCGGTCGCCCGCCTGCCGCCGCTTCTGCATAACGGTTGCGCCACCACTTCGCATCACGGCCGGCGAAGCGGTTTTTCACCTTGGCCGCAAGAGCACTGTTGCGCTGCTCGCGCATGGCAACCAGTTCCTGGCTCACCCGGCCATCAAGAACCGGCGGCTGCCAGTTTGCGCGGGCGTTCGTCAGAATCGCAGTGGGCACTGCGCGGCATGGGCGTTCGATCAGGAACCGACGATACTCAGCCAATGCATCGCTTCCTGTGAAAATCGCTACCCGCTCACTTTCAAATACTTCAGGATCGTCAATCAATCCCAGCCACACGCCCAGGACATCGACATCAGGCTCAATCACATCGATCGGCGGCATGTAGCCTTCCGGCGTGCGAAGCTCCAGCAATCGCTTGAACAACGCGACGCTCGGCACACCAATCATGCGAATCGCCATATTGAGCGTCGGTTCGGGAATCGACATTGACTGAGCATGGCTGTGCTGATCAATAAATGGAAAGACCATGTCCAGCTTGCGGCCGTGCTCATTGCGCAGCACATGAAAGTTCCCGCCCCTGCTGGCGAAACAGGCAAACTGCTGCAACGCGTTCTGGAACTGCTGTGCAAATGGCTCTAGGTGCGGCTGGACTGTTCGAAGCCGCTGCCAATTGTGAGTCAATCGCGCCTTCAACGTCGCCTGCGGAATCTCACCACTGGGCAGCCTGGAAAGCTGCTGCGCCAGCAAGATGATTTCCGGTTGATCGCGCAGCGGTCCGCCTGCTGACTGCAGCAGCCGCACTGCAATTCCTCCCAGGCCAACGCGCACCAGCGCCTTGAGCATCGCGACAAGCAAAGGCAGGCTGCCACCACGGTGCAATTGGGCAAAGGCCTTTTCCAATGCACGCTCAGGCTCAGGGCTAGACAGCTCCTGTATGATTGATATCTCAACGGGCGGCGATTGTGCAGCAGCAGTTGTTGTCATGGCGAACGGCACTTTCGCAAAGGGCATTGAATCAGACAGAAGCGTCGAGACATGATGTATCGACGAACCGCCCGCCTCGGCTGGAATTCCAGAGCCAGCAGGCAGGCTCTAGCCTCACTCAGCAGGCAAAGGCCCCAAGCGCGCACTGACAGCCGCAGTGCCTGCAAAATGCCGTCCCCAGTGCTTGTGGTTACGTCACCCGTTTCGATTGGCAAAAATCATGCTCAAAAAGCGGTAGATGAGCTTGGCTGCAAAAAAGTCGCTGGCCCACAGCGCCGGCTTGGGCAGCAGTTCGACGACGTCAAAGCCGACGATATTGCACTTGGCCGCCAGCTTTTCCAGCAGCGCGTTCACTTCGTACCAGCTCAAACCGCCCGGCTCCGGTGTTCCGGTTGCTGGCAACTGGCTCGGATCAAAGGCGTCGAGATCGATCGTGACGTACACGTTTTCTTTCTGTTGACGGACGACGAGGTCCATCCACTTCTGATCAGGATTGCCCGCAATTTCATGGGCAAAAAAGACGCGGCCTCGATCAAGTTGCGCCACTTCCTCAACATCAATGGCGCGAATGCCCACCTGCGTAATCGGGCACAGCTCGCGCGCCCGCGCCATCACGCATGCGTGATTGCACGGCGAACCCTGGTACGACTCGCGCGTATCGCCATGCGCATCAATCTGAAGGATCGACAGGCTTGAACCGTACTTGGCTGCAGCGGCTCGGAAAGCCCCGATGGATATGGAATGCTCGCCGCCCAACAGAACCGGAAATCGCTCGCTTTCAAAGATGCCCGCCACAGCCTTCTGCACCTTGTCCGCCAACTTGTCGGGCGTACCGGCATGGCGAATCGGCGACATGGTATGAATGCCGCGGCGATACACCTCGGATTCGGTTTGAATGTCGTACAGCTCCATGTTGGCCGAAGCGGCAATGATCGCTGCCGGGCCTTTGTCTGCACCTTTCTTCCACGTGCTTGTTTTGTCATACGGCACGGGAAGAACAACGATCTGCGCGGTTTTGGGGTTACGAAACTCGGCGGGAAGTCCGCCAAATCCGGGTGGCGTTTTTGCAGGCATCGTGAATGTGCGTTGATCAGGGTGATGGTGATGAAATTCAAATCAGACGCCAAATCGCCTGATCCTGATGATGCATCAGGCTGTGCGAAGTGCGAATGATAGCGTTGTCCGTCTGCAGGTGCAGTTCACACATCCACTGCTGCCCCTGATCCGGTCACGTCTACAAGGAAAAGGTATGGCTGCTGTCGAAGCTGCGGGCAGAGCGAGACGAATCGCCTTCTTTTCCTTCAAACAAAGCTCCGCCCTTCACTACGCGAGGCGCAGCAGTCAAGAGGCCATGACAATAGAAAAACAGCCACCCAGGGGACTCGAACCCCTGACCTGAGCTTTACGAAAGCTCCGCTCTACCAGCTGAGCTAGGGTGGCGCGTGGGAAGTCACTAAGCGTAGCACATCCCGCCGCTGCTGGCAAAATCACTATGCGAAGCGATTTCACGCCAGCCACACCGCCTGTGCGCTGCGGACATGGACGTATGCCAATGTGCCCCGCAGCAGGTTCCGGGACGTGTCCCAATTTGTCAGAAAGCACATTGTACGCAATGCCGCCGGGCCAGCGGCCGCAGACGCCGCCCTTTACCTCAGGCCTTGGCGTTGATCTGCGATCATACGATCGCGGACCAATCAGCCATTCGCCACTGTCCGGGAAGCCGCTTACTTTCCACAGTTTCAGAACGCCTCATGCTCCCGCGACCTCGCGTGATTCCTGCGTTTTTCCCGCAGTTTCGACCGATTACTGATGCACCATGCTGCTTGCTGCCGCCTCATCATCAGCCACCCCGCCGCCCCCCGGCTTTCTCTGGGTCGACTGGCTCATCCTCGCTATCTACATGGCCATCGTGGTGATCATCGGCCTGCTGGCGACGCGGCGGCGTCAGGGCAGCAACGACTATTTCCTCGCCAGCCGCAGCATGCCCATGTGGGCGGTGGCGATTTCCGTGCTCGCAACAGCCCAGTCGACAGCCACGTTTCTCGGCGGACCGCAGGAAGCCTACGCAGGCAATCTCACCTATCTCTCAACCAACATCGGCTCGGTCCTCGCTGCGGTCATCGTCGCAACGATGTTTCTGCCCGCCTACTACCGCCGCGGCGTCACCAGCGTGTACGAACTCATCGGCCATGAGGTCAGCCCCACGGCGCAGCGGGCCGCCAGCGGCATGTTCATGATCGGCCGCGTGTTCGCCAGCGGCGCCCGGCTGTACATCGTTGCGATTCCCTTTGCGCTGGTGGCCTTCAACAGCACGCAGCCCAGGCACCTCGTGCTGGCGATCGCCATCGTCGCCACTATCGCCACGCTGTATTCCATCACCGGCGGTATCCGCGCAGTCATCTGGACCGACGTGCTGCAGACCGTCGTCTACATTTCCTGCCTTATCTTCGCGCTGTACGTCATCTGGAACCGGATTCCACTCAGCGCAAGCGAAATCGCCGCCACGCTGCACAATGCGCAGCTTGATTCAGGCGGCAGCAAGCTGCGCCTCATTGATTTTTCGTTTGATCCTTCACAGAAATACACCTTCTGGACCGCCCTGACGGGATTCACGTTTTTGATGGTTGCTGCCTACGGCGCCGATCAGGATCTCACCCAGCGCATGCTCACCTGCCACTCAGCCGTCAGGGGAAGCTGGTCGGTCATCCTCGCCACGCTGATCGGCTTGCCGGTGGTTTTTCTTTTTCTCGCCATGGGGCTGCTGCTTTTTATTTATTACCAGCAACCGGAGATCATGGGAGCTGCATCGCCGGGCTATGAGATTGACGACAGCAAGCTGGTGTTTCTTCAGTTCATTCTGCGCGAACTGCATCCGGGCGTGCGCGGCTTGATGATGGCCGGCCTGTTCGCCGCGGCGATGAGCAGTCTTGATTCCACGCTTAATGCGATGGCCTCGACCACGGTGGCGGACTTTTACCGTCCCTGGCGCGCAAGGCGGGATCGCGAAGCGCTGCCGGGCGACGTCGCGGAGCGCCGCGTCGGGCGCTGGGCCTCCGCGTTCTGGGCGGTCATGCTGTCGGGTTTCGCCTGTCTGTGCATTGTCTGGAATCAATCAAGCAACGAGACACTGATCCAGTTCGCTCTGCGCGTCATGACCTTTGCCTACAGCGGCCTGCTGGGCGTGTTTTCCACTGTGCTTTTCACCAATCGGGGCAATGCGAAAAGCGCGATCGCAGCAATGCTTGTGGGATTCTCCACGGTTCTGCTCATGGAGCCGTGGGCTGTTGAACGATGGGCCTCGCTGCTGAAGCTGACTTCAGTTCCCAATCTCACATTTGAGTGGCGGCTGGTGATCGCATCGGTTTTGAGCTTTGTGGTCTGCGCAATTCCGCCGCGCCACACACAGCAACCTCAATAATGAGATGTCCATCGCTCAATACCCCGCCGGCGCACCGCCTTTTCTCGGGTCGCTCGCAGCGCGAATGCCGTCGTCGGTCACGCGAATCACTTGCACCGCTGCTTCACCGCTGAGGCTGCCGGTCGCGTGGCCGCGCTCTGACATCGCCTCGATCGCTGCGCGGTCATTCCACGATTCTTCAAACTGCAGCACGTTCGGCAGCCACTGATGATGAAAGCGCGGTGCAGCGACTGCTTCCTGAGGCGTCATGTCAAACAGCAGGCAGTTCAAAATGCACTGCGTCGTTGCGGTGATAATGCGAGGACCGCCCGACCCGCCCGCGACCAGCACAACCTGCCCATCCCGCATGACAATGGTGGGCGACATGCTACTCAGCGGCCGCTTGCCGGGTTCAGGAAGATTGCGAATCGACTGCCGCAGACCAAAGGCGTTGGGTTCGCCCGGCTGGGTGGTAAAGTCGTCCATCTCGTTGTTGAGCGCAAATCCGAATTCGGGCACAACCACAAGCGAGCCGAAGCTGAGGTTGATTGTCTCCGTACACGCCACCGCCATGCCGTCAGCGTCAATGATGGAAAAGTGGCTCGTGCCGCCATCGAGCGGCAACGGCTGATCAGCGGTCACAATTGAGCCGTATTGAAACGGTTCATGCGTGCAATCAGGCTCGATGCGATTCGCCAGCCGCGCGTGGTATGCCGGATCACACAACTGCTCAATCGGCACAGCAACAAATGCTGGATCAGCAAGCCATTCCGCGCGATCGGCAAAGGCGTGTTTCATCGCCTCCGTCACAAGGTGGATGTACGACGGATCGTTGTGCTGCGTGCGGCGAAGCACGTTGGCATGCGACTCGAGAATCCCGAAGACCTGCTGCATCGCAACACCGCCACTGCTGGGCAGCGGCATGGCGACAATCTGATATCCCTGGAACTCTCCTGTCAGCGGCGCGGTTTCAACCACATTGAAACTGCGGAGGTCATCCAGCGTCATCGGACCGCCAAGGCTGTTGATCGTTGACACAACCGCCTGTGCGATCTCGCCTTGATAGAACGCCTGCGGGCCATGCGCTGCGATCAATCGCAACGCCTCAGCCTGGCGAGGGTTCTTCACGATATCGCCCGGCTGAAGCGGACGCTCTGCCGTGAATTGTTGCAGCAACGGGTCAGCCAAGGTGCGCAGCTGCGGTTTGCGCGAAAGCGCATCCTGAAACTCATTGACCGCCTTGATGAAATTCGCATCAACAGGAAACCCGGTCTCTGCAGCGCGTATCGCTGGCGCGAGCACTTCGGGCAGACTGAGCCTGCCGTATCGCTCCAGCGCATGACACAGGCCGGCAACCGTACCCGGCACTCCCACTGCGTGCGGGCCAACGCGGCTGGTGGTGGAATCGTCAAGAGAAGCGAAATACTCTGGCCCGATGGCTGCCGGAGCTGTTTCGCGATAATTGATCGCAACGGTGCGGGCAGCCTTGCCATCCCGTGCGGGCATGACGATGACCATAAATCCCCCGCCGCCGATGCCGCAAGAGTACGGCCGCACGACCGAAAGACAAAAGCTCGTCGCCACCGCGGCATCAACCGCGTTGCCGCCTTGTCGCAGAATCTCAAGCCCCGCCTGCGAAGCAACGGGATGATCGGCCGCCACAGCTGCGTGGCGATAAACCGGCTCATGTAGCGCTGCGTTTTCGCCTACTGCCTGATGCGTTACCGCAACTCGCGCTGCACATCCGACCTGCATCATCGCACTGCCTGTCAACATCGCAGCCAGTGCAGCCGTTGCGACAAATCGCTGCACGTATTTGTTCACCATGAAGTGGATCGTACTGCAAGCCGGAGCGGTTCGTGTGCAACACAAATCACGACCTCATGCTGCTTGCCTGCTGCTGTCCGCCGGTGAAAGCTGCAGCGAAAAGCGCCCCACAGGCGTCCTGGCAACTTCTGATGGCTACAGCCGATTGAGATAAGCAGCAATCCTGGTGCGTGCAGCGATGATGTCCGCTTCGCGCGATGAGCCGGCTTCGCGCTCGATGACAAAATTCACTGCCGGTCGAATCTTCGTTGCCGCTTCAAGAAACGCGTCCCAATCAACAGCGCCCTCTCCGACAGGCACTTCAACGCCCCATTGGCCTTCCGTTGTCGCCGGTACAGCATCCTTCACATGAATCTGAACGATGTGCGGCAACAGGCGTCGCAGCGCATCCACAGGATCGCCCTTGCCGTAGAGAATCATGTTGGCCGGATCGAAATTCACCCCGACATTGGCGCGATTGAGTTCCGCAAGCGCCTGCTCCAGCGTTTCGGCAGTTTCCTGGCCGGTTTCAAAGCCCAGACGGAGACCGCGCTCAGCAAACGCATCAGCGATCCAGCGCAGGCGATCGAGCAAGACCGGCCGCTCGGGATCATCGGCTGCTTCGGGAATAAAGCCCGCATGGAAGGTCACGAGTTCGATGCCGCTGGCGGCTGCCAGTTCGGCCACCGCCAGAGCGTGCTGGCGATTCGCTTCCCAGGTATGGTCCGGCCGCACGCCGCCCGTGCGGGCAATCGACTCGAGGGTTGAGTAATCCTCGCCCGCCGTCGCCATCATGCCGCTGAGGATGCTCACGCCTGCGCCGCGAAGCAGGTCGACTGCACCGGCCCATGTTTCCGGATCGTTCACAACCGGGCTCAGCGCGATCTGAACGCCATGCACATCAAGGCGGCGAACGCTGTCGAGCAGGTGCTGTGGGTCACGCGGCTGCAGGCTCCAACTGCATACGCCGATGCAGGAGCCGGATGACGATGACGTTGTGCGGTGGTCGTGTGTGGCGTTTTTTTGAAGCTGCGATTTGGTCATGCCGTAAGGTTGAGTGCGGCCGATGTGCCGATAATGGTCAATGATGATGCAAGCAGAAATTCAAACGCTGTAAACCCCGATGATGCGCTGGAATACCACGCCGCTTCCGCTTAGCATAGTCGGTTGCCGGTGATGGTGTGACGCGGGGGTTCCAGGGGGATTTCTGGGAGGGGTTCTTGGGGGGATTCCAAGTGGGGCTACAGGTTCTGCCATTTCAGCGATCAGCGTTTTCACCTAGAAGGGTTCGCACGCATTGACCTCTGCGAAGGTTGATCACAATTTGACCAAGGCATCGAGCCTTCCAGCCCGCCGGTACGACCCGGGCGCTTTGACGCTGTTTCAGCGGCTCGAAGCTTTCGTGAGCCGGCTCAGCACCCGAAACAACTTCTGGCACAAGGTCTGTTCGCTCATCTGGCTGCCCTACGCGTTTCGTTCGGGCATCACGATGAAGCGTCTGGACTCCACACGCTTTACCGCAGTCTTGCCGTTCAAGCGCATCAACCGCAACTGGTACAACGCCATGGCTGGAGCGGCCCTGCTGGGCAACTCGGAAGTCGCTGCGGGCATGTACCTGTTCTCGCAGTGCGGCAGCGACTACACGGTTGTGTGCAAGGAGATGAAGTATCGCTTCCTGCGGCCGTGCCTCGGTCCCGCGGTGTACCACATCGTCAACAGTGAAGACGTGCAGGAGAAGATCGCCAACGGCGGCGAGTTCAACGTTAAGCTGGAGTTGGAAGTCCGCCAGCAGTTGAAAAAACGCGGCAAGGAGCTTCGCGTCGGCCGGTGTGAAATCATCTTCCACTGCATGCCCAAAGCGATGATGCGACAACGCCAATTGCGGCGACGCGAGGGGTGATCAATCGGGGCGGCTGCCCTGATCGAACACGAACATTTCCGGCGCCTTGAAATGCTCCCATTTCCAGACGCTGGGGCTGCGAGCGGGCTACAATGCCAAACCGCAATCCGTTGTGATCACCGGCTTGGGATGTTGGCAGCCGCTCTACGAGAAAATCCGGCTAAGAGCTCTGTCAAAGCAGCCGATCTACTCACGAGACGTCCCCATCCGGCTCACCCCGGATTTGGACACATAGATGTATTCTTACTCGAGCATTCTCAAGCGCTACGGCGATCAAAAGACCAACAGCAACGCTAGAATGGTTGGTCTGGCTTCCAATTGGCTTTTCAACCAGCCTCGGCGGTTGCCGCAGGCTGTTCATCAACTTTTGTAAGGTGGACTGTTCCCGATGACCCCGGACATGTCGGCTACCCCGGACTTGGCCGACCACTCTGTGAACGGATGGAGTGGCGAGTACGTTGATTCGATGTATCAGCAGTGGTTGACCGACCCCGATTCGGTTACGCCGGACTGGCAACGGTTTTTCCAAGGTTTTGAGCTTGGCTATCGGCCCTCAATTACCAGCGAGACAGTTGAGGCCGGGGCCGCAGCGTCTGCAGTCGATACAGAGGCTTTGACCAAGCAGAGCAAGGTCGAGCAGCTCATCTACGAATATCGCGACATCGGCCATTTCGCAGCCGACCTTGACCCACTCGGCACGCGAAGGCCGTTTCCGGAAGACCTCACGCTTGCGTCGTTCGGCCTGACCGAAGCCGACCTTGACCGGTACTTCAATCCTGCCATGTTCCCGCTGCCGAATCCCTCGCGGCTGCGGGACATCATCGCGGCGCTGGAGGAGACTTACTGCCGGCGGGTGGGCGTGGAATACATGCACATTCAGGACAAGGCCAAGCGCCGCTGGCTGCAGGAGCGCATGGAGCCGGTCCGCAACAAGCCGAAGTTCACTCGGAAGCAGAAAATGCGCGTGTTGCGCGATCTCATCGAAGCCGACGGCTTTGAGAACTTCCTCGACATCCGGTACAAAGGCAAAAAGCGCTTCGGCCTGGAGGGCGGCGAAACGCTCATCCCCATTCTCAGTGAAATCACCGACTCCGGCCCCCTTTATGGGATCAAGGAGTTCGTCCTCAGCATGGCGCATCGCGGCCGGCTGAACGTGCTGGTCAACATCCTGCAAAAAACCTATGACCAGATCTTCACCGAATTCGAAGAAGCGTGGGTCGAGGATTACCTGGAAGGCGGCGGCGATGTGAAATACCACCGTGGGTATTCCACCGACCTGACCACCTCAAGCGGCGAAATCGTTCACTTGAGCCTGGGCGCCAACCCTTCGCACCTGGAGTTCGGCCACAGCGTTCAGCTTGGGCGAACACGCGCCAAACAGCGGCTCAGGGATGACACCGAGCGCAAGCAGGTTGTGCCGATTCTCATTCACGGCGACGCTGCATTCCCCGGCCAGGGCATTGTCGCTGAATGCTTCAACATGATGAACCTCACCGGCTATACCGTCGGTGGGGCCATCCACATCGTGATCAATAACCAGGTCGGCTTCACCACGAATCCGTCCGACACGTTCAGCGGCAAGTACTGCACTGACGTTGCCAAGATCGTCGACGCCCCTATTTTCCACGTCAACGGCGACGACCCCGAAGCAGCAGTGTTCATCGCACAGCTTGCCCTGGCATGGCGACAGACCTTCAAGACCGATGTCGTCATCGATCTGTGGTGCTACCGCAAATACGGCCATAACGAAGGTGACGATCCCACCTACACCCAGCCGCTGATGTACAAGCGCATTCGCGAACATACGCCGGTGCTGCAAAAGTACGCCCGGCAACTGATCGACGAAGGCATCATCAGTGAGTCAGAGTTCCAGAAGCTTTACGACGATCTGCGCAACGAGATGGATACTGCGCAGACTCGCTCCAAAAAGCAGCCGGTCGATCCGATCATTGATCCGTTCCGATTCCAGTGGGTGGGACTGACCGAAAAATACAATCCGGCGCCGGTGGACACCGCTGTGCCCAAGGCGATGCTGGAGCAGGTTGCCAATGCGCTGGGAACAATGCCCGAAGGCTTCTCGCCCCACCGCAACATTACCAAGCTGCTGCGGAATCGCCGCGAGTCGATCCAGAGCAACAACAAGCTCGACTGGGGCACTGCTGAAATGCTGGCGTACGGAACGCTGCTGCTGGAAGGCCACGCGGTGCGCCTGACCGGGCAAGACGTCGAGCGCGGCACATTCAGCCATCGTCATGCAGTCATCATCGATCAGGTGACAGGCGACGAGTACGTTGCCCTGAACCATATCAGTCCCGACCAGGCTCGTTTCTGCATTCACAACAGCCCGCTGACTGAAAACGGCGTGCTGGGATTTGAGTACGGCTACTCGCTGGCTGACCCGCGCATGCTGATTATCTGGGAAGCGCAGTTCGGCGACTTTGCCAACGGTGCGCAGGTCTTCTTCGACCAGTTCATCGCCTCGGCGGAAGCAAAGTGGCAGCGGCACAGCGGCCTGGTGTGCTTGCTCCCCCACGGGTACGAAGGCCAGGGACCGGAACACTCCTCCGCAAGACTGGAGCGGTTCCTGCAATTGTGTGCCGACAACAATATTCAGGTGGTATACCCCACCACGCCGGCACAGATCTTCCACCTCCTGCGCCGGCAGATGAAGCGCAACTTCCGCAAGCCGCTGATCGTCATGAGTCCCAAGAGCCTGCTGCGCCACCCGCTGGCCGTCAGCACTGTTGAGGAATTGACCAACGACCGCTTCCATCGCGTGCTGGATGATCCGAGCATCACCAAGCCCGAAAAAATCAAGCGCGTGCTGCTGTGCACGGGCAAGGTGTACTACGACCTGGTCATGCATCGCAAGGAAACCAATCGCGATGATGTGGCAGTGATTCGAATCGAACAGCTTTATCCGTTCCCCGAATCCCGGATCGCTGAGGTTCTCAAGCGATACACCAAAGCCGATGAATTCATCTGGGTGCAGGAAGAGCCCAAGAACATGGGCGCGTACCGGTTCGTGCAGGCACTGCTTCGCGAGCGCCTCAACCTTGATCCGCCGTATATCGGACGCGAAATGCGGCCGACGCCTGCTGTGGCATCCGAAAAAATGCACAAGCAGGAGCAGAACAAGATTCTGATTGAGGCACTTGGACTGACAAGCGAAGCGAACGGCACGAAAAACGCCAAATCTGCCGGCCAGAAGTCGCCAGCTACGTCTCGACCGGCGCCGGTCGGTGAGCGGTCGGCGTAGCCGTAACCGGCGCGTTGCTGCAATCATTGTTCTCCAGCAGGTTTCCCATTTGCCCGCACTCTTTCTATGCTTGTTGGCCCTTGCCAACCGTCTGGCATTGTCAGCTTTCAATCCATAGTCCCCACAGCGTGTCACGATCATGTCTGTTGAAATCACCATCCCAAGTCCCGGCGAATCCGTTACCGAAGTTACGTTAGGTACGTGGCACAAACAAAGCGGCGATTGGGTGAACAAGGACGAGCCGCTGGTGGAGATCGAGTCGGACAAGGTGACGCTGGAAGTGCCAGCCCCGGAAAGCGGCCTGCTCAGCATTACCGCTGAGTCCGGCGCTGAGATGAAGGTTGGTGATGTGATCGGGTCAATCGATCCCACGGCCGCGCCGCCGAAGGAAAAACCGGCAGCCGATGCAGGTGCGGCCCCTGCGCCCGCATCCGCTGCTGCTGATGGCCCCGGCCGCGCCGCAGCAGTGGTGGAAGCAGCAACAGAAGCGGCAGCGCCGAGCGAAGACAACGCCCGCGCAACCTCGGTGGCGAGGAAAATCGCAGCAGAACGCGGCGTTGATCTGGCACGCATCCAGGGCACAGGCCCCTCCGGCCGCATCACCAAATCCGATGTCCTGGCGGCGGCAACCCGCACCGCACCGGCTGCGGCTCCAGCCAAACCCGAGCCGGGCAAATCGCTTGCGCCGGCTGCGAGCAATGTTGTCTCGATCTCCGGACCGGGACAGCGCGGCGTCCGGCGTGAGAAAATGTCCAAGCTTCGCCAGCGCATTGCTGAGCGACTTGTGCAGGCCCAGCACACCGCAGCGATGCTCACCACCTTCAACGAATGCGACATGACCGAGGTCATGCGCCTTCGATCGCTGTACAAGGACGAGTTCGAGAAGCGTCACGGCATTGGGCTGGGCTTCATGAGCTTCTTCGTCAAGGCATGCGTCTCAGCCCTGCAGCGCTACCCGCGGGTCAACGCATATATCGTGGGCGACGAGATCGAATACCACGATTTCTGCGATATCTCCGTCGCCGTCGGCACCGAAAGAGGCCTGGTTGTTCCCGTCGTGCGCAACGCCGAACTGATGTCCTTCGCCGACATCGAGTTGGCCATCAAAGAGCTGGCGGTTCGCGCCCGTGACGGCAAGCTTTCGATCGACGAGATGACCGGCGGCACCTTCACGATCTCCAACGGCGGCGTGTATGGCTCGTTGAACTCAACGCCCATTCTCAACCCGCCGCAGTCGGGCATACTAGGCATGCACAAGATCATGAAGCGGCCGGTGGAAGACCCGCGCAACCCGGGACAGATCGTGCTGCGGCCGATGATGTACCTCGCGCTCAGCTACGACCACCGTATCGTGGACGGAGCCGAAGCGGTGGGATTCCTCGTGCATGTGAAGTCCATGATCGAAAACCCCGAGCGAATGCTGCTGGGGATGTGATTGGAACCGCCCATCAAGGTAAGTGCAAAACGCTCATAGCTTGAAGCTGGCACATGGCAATGCGATCTCAGCAGGGTCTGTGCGCTGTTTTGCGCTTACCAGATTGCCGGATCCCACATGTACAGGAACCCCGGTTGTTCGCCCAACGCGGCAGTTGAGACATTGAGTTGCAGCAAGTTGACCTGCGAACCGCCGGCCGCCGACGGCATCAGCGCATATGGACTGGCCACATGCTCCAGTGGGCGGTGATACTTCACCAGCCGTGCCGTCGTGAGGTCAGCGCGAGCCTTGGCGGCTTCAAATGCATCGCGTAAATCACCCAGGCGATCAACTACGCCCACCGCTGCAGCCTGGCGGCCGGTGATGACGCGGCCATCGGTGATCCATTGCAGGTCATCGTGCGAGAGCGTCGGCCGATTCCGCTTTACCACGTCAACGAAGTTTTCGTAAAAGTCGTTCACGATGCCCTGCAGAAGCTGGCGGTGCTCCTCGGTCATTGGCTCAAAGGGCGTGCCCATTTTTTTGTTGGGTCCCGAAGTGATCGCTTCAGCGCGTACGCCGATGCGGCGCAGTCCCTCGTAGACGTTTACCGTCTGAATGATGACGCCGATGGAACCGGTGACGGTTGTGGGATTGGCGATGATCTCATCGCCAGCGCAGGCAATGTAGTATCCGCCCGAAGCGGCAACGTCAGCCATGGAAATCACCACCGGCTTGCCGGTGCTTTGTTTGAAGTGCAGCACCTCGCGGTACATGACGTCTGAGGCGGTAACGGTGCCGCCGGGGGAATTGATGCGAATGATGACTGCTCGAACTGCAGAATCCTCTTCGGCTCGCTTGAGGGCTTCAGTGAAGCGGGCGACGGGATTTTCACCGGGCGTAAGCAGGCCGGGACGCTGCGCATCGACGATGACGCCGCTGACGTCAATCAGCGCGATCTTGGGCGGTGCAGCCAGCCCGAAGAAACTCGGCCGGGCGGAATCGTCCTCCATCACGACTGTTTCGGTCAGATCGTCGGCAGCCGGCACCGCGTCAATCACCAATCGCATGCGGCCGCATCCGCTTCCAATCAGCAGTGCCCCGCAGATCGCCAACACCAGGATTCGCGTCATCGCCGTCCTCCTTCATGTGCACAACAAAAAATCGCTGCACCTGATACGGTAACCTTGTTGGAATAATTGCGATAGCGTGAGCCGTCAATCCGCTATGCGCAACGCAGGACGCCTACGCTGACTCGTTTCCCCTTGAGATGCCTGGCTGAACGCATTCATCGCTGCACGAAAATCGCAGCAGTCACACGTTGTTTGCACTGCCTGTTGCACTGGCCCTTTCGCACTCTCCCCCACTCACCCGTGTCCACAACCGGCCATATTCCCGTTCTTCTGCATGAAACGCTCCAGTTGCTTTCGCCCAAGCCCGGCGAAACCGCAGTGGATTGCACAACCGGCCGCGGCGGACACAGCATGGCGCTGGCGCAGGCTGTGAAACCCGACGGACAGGTGATCGGATTCGATCTCGATCCGGAAAACCTCGCATACACACACAAGCGCATCGCCAATACGGGCGTCCGCTTCATACCTGTACACGCGAATTTCGCTCGCGTGGCTGAGCAATTGGCCGCCATGCGCGCGCACGCTGATGTTGTTCTGGCTGATCTGGGATTCAGCTCCACGCAAATGGACGACCCGCAGCGTGGGTTGAGTTTTTCCGTCGATGGGCCGCTGGACATGCGGCTTGATCCAAGCGGTCCGGTAACGGCGGCCGACCTTCTGGCCACGCTCAGCGAGAAGGAACTGGCCGATTTGATCTATCACTACGGCGAAGACCCCTTTGCGCGAAAGATCGCTCGAAAACTTGTACAAAATCGTCGGACCGAGCCGATTCGATCCACGGCACGGCTTGCACGACTGGTCCAGGAGGCCTATGGCCCACGGGCGCGCCAGTCCCGCATGCATCCCGCCACGCGCACGTTCATGGCCCTTCGCATCGCAGTCAACGATGAGTTAGGCTCGCTCCGCGGATTGCTGGATGCAATCACGCAAGGCGCGGAGCAGATACGGCGCGGTGGGTGGTTGAATGCGGGTGCGCGCGTGGCGATCATCAGCTTTCACAGCCTTGAGGACCGCATGGTCAAGCACGCCTTTGCTGAACTTGTCGAACGCGGTCTGGCGACGCGGCTGACGCGGAAGCCCGTCACGGCATCGGACATGGAGGTCCGCGCCAATCCCCGGTCACGTTCGGCGAAATTGCGGGCTGTCAGGATCGGCGACCCGACGACATGAAAGGCAGAGCCGGTTGACAGATGACCGCAACTGCATTTGAATCTGCTATTCCTGCTGATTGGAGCGGCAGGAATGGCACACAGCACGGATGCTGAGCAGATGACACGAGAAAACAAGCTGGCGTTGGTTGTTGGTTTTGGGCTCATTCTTTTCGTGGGCATCCTCATCTCCGATCACTTCTCGATCGTTCAATCGCAGCAACCTGCCAACCTGACCTCCCGTCCGATCGATCCGCTTGTGGCGCCGGTGCAATTGGAAGGCCCGTCGCTCATTGACCTGAATCCGCATCCGCCTCGCCGCAAGACTGCGGAATCCGCCGTTACACAACCGTCGCACACCACCACGCCGCAGCATCCGCAGCGCGACGAACCGCCGGTGCAGTTGCCGTCGATGCTTGCAGCCAATGAAATTCAAAGCGCGCCGCTGCACGAACCAATATCGACGCCGCACGCCAATCGCAGCGCCGATATCGGCCAGCTTTCGTCAGATATGCCGGCAATCCCCGGTTTCATGCCGGTTGAAGAAAAACGCGTTGCTCCCCCGGTCAAGTTCCACGACGTGCAACGCGGCGAGTCGTTCTACGCCATCTGCCAGCAGTACTACAACGATCCTTCGCTGGTCAAAGCCCTGGCCAAGTACAACGGCATCGACAATCCTGACGCCCTGCGTGCCGGTCACCGGCTGCGCATTCCGCCTGCGGAAGAGCTTGGCGGCACTTCGCGAGTCGCTGCTTCGTCCTCATCGTCCCGCAACGCCGCTGCGCAGACTGCATCCTCCGAACCGCCCCAGCCGCGTCTGCGCACCTACACGGTAAAAGCCGGCGACAGCCTCTCGCTCATCGCGCAGCGCCAGCTTGGCTCGCCCAAGAAATGGCGATTGATCTACGAGTTGAACGAAAACGTCATTGACGATTACAACCACCTGAAAGTGGGAACGGTGCTGCGCCTGCCGTCATAATCGATCTGGCAGCAGTCACGCGGGCAAACGCCGCAGCACGCCCATTCAGTTGCAGCGCATCGAGGCTTTTCAGTGTTTGCCAAGTTGCTTGTCATCATCATGGTTGTCGGCGCCACCGCGTGCGCACTGCTGGTGATGCGGCAGCAGCGCATCGACACGTTTCACGAAATTTCACGCATTCATCAGCGACTCTCGGCTCACGAGCGAACGCTGTGGGAAATGCGGATGGAAATTGCAGAGCGATGCCGACCGTCGCAGGTGCGCCTGGTCATGAACCAGATGAACATCAACTGGGTGCCCATTCCCGCAGGCCCCCCTGCCAACCTGACGCAGGATGCTGACGCCCGCCTGGCATCGCATCGGCAGCCGGGAAATCGAGAATAATCGCCCGCTCAACCGATAACAATGACGCCATTTCGCATTGACCTGCGCCGGGTCGGCGTGGGTATTGGCAATTGTGTCTCGATCGCGCCGACAACACTGCATCGACTGCATATGGCCCATTCACCGTCACTGAACGAGATTCGGCTCCAGCAAGCGCAGCGAACGCTTGCATTCGGCCGCGTCTATGTCGCTTTGATCATTCTTGCAATGATCGGCCTGCTCGGCCGGGTCGTGCAGATCAAGATCGCACCCGACCCGAGACTGGAACCATCCGTGGGTTCTGCCATCTCAAGCCGTGTCGAAATCGCCCGTCGCGGCGACTTGCTTGACCGGTGCGGCCGCGTCATCGCCACAAGCACCGTCGGGTATCGGTTGTTTGTCGATCCGGTGGCGGCGGATGATCCATTCACACTGGCGGTTGATCTGGCCAAAATCATCCGTGCCGATCCGATCAAAATTGACCGCAAGATCAATGAACGCCCCAACAGCCGCTATATCGTCGTGCATAACCGGCTTGAAGACTGGCAGGTCGAAGCGGTCCGCCGCGCCAATCTCAAGGGCGTCGGGCTTGAGCCGATGCTGGTGCGTCACTATCCGCATGTCGATCTTGCTGCCAACATCGTCGGCAAGGTCGGCTTTGAGCATCAAGGCCTGGCGGGCTATGAGTATCTCTTTGACAAAGAACTCACGCCGTCGCCCGGCAAGCTGACCTACCTTCGTGACGTGCGCCGCAAGGCGCTCTGGATCGATCCGCAGGATTATGAACCCGGCCGCGATGGCAACGATGTGCGCCTGAGCATAGACCTTGTCATTCAGGAAATCGCAGAGAAACGCCTGCGGCGAGCGATTGACGAACACAACGCCGGCGGCGGACGCATAGTGGTGCTGGATTGCCGCACTGGCGAAATCCTCGCGATGGCGGACTTCCTCAACACGCGCCCCGGATGGGAGGAACAAACTGAAGACCCAGCTCGGCAGATTCATCCGGCATTGGGGCGCAACCGATGCGTAACCGACCCGTACGAACCCGGCTCAACATTCAAACCGTTTATCTGGGCTGTCGCCACGGAATTGGGCCGCGCTGACCCCGATGAAATCCTGCCTACACCCAAGGGCGGCGGATATCGCACAAGCTACGGCAGGTTGATCCGCGATGTCCATTACTACGGTCCGATGAGCTGGCGCATGGTGCTGGTCAAATCGACCAACAGCGGCATGGCGATCGTTGCTGAGCGCATGACGCATCAGGAGATGCAGGATGCGGTGCAGCGATTCGGATTTGGGCAAAAGACCAATTGCGGTTTGCCGGGCGAATCGCCGGGCATCGTCACATCACCCAGACAATGGCGCAACTACACCCAAAGCTCGGTGGCGATGGGACACGAGATCGCCATTACGCCGCTGCAGATGGTCCGCGCATTCAGCGCATTTGCCCGAGATGGCACAATGCCGCAGCTTCGAATCACTGCGGTTGACCCCGCCAGCCAGAGCGCATCGTCAACAGCCCCGATGATCATTCATCGCGCCATTTCACTGCCGATCGTACAGATCACGCGCGAGGCGCTGAAAGGTGTGATGGAAGAGGGCACGGGGCGGGCTGCCCAGTCGGAGAAATACCACCTTTTTGGCAAGTCCGGTACGGCTCAGCTTCCCAAGCGTCAGGGCAAGGGCTATCACCAGGATCGATACGTCGCCAGCTTCATCGCCGGCGCGCCGTATAGTGATCCACGCATCGTCGTGCTGTGCGTGATTGATGACCCCGACCGGAAGAAAGGCCACTTCGGCGGAGCAATCGCTGGACCGGTGGTGCGCGACGTGGTAGATGAGACGCTCACCTACCTGGGCGTACCGCCCGACAAAGTGCCGCAGGATCTTTCACGGTTGGCCAGTGCGCATTGAGCCGCCGCTGTTTTCTTGCCAATGAGCAATGCAAGGCGCTGTCAATTAGCTGACTGCACCTGCAGCGCAGCTCACAGGTCATGCGCCGGCCTGCGTGCTCATCATCCCGTCTGGCCGTATTCTTCCAGCCCGTACTGCTTGATCTTCTTGTACAACGTGGTGCGATTGATCTGCAGCGCATCTGCGGTCTGCTGGCGATTCCATTTGTTCGCCTGCAACGCTGCAAGAATGATCTGCTTCTCCGGCTCTTCAAGCGCCTTGCTGAGCGGCATGGGCGTATAAGGCGCGTTGATCTGCAGTGAGCCGGCGTGCGGCGGCAGCAGCTTCGCGGCAGTGGAGTTGTCGATGACATGCTGCGGCAGGTCTTCAATGCCAATGTGCGCATTGCGCGTCAGTACCACCGCTCGCTCAATGATGTTCTCAAGCTCTCGCACGTTGCCCGGAAAGGCGTATGCGCGCAGGGCCGTCATGGCCTCCTCGGTAAACGCCACAACCTGTTTGCCCGCCTCTTTGGCCTTGGCCTCGCGGAAGTGCTCAGCGAGAATTGGAATGTCGCTCACACGATCGCGCAGCGGCGGCAACTGAATCATCACCACGTTGATGCGGTAATACAGATCCTGCCGAAACTGTCCCGACGCAACAAGATCCTCCAGCGGCTGGTTGCTTGCCAGAATCACCCGCACATCGACTTCAATAGGCTCATTCGACCCCACCGGCTCAAACGTGCGCTCCTGCAGCACGCGCAGCAGCTTCAACTGCATGCCCGGCGAGGCAGAGTTGATCTCATCCAGAAACAGCGTTCCGGTATGAGCCGCCAGAAACCGGCCGGCCTTGTCGGCGTGCGCTCCGGTGAACGCCCCTTTCACGTGGCCGAACAATTCCGATTCCAGCAGGGTTTCAGGAATCGAACCGCACGAAATTTCCACAAATGGCCGATTGGCTCTGGGGGAATTGCGATGAATGGCCCGCGCAATGAGTGACTTGCCCGTGCCTGATTCACCGGTCATCAGCACGGTTGTCTTGCTTGGGGCGACCGCTTCGATGACGTCATAGATGCGACGCATGCGCGGGTCTGTGCCGATGATGTTGTCCAGCCCGTATCGCTGATCGAGCTGTCGCCGCAGACTCCTGTTCTCCGCAAGCAGGGCCTGCTGACGGACCGCCTTCTCCACCGCAATTCGAAGCTCGTCATCGACCAGCGGTTTGGTGAGATAGTCAATCGCACCAAGACGAATCGCTTTCACCGCCGCTTCAATGGTTCCGTAGCCGGTGATGACAATTGACACAATGTCCGGATGCCGATCACGCACCTCTTTGAGCAGTTCAAGCCCCGACATGCCCGGCATGGCAACGTCGGTGATAAGCACGGAAAAGGGATGCGGCAGCTTGTCCTTGCTGCCTGCCCCACCGCCGCCACGTCGCTCAGCGTCGTCAATGGCAGCCAGAGCCTGCTCCGGCGTGGTGACGAATTCCGCATCGTAGCCGATATGTGCAAGGTACTGAGCGATGGATTCAGCAACCACCGGATCATCATCCACCACCAGTACTCGTGGCTGTTGATCAGCCATGACTCATCAACCTCCGAATCGGCACGATGACCTGCAACACCGCCCCGGAACCGAACGGCACATTCATCAGTCGAAGCTCCCCGCCCAATTCGGTAACGATCTGCCGCGAAAGCTCCAACCCATAGCCGTGACCGTCAGGTTTAGAACTGGCGTGCTCGCTCAAGTCAACGCCCGGTCCGGTGTCAGCAATGACGATCATCAGTTCGTCAGCAGTGGTGATCGCGATGGATAGCTCCACCCGCCGGTCGATGGGTGAGCCGCTGGCACACGCCTGGATGGCATTGCGCAGGCCGTTGTGAATGACCGCGCCGAGCGTAGCAGCGGGTATCGATGCGGCTTTGGGCGTGATCTCGGCTGTAAGGTGAACGCGATGCTCCTCAGCCAGCGGCGTGACCAGTTCGAGAATCTGTCTCACCTGCTTCTCCAGCGGCTCGCGCTCCGAGAACAGCTCCATACCCGGCCTGACATTCGCCATGGCCCGTTGAAGCAGCCGAGCCATCTGGCGCATGCTCTCCTGAGCCGTCTTGAGCCGCACCGCCGCTTCCTCAGCAGTATCCCCAGACGTCTGAGCAGAGACAGATGATCGGCTGTGTTCGCCCAAGGCACGCTCAGCTAAGGCAAGACAGCGGATTGAGCCGTCCAGCAGCGAGTTGAGTTCGTGAGCCAACTGGCCAATAGAAAGCGCCGCCCCCTCACCTGATGGGCCGTTTGCCGAAATCTGCTGCATCTCGAGGCGTGATCCGGACATAGCGCGAACTTCATCGTCCGACCACGCCCGCCACTGAAGATCGATGTTGCTTTTTCGCAACATCGTTCCCGGACCACCCCGCATAAAACGTCCTGAGGCAGTTTGGGAGCAATTCCAGCTTGCCTATCTTAACATTTCACCGATTTTCGATCCGCCAACGCTCTGAACCGGTTGCGTTGCCGACGCGGCGCGGTAGTCTGTTGAGACACAGCGATTCGTCGTGCGTGACCCTGGAGGAGAGGCCACGTGCGCGGGTCGCTTTTTCTGTGCGCCAACCGGCGTCGAACGCCCCACGCACGCCGCGCTATCGGTATCCGATCGGGCGATCTGAAAAGCCGGTGACCTCTTTGATCAGGGTCATGGCGATGAAACCGCCTACCGCAAAAAGGCCGATCCACATCGCCTGCACCGGCATGTCCAACGCCAACAGCCATGCCGCTCCATACAGCGCCTGCCACATCGCGCCATACCGCTTGAGTTTCTCCGCAGCGGCGCGGTTGTCGACACGCGATGTCTTCCAGTGCGCAACGAAAACAAATCCCGCCACCGCAAGTATGGGCGGCAGTGCGTGCAGCCAGCCGGCATGGTCAGGCCACAGTCCCTCGCCACGCCTTGCGCCTGCGACGAAAAGCAGCGCGGTGAAAAAGAGCCAGCCCATGACCGTCGCAATGATTGCCCGCGAGCGCAGGCGCGGCCGCTTGTCCTCCCACTGATGCACCATCGCTGCAATCACCATCGAATGCGTCATCACCAGCCACACGGGCAGCGTAAACTCGAGCTGCACATTTGGAATGAGCATATGGGCAGCATGGATGAGGCCGACCGTTGTCAATCCGATGGCGGGGATGTATTTGCCCGCTGCGTTGTAGAAGAGAATGCCGGTGGCGGTGAGCAGCGTCACGCCAGCGGCTTCGATCCCCAGGGTAATTCCGCCCAGCATGGCCACGATCAACGCCCCCACCGTCACCACGATCGCCTGCCCCAGCCGAATTCTGCCGGCAGGAATCGGCCGATCCGGACTGAATGCCGAATCATGTCGCGCATCGAGCACATCGTTCAACGATGCCCCGTATGCAAACAATCCAATGGCGACGGTCGCGCCGGCCAGAAGCGCGCCGGCAAGGTTCATCTGGTATGTCTCCAGATATCCGTACTGGGGATCCGCTTTGGTGAGCAGGATGATGAACCATATGTCCGCCACCGCGCCAAACGCCATGGTCAGACGCGTCAGCTGGATTGCCGTGATGATGCGCAGGAGCAAGCGTCGCACGATCCCATCGTAGCGACTGCTGTGGAAATCATGGCGTCGTCTGGCAAAAGGACCGCCTCAACCATCACATGGGTTCCCGGCATTGATCATCGCCTGCTGCATCCATACCATGCTCGCCGAATCACTCAGGTCACCGATCGCCCACGCTCAACATCAAGCCCTTTTGGGTGATGCGTGCTGATTCGATGCGGGGTGTCGTGACCGCCGCGCACAGCGCCGGCGTGTGCATCCGGCGTTTGATCTTTGGCAACTGCCCGCTGTTTTGCATGTTTCTCGTTTTTCGCTGATTGCTTGTGCCCGCTGCTGATGTACGAACTGACCTCGATACAACCCGATGCCACCGGCCTGCGGATCGGAATTGCCGTGAGCCGCTATCACCGCGAAATCACCACTTCCATGCGAAATGCAGCGGTGGATGCATTTGTCCGCAGCGGAGGCGATACGAAAAATCTGACCGTTGTGGCAGCGGCCGGCACGTTTGAACTCACCGCGATCTGCCGGGCCCTAGCGTTGATGAAGACCGAAACGGGCGAGCCGGCCCACGACGCGATTGTGGCGCTGGGATGCGTCATCACCGGACAGACCACGCACGACACATACATCGCGCATTCAGTCATCCAGGGACTCACCGCCATAACGGTGCAGACCGGTGTTCCAATCGCCTTCGGCGTGCTCACGTGCCAGAACCTTGAACAGGCCCGCGCTCGCAGCGTGGATGCCCTTGCCGCTGGCGGCGTGAACAAGGGCGCTGAGGCAATGATGGCTGCCATTGAGACAGCCAGAACTTTGAAGACGCTTGATGCAGGTGTGAAGGAGCAGCGCTGAGATGGCCAACCCGCGCGACATTCGACGCTGTGCCCTACAGGCAATGTATCAGTTTGACGCCAGCGGCACAGATCGACTCGATGACATTCGTGCCTCGCTCAATGATTCTCCCGGCGATAAAGAGACGCACGAACGCGGCTTTGCGCTTGCGCAGAAAGCATGGAGTGTTCGTGAACAGGCTGACGCAGCGGTGGCTGAACTCTCGCCCGAGTGGCCCACGCATCGGCAGCCGATCATTGACCGCACGATTTTACGCCTGGCCTATTATGAGATGACTTCGGGGCAAACACCGCCGAAGGTAGCCATCAATGAAGCGGTTGAACTGGCTCGCGAGTTCAGCACCGAGAAGTCGCCGCTGTTCATCAACGGCGTGCTGGACAAGATCTACAAATCGCTCAGAGATAAAGTCAACAGCGAATAAGCGCAATTTTCCTCGCATACATCGTTCGAACTTCTGTCTCGATTCCTCTGTTTTCAGCTTTTCATAATTCTGATTTTGCATTTGTGACATGGGACTGTTCCGCTCCACCATCGCCGCCCTCAAGAAAGGGTTGGCCAAAACGCGCGATGTGCTGACGACCGATGTGCGCGTGCTTTTGCGCGGCCAGAAGTTGACTGATGAATTGATCGATGAGGTGGAGCGGCGGCTGCTCACGGCTGATGTCGGCGTTCAGACCACCAACGACATCATCACCAAACTGCGCGAGTCGTACAAAGCGGGAAAAATCGACAAGGGCGAAGATGCGCTGGATTTTCTCAAATCTCAGCTCAAGTTGCACTGGTCTGATGTGGACCGCTCACTGCGCATTGCAGAAACCAAACCGACGGTCATTCTCGTGGCGGGCATCAACGGCGCAGGCAAGACAACGAGCGTAGCAAAAATCGCCAAGAGCTTGCGCGATGAAGGCCGCACTGTTCTTCTTGCTGCCGCTGATACGTTTCGCGCCGGTGCGGTGGCGCAACTGGAAATCTGGAGCCAGCGTCTGGGCGTTGACATTGTGAAAGGACGTACCGGCGCAGACCCCGCTTCAGTCGTTTTCGACGCCGCCGATGCAGCGCTGGCCCGAAACGTCGATGTGCTGCTGATCGACACGGCCGGCCGCCTGCATACGCAGGAAAATCTCATGCGCGAACTCACCAAGATTCGCGATGTGGTGGCCAAGAAGATCCCCGGCGCGCCGCATGAAGTGTTGCTCGTTCTGGACGCCACCAGCGGACAGAACGCCATCGCGCAGGCCAACATCTTCAAGAAGGCAATTGATGTCACCGGCATCTTCCTCGCCAAGCTCGACGGCACAGCCAAAGGCGGCATTGTGATTGCCATCCGCGATGCGCTGGATGTTCCGGTGAAACTGGTCGGGGTTGGAGAGCGGCCCGAGGATGTCGAGCCGTTCGATCCTGATGCGTTCATCGAAGCGATGTTCGCTGCATGATTCGTGCGCGTTCCGCAGATACACAGCGCAGCAACCGATCAAGAAAAAGCCCCCGGCCGAAGATCAGCCGGGGGCGATTGCTTTTTGTGGTGTTGCTCATAAATCAATGCGTGTTCTGGAGCGATCAATCCCACCCCTCGACAACCACAAGCAGATCCTCCACATCCACGATGCCATCGGATACAACGTCCGCCGGGCATGCTGATTCGCAGGGCCCCCAGGCGGCGATGACCTCAAGCAGGTCGTCCACGTCAACCACGCCGTCGCCGTTGATGTCAACGTTGACCGGCCCAGGATTGCCCGGATCAACCGGTTCCTGCTCAACTGCGCCGACGGACCATGGACCGGTGCTCGGCCGCAGGTTGCCGTAGAAATCGGTAAACACGCCGGGAATCTTGACGCCCATCGCAGCATTGAACTGCGGCAGGTACTCGCCGTTGAGATCAGAATTGGTCATGCTCCGATAGTTCTCGTTTTCGGTTTGCGAGTAGCTCGCCCACTGCTGAGGCGTCAGACCCTGACCGTTCATGAAGTGGTGTCGGCTTCCGCTGTATGGATTGGCCCAGAGGTTATGACGGAAGCTGTAGGTATTGAGATCTGAATCGTCAGTCACCACGTTGCCGCCACCGTTGTTGGTGTTGAACGAGGGGGCAACATACATGTTGTTGATCAGGCGCACGTTCTCCGCATCGCGCCCGAGCTTGAGAAAGCGCCCGTGGGATGACGAATTATTGATCGCCGTGTTGTTGAGAATGCTGATGTTCTTGCACGTGCGATTCATCGGTGAGTAGTACCCCCACACGCTGAACGCTTCACCGCCGTTATTGCGAATGATGTTGTTGCGGAGCGTTATGTCCTCTGCACCGGCGTACAGAATGACGCCTTCGTTGATGATCTGGTTGTTCTCAAACACCAGCCACCGGAATCGTTCAGACGAGCTGCCCACCGCGAAGTTCGGACCGGCGATGAACCGCCCCTGCCGGAAGGTGTTCTTCGCAACATAGGCGTGCTGGCCCAGCATGCACCAGAGCGTGGATTTGCTGTGGTTCGTCAGATCGTTGCCGTAGACCAAAAGGCGCTGCACGCCGCCGATGCGAATGTTGTGTTCATGCGTGCTGTTGGTCACCACGTTGCCGATGTAAGCGTGGTTTGAGCCTTGGCCCCATACCAGGTATGCGCCGATCGCGCCTGCGGTATTGTTCAGCACCAGCAGACCGTCCACGCCCTGCTCAGAGTTAATGGCGTAACTCACGTTACCGAAATCACAATTGCGCACTGTAATGTTGCTTCCGCCGGGACGGACGCCTCGTACAATGGCATTATTCGGCGTAAACGGCGAATCAAACTTGATGTCTTCAATCACAACGTCGCGCGACTGCGGACCGGTTGAGATGATCGACGCATAGTTTCCGCTTGACGTCCAGCGCAGGACCGGACGGCTGCCGCTGCCGTATGCGCCGATGACGACGTTTTGTCTGGAAAAGTTGATCGTGCCGGACAGATCATACGTGGCGTTGCGGCGGAATCGGATATGCGTGTTGTTGCCGATGAGCTGTGCTGCTCTTGCTGCGGTGCGGATCGGCGCACTCTCTGATGTTCCCGGATTGGAATCATTTCCGGTCGGCGAAACATAAATGGTCGTGCGATTGGGCGCGCTGACGGTAACCTGCCGCGTGGCGACGGCCTGAGCGCCGGTTTCATTCGTCAGCCGCAACGTAATCGTGTAGTTGCCGGGCTGATCATAAACATGCGCCGCGTTCCAGCCCTCAATCTTGTTGTATTGGCCGTTGGGATCGCCGAAATCCCATTCATATCGCGCTGTACCGATATTCCCCGCGCCCAATGATGAGTCCAGCGCATGCACGTGCACCGTAAACGGCGCCTGACCGCTCAGGCTCATGGCCTGAATCACCGGCGACGGAGCGGCTTCAGGTTCGCCCGACTGCGCAGAAGCGGCGCAGGCAAACAACGCCGCAACTACAGTCGGTACGACACATTTCAAACCAGCTCGGGCAAATGACAGCGTTGACAATGTTCTTCCCTCCTTGGCAATCGCACCATCAGGTGCGTACTTCGTTGCGCTGCTCCAATCGCGCAGTTACAGCAATCGCTGCAGCATGCGGCGAGGGCGTCATCCGGAAGCGGCGCGTGCGATTCGAGGTATCCTGTTACGTGTTGTCCGCCCGGTTCAGCTGCGGGCAATACCTCTCAACTCATGGGATGTCATGGTGAAAAGTTTGTATCCTCAGCGCCCCGCTCGGGCGATCAGTCAGGGCATGGGCAATGTACGTGGCCGATAATTCACAAGGTTGCAAAAACGGGCGGCTTTCCGATCGACGTTCCGCAAATCGACGACCACGCACGCGCTAATCCAAGTGGTCTGAGAAAATTTTTCTCCACGGCCTCCGCGCGCCCCCGCCATTGCCGGCTGGCGAACTCAACCGTATCATCCGCCCCGTGCAGGATTGCAAGACACCACAAATGCGATTTTCTGGCAGGAAGCCATCGCGACTGCGTTCTCTTACAGCTACAGCGCTGTGCTGCGCGTGCGTACTGGGCTTGGCGTGGCCGCATGCCTCGATCGTCTGCGCGCAGCAGTCAGTCGCCATCACCGGCGACCGGCTGAGCGGCTTCGTGTTGCCCGTTGAGCCAACGCAAACCGACATTGCTATCACTGCGCTGCGCGCCACAGCGTGGACGGTGGATGACACCAAACGCTTGCTGCTGGAAGGCGACGTCGCCATCAGCATCGGCAGCTACGCATTCTCCGCGCCGCATGCCGTCGCGTGGATCAACCGTCTTCCCAGTCAGGAAGGCCTGATCAACCAGATCGCCATCTATTTTGATAAGGTCACCGATCCGGCCCGACAGGCAGGATCGGGCATCAGCGGCGGGCAGTTGCTGGTCACAGCCAGTTCACGCGGGCAAATTCGCCTCAATGTCGGTTTGCTGCAGGAACAGACGCCGCCGCGGTCGAGCCTGCTGCAGCGCAGCGAAGCGCGACTGGCGTCGTACCTGCAGCGCCTGCTGGCGCAACCGCCTGCGCTGCAATCGCGGCCGCAACTGCTTCAGTCACCGGCAGCGCACGTCGACGATCAGCTGCTTGAGCTGCCGAGCCATGTGGAGTTGCCCACGCTCGAAAGTCAAACGCCGTGGCTGTCTTCCCCGCAGGGGACCGTCCGGTTCTCGGCCGGCCAGGTTGAAATTGTCAGCGGCGAACAGGAGAACGTCATCATCATCACCGGCGATGTTGCGGTTGAATATCAGCCCGCACCACGCACCGACGGCACACCGGAACTCATGCTCAACGCTGAGCGCGCGGTCATCTTTACCGAACCCGGTCCGCTTGGCGAGTTGGCGTCATCGGGTCAGCTCAGTGCGCAGAGCATTCGTGGCATTTATCTTGAAGGCAACGTGCAGGCCGCCGGCGCGAACGACGAATATGCCATTCGATCGCCGCATGTCTATTACGATTTCCAGACCGACCAGGCGATCATGCTCAATTCGCTGCTGCGTGTGCAGACGCGCAACATTCCCGTTCCGGTCTATGCGCGTGCGGAGGAAATGCGGCAACTGTCGCAGAATCAATGGGAAGCCAAACGCATCACCGTCTCAACCAGCGAATTTCACCAGCCGCACCTGGCCATCGGCGCTGACCGCGCGATCATCACCGAACGACCCGTTGCTCCCGGCGCAAGCGAAACGGAAACGCACATCGACAGTCGCGGCAACACAATGCGCGTGGCCGGTGTGCCGATCGTGTACTGGCCTCGCTTTTCAGGCACCGTTGAAGATGTGCCGCTGCGAAGCGCAACGATCGGCACGCGCGACAACGACGGGCTTCGTCTGCTGACAACGTGGGATCTGTTCGCGCTGACCGGAACCGATGCGCCGCGCGGGGTGGACGCCACCATCGATATCGACGGCTTCACCAAACGAGGCGCCGGCCTTGGACTTGATCTGGACTACAACGTCAGTTCGCATCGCGGCCTGCTCGATCTCTACGGCCTGTACGATCAGGGCACCGATCGCAGCTCTGCCGGGCTTGATGTTGAACCGGAGCGTGAGCTGCGCGGCGTGGTGCTGTGGGAACATCAGTCATATCTCAGCGAGTACTGGACCGCACAGGCGCAGCTTTCGCTCATCAGCGATCCCACCTTCATTACCGCATGGCGGGAAGATGATTTTGCGGAACGGCGCGAGTATGAAACCAGCCTGTACCTCAAACGCCAGCAAGAAAACGCCGCGCTGACGATTCTGGGCAAGTATTCGCTCAATGATTTCATCTCCAACAGCTATCTCCTGGCAAGTCGGCAATACGCTGTCGACAAGCTGCCGGAGCTGACATACCGCCGCTATGGCGATTCGCTTTTTGGCGATCGTTTCACGTACTCCACCGAGAACCGCGTTTCCCGCATGCGGCTTGTGCTGCACCGGTACTCGCCTGAAGAAACAGGTCTGCGCGGCTCGGCGTTCGGCATTCCCGACGATGAACAGGTTTCCGCCGCCCTACGCGCACGCGGCTATCAGACCAATTTCGTCAGCCGCTTCGACAGCCGCCATGAGCTTTCCATGCCGATGCAGGCAGGCATCTTCAAGGTCGTGCCTTTCGTCGTTGGACGCATTACAGCGTACGATGACGAGTTTGAAGACTTTTCATCGGATACCGACCAGGCACGGTTCTTCGGCGCAACGGGCCTGCGCATTCATACGCAATTTCAGCGCGTGGATAATGCCGTGGAAAGCCGATTGCTCGATCTTCATCGGCTCAGGCACATTATCGAACCGTATGTGATGCTGTGGTACGGCTATTCGACCGTCAGCCAGAACGATCTGCCCGTGTACGACACCGAAGTCGAATCGCTGGCAGACGGCGCAGCGGTGCAATTGGGCGTTCGAAACGTCTGGCAGACGCAGCGAGGCGGGCCAGGCCGCTGGCGCTCGGTCGATGTGCTGACGCTTGACGCTTCGGTTGTGTTCGACAGCGAAGGCGAACCCGATGAATCGCCCACGCCGCAGTTCTTTGAGTATCGGCCGGAATATTCGCAGTTCGGCGATCACGTTCGTGCTGCAGCAGCATGGCTGCTGAGCGACAACCTGACGATCGTCGGCGAAGGTATCTACGCCATTGACCCAGGCGTGCTGGCCCGCGGATCAGTCGGCGCAGAGCTGCGCCACTCGCCGATATTCAGCACGTTTGTTGAATATCGTTACATTCACGCCAACGACACTGAGCTTCTCGCCATCGGCTGGGATTATCAGATAACGCCGAAGTATCGGCTGCAGCTTTACCCGCAATATGATTTCCGCGAGGAAGATTTCCGTGCGATGTACGTTCGCATGACGCGCAACTTCCCGGATTTCGACCTTATCTTCCTTGTTCGATACGATCGAATCCGCGACGACACAACAGTTGGACTCTCCATCGGTTTTGTGGATTTCTGACCACCTCAGCAATGACGCTTGCGGGCGCGATTCCGGACAATCGCAATAAAACCGGTCACGTCCTGCCGCTACTCCGCAAAGTAGCGTCCCCACAACGGGGCAAGGCGCTCAACTTCAGCGCAGTCGATCTTTGATTTGTCCGACCAGATCGCCAGTTTGAGCACATTGTGAGCCGGGCTTGGCGCAGCAGTCAGTAGCGATACATCAGACAGTGCAGCTTTGATCAGTTCGATCGATGCAGCAGTTGCGCGATTGAGATTGCCGAGGATTTCCTCCAGCAGCGAGACATCTTCTTCTGCTGCTGTTGGGCGTGGCCGCCAGCAGTCGTAATCTGTCGCAAGGGCGACCAGCGCATAAGCGATTTCCGCTTCGTGGGCCAGCTTTGCTTCGGGCATGGCGGTCATTCCAACAACGTCAGCTCCCCACTGGCGATGCATGTGCGACTCCGCTCTGGTGGAAAACGCTGGCCCTTCCATGCACACATAGCAGCCTGCCTTGTGCACGCGCACCTCATCGAGCGATTGCGCAGCATCAAGCAGCCATTGCCGCATGACTGGGCAAAATGGGTCTGCAAATTCCACGTGCACCGCTGCAGCTTCATAGAACGTATTGGCGCGGCGATAGGTGCGGTCGATCAGTTGATCGCAGATGACAAGATCGCCGGGGTGAATTTCATCACGCAGCGAGCCGCATGCACCGGTTGCAATGATGTGCGTGCAGCCAAGCGATTTGAGCGCAAAGATATTGGCGCGAACCGGCACGGCGCTTGGATTGAACACATGCCCTTCGCCATGACGCTTCAGCAATGCGATCGGCACATCGCCATAGGAGCCCGTGATGATCGGCGAGCTTGGCTGACCAAATGGCGTATTGATCTCATGCCGCTCCACCTTGCCGCCGCCTGCGCCCTGCACCAGCGCATCTCCCACCCCGCTGCCGCCGATAATGCCGATTCGAATATCTCCAACCATCACCACATGGTACCAGCAGGCTGCAATCTGCGCCTTGTCAACGGCTTACAACGCGCGTTGCCATTGCATTGTGCTGTCTGGTCCGATTTCTCAGCACAAATGATGCGCTGCGCCTGCTCATGCACATAACAATGCCTGCAGAGATCGAATGTGTGTGTTTTGAACAAAAAGAGTGCTCTTCAGCACCAGAAGAGTACTCTTCTGACTCGAAAGAGCACTCCCCAGAAACCGCTTGCGCCTTCGCCTGTGCCGAGGCATCAATACGGGCCTGATTCTTTTCCGGTCAGCGCCAGTTCAGGCGCAAGTTCATTGTTCCGCTCAGCAGCGCGGTCAGCGAGGCGCGTAAGCAGCGACGGGGCCAGTCTTGTGCCGGACAGGTCTATGCCTCGCAACGCCTGATCGCCCTGCTGCGATACAGCTCTGGGAAGCAGCCTGGCAGCGACTGTTGCGGAAAGCCCCGCCACAACCGAGGGAAACACAGCGTTCAGAATGGCAATGGCCCGTCCCTGCGGCGCAAGGAGCGTTTCGGCTTCGCCATATCGACACGCTTCGACAATCCGCTTCACGGCGCGATGAGCATCCATCGATACCAGCGGCAATGATGCGCCCAGGGCAAACCATGTCATTTCTCGACTGCGCTGCCCCTTGAACGTGGCCTGCAGGTACGAACCGGTGCGCATCAGCCACGGGCACACCGTTGTGACGCGAATGTTGTCTTTGGCCAGTTCTGCCCGCAAACCGTCAGACAATCCCGTCAGCGCGAACTTGCTTGCACAATAGGGCAGCAGATGAGGCACCGCCACCTTCCCGCCGATTGATGAAATGTTCACGATTCTGCCGCCTCCCTGCTGGCGCATGTGCGGCAGCACGGCGCGTATGAAATGTAGCGGCCCCCAGTAGTGAATCGCCATGGCCCGTTCAAAATCCTCCAGGCGCATGTGCTCAAACGGACCAACCTGAATGACGCCCGCATTGTTGATGAGCACATCAATTCTGCCGAAGCGCTGCATGGTTTGATCAACCGCCGCTTCAACCTGATTGCGGTCGCGCACATCGCATTGCACCGTCAGCACGCGGCCGTTGTAGCGCAACAGCTCAAGCTCGGCCCGGCGAAGCTCATCAGCATCGCGCGCAAGCAGCGTCAGCTTCGCGCCCTCGCGGCCGAATGCCCTAGCCAATAGCAACCCCAGCCCTCTCGATCCGCCGGTAATGATGACTGAACGATCGCGAAACGTCATGCGACGCCGCTGCCGCATGATCTGCGATACAAGCGATGCCCCTGCCACCGCAACGCTGCACGCTGTCAGTGCTGTTCGTATCGAACTCATGGGTGCGTCTTCCCTGACTTTATTGTGCCGATGCTGCAAAGAGCGCTTCATCCCCACATGCGATCACGGCTGCAGCACCACCTTGATGCAGTCGTTTTTCTGTTCATTGAACATCGCATAGGCGTCGGGCGCTTCTTCGATCGGCAGCTTGTGCGTGATGACAAATGATGGATCGATGCGCCCCTGCTCGATTGCTTCAAGCAGCGGCTGCAAATACTTATGCACGTGCGTCTGCCCCATGCGCATCGTCAGGCCCTTGGAGAACGCAGCTCCAAATGGAAGCTTGTCGATCAACCCGCCATAGACACCGGGCACGGAAACCGTGCCGCCTTTTCGACAGTAATAGATCGCCTGCCGCAATGCATGGGCACGGTCGGTTGCCATGTACATCGAGGTTTTGACGCGATCGTACACTGCGTCAATGGTCACGCCGTGCGCTTCCAGCCCCACTGCGTCGATGCATGCATCGGGTCCGTGGCCTCCGGTCAGATCCAGCAGCACGTCTTTCAGATTTTCCTCGCGGAAGTTGATCGGAATCGCGCCTGCATCAGCAGCCATTTGCAGGCGGCTGTGATATTCATCGATCGCAAGAACGCGGGCTGCCCCGAGCATAAATGCGCTGCGGATGACGAATTGGCCCACCGGTCCACAGCCCCATACCGCAACCGTGTCGCCCGCCTTGATGTCGCATTGCTCAGCTGCCTGGTAGCCGGTTGGAAAAATATCGCTCAAAAACAGCACCTTCTCATCCGGCAGATGATCAGGCACCTTGATCGGCCCGACATCCGCAAACGGCACGCGCAAATACTCCGCTTGGCCGCCTGCGTACCCGCCCATCATGTGTGAATAGCCGAACAGCCCCGATCCGGCAAAGCCGTAAAGCTTTTCCACCATCCATGCATTCGGGTTGGAGTTGTCGCACAGGCTCCACAATTTTTTCTGGCAGAAAAAGCAGTTGCCGCAGGCGATGGTAAACGGAATAACCACACGATCGCCCACCTTGAGATTTCGCACGGCGCGTCCGACTTCAACCACTTCGCCCATCGGTTCGTGGCCGAGAATGTCACCGCGTTTCATCGTGGGAATAAAGCCGTCGTACAGATGCAGATCGGAGCCGCAGATCGCCGTTGACGTAACGCGAATGATCGCATCGCGTGGATTGATGATGTGCGGCTCGGGCACGTCTTCCACCTGCACGTTGAACTTGCCGCACCACGTCACTGCCTTCATGCCAGCCTCCCTGCACAGTTGCTCTTGTGCTCTGCCGAGCGTTGTTATGGCTGAAGCAGCACCTTCACGCAGTTGCCCTGCTTGAGCTTGAATGTTTCGTACGCCCGCGGCGCATCATCCAGCGAGAATCGATGCGTGAACACGATGCCCGGGTCGACTTTGCCTTGGCGCCAGAATTCAAACAGCCGCGGCATGTATTTCGGGCCGTGCATCTGCCCCATGCGCCAGTGCAGGCCCTTGTTGAACGCCGCACCGAGCGGAATCTTGTCAGCGAACATGGCGTACACGCCCATGATGGACAGAATGCCGCCCTTGCGACAGCTTTGGATCATCTGCCGAATCACGTGAACGCGATCGGTCATGCGCATCACCGCCTGCTTTGCGCGATCGTATGCATGGCTCCACATGCGCGGGCCGTGCGCCTCCATGCCGACCGCATCGATGCAGGCATCGGGTCCGCGTCCGCCGGTCATATCCTTCAACACATCGGGCACGTCCACATCATCCATATTCACCGGAATCGCGCCGCTGTACTGCTCAGCAAGATGCAGCCGCTCCGGCACGCGATCAATCGCAATGACCTGCTCTGCACCAAGCAGCGTTGCGCTTTTGATGGCAAACTGCCCCACCGGACCGCACCCCCATACTGCAATCACATCGCCGGGACGAATGTTGCACATCTCCGCGCCCATGAAGCCGGTGGGAAACGCATCGGTGCACGCCAGAGCCTGCTCATCGCTCATGCCTTCAGGCACCTTGAACGCGCCGACATCAGCAAATGGAACTCGCAGATACTGCGCCTGCGCGCCAGCGTAGCCTCCGAACAAGTGGCTGTAGCCGTAAATGCCCGCTGATGAATACTTGTAAAGCTTTTCCAGCATCCATGCGTTGGGATTGGAGTTGTCGCACAGCGAATACTCCTGGTTCTGACAGTACCAGCAGCCGCCGCAGCCGATGACGGAAGACACCGCAACGCGATCGCCGACACGGAGTTTCCGAACCTCCGGCCCTACCTCCACCACTTCACCCACCGGCTCGTGGCCGAGTATGTCACCCGGCTTCATGGCAGCGATGTACCCGTTGTACAGGTGCAGATCAGAGCCGCAGATCGTGCTGGCGGTGATCCGAATGATCGCATCGCGCGGATTCAGAATCTTCGGGTCCGGCACCGATTCCACCTGAACGTTGTTCGGACCACACCAGCAGACCGCTCGCATCGCATGTCTCCTGTTTCTGGATGCGCGCGTCGCGACTGAAGAAGCGGAGGACATCAACCGGATCCACAATGGCCGCTGCGGCGCACGTCAACATTCTCACGACGACTGCTGACCCTGTTGCATAAATAAAGGCAGCCATCGCGACTTTATCTGCGAGCACGTGCCGCGCGGCTGTCCTTCCGTGGTGGGAATCTCACCGGCTTCAAGAATCTGCTTGAAATGCCTGAGGTCTTCCTGCACCTGCTGCTCCGGCGAATCACCGAACACGCTGGCAATCAGTTTTCCCAAACGACCGGCAGTCGGAATGTACTCGATCGTTACGCGCACCTGCGTCCCACGATCGCCTGGCATCGGGATGAACCGCACCGATCCTGCGTTGTGCACTTCCGCATCCTGCAGTGAACGCCATGCGATCAGTTCATTGCGTTCGTCATTGATGATTTCCGCATCCCACTCCACCGTGCGACCAAACGGCGCTTCAACCACCCAGTGAGATCGCTTTTCATCAAGAACATCCACGCGCTTCAGATGCGTCATGACGCGCGGCAGATTGGTCAGATCTCGCCAGAACTCATACAGGCGGTCAGCAGGCGCGTTGATCGTGACGGCTTTGGTGATATGAATGCCGCGCTCATAATAATCAGTCGGCTCCGCGATGCCGTCGCGCGCTGTATTGATGCCCATTGCGTCATAACCGTGACAGTGTCCGCTCATACCGCGGTACACCATATATCCACCTGCAGCCGCCATCAACCATCCCGGAAGGCTGCGGCGACTTATCCCCCATGCCGCCATTGCCGCGCCGCCCGCCAGCGACAGCCATCGCTCGGCTGTGCCCACGTTCACACGCCGCTTGGTTTCAAATGGCCGCGGCGCCTCCGGCCATTCGTGCCACACCGCCATTTCACGCATCCGCCGTTCCTGCGGCCGCTGTGCCAAGCGCATGGAGGAATCTCCCTATCTGTCGTACTCAACTTAACTTATGTGAAATTCAAATCGCGTTTGTCGCCGGCGCATGTTTTCAAACGATAGAGCGATGCTGCGGCTTGTCGCAAACCCCCGGAGATCTGCACGGCCGATTAGGATCGAATCCCGCTGCGCCATGCAGCAAACTCAACTGCCGCCACAACTTACTGCATGCTTTTTCAGTTTCAGTCAACGGCAGGCAGCCGATCTCAACGCGGCGCTGCATATCCGTCGGGCCTGAAAAAGCCGAATGCGATCATCCTTGCAAATGATTAGGTTCCAACTCCGATTGTTTGCTCGGGCGCAGCCCGCAAGGGTGTTCAATGTACGCCATAACAGCGCACCATTTCATTTGATTTGATTCACCCGATCATCGCACGCACAGCAATCCATCTGAATATGTAAGGAAAGCACCCTAATGGAACAAGAACGCGATAGGCCGGATACAATCGGTTCACAGCAACAGGTGCGGCGGGAGCAGGTCGGGCGCGAAGATACCTCACCACCTTCCTCTGAACAGTTGGAGCACCGACAGGAAGCTCCGCCCCAGCCGCAGCGACGGCGCAATCCGTCGCGGGTTGAAGTCCTCGACACAACCGTGCAAAAGACGCACGAATGGATCAACTACGTCATGGCTGAACTGCACTGGAGCAGCCAGCAGCAGTCCTACGCCGCCTTGCGCGCGGTGCTGCACGCATTGCGGGATCGGCTGACGGTTGATGAGGCCGCGCAGCTTGCCGCTCAACTGCCGATGCTGATTCGAGGCCTGTATTATGAAGGCTGGAAACCCGCAATTACGCCGGTGAAGGCGCGCAGCCGCGAAGCGTTCCTCGACATGGTGCGCAACAACTTCCGCGGCTACCCCGATGTCGATCCCGAACGCCTTGCGCGAGCGGTCTTCAGCCTGCTGGCGCTCTCGGTCACACGAGGCGAAATTGAAGATGTCAAATCCATGCTGCCGCGCGATCTGCTGCCGTTGTGGCCGAAGTGACAACACAGTCGCTCCGCATAGTCGATACAGTTGACATCTTGCGCCAGCAGCTATTGCTCCTCACGCATGTGCTGCCAAAGCTGCACAAGCTGCTGCACGCTCAACGCTTCAGGACGCAAATCGGCCGTGACGCCAGCCGGCCAATTGCTGTGATCGCGTCCGAAGATCGAGCCAAGCTGTTTGCGGCGGCGAGTAAACAGCTCGGTGATGAATCGCGCAAATGTACGGGCAGCTTCATCATCTGCCACCAACCGCTCAGCTTCCTGTCTGGGAACGATCGCCACCATTGCGCTGGTGACTTCCGGTTGAGGCCAAAAGCACGACGGACTCAGCACCGCGATGCGGTGAACTTCCGCCAGCGCCTGCACGATGACCGTCAGCGGGCCGTACGCCTTTGTGCCCGGTTGCGCCATCAATCGCTCAGCCACTTCCTTTTGAATTGTGACAAACTGCCCACGACACTGCGGCGGCGGGTGCTCGATGAGCAGCGTTGAGATCAGCGGACTTGCTGCCTGATACGGCAGGTTCGCAACCAGCTTGAACGGCCGCGCTGCAATCGCCTCGACCACCTTCGCATTCAACTGCCGCTGTTTCTCAAGACAATCGCCGCGGATGAGCGTGATGCGATCGCCCAGACGCTCTTCAACAATTGCTGCAAGGTCTTCATCAAGCTCGCAGGCAATCACCTGCGCGCCGCGATCGAGCAGTTCCTCAGTCAGCGTGCCGGTGCCGGGGCCAACCTCAAGCACCACATCGCCGGGGCTGATGTCCGCTGCATCAACCAGCTTGCGAAGCAGGTTGTGATCATGCAGGAAGTTCTGCCCGAAGCGATGCTTCGGCCGCAGCCCTCGCTCCGCAAGCAGCATCTTGATCTCAGTAAGCGTTTGCACAACAAACGATTGTAACGCCGGAGCGTGATGACACGCCGGGGCTGACATATACGCCGGAACAGGCTCATACGCCGGGGCTGACGACCGAAGGGAGGAAGCCCCGGATAAGGAAGCCCCGGATCCCACACTCCTACCCCCCCACCCCCATCAACACCCCACTCACGCCTTCCCCAAATACTCCTCCGTTTCCGGGCTGACGCGCACCACCTGCCCCACTTCGATAAACGGCGGCACGCGAATCTTCGCACCCGTCTCCACGATCGCTTCCTTGAGCTGATTCGTCGCAGTCGCACCGCGCGGCTGGGGCGCGGTTTCCGTAACCCGAAGCTCAACTGCTGCAGGAAGCTCAACGCTCAACACGCGACCTTCAAACATCATCACCGTGCATTCAATGTTCTCCACCAGCCACTGGCTCTGCTCGGGCGGAATAATCTCCGAACCGATCTCGATCTGATCGTACGTTTCAGTGTTCATGAACACGAACGGCCCGTTGCCCTTGCCGCTGGCGTCATACAGATACTGCAGCGTTCTGCGATCGATCGCGATATCTTCCACCTTGTCGGAAGAGTTGATGCGGTTGAACTTGATCGTGCCGGTTTCCAGATTCTTCATTTTGGCCTGCACGTACGCTGGCCCTTTGCCAGGCTTGACGTGATCGGTCTCAAGAATCATCTGAAGCTGGCCTTCCCAGCGGATGAAGTCGCCTTTTTTGAGTTCAGTCGCTTTGATCATGCGACAAGTGTACTGTGCGAACCCCAATGCCGCATGACCATGCCTCGCACCAGTTTCATCTTTTCTTTTTCTTTATCCCTCCGCCTCACTCGCAATCATCCATCTCTTTATTTCCCACCCTTTGACCGGCTGCTTTTCCACTCCCCCTCAATGAAATGAACAGCACAGCAAAGCAAAGGAAGGATGCAGTCAGGCCTCGATGGTGCGGATGACCCGGGCGGGATTGCCAACCGCAACCGAGTTCGGCGGCAGATCGCGCGTGACGACCGCGCCCGCGCCGACAACCGTGTTCTCGCCGATCGTCACGCCGGGACAGACGATCACGCCGCCGCCCAGCCAGACGTTGTCGCCAATCGTGATGGGCTGCGAGCTTTCCCACTTCGCCCGCCGCGGCCCTGGCTCAATGGGGTGCGTGGCGGTAAGCAACTGAACATTTGGACCGATCTGCACATCATCGCCGATCGTGATGCGCCCCACGTCCAGACAGATCAGCCCCCAGTTGGCAAACGTGCGGGCGCCGACGTGCGTCTGGTAGCCGTAGTCGCAATAAAAAGGCGGCCGAAACACCGTGCCCTCGCCAATACTGCCCAGCAGCTCGCGGAGGATGCGGTCGCGGCCTGCATCATCGTCAACTGCAGTCACATTGAACGCCGCTGTAAGTGCAGCAGCGCGGCTGCGCTCACGGTTGAGTTCAGGATCATCAGCAAGGTAATGATCGCCTGCAAGCATCCGCTGACGATTCGATCGGCCATCAGACTGAAAACGCCTGTCCATGATGCGTTCAGTCTACATCCGCCCAACCACACGCAGGAATTCGCATTACAGACGACTTTCATCCGGCGCAGCAGCACGCCCCCCGCCGGCACGTCAGAACCACCAGCACTACGCAGCGCGGTCAAGCAGCGGCGTCTGCTTCATCATCGCATCGCGGAACGACGGCGCAGCTTCCAACTGTCGGCTCACATCATACTTTCCACACGCGCTCGGCGGCAACAACAACCCGACATTGATCTGCTCGATGTAACGATCCCGCAACTCCCGCGCCGCTTCAACCAGCTTCGGATCGTGGCGAAACTTCTCGCGCTTCCTCGCGGGCTTCTGCTCCTTCGCAGCCGCGTTCGCTTCCGGACTGCCAGGCTTCGGCGCGGGCGGAGCGAACCACAATCCACGCGAAACCTTCTGCGGCGGCGGCGACGGCGGCGCTTTGACCTTCTTCTCCCGCTTCTTCCGAACCGTCGGGTCCGCAGCGCCAGGCGGCAGCACATTCACCTGCTCCATCCCCGGCAGAATCGCAGGCTTCGCATCGCTCCAGTGCGTGCCCGGCGGGATCGGCAGCACCAGTCGATTCTCCTTCACCGCGCCACCGGAAGTCTCCGCAGGAAACCAATACGGCGTCTCCGTATCGCCTTCACGAATCCTGCGCTGCCAGAAAATATGAATGCGAGGCGTCTGCTTGCTTCCTGCTCGCCGCGATCCCGTCCGAAACGCCAGAGGCACAAACCCCAGCGATTCCCAGAAGTAATTCGCCTCCAGATCCTGCGCGCACCAGCAGCAAAACAACTTACATCCATACGCCGCACGAGCGAACACCGCTTTGACAAGCGTCGCGCCGATCAAGCCGCGCTGTTTTGATGGCATCACGTTCAATTGATAGATGATGCCGCAGTCATCATGCTTGAGATAGCGATCGCTCGAGATGCAATATCCAACGGGCGTTGCGAACACTCCCCCTCCCTTGAGGGAGGGGGAAATCTCCTCCGCAATCAGCACCTTGCCCTTTGTAATATTTCCTTCAATCTGCTTGGTCGGAAACCACCCCACCGCGCGCGAGTGCTTGCGCTGAAGATCATCAATAAACGGCACATCGTCCAGCGTCGCCAGACGAATCGAAATCTCACCGCAGCGCGGCGCAGGCAGCGCGATGGCCTGACTTGATGATTCACGATAGGTTACGATGTTTGACATATCATTCACCTGCTCTGATGCAATGTTTGACCTGTCAATACGATCTGTCCCATCTCCCCGCCTCTCCTGCTGCGGGCGTGCATCGCTACCCTGAGTGTGGCCGCATTTTCAACCCGAAAGCCCCATCCACGTATCACGAAGGCCCAGTCCTGCCCCTGTGGCGTAGAACGCTGTTGTGCATCGGTGAATTCATCGTGATGTTCGCATTCGTCGGTGGAATGATCGGGCTTCTCTGGAAGCTCATTCTTTTCATCATCTCCTGGTTTCGTTGAATCGGTCAGAGGCCATTGCTGACCTCTGACCCAAAGAAAAAGAAAACGCTTCCCCTGGTCTTTGCACCTCTGCATCATCGCTGCGGTGCGTTGATCTCCCGCCCCAACAGAGGGAGTAAGTTCACGCAGCCTGCTGCATGCCGCCAGGCAGGTGGATGCTTACAGGCGTTGCAGCCGGCCCTGATTCCATCTTGTTGTTGAACCAGAACGCGGTGATCCAGACCTTCGAGCCAAACGGCGTGCTATCAGGCAGCACCATGTCGAACGTCGTGCGAGTTGTTGCGCCAATCCAGGCCCAGTCCTCGATGCCGTTGGGCGGCTCGTCGCCGATGTAATAGAACAGCGATGCGCCCTTGACGCCCGCCGGCTTCTTCTTATGTGGCGTCTTCGATTCATGCAGCCGCACGCGAATCGTGTGGCCGAACGTCGCCATGATGTCCAGATCCGGCGAAGTCGTTGGTGGCGGCACGGGCGACGGATCCATGTCCGGAATGCGAATGTTCAGCTCCGCACGCATGTTGTTCGTCGTGCCGGGATACGCCTGGATGATGTTGACCAGTTGCCGGGCGCCGTTCGGGCCATCGAGCATCGCTGCCTTGGCGTTGTTCTTGATTTCGACGTTCGCCTTGGAATTGGTCGCGGGATTGGTCGCCGTTGCGTAGGCGTTCGCAAATTCATTGTGCAGATGGCCGTATGCGGTCACCTGCGCCGGATTCAGGCCATATTTCTCCGGTTCAGCGGTAATCAACGCCAGAAACGAAGTGCTCCAGGAAAGCAGCTCGGCCTCCTTTCGCTGCGGAAACGGTGGAATCGCCATGATTGAACTCCTTGTCTTACATGTTTCAGATGCGCTGCATGAACGCAGGCGCCGAGTGCGTCATCGTCGCGCGCTGGGCAGCACATCATTCAACATGCAAACTTGTGGGGTGAACTCCCCACAATCTCGCTGCAATCATGCGTCCTGGCGCGGTTCGCTGCTGCGGAGCCAGAGCACTTCAGCGAAAACGATCACCATCACTTCCGCTCTGCTGTGCGCATCGATTTTCTTGTACAGGCGTTCGATCTGTGTTGCGATGCCACTGGGATTGGAGTCGATGGCCTTGGCGATGTCAGCCGGCCGGCTGTACCCATCCACAAAAGCCTGCACGATTTCAAGCTGCTGAGGCGAGAGGCGGTAGACCGTCTGGAGATGATCCCACTCCTCGTCGCTGATCACGACCGAGGGTCGTTGCCTCACACAGACCGCCCGTTTCATCGCCATTGATTGACTGCCTGCCCGTCAACTGCCCAAACCTGGCTCGCACTGCGTGCCTCTCAACGATGAAGCGAACGCCGGCCGGCCGATCGGACAAGCAATCCGGCAGATTCTTATAATTTTTTGATCTCCGGCGTTTTTGGGGCCAAGAAAGGCGACCGGACGTTACATCGCATCATCCTTCACTCGCGTTCGATCGTTTTTGATCCGCGTTCGATCGTTTTTGATCCGCGTTCGATTGTTTTTGGATTGCGGATGATCGTTTTTGACTTGCGTTCGATCGTTTTTGGATTGCGGAC
>CAZNPU010000003.1:0-85248 GCA_964575335.1 uncultured Isosphaeraceae bacterium | reverse complement strand
TTTTCGGATTGCGGACAATTGAATCTGGATCAGATTTGATCGATTTTGGGTTGCGGACGATCGTTTTCGAGCCGCGTTTGGTTGAATTTGGACCGGATTCAAACGATTCCAAACCGCATTTGATTGGTTCTGGCTTGCGTTTGATTGGTTCAAAGTCGCGGGCGATCGGTTCCGGATCAGATTCAACAGGTTTCAGGTTGCATGCGATGGGTTTCGAATTGCCTTCGATTGGTTCCGACTTGGGGACGATGGCCGCGACTTGGGGGCGACGTCCGCGACTTGGGGACGGCAGATTGGGACTGGGGACGATCGGCTCCGAGTCGAGTTCGACGGGTTCCGGGCCGCGGTTGACGCCCCGCGCCCAATGCGGTGACCCACCACCGATCAGGTTGTTCCATCGGCCCGCGCTGCTCTTCGCCCCGTTGCGGCATTGTGGCATTGTACCAAGTTGTACACGAGGTCCAGCGAGCGTAGGCGGTAGAGCGCATCGACACTTCCCGCTCCCGCACCGCGTGCCAAAAAGGTGGGTTTCGCTCGGCCCTTTCCGGGGCCGGGTTGGCAACCAATCTGCTTTCTCTGTACATGTCGCTAGAAATCGCGAGACTTGAATTTATCTACCCACTCGCGTGCGGTCTTTTCGGACGATTTGGGGCAGTCAGGATGTGGGAAGAACTCGACGAATCGTACCATCGCATTAGCGGCAATCGTCTTCCACTCAGCTCGAAACGCTTCGACAGACTGAGTGTCCTTGTGCTCGAAGAGGTTTGCCTTGCACTCACCCGATGACCCCCATGGAGCATCAAGTGTGGTCGTCACCAATTTGCGACCTTGCAAATTGGTGGCCTGCAGCAAGAACTCAATCTCCTCGCCGGGGCTAAACTCCTCGCAGAGCCTCGCGGCAAAGGCAGTCATCTCGAAAATTCGTCTCAGGCTTACAGAAAACTCAAGCCAGCGACCCTTGGATATTGGCGGTGGCTGTGGTATCCAACGGGGCTCGTAGTCGCACGTATTTTCGTAGTACTGCGCGAGGCATAAGAACTGGCCGGATCTCGCTAAGGTCCAGATCTCGCCATATGTATCATTCGCGATCCCCCACTCACGCTTGTACGTCCCTTCTTGCGATGGTGGGAACGTACTATAGAGCTTGACGGCGCGTCGCTGGAGATGTCTTCCAACATACTGATCTCACTCCAGCGCAACTCCTCGTACGTCGAGGGGCGAAATACGAGACGCCAAGCGCCAGCAGCCAATTGCTCGGCGTATGTTGTGGCCAGTCCCTGCTCGATTTGCTTCAGTTCCTTGTCAAACAAATCTGCGTCTCTCCGCTCTTCTGCCAGCAGTGGCCGTCCTTTGAGAAGCGAATCAAACATCGCAAGGAATTCGTTCGCTCGCTTGCGGGTGGCAAGGCCAATCAACTGTCGCAATTCCTCTACAGTCGCAAGTGGTGCGCATGCTGCATTTGAGTTTCGGACATAGATGGTGCGTTCTAGCAGCAGGTGGTTCTTTGGATTGCCCGGGTCCTGAAACGATTTGATACAGAAGTGTGGGATGTCTTGGAACTCCTCGACAGTAATCACCACGAAATTCTTGTCTTTGTATTTGTGGACGTGGCAGACCAAGGCGATTGGCGGATCGAACCGCTGGTTCACCCACTGGGCCACTTTTGTTGTATCAAATGAGGCTGCCTGCTCGTCGGTAACGCCTTTCAACTCGAAGGCGCCCGCCGAGGTCTGTGATTTGCCAATGACAATCACACCTCCATCGCTCGAATTGGCGAACGCAGCGATATCCTTGGCTAATGCAGCGGAGGCAAACTGGCCATCCCAGGTCATTGGCCCCTTGGCTTCGATGTGGTTGCTCTCACCGGCAGCTTCGACATATCTGTCCAGATCGGAAGGGCTCAAGGGAAATTTCAAGTCCATGAATTCACCTCTCCCAATAACATAGCAGATTGTGCGAAGCATGTTCCGCGGATTAGCTTCGCCGTCAATTCGACCTGGCCGGAACGCACGCACGTAGAATAGCTCGAGCAACGCCGTTGAAAGGGACGCAGCGAAACTCACCGCACTCGCGCACCACGCACTGCCCCCCTCCCCGCCGAATTTGCTTTGACTCCGACATTAGACTGAGCGTCACCCCCACCGCCATCCCAAGCTGCAATGGTACAAACAATGGAACTCCATTCAAAATCAAGAGGAAATGCCCCACCACGGTCCCGGCGCCATGATGACACGCTCATTGTCCTCGGCGTCCTTGGCCTGCTCGTTGCGATGGCATTGACTGGGTACTTTTTCTGGCTCCAACACAGTTCTCGCTTTTTGAGCCGTATAGCCGTACCGCCAAAGGTTTCGCTGTCAGTGACCATTGACGGGGAAACCATGCGTGCCAAATCGATTCATGTTACTCAAGGCGCAGTGGTGACGCCGCGCATCGATGTGGATTGGGGAAGCAGCAAGCCATATGAAGCGACCGTCACGCTCAATGGTTACGCAGTAGAACCCGGAAAGCCGTTGCCGCCTCTGACGTTCTCGAATTTAGGATATTTCACGCTGGAAGCGACAGTCTCAACCCCATACGGCGGCACAAGTGACTCGATTCTGCTTGAGGTCACTGCCTATCCCCATCGCACGATCAAGGTGACACTGGAGCAATTTGAATTGCTGGAAAATGAGCTGACAATGGAGATTCGTCTTTCCAGCGATGAGTTCAATATCGAGAACATCTATCTTTCTCATCTGAGCCTCTGGCTGCTTGATGAATCAAACCGCGATTTAGACCGCTTGCCCGTATCCACGATCCATGGGAGTGATTCAGATTATGATGCGACATTTGAGGGTGATTCCTGGATCATTCGCTTTGCGCGTTCCGCCGATGCGCCAGCTCTGGACTCCATCCCCAAGCGATTTATGCTGACCGGCACTGGTTGGGAGGACGATCATTACATTGAGTTCGCCACGGGACCGATCTCAATCATTCACCCCTCTCCAGCAAGGTCCAATTGACATGAGAGGCAAAACCAGACGGGTTTAGGGCTGACGCTTTGGTTTCACCGTTTCCTGAGGTGTTTTATTCCGGATAAGCACTCTACGTACGAGCTATTGCGGGGCTGGTGAAGGCACTGCGTCGCCAGGCTCTGTTTGACGGATCAGGAAGTCGCAAGCATCGCTGGATCATGGCGGGTTTGATCATGCCGAGGAAGTGCACCGCCAGCTTCTCGTAACGTATGGCCACGCGGTGGCATTCCTTCAGCCAACCGATGCATCGCTCCCCACGGGTGTGATCGTCGGCAGCGCGATCATCCGCAAGTGCATCAAGAACTGCGACGGCCCCCCCACATACGAATGGCACCTGTCAGGCGTGAAACGCCTGAAACGGCCGCGCAAGGTCAAGGGCAAGCCCCAGCCGGTGTGGTTTAGGTCGTTTTGACGACGGAACGTGCGTTGCCCGACGGGTGATCGACGCTTCAGTCAGCGCGTCGCGCGCGCTGGGCGCAATCGTTCCTCGCACTGGCCGGCTCGCTTACTTCAAGCACGGCCCCCAGGCGTTGAGCAGTTCGAACATGCATGAGAGATAGAGATAAGGTGCGACTCGCACTGCGAGCGAGCAGCCGCAGCAGACCCACGAAGATGAAGATCATTGGCGATGCGCGCCGAATCGGCAGTCGACCTGCCGCGTCGATGCCTAGAGGATTCTGCCCAATTCATGGAAAGCGCATTGCAACAGGCGCATCGCGACGGCTAGCCTTTGCATCCTTCCATCCACGAAACGGCACTACGCCCGTTAGACCTCCAGGAGCACGTGGGCCGTGGCGAAGAAACTGCATTTTCAGATAGCTGGACTGATTGCAGTCGGATTCGTCGTAACAATCGGGCTGGGGATCGCATCATTTCATCAACCAAGCCCAAGTGCAACGCAGGCCGTCCATGTGGTTGACGGAATGGTGTGGATACCGCCGGGCGAGTTTGATCTGGGAACGGACGATATTAGATCGCCGTTGAATGAGCGGCCGGCGAATCGAGTTCGTCTCAACGGCTTCTGGATGGACGCCACGCTTGTCACCAACGCGCAGTTTCGCGCGTTCGTTGAAGCGACGGGATATGTCACAACAGCGGAGCGGCCGGTGGACTGGGAGGAGATGCGCAAGCAGTTGCCGCCGGGCACGCCGCGACCGGACGATGCAATGCTGCTGCCGGGGTCGCTGGTGTTCACGCCCAGAATCACTGCGGCCGGTGAAGAGATTGACATGCGTGACATGTCGAACTGGTGGACGTGGACCACGGGCGCGAACTGGCGACATCCTCAGGGGCCAGGCAGCTCGATTGAAGGAAAGGATCACTATCCAGTTGTGCACGTCTCGTGGGATGATGCGATGGCGTACGCGAAGTGGGCGGGCAAGCGATTGCCGACTGAGGCGGAGTGGGAATACGCAGCGCGCGGCGGCGCGAAGACGAACACCCGGTTCTGGTGGGGCGATGAACTGCAGCCGCGCGGCGATGTGGGAGCCGGCGAGGTGTATATGGCCAACATCTGGCAGGGTGAATTCCCATCACACGATACCGGCGCAGACGGCTACACGCGATCATCACCGGTGCGGGCATTCCCTGCCAATGGATACGGACTGCATGACATGGCCGGCAACGTGTGGCAGTGGACCGCTGACTTGTACCGCGTCGATGCGCACGCGCTAAGCGCGCAGCGCCTGCGTGAATCGGGCCGCACGTGCTGCGAGAACCCGCAGGGACCGGCGACCTGCTTCAATCCCGCACGCGCCGTTCCTGATGCGGTGGAGCGAGTGGTGAAAGGCGGATCATTCCTCTGTCACGCAAGCTATTGCGAGAGCTACCGCCCGACAGCCCGGCGCGGCGTGCCGCCCGACACCGGCACGGAGCACATCGGCTTTCGCTGCGTGAGCGATGCGCCGCCGCCCCCACAGTCCAACGAGTGAAACGGTGAAAGGAATCATCATGAAAGTCTCGCACGTTCTCATGTTCACGATGCTTCTGGCTTTGCCCGTGCATTTCGCATCGGCGCAGGAGAAGCCCAACATCCTTGTGATTTGGGGCGATGACATCGGCATATGGAATATCAGTTACAACAATCGCGGCATGATGGGCTACCGAACGCCCAACATTGACCGCATCGCCAGAGAAGGCGTGTCGTTCACGGACTACTACGGCCAGCAATCATGCACCGCAGGACGTGCTGCGTTCATCGGCGGCACAGTGCCGCTGCGCACCGGCATGACGAAAGTCGGCCTCCCCGGTGCGAAAGAAGGCTGGCAGGAGCAGGACATTACGATCGCCGCGGTGATGAAGGAGCTGGGATACGCGACCGGGCAATTCGGAAAGAATCACTTCGGCGATCGCGATGAGCACTTGCCGACGAATCACGGCTTTGATGAGTTCTTCGGCAATCTCTATCACCTCAACGCCGAGGAGGAACCCGAACTCCGCGACTATCCCGGCGATCTGGTGCTGCCCAACGGCAAGACGTTCCGCGAACAGTACGGCCCGCGCGGGGTACTGAAGTGCAAGGCCAACCCGGATGGCACGCAGACCATCGAGAACACGGGCCCGCTGACTCGCAAGCGCATGGAGACGATCGACGATGAAACCATCGCGGCCGCGAAGGAGTTCATCCAGCGCCAGCACGAAGCGGGCAAGCCGTTTTTTGTGTGGTGGAACGCCACGCGCATGCATTTCCGCACCCACGTGAAGCCCGAGCACATCGGCATCAGCGGCAAGAGCGGCGATGAGTACCACGATGGCATGGTTGAGCATGACATGCACGTGGGCGAGCTGCTCGACCTGCTTGATGAACTCGGCATCGCGGAGAACACCATCGTCTTCTACTCAACCGACAACGGCCCACATTTCAATAGTTGGCCCGACGCAGGGTACACGCCGTTTCGCAAGGAAAAGAACAGCAACTGGGAAGGCGCGTATCGCGTGCCCGCATTCGTTCGCTGGCCTGCCAAGTTTCCTGCAGGCGTCACGGTCAATGGCATTGTCGCACACGAGGACTGGATGCCGACATTCGCCGCGGCCGCCGGCAAGGACGATCTGAAAGAGGACATGCTCGACGGTTACGAGGCGATCGGCCGTGAGTACCGACAGCATCTCGATGGTTACAACCTGATCGACTATCTCTCGAAGGCCGACAGCTTCAAGACCATCGATGAGGACATTGAAGCCTCGCCGCGCAAGGAGTTCATCTACGTCAACGATGACGGACAGGTGGTCGCGATGCGTCTCGGGCAATGGAAGGGGGTCTTCCTGGAGAATCGCGCGGACGCATTCCAAATCTGGCGCGAGCCGTTTGTCGAGCTGCGCGTACCCCTGATATTCAACCTGCGGCGCGATCCGTTTGAGAAAGCGCAAATCGACGCGAACGTCTACCACGATTGGACCCTGGACCATGTCTACGTGATCGTGCCGATGCAACAGATCGCCGCGCGATTCTTCCAGACACTTCAGGATTATCCACCGAGCCAGACGCCTGGATCATTCAATCTGCAGAAGGTGCAGGAGCAGATTGAAAACGCAGCGGGGAGTCACTGACAGCCTCGGAGAACTTCGGACGTCTTGCGCGGCGACGCCCAATTGCGAGCCATAGCGCCGCGCGCTGCGCCGACAAGAGAGCGAGCATCGTATGATCACGCAATGCATGTGCAACGATGCGACTGTGAGGGCTGATCTCTGGCAGAATTGACGGAGCCGCACAATGCGCAGCATTTCCACCAGGTTGTCCAGCGCGCTTTTTATTGGTTTCGTTGGTTTACTTCTCGCTGCGCACCTTGTTTTGCCGCTTGCAGTTGCCGAAGCGCCGCAGGCAGCTGCTCCGCCCGATCCGCTTCCAAGCTGGAACCAGTCGCAATCGAAGCAGGCGATCATCGCATTCGTCAATCGCACCACCACCGAAGGCTCGCCCGACTTCGTGCCACCCGGCGAGCGCATCGCGGTGTTTGACAACGACGGCACGCTCTGGGCCGAGCAGCCGGCGTACTTTCAGTTGATCTTCGCCATCGACCGCGTCAAGGCGCTCGCGCCGCAGCATCCGGAATGGCAGCAGCAAGAGCCGTTCAAGAGCGTGCTCGGCGGAGACCTGAAAGCGCTCGCAGCCCAGGGTCAGTCGGGAATCGCTCAGATCATCGCAGCGACGCACTCGGGCATGACGACTGATGAGTTCAACGCCATCGCTTCGCAGTGGCTTGCAACCGCTCACCACCCCACGACCAACATGCCCTATACGCAGATGATCTATCAACCGCAGCTCGAACTGCTCGCGTATCTCCGCGAGAATGGGTTCACAACATACATCGTCTCCGGCGGCGGCGTGGAGTTCATGCGAGCGTTTGCGGAGCAGGCATACGGCATACCGCCCGAGCAGGTGGTGGGCAGCCGCGTCAAATACAAGTTTGAAACGCGCGATGGCAAGCCCGTGCTCGTGAGGCTTCCCAGCATCGACCACCTCGATGACGGCCCGGGCAAGCCCGTCGGCATTCAGCAGCAAATCGGACGCAGACCCATCATCGCCGTCGGCAATTCCGATGGCGACTTGCAGATGCTCCAGTGGACAACCGCTGGCGATGGTCCAGGTCTCGCGATCATCGTGCATCACACCGATGCCGATCGGGAGTACGCCTACGACCGCGAATCGCACATCGGCAAACTTGACAAGGCGCTCGATGAGGCCACGCAGCGCGGCTGGATAGTTGTCGACATGAAAGACGACTGGAGCGCGATCTATCCCAACAACTGACTTCTTGAATGAACCCCGGAATCACCCGCCCGAAGATATGCCGTCGCTACTCCCCCGCCATGGCTTTTCAAGTGCATGTCATCCAAAACCAGCGACTTTGTATGCCTCGATGCGCGCCACTGCGCAAGCGACGGCGACCGGAAGAGCAATGTGTTCAATCAACATCTTCCACGAGCCTTCTGGGCGCATTGTTTCGCCAGGCAGCGATGACAGCAGCGCGGATGATCTTGGCGGCAGCACGGCAGCGGGCTTGAGATGTCGACTCGCTGCCGGAATCCAGCCGCACCTGCGTTGCGCCTTGCCTGCCCCAGCCGCCGGCGACGGGCTTGAAGATTTCAGGATTGGCTTCAACGAACTCGGCCTGCTGCGGCGGCGTGAGCTTCACCATGCCCCATTCGTGGCCGCCTGCGTTCCCCTGCTCGCGTGCCCGCTTCTGTTGTTCATCGAACGGCACGAACAGCGATGCGAAGATGCGGGTCTTCGTGTCGCTGTGCCGCACGCGGAAATCAGGGTGGCCGTTGTGCGAGCCTTCGATTGCTTCAGGCATGCTCAGCGCAAGACTGCGGAATTCGTTAGCGGTCATGCACGCATGATATCGCCCATCGCACGTCAGCCGCAGCGCTCATTCAGGCGGCGCGGCTGGCGAGAAACCCCTGCATCGCATCGATGAGCGCCTGAAGCGGCCCCGCAAGGTCAGGGGCAAGCCGCAGCCTGTGTGGTTCAAACCCTTTTGACAACAAAGCGTGCTGCGCGAAGCAGGTCATCGGTACTTCAGCCGCAGCGCATCCTGCACACCTATCTGAGCGTTCGCATGTCTAGAAACAGGTGTCGCCGGGCAGTTTTGATGCCTGCAGAATCCAGCTCGATAGCAGCTGTTCATCAAGACCGTTTTTCCAGTCGCTCTCGTGGATGTGGAAGTAGCGCACGTTCTTTACCTTGGACTCCACCGGCGGGAGCGGCTGCAGCGATGAGCCTTGGAAGAACGCAACCTTGATGTACTTCGTAAGGCAGTGAAACGCAAGAAACCAGCCCATTTCAGGGCGACCTTCAATGCCATAGAAAGGCGTGTTCCACCGCACCGCCTTGCGAACCCCCGACGGATGAGGCACCGTGCGCACGATCAATGCATCAAGATAGCGGCCGACCTCATGTTTCCATCCCGGCATGGCTGCAATATAAGCCTGTACAGGCGCATCGCCATCGCCTTTGGGAATCTGCGGGTTGCCGCCAGAAAGAAGCCGCGGCTTACTCGGCGTGGCGCCAGCCTGCTGAGCAGCAGCAGTCTTCTTTGGAGCAGCAGCGGCATCAGCAGCAGCAATTTTCACCGGCTTCCTGGCGGCTTTTCTGGCCATTGGGTTTCTTTCTGCTGAGAGGTGATGAATGAATAGATGAATGAATGAACGAGTGAAGGCGAGGCAGGAAGGATACTCGATGATGGCGTCGGCGACCATCCGGATAGGTGTATATGAGATGCAGCATTTGATATCCATCGCGCGATGGCTGCACAGTGACGCTGCTGCCAGAACCGCACCGCTTTCTATCTCATCCTCTGCGACAATCGCTGCCCAAGCGCATCATCGTTATTGTTGCCCGAATGCTCTGACAGCGAGGGTCTGGAGAGCTTCACGCCAGCTGCGAGGATGAAGCGAGATGTTTCGCTCTTTGGCGCTTTTCGAAGCGGTCGGGTTGCTTCGCTCCGCCCCTTGCCTGCCGAGCTGAAGCAAAGGCAGGCATATTGTGCCCGGTGCATGGCTGTTCTATGATATTGTGTGCCATACCAGGCTGCAGTTTGCATTGATCGTTCAGCCAGTTCTCAGGCAACGCTGCTTCAGTCGATCTCTTGTATGGGAGGCGATGCAGTTCCAATGAGCGACACGCAAGTAATAAATCAATACGAGCAATCCGCGCGAAATAGCAGAAGGTGGCAGGCAGCATGCCTTGTCGCATCACTTGCATTGCTGACCGCAGCCAGCCTCATCTTCATTCCGCCCCAGCTCGGCAGCAGAATCGGTTCTCCGTGGCATCTGGTCTTGTGGCTCGTGCTCGGCATAAGCGTGATGGTCATTGGAGCATCGTTGACCAGGATGACAACGCAAAGCAAAGAAGAGCGCTTGATCCAAAGTCGCTGAGGATTCCCTGAGGGCTTGTTTCAAAACTTTGGCAGCAACACTGTTGCGCTCTGTTTACCAGCGTATCTCTCGAGAAATTCGATCATGCAGCATAATGCTCAACGCCTAAGATGAGGTTTTCGGACAGGTCAGGTTCTATTCCTCAAACGCGAACACATCACATACCGCTGGGCCATGTTGTATTGAGCAAAGCGATTACACTTCCTTGCCGTTCCTGTATGCCGACAGTATGCCAGCTGGCTATGTGCCTGATTCAAGCCCAGCAGGCAATCACAGCTGCCCGTTCGTCAACTGCCCGTGGGGTTCGTGGACGGTTTGGCTCACTGATCCGCCACCGCGTCAAGGAGTGGAAAATCACTCCGGGAGACCATCATGAAACAACGTTTCGGCGACCGCCTGCGCATCTGCCTCGGCTTGATTTTGATCGTGGCTCCTGCGCTTGCATGGTTTATCGCCGCTGCTCCAGGCCGCATCACTTACGGCCGAAGCGCCACGCACGGACAGGAGGCAATCAAGTATTTGATCGCCCTTCTCTCCGTTGCGGCAGGTTGGATTGCTCTTGGCTGGATCGTAACACGCTCTGCCGGACGACGGGCTGCCAATATTCCGCGTCCGAGATTGCTGCCTCAGCCGGGGACAGCCTGCATCATCGTCTCAATCGCTGGCGTGTTGGCGTTCACGCTAGCTTATTTCGCCAGCCTTGCTGCAATCGGCGTGAACTGGCCTCCCGTTTCAACGCCGCCGGATCGAACAGAAATCATCCGCCGCCGGGCCGAGATCATCTGGTCGGGAAGACCTTCCACTGAACCGCGTCAATACGAGGCCACCGTGCTGCACGGACTGGGAATGGATATCTATTCAGTTGATGTTCATTCCCAGGATTCGAAACCGAGAGTGACGCTGTACTACGAGGAATACGGCTGGCCTTGGCGTTTTCTCTGCAGCCCAGTAGAAGTAGGAACTGCTCGCAACGCCTCAGGATTTTCAGGATTTCCGATCCGGCGGTCGCAAGCGCATTGGTCCACCATCCATGAGCAGCTGATCAATGCTCATCTCTTTCCAGCGCCATTTCTCGCAAACGTCTTGGTTTATATATGCGGAACAATGCTCCTTCTGAACGGCCCGGCTGCTTTGCGATGGCGGCGTCGGCTGCGATTGCGCCAATGTCCGGCGTGCGGTTATGATCTGCGAGCGAACGCGAGCCGCCGTTGCCCCGAATGCGGCATTGATCTTGCAGCTCTTGACGCTGCGAAAAAGACATAAGCCCTACCGGTTGCAAGCAGAGATTGATTTGCCGCAATCGCTGCATGCGCCTGGTTTCATCACTGTGCAGTTGCCTCCCCTCTCACTTCGCACAGTACCGTGGCCTTGTTCTCGCTGGGAAGGTTATCTCAGCCTTGATGATGTGATCACACGCCGATGCGATTTCAAAATACAAGGGGCCACCAGATCGGCAGTAAAAACAATGCGATAATGAGAAGCACAAAGACTGGCGCAATGTATCTTTCCAACCCACCGAACGAAAAAGATTTCTTGCGCGGATTCGATGCTTGCGATCCACATTCTGGGCAGCGATGGGGATTGATTCCAATAAGAAAGTGTCCACAGGCCTTACAGAATGGCGGTCCCGTTGCCAATACCTTAGAGAGCAAGGCGGAAATCGCTCCTATCGAGTGCCATAGATAAACAAGGGGTACGATCAGGAAGATGGCACAGAGAGTTATATAGTAATCTGCCAAGAGTCCGGGACGGATTCGGATTGATACCTCTGAGACTTCCTGTCAAAGCGACCAAAGCACCAGCGCCAAAGGAAGAGCGTATACGCCAAACCACGCTGATCGTGTCATAGCCCGGAAACGCAGGGCGGGCAACGGATCGCCCGTTAATGAACGCATGTCTGGAATTCGGGGGCGTGCAAAGATTCCAACAACTTTCTCAGCAACAACGAATGCGCTGGCATGCACCATGAACAGAATACCCGCAGAGATAAGCGACATCACCGCGAAAGACCATAGACTATCTGCACCGACCGCATGACCGTAGCTGCTGAAAGCCGTGAAGCTGGCGCCCGTGCGAAATGGAAAAGCCTCAATGACATTGACGAGAAGTTCGTCAATGGTCATCGCGGCGATTATGGAGCGACATCCAAACCCAATCACTGAGGCAGCAAAATACGCAGCCGCAAGACGGATGAACATGCACAGATAACTCATATAGCTTTCCGGAATTGAATTTCCGGTTCCGCAACCTGGTGGCGGCGTTGGAGGACAGGGACTATATCCGATTTCGCAGGAAACACCACCCATCTCCGTCTAAGTTTCAGTCCAAGATGTCCATGAGTAAGGAATATCACAGAACCAGCGGGTACGGCGACAGAAACGCGTTCGAGTGCAAACCTCCCTGTAGTGGCAGAGGTAGCCGCCAAAGGTAGGATTACTGGAAACCGTCCACGTGCAGGACCAAGGACTCCAATTACCACAATTCGCCACAGAACTGAGCAGGGCGACTACATAGCCTCGTGTCGCAATGAGATTGGAAGATCCATCCGCCAATTCTTCCTCATCGTACGCATTCCTGCCGGTGCTCTCCGCGATGACGTCATCGAGCAGTTCGCTTAATAAGTCGACCGGGCCTAGCAAGTTTGCGGATTCACACACCGGAAAATCTGCCGGATCGAGAATACCAAAGTCACTGCTCCCCGTTCCACCGATGAATTGGGCCGGGAATGCAGAATCATCTCCTAGTAGTCCCGCCATCTCAAACGCACGCACCGTACCGTTATTCACGGCTATATATCCGGTTTCTGGCAATGGCTCATCGGAACGCTCCCTTGCACTCATCATACTAGCCAACCAAGGATTACTGCGAAGTCGTCCGGTGATGTTGAATATCTGCTCAGCCTTGATTGCAGCAGCACCAATATCCGAACCAGGATAGAGATAGCCCGGCGCAGCATCAGCAGCCAGCTGAAACGATCCGCGGTCTCCCCCTCCCCTGCTGTCTCGTGTCAAGCGCCTTGTTTCTCGCATCGGATGCCTGATGCTGGATGCATGGGGTTTCACGCCTCTTCTCAGAGACAATCTGCACGCTGCGCCGGTTCATCAGCCAGCCGGAGGAGTGTTTGCGCGATACGATCCGTAGTTAATGATGATGACCTGGTCGTGTGCCGACATTGCTGATGCCATTGAGACAGGCCTGAAGCGACAGTGTGAGCAGCTTGACATCGAACAGGCTGTCTATGGGCTGGATGCGCTTGATGAAGTGGCGATTCATCCCAGCCTTGCAGCGGCGCTGCGTGCGGCTGGCTACGGCGTCTATCGCGAGCAGCGCTACCCTGCTGACCGCACCAGACGCAAGGCCAGCGAAGGCGAGCGGTGCGATTTCGTTCTGACGCGCGACGGCTTGCCGCTTCTGCAGCCTGACGCAGCAGGCACGCTGTTTGATCCGCCCGATGCAGTTGAACTGTCAGATGCGTTCTGGCTGGAGGTGAAAGTCGTTGCGCAGTTCACGACCGATGGCCCCAACCGAAACTATGCGTCGCAACTGATGTCGTCGGTGCGTCACGATGTGACCAAACTCAGCAAAGATCCGCATATCCTGCACGCTGCGTTGCTCCTGATCATGTTTGTGCGCGATGAGCGCATCGCCAACCATGATCTGCGCATCTGGCAGGATCGCTGCCTGGAACGCGGGCTGCCCATTGGAGCGCCGTCACAGCGTTTCATCACCATGACAGACCGTCACGGCAACGGCCTGTGCGCGATCGCGGTATACCCGGTCAATCACTTGTGATCGTTAAGAATGAACGCCACGCGTGCTGCAACGATAATGGTGTTGAACTGCATGCCAATAGCTGAAGAAGCAGCGGCTGCTTTCGGCTCATGCGCGGGGTTTGGGGATCGGAGTAGCGCCGGTCTGTACAGCGCCGCTTTTGAGAATCGTGATGATGTGCCGCGCAGCTTCTTCCGCCGGCTTCTTGCCTGCGTAGCGCAAGCACACGCGGTGCAGTTCCTCGCTTTGTTTCGCAGCGTTTTTAGAATCCAGCAGGTACTGCCCGGCCTGTTTCACCAGGGGCATCGCCCCGCCGATGTAAGGAATGAATTCCGGCACGACCTCACGGCCGGCGATGATGTTGGGAAGCAGGCGAAACGGCGTTCGCAGAATGACTTTGGCCAGAAGCCAACTGATGATTCCGGTGCGATAGACCGCCACCATGGGCTTGCGCTGACGGGCAACGTCCAGCGAAATCGTGCCTGAAACCACCAGCGCCAGATCGCACCACGCGATTGCTGTATCGGCCTGCCCGGTCACCATGTGCATGCCTGTGGGGAAGTGTCCGATCTTTTTGCGAATCAGCTTCGCAATCTCGGGATTGGCTGCCACGATCAGCCCCGCCATGCCGGCATGTCGCCCCTGCAGCTCGATATAGGTGTTCACCAGCAGCCGAATGTTCGCGCGGACTTCCTGCGTGCGCGAGCCGGGAAAGATCGCCACGCGCGGCGTGCCCTGGGGCAGACCATGCATCTGGCTTTGCAGCGCCGCTTCATCAATCGTCCGATTCATGACAGGATGGCCGATGAAGCGGGCCGGCACGCCTCGATCGTTGAACCACTGCTCTTCAAAGGGCAACAGACAGAGCACAAGGTCGGTCAGACGGCGCAGCTTGCCGATGCGCCACCCCCCCCACGCCCACAACTGCGGGGCAGCCAGGTGAATCACCCGCGCGCCGGTCTTCCGCATGGCTTTGCAGATTGGAAAGTTCGCAGCCGGCGAATCCACCGCTACATGAGCCAGCACACGGTACTGTCTGGACCATTCTTTGATGCGCTTGATCTCCCGGCGCACTGCGCGAACTTTTTTGAGCGCTCCAAGGCCCATGGTGCCGTCGCCAGCGGTCTGTCCAAGCAGTTTTGCTCCAGCAGCCTCCATCTTCGGCCCGCCCCATGCGTAGACGTGCAGGTCGGGCGCGACACGCAGCAATTCGGCAATCACCGGGGCTGCCAAAGCATCGCCACTTGGTTCAAAGGCGGTAAAAAGCACACTGGCCTGCCCCCGCGCATGCGGCTGGGACTTTTCATGAGCGCCAGCCTGCTGCAAGTTGCCCGCAGAGGCGATCTGTTCCTGACCACGCTTCACGCGTTGCGACACGTTCGTAGCTCCCGAAGTCCCACTGCTGGCTGCCGCTGACCGGCCCCGACGAACGCCACCATCGGCTGCCTTGCAGTGCGACGCCCGCCCGTGGACAACCTGCCAGATTGCATACCATACGGCCGCGCCGCGATTCCTGCACGCCTGGCTCCTTGCTGTCCTTGCCGGCTCAGTCGCCCACAAAGGCGAGGCTCCGGGCCTGCTGCAGCCGACTGTCGGCAGTTTTGCTGCAACTGGCTGTCATGATCCAGCCACATCCCAGCCGCAACCTCGCTAGGATGTTCGGCTTTCCTCCCCATATCACATCGACTTTTTGAATCGGCAAGGACACGGATCAGCAATGCTTAAGCGCACCCATACGTGCGGTCAACTTCGCAAAGAACACATCGGCCAGCGGGTCGTGCTGAACGGATGGATCAACACCTACCGCGATCAGGGCAAGGGGCTGTCGTTCATCGACTTGCGCGACCGTGACGGCCTGACCCAGGTGGTTTTTGATCAGGACGAAGCCGATCCGGCCGTCGTCGCCGAAGCCCGAACACTGCGCCGCGAGGATGTGGTTGCCGTTCAGGGCATCGTGCGGCAGCGCGTAGGCGGCATCAATCCCAAACTCGCCACCGGCGAGGTGGAGATCTTTGCCGAGAAGCTTGAGATTCTCAATCGCACTGCCACACCGCCGATTCTTCCCGATGAATACGAAGCCGGTCGAATTGCCGAGGAAAAGCGGCTGCAGTACCGCTATCTCGATCTGCGTCGTCCGCAGATGCAAAAGACATTGCGCACGCGGCATGAGGTGGCCCGGATTGCACGGGAGTATTTTCACAACAATGGCTTTCTTGAGGTGGAAACGCCGCTGCTGATCAAAACCACCCCTGAAGGTGCGCGTGACTTTATCGTGCCGTCGCGTATTTACCCGGGCAAGTTCTATGCCCTGCCGCAAAGCCCGCAGATATTCAAGCAGATTCTGATGGTCGCTGGCTGCGATCGTTATTTCCAGATTTGCCGATGCCTCCGCGATGAAGACCCCCGTGCCGATCGTCAGGCGGAGTTCACACAGATCGATCTGGAAATGAGCTTTGTCGATCGTGATGATGTGCTGCACATCATGGGCGAGTTTGTTCGCACGCTATTGCAGCAAATCAAGGGCATTGATATCGGCACGCCGCCGGTGCTTTCGTATCGCGAGTGCATGGACCGGTACGGCTCGGACAAGCCGGATTTGCGGTTTGAGCTTGAGATTCAGGACATTTCTGATCTGGCCAGGCGAACCGAGTTCAATGTCTTCCAAACCGCGCTGAGCAAAAAGAGCGGCGTGGTGCGGGCCTTGCGCATTCCCGGCGGCGCTGAAAAGATCACGCGCAAGCAGATCGACGCCTACGGCGAAATCGCCAAAACCTTCAAGGCCGGCGGGCTACCGGTTGTGAAGTACACCAGCGCGGGCTTTGAAACCGGCATCGCCAAGTTCGTCGCGCCGATTGCGGAAGACCTCAAGAAACATCTGGCGCTTGAAGCGGGCGACATCGTCTTTTTCGCAGCGGACACCTACAGCGTGGCATGCAAGGTGCTGGGCGAACTTCGCAGAACAATCGCGCGCGATCTGAAGCTCATTCGAGAACATGAGTGGAGTTGCTTCTGGGTTGTTGATTTTCCGATGTTCCAGTGGGACGAGGAAAGCAATCGCTGGGTTGCGGAACACCATCCGTTCACCGCGCCGCGAGCCGATCAGATTCATCTGCTGGATACCGACCCGGGCGCATGCGTCTCATCCAGTTACGACTTTGTCATCAACGGCTACGAAGCTGCAAGCGGATCGATCCGAATCCATCAGTCTGACGTGCAGCAGAAAGTGTTTTCGATTCTCGGCATCACGCCGGAGCAGCAGAAAACGAAATTCGGCTTTCTGCTGGAGGCGTTGAGTTACGGCGCGCCACCGCACGGTGGCATCGCGTTCGGCCTGGACCGACTGGTCATGCTGCTGACCGGCACCGACAACATTCGTGACGTGATCGCTTTTCCAAAAACGCAAAACGGTGTAGACCTGATGATCGATGCGCCCGGGCCGGTCGATCCCGAACAGCTCGAAGAGCTGTGCATTGAGATCAAATGCAAGGAATCAGCAGGCGTCTGACATATCGCTGGCGCATGCCAGTAATGGCGCACGACTGCCCTGCTGCCCCGCGTCGCTCTGCGATCCGTGGAATATATTGCGCTGGACGCATGCAAAGCTGCACACGACTGCTGTGATTGTCGACACGCAGCCTGCCGCAAAACCGCGTCGCATTTCGGCTGGATGGTGCGTTATGCTTGTTTCTGTGAATATTGAATCCAGCTCTTCGCAGCGACTGTGATCATCTGAAAAGCGTCACCCATGTGCGGTATCGGCGGCATCTTGCGCACCGACGGCCAGCCTATTCCCGAGGAATGGCTCGATGCGATCGATGCGTGCATCGCTTATCGCGGACCGGACGGCTGCGGACGATTTCGCGATCGTGCTTCGTTTGTTGATCAGCAGGGAAAGCAGCACGTCATCGAAGTCGCGCTCGTGCATCGTCGTCTGTCGATCATCGATCATGCCGGCGGCAGCCAGCCGATGGTCAGCGAGCAGGGACGCCATGCGGGCGAAGGGCTTGTCGCGGTGGTGTTCAACGGCAGCATCTATAACCATCGAGAGCTGCGCGCAGAACTCGAACGCAATGGCCACACCTTCGTCACCGATCACAGCGACACAGAAGTCCTGATCCACGGATGGCGCGAGTGGGGTGAGCAATTGCCGGATCACCTCAATGGCATGTACGCCTTTGCGATTTGGGACCGTACCCGCGCGATGGTGTTTCTCAGCCGCGATCGATTTGGCGAAAAACCCCTGTACTATCGGCACATTGAATTCATTGCGGCAAGCAGCATGCTATATGCGCCGGTCGCGGCATTCTCCAGCGACTACGCGGCTCTCGCTTCATTGCCTCTGTCGGAACCTGCGCACTCAGGCAGTTGCCGAATGCAATGGCTGGTTCCGTATCTTCTGCTCGGATACAGCCGCGACATCATTCCGGGACCTGACTGCGTCGATGTGCGGATGATCGCGCCCGGCGATTCCCGAAGCATCGCGCCAATCGACATATCAAACCGGGCGATTCAACCCGGCGGCACAATCGAAAAGCCAAAAGAGCACACAGGCGATCTCGAATCCCTGCTTGAAACATCAGTTGCCAGTCGCCTGGAGGCGGACGTTCCGCTTGGGTGTTTTCTTTCCGGCGGCATCGACTCTTCACTTCTTGCATACTTTGCAATCAAGAACAAGCCCGATCTGATGACGTTCAGCGTTCGCATGCCCGATCCGCGGTATGACGAATCTTCAATCGCAGAAACGGTCGCAGAATTGATCGGCGCCAAACATCACACACTTGCGGTATCGATGAATCCCGCTGAAGACCTGGTCTATCTGATCAACAGACTCGGCCAGCCGTTTGGGGATTCATCGATTCTGCCGACCTATTGGGTGTGCAAGGCTGCACGCGAACACGTGAAGGTTGCGCTGGCGGGCGACGGCGGCGATGAACTGTTTCTCGGCTATGAGCGCTATGCAGCAGCGCCATTTCTGGCAGCGAATCATCGGCTGCTTGCGTGCATCCCCAATGCACCGCTTCACCGTGCGCATCCCAAATCCAGAATCGCCAAGCTTGCGCGGCTGATTGATATGGCGCGCGACTTCCCACGCATCGGCCTTGTTGCGATGGAGACGATGTTTACGCTGAAACAACTTCAAGAACTTCAGCCGACGATCGCTGCGCCTCGCTGGCAATGTTCGACAGCCCATGACCACGCCTTGATGCAAAGCCTCGCTGACTTGTCATCTGCATATGCATCAGACTCTGGCGTCAGCAATAATGCTGCTTTGGAATTGCGTCATTTTGATCTTGCGGAGTATCTGCCCAACGATCTTTTGCGCAAAGTCGACACCGCATCCATGGCCTGTGGTCTGGAAGTTCGCTGCCCGTTTCTCGATCGCGATCTCGCGCAGGCTGCGCTTCTGATGCCCATCGAGCAACTCATGCCCGGCGGCCAGCGCAAGGGACTATTGCGAAACATCGCGCGCAAATACCTGCCGCGGGAAATCGTCGATCGCCCCAAAATGGGATTTGCCATTCCGATCGGCGAGTGGTTCCGCACGGATTACGGCGGAATGAAAACCCTTTTGCTGGATCACTTCAATTCAGCAGAGCCGTTTGGCCCGATTCAGCTCAATCGCAAGGCTGTGCAGCGGTTTGTCGATGAACACATGGCAGGCAAACGCGATCATGGCCAGCGGCTGTTCTCGCTGCTTACCCTTTCGATTTGGGGGCGTCAGGTCGCGGGACAGAATGCCTACCCGCGCGCATGATGATGAGGAAGTGCAGGAAAAAAGATGATGATGGTGATGCGGCGGGTGTTGCGCGGGGGGTGGGATCCGGGTCTTCCTCGCCCTGGACGACGATGATGATGCTGTTCGCGCGAGATGGCTCGTCAGACCCGGCGTGGTGAGGGGGCGCATTTTCACGGATTGCCTGTTACTGGTTACCTTGTTGGCATATGAGCAAGAACAATCTGCTGACGCTGTTGATTCTTCTCTCTCTGCTGCTGGGCGTTCTGTTCGGGCAGTACGTTCTGTTTGATCCGCATGCGCCGATCGGCAATGACCACTGGACTAAAGCTGCTGGCGATTTGATGCTCATTCGTCCGCTCACGCTGCTGGTCGTACCGCTGATCTTCGTGAGCGTCGTTGTGGGGGTGACATCCGTCGGCAATCCGTCAAAGCTCGGCCTGATCGGAGGCTCGACGGTGGTGTACTACCTCGTCACCATGCTGATGGCGGCGATTCTGGGCACCATTCTCGTCACCACGCTCAGTCCCGGACATCTGCCTGATGATGAACGAACCATGCTCATCGAGCGAGCCGAGGCAGACTACCGCGCAAGGCCGGACATTGCAGCCAGTATTGAGCGGGCCAGGGCGGAGCAGAAAGCTGATCTGAGCGGCGCGTGGCGGAGCATTCTTGACCAGATGATCCCCACCAACATCGTGCGCGAGATGAGCGAAGGACGCGCGTTTGGCATTATCGTTTTTTCGCTGCTGCTGGGCCTTGGCCTGGCAGCAGGCGGCGAAGCGACACTGCCCGCGGTGTGCGTGTTCGAAGCCCTGTTCTACGCCATGATGCGCCTGGTGCAATGGATCGTCTGGTTCACGCCGATCGGCGTCTTCTTTCTCGCGGCATGGACGATCGGCCGAATCGGCTTTGAGGTATTGATCGGCCCGCTGAGCATGTACATGTTGCTGGTTGTCGCTGGACTTGCCATTTACGGCATGATCGTGCTGCCGGGCGTCTTGGCGATATGCACCCGCAGCAATCCATACCGGTTCATGTGGCAGATGCGCAAAGCGCTGCTCATCGCCTTCGGCACCAATTCCAGCACCGCAACGCTTCCCGTGACGATTGAAACTGCAGAGACCGAAGGCAAGTGCTCGAAACGCGCATCAAACCTGGTGCTGCCGCTTGGCGCGACGGTGAATATGAATGGCACTGCACTGTATGAAGCGATTGCAGTTGTGTTTCTGTTTCAGCTTTATGGCGTCGAGCTCGAATTCAGTCAATTGCTGATTGTCGTCATCACCGCCACGCTCGCGGCAGTCGGCGCAGCAGGCATGCCCTTTGCAGCATTGGTTACAATGCTCATTGTGGTCACGGCGGTGAACCGTACGCTGCCAGCCAGTCAGCAATTGCCGGTTGAATCAATTGGAATCATTATCGGCGTTGACCGCATTCTCGCTATGTGCCGCACAATGGTGAACGTCTGGGGCGATGCGGTGGGCGCTAAAATCATTACGGTGCTCGCGCCGGATACGTCAGATGAATTTGAAAAGGCCATAGGATAAATCGGGTTGGTCAATCAGAAGCACAATACTGCTGAACCCAGTGCTGCAGCGCAGCAATCGCCTGCTGCAAGCAGCTCGCAACGACAGCGATTGTTCGGCCCGATGATGCTCTGGACCATCGCGTATCTGTTTCTTGCAGTGCTGCCGCTGGGGCTTGCGATCAGTACGCCCCCCACCTCGCCTCGAGGGTTCTGGGTGGAGTTCGCAGTGGGGCTTGGGTTTGTCGGCCTCTCGGTCATGGGATTGCAGTTTGCGCTCACGGCTCGATTTCGACGTATCTCCGGCCCGCTCGGTATCGACGACATGCTGCAGTTTCACCGCCAGGCCGGCTTCGTCGCCTGGTGGTTCGTGCTGGCTCATCCCGTTATTTTGATTCTCGCCAATCAGCGCTACCTCTCGTTTTTCGATCCGCGCGTCAACTTGATGCGCACGCTGGCGCTGGGAACCGCAATTATTGCATTGCTCCTGGTGGTCGGCCTGCCAATGTGGTGGCGCAGACTGGGCATGACCTACGAATGGTGGCGGCTCACGCACGGATTGCTTGCGGGGCTTGTCATGCTGATCGGGCTTGCGCATGTGCTGATGGTGGGCCGCTACGTCAACGTTTTCTGGAAGCAGGCTGTGTGGGTTCTGCTTGTCGGCGTGCCGCTGTACCTCCTGGTGCATACGAGGGTGATTCGCCCCTTTGCGCTTCGCAGCAAGCCGTGGCGGGTTGTTGAGGTGCGACTGGAGCGAGAGCGCGTCTGGACGGTTGCGCTTGAACCGCAGAATCACGATGGGCTTCGTTTTCGTGCCGGTCAATTCGCATGGGTCACGTTCGGGCGATCGCCGTTTTCACTCCAGCAGCATCCCTTCTCATTTGCCTCAAGCGCTGAACAATCCGGGCGAGTGGAATTCACCATCAAAGAGCTTGGAGATTTCACATCGACAATCGGTTCAATCGCACCCGGTACGACGGCATATGTGGATGGTCCATACGGCACGTTCACGATTGATGAGCAGGCGGAAGGCTTCGTCTTTATTGCAGGCGGCATCGGCATTACGCCCATCATGAGCATGCTGCGCACGTTGCGCGACCGCGGCGATCAGCGACCGATGCTGCTGCTGTACGGCAACAACACACTCGCCAAGGCGGCGTTCCGCGATGAACTGGAAACGTTACAGCAGCAGTTGAATCTGACGACGGTGCATGTTGTTGAAAACCCGCCCGAAGACTGGCGCGGCGAGCAGGGATTCATAACCGGTGAACTGCTCGCGCAGCATTTGGAATCGTGGCGTACACGCCGGACGCAGTATTTTGTCTGCGGCCCTCCGCCGATGATGGACCTTGTCGAGCAGGCGCTGGTCGATCGTGGCGTACCGATGGCTCAGGTGTATGCGGAACGCTTCGATATCGTGTAATTCAGGCCAGAGGGCGAACCATGCGACACATCTTCATCCGCAGACTCGTGATTGTGCTTGGCGCAGTGATGGTCCTGGCGGCTGCGCTGTTCGCGCTGGTGCAGGCACGATGATCGCGCTCACCCTTTATCACGGCAGCAGTGTCAGAACACTTCACTGCATCAATGCAGATTGATCGAGCCAAGCCATCGCTCAGCGTCGATAGCGGCCTGACATCCCATTCCCGCAGCGGTGATGGCCTGTCGGTATTCAGAATCCGCCACGTCACCTGCTGCAAAAACGCCTTCGATATTCGTATGACTGCTGCGGCCGGCGAGCTTGATATAGCCGCTGGGCAACAGTTCAATCCCCGAGTCGCGCAAGAACCCGGTCGTGGGCGTGTGGCCGATGGCGATGAACAGCCCCCTGATGTCCAGACGTGATAATTCGTTGGTGATTGTGTCGCGCAGCATGACTGCCTCGACCTTTTCATCGCCGATGACATCGGCCACCACCTTGTTCCACAGCACCTTCACGTTGGGCTGGCTGAACAGCCGCTGCTGCATGGCCTTGGAAGCGCGGAACTCGTTGCGGCGATGAATGACGTACACCGTGGAAGCGAACTTGGCGAGGTATGTCGCTTCTTCCATGGCGGTGTCGCCGCCGCCTACGACCGCAAGCGGCTGATTGCGGAAAATCGGCAGCGCGCCGTCGCACACCGCACAGGCGCTCACGCCCCCGCCGGTCCGCGCCAGGCGCAGCTCATTTTCCAGGCCAAGCCAGTTGGCAGTTGCGCCGGTCGCAATGATGACCGCATGGGCGCGCACTTCGTTGCCGCCCGATGTCTTGAGCGTAAACGGTCGGTTGGTGAAGTCGCAGCTGGTGATATCCTCGCCCACCACGCGGGTGCCGAATCGCTCGGCCTGCTGCTGAAACAGGCTCATCATCTCCGGCCCGCTGATTCCCTTGGGAAAACCCGGATAGTTCTCCACATCGGTTGTGAGCATGAGTTGTCCACCCGGCAGCATCGGCGCGGGGTCGGCTTTGGGCACGCCCACGTAGCACACGGGATTGAGATTCGCCCTTGCGGCATAGATTGCTGCTGTCCACCCGGCGGGCCCACTTCCGATGATGACAACCTTTTCGATGTCGGACATACGACCTCGAACCTGCAAAAGACGTCAATTGTTCCGACCGGCTTTACAAATACCGATCACCATAACAGCCCCTGCTCGCGACTGACCGCCTTGATGGGCGGCCAGAACACGATATCGCCCGAAAGCCCGTCATCGGAGTGCAGCGAAGCCCGATCATCGCTGAGATTCTGACCGCGGCTGTAGATCACGCACTCCTCGGCCTGCAGGTGCAAACGACCATAGGGCGTATCAACAGCATAGGGCGCATTGGCGCCGTACGACCGGCCCACCACGAAATAACCAAACGGCCCCGTCTCGCGATCGAACAGATCGCTGTCGGAGAGAATCCGCATGAACTGCGTGTAGGCCATCTTGGCCTGATCGGGGTAGTTCCCGAAGGTCTTCTTGTACGCGCAGACGCCGGCAGCCACTGCGGTGCCGTTCACCTCCACGATCAGCTGATTGCGAACGTCAAAAATCGCCTCGATATCCTGCAGCGTGAAGACAACCGCTGCGTAGCGAATGGGATTGATACGCTCAAACTGCGTCGGGAAATCAAGCAGCGGATTATGCGGCTCGATCCGCCAGCGACGCCACCAGTCGTCGTAGATCAACTGCAGGCGTTCCCGCGACGCATCAAGACTGCCGTGAATCGCTGCAATCATCCGCCAGCGCTTGGCGGCGCCAAACCTCGTCAGCGGCTTGTCTTTGGACTGAATCTCCGCAAACGTCTCAGCAAACTTCTGCGGATCGGGCATGCCGCTCCTGGCGTCGAAGATTTCCTGAATCAATGCCTCGGCGACGATGCGATCGGCTTCGGGCATAAAAAGCCGGGCACGATCAGGACGCAGATACGGAAGTTCATGCGTCGCCAGTCGCGAATACTGATCTGCACTGATCTTCTCCTGGTAGAGATACATCACATCGCGCATGTTCGAAAGCACGTTCGACAGCAGCGAAATGGCGTGCAGCTTCTCCGTCAGAAACTCGCGATCGCATGCCTGTCTGGCAACAAACGCCAGCGAGATCGCCAGGTTAAGCGCTTCCTGCGACCGGCCGGCTTCCATCAGGCGGTATGTTTCAGCCGCTCCGAACGCTGCAATCGTGTCCAGCGCTTTGAGATACGGGAAATCAATGCGTCGCAGCGTTCCGCCTTCACCCACGTTCGCCACCAGTCCCGCAGCCACATATGACTGGCTCAGCCCCTCGGTGCCATAGGGCAAGCCCAGAATGCTCTTTTCCTTGCTCCGCAGGATCGCCTGAGCCATCTTCGGGTTCGACTCCGCCCACCCGCTCACGCGGCTCCAGTCGGACATTTTCGGATGAATGGTTCCGATGTTGAAGTCCGGTCCGATCGGAAACGGCGGCGGAGTCATTTCCAGATAGGCATCAAAGAGAATCTTGTAGCTCTTGATCTCTTCACTGCCGCGCACCGACGCATGATCGTTGAGTTTCTTCAGCACATCAGCAACCAAGCGGCTCTGGTCGGCAGCCGATGCACGGGTGGCAAACATGACGGCCATGCACAAGCTGAAAAGTATCCAGACGGCGACGCAATCTCGTTTCATGCGATCCATTCCTTGAAGAACGTAAAGTCATTTCAGCCAGCTTCGTCGGCCCGCAAGCGGAACGCCGCCGCCTCGGACACCCCCCGGATGCTGACCTGAACGATTCATCGTACCAAAAAACCATGCTGCGGGCGGGCTTCATGCATCCGGTTCCAAGCACGTCCGGCTGCTGCCCGGTATGATCTGCAGCTCGTGTGTTTTTTTGGAGACCTGTGCAATGATCGTCGGCGTTCCCACTGAAGTGAAGAAAGATGAATATCGTGTCGGGTTGCGTCCAGTTGGCGCGGAAGTGCTTGTCAAACAAGGCCACACGGTGCTGGTGCAATCCGGTGCGGGCGAGGGCAGCGGATTCCCCGACGAGCAGTATGACGCGGCAGGCGCTCGAATTGTTCCCACCGCCGCCGACGTCTGGGCTGAGGCGGAGATGATCGTCAAGGTCAAAGAGCCCCAGCCGCACGAAATTCCAATGATTCGAGAAGACCAGACGGTCTTCACGTACTTCCATTTCGCAGCTGACCGCGATCTGACCCTTGGATGCCTCAACAGCAAGTGCATCGCCATCGCGTACGAAACGTTGACCGACAATCGGGGCTCTCTGCCGCTCCTGACGCCCATGAGCGAAATCGCCGGCAAGCTCTCCGTGCAGGAAGGCGCCAAATATCTCGAACGCCCCCAAGGCGGGCGCGGCATTCTGCTGGGCGGCGTGCCGGGCGTGGAACCCGGACACGTGCTGATTCTTGGCGGCGGCGTGGTGGGCACCTGCGCTGCGAAGGTGGCGGCGGGCATGGGCGCGCATGTGGTCATTCTCGACATCAACCTCGATCGCCTGCGCATGCTTGACGACATCATGCCCGCCAATGTCGATGTGGTGTACAGCGACCCGCAGGCCATTCGCGAGCGTCTGCGATGGGCGGATCTTGTCGTCGGCGCCGTCCTGATTCCCGGCGCAAAGGCGCCCAAGCTTGTCACTCGCGAAGATCTGAGCCACATGAAGCAGGGAGCGGTCATTGTCGATGTGGCGATCGATCAGGGCGGCTGCGTCGAAACCGCACGCGTCACCACGCATTCCGATCCCATCTACACCGTCGATGGCGTCGTGCATTACTGCGTGGGCAACATGCCCGGCGCGGTTGCCCGCACCTCCACGCAGTCGCTGACCAACGCCACGTTGCCGTGGGTCGTCAAGCTGGCCAAATTCGGCCCGGACACGCTGGCCAAGATGGATCCGCATTTTGCCAATGCAATCAACATGAATCGCGGCACGCTGACCAACAAGCCCGTCGCCGAGGCGCATCAACTCGAGTTTGAGCCGCTGCTGGCAGGCTAAGCAGGCTAAAAGGCGGCTCAGAAACGCGCCGGACGCACGAATCCGATTTCTGCCGCTGTTTCCAGGCTGCTGCCGCAGTCATTGTGCGCGCTGGACGCGCCCGCGCTCACTCCTGCTGCTCTGCTGGCACCAGTCGCAGGCGGCTCTCGGGATGGCCGGCAAGAAACGGCGTCGCGCGGCCATGAACCCATGCGGCGTGGCTGCTTCGGTAATGCTGCGACAGTGGATGGCCCGACTGGCCGCACGGCATGTGGAACAGCCCCTGCTCCTCGCGGCCGGGGCTGACCACCATACGCAAGCTCGCACTGAACGCCTGCGTCGTCACCCGCACGGTCTGGCGGTCGCCGCTCATCGGATCGCGCGGCATGTCGAGCACTGCGCTCAGCGCCGGCGCTGCTTCTGAAAGCGGATGACGGATCACAATGCGGTTGGCTTCGCCCCAGGGCGATGTAGGGTCCAGCCCGCGCCGCTCATCGGTCATGAGTCCAAATGCATACAGCAACCGATCGCGCAGCATTGCTTCCCAGCTTTCATAGGGCTGCGGCAACAGATGCATGGGCTGGGCTTCGAGAATGCGGCGCACCGGCTCTTCTTCCATCAACCACATGTAATAAAACGCTGGATGCATTCGGCGAACCGGCTCAAGCAGCGGGGCCAGCACCGCATCGCGCAATGCCTGGCGATAAAACCGAAGCAGCCGATATCCAACCTGATCCGCATCAGCAGCGCCGTTCCATTCTTCCGCCAGTTTGCGGATCTGACGAAAGGCCGCCGCTTCGTCACTGTCTGTATCTGCGCCATCCGCATCAGCATCCGCATATTCAGCGGTCAACTTCAAAATGAGATCGCGATAAAAATCATGCACGATGCTGCGTGTATCGAGCTGCATGTTGAGCAGATCGCGCTCGGAGAACTTTTTCTCACGATCGCCATTGAGCATTTCATGAATGCGAAATGCCCGCAGGGCCACGTCGTACAGTGAGCCGATGCGCTGCGCTGAATCAATGTCGCAGGTGCGATTGTTGGCGGTAAACAACACGCCGTCCGGTGGATCAAGCAGCATCGGCCGCTGCGTTTCGGGCAACGGACCGCGCCATCCGATATCTCCGTCGGCCCAACACATGGGCACGCGCCCGTCGAACCCCTGGCGTTGGGGCAAATACCCGGTCACGATCCAACCAATGCGGCCCTCATGATCCGCAACGACCAGATTCTGCGACGGCCCCCACCATCGGCGGCCGATTTCGAGCGCTTCTTCAACATTGCGCGCGTGCGCCATATCGAAGATGTCCACGTTCACCATCGACGGATCGAGTGCTGTCCACTTCAGGACCATCGGCCGGCGTTTCCAGTCGAGATGCGTCACCGCGCCCCAGCGCGTGGTGCGAATATGCAGCGTGTGATCGTCGCCGCCGCGCACTTTGATGGTTTCAACCCGCTGGCCGAAGTTTTCCCACCCTTCAGGCGTGCGATAGCGATCGGGATTTTCAGGATCGACATCGATGATGATCAGATCCTGAAAATCGCCTGCGGTATTGGTGAATCCCCATGCGACATGGCCGTTGCTGCCGATGAGTACACCCGGCACGCCGGGCAGCGAAGCGCCAATCCATTGCCCGCCATTCCAGTGCATCTGCACGCGGTACCAGACGTTCGGCACACTGATCGGCAGGTGCGGATCGTTGGCAAGAATGGCGCCGCCATGCACGCTGCGCGATCCGGCTACCGCCCAGTTGTTTGATCCGAGCACCGCCGGGGGCCAGTCCTCAAGTTCATGCAGCAGCATTCGATCACGCTGCCAGTCAACGCTCAACGGCTCGGCTTCCCGCAGATTCACCACATCCGGACCGGGCAGTTCGGCCATTGCCAGTTCTTCATCCCGCCCCGTCAGCGGCACATCCCACCGTGAAGCCAGCGGGGTAAGAAACGCAAATATTTCAGGCGACAGCGCTTCCTGCATTATGCCCATCGACGGCTCAAACCGCACATCAAAATGCAGCATGTCAAACAGCACGTACCCCACCAGCAGGCTGTCTTCAACACGCCACGGTTCAGGCTCGGCGTTCAGCACGACGTATTCCGGCGGCGGCGCCTTGAGATCGGCCAGGCCAGCATTGACGCCCTCGGCATAGGCGCGCAGCATCCTGACATGGCGTTCAGGCAGTTGCTGCAGCATCTGCTCAGAAAGCCGGCGGAAGCCGAAGACGCGGTACTGGCGATCCATCCACAGCCCATGTGGGCCGACCAGCTCCGCCAGTTCGCCCGCCGCCATTCGGCGCAGGCCGTCCATCTGAAAAAAACGATCCTGTGCGTGCAGAAAGCCCTGAGCGCGACAGGCATCTTCGAAGCTTTCAGCGCGAATCACCGGTACGCCGATGTCATCGCGCGAAATTTCAACGGCCGCTTCAAGTCCCTGTATTACCGCCTGCCCCTGCACGCGAGGCAGCGATTGGGTCATGGCCTGCCAGTTCACCGCGCCGAAGCCGCTGGCAGCATCTCCATCAGCCATCAGATGTTGCGCCATGCACAGCAGCGTCAACGACACTGTCCATAGAGCCATTGGTCTTCGCCTCATCAACTGCACGGCAGTCCTCCATCGTATTGATTGATGATCGCAACTGTGGGGGGCACACGTATCCCAGCAGCACGCTTTTCTGATCACCGCAAATCATAGAGAGCAAACGGTTTGCATGCTGTCCAGACGCTCCGCGAGGTCGAAGCCGTGCGAACTTGAGATGCGCTGGAGTCGTATGGCCTTTGTCTCCTCAGGCTACAGGAGTACGTACGCAGCGGATTGAAAAAATCAACACAGATAATCGCAAGCTTTGCGTCAGACAATTCTCTTACTCCAAACGCCCGATCGGTGAATTGTGCGGTTGGTCACTGCCTGATTTTCCAGTGTAATTGAACAAAGCCGTCGCCATTGCCATACATTGCTATGCGATCGACGGGCTGTTGACTGATTCAGCAGTTGCCATCCTGTGTGCCGGGGGCGTTATGCATTTCACAACATTCGCTGTTTGATTCGCTGATGCATTGCAGCGAGCTTGATTCCGAATCAATGGAAATCGTTGAAGACCATTACCAGTCGTATGCTGCTGAATATGCGTCGATCTGCAATGAACTGGAGTCGATGTGCATTGAATGGGGCGACAAGAGTACGCAAGGCGTCGTGGGTTATGAACCACAATTCCTGACAGATGCGCTCGATCCGCTGCTAAGGAAGCGCGATGAGGTGTCGGAGAAATGGAAGCTGGCGCTTGATGAAGGCTGGGGCAAGATGCTGTAACCGCCTGCGCGCAAGCCTCAAGCCAACTGGTCGAATAAGCCGGGTGATCATCAACAACAAACGAGCGGGTCAGTTGCGCAGAGGAGATGATTGTCACTGCGCGCATCATGTGATGCGCTGCCGTGCCTGCACGTGTCTCATGTCTTTTGCTTAGGTATTCACACGCAATTTGGCACATCACTTCGCAGGATTGAAGGGCCAGCAGCCTGAAGGGAGTGTTGAACTCGGCTCCTGCGATGCGCTTCATATGATTGCGCAGACGATGGATGTGAACCTTGAGCGCAACGCAACGGGCTGAAACGCAACGAGTTAGCCTCGTGCGACGAGAATGCTGGCTGCGTGGCGGCGCATGAGGTTCCGCGTCATCCATCGTTTCGTCCAGGGATGGAACGAGTATGCGCGTACATAGCTTGAACTGCGGAACGTTCTGCCCGATGGCGGCCAGGCTCATAAACGGGCGGGGCAGTCTCTTTGAGCGAGGGCGATTGGTATGCCACTGCCTGCTCATCGAAACGGACGTCGGGCTAGTTCTGGTTGACACCGGTCTGGGCACGGGCGACATCGCTCAACCCATGCAGCGACTGCCGGGGCGATTGTGGCAGATCATCAACCAGGCGCAGCTTCGCATGGAAGAAACCGCAATCCGTCAAGTTGAGGCGATGGGCTTTGATGCGGAAGACGTGCGGCACATCGTCCTGACGCATCTGGATTTCGATCATGCAGGCGGGCTGGCGGATTTTCCGCACGCGCAAGTCCACGTGCTGGGCGTGGAGCATGAACAGGCCATGCATCCGCAGACCTTCATGGATAAGCGCCGCTACGCGCGGCCGCAGTTTGCCCACCACCCCCACTGGGTGTTGCATGGTTTGCACGGTGAGCGATGGATGGGCTTTGAAGCGGTCAGCACGATCGCAGAGCGCGGCATGTCACCCGAAGTGTTGCTGGTGCCGCTGCCGGGCCACACACGCGGCCACTGCGGCGTTGCGGTGAATACGCCTCATGGCTGGCTGCTGCATGCAGGCGATGCGGTATTTCATCATGCCGAGTTCAATCCTTTGCTTCGCCGCAGCCCGATCGGATTGCGCGTCTATCAGAACGTCTTTCAATACGACCGACAAGAGCGTCTGGCGAACCAGCGCCGGCTGCGCGAACTGGCTGCGGAACACAGCGCCGATGTCAGGATCATCTGCTCGCACGATCCGGAGTTGTTCGATCCGGTCGCTGAACCGATTCGAATGCGAGAACAGGTACGCACGCCGTGACGCGAGAGATCATGCCCAGGCACTCAGTGAGTTTCACCGAGCTCCGCATCGCCAAACGCATTGGCGTGTGCGCGTTGGCGTTTCGTCACCATCTGTCACCTTTACTTCACACTTGAAAACAGGATTTGAAAACAATTATGGCTCATGCAGGCCGACCGAGTAAGAACCCATTTCAGGATCGAGACCCGTTGAATGAAGATGTGCTCAAGCAGCCGCCGCCGGTTGCGGAGATTCCGGGAGCCGAAGTCCCGGGGGCTGACCTGGCCAACCCGGAACGCATCGGAGGAGGCGATGCAGACGTGCGCTATCTCGCCTCTGCTGGAATCGTCGGCGTCAAAGATCAGTCCATCAGAGGAGGACTGCTGGCCAGCGTTTCGCAGGATCGCGACAACCTTGCATTGCTGGCGATGATTCAAAGGCAGGGCCGCGTGAAGAACGCTCACAACGCTGGGCAGTTGAAAGGCGGCATCGACTCGGCGACGAGAACAATGCCTGAAATAAACGCACAATGGCTCCCCCTTCCTGATCGAGATATCTCGCCAGCACGCAGCGAACTGCTGCAGCGAGATCGAGATCAGGAGCGCTTCGGCCGGACTCCGCAACCGTCGCGCAGCCGCGATGACAGTCGAGCCGGCAGCAGCAGTGATCGAGGGCGCAGCATAACCAAATGCCCGCAAGGGTAAGACGCCCAAACACGCCTGTGCCGCTGGGTATGGCGTTTCCTTCCGCTACGGCTCGCGATCAGCTCGCTGAATCACCAGCGTCACAGGCGTTCCAATCGGCGGCAATGCAGCGGTGTTGGCCTGCCACTCCGGCGCCTGCACCTCGACCTGATCCGCCAGAACGCGAGAGAATCCGATCACCTCATCGCCAAAGGTCACCAGCCCGATCAGCGAACCGGTCATGTCCGCCACATAGTGCTCGCCCGGCCCCATTGATGGCGGATTGGTGCGGAACAACGACCCCGCAAAGATCCACGGATCAGATGGAAACCTCTGATTGTTCGCTGCATCCATGATCCACTGGCGGATGTCGTGTTCGACCGTCATCGGTTCGCCGTTCTCACCGCCGCTTGTGATGTAGCGCACCGTAATGGCCAGCGGATCGCCTTTCGGCTCGACAAAGTGCAGCTCGTTGTCTTCATACGTCCACCGCCCCGGCGATCCTGCCTCAAATCCAGCCATCAGCAGCGCTGCGTGAACGTGGCTTGGCCTGGCTTTCACCACCACCAGCGCTTCGTGTTCGCGCGTGTTTGGCGAACAGGCGATCTGCTCCAACCAGCCGGCTTCGATGCAGACTTCGCCAGCCACTTCAACCGATGACTGCCCGTGCTGGCTCAGCACAACGGTAATGCCGGGAAAAGGCTCAACCCTGCGTACCGGGGGCGATGGTGTCGTTGTTTTTGCAACAGACACATCTCCCGGTACGCCTTCGGCCTGATCTGCGCGTGGCTGCGATTCCTCTGAATCATCATCGGGCATCGCACGCTGCTCGCCATGTGCTGGGCTGCCATCGTTCGCAGTTGATTGATCGTGGAAGCGAGCGTGCTGGCTTTCGTGCGCGACTGGTTCCGCATCCGCCGGCGGCTGCTGCGCCGAACTGCTTGAGCGATTCGCGTCAACGGTGGCTGATGATGGGCCGAGCGCAGCATCCCGATCTCGCATCGACTGCCGGCAGCCGGTCAACAATACAAGAGCGCTCAGCGCGATTGCAGTAATTGCACAGTGCATGATGTTCATACCCACCCGCCTCTCTCGAGTTCACACCATGCTCGACGCAGCGCATGAAAAAAGGCCCGGTAGGAGCAAGCTCCGTACCGAGCCCTTCCGGGGGCAATAATGAGGGAGTCATCCTCGCGGGATGACTGCAATCACTATACCATCGATAACCCGAGTTTCAAGGCCCAGATTTGGATGATTTTGCAAAAAACCCACAATATCTTCATCCACTTCAGCCAGTACGCCCTGCTGCGGAGAACCGCGTGTGGTTTCCCGCACGCGGAGCTGGAGTGATAACCTTTTAGGATCCAAATGTTTGAATTGTCCCGGACTGTCCGCTTCAGCGTCAACCTGCATGAATCAGGCGCCTGCAACAACAAGAATGCGGACCTGCAGCAGAATTCTTTTGCTGGTTTGCCCAGCATGCTTGGTCTGGGCGCCCACTATGAAGTGGTTGTCGCCTGCCGCGGGAACGCCGATCCGGTCACCGGTTATCTGATGAACATCAATGAGATTGACCGGGCTGTCAGAGGGCATGTTGTGCCGCTGGTGCAACAGGCGGTCATCAGCAAACCGTCAGCAAACCCCCTCCAGGTGCTTCCGCTCATGCTCGGGGCGCTCCAGGGGGCATTGGGCAATTCGGTGTGCTGGGTGCGATGGCGTCTCACACCGTATTATTCGATCACCATGAACGCTGCCCGTCCCGATCGCGTCGCCATTCGCCAGCAGTTTGAGTTTGCCGCCTCACACCGGCTGCACTGTCCATCGTTGAGCGATGAAGAAAACCGGCGAATTTTCGGCAAATGCAACAACGCCAACGGCCATGGGCACAATTATCGGCTGGAGCCGGTGGTCAGCGTGCCGCTGGACCCCCCGGCAGGCCAAATGCCGCTGACATTGCAGGTATTGGAGCGGATCGTCAACGACACGATCATCAGCCGGTTCGATCACAAGCATCTGAATCTGGATGCGCCCGAATTCCGCGATCTCAACCCCTCGGTTGAGCACATCGCCAAAGTCTGTTACGACCTGCTGCTGCAGCCGATTCGCCAGGCAGGCGGCGAGCTGCGGCGGATAACCGTCTGGGAAACGGAAAAGACCAGTTGCGTCTATCCCGTTTCTGAACCTGAATAAGCCGACCGGCTCCCGTTCCCGCACGGGTCTGCTAAGCTATGTGACTTTCTTCAACCCCCTGATTTCACAGAGTTGCGCATGTTTCACTTTCCTGCAGCAATTTCGTTGCCTGTCACAATCACAACATTCGCGTTCGCCAGCATGGCTTGGGCACAGACGCCGCACGAGGAGGCCGTGGATCAATCCACCGCCGCTGCTGCTCTTGATGCAGCAGCACCGTTGGTCGAGCAATCCCCTGCTGACATTGCCTTTGCGCCAATCGGCCGCGCAGTTCGAAACCTGCAGCAGTCGCTGGCCAACAGAGGCGGCGTATCGCCAGCCGATTATGGCGTTCTTCAGTCGCTTCGCGAACGCGCTGAGGCGTTTACCGCCGAATTCCCCGATGACATTCGCGGCCTGGCGGTTGAGCTTCAGCTTTCGATGTGGCTGAAGGATGAGCAGCGCATTGAAGATACATATCAGCGCATCATCGCCCGCCAGCACGATAATCAGGCAGCACGGGGCAGCTACGCCCGGTATCTGGTGCGTCAGAATCGATATGCCGACGCTTTGGACGTGCTCGAAGCCTACCCGCCCGATCCCGCTAAGCATCTGGAAGCCACGCTCATATTCTCGCAATGCCTGTTTGCTCAGCACCGCTTCCAGGAAGCGCTGGATGTGCTTATGGCTGTGCCGCAGGAAGCGATCAGCAGCAACTGGGCCTTGCAGCCGCAGGTCACTTCCGCCCGCAAGGTTCGTCTGCAGTATGTGCAGCACTGGGAACAGGAGCAGCAGGCGCAGGCACGCGATGCAGCAGGCGAACCTCTGCCGCAGGTCATGCTGCTGACCAGCCGCGGGCCGATTCTGCTGGAGTTGTTTGAGAACGATGCGCCCAACACAGTGGCGAACTTCATCCACCTGGCTGACCAGGGGTTCTACAACGGCACCAAGTTCCACCAGGTGTTGCCCAACCAGTACGCCCTGGGCGGCGACCCGAATTCAAAGGATGGCTCGCTTATGCCGCCGGGCACGGGCAATCCCGGCTACTACCTGCCCGATGAGCATCTGCGTGACGGTGCGCGCAAACATTTCAGCGGCAGCATCGCCATGCATAAGCAAGACGCCCCGAACACCGCTGGCTCCCAGTTCTATCTCACGGTGGAACCGCTGCCAGACTTCAACGACACGCGCACGGTGTTCGGCCGCGTGCTTGAAGGCCTGGATGTGGTGCGCAACCTCCAGCGCAACGATGTAATCGAGTCGGTCACGGTGCTTCACCGGCGCGGCCACGACTATCGTCCCACCACCCTGTCCATCAATGGCAGCACGCCGGCGCCCAGCATTGCTGATTGGCCGCAGAACGATGCTGGGGCACCTGACGCCGATCAAACGCCTTCAGAAGCGCCTCAGACCGAAACTGAATCCGAAACTGAAACTGACACCGACACCGGCACTGACACTGACACTGAGGCTTCTGCCAGCCAGTAACCTGGTTTTCTGCTCACAAGACAAGTCCCATGGCGAGACTGGTGCGACATTCCCTCACCGGCCCGATCAAGATCGAGCCGCCGCTTGAAAAGCCGCTGTTTATCTGTGGCTGCGGTCTCAGTCAGAAGTTTCCGTTCTGCGACGGTTCGCACAAGAACTGCCGCAGTGAAGAGCCGGACAAGCTGTACATCTATGACGCTGAGCGAAAAACCGTCATAGAGGTTCGGCCGGACGATCACTCCGGCGAATCGGCATAAAAGCAGCGACGTAAAATCGCATCGCGCTTCATGCAGTTTCAGTGCGCGTGATTGCATTTTCATCATTGAACTGCGCGCGATTTTTCGCATCAAAAAAGTTGTCGCGATCATTGCGCAGCAGCCCGGGCACGGGTTTCAGCGCGTAAAACCCGAGCGATGATGAACTTACAATCTGCGCCATTCCGTTTTCCGCCGTGTCAAGTCCACGGCCGATAAGAACTTTTTTATCTGAAATCCACAGATGCAACTGGAGGCACAGACCGCATAGACCGATCTTCGCCTCTGCTCTGGCGATTGTCGCCCGGGCACGATTTTGCCAGCGGGTTGCGATTGCTCGCCCATCGGGGGCTGCCTGACTCGCCGGCTATTGATGAGGCAATCTCCAGGAGATCTAATCCAATGCCCAGCAAGAAGAACTCACCGTTTGCAACTTCGTTCAAGACCGGCGTCAATAACGGCACGCCCTGCAGCACCGTCGTGGCCAACATCGCCAAGCGCACCAACAAGTCCGTCAACACCATTTGGCAGTCGCTGTACAAAGCCGGCCTGTGCTTCCGTCAGAAGTTCAACGGACAGTGGATCTACTGGCCCAGCTTCCAGCCCACCAAGAAGGCCACTTCACGCAACATCAACACCTGCCAGAACAACCTGTGGCAGTGCTTCGTTGAGTGGTGCTACATCAACGGCTACTGCACGCCCGAGCAGATGAACAAGAAGGCCACCAGCCAGAAGGCGTTCATGAGCTTCTGCCGCAACTTCTTCGGCAAGCAGTTCACCACAAGCAGCACAACCAAGAGCCGCACGAGCAAGAGCCGCACAACCCGCACCAAGACGACCAAGGCTCGCCGCACCACCACCAGCAAGAGCCGCCTGTATTCGCCCAAGGCCAAGAGCACGCCCAAGACCAAGGGCACGCGGAAGCGTCAAGTCGCCCGCAAGACCACGACCTCAACGCCGTGGAGCCGCACGACCATGACGCGCAACTACAAGTTCCCCACGCTGAAGACCCGCCGGTACGTGAAGGCTGCCTGATCCGCAACCTGAAGTTCTATCCAAATGCAAGCAAGCACAGCGCCGGCCTCCAAGTCGGCGTTGTGCATTTTTGTGCACTTGCAGTTGCATTGCATTTAACCAGCCGCCCGCGTGTTCAGTTGTCTTGACCGGCGGGCTGCTCGTCAGCCTGCTGCATGCGAGCTGCTGCCCGCGCTGCGGCTCGTTTGGAGCGAGGCGCGGTCAGTTCCGCGTATTCAGCATCAATGGCTGCAGCACGCTGGGGTTGATCAAGCAGTTGGGGGCTGTACAAATCCTTCAGTGAACGCAGCGCCAAGAGATGAAACGGCGTGCCGCGATGATCTTCAGGCAAACCTTCGCATACGGCAAGCAGGCGCGCTTCAGCCTCCTGAAGCTCCTTCCATTCCGCCTCCTGCCAATGACGCGCATGGGCCCCTGCTTCGGTTTGCACGAGAAAACGATTGACGACCGCAGCCGCAGCCATCGCGCGGAGGTGTTCGATCCAGGGGTCTTGCGGAAAAGCGCGTTCCCATTTCGCAATATTGGCCCGAAGCAGCGGCTCGGCTTCTTTGTAGTCCTTGTCGCTCACCAGCCAGAACGCCAGGGCGCTTTCCCACATCGCTGTTTCCATGTGCTCAGCGCGGCCTTGCTCATGAAACGTCCTGACCGCGTTGCGCAACAGTGAAATGCGGCTTTTCCACAGTTCCGGTCCCGCGTCGGCAATGTCCAGAAGTTTTGACCCAAAGACGTACTCCAGCAGCCAAACCTTAATGATGCCTTCAGTGGCCAGGCGATAATCGTGCCCGAGTTCGCCCAGCGTGCGCGTCACTCGCGTCACCAGAAGCTGGATCGCCCGTTCACGTTCTTCCTTATGCTGAACTTCCAGTTGCGCTATCGCTGCCTGCATGCGATGTTCCGCCGCAACGGACATCCAGTATTGAAGCGTTGCCGCACCTGCAAGCACCAGCACAACGATTGTCGCCATCGCTGCCGCCAGCCCCGGCTTGCGACGCGCCCACAAACTGGCGATGCGCACAACACTCGGATTCGTCCACGTCAACGGCTCACGCCGGGACCAGCGCTCCAAATCCTCCGCCAATGCCGCAGCTGAACTGTGGCGGTCTTCCGGCTTCACCGCCATGGCCCGCCGACAGATCGCTTCAAGATCACGGTCGATCTTCGGATTCAGCGGTCGAAGCATCGGCGGCTCGCGCCGACCGGTTTCGACATCGTGATTGCGCGCGATCTCTTCAAGCGATGAGCCGTTTGGAAGCGTACCGGTCAGCAGCAGAAACAAAATCCCGCCAAGCGCGTAGACATCCGAGGGCACCGCAAGCGCGTTGTCATCGCCGCGGTACTGCTCTGGCGAAATAAACGCCACATTGCCGATCGGCCCCCGGTTGCTTCTGCGGTTCGGCAGGTCATACCCAAAATCCTGGCTTTCTCCCAGTCGAACTGCAATTCCAAAATCAGCGACTTTCGGCTCGCCGGCTGATGTTAGCATGATGTTGCCGGGCTTGAGATCGCAGTGAATCACACCGGCAGCGTGAGCGGCATGCACGCCCATCGCGATCTTCCGCACCAGCCGCACTGCTTCATCAATGGGGATCGGCTGGCGCTCAAGCGCATCGCTGAGGTCGCCGCCATCGACATATTCGTAGACGATGTAATCTTCGTTCTGCTCAGTGACGCCCCGATCATGCACCAAGACGACATTCGGATGATTGATGCGCCTTGCCTTGGTCGCTTCTTCAATCAATCGCTGACGCGCCCAGGGCGACCGATCCGCAGTAGCGAGAATCTTGATCGCCACCATCGCGGTGTGGTCATCTTCAGACAAATGGCGATCCAGCGCCAGATAAACCTGGCCAAACGCGCCTTGGCCGAGAAGTTTCTGCAGTTGATAGCGGCGTTCACCGGTTGCAAGCCGGGGGCCGAACTCATAGGGCAGTGGCCGGACCGGTCCTCGCGTCACGCGCTCATGCAGCCCTTCTGTTGACCAGATTGCCGCATTGAGAGCAGCCGCCTCGCGGATGGCTTCTTCCAGATCAGGAAACTGTTCCACGAGCTGCTGCGTGGCTTCATCGCTCACGCATGATCCGCCCGACATTGCCCGAAGCGTTACATCGATGGCTGCGTCAAGCGAATCCGGCCGATCACGCAGATCGGGAATGGCCGTGAGGTACCGTGTGAGCGTGACCGATCGCCCCCGCGCAATGCGCAATCGCCCGTCTGCTTCGATCAATTCGGCCAAAACGGCATCATCGCGCGAATCCGATGCCTGGAGCACGGCTGCAAAGTCAACATCGCCGCGCACCTTGTCGTACAGCTGCTGGATCTCGGAAAGTAAAGAGATCCCATCGGCTGCCATACATTATCCTCCCGCCAGAAAGCGCTGCCGCAATTGGGCCTTGATGCGCTCCCATCGTTTACGGACAGCCGTGGGCGCCAGATCAACGTACTCTGCAATTGAAGTATGCGGCTCACCGGTCAGCCAGAGCGAAAGGATGCGTCGATCAGTCGGGTCTTCGATTTCGCGCAGGCATTTGTCGATTTCGATCTCAACCCCCGAATCGCCCTGGCTTTCTGCCTCGCGAAGCCGCAGCGCTAGTTGTTGAGCGAACTCACTGTCTTCACCTTCCACAGCCTGCAGCCGCCGAAACACTCTGGCTTTGTCAACCAGCGCATTGTCCGCCATTCGAAACAGCAGGTTCCACAGCTGCGCCTCGCTGGCGACCTGCAGCCGGCCGGACATGACGTAAAGGTCCAGCCGCCGACCGAGCGTTGAAAGGATGTCCAGCGAGTCAAAGAGGCGCCGAATGGCGGTGCCAAGTTTGCCGCGAATACGACGCCGAATGCGCGATTCATAGCGCATGAGGAACTCAGCAGCAGCGTCACGGTCGCCGGCCTGCATCCGCAATAACAGTTCATCGACCGCCAGCGGGCGAGAGCCGGATCGTGGCGCAAGCCCTATAAGGGCAGTCGAAGCGGCTGGCTCATGAGCCGTGTGAACGTCCGCAGTAACGTGCTGACTTGGCAAATCCACGGGACTGACTGTCCTTTCAGCAGAACATTTTTGAGAAAAAACTGAGTTCCTTGTCACACCCCCCCGGTGGCAATCGCTTCCTCTCAAGAAAGGCCAACTTGGGCACGGTGCCTAAGCCCCTGGCCGCAATCACTGCACTTAAGCGGAGGAAGTGTCCCATGCGTCTTTTCAACCACCAGCGTACCGCACAGAACTCCCAGACGGTAGAGGCAACTTACAAGAACCACCTCGATGATAGGGTTCTGGAAGGTGTTTTCGGGGCAAAAGTGAGCGGCAAAGACGCTTCGGGCGGCACAATGCGCCAATTTCTGGCGTTGATCGCCATGGCGATCGTGGGTTTCTTCGCCATGCCGAACACCACCGCAACAGCGTCAATGATCGATCTGACATCCATGACCGCAGCGCAGATCACCATGCAATCGCACACTGCCAACGCGGTTGATGACGTCATCGACATCCTCGAGGAAATCCTGGACATTCTCGAGGATAAGAAGGACAAGGACGGCGATGATGACAGTGGCATAAGCGGCAATGGCTGATTGATGCTGGACTTCATCGATGAAATCGCGTTCCACGAATGGCGTTCCGCACGAACGCGTTTTCATCATCCTTGCCCCCGTTCAACTCGTTCGGTGCGTCGCGACGTGCAGCCCCAAAGTCACGCCGAGTCCTTCGTCGGGGATCAGCACGAACGCCAAGCAGCACGGCTTTGCCGCCTGTACGTTCGACGTGCCACGCGAGTTGAATTTCTCCTCCCCTGCCTGCTCGAAACGGCGACGCCCACGACGCCCGGGAGCCGGGGGAATCTCTCCACCGCCGGTTCGCGGCCGACTTGTCGGTCGCGAACCGCGCGAGCAGGCATGCGGCACAGATAGATAATTGGCATACCCATATATGCCAGCGCTGCGGCGCGCCGGTGCGCATATGCGCACCGCGCGATGCGCGATCATCGCCAGACAGACCACGCCAATGCGCTGACCTCCGGCACGAGTGCGGCGTGTACGGTAGTAATCGCAGCGTTTACGGCAAATCTGCTTCGCCGAGCAGCCGAAAGTTCTTGCGCCGAAGAATCTGACCCGCAAGATGCTGGTCGTCCACCGAAAGCGCAATCGTCGGTGTGCCGTTCGGCCTGAGCATCAGCGGGTATGCAAAGCGAATGTTCAGTTCCGCACCGAGCAGATACAGACACATGCTTGAAAGCGTGTGCCCATCGCACAGCTCGACGATCAGCAGGTCCAACTCCGAAAAAGACGCTCCGTTGCGCCGCAGCAGCGCCCTTGCCGCATCGGCGTTGTTGGGAATGATCCGCACCACGGCGTAATCAGATGACTCCAGCACGCTGAACGCACATAAATGCACGTCCGGCGCCTCATCGAACATCCGCACCAACTCCAGCAGCTTCCCCACCTTGTTCTCAAGAAACACGCTGAATTGACGGACCGTCGGAGGGGCGTACCCCTGGGTTGTCTGTGGCGATGCAGCCTGACTCATTCACACAATACCAAGTTGACCCGTTGGACAGGCGGACGCTTCTGCAGTCCACCGCATAATGCCCGTGCTGTTGCTATAGCCTATCGGGCTTACCCATGTGCTCGCAAGTGACAAGTTCATATTCTCGCAACACTTTGCAGCATATCCGCTCCATACAGCACAACATGGCTTATCCGTACCGGCTGCGCACAGCTTGCGCGTCGGATTTCACCGCACACACCTCGCCCGGATCGGGCGACAAACCAGCCTCATGCGCAGCGGCCAAAAACGTTTGAACCGCTGCTGCGCCTCGATCACCGAAATCAAGCGTTAGACGGTTCACATACAGACCAATGAACTCATCGGCTAAATCCGCCCCCATATCGCGGGCAAATCCAAGGGCATAGGCCACGCCCTCGTCACGATGCTCCATGGCGTACTCGACCGAGCGAAGCAGCAACGCAGCCACTTCGGCGAGCGTGCCTTCGCCATGAATATCATCCAAATCGCGGCGAATTGCATTCACTCCCAACGGCAGCGGCAGGTTGTGCGTCCGGCTCCACCATTCGCCAAGGTCAGCCACCAGGTGCAGTCCTGCCTGCTGATACGTCAGTTGCCCTTCGTGAATGACCAGCCCGGCATCAAAATCGCCAGCCGCCACGCGATGAATGATCTGATCAAACGGCACCACCGCATGCTCGAAGCTTCCCACTCCCAGCATCAAATTGGCTGCCATGAATGCTGAAGTCCGCGTGCCCGGCACTGCCACGGTGACGCGGCGGCGATGGAAATCATCGGTGGAAAGCGGCTGTTTTGAGACGAGCTTCGGCCCATAACCTTCCCCCATCGACGAGCCACAGGCTGTCAGCGCGTAGCGATCCTTCACAAAAGGATACTGGGCGCAGCTGATGGCGGTGATCTCAAACAACGCGGTTTCAGCCTGATGGTTCAGCGTTTCGATATCCACGCACACAGGTACGAAGCGATATCGTCCGGTATCCAGTCGAGGCGGTCGGCCGTCCAGTTCAAATAAAGGCCACCACATGAACGCGTCATCGGGATCGGGGCTGTGCGCCAACTGCAGGGTTATCTGACCATTCGCTGCTGTCATACTTGGCGATCATACCCGCATCCTGATGGGCCGGCCGCCTGAATCACAACACGACTGCCTGCGGCTGGTTCATCGCGTATCGCGTATCCGGCTTTTTCTGCTGTAAACGTGGCGCGATAACCAGCCCATCGTGCTCCATGCTGCCAATAAGCTCGATGAACCATCGTCGTTTCATCGCCTTATCGCTACCGGAATCAAGCAGCCGCCTCACCATGCCGAGAAACACAATGCAGGGCCGCGTTCACTCATTGCCAAATCACTCGTAAATCGTGTGAACGTACCCAGGTTCATCCTGCCATGCGCGCAAATTGGAGGCGTTGTTGACATGGCCAAAATAGCGTTCCCGACGACCAACCTCAGCCGACGACTGCTTGTGCGGGGTGAGTCGGTCATTGCGTCAACGGGGCTGACGCTGGCAGCGATTCTCCTTGGCGCGATGGCGGCTGCGTCCGGTTGGGCGCTGAAGACGCAGCGCGATTCGCTGCAGGCTGCCCGGGATCAGCAGATTCACGCCACCGGCGAGATGCTCGCGCTGGCGAGCGAGCGGCTTCTGGCTGCCGATGACATCACCGGTCTGCGCAGTCTCATCACCGAGGCGGCGCGCATGTATGGGCTGGATGACTGCCGTGTCATGTTGAGCAACGGGATCAATGTTGCCGACGCCGACGTGTCGCGCATTTCACCGCAAATGCCGCCCCCTGCCTGGACTGGCACATTGCCCGGCCCGTCAGCGTCGTCTGATCAGGAAAATGGCTCGTTGTCGCACCGCTTCGCCATGACGATTCCCGGGCGCGGAACGGCCTACCTGGAATTGACCCCTGCCGACTCGGTTATATCCGCTGGTTTTTGGGAAAAGCAGGCCGGCCTGGGAGTGATCGGCGCGTTCGGATTCGTTGCGCTGCTGCTTGTCTATCGGCATATGCGCGCTCGCCTGCGGGCGATTGGCGCAATTGGCGAAGCGCTACTGGCGATGCAGCAGGGAGAACAGGCAATCGAAGCGCTGCGGGTGAACCCTGACATGGGCGTCGAAGCCGAGGCGTGGAACCAACTGCTTGCCGATCGCGAGCAGTTGAATAAGCAGCTTCTCGCCAATCGCGCTGAAGATTCACGCATCCAGCAGCGCGACCGTGGCGGCGATCTCGAAGGCGCATGCGATGCGATGTGGCAGGGCCTGTTGCTGATCGACGAAAATCTCCGCGTGCGATACGCCAATGGCGCAGCAGCAGTGCTCATGCGCGCCAAACGCGAGGATCTCATCGGCCGCGCAATTGCCGACTGCGTGAGCGATGAAAACATTCTCAATGCGGTGCGTGCTGTCGTTGACGGGTCACTGCGCCGTCGAACCACGGTGGAAATACGTCAGGACGCAGAAGCAGGCAACGGCGTACTGCGCTTCGGCATCCGGCCGGTGCGTCGAGGCGATGCAGCAGCCGCCATGGTGATTGTGGAAGACGTCACGCAGCAGCGCCTGGCTGAAGAAGCTCGAAATGCGTTCGTTGCTCAGGCGACGCATGAGCTGCGTATGCCGCTGACGAACATTCGCCTGTATACGGAAAGCGCCCTGGAAGAAGGTGATCGCGATAGCGCCATGCTGGCCAAGTGCCTTAACGTCATTAATCAGGAATCGCGCCGGCTTGAGCGCATCGTCGGCGACATGCTTTCGGTTGCGGAGATCGAAGCCGGCACGCTCAAACTTCGTCAGAGTGATGTGCGGCTGGAGACGCTTTTCGATGAGCTTCGCGACGATTACGAAGCCCAGGCCAAGGAGCGGGAGATCGAGCTTGTCTTCAACCTGCCTCCCAAGTTGCCGGTGATTCTGGGCGATCGCGACAAGATCACCCTTGCGCTGCACAACCTCATCGGCAATGCGCTCAAATACACGCCGCCCAAGGGCACCGTCACCGTCACTGTCGAAGCCGACGAGCATCAGCTTTCCGTCGAAGTCAGCGACACCGGCATCGGCATCAATGAAGAGGAGTGCGAACTGGTTTTCGAAAAGTTCTATCGCTCCAAGGATAAGCGCATCGCCAACATTACCGGTTCGGGCCTTGGTTTGGCGCTGGCCCGCGAAGTCATTCGACTGCACCGCGGCGACATCACCGTGCGATCGCAGATCGATCAGGGCACAACGTTCACTCTCACGATTCCGAACTTGAAGCAGGCGGCATAGGCAACGGGCACAGGCCATGAAGGTTGATTCGGGACTTTGGCATGGAATGTCGGCATCAGCAATCGATGCGTTCAGATGCGAGAACGCGCCGATGCGCTGCGAGGGGGAGGCTTGACCATGGAAATTCATGAACAGCGACACGGCGCCGTAAAGGTGCTGCGACCGCAAGGCCCGCTCATTCAGACCGATGCCGACGCTGTGCGCACGCGGCTGCTGGAAGAACTCAGCCAAACGATGGGCCGCCTTGTGCTCGATGCATCAGCGATTCCCTACGTTGACAGTTGCGGGCTGGAAGTGCTGGTGGATGTCACCGACGAGATGAGCAAATCCGGCCAGGCCCTCAAGCTCTGCTGCGTCAACGACACCGTGCGCGAAGTACTGGACCTGACCGATCTGGCATCGATGTTCGAACAGTTTGAGGACGTTCAAACGGCAGTGAGAAGTTTCCTGTGACGACGAAGCCGCCACAAAAAATCCGGTTCGGCGAAGCGCTGGTCGATCAGGGCGTGCTCTCGCAGGAGCAGCTCGATCGTGCCCTGTCGCAGCAGCGCATGACCGGCGCGATGCTGGGCGAAATGCTGCTGCAGCAAGGTGTGATCAGCAGCACCGTGCTCGTGCGCACGCTCGCCCGCTGCCTGGGCATTCGCGGCTGCCAACTCCGTCACGGCTTGATTGACCCGTCACTAATCAAACTCATCGGCGAAGAGGAAGCGCTGCGTCTGAAAGCGCTGCCGATGTTCAAGGTGCGCGGTACGCTCACGGTGGCGATGGCCGAGCCGCAATCGCTGCCCACCATCGACCGCCTGCGCACGCTGACCGGCTGCAAGATTCATCCCGTGCTCGCGCTGGAAGCCAACATTTGCGAGTACATCAAGAAATACGCGGGCGGCGACATCGACGTCGACGGCTTTCTGGCGTCGCTGGCTGAATCCGATGTTGAAGTCATCGAACGCGAAACGATTGACGACGGTCCCGCCACCGATCTTGACCATCTTGTCGCGGGCAGCCCGATCGTCAATCTTGTGAACGTCGCGCTGCTCACTGCGGTGAAGGATCGCGCAAGCGACATTCACATTGAGCCGGACAAAAAAGGCACGCGCATCCGCTATCGCATCGACGGCGTGCTGCGCGATTTGATGAAGCCTCCGCCGGGAATGCACGCTGCCATTGTGAGCCGCGTGAAAGTCATCGGCAAAATGGACATTGCCGAGAAACGCCTGCCGCAGGAAGGCCGCGTGCGCATCGTCGCCGAAGGACGCGAGATTGACCTGCGCGTCTCCAGCATGCCCACGCTTCTGGGCGAAAAGCTTGTCTTGCGCATTCTCGACAAGGCCAACCTGAACGTGCGCATGGAGAACCTGGGCTTTCGCGAAGAATCGCTGCAGGCGTTTCAGCGCATGCTCAAGCAGCCGCACGGCCTTGTGCTGGTCACCGGCCCGACCGGCAGCGGCAAAACGACAACGCTGTACTCGGCGCTCGACCTGCTGCGCAGCCCCGAACTCAACATTGTGACGGTCGAAGACCCTGTTGAGTATCAGCTTGATCTGATCAATCAGATTCAAGTCCAGGCATCCATCGGCATGACATTCGCCCGTGCGTTGCGCAGCATATTGCGCCAGGACCCGGACGTGATCATGATCGGCGAGATTCGCGATGAGGAAACCGCGCGCGTCGGCGTGCAGGCTGCACTCACCGGACACCTCGTGCTCGCCACGCTGCATACCAATGACGCGCCGGGCACAGTAGCGCGGCTTATCGACATGAGCATCGAGCCGTATCTGCTTTCCAGCGCGCTCAACGGCGTCGTGGCCCAGCGTCTGGTGCGCACCATCTGCCCAAGCTGCACCACAAAGTATTACCCCACCGAGCAGGTACTTCGCGATGCCGGACTGGAAGACAAAACCGGCCGGGCCTTTCGCAAGGGCCTGGGCTGTCCGCAGTGTCATGACAGCGGCTTCCAGGGGCGAATGGGCATTTACGAAGTCATGGAGGTGACAGGCGAGCTTCGCCGCATGATTCACCGCGCCATACCGGCGCATGAACTGCGAGCCCAGTTCACGCGCGACGGCGGATTGACGCTGCGCGAGGAAGGCGTGCTGGTCGCGCTTGCGGGCAAGAGCAGTCTGGAAGAAGTCTTGCGCGCTACGCACATCGAAGATGAGGCTGAGCCATTGCAGCCGATCCGAACGTCGCCGCTCGCCGACATTGATACTGACACTGACGCCGACGTCGCCGGCAAGGAGGCTGCATGAAGCTGGCCTACCAAGCCTTTGATCGTACCGGCCGGGCCGTCACCGACACCATCGAAGCGGCGGACTCGCACGAGGCGACTGAACGATTGCGCCGACAGGGTCTGTACGTGACCGAGATCATGCCTTCGGATCATGCGAAAGCATCTGATGCGAAGGCGACGGCCGACCGCACGCCTCGCCATCGGCTGAAGAACCTTGCCATGTTCACCCGCCAGTTGCAGGTTCTGGTAGCCACCGGCACGCCGCTGCTGCAGGGCCTGATGGCGCTGGAGCGACAGGCGCGGGACGCCACGTGGCAAGCGATCATCGGCGACGTTCGCGCAAAGGTTGAAGAAGGCTCCACACTTGCTGAGGCGATGAGCGAACATCCCCGGTGTTTCGACACCATCTATCGAAGTCTGATCGCAGCGGGTGAATCCGGCGGCAATCTTGACGCCATGCTCAATCGCCTTGCGGCGCTGACGCGACAGCAGCTCAAAGTACGAAGCTCAATTGCCAGCACGCTTACCTATCCATGCCTGCTGCTGACTGTAGCGGTCGGCGTACTTGGCTTGATGATCGGCGTGCTGTTGCCGCGCTTCACCGGCCTGTATGACACGCTTGACGCCGCCCTGCCGCCTTCCACGCAGGTGCTTCTGGCAATCAGCGACTTTGTGCGCGGCTACTGGTGGGTGATAATCGGCACAGCTCTCGGCGGCGGCATTGGCGCGAAAATCTGGCTGTCCAGCCCAACCGGCCGGCGCGCGCTGGACAACATGGTGATCCGCCTGCCGCAGTTCGGCCGCATTGTGCGAAGCTTCATCACAGCGCGCATCGCTCGCGTTCTGGGCGTTCTGATTGAAAGTCATGTGCCGCTGCTGGAAGCGCTCGCGCTGACCAGGGAAGCGACAGGCAACAGTTGCTATGCCGATCTCATTGATCAGGCCGAGGAGGCTGTCACCAAGGGCGAAAACATCAGTTCCGCGTTCGCCAGGAGTTCGCTTATCAACAGCTATGTCACCGAAGCGATACGCAACGGCGAACAGACCGGCCAGGTCGCGCCGCTGCTGCTGAGCATTGCGGATTTTCTTGATGAAGAAAACGAGGTCGTCATCAAGTCGCTCACCAGCATCATCGAACCGATCATATTGATTGTGCTGGGGCTTCTGGTGGGTCTGGTTGCGTTGAGCATGTTCATGCCGTTATTCGATCTGACCGCAATGGCTGGCGGAGGTGGCGCATGATGAATCGCCTGCGACGAATCAGTCGAACCTCCATCGGCATCGATGTTGACGGCCGCTCGATCGCAGCCGTGCAGCTGGCCGGCGATCCGGCGCAGCAGACGATTGAAGCCGCCGCGGTATTCTCTCGAGCACAGCCCAATGCTGACATCAGCGCTCTTGAAGTTCAGCGGCTGATTGACGTGCTGTATCGGCAAGGCTTCCATGGCAATCGCGTTGTGCTGGCGGTACCGAACCAAAAACTGATGACCAGCGTGCTTGAGCTGCCGCCGGCAAGTTCCGGCGCGCCTCTTGCGCAGATCGCCCGCACTGAACTGGCGGGCATTCACCGCACCGATCCCAGCAGCATTGAACTTTCCTTCTGGGATCTTCCCGCGCGCAACCGAGCCAGCGACACAACGCAGGTCATGGCTGCAGGGTGTGAGCAATCCGATGCGCACGCGCTGCTTGATGCGTTTGAATCACAGGGACTTGACGTTGTGGCGCTTGACATCGAGAGCTGGGCGATGGCCCGGGCGTGTCAGCGCCATATCCATGCAAAATCAGGGCAGGCTGCGCTGCTCAATTTGCGATGGGATTCAGCCGTACTGGTGCTTTTGCATCAGAATGTAGTGGTGTACGAGCGCGTGCTTGCTGAAGCCGGCCTCAAGTCGCTGCACGAATCTGTCGCTTCGCTGACGAAACTTGATACCGATGTTGTCGATTATGCCCTCTCGACTGCGGGGGTGCGGCCGAAATGTGAATCAGACGCGTCCGCCGATGCTATCGTTGCCGACGCTCAAAGCGCGATTACCGCGCATTTCGATGAACTTGTTCGCGAAGTGCGCATCTCGCTGTCGTATGCAACCCATCGTTTCGGAGCAGCTCCCGATCAACTGCTGATCATGGGCGATGGCGCAGCAATGCCGGGCCTGACCGAACTGCTCGACGCATCGCTGGAGATATCGTCGCTTGTGGTCGATCCAGCGCAACTTGGCGTTGCAGTTGCTCCCGTTGCCGCTTCGTTCGCCTCGCCTGCACTGACGCTGGCGATAGGCCTTGCACAGCACCCGGAAGGATGATCGCACGATGACAAGCGTCAATCTCATTCCAGTTGCGCGACGAGACGCCCGGAGGCGCCGGGTGCAGGTGCGATTCTGGATTGGCGCGTCGTCTGCGTATGCAGCAATTGTTCTTATCGTCATCGTCATCGCCAAAATGCTTTGGGCATTTGACAATGATGCGCTGACCCGGCAGGTTGCTGCAGCTCGCAGCGAACTGGAGCGTTCAGAATCGACAATCAAAGAGCTGCGTACACAGTTGCAGCAGGCCAGGCAGACGTGGGAGTCCAACAACGCTGTTGGGCCGCAGCCGGATTGGAGCGTTCTGCTGTCGCTGCTGGCCGATCTGACCGATTCGGAAATCGTACTGCGAAGCTGCGCCATCGCGCCGATTCGAAATAAGTCTGCTGCGCCCAGGCTCATCACTCCTGCGGGCAATTCGTCAAACGATCCCCTATTGCCGCCGGGCGCGCATGGCTTCACGCTGCATGCAGCGGGCCTGGGACGATCGCAGACGAGCGTGACGCAGTTCGTCCTGCGGCTTGAACAGACCCAGTTATTTGATCAGGTAAGGCTGATTGAAACGCGGCGTGAACCGTTCCTTGATTCTGACGCCATCGCGTTTCGCCTCGAATGCCTGATGGACGGCTCGAAGGAGAAGATGACCCCATGACCCGATCGCAGCGTTCCCATGCAACATGCTGGCCTGTGCATGCGATCGGCGCTGCCGTGACGCTTGCGCTGACAGGCGCAGGCTACCTCTTTGCTGTTCAACCGCTTATGCAGACTCAGCACGAGGTCGCCAAACAGCACCAGATTCTGGCGGAAAGCCGAAGCAAGACCGCTGAGGCCAACGAGTTGATCAAGCAATTGCGAAGCGAACTGGCGCTGCTTCGCGACGCAGCCGGGGCCAGCACACTTACGCTGCTGCCTTCGCATCATTCCAATCAGCGGCTTGCTGCATTGAACGAACTGGCAGCATCGCACGGTCTGGCGGTGGAAACGGTGCGAACGGGCACGATCGAATCGGGCGAGCGGTTCGAACTGGTGCCGATTCATCTTGCCGGGCAGGGTTCATATCAGGCCTGCACCTCGTTTCTTCATGCGCTTCAAAAGCAGTATCCCGACACTGGCGTCACCACGCTGGACCTCTCCGATAATCCAGGCGATCCCACAGCCGCCACGACGTTTACGTTTGACTTGACGTGGTATGCGGCTCCGGCACTCAGTTCTGCTGCAAAAAATTGATGTTGCGGCTTGCACGCGGGGCGAATGTATCGTCAGGTTCAATCGGCCATGATGTTGACGAAGCAGCAAAAGGCATTTGCCACCGTTGCTGTACTGGCTGCGCTTGCCCTGGCAGCCGACCGGTTGTTTTTTGCTCCGGGCATGGTCACGGCTGACACCAGCGAATTTGCGATTGATGCATCGGGCGACGAGGGCAGCAAATCGAACGCAGCCAAACAATCCGCAGCTGTGCCCGCCCGCATCAGCACAGTTATTGCGCAACGGCTCGATCAAATCGCGCAGCTCGAAAGCTTTGATTTATCGCACGTTTCCGATGCGTTCTGGCCTGGGTGGTACGTCGCGCCCGAGCCGGAACAATTGCCTGCAATGGAAGAGGCAGTGCCCGTCGGCCCCTCGCCTGCCGAGCAGTTCCAACAGCAGCATCGACTCACCGCCGTTATGGGAACCGGTCAAAGCGGCTACGCTGTCGTTGACGGCCAGATGCTGCGGCTGGGCCAGAAGATTGACGGGTTCACGCTGACTGCGATCAGCGAACGCTCCGCAATCTTCGAACTCGGCGACCTGCGCGTCGAACTGGCGGTGCAGCTTGCCGGCAGCCACCTCGATGGCGCCATCACTCGCGCTGAATGAAAGCGGTGATGCACTGCAGTTGAATCAGCCCCACATGAACGGGCTTTACGGGCTTATCTCATCGGAAAGTTTTTTATCACCTGAAGCGGGCGCCGGGAATGGCCGATGTCATAGTCGCAACTTGAATCTTTGTTTTTGAATGGACCTGACGCACGGAGGCCGCAGATGCGTATGCGAACAACGAAGAGAAAAGGTTTCAGTCTGATCGAGCTGGTGATCGTGGTGGTGATCATCGCGATCATTGGCGCCATTGCCATTCCGCGCATGAGCCGCGGCGCAGCAGGTGCGGCGGATTCCGCCCTTACAGCCAACCTGGCCGTGCTTCGCGGGGCAATTGATCTGTATCAGACCGAGCATGGCGGCCTGTACCCCACGATCGATGACATCGTGGAGCAGCTCACAACCTACACCGACGAAAAAGGCAACACCAACGCCACCAAGACGACGACCTTTATCTACGGCCCATACCTGCGCAAGGTGCCGGCCCTGCCGGTCGGCGCGAAGAAAGGCGCAACCGGTATTGCCGCTGCTGATGGTCAGGGCGTGGGCTGGATTTACGATGCCGCTTCGGGAACGATCCGCGCCAATACCGACGATCAGGAAGTTGATGCCCGCGGCGTGAAGTACAACACATACTAAGACGCAAAAAACGGCAGCCCGGCTGCCTGCCGCATACCGACGGTTCTTCCTCGGGCGGCGTGTGCCGATCAATGAATGCTCGCCGGCTGCCAGATGGCGGTCAGCGAGCATTTTCATTTTTCCGGAAAAGTCTCGCCAGGCACGGCGATCAAACGAGGATCAGCAGCGTGACGTTCAACAGTGCAACGCTTCGAGCCGCGCAACCGCTGCGCCGCGGGTTCAGCCTGCTTGAACTGGTCATGGTCCTGACGATCATGGCCACGCTGGCCGCCATCGCAACGCCTCGTTACGCCAATGCAATGGCCCGATACCGTGCCGATCTCGCTGCGCGTCGCATTGCTGCGGATCTTCAGCTTGCGCAGCGCATCGCCCGAACTGAAAGTCGCTCACGCACCGTGCAGTTTGATATGGAACATTGCCGGTATGAGCTGATCAACGTATCGAATCCGGATCAGCCTCAAAAGCCGTATCTCGTCAACCTGACGGATTCCCCTTACCGGGCGAGCCAATTGAAGATACAAGCCACGCAACACAACAGAGGCGGAAACAACAAGACCGCAACCAAGCTGAAGATCACATTCAACGGCTTCGGCATGCCGGATGATCAATACACGATTGCTGTGCAATCCGGCGCGATCACCCGCACTGTCATCGTTCATGCTGACACTGGAGCGACGAGCATCAGATGAATCGAGCAGTGCGACATGTTCATCTGCGCCCCGCGTTCACGCTGCTGGAGCTTGTGCTCAGCATTGTGATTCTTTCGGTGATCCTCATCGGAGCGCAGTCAGCCATGCTGATCGCCGCCAACGCTGCGCCCGACAGCACAAGTCGGCCTGCACGGCAGATTGCGGCCCATCGTGCGCTTGAACTGCTCGCCTCGGATCTGAAATATGCCGTTGACATTATCACGCTCAGCGCTGCTGAAGTGATCTTCACCGTGGCGGACCGCAACGGCGACGGCGAAAACGAAACCATTCGCTACGCCTGGGCAGGCCATTCCGGCGCTCCCCTGCTGCGCCAGGTCAATGACAGCGACGAAATGATTCTCATCGATGCGGTCGAGAATCTGCAGTTCAAGTTCGACATCACTCAAGAAAAGCTCCCGCGGACTTATTCAGAAGGTGAGGAGCTGCTGCTGCATCAATACACCCATTCGCTGCTTCCCGGTCCTGTCAGCGTTCGAGCGAACAACTGGGTCGCGTTGTTCGTCGAGCCGACGTTGCCTGCAGGCACTCACGCCTGGCGGATCACACGCGTACTTTTCAGAGCGCGTCAGAACGGAGGGGCAAATGGCGAAACGCTCGTGCAGGTGCGGCTTCCCTATAACAAATCGCCAAGCCAGGTCGTACTTGATCAGTCACGGCTATACGAAAATTCGCTCTCATCGTCGTTCCGGTGGCATGAGGTGAGTTTCACAAATGGCGGGGACCTGCCTCCCAGCGGCGGCGCGTGCATCGTCTTTCAATGGGCCAACGGCTCAGAGTCGTGCGACATTGAACGAAGCCTCAGCCTGAACCTTTTCAGCTCGAACATGCTGACGACCTCGAACAACGGCCTGTCGTGGTCTTCACAAGCGCCGTATCAGATGCTCCATTCCGTCTACGGGAAAATCAAGACGAAAGATCCGGAAGCTGTCCGACGCCGTCTCGACGTCGTGCATTGCAGATTGCGCAGCAGTAGAAACGCTGCTGATGACATCAATATGGCGATTCATCTGGCGAACAGACCGGAGGTGCCGTCGTCATGACTCTTCAACGCAGCAGAAACAAAATTCTTCGACGCTGGCGTCATGCTGCGGGCTTTACGCTGATCGAAGCGATGATGTCGGTTCTGATTGTCGGCGGCATTCTGGTTGCTGCGCTGCAGGTTGCTGGCACGTCTCGAGTGATTCAGTACAGCGCTGCTCAGCGATCCACAGCGCAGTTCCTGGCTGAAACAATGATGGAGGAGGTGCTTGCGAAGGCATATCGACATCCAGGCATCGTCGCCACTGCCATCGGATGCGATGCAGGCGAAAGCCCGACATTCAAGGTGACGTTCAACGATGTTGATGACTATCACAACTGGTCCGAATCGCCGCCCCAGACTTCCGATGGAACGCCGATGAGCGGCTTTGCGGGCTGGGAACGAACCGTGGCAGTGCACTGGGTAAGCCCACTTGAAATGGATAAGCCTCTTGCCGTGGACACGGGCGTCAAGCAAATCATCGTAACGGTTCGATATCAGGGCAGGCAACTGGCCAAATGCGTGGCGGTGCGAACCGATGCTGCCAATTGATGATCCAGCGCACAAAGGAACTGCATCGATGCAGGCACATGAACAATCACTGGATCGGTCCGCTCATGAACCAGCACGATTCATCGCTGCGACAAATGCGCCCGGCGCAGGCAACGACGCCTGTGCAACGGTGATGCGGCCATTGAATGCCGGTGGTTTACTGCGCCTCCGACGACGAACGCTGCGTCAGCGCCGGGGCAGCGCATATGTGCTGGTGCTTGGCATTGCAATGATGGTGTTCATGATCAGCGCTGCGGGCATCGCAGTGTCGCGGGTGCAGGCGCGAGTTGCCGGCCAGGAATCGGATACTGCAGAAGCCAGGCGATACGCCAACGCCGCCATCGAAATCGCGCAGTGGTACATCGCGCGCGATCCGAACTGGCGCACCAATCGCTCCAACGGACTGTGGATCAGCAACCAGCCAATCGGCCAAGGCGCCTTTGACGTCGAAGTCGTCAACCCCAACGGCTCGCTTGATGAATCAAAATTCAGCTCGGTGATCGTCACCGGCATCGGCCGCAAGGGCAACGCCCGCCAGATGGTTCAGGTCACATTATCCGCCCATGTTGAACCGCTCACCTGCTTGAACGTCGCAGCATGTGCCGGATCGAACATCGTTTTGGCCGGCGGAAGTGTCGGGCCGGCTGGAGCGGTCATCGCTGCCAATCAAAACATAACAAGCAGCAAAACAACCGTGCAGGCTGAAGCGCAGGCGGGCAAGGCGATCACAGGCGGAACCTATTCAGGGCCAACAGCAAGCGGAGCATATCCGCGTGCGCTTCCCGACAATTCGGTCTTCGAGTACTACCTCGAACGCGGCACGCCGATCAGCGCATCTGCAATGTGGGCAGCCGGCTGGAAAATCGACAGAGCGCTGTTGAGTCCAGCCAGCAATCCATTCGGAGGCGCAACCAATCCGGAAGGCATCTACATCATCGACTGCCAAGGCAACCGCATCACCATTTCACGGTGCAGAATCGTGGGCACACTGGTGCTGCTGCATCCGGGTTCAGGTTCAAGGATTGAACATTCGGTTCACATCGCGCCTGCTGTTGCGCATTATCCAAGCCTGATGGTTCGTGGCGATATCACATTCAAGTTGTCAGATGCGAACCTGCGTGAGAGTGATTTCCACATCAATCTGAACCCGTTGGGTTCTCCTTACCCTTATCCAGCAGGCGATTCAGATGCGGACACCAACGACACTTACCCCAACCGCATCATGGGGCTGGTGTATGTGTCGGGAAATCTAAAGAACGAATCGCCGATCAGTGTTGACCGCCTGATTGTGGGAGGAACCCTGCATTCCGACAATACGCTGCTGTTCAATACCGGTTTCGATCCTGGCGAAGCCATTCCTCCCGGATTTGAGCATATTGAAATGCGGCCTGTCTCAGGTACGTGGCGACAGGTTGTGGAATAGCCGCTGCAAGGCAGGCCTAGCACATTCGAATCGCTGGACGCATCATCGACCGCTCACGCTGCCTGCTGCGTTATGTTTTGATGCCTGGCCAGCATCTCGTCGAAGACAGTCAGATCGAGCCGCACGAAGATGTCCGCCAGTTCAGGGTCGAAATGAATGCCGGCACAGCGCTGAACTTCCGCAAGCACCCGCTCACGCGGCAAAGCTGCGCGGTACGCACGGCTGGAACTCATGGCATCAAATGAATCCGCAAGCGCCAGCACGCGCGCGATGAGGGGGATATTTTCGCCCTGCAGGCCTTCGGGATAGCCCCGGCCGTCCCACCGTTCATGGTGATACAGCACGCCGGGCAGTATGTTGGTCAGGCGCGGGATGTCTTTGAGAATCTGATAACCGATTTGCGGGTGGCGTTTGATTTGTTCGAATTCCGTATCGGTCAGCTTTGCGGGCTTGCACAGTATCTGCTCGGGCACGCCGATTTTGCCCACGTCATGCACCAAGCCTGCAATGTGATAGTTTTCAACCTCTTCAGCCGACAGTCCCATCGCGCGAGCCATGTGCGCAGCCAGATACGCAACGCGTTCGGAATGGCCGAAGGTGTAGCGGTCTTTGGCGTCGATGGCGGCGGTCAGCGCCTTGACTGTTCCCAGAAACAGCGCGTGCTGTTCTGCAAATCGCGCCAGGTTCTCGTGAAATACGCCGAGGAAGTCCGCTGTCGCATCAAGAAACTGCGTTTCAAGACTGCTCAGATCCGCATCCGGGCCGGTCTTGTTGCCCGCAACCAGCACGCCAACGACATGACCGTCATGCGCAATCGGGTCGGCAACGACTTCCGAACCGACGAGAGCTGCCAACTCGCTTGTCTCCGGCGTAAGGAATCGCGTCCAGTCGTTGACGGTCCAGCGGTTGATCAGATGCTCAAGCTGCTCACGGAACGCGTCTTCCGCACAGGGAATCGTTCCGACGGTGATGACCCGGCCGGTCAACTCAGGCACGCCCAGGCTGCACCGGTTGAACCCCACTGCAATCCATCGGAATGGAAAAATAGCGTGAAGCTGCTGGCAGATCAGATGCATGAGGGCGTGCGGATCATCAACGCAATTGATGTAGCGGGCAAGCCGGAACATCGCATTGGTTTCCTCATACGACTGCACAAGTTTTTCGCCGAACTGATCGAGCGTTTTCCTCTGGCGAGTAGCTTCCACCAGATCGGCATGCATCCACTTCAGCATCGTGATGACGTGGTCTGCCTCGCGCTGCGTTTCTCGGAGCAATGGAGCAATAACGCTGCGCGTGTTGTCAGCACTCCCGAAGCGAGGACTATCACACAGCGCCTGAAACGCTTTCGTATCAACGGCCTTTGTTTCGATCACCATCGCAACGCTTGTGCCAAGCAGTTGCGATCCGACCCAGTCCGGCATAAGAATCGCGCTGCAGCCGTCGCACGCCGTAATCGCCTGCGCCTGATGTCCGACGTGTTCTCGCACCAGTTCAGCCAAGCGGCGTCGCATCGCCGGTGTGCGCAGTGCATCTGCTGCGGGCATGTCCGGCTCGCTGACTGCGTTGCCGGAGGAATCGAAACGCCACAATGGAATATGCAGCGCACCGCACCGCTCCAATAGAGCTTTGTGGACACCCGTATTGAGTTGATCTGCTTCTTCGCCGTTCACGCCGCCGTTGTCCCCGTCCGGCCGCATCTGACATCGACCGCATTGTTCTGATAGACGCTGATGAATTCCGCAGCCCGCTCCAGCAGATCGCGTGCACTGAACGGCTTGGGCACAAGGTGCTGAATGTTGGTCTTGGCCAAGTCCGTCGGGCTGAGCCGGTGGCCGCGTCCGGTAAGCATGATCAGCGGAATGTTTGTCGTCTCAACGTTCTCGCGCAGCTTGACCGCCATCTCGTATCCGGTCAGCACCGGCATCTGAAAATCGGTCACGATCAGGTTCGGCCGGTGTGTGCAGGCCAGTCGATAAGCCTCCTCCCCATCGTTGGCTGTCAGCACCTCAACCTCCGGACGCTTGAACTTCATCGCCAGCATGTAAGTGACATGAGATTCGTCATCAGCGATGAGGACCTTGATGCCGGCCATCGGATACTCCTGCACATTCAGCAAACGACGTGGTGCTTGAAGCGTGGCAATCGTTACAGTTTCATCGGTTCCCAACGAGTCCGGCTTGACCGTAACTTGCTGCGCAGTGCCGATAATTCAGCGTTATTTTGAGAATTGGCAGGGTTGTTCGGCATTGCGACCAAGTGCATCGCAGCTTTGATTCTGAAGCCGAATCAACGGCGTGTGCATCGCGCGAATCGCCTGAATTCAATGCATTCTGCGGAACAGCGCCGGCTCGGTGATGCTCGAGGTCGGGACCGGAGTTGAGATCGGGATTTGTAGTCGCGTCAGCGTGGCACGTGCGCCAGATACGCCGTGCATACGCCGAAGGTCATCGGCTGTGTCTGCACCCGTTTAAAGCCGCATCGTTCCAGCAAGGCGATAAATTCCGCCGGCTGAAAAAACGTGGCAACCGACTGAGGCAGATAGCGATATGCGCCCGAGCGGTCGCGGGCAATCAACGTTGCGGTCAGCGGCATGATTCGCGCGGTATACAGATCATTGAGCCAGCTTATCACGCGATGACGGGGGCGACTGAACTCCAGAACCACGAGCCGGCCGCCCGGCCGAAGCACCCGACGAAACTCCCGCAGCGCCCGTTCCGGTTCCGCCACGTTGCGAATGCCAAAGGCGATCGACACCACGTCAACGCTGGCGTCAGGCAGCGGCAGATCCATGGCATCGCCTTGCACATAACGCGGCATGGGAATGCCGGGACGATTCGCAAGTCGCCGCTGGGCCTTGACCTGGGCGATCTCGAGCATCTCCTGCGTGAAATCCAACCCGGTGACGGAAGCCGGTCGAGCACGCGCAAAAGCTTCGGTCAGATCGCCCGTGCCGCACGCAACATCAAGCACATGATCGCTGGGGCGGATTTCGCATAATCGAACAGCCCGCCGCCGCCATGATTGATCACGCCCGAATGAATGCAGGCGATTGTTCAGATCGTAACTTCGCGCGATGGCGGCAAACATTCTGCGCACGCGCTGGGCCTTGTCGGGTACGGTATGCGGGTTGGATTTCAGATCGGCCAGCGACCACGCAACGTCGGTGCTAGGCGCTGTTGCACCGGAGGCGGCTGGCTCGTTGAATGACTCAGAACGCGTGCGGGTCATATCATGGATCATAGCGAACCAGCACGTCCCATACTGAAATTGGAGAAACACATGCGCGCACGGGCCATCGCACTGCTGTTGACATGCATGAGCTTTGTCGCCGCCTGCACGGTCAACCCCGCCACCGGTCGCAGGCAGTTTATTGTCGTTTCATCGGACCAGGTTCAGGCAATGGGCGTGGAGGCAACGCCCCAGCTCATTGAAGAATACGGCGGCGTGGTTCCGTCAGCTGAGTTGCGCTCATACGTGCAGCGCGTCGGACGCGACCTGGTGCAGCAAGTAGAGCCGGAGTTTCAGCGTCTGGACTGGGAGTTCTTCACGCTCGATTCCGACGTCATCAACGCCTTTGCGTTGCCGGGCGGTAAAGTGTTTATCAGCCGCGGTTTGCTGGAGCGTTTCGACAATGAGGCGCAACTGGCTGGCGTATTGGGACACGAAATCGGCCACGTCACCGGGCGACATGTCGATGAGCGAATCAGCCGTGCCACAGCGCTGGAGTTTGGCTTATCGCTCGGCGGTCAGCTCACCGAATCACAGCTCGCCCTGGCGGCAGCGGAGTTGTTCAGTCAGGGGTATCTGCTCAGTTTTAGCCGCGATCAGGAACGCGAGGCCGACGTACAAGGCCTGCGGTACATGACTCGAGCCCAATACAACCCGATGGGTATGGCGCAGGTGCTTCGCATTCTGGCCGATGAGGGCGGCGGACCGGCCTGGGAAGTGCTGTCCACGCACCCCAATCCGGAGAACCGGTTCAAGGCCGTGCTCAAGCTCATTGAGAGCAATTACAGCTATACACAGAACAATCCAGATTATCGGATGTGGGAAGACCGATTTCAGGAGCAGGCCGCCCCTCACCTTGCCCGGCCGGCGGGTAGAGCTTCACGAGGCGGCGTTGTGAATTTGGGATGGTGCGCTCACTGTGCCGCAGGCACGCTGGCGCATCGGCTTCATGCTCGGTAGCTGCGGCAAGCCGCCCCGGTCGAGCGTGACGGCTCGCTGCGGAATTGCAGGCCTGAGCCTGATATCCCTTCCCTTCTGGGAATTATCATGCCGGCATTGTGACTTAGACGACATGAACGCTAGAATGGCGGCCATGGTTTCCTCGATGCATTTTGGGGCCCGAGTATGATCCTTGATGTTCGCACATATATCTGGTCCTCGCTCGATCAACTCGGCCGCGAGATTGCCGATTGCATTCGTTCCCGTTCACATGAACGTCTGATCCCGCTTGAAGCGTTTGTCAGCCAGCACGAACGCGCAATGAGCTGCGTTGACGGCTCATTCGTCTTCGGATTCCGTTCACACCGGCTCGGCGCTGAAATTCCCAACGAACTCGTGGCGGAATTCGTCAGCCGCGATCCGCGCCGCCGGATCGGAATCGCCGGCATCGATCCGATGACCCGCGACGCGCTTGATCAGGTTCAGCATGCTCACAGTCTCGGGCTTGTCGGCGTCAGCGTGTCGCCGGCCTGTCAGGGCTTTCACCCTTCGCACTCCGAGGCGATGCGGGTGTATGAAATGTGTTCCGAGCTTGCCCTGCCGGTGTTCGTCACCTCGTTCGAACCGCTCACGCCCAGCGCGGTTATGGAGTTCGGCCAGCCGTTTCTGTGGGATGAAGTCGCTCAGTGCTTCCCAAAACTGCCCATCGTCATCAGCCAGCTTGGGTTCCCGTGGATTGACGAAACCCTTGTGATGCTGGGCAAGCATCCCAGCATGTACGCGGATATCTCCGGCGTGGCGTCGCGGCCGTGGCAACTGTACAACGCCCTGCTCACTGCAACGAGTCTTGGCGTGATGAACAAGCTGCTGTTCGGATCGGGCTTCCCCTTCGATACGCCCGCCAAGGCGATTGAGGCAATGTACAGCGTGAACTCCTACAGCCACGGAACGCAGTTGCCATCGGTGCCCCGATCGCAGATCAGAGGCATTGTCGAGCGCGACAGCCTCGCGTGTCTGGGTATTGACTCGGAAGTGATCAGCCGCCGACCTGCGTCGGTCAACGGCGTCGAGGATCCAGCGACAATCGAAATCGGTGAATTGCTCGAGCAGCGTCGCAGCCTCGGCCAATACCCCGGCGGTCGGGCGTGAACAGGAAGTACGGGTACGTGGCAGGATTGCATCAACGCACGACGCACCAGTCAGCAACCGCGCAAGCGCTCCCCAAACGCTTGTTGCTCAGCGGTGTGCGCGTGCCCGTCTGGCTGATGCTGCTCGTTCCTGCGCTCTTATGCAGCTTGGCGGGATGTTCGCTGCCAGGTTCACTATTGGGATCGCCCGGATCAATTCAGGCAATCTCGCTCAGCGATGAACCGGTTGTGCTGTCAGCCAATTTTACAACGGCGTATTACGCGCACGATCCGACCGGCGAAGCCACGTTCATGCTTTGCGATGTGCCGCTGGACAAGTTGCTCAGCGGTGAAATCGATTCCGGACAGATTCTGCACGTTGACGTCATCTGGCTGCCCAAAGCGGGGATGACGCCAATGGACCCCTCCTCCACCAACGCGATCATCCGGTACGTCGTCATTGCCAATGGCGAGGTGGGTGTTTACGGCGGCGCGGGTTTCGCATTGCCCAACAATGATCCCGGCGTCAGTGCATTGACGCTCACCATCCGCGACGCATCAATTCAGTTGCTTGAAGCCACCCCCGGATTTGCCGATTTGCTCAGCCCGGGACAGATCACCGGCACGCTGACCGCCACGCACAACGCGCAGCGAACACAGCAGATGCGACGCGCTGCAAGCCAGCTTGTCACCGATGCGCTGGGACGAACCCGGTACGTTTGGAACAATAAGAAGTAAGGCGGCCGCTTAGCTGTTGATGCCGGTAATCTTCACCCGCAGGTAACTCTGGCGGTGCCCCTTCTTGCGGCGCTGGCCCTTACGACGCTTGTACATGATGACATCGAGCTTTTCGCCCAGGACGCGCTCGATGATCTCCGCGTCAACCGATGCGCCATTCACATAAGGTGTGCCGATCGTGCCCGCCGCGCCGTTTTCGCCGCCGACCAGCAGGACGCGGTCGAAGGTTACCTTCTGCGGGAACTGGTCGCTCTCCAGCGGCATCAAATCGATGTCCAGGACATCGCCAGGTGCGACTTTGATCTGCGTGCCACGGTCTTCGATGATGGCGTACACGGTCGAAACTCCTTGCAAAACGAGCCGCACAGTGTATCCACCTGTCCCCCGCTTGCCAAGCCCTGCACGCCATATAAATGCAGGCCATGTGCTCTCCACGTGGATTACAGCCTCTAAAAATCGCTCTCGCTCGTTGCTGGCGGCCAAGCTCCCCTTTCCCCACAAACCGGCGCAACCCGGCAACTGATCCAGCCGGGCTAGGCAGAACCGCCATCAGAACTTGGTGCTTCCTCCAGGCTGCATGCCATCACCCAACTTTTATTGATTGCCGGCAGATGACGCCAAACCGTCTGCGGACTGTTCGCCCGAGGCATGGAACGAAATCTGCCGGCCATCTGTCAGTTCCAGTTGAACCGCAACCGACCGGGCTGGAATCGGCCTTGCCCAGTACGTATCCGCGGTCAACACCCAGATACAGGAATTGCGAGGACCGATTTCGGGCTGTCGGACGCAATTTCGCAGGGTGACGAATTCATCAAATCCCGCCGCGGCCGGCACGCCCATGCTGGCGATGTTGCTCGGGTCGCAATGGATCTCCACTCTCGATAATCGCTCGTATTCAAAGCCGACGCGGACCATCGCAGCAACCGCCTCCGTCGCCATCCCCTGCCTCAGCCGGTCGGCACGTATCCAGTAGCCCAGTTCGCGTGCCCCGGCGCCGATTGACGGATGAGCCCCGACGCCGCCGATCACGGTGCGAGCATCCAGATCGAAAATGCCGTAGGCAAAATCCCTGCCAAGCAGAAATTGCCTCTGATATCGCTGCAATCGCGCCGTTTTCCGCGCAAGCGATTCAGGTTCCCGCGCAGCCCAGCCAAGCCAAGGCCGCAGATGATCCAGCCCGACTGCCATCGCTTTAAGCAGTTGTGGCGCATCCGAAGGATGCCAGCAGCGAATCGTCAAACGCGGCGTATTGATCCTGGCGATCTGCGATGTTCGAGAACATGCCTCACGCGACATAGCCCCTCAGCATAGCTGAAGTTCTCCCGCAACACTGCACCGCTGCCAACCCTTGCATACACCACGCGACGCAATGGCGGCGCAGCAAGGCTGGACCGGATTACCTTCTGACACCGAGGACGGCAGGGTCAGCAACAGGTCACGGAATCAGCGTGATGGCATCGGAAGTCGGCAGATTGAGCGCACCATGCACCACCGCAGCGGCATCGGCCGTTTCTCCGGTGGAGTTGGCCACCAGATCGACGATGGCATCAAGATGGCGTCGCTCTGCCCGATCACCGAAGAGGCGAACCGAATCAGCAACGCGGGCCAGGAGTTCAACCTGTTCATGCCCCGAAGCCATCAGCGCCGCATCGAAGAGCTTCCGCTGAGCGATCTCGCTGTCAATCAGCGCGAGGATATCCGCCACCAGCATGCGAACGCCGCCGCTGCGCGTTTCCAGAGCATCAATGAGCGCCATCTCAGCGTCACGAATCTCATACGCCGGGCAGCGTGAAATGGCGATGTCACGCAATGCCGCCAGCGATTGGATGGTGTATTCCTCTGCTTCGATTTCGCTCATGCGCCCGCCGGAAGCTCGGTTCATCACATACTCGATCGCCGCAGACAGCTCGCTGCCGCTGATGCCTGCACGTGCGGGATTGACGCGTGAATCATCACGATACTCGCGGCGAAGCGCCGGCAAATCGCTCGCTGGAGCCATCACCAGCGCAGGAGCCGCAGCGGCCTTGGGGATGCGCCGCAACGCCGTCAGTGCATTTTTCGTCTGCTCAGCGTCCCGCATGCGCAACACCACAAGGTCCACGCCAACGGCGCGGCCAATATCGGGCTGCACTTCAGCCACGCTTGCGCCGGAACCAACGACTGCAAATCCCAGTTCGTTCAGTTGCGATGCGACAATCTGGCGGTTCTCCGGATCGTCAGCAATCACAAGAGCCAACACCTGATCGCCCATGCGCACCGCCGAACCGAGAATCGGCACAACCGCCTGGGAGCCGGCGAACGGTTCCTGCGGCAATGCGCGGGCAAGCGTCAACGCCGCCTCGTACTGCACGCGGCGATCGGGGTAGTGCAAGGCTTCAAGCAGCGGCTGTCGACCACTGCCGCGTGCAAAGAGATTGGCACCGCCAGTGGTCTTGGCAAGCGCCGCGATCGCATCGCGCACCAGCGGGGTATCAACCTTGTCGATGGCCAGCCCCAGTACGTCCAGGCAAATCTGCGTGCCGAACACGGTGGCATAAAAGTCGGGGCTGTATTTGTTGTCGCCGTAGACCGGGTCGACCGCACCTTCCGGCAAGTCGTTTTCCCGCTTGAGATTAGCAGCAACGAACAGCGCAAGAGCCGTCGTATTGGATGAATCCAGTTTCAGTGCATGCGACGCAGTGCGCACCGCCATGACTTCCGAGTAAATGGCCGTCGTCACCGGGGTCGGGCTTAAGCCGCTGAAGTGATCGTACGACCAGACGTTGTTGGTCTCTTCCATCGGATAGGCGATGAGCGATTCATGGCCGTCAAAATACTGCCGGGCCAACGCCGTGTAGAGCCCCGAAAGGCTCACATTGCTTGCGCCGCCGCAACTGCGGAACGCGCGGCTGGCCGCCTCACGGGTCGGCGCAGGGGCGCTTTCATTCAGTTCAAGCTCACGCAGATACGGCGCTGCATGGGGATGCTGAATTGCGCCGAGAATGTCGCAGACGATCCGCTGATTGTTTCCGGTCAGATGCGGCAACGCTTCGCACAGCGGGGTCACAGCGTAGCGGCCAATCTCAATCAGAACGGTTTGGCTCGCCAGCTTGAGCTGTTCATCGTTGCCGTCAACAACTTGTCGAAGCAGTGCGGGCACGGCATATTCGCCAGCCGCGATCAGACGCTGCCTTGCCAGACGCTGCGCGCGAAGCACGCCGCCGAGCATTTCGATCGCTTCTTCGATCCGCTTGGGATCGCGGGCCAGAGCCAAACGGCCGTCTTCAACCCGCTTGGCCAGTTCGGAGGCGACCTCCTGCAGTTCGGGCACCATCATCGCGCGGCTGATGGCGCGCTCAAATCGCTCCGGCGATACCACGCCTTCATCAACCAGCGTAGCCAGTTCCGCGTCAGTCACACCTGAGCCCAGCAGCTTCTCAGCACTGGACGAAGCCATCTCGACATGGGCAATGATGGCGTAGTGCGTGAAATCATTCAGGCAGTCGGCGGGTGTGTCGCAACTCCAGGCCGAGCTCGTCGTGCAAAGGGCAACCGCCACTGCGGCAAGAGCGTTGCGTAAACGCACACTGATACTCATCTGATACGACTCCTCGTGATTCCTGGAAGACGTGCCGAGCCAACGACTTCCTTCAAAAACGGTGCTGACGCTCAAACCTGACTCTGCGCTGACGCGGCATCCAGCACCCCTATGGAAACGGCTGAAAACGCTGAAACTAGCCGAGCATTGCGCCACTGTCAATCGACGCAATCAACATCGCCTGCCCTGACCAGCCAAGCAAAGCGTCCATCGCACGATCGCGGCACGGCTCGCCTGCAGCCCTGGTGTTCGTTTAGGCGCATTTCAGCGCATTCGCCTCACAGTTCGCGGTTGAAAGGCTGCCGGTTCCCGCTACACTGCAAAGTTGACTGAGGCGTCCACAACCAGAGAGCACGGGTCAAGCCCGGACCTCTCTGGGGACTGAAAAGGGAAGGTGGTGAAAAGCCACCGCGGACGCGCCGCCGTAACGGGTGCCGATTGCATTGACGAACGGTCGCTCACCCACGTATGCCACTGGTTTGGCTTGCAACGAGCAAACCGGGAAGGCGGGTTGAGCATGCCCGAAGCCGGAAGACCTGCCCCAGTCAGTTGGCGTTGCCCTCGCGATTGGGGCATGAACGCTGCGGCCCGGTTCGTTCCCATCGGGATTCACCGCATTCGCTCATGTACGCAAGGGCTTTGGTGTTTTCACGTCGGGAACCGTTCTGCGCGAATCAGAACGCAGCTTCGGATCGACTGCTCTCATTCGGCATCGCCGCGTGCGCGATTTTCCATGTGGTCGCGCCACAGCGCCCTTGCCCCCTGAGCTGAGCGATCTGAGGGAAAGGATCAGAACTATGCGACCTACTTTGACTATTTTGACGCTTGCGATCGGTCTGGCGAGCGCCGCAGAAACCACGCGCGCATTCGGCGGCAGCGATCCGTTTGCCGTGGCAGTGGTCGACTACGCACCCGGCTCCAATGCTTCGCCGGCGTATCTCGACCCGACAGCCGCCCTTGGCTCGCCTGAACGCTTCACCGGCGAGGGCATTTTTCCAAGCGTGGTCAGCCCGTTCAGCCCGCCGTACAACGTGGGCGAAATCGTTTCCATCGGGGCTGGCGGCCACCTCATCGTTCAATTTGATTCGCCGGTTGTTGATGATCCGAACAATCTCTACGGCATTGATCTGCTGATCTTCAACAATGCTGGCTTCATCGATACGAATTACCCTTCAGGCATTGTGGGCGGAGTGTTCGGCAACGATGGTGGGATCATCGAAGTGAGCCCTGACGGCAAGAACTGGGTCGTCGTGCCCCAAACTGCCGCGACGGGCCTCTGGCCCACACTGGGCTACCTCGATGCAGGCCCTTACGACCCCAAGCCCGGCAGCGAACCGACCGACTTTACCCGGCCGGTCGATCCTTCCCTGACCATGGATGACATGATGGGCCTGAACCATGAGCAGGTGATACAGAAATATCGAGGCTCGGGCGGCGGCGTGGGAATCGATCTGGCAGGCACCGGCCTCGCGCAGATTACCTACGTGCGCATCAGCAATCCCGCAGGCGCCACAGCAAGCATCGAGATCGACGCTTTCGCCAAGGTAACGCCGCGCCTGCCCGGCGATGTGAATCTGGACGGTGTCGTCAATGTTGATGATCTGCTTTTACTGATCAGCGTCTGGGGGCCGCATATCCCCGGTGGTATGCCGGCCGATTTCGACAACAACGGCGTGATCAACGTGGATGATCTTCTGATCGTTATCTCCAACTGGGGTTCCTGAGGAATTGTCCATGCAACACATCTCCATGCGACGCCGGGCGTTTACCCTGGTTGAGGCGCTTGTCGCCATCGCGGTTATTGCGTTGCTGGTGGGATTGTTGGCTCCGGCGCTCAGCAGCGTCGGGGCCAACAGCCGCTCGCTTCGATGCCAGAGCAACCTGCGGCAAATGGCGGCAGCAGCCCACAATTACGCAGCCCTCTACGAGGCGTTTCCGCCTGCGCTGCTGTATGAGCGCCGAAGCGGCACCATTCATCGTGTGGCGTGGGACTGGGTCACCAGCTTCAATGATGAACTGATTTCGCCGGGGCCATTGTGGTCATTCACCAACAATCCCGGCGATGTGCAGCAGTGCCCCGATTTTCACGGCTCGGCAACCTACAGCAGCGATCCGCACACCGGCTACAACTACAACACCAGCTATATCGGCGCTGAATCGCCATCCATGTTTCTCCCGGGCTGGTCTCATGCCCGTCGAGGCGTCCCGCCGCATGCCTGCAGCCGGGGCGATCGATGCGCGATGTTCGGCGACGGTGGCTGGAAAAGCGGCGCAAACAAATTCATGCGCGCCCCCCTGCAGCAGGAGTGGTCGCTGGATGTGCTCTACGGCGGCGGGCAGGCGTTTCGACATATGCATTCGACAAACATCGCCTTCGTTGACGGTCACATCGGCGCCGCCAACACGCCGCACAAAGGCAAGCACGCCACGCAGGAGCTCCTTGATCAAATCATGGACTTCCCACGCAATGGCTTTCTCTCCGATGATGATTCATTTTACAACCCGCGCTGAGCACCGCTGTCGTCATCACTCGCTGCGTTGTTGAACAGAATGATTCAAATTTCACGCCAGCGGCACATGCGCGCCATTGCGTGCGCAATATGTCTGCTGCCCACAAACCTTCCATCGGCGTATCATGATCATCCATGTCGCCAGCTGCATCATTTGAGATTCAATTGGAAGGCGGGATTGTTCGCGGCCGACTGTATCATCCAGTCAGCAGCGAATCAGACGCCGGTCACTCATCCTCGCCGATGCCCGCAGTGCTGATCTGCCGGGGCGTGAATGTGCCCGGCGAAGATGCTCACGGCTTATTTGATGATCTGACTGATGCGCTATGCAGTGCGGGGATTGCAGCAGTGCTGTTTGATCATCGCTGTGCTGATCTGATTCTTGAAGATTTCGACGCCCAGTGCGCCAAACGCGATGAAGAAGACGCTGCAGCAGTGCTGCGCTGGATCGCCAAGCGCAGCGAGATTGATCTGGAACGCATAGGCCTGCTTGGCTTTTCGCTTGGCGCGATCACCGCCTCGGCGCTGGCGAAGCGGCATGGGCATATCACCCGGTTCTGCCTGCTGGCGGCAAGCACCGCTGCGTATGTGCGCAACCGCATGGTCAAAGCCAATGGCGTGCCGGCTCCGATCAATGCGGAGCAGCTTCCTGCTGCTTTTATCCCAAGCCTGGCTGACGTCGATTCCCCTGCCGATGCCGCTGCCCATGCGCGCCCCACGCTCATCGTGCACGGCGCAGCTGACCGTTTTGTTGCGCCCGAAGTCTCACTGGAATACCTGCGCGTACTGGAGGCAGCAAAGCGACCGGTGGAACACGTCTTCATCGCACGAGCCGATCACACGTTCACCCTGCCCGAAACACGCGCAGCGTGCATTGCAAAGCTCACAGCATTCTTTGGCAACATGAGCCATCAGCATGACTCGCACGCTGCTGCTGTCAGAAGCGCATGAGCAACCTCCCCGATTATGCTGCAGCTCTCCAGCAGGCGCTTGCAAACGTCGCGCCGCTGTCGCGCACTGAACAGGTGCAGCTCAGTCACGCAGGCCAGCGAATACTGGCTGAGGTGATTGCGGCGGATCGTGACCTGCCGCCTTTCGATCGCGCGCAGATGGATGGCTATGCGCTGCGGGCCAGCGAGTATTCGCCCGACAAATCCTGGCCGGTTGCGGGCGTGGTGCCCGCCGGCTCGGCTGCGGATGTACGTGTGCCGCCGGGACATTGCGTTGCAATCGCAACCGGCGCTCCGCTGCCGCATGATGTTGATACGGTCATTCCTCACGAATGGAGCGATCGCGGCGATCGGGCCGGCAAACCGGTGCGCTTTACGGTTGATTCGATCGCGCCCGGCCATGCCGTACACCCGCGAGGTTCTGACGCTGTAGCAGGCCAGACGCTCGTGCCGGCGGGAACTGTGCTTGCTGCTCATCACCTGGGCATTGCTGCAGCAGTCGGCTGCACATCCTTGCGCGTCATGGCCAAGCCTCGCGCAGTTGTGCTGACCTCCGGCAATGAAATCGTTGATCCATCCGCAACACTTGCGCAGATCAAGCCGCATCAGATTCGAAACTCCAATGCGCCGATGATCTGTGCATTGCTGTCTCGCTTCGGCGCACATGTGCTTCATTCAAAGCACTTGCCCGATGATCGCAATTCCACCATCAGCGCCGTCGGCGAAGCGGTTTTGCATTGCGATCTGCTTATCACCATCGGCGGCGTAAGCGCAGGTGAACGTGATCACTTTCCCGCAGCCTTTGATGCAGCGGGCATAACACGATCACTGCAGGGAGCGGCCATTCAACCCGGAAAACCGATCGTGACGGGACGCGCGCCCAATGGCGCGATCGTCATCGCATTGCCGGGCAATCCTGTTTCGGCTCTGGCCTGTGCATGTCTTTTCGCCTGGCCGATTGTTCAGGCGCTGCTGGGGCTAACGCCGCATCTGCCGTGGCGCGATGTTGAACTTGCCGAGCCGGTCAAGCCCAATCCGCATCGGCGTGCCTTTCGACCGGCAGTACTGCGCGATGACGGCCGCGTGGTTGTCCCGTCCTGGGCAGGGTCAGGTGATCTTGCCCATACCTCGCCAACCGACGGGCTTCTGGAACTGGCTGTGCAACATGAGCCGCTGGAGACAGGCACGCGCCTGCGATTTTTGCCCTGGCCATAATGAGGCATGATCAAAGAAATCAACAGCGCGCATCATCCACGTTGCGCAGGCAGCATTGTGTCGCCACGCGAAGGCAGACCATGAAAAGCTGCTGGCACCTGCATGTCTCAACACATTGAGTGCTACACGTTCGTCTTTCGACGCTCAACCGTGCTATCCTTGCTCGATGCGTTGTGAAGTCTTGCTTTTTGCCCAGTTGCGCGAAGCGATCGGCCAGGATCGGCTGATTGTGGATTTGCCTGACGGCGCAACCGTGGGCGATGCCCTCGCAACGCTCTCGCAGCGTTATGAACCAATCGCTGCGATGCAGGGAAAGCTGGCAGCAGCAGTGAACGAAGCCTACGCGCCGCTGCATGTGCCGCTTGCTGACGGCAGCACGATCGCGATCATCCCACCCGTGAGCGGTGGATAAGCTTCCGACGCGGCAGCACCTGCACCGCGAGCGCAACATCCCCAATCAAGCAAAATTGAAAATCAACTGCGCCCGAACTGCTTTTCCAGCTCCTTCAGGCTCAACCGAAGGCTTGTCGGCCGGCCATGTGGACAGTTGCTCGAACGCTCGATCTGTTCGCGGTACTTGAGCAGTTCCGCCAGTTCTTCAGGAGTGAGCTTGTCACCCGCTTTGATCGCCGCCTTGCACGCCATCATGTCCAGCACCTCATGCAACGCCGCTTCGGTGTCGTTGTTGACGCCGCGCGTGGCTGCGTTGTCGAGCAATTCGCTCATGAATACCGCCGGATCGACGCCTCGCTCAAACAGCAGACTGGTGAACGCATGCACTGCGATGGCGGTGGGACTGATCGGTTCAGCTTCAATGCCGATGCGGGTCAGGAGCGGTTTGAGTTCATCGAGCAAATCAACCTGCGAAGCATCGACGTTCACCACCGCAGGCATCAGCATGCGCTGTGATTCCAGATTGCCCGCCCCGATGCGCGACTTGAGCTTTTCGAACATCACCCGTTCGTGCAGCGCGTGCTGGTCGATGATCACAAGTCCGTGTTCATCCTGCGTTACGATGTAACTTGAATGCACCTGCAGAATGTCGTTGACCGGCCGAACAATCGGTAGGATCTCGTGATCCTCGTCATGCTTTCCGGCCGGCGAGTGATGTTCGGCGATGTCATGCGCCTCGGGAGCATCGCTTAACAATTCAGGCGATTCATTCGCCAGCGCCTGCTTGACTTCGCTGTAGACAAACCCCTTCTGGCGCGGATCAAGTCGCCGAAAATACTCCACAAACTCTTTCACGCCCGGCGATGCATCATGCGAACGCGATGCGGAGCCGCCATTGGCATTGCCCGAAAGTCCCGAACCGAATTCCGGAGCTTGCCAATGCCCTGCGTCCGGCGATTGACCTGCGCGAAGCGATTGCGACCACGACATGACAGGCGCTGCAATCTGCAACTGCGGCGTCAGATCGGCCCGGCGCAGACATTCGCGCACCGATGACAACACCGCCCCATGCACCTGCGCCTGATTGCGGAATCGAACCTCCGCCTTGGCTGGATGCACGTTCACATCCACCAGGGCTGGGTCAATACTCATAAACAGCACCACCGTCGGCCAGCGGCTCGGATCGATCAATCCGCGGTAGGCTTCCTTGAGGGCATGATTGATTGAACGATCGTTGATCATGCGGCCGTTGAGAAACACGCGCTGATGCCTGCTCGTGCCGCGCGCGATCGCAGGTTTGCCCACAAGGCCCCAGAGTTTCAGGCCGCGGTCATCCGCCTGCAGATCAAGCAGTTCCGCAGCAAGTTCTTCGCCGAGAATCGCCAGCGCTCGTTTGCACGGCTGCTGCTCAATCGGCAGATCGAATCGAAGCCGACCATCAACACGCAGCGAAAACGCGATGGCAGGATGCGCCAGCGCAAGATTCTCAACCACATCAACAATTCGGCCGGCTTCGGTCTGTTCGGTGCGCAGAAACTTCCGCCGGGCAGGCGTATTGAAAAAGAGATTGCGCACCGTGACGGTGGTGCCGATCGATCCCGCTGCGGGGCGAGGCGGCTTCACCACGTCGCCTTCCACTTCAATGATCCCCGCGCCGGCCTGATCGGCTGGGCGGGAGAGAATCGACATGCGGCTGACGGAGGCGATCGACGCCAGCGCTTCACCTCGAAAACCCATGGTGGCGATGGCATCGAGATCTTCAGCCGCGGCAATCTTGCTTGTGGCGTGCGGCGCGATGGCCAGCGTCAATTCATCAAATGGAATGCCGCAGCCATTATCCGCCACGCGGATCAGTTCCCGCCCGCCCTGCTCGATGGCGATGTCAATGCGAGTTGCCCCCGCATCGATCGCGTTCTCCACCACTTCCTTCACAACGCTCGCGGGACGCTCGATGACTTCACCAGCAGCAATCTGGTTGATGAGTAACGGCGGCAGCGGACGAATAGGCATGGTGGAATTGTACGGCGTTAGAACGGCAGTTGACTTGTGATCCTGAATCTGCCCCCGGATTCTGGCCCCCGAATTCCGGATTCTGAACGTTGATTCTGGACTTTGATCCGGGAGCATCAACCGCAGCACTCATGTGCTGTCGCTGAGCGCAGAAAGCCGCGACTCGATTATCGGCGATCCCTCACGAGATGACTGCGGAGCCTTGCTGCATGTTGTGCTTTTCATCGCCTTGGGCATTGGTCGACCGGGGCCGAATGCGCGGCCGGTGATTTTCAAAATGACCGGCGCCTGATCGCGCTTGTACTGCGCCCGGTCGATCATCTGAGCGATGCGCTGCACCAGTGCAGGATCGAGATCGGTTTCGTCAACGATCGTCTGTACCGACTGCTCCTGTTCGATATACCGCTGCACCACCTGATCCAGCAGTTCATACGGCGGGAGCGTGTCCTGATCGGTTTGATTGGGACGAAGTTCCGCTGAAGGCGGCTTGGTGATCGAGTTCTCGGGAATGGGAGGCTCGTCAAACCCCAGTTCCACGAAGTTGGCGTTGATCCAGCGCGACAGCTCGTACACGCGCGTTTTCAGCAGATCGCCCAGCGGCATGATCGCACCGCACATGTCGCCATAGAGCGTGCTGTAGCCCACCGCCACTTCGGATTTATTGCTCGTAGCCAGCACCAGCGCGTTGCGAGCGTTGGAAAGGGCCATGAGAATCACGCCGCGCAAACGCGCCTGAATGTTTTCATTGACAAGAGAAACCGACGCCTGGGGCACAAGACGCTGGGCGTCACCATCCGACGCCTGATATTTGGCATGCAGCGATTCCACATCAAAAAGAAGCTGCTCCATTGTCCGATGCGCTTCTTCGATTGGAATCGTGCAGGTCGAGCCAAGCCGCAATCGTCTGGCCAGACTTTCAGCATCGGTGATTGAACCTACAGAGGAATAGCGCGACGGCATCAGGACGCCGTGGACATTTGACGAACCAAGCGCAGCTGCAGCAATTGCAGCGGTCAGCGCCGAATCAATGCCGCCGGAAAGGCCAAGCAGAACCCGCTGATGACCGGTCTTGCGGCAGTAATCGCGCACGCCAGCGACAAGCGCGCAGCAGGTTTCGCGCATCGGATCGGTCCATGCCGCAATGGTCTGCTGCAGACGGGTCGTGTTGCTGGGTGATTGCTGCATTGCCCCACGATCAAGGTCGAGATCGATTGTTTTGATCTGGGGCTTGAATGCTGCGAGGATTTCCACCGCATTGCCTTCCCGATCAATCACAACCGAGCGGCCGTCAAATACCAGATCGTCGTTGGCGCCGACCTGATTGACCGCAATCACCGGCACATTGTTTTCGCGCGCCACCTCGCTGAGTTGCTCCAGGTGCTGTTGCCACTTCCCCACAACAAACGGACTGGCGTTCAAGCTCAGTATCAGTTCGCAACGTTGCTGCGCCAGGTCATCAATCGGCCTGGCTGCATACCGCCGCACAGCTGAGACATCTCCTGCCCGCCAGAGATCCTCGCAGATCACCACGCCGACCCGGCAGCCATCCATGTCCACTGCCAACGATCGCTCGCCAGGCTCGAAGTAGCGATCCTCATCGAATACGTCGTATCCGGGAAGAAGTTGTTTGTCGCAGACAGCGATGACCCTGCCCCGATGACACACTGATGCGCTGTTGCGCCACGGCCGGGTGCCACCGGTCACGCATCGCGGGTGCCCCACCACCACGTACATCTCGCCCGCATGCTGGGCGATCATTTGCACCGCCTGCTCGCACGCTTCGACCACGCCCTGCCGCTGCAGCAGATCGCGCGGCGGGTAGCCCAGCAGCATCATCTCGCTGGTGATCAGAACCTGCGCCCCGTCGTGCCGAGCCTGCTCAATTGCATCAAGCACAAGCGCAGCATTGCCGGCTATATCGCCAACAGTCGGATTGAGTTGCGCCAGTGCGATTCGCATTGATCAGGATCGTAGGGTACCAAGGCTCTCCAGGCCGCGAGGCAATCCGCGTGGCCCAGAGGGGCAAAAACGACGCGATGAAAGACTGCCAATAAAGTAAAGCTGAATTCAAACTCACCCGCCACAATCGGATTGTAGAGCGATGCGCTATTGATTGCTGCTGTATGCACTTCCGCACCGTCTCAGATTCCCTTCCCTTCTATGTCGCGCCTGGTGCATCAAGGTCAACCTGGCCCGGCGAGGACGCAGCAGCAGCATTCTGATCCGCTGCTCGGCTCGTCCGGCTTGCTTTCTGCGCATGTTCTGCACTCGCCTGTTTGGTTTCCGCCTCCGATTCTGCTTCTGCGTGCAACTCTGGTTCCGGTTCCAACTCCGGTTCCGGCTCCGGGGGTGGCGGCAACGATCGGCCATCCTGACCGCCGTACCGGTAACTTTCGAGAAATTCCCGGTGCTGGGCATACCACGCTTCCCATGCATCGGTTCGCGCTCGAAGTCTGCGCAGCTCGGTCATCAGTTCATGCCGCGTCATTGCGGCTGGGTCTTTGCGACCGGATACGTTTTTAAGCCCCAAACGGCGCATCAACCGATCGGAGGCCTCCATGCCGACAAAAAGCGTGAAGACGTACCGGGCGATTTTGAATCCCACGCCGCGCAACGTGAACACGCGCGTGGTGCGCATCACCGATGCCGCCCGCAGCGGCCGCAGCACCGGTATCAAAATGATAATGATGTCCAGCCAGTTGCGACGGACGTATTCCACCCGCGATTCGGCGATGCTGACCTTGATCACAAACTCAGCGGTAAAGGCGATCCAGATCAGCGTCAGCCCACCGATGATGAGCCAGAACAATGCGCCCTTGCCGACAGGATCGTCAGCCTGCCCCGGCTCGCGAATAAACAGCACATCCAGCGCCAGCAGCGGCAGCGTGAGCAGCCCCAGCACGATCATGGGCGTGTGGAAAAACCGATCCACCCGATGACGAAGCTCATCATCAGCGATCACCACGCCATAGCGCGGCACACGCACATACCGCACGCCGGGAGGAGCCGGCGGAAGCTCTGTGTCGCTCGGCACAACCGAGCCGCGCTTCACCGCCAGGCCGTCCAGTTCATGCGGCGCACGAGCGCATGGTTTGCCTGCAGTTGAATTGTGTTCCGCTGCAGATGTCATGGCGTTTCATCATACAGCCGGCAGCAAACCCCACCGCACTTGAATCTGGCGAAATGACACGCCCGGATTCCCGCCCGCCCAAGCCCCCGCGTAGACCAAAAAGGAATTCAGCCCGCCTCATCCGTGAAGCGAGCTGAAATACGTAAACACATCCGGCATCCGATTGCAGCACGGGTCAGCCAGTTCTTCTCATCGCTGCCGCTCGCTGCGTGCTGACTTAACTTTTGCCTCAATCAGCGATGTTGATGCTGTGGTTGAGGCATCGGCGCTTAGTACACCATAGCATGCGCGGCTTCGATGGCTTCGATAACCTGGCGTACGCTGAACGGCTTGCGCAACGCGCTTTCAAAGCCTTGATAGCGAAGCTGCGCCGCCTGGCCGTCGGTCAGCTTGCTGCTCATGCCGATGACCTTGGTGACCTGCAGGTCATCGTGGCTCTGCATGAACTTGCAAATGCCTTTGGCGTCGCTGTCGGAAAGGTGCAGGTCCAGCAGCAGTACGTGCGGCCGAAATCGCTCGCACTCCACGCCCGCAGCAAACGCGCTGTTGGCGGTGCGCACTTCGTAATTGGTTTGTTCGCCCAGAATGTTCTTGAGCGTGGTGATGACTTCTTCATCCTGATCGACGATGAGCACGCGGGTGTTGCCGCTCATCAGACCATCCATGGGAATCCCATGGCTTTTCATGAACTTGCGCAACGCCGAGACGGGAATGCGCCGATCCTTGGAGCCGGGAATCCGATAACCACGCAGCTGGCCGGAGTCGAACCACTTGCTCACGGTACGAGAAGCGACATTGCAGATTTTCGCCACTTCGCCGGTTGTCAGGACATCTTTCTCAAGCAGATTCATACGAGACCTCTCAACCTCGCGATCGATGAAAACGCGCCAATCGACGCATGCGGGTTAATCCATTCCGCACAAGTGGATCGGTTGGATCGACAGCAAAGTTGACCTCCCCAGCGCTGGAACTTGTGCTGATTTTTTCAATGATGCAAGCGGCGATGGATTATCGCTCCCCACCTCAAAATCAAGGCGCCTACGCTGCCTTGCATGACACGATGGCGCGCTGCGCCTGCCATGATTTTCAAGGGTAGTCAATGACGATGTGCTATTGTCGCATTGCCGCGATTATGTGTGCTATAAAGCGAGCGCCAGCGCCTCTGCGATATCCGCCAGCAGCGCCTGCACGTCTTGAGGCCGGGTGTTGAAACTGCACATCAACCGCGAAAGCTTCGCTGCCGGATCGCCAAACGGATAATACCCGTGCCCTTTGTCACGAAGCGCCCGGTCAACGCCAGGCGGCAGCGTGACAAACACGCTGTTGGCCTGAACGGGAAACCGCGGCTGGATTCCCAAATCAGCAAGTCCAGCAGCAAGCTGTGCCGCCATCGCGTTGGCGTGCTGAGCGTGCCGCAGCCAGCTTCCATCGCTCAGCGTCGCTGCAAACGGCGCGCTGACAAAGCGGTGTTTGCTCAGCAGATGACCGGTGCTTTTTCGATGAAACGGAAACGCCTGCACCGCTCGCTCGAATATCGCGCCGTCGCCCTGCGGGAAAAACAGCACCGCCTCGCCGAAGGCCAGGCCGTTTTTGGTGCCGCCGAAGGACAGCGCATCAAGCCCCGCATCAATCGTCAACGCTTTGGGATCGCATCCCAAGGCCGCCACCGCGTTGGCAAAGCGAGCGCCGTCCATATGGACGCGGTAGCCCTTGGCGTGCGCAATTTCACACAAGGCTTTGATTTCGTCAGGCGTGTAGACCGTGCCGAACTCGGTTGTGTTGGAGATCGTCAGCACGCCGGGCTGGGGCTGATGCACGTCGCCGCGCGAATTCAATGCAGCCTTCTCAATATCCTCCGGCACTAGCTTGGTGTCAGCAGTGTGAATCGCCGTAACGCGGCATTGTGCGATTCGCTCGGGCGCAGTGGATTCATCATCGTTATAGTGGCTGTGCACGTGACACAACACCTGCTCCCAGGGCTGGGTCAACGAGGCGATCGCAAGCGTATTGGCGGCAGTGCCGGTGGCGACAAACCAGACGCTGACCTGCGTGCCGAAGATTTGGCTAAACGCCGCAACGGCCCGCTGGGTGTACGAATCATCGCCATAGCCGACCTCATGAAAATCGTCATTGGCGTCGAGAATCGCCTGCAACGCTTCGGGGCAAAGTCCAGCATTGTTGTCGCTGCGGAAGGTGCGCATGACGCAAAGTGTAGCGAAGTTGATCCGCGCCGGACTGGGCCGACGTCGGCGGATCACCTCGCATCATGGCGCTACTATCCCTCACGATACGTCACGTTGTCCGCAACTGGATTTTGACCAATGAACGCAGAACTCAAACCCGGCGACGCTTTGATCATTGTCGATGTGCAGAACGACTTTTGCCCCGGCGGCGCGCTGGCGGTGGCCGAGGGCGATCAGGTTGTCCCCGTCCTGAACCGGTGGATCAGCAAAGCTCACGAGGCAGACATTCCGATCTTCGCCTCGCGCGACTGGCACCCGCCGGATCACATCAGTTTTCAGCAACAGGGCGGGCCGTGGCCTCCCCATTGCGTGCAGGGCACGCACGGCGCGGAGTTTCATCCCGACCTGAACCTGCCTGCTGAAACCGCCATCGTCACGCTCAAGGGCGATACGCCCGACCGCGATGCCTACTCGGCGTTCGACGGCACGAATCTGGCCAGCGAGCTTCGTGCCCGCAATGTCAAGCGGCTCTGGGTCGGCGGGATTGCCACCGATTACTGCGTCAAAGCCACCGTGCTCGACGGCCTTCAGGAAGGCTTCGACGTTTGCGTCATCGAGGACGCCATTCGCGCGGTGAACATCAATCCCGATGACGGCCAGCGCGCAATCAACGACATGCGACAAGCCGGGGCACTGGTGGAGCGTTTCTCGCTGGCGGAGTGAAGTGATTTGCCTGCGATCTCCGCCGCATGCCGCACGCTGCACGCATCCTCATCATGCGCAATCGCCATATGCTGTTGAAGGCAGATTCGTCACCATCAGTTTCATAAGGCTGCGTCATTTTTCATGCAGACACCCTGGGTTACCAACACCAACGCCGCCCTGCTCACTGACCTGTATCAGTTGACCATGATGCAGGCGTATTTTGAACAAGACCTGCGGGAGCAGGCTGTCTTCGATCTTTTCGCACGACGCCTGCCCGCCAGTCGCAATTATCTGGTTGCCTGCGGCATCGATGATGTGCTGCGCTACCTTGAAACCCTGCGATTTGACGATGACGCGCTGGCCTATCTGGACTCGCTGAATCTTTTTTCGCAGACATTTCTCGATTCTCTGGCTTCGTTCCGATTTACCGGCGATGTCTACGCCGTGCCCGAAGGTACGCCGGTGTTCGCCAACGAACCAATCGTGCAGGTTGTCGCCCCATTGCCGGAAGCGCAACTGATCGAAACGTTTGCGCTCAACCAGATTCATTTTCAGACGATGGTTGCATCGAAAGCAGCGCGCGTGATCACCGCTGCGTCAGGCCGCGCGATCGTTGAATTCGGTCTGCGGCGTCTGCACGGAACCGATGCAGGCATGAAGGCGGCGAGAGCGTGCTACATCGTCGGCGCAGCGGGAACGTCCAACGTGCTGGCCGGCCGCGTCTATGGCATACCGGTCTACGGCACAATGGCGCACAGCTATATCGAAGCGCATGACCGCGAAGTCGATGCATTCAAGGCGTTCAATCGCATCTTTCCCGCCACAACGCTTCTGGTTGACACCTACGACACGATCGAAGGCGTGCGCAAGGTCATTGCGATGGCAAAGGAATTGGGCGAGGCGTTTCGCGTTCGCTCGCTTCGGCTTGATTCGGGCGATCTGGCTCAACTGGCTCAGGAAGCGCGGGCCATGCTCGACGAAGCCGGGCTGCACAATGTCGAGCTTTTCGCCAGCGGGAATCTGGATGAATATGCCGTGGCGGATCTGGTCGCCCGCGGCGCGCCGATCACCGGGTTCGGCGTGGGAACGCGCATGGGCGTTTCAGCCGATCATCCGTACCTCGACAGCGCATACAAATTGGCTGCCTATGCAGGCAAGCCGCGCATGAAACTCGCGCCGGGCAAATCAACTTTGCCCGGCCGCAAGCAGGTGTTTCGCATCCAGAACAGCGATGGCCATGCGGTTCATGATGTGATCGCCATGCACGATGAATCGATCGACGGCCGACCGCTGCTGGTGAAGGTCATGGAAGCCGGCCAGCGCCTGCCGGCAGGCCGGGCATCGCTTGACGAGATTCGCCTTCGGGCACAGCAGGAACGCGCATTGCTTCCGGAACGCTTGCTGTCGCTGCACAGCGCAGACCCTGCCTATGAAGTGCGCGTCAGCCCGTCGCTCGCTGAGATGGCAGCGTGTCTGCGCCAGCAGCTTGCCCATGCAGCTGCGCGGTGATGCTGAACGTTTTCGCCTCTCTCAACCACGCTGGCCCGGAATTATTGCTGCTGGCCAATAAGTAATGAACCGCACAGCTCGCAATCGCCGGGAATACGCCCAAGGCCAGCCATGGCCGTAAAATAAATAATGGCAGCGGCTGATCGGATCGAGTATTCTTCACAGGCAACAGATTGCCAACCATGAGCATGAATCTTCCCGCCAACCTGATGGGCATCCTGGCCTGGGCAGCATTCACGCTGCTGGGCGTCTATCCCCAGGGCGCGGTTCTCACGCTTGGCAATCACGAGTGGCATGAGATGATCGCAGCCCGCTGCAGCGCCGGCGGGCATCATCACGAGCCGATTGTGGCTCACACCTCGACCCCGTGCGATGACCACAACCACAGCCACCATCACGAGCGCCATGAGCCGTGCGCTGAGATCCAGCTGGGTCTGAGCGATTGCCGCATCGAAACCAGCGATCAACTGCCAGCCGAGCTGTTTCTCGCCATCGGCTGGTGGTGCCCTCCGGTTGAACTGAGCCATGCTGCGGATTTGACTCAACCGGTTTGGCGTCCAGCATGGCGAGCGGTCAGTTTGCGGTCGCCGCCCCTGCTTGAGCGGCTGCTTCGTTCCACCATTCTTCAAATCTAGAGCGCATCTCCAATCATCGGCACACAGCGCACGCGCTGTTGCTGTGCCTGCAGTTGCTTTTGCTTTGTCCTGCGCGCGTCACATGCGCGCTGGTGCAAACGTGTTCAGCTGTTGTTTTTCGTTGGATTGGAGATCAGACATTGGAAGTGCTCATCATGGTGTCGCGCCGCTCATGGGCGATCGCATCGCTCATGGCGCTGGCGGGCTGTCAGACCTATGCCCCGCAGCCGCTTGATCTGCGCCAGTATGACCAGAACTGGCGTTCGTACCTGCCCGATTCGGGTGAGGTGCAGGCGCTGGTGCAGGAACTGATTCAAGACGAATCGGAACTCGTCTTCGATCCGTCGGACGGTTTTTCGCTGCCCGAAGCCGAGGCGTTGGCGCTGGTGCTCAATCCGCAATTGCGCATCGAGCGGGAATCAGCATGTGTCGCTGAAGCTGGCGCAGCGTACGCGGGTTTATGGGACGACCCGGAGTTGAGCGCCGATGTTCTTCGCATTGTACAAAGCGTCTCACATCCATGGACCGCCTCAGCAGGCGTGGGATTCACGATTCCATTATCAGGACGCCTGGGCGTGGAGAAGTCGCTGGCCACGGCTGAGTACGAAGTGGCCCTGCAGCAGGTTGTCGAGCGCGAATGGGCCGTTCTGACCTCGCTTCGTGATGCGTGGCTGGAGTGGTCAGCCCTGCAACTGCAGCTTGATGCTGCAACGCGACTGCTGGATCGAATCGATGATCTGGTCGCCATCGTTCAGCGTCTTGAACAGGCTGGTGAGATCAGCCGCATGCAGAGCCGAGCCCTGCAAGTCGAACAGTCAGCCAGGTACGCAGAACGGCTGACCATCGAACATCGCGCAGCGCGTCTGGAACTGCAGATCAAATCCCTGATGGGCCTCGCGCCAAACGCTCCCTTGCGGCTGCACCCGGACATGACCGCAGCAGCAATTGACGCAATTGACGCTGAGGCGATGCCCGCGCAACTCCTGGAATCCAATCCGACTCTGGCGGTGCAGCAAGCGCGGTATGAAGTTGCAGAGCAGACATTGCATCTGGAAATACGCGGGCAATATCCCGACATCACGCTTGGACCAATGTTTGAGCAGGATGAAGGCCAGACGTACATCGGCCTGGGCGGCACGATTCCACTGGCGATTTTCAATGCCAACCGCCGCGGCATTGCCCAGGCAACTGCATCGCGCGAAGTCGCCCGCGCTGAAGCCCAGGCCACCCTGCAGCAACTGGCCAACGAACTGGCCCAGGCGCAACTGGATTGGCGCTTCGCTCAAGACCTGCTGAATGAAATCGAAACCAACGTCGTGCAACTGGCTGAAGCGCAGCTTGCTGATGTGCACCGGCTTGCTGAGCTTGGCGAGTTGGACACCTTTCTCACCCTCGAAGCTGTGGTGCGATCGTACGAAACGTCACGACAGGTCATTGAGGCTCGTCTTGCTGCAGCACAGGCAGCCAACCGCATCCGCTCGCTGATTGGTCCGCAGCATTGCCTGATCAAACGGTTCCAGACCGATTCGACTGCATCAGGGATAAACCGCCCATGAAACGCCTTGCTTTTTCATTCATCGGAATGCTGCTGCTGGCAATGCTGAGCGGCTGCAGTCGTACCGGCAGCGTTGAAACGCAACATCACGCTGACCATGCCGACGACGAATCGGCGATGCCGAGCAATCGCATCAACATTCCGCCTGCTGTGCGCAGCAATCTGGGCATTACCTTCGCTCAAGTCGAGCGGCGGGCGGTCACCAATACGTTGCGTGTGCCCGGGCGATTCGAATTGCAACCCAAAGCGCGCCGGAAGTATCACGCGCCTCTTGCCGGTCATGTGGAGTTACTCGTCGATCAATATCAGCGCGTCGAGCCGGGCCAGCCGCTTTTTCGAATCGAATCACCGCAATGGCGCGAGCTTCAACGCGAGATCGCAGATGCGCAGGCTGAGCGGGATATCGCATCGGCGCGGCTCGAAGCGCTGAGTGAACTGATGAAAGCGCACGAGCTGCACGAGCAGGGACTGCGCGAATCACTTGAACTGTGGACCAGTCGCGTTGAACAACTGGAAGCGCTCGACGCAGCAGGCGGCGGTCGCAGCTCGGAATTGGCTGAAGCACGCGCCAGCCTGACAACAGCGCGTGCAGCGTTCGGCGAGGTGCGCGAAAAAGATGCGGAGTTGTCGCTTCGCCACGTGGAGCTGGCTAGCGCCATCGCAACCAATGATTCGAAACTCTCGCTGCTGATCGACACAGCCGCTGCGCTGACCGGCATCGCAGCCGATGAACTGCGCAGCACACATCCATCGTCTCAGCAGCCGCTCTGGCGCACACTGCAGACGCTAGAGATACGCGCGACAGCCGCTGGCGTGGTGGAACTTGTGTCCATTACGGATGGCGCATGGGTTGAACAGGGCGACATGGTGCTTTCGATGATCAACCCGCAGGCGCTGCGGTTTCGGGCTGTGGGATTGCAAAGCGATCTCTGGCGTCTTGAAGACGGCCTGCCAGTTTCCATTGTGCCGGCGCAATCTCCCGGCGGGCAGCGCAATGCCGCCCCGCTCCGCGGCACGCTGTCCATCGGTCTCAGCGCCGATCCGCAGCAGCGGACAATCGATCTGCTCATCGCGCTGGAGGATCACGCTGCGTGGGCGAGAGAAGGCGTCGCTGCGTTTGCGGAAATCATTCTCGACGGCGGTTCAGCGACCGAGCTTGCCATTCCGCTGGAGTGCGTGGTGCGCGACGGTCTGGCGCCCGTCATCTTCCGCCGCGATCCGCGCGATCCTGACAAAGTCATCCGGCTCAGCGCCGATCTCGGCAGTAATGACGGACGATGGGTTGAAATCCTCAGCGGCGTTCGCGAAGGCGATGAAATCGTGCTCGGCGGCGTTCACCAACTGCTGATGGTCAGTTCCGAGCAACCCATGCGCGGCGGACACTTTCATGCCGACGGCACCTGGCATGCGGATCACTGAGGGAGGCGCGCATGCTGAAGCATCTGATTGGTTTTTCAATCCGCAACGCTGCACTCGTCATCATGGCGGCAGTGCTGCTTGTCGGGATCGCTGCGTATCAACTCACGCACATGCCCGTTGACGTGTTTCCCGAACTGAACGCGCCAACGGTGGTCATTCTGACCGAAGCGGGCGGTTTGGCGGCTGACGAAGTAGAGCAGTACGTGTCGTTTCCGATTGAAACGGCGATGAACGGATTGCCCGGCGTACGCCGCGTGCGCAGCGCCAGTGCAATCAGCCTTTCGCTGGTCTGGGTGGAGTTTGACTGGGGCGATGACATCTACCGCGCCCGCCAGCTTGTCTCCGAGCGGCTGTCATCGGTGCGCGATTCGTTGCCGCCGTTTGTGCACGCTGAAATCGCGCCCATCACGTCCATTACCGGCGAGATCATGCTGCTGGCGCTTTCATCGCCCGATGGCAGCGTGAGCGAGCTTGAACTTCGATCGTACGCGGAATTCGAGCTGCGCAATCGACTGCTGGCCGTGCCCGGCGTGTCGCAGGTCGTGGCGATCGGCGGCGAGTTTCCTGAGTATCAGATTTTCGTGCGTCAGGGCGATCTGCTGCTGCACGGGCTGACCATCGATGACGTTGTTCAGGCGGCGCGCGAAGCGCACAGCACTGCCAGCGCAGGGTATCTGGCCAATGTCCACGGCCGGGAGATACCGATTCGCCAGGCGGCACAGGTGCAATCGGTAAGCGACATCGAATCGACTATCATTCGATATGAAAACGGTGCGCCGCTGACGATCGGCCAAGTTGCTGAAGTAAAGCTCGGCGGCGCGCCCAGGCGAGGCACGGGGGCCGACAGCGGCCGGCCTGCTGTGATTTTGTCGGTTCAGAAATCGCCGGGCGTCAACACGCTCGCCCTGACGCGCGAGATCGATCTCGCGATTGATCAGATTGAAGCCTCGCTGCCGCAGGGCATGTCCATCAATCGTCATGTGTTCAGACAGGCCACGTTCATTGAACGATCAGTGCGCAACGTCACGCACGTGCTTCGCGATGCGGTCATCATCATCGCAGTCATTCTCATGCTGTTTCTGCTCAACGTGCGCACAACCATCATCACCCTGACCGCCCTGCCGCTTTCGCTGGCCGCCGCGCTGCTGATGATGTGGGGGATGGACATGACGCTCAACGTGATGACGCTGGGCGGGCTGGCGGTGGCGATCGGCGTGCTGGTTGACGACGCCATCATCGACGTGGAGAACGTCTTTCGCCGTCTGCGTGAAAATCGTCTGCTGCCTGAATCGCAGCAGCGCCCTATATCGGAGGTGATTTACGACGCCAGCAACGAAATACGCAGCGCGATGGTGTTCGCCACCGTCATCATTGTCATCGTGTTCGTTCCACTGCTTTTCCTGCAGGGACTTGAAGGACGATTCTTCCGCCCGTTGGGCATGACCTACATGGTCTCCATCAGCGCGTCGCTGATTGTCGCGCTTACCGTCACGCCAGCGATGTGCCGTGTGCTTCTGCAAGGCAAGCTGGGCAGGCACACAGAGCGCGATGGTTTTGTCGTTCGATGGCTCAAGCGGCGCTATGAGCCGGCCCTGCGTGCGGCGGTGCGATTCCGCAAGCTTGTGCTCGCCGGAGCTGCACTCGCCACCGTGCTGGCGCTGTGGCTAGGTAGTACGTTCGGCACGAGTTTTCTGCCTGAGTTCAACGAGGGCACGTTCACCGTGTTTCTTATGGCTCCACCCGGCACGTCGCTAGATGAGAGCGACCGGCTCGCGCAGGGCGTTGAGAAGCAACTCATGCAGATTGACGGCGTGGACAGCGTGACCCGCCGCACCGGTCGAGCGGAGCGCGATGAACATGCTGAGCCGGTGAGCAGTTCAGAAATTGAAGTGACGTTCGACCAGCATGCTCAGCCGCAGATCATCCGCCAGCAGATCGAAACCATCTTGGCCAATACGCCCGGCATTACAACCATGATCGGCCAGCCGATCGAGCATCGACTTTCGCACATTCTTTCCGGCACGCCCGCAGCCATCGCGATCAACGTATTCGGCGACGATCTAGCCACACTGCGCCAGCTTGCGCGGGAGATCGAAGCGACGCTCAAGGAAATTCCCGGCACGCGCGACGTCGCAGCCAACCGCGAGGTCATGATCCAATCGCTACCGATTCGCTACCGCGCGCAGGATCTGGCCGCCGCCGGACTCACCCCCGCCATGGCTGCGGAACAGGTCAAGATCGCAGTGCATGGCGAAACCGTTGCTGAAATCAATCACGGGGTACGCCGATACCAGATGGTCGTGCGCGCAGCTCGTGATGAGCGGCAGCGCATTGAAGACCTGCACCATCTGCTGCTGCGCGGCAAGGATGGCGCGATCGTGAAACTGGAAGACGTTGCTGAT
>CAZNPU010000002.1:252033-255913 GCA_964575335.1 uncultured Isosphaeraceae bacterium | reverse complement strand
TGAACGTGATTGGCGATGGAGCGGAGCGGGTGCCGGGGGTGCCGGTGCCACGTCCGGGGGCGGGGGTGATGGTGGATGATCCGTATGCAGAGGTGGTGATCTGATCATCATGACCGGCATGCATCGCGCCAGCGCCTCGCCTGTTCTGCGAAATCGCGCATGGCCGATTCGCTGTCGAAGGCTCGGCGAGGAACTCTGTATGCAGAAATCGTACCCGTTCTGATCGAGACGTCTTCCACGCTCTCTTCGATGGACGTTACGCCCGGCCAAGAATGCATCAACGTGCAGTAGCCATGGTCGCTGCGCACACCGTCAGGTGAAATTGTGATGCGTTCCAGACCAAGCACCGCCTCCTCACCGGAGTTGGCGATGAGTTGATCAACAACTCTAGGAGCAGGATTCCGATTGAGGCGAAGCAGCCAAAGAAGCAGCCAGCCAGCGAAGATCGCGTAACCGCCAACAACGATCCAGCGAACGACACCCGCTGGCGCGGAATTGAAGACCAGAAAGCCGACGAGGACGGCGACGAGCAATAACATGAGAAATGTCTGTCGCAACGTCCCCTTCGCCGCGCGGGGCAGCTGCTTGCCGACGCTGGCCTCAAGATCGGCACGTGTGACCTCGAAGGTGACGGAAAGCTCTTGCGGTTCATTCAAGACTGCCATCGCTCAAGTGTACCATGAGTACCCACGCTGCTTCGAGCAGCCCCCCACATTGCCCCGTGCATGTGCGCTTGAACGTGGTTGGCGATGGAGCGGAGCGACTTCCCGGGGTGCCGGTGCCACTACCGGGGGGTGGTGGCGGATGATCCGTATGCGGAGGTGGTGGTGTGATTGCTCGGATTATCACACTCAAGGCGACACCGGGCTTGAATTGGTAAATGTTTCCTCTCGTGGCAAGTTTTGAGGTATACTCGGGTGATGCGTGGGCTAACGTCAAGACAGAAATGGCCTGATGGGCTTAGAACGACCTTGTCGGCAATGCGGGTACCAACTGCCTGCTTGGTCATTTTCGCGTTGATACTGTGCGATTCACTCACAATGGCTCAATGTGAGACTTGGCAGCCCGCGGGAGCCGGCATCAACAACGGAGGCGTGGCTGCTCTTGCCGTCTACAACGGCGAGTTGATCGCCGGCGGAGATTTCACCCAGGCTGGCGGCAAGACCGTCAACTACATCGCGCGTTGGGACGGAACTGAATGGCAGCCATTCGTTTCCGATGGCCAGATCGGCACAAATTTCTATGTGTATGCGTTCACGATTTACCAGGGCGACCTTATCGTCGGTGGCAACTTCTCTGCGGCGGGAGGGCAGACCGCCTGGTACATCGCGCGCTGGGACGGAAAGCAGTGGCATCCGTTCGTATCCGGCGGACAGAACGGTATGAATCTCAGCGTCCATGCCCTCGCTGTGCATAATGGCGATTTAATCGCAGGCGGTGCCTTTACTACTGCCTGCGGTCAAATCGTCAACAAGATTGCGCGTTGGGATGGCTCCACCTGGCATCCGTTCACGGCTGGTGGTGAGATTGGCATGAGCAGTACTGGGGGCGCTGTGTTTGCTCTGACCACCTACAACAACGACTTGATCGCTGGAGGTTCTTTTGCCACAGCGGGTGGCAGCCAGAAGAAGAACATCGCGCGCTGGGACGGCGAGGCATGGCATCCTCTTTCCTCTGGCGGACAGATCGGAGTCGGCGGTGCTGTGTATTCACTCACCACGCATGGTCGCGACTTGATTGCCGGCGGAGCGTTCACCAGCGCCGGAGGTCTGGGCACAACGCACATCGCGCGCTGGGATGGCGCTGCATGGAACTTTCTTGCGCCGAAAGGCTCGAATGGAATCAACGGCAACGTTTGGTCCATGACTGCCTACGGCAACGACCTGATCGCCGCAGGCGGCTTCAACACCGCAGGCGGAGTAACGTGCTATGACATTGCCCGATGGGACGGGTCAGCGTGGATGCCGCTTGCTTCCGGTTGGCCCCCGGGTCTCGGCAACTCGTCGAGCGAGCAGGCCCGCGCTGTTGCGGTCCATGCAGGTCAATTTTTCGCCGGCGGCAATTTCACCACTGCTGGCGGCCAGCCTGCGAATCGTATCGCGCGCTGGCAGGACTGTGGCGACGTCAATGCCGACGGTTCAGTCACGGTTGACGATCTGCTTGCAGTCATTAATGTATGGGGACCGTGCTCAATCCCAACCGCGTGTCCGGAAGACTTCAATGGCGATGCGCAAGTGAATGTCGACGACCTACTCATTGTCATCAGCAATTGGGGATGAACTATTAGCACTTGCTGGAGCTTTTAATCAATCTTCCTCGCTGAATCGCTCATTCGAGGCGGCAATTGCTAATCAGCATCGCGAATGAGCCGCTTTGAGCAGCCCCCACATTGCCCCGTGCATGTGCGCTTGAACGTGATTGGCGATGGAGCAGAACGAGTGCCGGTGCCTGTGATGGCTGATGATCCGTATGCGGAGGTGGCGATCTGACGTGTCTTCGATTGCTGTAGAAGCGACATGACCAGCTGGGGTGGAGGTCTAGAATCGCATATTGGAGGCATTTCACTATGAAAGTCGCACTCACTGAAATCGATCAACTGCAACAATACCTTCTCGGCGTCGTCGGACGTGCGGATCATCATGCCAAGCAGGTGGACAAGATCGCGTTCGCCTTGCTCGGGGCTGTGATTTGGCGCAAAGTGGGAGACATTGAGGTGAAGGCCCAAGACGGTGACTTGAAGAACGTTCTCTGGTTCAACACCGAAAGCGGCACATACGCACTCGCGTATCACCACGCACTCAAAACGATCCAATTGCGCGATCGGACAATTCGAGGTACGCCCTTGCACTCCTTCACGAATGAATCGTCGCTCGATGAACTCCGCACGATCTTTGCAAGCCTCTGATGAGAAAGGACGGTGCAGGATGACCACAATGGAGTTGATATCAACCCTGCGCCAGATGTATCACGACGCGCCTGATGGCGAGACCGTCACAATGGTGCATCTGTTTGGCGTGAAGTTCGCAGAACAGATTCGAGATAGCGGCGCATCCGTAAAGGACATTACTGTGCGCGCCGGATTGCCGGAAACGTATCTGACCGAGATCAAGAAGGCGATGAACTTGGCGAAGTACGTTGAGGTCAAGCCCTCGTTCACGCTGCCTCAAGCAACAGCGATCGTTTGATGGGTGGCGGTGTTACGTCGCCGTTTTCGGATACGCTATCGACTATGGATTGGCCCGGATGGATTACTGCGATTGCAACAGCGGTCATCGCGTGGACTGCATGGCGCGCGCTGAATACATGGAAGGCTCAGTCCAAGGCGCAGAAGCAAACCGACTTCCTCGACCAGCTTACTGATTCGGTACATGAGTTCCTGAGCGCCATATCTCCAGCCATCGAGATGGTGGGCATGGTCAAGATTGGTATTGAGAGTCATTCACGTCCAGAATGGACAGAGCATCAAGCCACAGTTGCATACATCAATGCAAGTGGAGCGCAGGACGGTGAACTGCTTCTTCAGTATTTGAAGCCGTGTTCACATTTGAGTTCCAAAGTCCGTTCGCTTGTGACGAAGGGCCAGGTCTTCGGCTTCAAGGATTACGCGAACTGTCGAAACGCTTGCGAGATGATCCTGTGGCATCATGATCGAATACAAGCGCTTTACTCGATGATCGCACCGCGTTCGCTCAACTGGGAGAACCAGTACGTTCAAGAAGTGCTTGCAAAGGTGACCAAGGTGGATGCGGCGCAAATGAAGGAAACGTTGAGCGAGGCTCACACAACACTCTTGACCTTCGTGAAGGACAACTACGCTTCGATCTTGGCGTAGCACACTCACGCTGTCGCCTGCGGAACGCGATTGCCCCGTGCATGTGCG
>CAZNPU010000002.1:173280-251933 GCA_964575335.1 uncultured Isosphaeraceae bacterium | reverse complement strand
TGCATAACGCCGACGCCGATTGCATAACGCGGGTGTCAGCCGCGTAACGCAGACATCAGCCGCATAACGCGGGCGCCAACTGCATCACGCGGGCGGCACCTGCATAACGCAGACGTCACCTGCATAACGCAGACGTCACCCGCATAACGCGGACGTCAGCCGCATAACGCGAACGTTGGCTGCATAACGCGGACGTCACCTGCATAACGCGCACGTCGGCTGCATAACGCAGACGTCAGTTGCATAACGCGAACGTTGGCTGCATAACGCGGACGTCATCTGCATAACGCGAGCGTCAGTTGCATAACGCGGATGTCGCCCGCAACTTCAATTTGTCAAATGTTAAGCCCAATTCGTCAAATGCAAGCCCGATCCGACCCCCCGGGCCCCCGGAACGACCCCCGGACCCCCGGAACGATCCCCGGACCCCCGGAACGATCCCCGGACCCCCGGAACGATCCCCGGAAGTTTGGAGTGTCGCCCGGAAGTTCGTAGTCTGGTCCGCACGTTTCTGACGACGTGCGCATAAGCAGCGTGTCGCCGCGAAGGTCCGTCAGGAAGCGGAGGACAGAATGGTGCGCATGATGCGCTCGCCAACGTTGCGACCTGACCAAGCCGCTTTGCGCAACGAGCGCCGCCTGCTTGCAGGCAACCAGCGCTACTCGCGCATTTCCGCATCAACGATCGGCGTCAGTGGATTGAAAGCTGCCGGCATCCGTTGGATCTCGCCCTGTTTGCGGTCGGCCCCGCCGCTTGCGCGAACCGTCACGCTCGTGGGCGTGAACGACGGCGTCGCCACCGCTCCGGCCCCGGTCGCGGCGGGCGGATACGGTACTCGAAACGCGCCGATGCGAGAGCTGCGGCCGTCACGCGCCACAAACCACTTTTGCCGCATCTCCAGCAGCAGGTCGCTGCCGCTCCACTGATACGTGCAGGAATCAATCACGCCAAACGACCAGCCATCGAACGCAGCAACCACAATCACGCTGCGCGTTGGCGGGTCGTCAAAGGCCCGGACATAATCGAGCGCTTGCGGATGAATCTCGCAGCCGGGAAGTCGCCACGCCACCAGCAACGCAATCACGACCAACCCGAAGGTGAGCAGCATTCTGCGAATGATTCGGCCGATGCGCATGCTCCAGATCATACGCTGGACCGGGCTGCCGTAGACGTTCGACAACAACGCCTGCTTTTTACCTCCGACGATGCAGGCCCGATGGCGATGAGGCGAAGCGACGCCTCCGGGAAGGAGGGGTGCATATCAAGTACGACGAGGTCGGGCCGATCATCATGAGTGCCGTCTTGGGCCTGTTCATGGCGTTCATTGCCTACAGCCGGTGGGCATTGGCGCCGATTGCGTAAGCGGCTTACGCTGCGTGAGCTGAACTTTGCGGAATTTTCTCTGGTTTTCCACGATGTGGCTGGGCTCGTACAATGCTGCCATGGCCGGACCCTCAGTGCATCGCGACGACATCGATCAACCGCCTTCACGTTTCGTTGACATTCGAATCGACACCCCCGAAAGGGAGGGGCTGACGGGCACAACGCCTGTGGATGTGTATCGCGCGGCGCGCGATCCGGAGATGGTGACGATTCCGCCGGATGGCCGGCCGCTGGACCAGCAGCCGCAGTGGCGGCAGGATTTTCCGATCGACTGGCCGCAGGATCACTACGTCGCGCGGCGTGACTTCACGAAGTTCATGGTGCTCACGAGCTTTGCGTTTGTTGTCGGCCAGTTCTGGATCGCAGCGCAGAACTGGTGGCGGCGACGTGCGGGCCAGCCGGAGATCAAGCGCATTGCGTCATTGAGTGAGCTGGCGGTAGGGCAGACGATTGTGTTTCGTTATCCGAACGAAGAGGATCACTGCATTTTGATCAGGACAAGCGAAGGCGATGCTAATGGCGCGGGGCTGGTCGCCTACAGCCAGAAGTGCACGCACCTTGCCTGTGCGGTGATTCCGGATGTGGAGAAAGGCGTGATTCACTGCCCGTGTCACGAGGGATATTTCGACCTGCAGACAGGCCGCGTGCTCGCTGGTCCGCCGCCTCGCCCGCTGCCGCGCATCTTGCTGGAGATTCGCGGCGACGATGTGTATGCGACAGGGGTAGAGTGGCGGACGGTGTGAGGGATGAGGGATAGAGAGACAAGGAAGGGGGAGATTGGGAGAAGCGCAGGCTGCAAGTCAGTGAAAGCAGGGGAACAGCAATATGAGGATTCAGACACACCGGGATCTGGGGGTTTATCAGAAAGCTTTCGCTGACGTGGATTGAATTCGCTGTGACCTGCGGTCATCTTGCCCGCGAGACCGATGAAAGGCTGAAAAACGAATATGAGCAGTTAATCAGGATGATCGTGAGCATGATCAACCACTCCGATAAATGGATCATCACGGACCAGAATCGTACATCAGCGATGAGCAGAAAGGCACAGTAAGGCGAAGCCTCTATGCCTCTTGTCTCCCCATCTTCTTGTCTGCCTGCATAACACCATGAGCCGCACCGTCAAACAACCCGCTTCCCCACCCAAGCGTCCCTTCACTCGCGAGCAGCGTACGACGGTCGTCTACGGCATGCTTGCGTTCATTTTGATTCTGGTCATTCTCCAGCTCTGGCTGCTGACTGCGACGATGAACGCGTATTTAGGCGGCGATGAGTCGGTCATCTGGCCTGCAGCGTTTTCCAGTCTTTTCTGCTTCCTGCTCAATGTCGGGCTGCTGCGGTACCTGTATCGCATGGAGCGAGAGCGGCGATGATTCAATAACAGGATGACACAATAACAAGGTAAGTCACTTCAAATTTCAAGGCCTTATCTTGTTACCTCTTCACAGTGTCATCGTGTCATCATTCCTTATGACCTTGGCGCGCCTGCCTTCAATAACCTGTCGATAAGACTCCGCCATGATGCCCACATCTGCAACATCATCCGCTGTCTCTCCAGTGCATCATCAGGGCAATCCCCTGCAACTGACGCTTGCTACCGGCGCATTTGCTGCGTGCTTTGCGGTGTTCGGATCGGTTTCTGCAATGATCGGCAGCGTGCAGGAACGAATGGGCTTAAGCGAACTGCAGGCGTGGATCGCAATCGCGCTGCCTGTCTTGCTGGGTAGTGTCGGCCGCATCCCGCTGGGACTGCTGGCAGATCGCTACGGCGGCCGAATCGTTTTCATCTGGACCATGGCGCTGGCGATCGTGCCGTGTGTTCTGCTGGGATTTGCTGAGTCATACTGGCAGCTTTTGATTTGCGGGTTTTTCGTCGGTATCGGTCTGGCCGGCTTTGCGGTTGGCGTGGGGTTCACAAGCCGGTGGTATCCGCCGCACAAGCAAGGCATGGCGCTGGGAATCTACGGCGCGGGTAACATCGGCCAGTCGCTGGCTGCTTTCGGCGCGCCGCTGCTGGCAGCAACATTCGGATACGCCTGGGGATTCTGGGGCATTGCTCTGGTGACTGGCATATGGCTGGTGATTTTTACTGCACTGGCGAAAAACGCGCCGGGCGTTGCGCGGCCAGCCACCATCGCAGCGAGCTTTGCGCCGCTTCGAAACGCCATGACCTGGGTGCTGTGCACGTATTACTTTCTAACCTTTGGCGGATTTGTGGCGATGAGCATATCGCTGCCGAAATTCCTCACCGGCACGTTTTCGCTGACATTGCAGGATGCAGGTTTTCGAACCGCCGGCTTTGTGGTGCTGGCGACGGCCATGCGCCCCATTGGCGGCATGCTGGCTGACCGTTTTGGCGGCCGCATCGTGCTGCTGTGGGTGTTTCCCGCCACGGCAGTCTTCGCGCTGTTCATGGCCTGCCCGATCATGCTGACGTTTACGATCGGCGCGCTGGGCGTTGCTGCGGTATTGGGATTGGGCAACGGCGCGGTGTTCAAACTGGTGCCGGAGTATTTCCCCACCACGGTTGGCACCGTCACTGGCATCGTCGGAGCAGCCGGCGGGCTGGGCGGCTTCTTCCCGCCTCTGGCTGTCGGCGCGCTGTACGAAGCAACCGGCTCATACATGTGGGGATTCATTCTGCTTGCAGTCACCGCGGTCGGATGCTTCCTTCTCGCCGTGCGGCGATCGGCGTAACTCTCAGAAACAAATCCTCTCTGCAGCTATCGGGGGCCGCTGTTTTCATGCTGTTGCGCAGAGAACCTTGTCTGCATCGATCTTATATTCGCACCTGCTCCCACAACTTATCCAGGCGTTTTGATGACACCGGCACACGGGTGCGAAGTTCCTGAGCAAACAGCGATACACGAAGCTCTTCGATCATCCAGCGATACTGTTCGAGTGTCGGATCAAGCACATTGTGCAGGCGATGCTGCTGCAGGCGTTCCGCATAGCGCTGCCAATGCCGAGCGATTTCCTCGGTCGCCTGTCTGTCGCGCGAAAGGCCGGCGTTGGCGAGGCGATGCAGCCTGATTTGAATTGCCTGCAGGTAGCGCGGGTACTGCTGCAGCCATTCAAAGGGCGTATCGAGCAGGAAGTTATTTTGAAAGAGATGACGAAGCTGCGTGCGAATGTCAGCAATCGACTCCGCCCAGAACGGGCTGTCTGCATCGGCCAGTCGCAGATCGACGTCGTGATGAGCCGTCAGAATCCGTGACACCAACGTGCTGACTTCGCCCGCAACCGGCCAGAGGTTGATCCAGCCGCTCCGTAATCGTCGCTGAAACTCCTTGGCATTGCTCACGACGGGCAGATCGCCGATGAACACGCGATCAACAACCAAGTCTGCCAGCGCTCGCCTGAGCGTCTCGCTCTCGCCAAGCGGGGCAAACTGCAGGCACATCTCCTCGATGTTCGGCAGGTATTCAATGTGCATCGACAGTTCGTCATGCACTTGCAGTGCGAACAAGCGGCGAATCCCTGCGCGTGTCGCGCGTGCTGCTGCTTCCGGCGAATCCATCAGGCGAATCGAAACGCTGTGGCTGTTGTCAATGATTGCAGGATAGGCAAACAGCGTGATGCCTGCCCGCTGTATCTCGATGCGATCAGGCAGTTCGTCGAAGTCCCAGTCGAGAATGTGATCGCGCTCAAACCCGGGCAGGGAAGAATCGGCTTTTTGTTTTTCTGCTTTGCGCGCCACTTTCTGTTTGAGTTGGGACAAATCGCGGCCGCTGGCGATCGGTTCGCCTTTCGCGTCGACCACTTTGAAGTTCATGCGCAGATAATCAGGCAGCGCATCAGGACGCCACGCTTCGCCGGGGGTGTGGGGGATTTTCACGCCGGTGCGGCGATGCAAGGCGTTGCTGAGTTCTTCAAGCAGCGAGCCGCGTCCAAACTCGATCATCTGCAGGCATATGTCCGCGTACTCGGGCGCAGGTACGAAATTCCGCCGCAGATACTTGGGCAGCGTCTTGATCAGTGCGATGATTTTTTCACGCAGCAGCCCGGGCACAAGCCACTGCGTTTGCTCTTCGCGTATGAGATTGAGCACTTCCAGCGGAACGATCATCGTCACGCCGTCGTCGGGCTGGCCGGGATTCAACTGATATTCCAGCGGCAAACTGATGCCATGCAGCTCGATTGAATCAGGGAACTGTTCGGCTGTGATTGCCTCTGCGCCGTAAAGCATCAGGTCGTCGCGCGACATGAACAGCAGCTTCGGATCATCCGCTTCAGCCTGTTTGCGCCATTTTTCAAAGAGCGGGCCGTTGAATACGCCCTCGGGAATGTGACGATCGTAGAAATCGAAAATGACTTCAGGATCGACCATCACATCGCGCCGCCGGATCTTCGCCTCCAACGTGCGGACTCGCTCAATCAGTTCGCGATTATGCGCAAAAAACGGCGCAGAGGTGTCGTACTCGCCTTCGACAAGCGCATTTTGAATGAAGATTTCCCGCGCGTGCTGCGGGTTGATCGGGCCAAAGTGAACGCGACGCCGCGGCACAATGATCAGACCCTGCAGCGTGATCTTTTCGTAGGCTTCAACGTGCGCTGATTTTCTGTTCCAGTGCGGCTCGCTGTACGTGCGCTTGATCAGATGCGGCGCGAGTCGCTCGATCCATTCCGGCTGCACGCGGGCAACCGTTCGAGCGTACAGCCGATTGGTCTGGACCAGCTCGGCTGCCATGATCCATTTCGGTCCTTTCTTGAACAGGCCCGAGCCGGGGAAGATGTGAAACTTGCGATCACGCGGCCCGGTGTACTCGCGGCCGTCAGCTTTGAAGCCCACGTGCCCGAGCAGGCCGGTCAATAGCGCGCGGTGAATGCTCTCGCTGCGTGCCGGCTGCCTGTTCAACCGCAGCTTCAGTTCCTTTGTCAGATCGTGCAGCTGCGCATGGATGTCGTACCATTCGCGCATGCGTAGATACGAGATGTAATGCTGTTGACACCATTGGCGCAGCTTGCTGGATGAAAGCTGCGCTGCGCGATCGTGATAGGCGTTCCACAGCTTGAGATAGCTGAGGAAATCCGAGGTATCGTCGGCAAATTGCTGATGCGCCTCATCGGCTTGCTCCTGCGCATCCATCGGCCGCAGACGCGGGTCCTGCATGGCAAGCGCCGAGGCGATGATGAGTACTTCCCTGAGACATCGCTCATGCTTTGCTGCGAGAATCATGCGCCCGATGCGCGGGTCAACGGGCAGTTTCGCCAATTCCAGTCCCAGCGGCGTGATGTGGTGATTCTCATTCACCGCGCCCAATTCCAGCAGCGTCTGGTAGCCCTCGCGGATCATTGCAGGGCGAGGCGGATCGATGAACGGAAACTTTTCAACAGCGCCCAGCTTCAGCGCTTTCATCTGCAGGATGACGCTGGCGAGATTGGCCCGGAGGATTTCCGGATCGGTAAAGAGCGGGCGCGATTCGTAATCGTCTTCAGAATACAGGCGAATGCACTTGCCGGCTTCAATGCGGCCGCAACGGCCGGCTCGTTGATTCGCTGATGCCTGCGAGATCGGTTCAATCGGCAGCCGCTGCACGCGCGCGTTGGCGCTGTACCGGCTGATGCGGGCGAATCCGGGATCAATGACATAGCGAATGCCCGGCACGGTCAGCGACGTTTCAGCAACATTGGTCGCTAAAACAATGCGACGGCCGCTGTGAGGCTGAAAGATGCGCTGCTGCTCCTGTGGCGACAGACGCGCATAAAGCGGGAGAATCTCCAGGGACGCTTGACTGTCGGCAGCAGTTGCTGAAGCGCGTGCTGCGTTTTTATGTTGCGTCTTATGGTGTCTGGATTGCAGTGTCTTCAGCGCTTCAGCGGTTTCGCGAATCTCCCGCTCGCCACTGAGAAAGATGAGGATGTCGCCGTTGCGCGCAGGCTCGCCCGCTGCGTGAGCATCGGCTTGGCCCTGCTCAGGTGTATTGAGAATTTCCTCAACTGCCGCCACGATGGCGTCGAGCATCGTGGGATCTTCTTCGTCCGGCTCTTCCGACTGCACCGGGCGATATTCGATCGTTACGGGATAAGTTCGTCCGGTGACTTCGAGAATCGGCGCATTGTTGAAATGCCGGCTGAAGCGTTCGGGGTCGATGGTTGCGGAAGTGATGATGATCTTGAGATCGGGGCGCTTGGGCAGAAGCTGCTTGAGATAGCCCAGGAGAAAATCGATGTTGAGGCTGCGCTCGTGGGCTTCGTCGATGATGATGGTGTCGTACTGCAACAACAGCGGATCGTGCTGCGTTTCAGCAAGCAGGATGCCATCGGTCATCAGCTTGATGTACGCGCTTTGATGAAGCGTGTGATTGAAGCGAACCTTGTAGCCGACATGCTGGCCCAGCGGGCTGCCGATTTCGTGAGCGATGCGGTGAGCCACTGAGCGGGCAGCGATGCGGCGAGGCTGGGTGTGACCGATGAGGCCAGCAACACCTCGACCGAGTTCAAGACAAATCTTGGGCAGTTGGGTTGTTTTTCCCGAGCCGGTTTCACCAGCGATGATGACCACCTGGTTTTCGTGAATTGCGCGGGCGATCTCCTGACGTCGCTGGACGATCGGCAGTTCGTCGGGATAAACAAGAGCCGGGCGTTGCGCTTCGCGGCAGCGGCGCTGCTCGACGGAGCGTTCGATCTGCTGGGAGATCTGTGCGAAGAAGGCGTCATCGACCGGCTGAACTTCAGCGCTTGACGCTTGGCGATTTTTCGCAGTTTTCGAGCGGCGGCTAAACGCCTTCTGAAGCCGGCGGCGCAGGCGATATTGATCGACCAGCATGCATTGGCTGAGCCGGGCCAGCAGTTCGCGGGCGTGAGGATGAAGTTCAGGCTTTGCTCGCACGACAAAGCGTAGGTGCGTGATGCTGTACAGGGAAAACCAGGCAGTCAAAAGAGTATTGCGTCAGGTGTGGCTGCCGGCTATCGACAGTCATTATTCAGCAATCGGCGACGAAAGTGTGCTGAGGATGCAGTTGAGGGAGTGTGATATTCCGCAGCATGCTGCTGTTGTATGTTCTATGCAGTTGACCAGACAGCACACAACAACACCGCGTCGCCTGCTTTTGCTCAAGCAGAGAGTAATGGGTCATCACGAGATGCAGCAAGTGACAGCGCGGTCAAAGCGCGCAAAAAAAAGCAGTGCGGAGCCGAGGCTCCGCACTGGGGGTCGAGCTGGATTGAACAAGTGCCGTTCAGGCGCGACGACGGCGACCAGCGCTGACGACGCCGGCAATGCCGAGCAGCGCCAGGGCGCCCGGAGCGGGAACGGGGGTGTAGTGGATAGTGATCGTGCCGTTGATGTCGGTCAGGCCGACCCAGGCCGGCGCCCAGTCCATGCCTTCCACCCAGAGAATGCCGCTGGGCAGTGAGAACGGCTGCGGAGCATCGGGATCTCCGATGTTATCGTTGAGGTCCCAGGTTTCGCTGTAATGCATCGTACCGGGCATGTCATCAAGGACGCCGGGGGTGATGATCAGGCCCGGGCCGCCGTCGGGAACGACTTCGAGCGGGAAGAATGCAATGCCGAAGTCTGACAAATAGGCATCGCCGGCTGCAGTGACGGTGAGGTCGATCGTGACGCCGGTAACGATCGAGTCAACTCCGAGATCGATCTGGTAAATGGGGTTGGTCGAGGGCTCGCCGAAGGAGAAGAACTCCGACGGAGCCCAGTTTTCAACATTCAGCACGTACGTAGCAGCATTGGCCGAGGTCGCCAAGGCGACGCTCGCAACCACGGTCATGGTGGCGATTCCAACACAGGCTTTCTTCATTTTGACTACCTTTCTCATCTTAAGCCCCGAACGGGCCACTCCAAAAACTGTGGTGATTGCTCACCACGAACTGTCGAACGCGCCGAAGCGATCCGTGGCTTCGACGCTCATGCGCGTGCATGAACCCGCCGACAAAGCCTGTAGGCTTTGCCGCAGTTTTCGCTCTTCTCTCTTCCTTGTGTTCTACTCCCCCAGCGCCGGCCCTCTCTACCGGGATCCCCCCATATGTGCGCCAACGCGCATCACAAGTAGTCTACCACAAGTTGAGCGTTTTGGAAGCACAATTCGGCTCTTTTTCCGAATTGATCATTACCGGACACCCAGATGATGTATTGGTATCCGATGCATCAGTTGCATGAGTCATCGGTGCAGAGCAGCAAGGCATTCAAAGCGGCGAAGCGTTGAGATGTGCCGGTTTTCCTGAGCGTGAGATGCTTGATGTGCTGCTGGCGCAAGGCGATGAAGCGTGAATGTTTTGCGCGCGAAGATATCGCAGCGATCGGGAGCTGGCTCATGCCATGAAGCAACCGCGATATCGATTCAGTGACAAGATTGCCGAAGCGTGCACGTAACGTGTGCGCGCATGAAAAAGCCGCGAGCACATATTCGTGCCCGCGGCTGGAATGCCTGATCGCATTATTGGAGACACGAAGCGTTACTGGCACGTGCCCCATGCGCTGATGACTGCAAGGAGGTCTTCGACATTCACCTGGCCGTCACCATCATCTGGAGCGATGTCAGCTGCGCAGTTATTGGGATTGCTGCACGGCCCCCATGCGCCGATGACTGCAAGAAGGTCTTCGATATTCACCTGACCGTCGCCGCCACCTGGAGCGATGTCAGCAGGGCAGGAGACGTCAAGCTCGCCGCACCAACTGAGGATGGTGCTCATAATGCTGGCGCGGGCTGCTGCATCATCAATCGCGTCAAAGGGGAACGCCAGGAACGTGGCGCGGTAGTGCCCGCCGTCGCGGGTGACCCCGGCGCCGCCCTGATTGCCGGTGAACGCCAGCGATCCGCCTGCGTTGGGGGTGACTCGATCGCTGAAGTTGGAGCCGGGGTAATTCAGCGCAAGCGATCCGATCGCGGCAAAGAGATTGTTGCCTGTCACCGCGTTATGACCAACGTCATGAGCAATCGGTGCAGCAACGCCCAGGTATTCCTGCATGAACGCGTTTGGCGTTGTGTTGCCGGAGCCTAAGCGATCGTAGAAATAATCCTGGCTGCTGAGGAAGAAGCAGCCGCCGGACTCCATCCATTTCGCCAGTGCAGCTTCGGTTGCCGCCTTGGGACCGGCCTTGGGATTTCCGGTGCCGCCCCAACCGTCGCCCGAGAACCAGATGATGATCTTGTACGGCGCCATGTCTTCGGCGGTGGGTTCCGGATTCGTGTTGTTATTGATATCCCACACGTCGAATGTCACGCCGACGTTCGTGAGAGCTTCGATGTAGTACGACCGCACGTCGGGGCTGTTGTCGTCATCATCGACCAACAGAATGGGCGGGACATCCATCGTGGTGAAGGTGAAAGCGTTTGAGTACGCTCCGTCGCCGCATGCGTTCAACGCCCGCACGCGCCAGTAATACTGCGAAACCGGCTCAAGCGCTGCAGACACGACATGACTGGTTTCGCTGCTGATTGCGCTGTACCCAATCGAGGTAAACCCGGGGTCGGCAGCAACATCCACTTCGTATACGGTTGCCTGATTCGCAGCATTCCACGAAAGCACCGGCAGCACCGGCACGTTGTGGGCGCCATTGGCGGGCGAGTTCAAGACCACCGTCGGCGGAATGGCGTTGGAGATGCGCAGCGTCACATTCCTGGAATGGAGGAATTTTTCGGTTGTGCCCACCACCTCAATCGTTGAGGTGCCCGTCGGTGCAGCGGCAGTGTTGCTGATGGTCATCACCGATGTGCCGGGCGGCGTCACGGGATTGACGCTGAAGCTCACGGTCGTTCCGGGAGGAAGGTTGTTGGCTGAGAGAGTTACCGGGTCGTTTTGGCTTGATGCCTTGCCGATGTCAATTTGATATGTGGCATCAGCGGGAGCGCAGATTTCCTGTGAGGCGGGACTGACGGCGATCGTGAAGCCCTGCGGGAAGCACACGCCTTGCGGGTCCGCAAGTGCAGCCTGCAGATTGGGATGGTGGATGGCGGTTCCCTGATTCGCGCCGCCCGAGGAGTTACAGCCGGCATGGGTGTGAATGCCGATGGCTAGACCAGTTGACAGATCGAACACGGGCGAGCCGGAGTTGCCGCCAGTGGTGTCGGTGCGATATCGCACGGTGTTGCCGGTCTGGTCGGTATATGGGCCAGTATGGGTCTTTTGCACCTGATTCCACGTCGGTGACACGGGCGAACTGGTGGTGCCGTAGCCGGTGATGCGAATGTCTTGGCCGTTCACAGGCGGAGCCGATGGCGCCAGGGTATAGGCAGCCTGCTGGGCCTGATAGGGCGTCAGGCCGGTGTTGGAATTCGGGAAGCAGCCAAAGTATTTCCAGTCGTTGCCTACGCCGCCGCTGCCTGAGGTTTGGACCGATGATAGGTCAACAGCATACTGATCTTCGGGGCCGGGATGATTCAGCGAACCGTTGCTATTTGAAAGCGGCACGTTGAACTGCACAACCGAACTGGCATTCGTCGTGCAGTGGCCAGCGGTGAGCAGGCAGTTGCTGGCGTCGGTGATGATCCACGCGGTGCAGCCGACGGAGAGCAATCGGCCGTTAGCGGGCTCATCCGAGAGCACGCGATCATCAACGCCATCGCAGATCGAGCGGTCGATGTCTTCCAGATCGTTCTCATCGGGCATGCCGATCCACGCCTCGCTGATGGCGATGCGTGATGGAGCTGCGCCGGGATCGGCGATGATCTCCACCGTCACCGTGTCGCCGTTGAAATAGGCCGAGGTGTAGTTCCACTGTCGCAGGTGCGTCTGATTCATGTACTGCACCGCGCCGTCCAACCGCGAGGTGATGCGGAGGATGGTGGGTTCGCCGCCAAAGGGAGCTTCGCCCAGTGTCGCCTCAGCGAACTTCAGGCGCACCCAGGGAGCGCCGTCAATCTTCACCTGCTCGGTATAGATGACTGCACGTCGCTTGAGGGTATTTTGAACATGGCCGGAATCAACCGCCACCGGCGCTTCCCGCTGTGACAAGGGACGCGTTTGTGCTGCGGAATGCCCTGCTGTCACAATCAGCGGGATTGCCAGCACGCAAGCCTTGGCTGCGGTGAGCAGTACCTTTCTGTGCATGATGTGCTCCACTCCATTGAGAGGTGATAAGGGAACGCAACCCCCGATCCGATCCGTTCAGTGTCGTTGGCCGGCCGTGTGGTTGCAACCCCGAACACGCAAGGAAGCAAGAAAAAACGCCACGTTCCGCAGGAATGTCAGGCAGGGAAATTAAACAGCGCCGCAGCCGCTGCTGCGCGCTGCAGCGAACAGGCAGCGGCAACACTGCGATGAAAGCACAGCTGCTTTCTATGCTTACGTCTGCGCTTGCGTGATCAGTGATTTGAGCTCGCGCCGCAGAATCTTGCCCGTCGGGCTGCGCGGCAGCTTCTCGATGGGCCGAATGTCACGCGGCACTTTGTACTGGGCCAGTTTCGTACGGCAATACGATCGCAGTTCGGTCTCATCAAAGGTTGCGCCTTCGACAAGCTCGACGAACGCCACCGGAACTTCGCCTCGCGAATCATCCGTCACGCCGATCACTGCTGAGGCGTGTACCGATTCGTGCGAATCGAGCACTTCCTCAATCTCGCGGGGAAAGACGTTCTCTCCGCCGATGATGAGCATTTCCTTGATGCGGCCGGTGATGTACAGGTGCCCATCTTCATCAAACTGCCCCATGTCGCCGGTGCGGAAGTAGCCTTCTTCGTCGAAGACCTCGCTTGTCTGTTCCGGCAGCTTGTAGTAGCCCTTCATGACGTTGGGGCCTTTGATGCAGATCTCGCCATCCTGATGCGGCCCGAGCCGATTGCCCTGCGCGTCGACGATCTTCTCTTCAACACCGGGCAGCGGTTTGCCCACGCTTCTGCGGCGATACTCGCTCGGGCGGCACCAGTTGGTCACCGGCGAGGTTTCAGTGAGGCCGTAGCCTTCGTTGATCGTCACATTGAACCTGCTGCGATATTCGTCAAACACAGCTTGGGGCAGCGGCTCGCCGCCGGAAACGATGTACTTGAGTGATTGAAAGTGCTCGGGCGTTACGCTCTTGGCGTGCAGCAGCGCGTTGTACATCGACGGAATGGCGATCAGCGCCGTCGGCCGATGGGTTTTCATCAAATCCAGAATCTTCTTCGGATTGAAGCGAGCGGTGTAAACGACTTTGGCGCCGATGCTCAGCGGCAGAAGCGTCAGCACCGTCAGCCCGAAACTGTGAAACTGCGGCAGTACGCCCATGAGAATGTCGCGGGAATCAAAGTGCACCCACTCCACGCACTGCCTGATGTTTGCTGCCAGATTGCCGGCCGTGAGCATAACCCCCTTGGGCTTGCCCGATGTTCCGGATGTATACAGCAACACCGCCAGATGATCGTCGGGCCGGCGTTTTGAAAACCGCAGCGGCGGGAATCCTTTGAAGCTCAGTTGATCCAGGCGAATCTGCGTGACCGATGCCGGCAGATCAGCGCCGGAAGTCGATTTGACAAAATCAACCATCGGCGTGGCGGTGACGATCGTATCCAACTCCGCATCATTGATCACATATTCAAGCTCTTCGCCCTTGAGCAGATAATTCAGCGGCACGACGGTGCGGCCGAGCATCCAGCCGGCCATGAGCGCCATGGGAAACAGCCCCGCTGTCGGCAGCATGATGCCCACCTTGTCGCGCTGACTGGCGTTCGCAATGGCCTTGGCGACGTGCAACGCGCCGACGTAGAGGTCGATGCCGCGCCAGGATCGCTGATCATCGACCACCAGCACGCGGGTGGGAGATTTCAGGAGGCTGCGAAGAATGGTGCGAAGGGGTTTCATGGAGGTCTGGTTCGGTCTCAAGCGTAAATCCGTCCGTCTGAACTGAACTCCAGCCGCTCAGCGTTCAGTATCCTGTTTTCGACTCCGGCTGGCCATCGATCGCTGGTCGCTGAATACACTGCCGGCCAGTTGAAGCAATCTTTGGCGTGCCCGGCGGCTTCGGTACGATACTTGTCGCATCGCCCCGCCGCCAATCGCCCGTACAAAACAGACGGCAGGCATTCAATGTTATGCTGCAGTTCGAAGCTCCATATTCAAGAATGAATGCTGCAATGAAATCCGTGATTCATCTGGCGCAGTTGCTCGTTCTTAGCGGTGCGGTCGGGATCTTGTTGCCCGGCTGCGAAACCACGCCGAAGACCGGATCGCTCACACAGGCGATTGCCGACTACAACGCCCAGCGTTACGCCCAGTCGCACGAGCGGGCAGCGTCAATCATGGCCAGCGCTCGCGGCACTGAACGTGAGCAGGCAGCATACATTGCTGGTCTGAGCGCCTACCGTCTTGGCCAGTTTGATGAGGCAGAACGACGGCTGCTGGTGGCGGCCCAGGCGACTGATCCGCAGATCGCTGCGAAATCAAAGGCCATGCTGGGGCAGGTGCGAATGGAGCAGGGGCGGCCGCGTGAAGCGGCAACGTACTTTGCCGATGCTGCGCGAGGCCTTGCAGGCGAAGACGCAAGGCAGTGCGCACACCATGCTGCGGTCGCCTATCAGCAATGCGGTGACGTCGCTTCCTCCAGGTACTGGCAGGCGGAGGCCCAACGCATTGCTGCATCGTCAACGTCGTTGGCAACTGCTGCGGGACATCACACAAGTGGATCTGTCGGCTTCACCCTGCAGGCCGGCGCGTTTGAAGATCAACGCCGGGCGCAGCGGGCTGCGGATCAGATCAAATCGCTGGCTGTTCGCGAGGGGCTGGGCGAAGTTCGCATTGTGCCTCATCGAGACGCACGCGGAAAACGGCTGTATCTCGTGCAGTTCGGCTTCTTCACCACGCGCAGTGACGCAGCCGAGGCCCGAAACCGTCTGGGACGCCTGGAACTGATCGTCACGCCAGTCAGCGGCCATTCGCTCTAAGCGAACACGCCAAGAACATAACACGCAGGAGCAGGCACAACGGCCCCGCAGCCGCCCCATGAACGAATGGGTTGCAAATTTTCCGCCCAGGACCGCCTGCTGCAGCCATCTAGAATCAACAGTTCGCGTACACATTGATAAAGCATCAATCTGCGCGAACTGATGGACGATGGAGGCGATGCCCCATGTTTTTGGCACCGGTTGTGTTTCTGTTGGCGGCAATCATCGGCACAGCAGCAGTTGTTGTGCAGGATCAGGCTGAAGATGCCAATGTAGGCAGCAGCGATTCTTCTCCTGCTCAACAGCAGCAGCCGCTGCTGCCGGCGGGGCTTCTTGAGCCGATTCCTGAACAGGGCGGGTTGCCGCCGATTTATGCCAAGCTGCAGGAGCTGAGCCAGAAGGAAAAGGCGCATCGCGCTAAGGTCAGGCAATACACCAAACAGATTCGCCAGATTCGCCACAAGTATCTTGGGCGAATGCGCCGGGAAGACATTCGCCAGCAGGGAATTGAGCGGTTGCGCGAGTTCACCGATCCCGCAGCATTTCTGCCGCTGATCGAAGAGCTCGCACGTGAGCAGGACGATGTGCGGCTCGCGATGCTTGATCATTTTGCAGCACACGATGATGAGGGGCAGGCAGCACTGGTGTGGGTGGCGATTTACGACAACGATCCTCGCATCCGCAATGAGGCGTTGATGAGGATTGCAGCGCCGCTGAGAGACCCTGCAAAGTACGTGCTTGATCGTGCTCTGCGCAGACCGGAGGCGAAGGTGGTGAACGCAGCAGCCAGCGTGGCAGCGTCATTCAATGTGCTGGAGACCATTCCGCTGCTGATCTTTGCCCAGGCAAACGTAAGCGAAAACGAGCAGCAGCGCGAAGGCGACCTGGCGTGGATCGCGATTCAGACACAGCGGGCATACGTAGCGGGGCTGGCCCCGGCCGTGGGCAGCAATGTGGGAGCGTTTCAGCCGATTATCGGCGTGGTGAGTGAGGGCTCCGTTGTGCGTGTCATGGATGCGGTGGTCATCGAATACCGCACGGTGGCGCATCGGGCATTGGTGAACATGACCTCCAACGACTGGGGCCGCTCAACCGCACGACTGGGTTACGACGTGCGCGCATGGTGGTCGTGGTACAACGACGAATACCTGCCGTTCAAACGCAAGCAGATGCTCACGGATCAGTTGGCCAGCGAAGCCGCTGACGAAACGGATACGCAAGACAGCCCGTTGCCATAGCGGTGTTGGAAGATGATTTACCGCGGAGCACGCGGAGAGCGCGGAGATTGGAGGAGGGGGATAAGGAGGCAAAGAGACATAGTGAAAAGGGGACAAGGCGCCTGTTCCACCATCCCTATCATCCCTGCACCTTGTCACCTTGTTAAGCTCGATGGCTGACCGGTCATCCGGATGACCTCTCATCAATCATCTTCTCTTGCTCCGCGTTCTCCGCGATCTCCGCGGTGAATTCCCTCATGGTTGATCCGCATCGTCACGCTCAGCAAGCGCACGAGCTTTCTGGACAAGCTTAATGAACTCGCGGCGATAACCGTTGGGGTCTTCGCCCAGTCCCGATTCCGCCAGCTCCAGCACGTTTGCAAAGCTTGCATCGCCCTTGTACGGCGAATGACGCAGAAGCATGCCGAACTGCGCCACTGCAGCAGTGAATCGATAATCGTCCGAGGCGTTCTCGAGTGCTGCGCCGGCGTCCTGCACCGGAAACTCCAGCAAACGGCTTTCGTGGCCGTCCGGCTGCTTGTAGCGAATCTTCAACTTCAGCAGCAGATCGCTGGGCACAAGCCGTCCAGGCTCGATGAACTCTGACTGCGGCGATTCAGCAATTTCCGCAGCTGCTGTATCGTCAGCGGGAATGATCTCATACAGCGCAGTGACGGTATGGCCCGAGCCGATCTCGCCTGCATCTTTCCTGTCATCTGCAAAATCACGGGCTGCAAGCAGGCGATTCTCGTAGCCGATCAGTCGATACGCTCCGACCTTTGCGGGATTGAAGTCGACTTGAATCTTGACGTCTTTGGCGATGGGGATGAGCGTGCCAGCCAACTGCTCCACCAGCACCTTGCGGGCTTCGTCGATGTTGTCGATGTAAGCGAAGTTGCCGTTGCCGTGGCTGGAAAGCTGCTCCATCTTGGCGTCCTGGTAGTTGCCCATGCCGAAGCCCAGCACGCTGAGGAATACGCCCGTATTGCGTTTTTCCTGAATCAGCCGCACCAGCTCAGCGTCGCTGGAGACGCCCACGTTGAAATCGCCGTCGCTGCAGAGAATCACGCGATTGACGCCGCCCTCGATGAAATGCCGCTGTGCGATGTCGTATGCCAGTTCGATGCCGCCGCTGCCGTTGGTTGCTCCGCCCGCCTGCAGGCTTTCGATGGCGTTGATGATTGTGCGTTTGTGCTCGCCGTCGCTGACGGGAACCGAATCAAGCAGCAGCCTCGCTGTGCCGGCGTAGGTGACGATCGCCAGTCGATCGCCTTCATCCAGGCGTTCTGCGAGAAGCTTCAGCGCTCGCTTCACCAGCGGCAGTCGATTCGCCCCGCGCATCGAACCGGAAACGTCAATCAGAAACACCAGATTCATCGCCGGTCTTGCTTCAAACCGAACATCCTTGCCCTTTAGGCCAATGCGAACGAGTCGGTGCGCAGGATTCCACGGAGCAGCATTGACTTCAATATCAGCAGCAAACGGATGCTCGCCGCTCGGCGCTTCGTAGCTGTAGGTGAAGTAATTGAGCATCTCTTCGATACGCACCGCATCCCTGGGCGGAAGTTGGCCCATATTCAGAAAGCGGCGAACGTTGGAGTACGATGCGGTATCAACGTCGATGGAAAAAGTGGAAATCGCATCCTCGCCCACCGGCTTGACAAATGGATTGTCGGTGATGAGGTTGTACCCCTCACGATTCACAGTGGGGTGATCCTGATAAAGATCATCACCAATGTGAGGCCTCTCCCGACGGGGTAAGACTGTGTCATTGGGCTGCGGCGGTAGAGATGCAGGCAGTGGCGGTGGAGGTGACGAAATCGATCCGTTGCCTTCTTCATAAACAGGCAATGCACGAGCCATGGCTTTGTGTCGCATGGCCTCCGAAACAGATGACCGTGGCGGTGCGGCTACGCCAGGAAGTATCTGCGGCGATGGTTGTTGCTGGAGGTCATACGTAGAGGCTTCCGGCTCACTCTGCACCGTCATTTCCAGTTCAGACGACAGCTCCCGCAAATCGCTCGCAGTGCCTGGGCTGCTGAGAAGACTATCGGCGTGATCAGCGTGATGATTGCGTGCCGAGCCATGCGGCTGAAGCGACATTTGTCCATCAAGTGGGGGATACCAGATGGGCAGGATAAGCGCAATCGCCAGCGAAGCCGCAGCAGCCAAAGCTGCGCCCATCCACAGTTGGCGTGCCTGAAAGAGCCACGGCCGGCTGGGTGCGACATGCGCAGCATCAGTAGGCTTTGTTTCGATGCGCTCTCGCTGCTCAGCGGTCAGCGTGATCGCTGGCTCTGTTGCAAACTCATGGCGCAACAACTCTGCGATCTTTCGAGCTTCATCTACCGCTGCAGCAAGCGCCGGGTCGCTGTTCATCTGCGCCTCGATCAGGGCAGCATCATCGCCCTCCAATTCGCCCAGGGCGTAAGCGGTGATTCTCGGATCATCAATGTTGAACCTGGTCATGGCGTCACCTCGAAACGCTGGCGTCAGCGCTGGGTTGATTGGTGGAATTGCCCGCAGCAGCGAGTTGTTCGCGAAGCGCTTTGAGACCGGTGTGAATCAAGACGCCAACGTGATTGACCGTCAGGTTCATCACATTGGCGATTTCCTTATAGCTCAAGCCGCCCTGGAACTTCAGGCGGATCACCTCCTGCTGTCGCTCGGGCAGCGACTGGAGTATGGCGAGCATGCCGTCGGCTTCATGCGTGTGGGCAGCGCTTGCCGGCTCAGCGTTCCGGTCGGGTCGTGATTCGACATGTCTGTCATCAAGCGCTGTCATTCGAATCTCCCTGCGACGAACATCCAGGGCGCGATTGCGGCAAACGCGATAAAGCCACTGCGCAATGTGAGCTTCAATCTCGCACCGGTCCGCTGTCCATAGTTTCAGGAACGTGTCCTGCACCACATCGCGAGCGAGATCAACATCGCCCACCAGACGCGCCGCGTAGTGGATCAGCGGCCGCTCGTACTGATTGACCGCGGCGCGAATCCACTGCTGCTGCGCTTCAGTCTGCTGCGTATCCGATAACGAAGATGAATCAGGCGGTGGTGGCTTCACACAGATGCTCCGGCCAGGTGGCGCTTGCCGCTGCAGACGGCGTTGCCCGCTCGTTCACAAGATTTGACGTGCGAAGCGGGCAATTCTTATGGCTTTATTTCAGAAAAAGATGCCAGAAGCAACGATCACCACGCGCCAGATGAGTACGGCTGGTCAGCCCGAGACGCCTGCAGCTGGCTGGGGCATTGCCGGGCAGCAATTCCCCTTTGTTGAGCGTTACGGTTCAAGGCGAATGGGGGGAGAATCGTCGCGATGCGAGTGAGGGGAGCGTTCCTGCGCTGGCTCTGGTGCGTGCAGATCCAGCACTTCTTCCCACGATTCGGTTTCCTGTTCAGCGCCGTTGGCCACATGCAGAAGACAGATCGAAGTCGCCACGACCGCAGCGCAATACAGCAATATGGCCAGGCCGACGCACACCAACATGACAATGAACGTGGTCTGAACAAATGCCAAAACCGCAAATGCGCAGATCAGCGTGAATGTACTGACCAGAACGACTGCGATCTGCACATGCAGTTCAATGACGGTCCAGACATAATGCAGCATGATCGCCAGCGACAGCGCGAACCAGCCGCTTGCGAACATGTTCAGATACGCCAGCACGATCCAGACCAGTGCGAAGCCGCGAATTGCATTCTGCGCAGCAGCCGTTTGCCACGACGGGACTTTCGCCACTGCCAGCACGATTGCCAGCCACGCGATGACTGTGATGAACTCTGCTAGACAGATGAGCCAGAGAAGATTGATGCGTCCAGCAATCAGCGGAAGCCGATCAATGGCGCTGCGGAAGCGCACCTGCCACGCGCCTGCCAATCGAAACGCTGATCCGATCGCGATGATGGTCAGCGAAACAATCAACGGCCACACCTGGGCGGTGGGGAGCAGATTAAGCAGAATCGCAAGGTTGGCCAGGCTGCCTTTGCCCATGCCGCGCAGCCCATTGGCGACGATTACAGGCTTGGCAAGTATGAACAGCGAATCGCCGACGTCGCGTCCACATTCGGGGCACTGGCCGCCCGCGCGCGAGCCTCGCAGGTTGTAGCCGCAGCCGATGCATGCCAGATCATCGATGACCTTTGCATGAGGCGGGAAGCGGCGATACGCAAGCAGGTCAGTCCAGTGCGTGAAGCCGATTGTAATGGCAACCGGTATGGGCCAATGTCGTGCAGACTTCTCGATCATCGCTGCCGGTTGGATCGTTTCGATCCAGACAAGCAGGTGCGAGAGTGCTTTTTATCCCCGGCCAGCCCGCATCTTCTCGATCAGTTCGCGCAGCGCTTCGCGAATTCCTTCATGACCCCGATCAAGTTTTATCCCCAGCGAGTGCGCTGCGTTTTTGGCAAACATGTTCTTTGGTTGCGGCGGGCTTGACATATCGATCTCAGCGTCAACGCCGAGCAGTTCCGCTGCCATCTTCGCCCAATCGGCCCAGCGTGCGTAGCAGTCCACCAGGTTGTAGACCTTGCCGCTAGCGTCCGGATTGCCCACAACAGCGGTGATCGCTGCTGCGACGTCTTCAACGTGCACAAACTTCCCGCCGCCGGGTTTGGAAATCTGCCGTTCACCGCGCAAAAGCTTTTCGACGACAGCGTAACCGTGGGATCGTTCCAGCGAAGGATCGATGCCGTAGACCGCGCAGGGCCGCAGCGCACATGTATGCCGCCCATCGCCGAAATGCGCCGCCCAGAGATGGGCTTCTACTGCCGCTTTATAAGCGCCGTACAGACCAGACGGCCGCAGGGGATGGTCTTCATCGATCATGCCCTGCCAGCGGGGTCGAATGTCATGATGCACCGCCACGGTAGAAATGAACACGAACTGTCTTGGCGCGGAAAACTCAAGCAGGCGGATCGAGCCGACGAGGTTTGTTTGAAGATGCCGCTCCATGAGTTGCCGATCGCGAACCGCCGGCCAGTCCACGCTGTTGTGAATCACGCAGTCAGCGCCCTCCAGCAACTCGGGCCAGACTCGCTGATCGTCCTGCTCACCGACCACGAAGCGCTGCACGTAGGGTTCGATATGGTCGCGGCGGCTGCTCGGCCGCACCAGCCCTGTGATCGTGTGCCCGGCGCTGTGCAAATGCCTGGCTGTGTAAGAGCCAATGAATCCCGATACGCCGGTCAGAGCCACGTGCATATGCCTTCCTCCATCTTGAGTTTGAGTTTGATCACCTTGTCATTTTGTCGCCTTATCACAATATCACACCGCGGAGAACGCGGAGATCGCGGAGAGAGGAGATAGGTGACAGGGGGATGAGAAGTCAGGAAATGAGCCGGCTCACCTACGCCATTTATGTATTGCTGATGCACTGGATGAAGCGCAGGCTGGAGCGTTGGAAGAAGCTGGCTGCTGATTGGGAGGAAGCGCTCAATATCGCCAATCAATTTACCGACACTATTGCGATGTGCATTATCAATCAGGCACGGGCCGAAGCAGTTGGTTGCCTCTGAACAGCAGCGGCAACAGCAGAGGTCACAGCTGGCTGCGTTGGTGAAGCGCTTGAGTGACTGACTGGTCACCCGGATCGAACCCTCATTTTTCTACTCCGCAATCTCCGCATGTTCCGCGGGGAATTGGTAGACGGCGATGTCCTTCCTCCTCATCATCTCCTTGTCTCCCTGCCTCTTATCGCCTCTCCGCGTTCTCCGTGATCTCCGCGGTAAATTGGCTGAGCCCGCTGGGAACTGAGACTGAGGGCACAGGCAATTGGAATGAACGGAATGAACCGGGGTACTGTCGAGTTTGGCGGAATAGAATCGCACCGGCTGACCGACAGGCAGCAGGCACAACAAGCGTTCATGATGATGGCTCACGCTTCTTCTTCAATGACTTCTTCCACCTCCTCCGCTCAGCAGCAGCAACAGCAGCGCCGTCGTCGCCGCCTCGGGTTTCGCCTTCTGCTGTGCCTGACATTGGCAGGCATAGCGTTGATTGGCGTGCTGCTGGCCGGCACGTACTGGATGACGACGAGGTCGTGGTTTCTCATCAGTCAGATCCAGCCGCAGCTGGAACGCAAACTCGGCGGCAAGGTCGCCATTGCTCAGGCAGAGTACCAGGGCGACGGGAAAGTGCTCCTGACCGGTATCGCGTTGCGGGCGTGGGGCGTCGCTGGGCCGGCGGGACAGATTGCGTCCATCGCCAGGGCGAATGTTGCGATCGATCTGCAGCAATTGCTCGCTGGGCGCGTGCAGGTGTCAGACCTTGCTCTGGACGACGTGATCGTGCGGATCAGCGAGAGCACCAGTGAAAGCGGTCGATTCAATTTCATGGCTCTGACGCCGCAATGGATCGACGATGACGATGAGAAGGATCCGCTGCTGCCGCCGCATGTGCGTATTCATGACGCGACATTTGAGTTCGGCACGCACAGCGGCGGATCGTACGAAGCGCACGGCAGCATTCGACTGGCGGGAGAGTTGTACCCGGCGGAAGGGGGCGAAGGGTGGTACAACTTCGAACTGCGCGAGCTTGACAAGGACGGCCGGGCAGCCAGCGATGCGGGGCTTTTCGTCAAAGGCGAGTGGAACGTCGCCACCAATGAACATCGCAGTCGGCTTGAGGGGCTTGATTTCAACCATCGCATCTACGCGATGTGTCCGCAGGCGGTGCGGGTGTGGTGGGACCGCATGCAGTTTCAGGGGCAGATCGATGCAATGACCGCTGAATGGGCGCCCGATCAGCCGCTGGAAGTGGATTTTTTCGTCAGGAACGTCTCGATCACCCTGCCGTTTGAACCTGAGGGATTCTGGAGCCGGTATCAGGACGGCCAGGTGCTGGAGACGGAAAGCCGTCCTCGCATGGATGTTCGCAGCGGAACGATTCGATTGCGAAACGATTCGCTGATTCTGGATGAACTGGTTGGCAACTTTGGCAGCACCGAATCGAGCGAGTACGTGCTGCCGGTGCCGTTTACGCTCAGCTTTGCGTTGACTTCTCTGCCGGAAATCGACTGGCAGAACCGCGAAGCCTGGATGGAGAAAGTGCTCGCCAGTTCGCCGTTTGACATGCATCTGCAGTTGAACGAATTTGTGTTCAGGCGTTCTGAGTCGGGCCAGTCGCTTGCGATTGATCTGCCGCGTGTCATTGCCGGCACGCTTGCAAGATTTGAACTCACCAACTGGGTGTTGAGCGCATCGATTACCGTCAGTCGAGGTGCGCCTGCAATCGGCGAAGATGGTGAAAGCATCGCTGCCCGTCCGCATACCAGCGGCCAGGTCTATGTCCGCCATGCGTCGGGGCGCTATCAGAAATTTCCATTCCCGGTCGAGAACGTCGATGCGTATCTGCAGTTCGACAACGAAAAGGTGGTCATTCACCATCTGACGGGCACGGGCATCAACGGCGCCAAATTGCGCATGTCCGGCGAAGTCAGGCCGCCGGGAAATGACGCGGCGGTGTCGCTGCGGCTTAAGGCGAACGATGTGCCCATTGACGATGAACTGCGTCATGCGTTATCGGGAAGTGAAGCAATTGCATTTGATGCCATCTTCAATGCCGCGTTTCGTGATTCACTTGCAGCAGCAGAAGTGTTGCCGGACGATCGCTGGCTGCAGCGCCAGATGCAGGAACTTCTCGATGTTCAGGAGCAGATAGCGTTGCTGCGGGCGTCGCTCCCGAGCGAAAGCAATGATGGTGATCATTCGCAGCGAATCGCAGCGCTAAGCAGCCGCGCTGAGCGACTTCGGCGATCGATTGAGACTGGCCCGTTCGTGCTGGGCGGCATGGTTGATCTTGATTTGCGCATCGAGCGGGCGGCTGGCCGACATCAACCCACCATCACCACCGGCGCCGTCAGCATTCAATCCGCGGGCCTGCTCTATGACCATTTTCCGTATCCGTTGCGCATCACCGGCGGCAAAATCGATTGGCAGCCCAATCGAATCGTCATTGTGCCCGGCTCTGCGGGTGAGGGGCTGTCATTTGTCACCCCAGGCGGCGGTCGCGGGTCAATCAATGGCGAGGTTTCGTTTGTCCGGCACGACGGCCAGCACATGACGATTCCGAATCTCCAGATTGCTGTTGCCGACGATGAAATCACCGACCTGATCTACACCTCCATCCCACTGTCGCAGCGAGAGCGGAAGCGCATCGAAGAATCTGCATCGCTCTGGCCCGGAGGCGTACTGTCGGATGCAGCCAAGATGGTGCAGGCAATTGGACTGCGCGGCTCGATCAGCTATGCTGGAACAATCGTGCGTCACGCTGAGGACGAACCGACTGACTGGCAGTTCGAATTGACGCTTGACGATGTTCACGCAGAACCGCACGCATCGCTGGGGAATGCTCTGGGCATCAACGGTCAGGTGCTTCCGGATAATTTTCTGTTGCGCAACGTGACCGGCAAGGTCAACATCAACCGCGATGGCGTGTCGTGGAGCAACGTCAGCGGCGTGAGCGAAGCGGTTTTGGCTTCTGCTCATCATGATGATGATGGCGATGATGCTGAGAAAGGCGAGCCAGACGCGGCGAGCGCTGCTGCGGTTGTTGCGGATGCCGATGCTACCGCTGACATCCTGACGCAAATCGCTTCAACAGGCCATCTGGATTTTCGCCCCGGCAAACCGGATTCGGTTTCCGTTACGTTTACCGATTTTCCGCTGCAGCCATATCTGCTGCACTTTGTTCCGCCGGAGCTGCTGCAGCGTGCGCAGCAGTTGTGGGGGCGCTATCAGCCTCGCGGCACGATTGATGCAGAGATGCGATACGTGCGGAACGACGAGGCGGCGTCTTCAACAACATTCACAGTTCGTCCGGGAAATTGCGCCATTGAAATCGATCAGCGCCACGTGAACATGCGCGGCGTGTCAGGCGGCATTCTCTTTGGCGCTGGAAGCGATATTCAAGTGCAACATCTGGTTCTGGAACTGTCGCGCGATCACGGTCGTCAGGCTGGAACATTGTCGCTGGACGGTTCGATTCAGTTGCAGGAGAAACGCCGCGGCCTGGCACTTTCTGGCCAGTGGATCGGCGGGCAACTGGATTCGCCATTGATTCCCGAAGGCTTGCGTCTCATGGGAGCCGGCGGGCAGGCGGAGCGTTTCATCGCACATCAACCGGCTGGGGTATTCGATGCGCGCTTTGACGTTCAGATTCAAGGCGATGCCGCACCGGATTACACCATCAGACTTCAGCCGCGTGCTGTGGCTCTTCAGGTCAATCACACGCCGCTGTATGCCGACATCGACAGCGGGCTGATTACGTTCACGCCCGGATCAATTCGCATTGATGATGTGCAAGGCACGCATGCGGATGGCGAATTCTCCGCCAGTGGAACGATCGACACTGCGGAGCTTATCGATGTGCAACTGCTTGTCGATTATGACGGCAGACTGCGCAGCGATTTCGTCGAAGCCCTGCTTCCCAGATCAGTGATGCAGGTCTTCGATTCGCTTGCCTTTGCTGATGGCGGCAACACGCGCGTCTCCGATCTGCACTTGCGTCTGCATCAGGCAAGGAAATCCGACGGCCACAAGGCCTGGGTGACCGACGCACAGGGCCGCATGACCACGCGCAACGCATCGTTTGTTGCCGGCACGCGATTTGAGGCGGTCGACGGCGAGTTTGATCTGCAGGTTCGATACACGCCCGGGGAGCCGCTGCATCTGCAGGTGGATGCATCAGCCAGTCGCGCAACGGTCATGGGCGTCACCATGCACGATGTTCATGCGCCAATTGCGCTTTCCGCAGACGGAACCGTGCTGCAAATGCCGGAATTGCGCGGCGCCATCGGCGAAGGAATGGTGACGGCTTCGGCATGGGCGGGTATGCAGCCAGATGGCGAATATGAAATCGTGCTCAATATGGTGGGCGTTCCGCTGGAGGCTGTCGTTCCTGCTCAAGACAATGAGGCCAGCAGCAGTGCGACGCCGGTCTCGCGAGGCGATATTTACGGCAGGCTCCACCTGGCAGGACACCGTGACAAGCCCGATTCACGGCGCGGGCGAGGGCTTGTGCGGGTGCTCAACGGTCGCGTCGCCACGGTGCCGCTTGTTCTTCGCATGGTGCAGATGCTGCAGTTCACTCTGCCGATGGGTGGTAAGATCAACTATGCCGAAGCCGACCTGTACATTGTTGGCAATCGCGTTGGGTTCGAGCGCATCCTCTTTGAAAGCGCTGTTGCCCAGTCAGTCGCCTTGCAGCTTATTGGCGAAGGTGAAATGACGTTCGATACCCTTGAGCTTGATACGCAATTCCGCGTTCGCGGCGGCGTGCCGATTTTGCGCGACATCATCGGCAGTCTCGGCGATCACCTCTACGGCATCGAAGTCACCGGGCCGCTGCGAGACCCGCATGTTCGGCTGGTGCCGCTCCCATCAGGAAACTGAACGCCGGACCGGGTGATGCAGGCGATATGCTGGCGATCCGGTCCTCAGGCGGCGATAATCAAATCTGCAATGAAGCAACCGACACCGATTAATATCAATGAACAAACCCTGCCTGCTGTACACGAACTCATCCGGAGCGTGGGAGGCGATCCCGATACATTTCAGGGGCGGCTGATCACGCAGTTGATCCAGACCAGCCTGAAACTGATCCCCGACGGGCACGATACGGGCCAACTGAAACTGATCACCAGCGCGATGAAAGAGATGCGCTATGCGTATCGCGTGTTCAATCGCTACCGCGGCGTGCCGAAGATCACCATCTTCGGTTCGGCGCGAACCCCGCCGTCACATCCCGACTATATCAGCGCCCGCGATTTCAGCACGCTGATGGCCGAGCGGGGGTGGATGGCCATCACCGGTGCCGGCGACGGCATCATGAAAGCAGGCCACGAAGGGCCGAAGCGCGAAGCGAGCTTTGGGTTGTCGATTCGCCTGCCCTTTGAAACCACCGCCAACACGGTCATTGAAGGCGATCCGAAACTCATCAACTTTCGCTACTTCTTCACACGCAAACTCATGTTCATGACGCACGCCGAGGCTGTGGCGGTGTTTCCGGGCGGGTTCGGCACGCAGGATGAATTGTTCGAATGTCTCACCCTTGTGCAGACCGGCAAGTCGAACATCGTGCCGATCGTCATGCTCGAAGGTGAAGGCGGCGCATACTGGAAGAACTGGGAGCACTACATCCGCAAGCACCTGCTCGGCAACGGCTGGATCAGCCCGGAAGACCCTGCGATCTACTACATCGCGCCGTCGGTCCAGCATGCCGTGGAACACGTGCTGAATTTCTACCGCGTGTTTCACTCGTATCGTTATGTGAAAGACACGCTGGTGATCCGCCTGCGGCATCCGCTCACCGATGAGCAGATCGACAGGCTCAACGAAGAGTTTGCCAGCCTTATCCGCAGCGGAAAAATCGAATTAACCGGGCCGCTGGATGCCGAGCGGGACCATCTCGATCTGCCGCGCCTGGCGTTCGAGCACACTCGCAGTCACTTCGGTAAAGTGCGCATGCTGATCGACAGGATCAACAGCTTCGCCAGCGATTCTGATCACAACGGTGCGCAGGACGCATCACCCCTTGCCCGGCCCGGAACTGGCGGATCGGAATCACCCGAATGAGTCGGCGACAGCAGCTTGCGTATGGAAGCAACCGCATGAACGCCACAACAGAACAGCAATGATGATGCAGACGCACAGGCTTCACATCTCATGGGCAATCCTGGCGCTGCTGACTGTTGGCGCAGTCAGCGGCTGCGCGTCAAAGGAAACAGCGTCGACTGCGAGGGCTGCCAATTCTACTTCGATGACGTCCGCGGACGCTGTTCGGGCACGATTGACCAATACAGATCACGGCCTTGAAGTGCGGAACTGGATCGTGCTTGATCAACGCGGGACGTTCGTCGACACGCTGGCGAACTACGTGGATGGCCAGCCTGCGGATGAAGCGACGCGCCTGCGGCTGAAACGCAACGGCCTGCGATTGCTTCGTGTGCCGGTGGATGCACTGGATTCGATGGTTGCTGAACTGGGCGATGTCGTGTACGACGGCAACGAATGGCATGGGCAGGTGCTTGAATGGCGCATGCTGCAGCAACGGCCGGTGAGCCCGGAAGGGCAGGCGGTCGCCATTGACGGGCGTCTGCGCCGCTTCGATCGCGGGCAGTTTCGAATCATGATTCGAAGCTGGACGGTGCAGATGGAAGATGGGCCGTATCTCCAGCTGGAGGTGCAGCCGCAACATCATCGGCCGCGCCCGCCTGATTTCCGCGAACTGCTGGGCCAGGGACTGTCGCTCGACGCTGAGCCGTTTCCTGAACTGGCGCTGGACCTGCGGTTGGAATCGGGGTACGCGTACCTGCTGGTGGGCGAACCGCCGCAGAACGATTGGCCCGGCATTGATATAGCAGGCCAGGGTTCGGATGCTGCATCGGCAGCACGACCGCCAGCGCGGTCATCGTCGTCATCATCATCATCATCATCATCACGAGTCGGGCCGTTTGACGGCGTCGGGCCGGATGTGGCAACGCCCCGCACGCTGGGCGAGCTGCTTATGGCGGTGTCACGGGCGGAAGGGCCTGCGACGGCGCGTCGCATCGTGGCGTTTGTGCCCAAAGTGCCTGCTGAGCTGTACCCGCCGAGCCGGCAGTCAATCGCATCGCGTCAAGGAACGGTGGTGAGGTAATGGCGCTGGAGCACAATGCCATGGTGAAGCCCCGGCCACGGTTCTGGGCAATGCGACGGATGCGGTTACGGAATCAACAGCCGCGTCGACTACCGCCGGTGTCGGTGCTGCCGACGCTGTGCACGCTGGGTAATCTGATCGCTGGTTTCGCTGCAATCCATTACGCTGCGCGGGAGCCAAGCGTCCACCTGCTGTGGCGCGACTGGACGCCGCTGACCTTTGCAGCCATGCTCGTATTCCTGGGCATGTTGCTCGACGCGGTCGACGGCGCAGTGGCCCGCCTGACACGGTCAAGTTCGGAACTGGGAGCGCAGCTTGATTCACTGGCCGATGTGGTGACCTTCGGCGTCGCCCCGGCGTTCATGGTGCTGCGGCTGGTCGCCAATCATTTCTCCACCGAGTCCAACGTGATCGGTCCTGAAGCTGATAGCGTTCTGGGCAAGGTGATCTGGGCGGCAGCGGCGGTGTACGTCAGTTGCACGGCGCTGCGTCTGGCTCGCTACAACGTTGAGAGCGGCACCGATGTCATCAACGAAAACAAATCGTTCCGCGGTCTTCCCTCGCCTGGAGCCGCGGGCACGGTTGCCAGCCTGGTTCTGCTGCACCAGCACCTGCTGCTGGATCGCTACGGGATTGACTCAGCAGGCTTTGCCAAAGCAGCCACGCTCGGGATGCCGGTGATCATGCTGCTGTGCGGGTTTGCGATGGTGTCGCGTATTCCATACGTGCATTTCGCCAACCGTTATATCAGCGGCCGCCGGAGCTTTGCGTACGTTGTGCGCCTTGCGGTGGTGCTTGCTGCTGCGGTCTGGTGGTTTCGTGAGGCGATGGTGCTGGCCTTTACAGCCTATGCCCTGTCCGGGCCGGTCCGTTTGATCTGGCTCCGTCTGCGTCAGCGCCGACAGTGAGCACGCAGCACAAGCCGAGGACGCGCGTGATCACGCCGGCAGGGCCGGATCAGGAATCGGATGCAATGCACGGGTGAGAAAGAGCCACCACCAATCGTTGAGTGGTGGTGGCGTGCGCCCGGCGGCAATTTTTCGTGGGCACTCGGTCGCGAATCCGGCAGCAATACGGGACAACCGGTCGCGCAACCGCCTGCGCAGATGGGAATGGGGCTGTGGGGGACGAGTAGTGTTTCCCGAGCGCCCTCAAGCAGAAAATGAATATCAGATTTTCCGGGAATTGCAACGCGCCCCGCCTCGAGAATCTGCTGATGTCTCCATCAACCAGCAAGGCCGCTTGCATGCCGGCTGCTCAACAGATATCGCGATGGCGAAGCGGTTCCATTGTGACGCTTTTCAGCGTGCTCAGCCGGTTTTGCCCTGCCGTACCGCCGCTTTGTATACACTTTCTGCATGAGCGAAACCCCATCAAGCCTGTTGGATGACATCGATCCCGCATCGCAGACGGGACTGACCTATTCCAGCTACCTCAAGCTGCCTGAACTGCTGCAACTGCAGCAGCCGCGCTCAAGCCCGCCCGAACACGATGAAATGCTCTTCATCGTGATCCATCAGACCTACGAACTGTGGTTCAAGCTGCTGCTGCATGAGCTGGAAAAGGTGCGGCGCGACTTTACCGCAGGCGATCTGTACGAATCGATTCACACGTTTCATCGCTGCCGCACGATCATGAAGACGCTGGTGGGGCAGCTTGACATTCTGGAAACCATGACGCCAATGAGCTTCACCAGCTTTCGCGATCGACTGGAAACGTCGTCAGGCTTTCAGTCATATCAGTTTCGCGAAGTGGAGTTCATCCTCGGCTACAAGCGGCCGAATGTCATCAAATTCTTCAAGCCCGGAGACCCCGGCTATGCGCTGATTCAGCGGCGACTGCAGGAACGATCGGTGGTCGATCACTTTTATGATTTCCTCGAGCGGCAGGGCGTGAACATTCCTTCGGAGCTGCGCGACCGCGATATCACGTTGCCCAATACACCCAACCAGCAGGTGCAGGAGAGTATTCTGAGGCTCTATCACTCGCGGCCTGATCTGGTAATCCTCTTTGAGCTGATGACTGATTTCGACGAGGGCTTCCAGGAATGGCGTTACCGGCACGTGAAAGTGGTGGAGCGCACCATCGGCTCCAAGCACGGTACGGGCGGTTCGCTGGGCGTTGAGTTTCTCAAGAAATCGCTCTTTCAGCCGATCTTCCCCGACCTCTGGGCGGTTCGGCACAAACTCTGATGCTCTGAACAAAGCGCTGCAAGTCGAACCTGAAAGGTTGCGCGCAAACACATTGAGCGCTGCGGGGTGCTTGCAGCGCAGCCAGCAATCTGCAAGGAAAACCTGAGTTCATGTTGTACGACATTACACCGCCGATCACTTCATCGCTCGCCGTCTGGCCAGGCGACACGCCGCCCTCGCGTGAGGTGCTGTGCGATATCAGCCGAGGCGACAGCGTGACGCTCTCCACGCTGCATGCCACGGTGCATCTTGGTGCGCATGCTGATGGTCCGAATCATTACGGCGAGCAGGCGCCTGCGATCGACCAGCGCGATCTGGAACTGTACCTTGGGCCATGCGCGGTGGTTCCGGTGAATGTGCAGCGTGGATCGCGTGTGGGCGTGTCGGATGTGGAATCAGCGCTTGCAGCATTGAAGCTCGATCAACTGCCGCAGCGCGTGCTCATCGCCACGAGCACGTTTCCCGACCCGACGCGCTGGAACAACGATTTTGCTGCACTTGAGCCGGCGCTGGTCGATCATCTGCACGCGCGTGGCGTCAGGCTTATCGGTATCGACACGCCCAGCGTCGATCTGATGGAATCAAAAGACCTGCCGGCACACAAGCGATTTCTCGCCAACGACATGGCCATTCTGGAAGGTCTGGTATTGGCTGGCGTACCTGCGGGCGTCTATGAACTGATTGCGCTGCCGCTGAAGCTCGTGGGTTTTGACGCCAGCCCGGTGCGTGCGGTGCTTCGCTCACTGACGTCGTAACTTGCAGCGCAACCCCCAATGGCAACTGCGCCAGCGGGGCTGAATCAGATCGTCGCGATGACCTTCAACTCAATGGCGATCGGCGTGGGCAGACAATTGACTTCGATGGTTGTGCGCGTGGGATTGGGCTTGCCGCTGCCGGGCGGGCCTGCGAAATACTCTGCATAAAGCCTGTTGTATGTTGCGAAATCGTCTTTCATGTTGGTGAGAAAGACCAGCACATCGACGATGTTCTCCCATTTCGATCCGGAATCCTCAAGCACCAGACGCACGTTCTCAAACACGGCGCGGCATTGCGCTTCGATGTCATAGGAGGCAATCGTGCCGTCGGGGTTCAACGTCACGCCGGGAATGTCCTTTGAGCCGCGCTGGCGCGGTCCGATGCCGGAGAGAAACAGCAGATTGCCTACGCGCTTGGCGTGCGGAAATGCGCCAACGGGTTCCGGCGCGCGGGTGCTGTAAGAGGCTTGATCGCTCATGGAAAAATCGAATCAGATGAAAAGAACGGCGCAGCGACAAGTGCTGCGAAATTCGATCCTCTCTGTCTCGCTGCGCATGATACTGCAGCACGGTAATGAATTCACGCCGGGCGCACGCCTCGCAGCATGCCCGACATGCGCTCAACCTGCAGTTTGCGAATGCCATCAAGCACCGGCCGGGGAATCTTGAACTGCGGATGCTCTTCCGGCACGTTGGCGCAATGCTCCTGCATGAGCTGGTAGATGAACTTGAACGCATCGCGCGGCTGCTGCATCTGATCCAGCGCATCAACCAGGTCCTGCGCTGTGACGTTGTCTTCAAACAGATCGCGAAGCGAGATCGGTTCAGCATCCGCAGGCCGGCAGGCATTCAGTCGAGCGCTGCACAGGTCGTACAGCGTCGCGCCTGACCACGTCAGCCGCTCGATGAGGTTCTGCTTGTCCAGACGCGCTTCACGATAAAACTCCGCCGTCTCGCGGTTGAGCATGTATCGCAGCTCAAGCGGCAGCAGCAGCTTTAAGCCAACCTGATCCTGCTGCAGGAACTTGTTGTTCAGCAGCGGCCAGACGAACGCCTGCATGCGATCCGGCTCGCCGTTGATAAGCGTGGGTTCATCCACGCGATCGACAAGAATCAGAATTGACCGGTAGCCGAACGGCCGAAGCACGTTCAACAGACGCCCGAACATCGCATAGCGGAGATCGTCTTCGCTGGTAAGCGGAAAACCGACGTTCATCGCATCGTTCGTGCTCATTGCGCTAAGTGATTCGCGGAACGAAGACGTTGAACGATCCATCACGCGAAGGCGGCGTGAAAGCTCGCTGGCAATGCGGCGCGATTTCCACCACAGCCACGCGCCGTGCCCAGCGATCACAACGCTGAACAGCAGCGCAAGACCGATCGCCACATACCACAGCCAGATGTGCTGCTGGGGCTGGGCGATGAGAAAGTATGCGATCAGGCCTGCACTCAGAACCGCACCGATTCCCGCAAGCCATGCGTACAGCCCAAGCTGATTGAACGAACGGTAGCGCAACACCCGTTTCAGCCGCTTGGTGCGCGATGCGGCCGCCGCGGGGCGGTCGTAACAGATCTGCAGCACCATCATGTCCTGTTTGGCAGCAGGATCGAGCTGGCGCAGTCGGCGGTGCGGCTGATCGCCAAGGTCCAGAATCGGATTGCCCGTGCGCGTGTCGCCGAGCATTTCATCGACGATGCGCGGCACCACCGCGCTCATCATCGCGTCAATGTGATCGACCAGTTGCATCTGCTGCAGCGTCGCCAGAGGCGTGGATTGACCGCTGTGGCGGCTGAAACGGTCGAGAATCGGATTCAGCTCGTCATACGCCAGCGGCAGGCAGCGTGCGTCGGGATGCTCGCGGTTGTATGCCGCCAGTTCATCTTCAATCTGCAGGCGAATGGCGGTTTTGCCCGAGCCGCGCTCGCCGAAGACGATCGAGGTGGCGGGGCGATGGAAATCACCGCGGATTTTTTCGTAATCGGGGTGATGGCACGCCGTTTCGACACGGCCGAAGACTGAATCGTGCCGCGCTTCTTCAGCGCGGAACGGGTTTTCAAGAATCTGATAATGACCAAGGAATGTGGCGATGTTCATAACCGATGACCTCGCTCCCGAACATTAGGCTGGGAACGCAGCGGAATCGCCAGCAGTCCGGCTCAGCCGTGTGAAGTTTCCATACGCCGCCATGGCAAAGCAAAAGGCCAAATGGAACACGCGCTCAGCCGCGACGCGCAGGCGGCTAATGATCGACGCGGCGTCCAAGAAACTGCGATAATTCTTCCACCAGTTCATCCACGGTGTGCTTGTCGGGGCCTTCAAGGTTCAGCCGCAGCAACGGTTCGGTGTTGCTCATGCGCACGTTGGCCCACCATGAGCCGACATCAATCGTTACGCCGTCAAGCTCTTCAATCTCAGCATCGGGATACGCTTCCTTGAGCTCTTCCAGCGCTGTCTGTTTGTCCTCGTTCTCGAAATTGATCTCGCCCGACTGGACGTACCGCCGCGCCGGACGGATCAGTTCGCTCATGGGCTTGTCTGTCGCAGCAAGCCCGCTCACCACCGCCGCAAAGGCGATCGCGCCCGAGTCAGCGTAGAAGTTGTCGCGGAAGTAAAAATGCCCCGACAATTCGCCGCCGAAGACCGCATCGTTCTCAGCCATCGCTTGCTTCATGAAGACATGGCCCACGCGCGACTTCACCGGCTTGCCGCCCGCTTCCACAATCATCTCCGCCAGCGCCTTGCTCGATCGCAGGTCGTACACGATTGCCGAGCCGGGGCTTTCCTTGAGGAACTTTTGCGCCAGCCATGCGGTGAGGTGGTCGCAGCCGACGGTTTCACCGGTTTCATCCACCACCACGCAGCGGTCAGCGTCGCCGTCAAAGCAGATGCCCACATCGGCCCTGGTCGACTTGACCGCTTCCTTCAACTGCTCTAGGTTGCTCTCCACCAGCGGATTGGGTTCGTGTACGAACTCGCCGGAAGCGTTGTCAAAGTTGATTCTGGTGATTTTGAGGCCGGGCACGTCGGCAAAAATCTTGGGCACCATGGTGCCCGCCATGCCGTTGGACGCGTCGATGGCCACCTTGAGGGTGCGCGAACCGTCAAGCAGCGTCGGATGCAGAAAATGCCGCACATGCTCGCGGTAGGCCTGCCAGAGATCGCGTTTCTCCTCGCGTCCAGTCTTGGCGGTGACCTTTTCGCGGTCAGCGATGGCAGCATAGCGGCGAATGTCATCCAGACCGCTCATCATGCCCACCGGCTTGGCGCCGATTTTTGAAATCTTAAAGCCGTTGTAGTTCGCCGGATTGTGCGAGGCGGTCGTCTGAATCCCGCCGCAGCAGCCCAGATGATTGATGGCGAAGTAGATGAACGGCGTATCGACCAAGCCGACGTCAATGACATGCGCGCCAAAGTCTCTGATGCCCTGTTTGACGGCCTCAGCCAGCTTCGGCGAGCTTTTACGCATGTCGTGGCCGACCACGATGTGGCGCATCATGGGGTCATCGTAGCCGCTTTCCGCAGCCTGTTCAGTCAAATATTGCGCCGTGCCGTAACCGATCTGCCAGGCCAGCTTTTCATTCAGCGGCTTGGGGTAGGTGGCGCGAATGTCGTAGGCTTTGAAGACCTTGCCGAGCATATGTGGGCGTCCTTGTCCGAAATCTGATCCAACCAAGAGCCAGGCGCGCATCTGGCGGCGAAAGCCTGACTGCAAAACAAGCGGAAAAGAGAAGGATCATAGCCGTTTTTGCCGCATCGCGGCGGTGAAGGCATGCGATGCCAGAACCATGACGGCCAAGGTCAGCGTCCCGCGCGGCTTAATGCTCGCAGCGCGTAGCGAAGCGGATGCTCCCGGCAAAGCCATCCCGCAATCATCAAACCAGTTCGGCGCGCAAGTGACGCAACGGCCAGACTCTACCGTACGAAGCGGCGGCGTTCCGGGAAAACGGTTGAAAAATGCTTGACAGCGCTCGCTTCCTGCTGCATAGTCGCTGCGCTCAATGACATGATCTCCATCTCAGGTTTGGCTCAGGATTGGCTTGGGTTTGACCTGAGAGTGCCGTTGCGGGGGTTACCCCCCACCGTGACGGCGTTGAGTTTCCAGGGGGGGAGGAGCATGTCATGCAATATCAAAGGTTTTGTCTGTTCATGAGTGTGGTGGCGTGCGCGTTCGCAGGCGCCTTGGCAGGACTGATTTCGTCTCCCAATGTGAATGCGGCTCATGCAGCAAGTATGGGTAGCGCCGCTTCAATGACCGTCCTTTCAGAATCCGATCTTGCGATTGAAATGCTGTTTGTGGATGCGGCCGGGAATACGATGACCGTCGAATTCACGCGCACGGATGTGGATTCTCCCTGGCTTCCGGTTCAGCAGCTCAGGGGAGACCGTGGCATTGGATTTGGCAATCAATCTCCGCGTTTGCCAACACTTGCCTTGTTGCGAGAGCGAGAGCTTTCGCCAGCCTTGGTTGTTCGTCCGTTTGAACCTGGATTCTACACCGGCGAGATTGATGATCTTACCTTGTACCAACTTGCAGGCGGCCAACTCGCAGTAGCAGTACATCACAATGGGATGGTTGTATCGATCGGATACGCTGGTCATCTGGTGCATTCTGCATTCACTATTCCAAGCCATGTGCGAGTGTGCAACATTCTTCAACGTTTGTGTTGTGATGGTGTTAATAGCCCTCCACAACCTGATATTGAATCATGCAGAAACGCAGTTAGGTATTGCAGTCGTGATGTCAGGGATGCGGTGTGCAGTTGTCAATACAGTTGGTGTGACGGCAATGTTAATCATCCACCTTCATGCAATTTTTGGATAGAGTGCTGTTACGGAAGCAATGTGATCGGAGCAGCAACTCGTTGAAACCTGACGACTTCATGGGTACGGTTGTGGAACTGCTTCAGTATTATCTCGACAGCCGATGATTGTTCAGAATGTACTGAGGCCAATCGTTGGACGCCAGCGCTCGTTTGGCAAAGCAATAAGCCATTTGTGAAGCAATGTGAAGCCTTGGGGAGCAGTCATTCGACTGTTCCCACTTTTTGAATCACTTGACAGTGAGTTGGGGTTTGAAGTGAAAAAGCTGAATTCGCCAATGAAAACATGCAGTTGGGTCCATGTTGCGTGCGCTGTGTGCTGTCTTCAGATTGCGTGTGCAACATCTCTTGCGTCTGATCGTCCTGATGTTGAATCGCTTTTTGCAAAGGCAAGGCAGTTGGTTTTGGGCAATTCGATTGTCCTGCATGAGCTTCATTGCATTCGTGTGATGCAAACGAATGATCTCGCCGCGACATGGAATGCGGAGGTGGAGGTCATTTGGAAGTGGCCGGAGGTGATGTCGCATCGCGTGCGAGGAAATAAGGTTCCCGATGCTGCGCCTCGGAACTGGTTGTCGCACGTTCACATTGAGCCGGGCAAGTTCCACGTGGTCAACACGAATCAATCCCTGTACTACACCGAAGCCGTTGACGATCTGACGCTTCTGACTGCGCGGCAGCACAACTGGCGCAGTCCCGGCATCTATGACCTGCTGCTCATGGCAGAACTTCTTGCAGGTGAAATTGAACTGGACTGGGACAAACAACTGGTCGGCTACAGCGTGCTGGAAACCGAGCGGGAATCAGTCGTGCTGTATGAGATAAAGCTGATGATTCCGATGGCGGATTACGCGCCAGGGAACTCCTGGTACGACCCGAAGCTGCCGGTTCCGGTTTCGATTTGGCTTGAAGAAGATCTGGTCAAGAAAACTGTTGTTCCGGCAGCCATGCAAGTTTCCCTGGGGCCGGGCCTTTCATTGGGGTCAAAGGGGGGGCGGTTGGTTGGGAATACGATACGACAACTGATTTGGGATCGCGTGACGGTCAATCCCGATATTGACGAAGAAGCGCTGGCGTTCACCCCGCCGCCGGATGCAGAGCGTGCGAAAAGTCTGGCAGAGGTGCTTGGCATCAGTGTGGAGGATGAGGGGCCGCAGGGCGATCCGCTTGAACTGCTCAATGCGCCAGCCCCACCGTTTGAGCTTCCGGTGCTGGATCGCGAGCAGCGCGTCGCCATTCCTGCTGACGGTCCGGATACACCGATTGTCATATTGGATTTCTGGGCCACATGGTGCGTGCCGTGCGTGCGCGCCATGCCGGAACTGATGGCTCTTGAAAAGGAGTTCGCTGACCGCAATGTTCACCTGTACGCAGTAAACGTTGGCGAGTCGGCCGATCAGATAAGAGCGTTTCTCGAAAAACGCGCGTGGAATCTGAATGTTCTTCTGGATGAAGCAAGAGAGGCTGCAATCGCCTACAGAGCTGGCGCAATTCCGCAGACGGTGATCATCGACCACAAGGGAATCGTCCGCCACGTTCACATTGGCTTTGACCCGAGCCGTAGCCTTCAAGAAGTGCTTCGGCCGGTGATCGAAGAGTTAATAAGCGGGCAGAGGCCAGACTGATTTTCGCATATTCGCAAAGGGCGCAGGAATTAGTGCGGGCATGGATTCTCCCTGCATATAAAGACGCGAAAAGCGCAGAGAGCATGAGAAAAGCAGATGCCTCTCTGCGCTTTCGGCGCTTTTATTTTGATGAATATTGATATGCGCTTTCAGCTTATGGCAGGCAGGTCGTGCACAGGAAGCGCATGTGCGAACTCGCCTGAACGAATCATCGCAGCGATGGCGGCGAGATCCGGCGCAGGCGGGCGATCATGTGTCAGGCGCGGCACGCGCTGGCGGACGATGTTGTACGTACGCTCCACCGCGTTGCTGCTGCGCAGCGGCCGCTGATATTCCATCGCCTCAGCCATCACCAGCAATTCAGCTGCAATGACATTGATCGCCAGATCAACGGCGCTGCGCGTTTGATGAGCGGCGGTCGCGCCCATCGAGTTGTAATCTTCGATGCCCGCTGAGGTGGGAATGTTCGCCACGCTGGCCGGGGTAGCGAGGGTCTGCATCTCATTGCAGCATGCAGCAGCGGTGTACTGCACAATCATCATGCCGCTGTGCAGTCCCGGCTGCGGACTGAGATAGACATTGACGGGATTTTCGCTGTCAGATGCAGTCAGCAGCCAGAAGATGCGCCGCTCTGCGATGCCTGCAATGTGACACAGCGCGATCTTGAGCGTATCCAGCGCGATCGCCAACGGCATGCCATGAAAGTTCCCGCCGGAGATGATCGCAGCGGAATCAGATGATGAAAGATTGTGATTTGCGGCCTGTTGTGATGCCGGCAGGACTGCAGCGCCGTTGCCGAACACAAGCGGATTGTCGGTGACTGCGCCCAGTTCGTATTCGAACACGCTGTGCACCCAGCGGATCGCATCGAACGCAGCGCCGAGAACCTGCGGCATGGCTCGCAGACAATACGGATCCTGCACGCGCGGATCATCGTGCTTATGCGATGTGATGATCTGTGAGCCAGCAAGCAGTGCGCGGAGCGTCGCTGCGACCTGCCGCTGACCCGGCTGATTTCGCGCAACGTGCAGCCGATCATCGAGAAACGCATCGGTTGCGCGACAGGCGTCGATCGCCATGGCGGCTGAACACAGCGCCGCCTGCTGCAGGCGATGCACGTCGCACAGCGCAAGCGACCCGATGGCGGTCATCAGGTGCGTGCCGTTGATGATCGCCAGCCCTTCCTTTGCTTCAAGCGTGATGGGCTTCAGGCCGGTGCGGGCCAGGGCATCTGCGCCGGAGCAGCGTTCATTGTTGACCAGCGCTTCGCCCTCGCCGATCAGAACCAATCCTGCATGCGCCAGCGGCGCAAGATCGCCCGATGCGCCGACCGAACCGCGCGACGGCACGATGGGGGTGACATTGTGATTGAGCAGGTCGACGATCAGTTGCACAACCTCGACGCGCACGCCGGAACAGCCGCGGCTGAGGCTTGCTGCGAGAATGAGCAACATGGCACGCACAACGTCAACCGGCAGCGGTTCCCCAACGCCTGCTGCATGCGAGCGAATGAGATTGCGCTGCACATCGCGAATCTCGCTGGGGGCGATGCGCACACGCGAGAGCGAGCCGAAGCCGGTGTTCACGCCGTAGATGGCCTTGCCGCCCTCGGCATTGCCTTCGCCTCCGGTTTCGCGTTGCACGATTGCGCGGGCCGCTTCGATCTTGCCTCTGGCGCGCTCGCCAATTCGGACCTGCCGCCCCAGCCGGGCGACCGCTTCAACCTCAGCCAGTTGCAGTGGCTGGCCGTCGAGAATGAGTTCTTTGTCTGGCATGACCGACACAATACCGCATTGCCGGCGCGCCGGGCGAGTGAGCGAGGTGCAGGAAACCGCGATTGCGGCATGGGATTGCTCGAACTCACGCCCGTTGTCTTGATGCCGGCGGCGCTTTCGGATACCAATTCACCACATGATTCAGGCGATCCAACGCAACACGGTGCTGTTTGTCGGCCTTCTGCTGGCCGGGCTGATTGGAGCGCTGGCGGCGCCTGCACTGACCTCGCCGCGCGGCGCGCCGGGGCCAACGCTGTTTCATGCTGAGTCGATCTTCGGCGCTGTGGTTGCTGTGCTGCTCGTGCTGGGCATGCTGGCTGTCATCGGCATTGTGGTGGCGCGGTTTCTGAATGCTGCGGTGGGCCTATTTGTGGTTGGAGCGGGATTGTTCGTGCTCACCGGCCAGTTGGAAACGGTGCAGGAGCTTGCCTTTGCGGGCAACGGCTCGCGATCGACGCTGGTGATGCTGGCGGTTGAAACCGCTGTCTGGGCCGGCCTTGCGCTGCTGATGACCATTGTGGTGTTTGCCCTCGGCGGGCCGCTGCCGGATGTGGAACCAAAGGAGTATGGCCAGCCGCCTCATCCGCTTCTGAGCGCTGATGCGTTCAAGTGCGCCGCTGCCGGGGCGCTGATGCTGCCAGCGATCTGGCTGATCGCCCAGTCGCCGATGAAAGGCCAGATGGTCGGCACCGCGGTTGCGGGCGGCGTACTGGCAGGGCTGGCGGGGCGGTTATTTTCGCCGCACGTGCAGCCGATGCTCGTGTTCGCCTCGCCTGTTTTGTTTGGCGCGATCGGACACCTGCTGGCGATGATCATGCTGAAACAACCGATGGACGAAGCGTTTGTTACCGGCAATTTGTCCAGATTCGCGCTGCCGATGCCGATTGACCTGGCGGCAGGCTCGCTCATGGGCGTGGCGATCGGACTTGGCTGGGCCAAGGCGTTTCTCCAGCATGAGGATGACCCGAAGGACGTGCGCGGCTGAGAGAAACGATTTTCGTTTTGCAGCCGCAACACCGGTGTGAACACGGCGAATTCCCCGGTGGCGCTGTTCAGCGCATTTCGCCCGCTGACGGTACACTGCTTCGCCCGTTGAAAACTCCGTGCGAGGAAGATTGTGGCTCGACTTCACGAATATCAAGGTAAAGCGTTGCTGCGGATGCACGGCATCTCCGTGCCGCAGGGTGAGGTGGTTTCATCGCCTGCCGATGCTGCAGGCGTTGCGGAACGATTGATGCCGCCAGGCGGCGGTCGCGTCATTTTGAAGGTGCAGGCGTGGATCACCGGCCGAAAGGCCAAGGGCGGCGTACTGTTCGCCTCAACGCCCCAGGAGGCCGAGCAGCAGACGCGCGCCTTGCTGGGATTGCGGTTCGGCAATTTCCCCGTTACGGAGGTGCTCATCGAAGAAGCCGTAGATATCCGCGATGAAATCTTCGTTTCGCTGACAATCGATGACGCTGCGAAAGCGCCGGTTCTCCTGCTTGATTGCCAGGGCGGATCGGGAATTGAAGAGCGCGCAGCCAGCGTGGCCCGGTTGCCGGTGGATGTGAACAAAGGCGTTGACCCTGAGCGTGTTCGTGAAGTGCTGCGGGCCTCGCCCATTGATCCGGAACTGCACGACAAGCTCGTTGAGAATATTCTCAATCTGGTGAAGCTGGCCAAGCAGTATGAGGCGAGATCGCTGGAGATCAATCCACTGGTGACGACTGCCGACGGCCGCATTGTGGCAGCTGACTGCCGCATCACTATCGATGACTACGCGGTGTTCCGTCATCCGGAGCTGGGGATCGAAATCGCTCGCGAACTGGACCATCCGCCAACAGACCTGGAGCGCATCGCCTACAAGATCGAGGAAGCCGATCACCGAGGCACGTTTTACTTTGCGCAGCTTCCAACCGGTGACGCAGTTGAGGGATCAGGCGCCTCGCGCGGCCTCATCGGTTTCCACGGCGCTGGCGGCGGGGGATCGATGATGTCGATGGACGCTGCGACGAACGCTGGCTTCACGCTCGCCAATTTCTGCGACACATCGGGAAATCCATCCGCAGCCAAGGTGTACCGGGCGGCTCGTGTGATTCTTTCCCAGCCCGGTCTGGTTGGATACTTCGGTTCCGGCAGCGGCGTGGCCAGTCAGGAGCAATACCACTCAGCGTATGGCTTGGCCAAAGCGTTTCTCGAATTGAAGCTGGACATTCCCACGGTGGTGCGACTGGGCGGCAACAGCGAAGACCGCGCGGTTGAAATTCTGGCTGCAGCGTCGAAACTGCTTGGCACGCCGATTGAGGGATATCGCAAGGATGATACGCCGGCTGCATGCGCAGAGCGGTTTGCGCAATTGGTGGAGCAGAACACCGGCAAAACATGGACGCCTCGCCCGCGCGAACTGCCGCCATTTGTCGGCAGCGGATACAACTTTGCCATCAACGGCGGCCGCGTTTGGATCGATCATGCACAGTGCGATCCCGCTACTACGGATATCGTCGTCCAGAAATCGTCGGGTTTGTTGAAGGAAGACAACGGCAAACCCGTGCTCGCTGTCAGTGAAGAAGAGATTGCCGGCAAGGATTCAGAACTGATCGCACTGGAAATCGAATGCCGCTACGCGGGCAAGCCGGTGGTATTTGTCGATTTGCCCATTCCGGGGCTGGACGAAGAGAAAACATAAATGACGAAGTGAGCCGTTGCGGCGGCAGCAGGTAAGTTCAACCCACCAAACGGCATTCTTTTTGTGACCCGAACAGGTTCTTATGTCCATTATCATTGATCCAACCAAGCGCGTACTCGTTCAGGGCATCACCGGCCGGGAGGGCCAGGCTCGAACGAAGTTGATGCGAGGCTTCGGCACAAATGTGGTCGCCGGCTGTACACCCGGCAAGGGCGGGCAGAATGTTGAAGGCGTGCCGGTCTTCAACCACGTTGCAGAAGCAATTGAGGCTGTGGGGGCGATTGATATTTCAGTTGTCTTTGTGCCGGCTCGATTGGTGAAGTCCGCTGCCATTGAAGCCATTGAAGCGGGCGTGAAGATGCTCGTACTGGTTCCCGATCGTGTGCCTTTGTGGGACACGATGGAAATTGCTGCTGCTGCAACTGCAAACGGCGCGCAGTTCATCGGCCCTAACACGCTGGGCGTGATCAGCCCCGGACCGGAGGGCAAATCGGCGGTTGTGGGAATGATTGGTGGCAAGGCTGAGTCAGCCCGTCAGTGGTTCAATGGCCCCAAGCCCGGGATGACCTGCGGCGTGGCGTCGCGGAGCGGAGGCATGACCAGTTCATGCGGCTATTACCTCAGCCGCGCCGGCATCGGCCTGAGCACGCTGGTGCATGTCGGCGGCGATTCAGTGGTCGGACTGCCGATTCCTGAAGTGGCGTTGCTGTTTGAAGATGATCCCGAAACCGATGCGATCGTGGTATTCGGCGAAATCGGCGGTTCACAGGAAGAACGCCTGGCGGACTTGCTTGCGAGCAGGCGTGTGACGAAACCTGTAATTGCATACGTCGGCGGCGCAGCGGCAAAGGAAGGCACTCGCTTCAGTCATGCCGGAGCGATCATTGAAGGCAATCGCGGCACCCATGCCGGCAAAGTGGCGGCGTTGCGCGAAGCCGGCGCAGCGGTCGTGACGAGCTTCGGCGATCTGCCGCAGGCGACGCTGGATGTGCTCAAGGCGGTCGCTTTGCGATAAGTAAACTGGCCAGTGCGAAACGCAAAGCGAGAAATCAGCAGGCTCTCGATGGCAAGCAGTCTTCTTATTTCCAAAAATAAGGCTGGGTGCGCATCATATTTTGTTTGATTGGTTTGATATCAAATGTCCAGCGAAAACAACAACTGGAAAACCTCCATCACGCAGATTCAGCCGAACCACGTTCGCGTGCGCGGTTATGACATTGCGGAGCTGATGGGCAACGTCAGCGTGGGGGCAGCGGTTTACCTTGTGCTGCGCGGCGAGCTTCCAACCGCTGAAGTAGGGCGGTTAATGGACGCCATCCTCGTTTCGAGCATCGATCACGGCGCTACGCCGCCTTCTGCACTGGCGGCCCGAACCGTCGCGTCCACCGGTGCGCCTCTGAGCGCATCGGTCGCAGCGGGCATTATGAGCATCAATCAGCATCATGGCGGGGCAATTGAGAATTGCGCACGCCAGCTTGCACAGATCGTTGCCCGACACAAGACCGACGGCGGTGAACTCGATGACGTTGCAGCGGCTGTGCTGAATGAACTGAAGCAGGCGAATCGGCGCATGAGCGGCTTCGGTCATCGCATTCACACGAACGACCCGCGAACGGCTCGCTTATTTGATCTGGCCGAGCAGGCTGGCGTGAGCGGACCGCACATGCAGGCGGCACGGGCGGTGGAGCGCGTGTTTCAGAAAGGCGGAAAGCCGCTGCCGATGAACGTGGACGGCGCAATCGGCGCGATCCTGGCCGACCTTGGCTTCCCGCCGGAACTGATGAACGGTTTGTTCATGATCGCCCGCGCACCCGGCCTGGTGGCACATGTTTATGAAGAGCAGACGCGCTGCAAGCCGATGCGCAAGATCGATCCTGTGCATCACGAATATGACGGCCCGCCGGCGCGAACGCTGGAGTGATCGCACTCGCGTCCTATCATCATTCGTATAAAGCACGATCGGCAGTGACGTAAGGCGTCATCATCAACCGGGAACGCTCAACTGCTGCCTGTGCTTTCAGCTTTTTACTGCGATTGCTGTCATGCCGCGGCAGACAGCACGGACAGTGACAGCGGTGCGTGACGTATGACCAGCCAGCGGCATATTTACACTGAGCGGCTCCTGCTTTGGCCATTTGTTCTGACCGATGCGCCGGACGTTCGTCGCCTTGCGGGCGACCGCGACATTGCAGCAACGACGCTGCGCATTCCGCATCCATATCCCGAAGGCGTGGCTGAGGCGTGGATAGGTTCGCTCGAAGCCAATGAACGCGATGCGGGCAATTTCGTCTTTGCAGTTACCCTGCGCGCAGGTGGAACACTGATTGGCGCAGTCGGGCTTGAAGTGGCAGCAGAACACCAGCATGCGGAACTGGGCTACTGGATCGGCAAGCCGTTCTGGAACAACGGATACGCCAGCGAGGCCGCTGCGGCGGTCGTTCGCTTTGGCTTTCACACGCTTCAATTGCATCGCATCTTCGCCCATCACATGACCGACAATCCTGCCTCCGGCCGCGTGCTTGTCAAAATCGGCATGACCTACGAGGGCACGATGCGGCAACACATTCACAAATGGGGCCAGTTCAAGGACGTGGCGTTCTACGGCATGCTTCGGCAGGAGATGCCGCCGGCCTGACCGCTACTTTTGGCCGTAAATGTGCTGGGCGATGGGCGTTGAAATGCCTGTTTCAATTTTCTTTTTTTGCGGTATGCTGCTGCCCCCTATGACGACGTACACAACATCCGACATTGCCCAACTGTTTCCCGACCTGATGCAGATCAAGGATGAATCGCTGCGCGACAAAGTCGCTGCAGTGTGGAACGAGGCTATCACCACCGGCTGCAACGGGAAGGGATGGACGTTCGATGAGCTTCGCGCGGTCAAGTTCACGCTGCTGGCCGGCGACATCGAAATGACGTTCATCGACCACCTCAATTCGTGCGTCAAGCAGTGCATCGCGATTGCGCGGGTACTGCAAGAGGTGTTCAACGCAGGCGGCAGGAACGTGGTGCCCATCAATATGGATTACCTGATCGCCGGCGCGCTGCTGGCCGACTGCGGCAAGCCTTTGGAGTACGACAAAGACCCGCAAACCGGACAGGTGGTGCAGGGCAGCTTTGGCCAGATGCTGCGTCATCCCTTCAGCGGCGTGGCGATGTGCTACAAGCACGGTATTCCGGCTGAGGTCATGCACATCGTCGCCACTCACTCGCACGAAGGCGACAAGGTGCAGCGTAGCATCGAATCGATCATCTTCCACCACGCGGATTTCGTGGACTTTGACATCGCCAAGTATCTGGGCGCACAGGCGGCAAAGAACAAGAAAAAGTAACCGCCGCAAGGAGACGAAACGCAGGCTGCTGCGTCTTGCAAAAGCGCCCGGCGGCCCGCCGCCTCAACCGCACGCTCAGTGATATGCTGTAGACATGACCACGCCGCTTACGCTCGTTGAAAAGCTCGCTGCCAAGCATGCTGCGCCCGAAAGCCTCAAGCCCGGTCAGGTCGTGCGCAGTGGCGATTTCATCACCATCCGCCCCAAGCACGTCATGACCCACGACAACACGTCGGCGGTTATGGGCAAATTCAAAGAGATATGGAGCGGCATTGAAAAGCTGAACGACTCCGCCGACCGGTGGCAATCGTCCGGCGGCTCGTCAGGCAGTGGTGCTGCGGGCGCAGTTGCAGCTGTCAGGCCAGCCATCCACAACCCGCGCCAGCCGGTGTTCGCGATCGATCATGACATTCAAAACACCAGCCCCGAAAACCTCGGCAAGTACGCGAAGATTGAAGCGTTCGCGCGCGAGCACGGCATCGACTTTTATCCGCCCGGCCGCGGCATCTCCCATCAGGTGATGGTTGAAGAAGGCTACGTCACGCCGGGCAGCATGGTCGTCGGCAGCGATTCACACTCCAATCTCTACGGCGCAGCGTGCTGCCTTGGTACGCCGGTGGTGCGAACCGACGCAGCGAGTATCTGGGCAACCGGCATCACCTGGTGGCAGGTGCCGCCCGTGGCGCGATGCGCGCTCAAGGGCAAGCTGCAGCCCGGCGTAGTGGGCAAGGACATCATCATCGCGCTGTGCGGCTTGTTCAACAACGATGAAGTGCTGAACATGGCGGTGGAGTTCGTCGGCGAAGGCGTCGCGGCGCTGACGATGGACCAGCGCATGTCCATCAGCAACATGACCACCGAATGGGGCGCGTTGGCGGGCATATTCCCCTTCGATGAGGTCTTGCGTGATTACCTGTACAGCCGCGCTGATTTTCTTGCCCGAAAAAATACCCCTCGCCTGACGCGCGAGATGGTTGACGCATGGTGGGCCGCTCGCGATCAACTGCAGGCTGATGAAGAGGCGCGGTACGCGGTGGAGCTTGAACTCGATCTGTCCACGGTCATCCCGCACGTTTCCGGGCCGGATCATGTCAAGACAATGACCTCGCTGCCGGAGATCGAGCAGCAGCGCATCGCCATCAACAAGGCATATCTCTTAAGCTGCGTGAACGCGCGGCTGGAAGACCTACGCGAAGCAGCCAACGTTGTCAAAGGACGCAAGGTGGCTGACGGCGTTGAGTTCTACGTTGCTGCGGCCAGCGCGGAAGTGCAAAAGCAGGCGGAGGAGCTTGGTTATTGGCAGATACTGCTGGATGCCGGTGCAATTCCGCTGCCCAGCGGATGTGGGCCGTGCATCGGCCTTGGTGCGGGCACGCTCAAAGCGGGGGAGGTCGGCATCAGCGCGACCAATCGCAACTTCAAGGGCCGCATGGGCGACCGCAGCGCAAAGGCGTATCTTGCATCGCCTGCAGTGGTGGCGGCGTCGGCTGTCGCCGGCTACATCTGTGCGCCGACGCGCTTCGACCCCAATACGTCCGTCAGGTTTTCGGTCAAGGTAAACGACGCCCCTGCACGCGATGCTGCAGATGGCAGCGATTCGGGCGTTGAGATCATCGAAGGGTTCCCGTCCAAAGTCACCGGCCGCGCGCTGTGGCTTCCGGTTGACAATCTCAACACCGACGGCATCTACTCCGGCAAGCTCACCTATCGCGACGACGTGCCGCCGGAGGAAATGGCTGCAGCAAGCTTCAACAATTACGATCCGAACTTCGTGAAAATTGCCCGCCCCGGTGATGTGGTCATTGCCGGCCGCAACTTCGGCACCGGCTCATCGCGCGAACAGGCTGCCACCTGCCTCAAGCACTTCGGCATCCCCTGCGTGATCGCGCACTCGTTCAGCGAAACATACAAGCGCAACGCCTTCAACAACGGTTTTGTGGTGTTCGAGTGCCCCGAACTCGTCGAATGGATGCGAAACCGCAGCAGCAGCAATGGCGACGCTGAAGCGGCCGGGCAGCAGCAGGGGGCGACGATCATTGGCCCGGACATTGAAATCGATTACCAGCGGTCGATCATCACCTGCGACGGCAGGCAGTTTTCGTTCCCGCCGCTGAGCGTCGTGGCGCAGGAGCTGGTGGTCGCAGGCGGCGCGGAAAACATGGTGCGCAGACGCCTGGCGGCGCAGTTGTAACTGGAAAACCGCTGATGGCACCTGCGGCGTTTCATGTTTCCCCCCGCAGAGGCGATCATGCGGTACACTGCCTGCTCGCTTTCCATTTCTCACTGTACCGTACTTTGCTTTCCCTTTTGCTTGCTCTTCTGGTGAATTGCTATGGCTCAATACAAAATCGCCTGGATGCCTGGCGACGGCGTCGGCAAGGATGTCATGAACGCAGCCCGTCTGGTGCTCGATGCCATGAAGTTCGATGCGGAATACATTCCCGCTGATATCGGCTGGGAATTCTGGTGCAAGGAAGGCGATGCGCTGCCTCAGCGCACCATCGACATCCTCAAGCAAACCGACTGCGCGCTCTTCGGCGCGATCACCAGCAAACCCAACGACGAAGCGCAGCAGGAACTCGTTCCCGAATTGCGCGACAAGGGCCTCGTCTATCGCAGCCCGATCGTGCGCCTGCGCCAGCTTTTCAATCTCCACACCAACCTGCGCCCTTGCAAGGCCTTTCCCGGCAACCCGCTGAATTACCGTGGTGACAACGTTGATCTTGTTGTTTTCCGCGAAAATACCGAAGGTCTCTACGGCGGCGTGGAGTTTCATCCAATCCCGCAGCAGGTCTATGATGCGCTCAGCATCAATCCCAACATGAAGAAGTTCGGTGAGAAGGGGCTGGAAAACCTTGCCCTCTCAAGCCGTATCATGTCGCGCCAGGGATGCGAATCAATCTGCCGCCAGGCATTTGAGTACGCCAAAAAGCACAACCGCCGCAGCGTCACGCTGGTTGAAAAACCCAACGTCCTGCGCGAAACCGGCGGCCTGATGACCCGCGTGTTCCGCAGCATCGCCAAGGAATACCCCGGCATTGAGGCGTGGGAGGCCAACATCGATGCGATCTGCATGTGGCTGCTGAAAAATCCCGCCGATTACGATGTGCTTGTTGCGGAAAATATGTTCGGCGACATTATTTCTGATCTCGCAGCAGGACTGGTCGGTGGACTCGGCTTTGCTGCGGCAGCGAACATCGGCGACAACTACGCGGTCTTTGAACCCACCCACGGCTCGGCGCCCAAGTACGAAGGCAAGAACGTCGTCAACCCCATGGCGATGATTCTGACCGTCAAACTTATGTTCGACTGGCTGGGCGAAACCGAAAAAGCTCAGCGTCTCGAAGCTGCTGTGGCGGAGGTCGTCCGCGAAGGCAAGGTCGCGTCATACGACGTGCGCCAGGTCCGCGCAGGCGATCCGAGCGCCAATACCACGATGGAAGTGGCTGAGGAAGTTGCGCGAAAGGTGGGGTAATTGCATTGCTGCGCGAGACCGCAAGCGTTTCTGGAGATGCGGGAAGAATATCGAGCGACAAAGCTCCTCCCGAATCACGCTTGCGGTTTCGCGCGTTTCATTTCACGCTCACATCATGGTCGTCATCGGCGGTCACCTGGTTTTACCGTGTGCAGCCGATGACGGCTGAACGAGCCGCTTGGCGCATCGCCTGGTAATTGGACTCCGAGCGATTGTCCAACTGACTCGTGGTGGGGGTGGCGGCGGGACCGCAAAAAGGGTATGAACAAACGGCCGAAGCGAAACGTGCGTTTTCGGGCTGAAGTCGGCGGTCCGCCCGTTTCTCTTGCGCTTCCGCGCGTCTCGTAATCAATCCCCTGCGAGTGCGGCGGCGTGGAAGAAGAAGGGCCGTCACCCTCTCCTGGAGGAGGGAGAGAGAAGGGAGAGGGAGTACGAGAATGAAGCGGCCACACAATTCCCCCTCCCTATGAGGGAGGGGCAGGGGGTGGGTGGGGCATCAATCGTGTTAACGCGCTGCGCAGACGTGCTCGTGCTCTAGCAGCGAAGGTTGCTCGCAGCCCGACTTCACGACGGAGCAGCGCGTGAGTCTCGGCGTGTTGGTGCATCAGGCGGGCAGCAACGAAGTCGAAATCCGTCTGTGCGATGCGGGCATTTCGTGCTGCGAACGTATACGATTAGCCTCTCAAGAGAGCAGAGAAACGCACACAGGAGAGTCACACAGCATGCAGATGCAGACGCAGATACAAACAGCCAGCCGGCGACGTGCAGTCGCTGCGATGATGATAATGACGACGATGGCGATGATCATCGTGATCGCAGTGTCAGCAGCGCTGACGCCTGCTGCATGGGGCGCAGCGACGGCAACAGCAGCAACTGCTGCGCTGCAGGATCAGGATGATGCCTCGGCGGCGGTGCGGGCGATTATCGATCGCGCGATTGAGGCAATGGGCGGTGTCGATGCAATCCAGAGAATTGAAAACGCGCAGTACGATTTTGTGATCGAAGTGCCCGATCGCCCACCTCTGCCCGCCAAGGCGCTGGTGCGCGAGCCGAACCATCTGATCTTCACCATGCCGCTGCAAAACTCGATCACCGAGCAGGGATACAACGGCGAAGTCACCTGGCAAATTAACCGCGGCGGCAACACGTACTTCTGCGTGCTGCAGCCCGAAAGCACGCTGGCTGAACTGCATCCGCAGACGATGCTGCATCGGCTGGTGATTGACCTGCGCTCGCTGCCGGAACTTCCCACGATGCTGGGGCCGCGACAGTTGCACGAACGCATCTGTCATGCACTCGAAGTGCGCCACGATGAAAACAGCAGGACGGTGTATTACTTCGATCTGGAAACCGGCAGGCTTGCAGGCATCGAACGATTCACCGGTCAAGGCGACGGCGCGTGGTCGACGGTGTACCTGTACGACGACTGGAAAGCCTTCGGCGATGTTTCGCTTCCCACTGCGATTCGCACCGCCGGCGCAGGCCAGCAGCCCATCGGCGTGCAGCGGTTGACCGATGCGTCATTCAACGTGCTGAATGAACGGCACTTCAGGCCGCCGCCTGTGGTGTATGAGATTAAGCGGGCCAATCGTCAGCTGCGCGGCGAACGTGATCTGCTGCATGATCTGGATTTCATGCCGGAGATGATCAATCGCATGTCACAGGCTGAAGCGCAGCAGGCGCTGGTGAAGTGCGCCCAGGCGCTCCGCAACGCACAGGGCGATGAAGCGCTGCGCAAGGAGCTCAGGCTGGTGCTCAGGCAACTGGCAGCCCGCATCAGAGCGCTGCAGCAGGAAGGGGAGCAGTAACTCCATATGTCCCAGAATCGAATTCAGACGTGCGCAGTTGAACTGCACCTGCGCATCCGTGCTTCAAGCGGCAAACGCGATGAATTGCTCGCGTTTTTACGTAGTGCCAAGCCGTACTACGAATCGCCCGGCGGCATCCGCATGCGCCTGCTGCAGGACCGCGCCGACCCGGACCGGTTCATCGAAATCTTCGAGTACGCGACGCTGGCTGACTTTGAGGCGGACGAGCATCGCGTGAACAACGACGAGAAGATGAAGGCCCTGCTGGCGACGTGGCGCAGCCTGCTCAACGGCCCGCCTGTGGTGGAGGTGTTTACGGATATTTCCGAATCGGCGCTGGGGATGGCCCGCAGTTGAAACGGGGCGGCACGTGCAGCAACAGCCGGCTATCATGTGCGGCCTGTTGTTGTTCCACACGCACATTCCTGAAAGTTCATTCCCATGGCTGTACACAATACCTCGAAAAAGCACACCGATTTCATCTCCTACCAGCTTGCCGACTGGGCGTGCAACCTGACCTACGACGCCCTTTCGCCTGAGGCGATCCAGGCTGCCAAGCTGTTTCTGTTTGACAGCTTCGGCTGCGCGCTGGGCGGATCGCAGCAGCATGATGTGGAGATCATGCTTGAACATTTCAAGGCGATGGGCGGCAAGGAAAGCTGCACGTGCTTCGTGAGCGGCTTCCGCACCAATCCCGTTGACGCTGCGTTCCTCAACGCGCTGATGATCCGCGCGATGGACTACAACGACATCTACTGGAAGGCTGACCCGTCGCATCCTTCCGACATCATTCCCGCAGCGCTGAGCATCTGCGAAATGCTGGGGCTGAGCGGCAAAGACCTCATCCTTGGCACGATCATCGCCTACGAGATCGAAATGCGCCTGTGCGAGTTTGCTGAGCCGGGCATTCGCGAATACGGCTGGCATCACGCTACACTGACGTCGTTCGCTGCGCCGATCGTGGCCGGCCGCATGCTGGGGCTTTCTGCAGAGCAGATTCAGCAGGCCATCGGCATCAGCGCATCGCCGAGCATGTGCCTGGGTGCGGTGACCGCCGGCAAGCTGACGAACATGAAAAACACTGTTGACCCGCTGGCGACCCGCAGCGGCGTGCAGGCGGCATTGCTTGCGCAGCGCGGTTACTCAGGTCCGGAGCACGTCATCGACGGTAAGGAAGGTCTCGTGCACTGCTTTGAGAAGTTCGGCGGCAAGTTCCATCTCAACGTGCTCACCGACAACCTGCCCGCATCGCCCGGCGACCACTACAGGATTCTCGACTGCGGCATGAAGAGCTTTCCCATCGAAGCGCTGTCGCACGCGCCGCTGACGGCGATGATGAAGATCGTCAAGGAACACAGCATCAACCCCGATGATGTCACCGAGATCAAAGTCGAAGTCATCGCGCGGGCGGCAGACATTCTGGGCGATCCCGCGAAGTATCGGCCGACCTCGAAGGAAACCGCCGATCACAGCCTTCCATATTCGCTGGCGGTGGGGCTTGTTGACGGCATGGTGACGCCGCTGCAGTTCAAGCAGGAGCGGATCGACGATCCGGCGCTTCACCCGGTCATGGACAAGATCAAGGTGGTTGCGAACGAAGAGTTCGAGAGTTTGTTCCCGAAGTTCCAGCCCAGCCGGGTGACGATCTCGCTGAAGGATGGCACGAGCCATTCGCACCGGGTCGATGTGCCCAAGGGCGACCCGCGCGATCCGATGACCGAAGATGAAATCGCCGTGAAGTTCAACGCGCTGGGCGAATCGGTGGTGGGTAAGGAAGCGTGCCAGGCGCTGAGGGAACTGATCATGAACATCGAAAAGCAGGAGAATCTCAACAAGCTTTTCGAGCACATGACAGCCTGACAACATCAACTGCTGAGACGTGCGGGAGAGCGGCCTTGCGCCCCGGTCGCTCTCCTCGCATTGTCATGTGGAGGGGAACGCAAAGTGTGCGATGGAAGGTTGCAGCACATTGATCAAACGATGTGTGCGCTTTACTTATGAATCGATGCACTCTGCGGTCATGCGCTGCAATACATTACGCAGCAGCGCCGGTTTGGCAAGATCCTTGTAGCCGACGATTGCCTGGGATTGATAGTCGTCGTCGGCCCCCAGCGCAACGACACGTCGATGCGGTCCGGCAGCGGTGAAGGTTTTTGCCTCTGCCAGCGCTGCATCGTGTGCATCGATGACCATCAGCCGCACGTCGGCGCTGTTATGTATGTGATTATGGCTGTGATTGTACGACACATCCCAGCGCATTGAACGAAGCACCCACGTGATGAAGGCTCGCATTCGTTCGTCAGCGACGCGAACCACCGCAACCGGATGTGTTGCTGCATTGGCATTGTTGTGCGATGAACGCGGCTGGATCAGACGCTCCGGGGCGGCAGGCAGCGTCATTACAATTGTCGTGCCGGCGTCTGAGGTAGATTCAACGTGAATGCTTCCGCCGACCTGTTGAACGATGCTGCGTACAAGCGGCAGGCCAAGTCCGGTGGAAAGCCCGCGCGTTTTGGTTGTGAAAAACGGATCAAAGCATTGTCTGAGCGTTCTGGCGCTCATGCCCGTGCCTGTATCGGTGATGCCGATTCGCACTGATGAACGCGGCGCATCGGCTTTGGCCCACACCGTGACGGAGCCTCTGTCGCGGCTTCGAAGCGCGTCTCCTGCATTTTGAACCAGGTTGAAGATCGCCTGCGTTAACCCCTGGCGGCCAATGCGAACCAATGGAAGATCGCGATCAAACTTCCGCTCAAGCGACACGCCTCGTGGCACGCCGTTTTTAAGAATCATCTGCGCATCGTCCCACCACTCGTTCAAATCAGTCTGTTCATTAGTGCTGGTGATCGTGGCGGGATCGGCGGCAAGAAGGCGCAGACCATTGGCCACGCGCTGCAGGTGATCGGCGCACGTGCGAACGGCATTCATGTCCTCAGCAAACTGAGGCGGAATGCCTCGCATTTCCATTGAATCCAGTCGAATGCGAAGCGGCAGAAGCAGGTTGCCCATGTCGTGGCCCAAACCGGCTGCAAGCGTGGATATCGATGTCAGCCGCTCTGAGAGATACAGTTGCTGGAAAAGCTGAACCTGATCCTGCTCCTGATCCTGCATTCCTTGCGTGGTCGATTGCTCTTTGTGCTTTTCATCATCAGGCGATGCTTGGCCCACATTGTTCAATTCCTGAACACGATGAGGCTGCTGACTGAATGAATACGATTCAGCGCCGTTGATGATGCGAAATGCAGAGTTCGCTGCTGCGCCGTTATTATTCTTGTCATCGGCGACGAACAAACCTTTGCCGGCACGTGATGTTGAATTGATGCGGATGATGATGCGAAGCAGCCGATCGCTGTTACGACGAAAAACCAGGTCGGCAGCGCCGCGATGTAGGGCGTCAGCGGCCCATTCCTCACCCATTGCGTCAGCGAAATACACTACCGGCAGGTTGGGATGCAGTTCATGTGTCATGCGAACCGCGTCGAACGCCTCAGCCTGCTCTGCCTTTGGATCAACCAGAACGATGTCAGCTGGCTCGCACAATGCCCGGATGAAATGTGTCTTCGACAACACCGGCGTTACGACGATCGTCATGCCGGGACGTTGCAACTGCTCCTGCAGCTCGCGGGAGTGATGATCGCTTTCAGTCAGGTGCAGGACTCGAAGAGGTTCAGAGGTCATTGCACGGTACAGTTCGGTAAAGCCGCAACAGGCAGCCACAGGCAGAAATGCTGCAAGCCGCTGCGTGTACGTTGTTTCGGTAATCGTCCACTTGGAAGTGCGGGCATATGTGATGTGTTCCCGTATCACGCTCTTGCAGGCCAGCTTTCGATCAAATCGGCGAACTCAGCAGCCACTGTTGTTGCTGCCGAAGCGTTTGCGTTCTGCGTGGCGTTGCACTACTGGAAAAAACAACCAAAGTGTATGCGGGCGATGCGGTTGTCGATCAATCATAAGATGGATTTGTTGGGTTTTGTTCATGTGCACAGAAGCCATGACCTTGAATAAGTAATGGGGTAATACGGCTCCGGGTTTCTTGAAAATAACAAGTAAGGATGCAGCCGGTGAACTGTAAGCAGCCAGGGACTTAGCACATTGACACATCCGGGTCTGTCGGCATTCCATCCGGCTGAAGATCATCTGCTGCTGATGATCTTGTTGAGGCCTGGTACTGACATTGACATTCCATCGCTGCCTGCCGCAGTGTTCGCCACAGTGCAGCGCGCGTTGGTGATGAAGCAAGCTCGACAATACGTGGCGGCAGGGGATGGTCGCAGCGAACTCGTCCAAGCGCAACAATTAGACGATGGCTGTCGGCTTTGATGAATTCCGTCATGGATTGCGGGGTTGCTCCTTCGCCGTCAATAACCCACAAGCTTGTGGCGGCATGATCCGGCTGGGGGCCCAGATGCACGGTGAATCCCAGGGCCTGCAGCACGGCAGCGGCGTATGCGCTCAGCGTTTTGTCGTTGAGCGAAATCGTGGCATGATGCGCCGGCCGATCCTGCTCAAGCGGACTGTTGTGAGCTGGCGCGACTGGGTAGGTGATGGTAAACGTCGCACCGTTGCCCGGTGTGGATTCAACCTCGATCCTGCCGCCTGTCTTCTGCACCAGATGCTGAACAAGCGCAAGACCAAGTCCGGTGGATGTTCCCTGCGCCTTGGTGGTAAAAAACGGCTCCATGCACCGTTGCCGCACTTCATCGGACATGCCGGGGCCGTCATCGCTGACACGCAGCCGCACCGCGCAACGATCGTCGGTGGCTTCGGCACGGATTACGACACTGCCTTCATTGCGTGCCTTGAGCGCCTCACCCGCATTCTGCACTAAATTGAAAACGATCTGCATGAGCGCGTGAGGCGACACGCTCAGCCGCGGCAGGTCATCCGCAAAGCGGCATTCCAATGCTACCGTACGGGGCAATGCATTGCGCAGCAGCATGTGCGCATCATTCCACCAGTTGAGCAGATCGGTGGTCTCGCTGGTAGCCCGGCTGTCTTCAGGATCAAGCGCCAGGAGCCGCAGGCCGTTGGTCAACTGCTGCAGATACTGAGCGGATTGACGAATGGCAGCAAGATCATCGATGAACTTGGCGGGCAGGCCATCGACCTGCATCATCGAATCGAGACGGAGCCGAATGGGCAAGAGCAGATTGCCCATGTCATGCCCCAGGCCGGCGGAGAGCGTGCCCAGCGCAGCCATGCGTTCAGCAACCCGAAGCCGCTGATTGGATTGATTGAGCGCTGCGCTTCGTTCAACAACCAGCTTTTCCAGTTGTTCTCGATACAGGTTCAGTTCAAGCTCCGCCTGCTTGCGAGATGTGATGTCCTCAGCGACATAGCAGAACCGCGGGCGACCGAATGGCGGCGTTCCGATGTACGAAACGGTGACCGCCAGCCAATGCTTGCCGGTTGGACTATCGTGCTCGCATTCGAATGAAACCGGGCTGCGGGTCGAAAGACTCTTCCGGTAGTGTGTGATCCACAGCGCCTGCTGCGACGACCGTTGACCTGCCTCAGGCACACCGCGTTTTACCAGTTGTGATGCTTTGAGATGAAAAAAGCGGCTTGCTGTGGCGTTGTCGTCAATGTGCAACACGTCCCGATCATTGACGATTTCAACAATGCCCATCAATGCAGCGGTGTTGTCATAGAAGCTTCGGAGCGTCGCTTCGGTTTGACGCAACATCGATTCGGTCTGCTTGCGTGTTGTGATGTCGGTAATCAATCCGACCACGCGCACCGGGCGATTTTCCAGATCGCGAACGATCAGGCCGACGTCCTGCACATCGCGCCATTCCAGATCGCGCCGCCGCACACGATATTCAAGCCCATAGCGCAACTGGCTGCTGGTCAAAGCGCTGTATACAGCAAGTTCAACCCGGGACCGGTCATCGGGATGGATGCGCGACTGCCACCATGCACCGTTTGAGTCAACTTCAGCCGGGTGAAACCCCAGCAATGTGGACAACCCCGAGGAGCGGACAACGCGATCGGTCTGGGGAAACCATTCGTACACCATGCCCTGGGCTGCTTCGATCGCCAGGCGGCAGCGGTATTCGCTGGCTTGAATTGATGCCTCAACCGACTTGCGATGGGTGATGTCTTCTGCAATTGCAGCGCGGCCGATGACCTGCCCGTTTGCGTCGCGCATTGGCGCGATGCGCTCTCGCAGCCATCGTGTTTGGCCGTGAGCATGCGTGATTCGGTATTCAAGTTCGAACGATTCTTCGCCCGGTCTTTCCAGAGCACGCTCAATTCGATCGCGGTCTGCTGAATCAATCACATTTAGCCATGCTGTGGGGGAATCGAGCAGATGTTCTTCAGGGAGTTTGAACATACGCGCTGCAGCGTGGTTGGCTGCCCGCACGTTTGTGCCCGAGGCTTCAAGGATGCGGCACGCAACGTCCGCAGCTTCCATGGCCATCATGAACAGTTGATGATCCTGCTGCTGTAACTGGTGCAGCAGCAGGCCGTCGGTGGCGGCAGGAGGAGGAGGAGGCGAATTTGTTGGCGGATGTTTGGTGTTCATCGTACCGATTCATCGTTGCGTGTTACGCATGCGCCCTGCTCCAGTTGCTGTCTCATTGACGTTGACGCGCGTGATGACTTGACCAGGCTGTTGGAGAACGATCTTGTGCCGTGCATGCAATTGCTCATGGACTTTCACTCGCGCCCCATCATCATGCAGGCATGCATGCACGAACGAACGAGACTGTTTGTGCAGCTTCCGGCACGCATAGGCATGGCGAACAGCGCAATGCGCACGTGCAGTCGCCAACTGGTTGCAATGCAGCGGTTACCCATGCCCAATTGAAGTGCGTTTGCGCCAAATGCGGGCAAGCAGTGTTATGCGTTCAGATTCAGGACCATACGACAATCGGCCGGCTCCCCAATCATCGTGGAGCCGACTTGCAGACTCTGGCCTTGCATTCCCGTGGCGTATGCGGCGCATCATGACTGAGCATGGAGCGCACAACGCGCGGCGCAGGCGAGAGGGGGTTCATCAACGAGAATTCTCCCCGCCAAGTTTGTTGACGACACTCGTGGTCTTTGCAGGCTGTGCGGTGTTCAACAACCGATCAGCGCGGATTGCCAGCACTTATGGCGAACTCATACATCGCAGCCGCCAGGCTGGCTTGTGGAGCGATTCACGCTCGCTTCAAATTCGATCATGTAACTCTGTGGCGAACCCCGGATTGTTCACCATTGCTTAGGCAGCTCGCTCAGGGATTTGACGTACCGTGCCAAATCGAACCAGACAACCGAACGCTCATCATGCAAAGCATGACTGATGCGAACAATTGCTCAGATTACCCAGATTGTCCAAAATTGCAACTGCAGAAATCCTGCCGCAAGCGTGAAATTGTACAGTTGGAACATGACGATCAGCCGCTACGCAACTGACCAGGGATTCTGAAGGTTCTTAGGAAGCCCGCAACGGACAGTCAGCGGTACCCCCGGCTGCCGTCCCGGATGATGCGCTGTTTTGTTGTTGCGTTCATGGAAACACAAGCGCAGCGCTCATGCTTCATGCCGATCGTGCCTCTCTCGGGGATCCTGTACAGTGCAAACCAGGCTTCACCAAGGAAGATCGGCGTTTTCTCCCAATTCTCAGACAGTCCACGACTTGCGCAGATGTTTGGCCACCTCGTTCCCAAAGGCGAAATTGCCCGAGGCAACCCGGCGCAGCGCAGCGACAATGACATCAGGCTCTTCGCCCTTGGCCACGTAACCCCATGCTCCGGCATCAAGCGCGCGGTTGATGAAATCCTCGCGAACGTAACCGCTGAGGATGATTGTTCGCACGTGGGGATGCGTTACCGCCAGCTCGCTGAGCGCTGCAAGCGGATCGCGCCCCGGCATGTCAAGGTCCAGCAGCACGATGTCCGGCTGCATCCGCTCGACTGCTTCAACAAGCTCATCAGCGGAAAGCAGATGGCCTACTGCTTCGATATCACGCTCGGCGGCCAGCTTGATGCGTAAGGCATCAACCAATGCCTGGTTATCGTCAACACACAGTACGCGGATTGTTCGGGAATTCATGAGGTTTTCCATCCTTGGCTTACAACAACCGTTCGAATCACCTCGCGTATGCGGCTTGGCGGTGTGTCGGCGGGAAGGACCGTAACACCCAAGCTGGACAATTGTTCATTTGGCGCGCCGAACGCGATGATCCGTCTGTTAGCCGATTGCGTCTGAAATCGGCGTACTCGCTCAATCGAGCAATGCTGCACATCCGTGATCCATACCTGAGCGAGATCGAACTCCTCTGGGGGACCATTATGCACCGTGATCCCCATCACTTCCAGCATTGTTGCAATAAACATTCGAGTTCGTGTTTCAGAAACATTGACCGCCGCGCTCATTATTTCACCTGCAGCATATTGTTCATCAGCAACTGGAAGTGTGAGGATGACTGCACCACCTCGTCCGGGCACGGAGTTAACGTGGACCGAACCATGCACCGAGCCGACGATGCCATGCACAAGCGAAAGGCCCAGCCCGGTTGATATGCCCCGGCGCTTGGTTGTAAAAAACGGCTCCAAAGCCCGGTGACGAATGTCGGGAGCCATCCCCGGCCCGTCGTCAATCACCGCCAGCACCACATGCTCTCGGTCTGCAGCCGTGTGCGCTCGAATGATGACCTGCCCGTAGCCCCGTTCATGCAGGGCGTCGCTGGCGTTATTGACAAGATTCAGCACCGCCTGCGTGAGGCGGTGCGGCGCAATGCGAAGCAGCGGCAGATCACCTGGAATCTGCGGCGTCAGCACCACCCCGCGAGGCAGCACGTTGCGCAACAGCGACTCAACATCGGGCCACCACTTGTTCAAATCAGTGCTGCTGCCCGAAGCGTCCACGTCGTCCGGATCAAGCGCCAGCAGCCGCAGACCGTTAGTCAATGCCTGCAGGTAATTGGTCGATTGCGCGATTGCTCGTAAGTGCTCTTGCATCGCTGGCGACATCGGTTCGGTTCGCATGGCGTCGATGCGGCTTCGAATCGGCAGCAGCAGGTTGCCCATGTCATGACCGATGCCGGCTGCAAGCGTTCCAATGGACGCCATTCGTTCGGAAATCCGCAGTCGCTGATGAGACGCTTCCAGTTCAGCGGTTCTCTCCTGCACGAGCATTTCCAGATGCTCTCGGTGCCGCTTCAGTTCTTCCTCCGCTGCTTTGCGATCGGTTATGTCCCGCACGATGCCGGTGAAGATGCGGCGATCTCCCAGGTGCGTTTCGCTTACCGCCAACTCGATTGGAAATGTCGAACCGTCCTTGCGCCGCCCCTGCACTTCCCGCTCCATGCCGATGACTTTGCGTCGTCCGGTCCGACGATAATTCTCCAGGTACTGATCATGCTGATCGCGATAGGGCGGCGGCATGAGCAGGCTGACATTATGTCCAATGATCTCTTCGGCGCGATAGCCGAAAATTCGTTCAGCTGCCTTGTTGAAGGAATTGATTCGGCCGCGTTCGTCAATGGTGATGATGGCATCAACAGCAGTATCGACGATGGCCCGCAAACGGCCGGCGCTTTCCCGCACAGCCTTTTCAGCACGCTTGCGCTCGGTAATATCCGTTACCGAATTCAGCCAGCCATGAATACTGCCGTCAGCAGCGTAAAGCGGTGACGGTATCACCATTGCCTCGAATCGTTCGCCGTTGCGCTTCAGAAAACACAGTTCGAATCCGCGGCTTGGAATGTCGCCTTCCAGCAGGCGATTCAGTTCCTTCTGAATCGTCTCGATGTGTTCCGGCGGCCAATAGACATACGGCGGCGTCTGGCCGATCAATTCCTCCTCGGTCCAGCCGAGCATCTCGCAGAACGCACGGTTGACGTACGTGAGTCGGCCGGTGGTATCGACGACGGCCACGCCCGACGGCATGGATTCTTCAATCGCCTGACGAAACGCCATTTCTGCAAACAGCCGCGCTTCGTCGCGCTTTCGATCAGTAATGTCGATGCAACTGCCGATGAAACCTGCAAACTCGCCGTCAGCGCTGTAGCGAGGCTGGCCGCGGTCAAGCACCCAGCGGTATTCGCCATCGTGTCGGCGAAGACGGTACTCAATTTCAAATGGCTGCCGGGCTTCAAATGACTCGCGATATGTGTCCAGACATTGCTGGTAATCCTCGGGATGTATGCGGTCGGTCCAACCCTCGCCAAGTTCTTCTTCGATGGTGCGGCCGGTGAATTCCAGCCACCCGCGATTGAAGAAGGTGCATTGCGATTGGGTGTCAGACATCCACAGCAGCACCGGGGCGCTGTCAGCCACAATGCGAAGGCGTTGCTCGCTCTCACGGATTTCCTTTTCAGCCTGCTTGCGCTCCGTGATGTCGCGGAACACCAGTACCGCCCCGAGCAGATCGCCCGTTCTTCCTCGAATCGGCGCACCGCTGTCGTCAATGGGAATCTCACTGCCATCGGGCCGCCGCAGGACAGTATGGTTGGCCAGGCCGACAATCATGCCATCGCGCAGCACACGGGTCACCGGATTTTCAACCGTCTTGCGCGTGTTTTCGTTCACAATGTTGAACACGTGCGTGATGGGCTTGTTGGCGGCAGCGTCGAGCGTCCATCCCGTCAACTGCTCAGCAACTGGGTTCATGAAGTTCACGTGCCCGTGCTCGTCTGTGGCGATAACGCCATCGCCGATGCTGGCAAGCGTCGTGCGGAACCATTCGCGCTGCTCGAGCAGTTCTTCCTCAATCTGCTTGCGTCCGCTGATATCGTGCACAACCGCAATGGCGTATTTGGGTTGACGATTCTCATCACGCACCACCGACCGGCTCAACTCCACCCATACGATCGAGCCATCCTTGCGGATGTATCGCTTCTCCATTGAGTAGCTGTCCCGCGTGCCCGCTGCGATCTGCTTGATGTATTCCTGATCCAGATGCATGTCGTCCGGATGCGTGATATCGAAGAAGGTCTTGTGCAGCAGTTCATGACGCGGATATCCGGTGATCTGGCACAGTTTCTGATTCACCTGAATGAAGCGTCCATCGGGCGCGATCTGCGCCATGCCGGCAGCGGTCTGGTTGAACGTGGCTCGAAAACGGCTCTCGCTTTCGGCCAGAGCTGCTTCAGCAAGCACGTGTTGATGAATGTCGGTGCAGGTGCCGATCCATTCCCGAATCAGGCCATCGCCGCTTCGGACCGCAACCGCTTTGGCATGCACGTGGCGATATTCACTGGTGGGAGCGTGCCAGAGTCGAAAGCGAATATCCAGCGGTTCGCCGGTTTCGCAGGACTGGGCCCAGATCGCTTCAACGCGCGTTCGATCTTCAGGATGCACTGCGCTGAATGTATTGGCGCCCTGATACTGTTCCCAGGTTTGGCCGGTGAAGAGTTCCCACGACGGCTGGGGCGCGACAAACTGACCCGAGGGGTCGCTCACCCAGACAATCGAAGCCGTGGCGGCAACAAGCGACCGGTACCGCTGCTCGCTGTTGCGTACCGCAGTTTCGGTTAATTTTTTCTCCGTTATGTCGTGGAACACCAGCACGACGCCCAGAATGTTGCCTGCATCGTCAACGATCGGCGCAGCGCTGTCCTCGATCGGATGCTCCACGCCGTCCCGGCTGATGAGCACGGTATGGTTGGCCAGGCCAACGACAGCGCCATGGCGCAACACTTTCTTGCAAGGGTTTTCGGCCGGTTCGCGGGTGTATTCGTTGATGATGTGAAAGACGTCTTCGAGCCGCTGCCCGTACGCTTCTTTGGCGGTCCATCCGGTGAGATGCTCGCTGACGGGGTTCATCAAGGTGATGCGGCCGTCGCGGTCGGTTGCGATCACTGCATCGCCGATGCTGCTGAGCGTGACGCGCAGCCACTCCCGCTGGGCCCACAACTCGGATTGAACGCGCTGTCGTTCGCCGATTTCATGGATGAGCGCGTCGATGCGCTGCGTAAGCGATTGAAAAGCTGCGACCGATGTCTGTTTGGGCCGGCAGCGAAGAAGAAGCACTGCTGGCGAAGTCTCGGTGCGCGGCTGCACGACGCCGGCATCACAGCGAATCTCGATCGGCTCGCCGCCGGACTGACTGCTTTTCCACCGAAGCACGCCAGGCAGGAACTGCCGATTGCGGGCCCAGATGCGCAACTGCTTGCGCAGCTTCTGTTCATCCTGACTTACAAGAGAAGGCAACGACTTTCCGGCAAGCAATTCGCGCGGCTGGCCGCACAGCGTGGCGGCGGCCTGATTGCCGGCCAGAATCGTGCCATCGTCCGTCAGCAGAAGCATGGGTTCCGGGAGCAGTCCGGCAAATTGTTCGAAACTCGCGATATCCATCACTAGCGATTCATCGTCAGCCTTTGACGTACTCGCGACCATCAGCGGCCTGGCTTTCGGGCGAGGCTTTCAAATAGACTGCCACGCGGCAACCCGCATCGCCACGAGCAATGGTCTGTTGCAATTCAACTTTCGCGTAGTCCAGATTCTCCGCAGCAATCGAGCCGAAGACGTTGGATGTCATCATGCACAGCGACGGCCGGTCGAGCACCTTGTCGCCGAACGGGCATGCGCGGTTGCCCAGAACGATCTTCTCGTCGCTTTGTTCGATAATGTGAAAATCGCCTCCGATGCGCCGCTTCAGATCAACCAGCGTCTGGGCGACCTGCTCGCGATTCAGGCACTTCACGTTAAGCGCAGCGCGATAAAGCGTGTTGATCTCTTCGCCAAGTTCCTGTCCGACCACGCTGATGAATCCTGCAGCCTCATCCAGGCCGACGATGTCCTCCAGTGTGCCCGCCAGCGAACGAAGCAGTGAGCGCAGAAACACATCGCGCTCAAGCGGAACATCCAGCACGTCGAGGCTGCGGTGTTCAGTTTTTGACATCTGAATCTCCTTGGCTTAGCGTGCGGCGTGGCAATTGTGTGGTATCGAATCCACCACGCAGGCATAGAGGCGCACTGCAGCAGGCAATCGCTCTCAGCCCTGACCTCACACATTTTCAAGCCCGGTCCAGCAATGCACTTGAGCAGTTTGAACGGCTGCGGCGAGGTGAGCATTGGCTGATTGGCTGTGAGAATGCTGCGATATGCCATTGCAGCTATCAGCAGGCCAACAGGTTTCGTCTGCTTGTGTCTGTGTGCGAGGAATCTCCTGAGTGAAATGATTGAAACTCGTATTTCACCCTAGCGTAAGCGCGGCAAAAGCACGCTGATCAATGTCCATTCGTGTGGCAAATAGTGTTGAATTCCTAGTTCGTACACACGGCCTCGCGAGCGGAAAAATCAGTCTTGCACACCGTTCCCAACCGCATATGCCGCCACCACATGGCAGTGACACAGCGATACACCGGCTGCTCCATCCAATTGGTGCGCACGCACAGATTCAATTGACGGATAATGCGTGTGCCCCCTCGACGATGCGTACGGGATATGAAAATGCTCAGCAGCCGGTTACGCCCCGAGCGCTAACCGTTCTGCAAGAATCGGCGGCAGCCCGGCTTGCTGCGTGGCTTTCTGAGCTGCAGCAATGTCGTACGGCTGACGGTAAACGGTAAAGCTGGGGTTGCTGAGATCGAGAATCGCAAAGCTCGCACGCGGATCGCAGTCACGCGGCTGGCCCACCGAACCCGGATTGCAGATATACCGGCGCTCCAGATCCAGTGCGATCGGCTGGGGAGTGTTGGGCAGATACGCCACGATCTCCAATGCCGTCAGCGCATCTTCCGCATTGGCGGTCGGCGCTTCAAAGACCATCGGCACATGCGTATGGCCCACCAGACACACCGGCGTTTCCACGCCACGAAAGGCAAACGCAGCAATCTGCTTGTCGTGAATGTAATCTGTCGGGCCGGGCATCGGGCTGTCGTGCACGCAATACACCATGTCGCCGATGTGCGCCGATCGCGGTAACCGGTTCAGCGCAGCAAGATGCAGTGGGCTGATGGTCTGGCGTGTCCAATGGATCGCTTCGCGCGCAGCGCCATTGAAGGTTTCTGCGGTTTCCGGATCGATGACCGCATCATCGTGGTTGCCGCGGACAATCACGTCGCAATGCCGAACGACCAGGTCCAGACATCGCTCCGGGTAAGGGCCGTAGCCGACAATATCGCCAAGACAGACAAGCTGATCGAAGTCGAAATCAGCCAGTCGGGCCAGCACCGCCTCCAGCGCGTGCAGGTTGCCGTGAATGTCTGAGATGATAGCCAACCGTGTCATAAGGCCCGCGCGTCCTTGTCGTAAAGCGTTCACCGATCATCAACCAGTTGACCGTCTGCCATTTGCCGGAATGCCGAATGCTCGCGAGTGCAATTTGTACTCATTCCACGTTGACTCAATCCGGCTCCGATGCTGCGTTGTCTTCACGTTCAATGGCCAATCTGTTTCATGCTGTGCCTCTGAAGTATCTATCGGAATAGACCCTGCAAAGTTGCCAATGTTCCAGGTTGAAAACGGAAAACAAGCAGCTCTATTGCCTCCATGATGCGCATTGAATCCGATTCCGCCAGTGAAAAAGCTGGCGCAAGAGCGCATAAACCAAGCGACAGACTCGAGATGAGCCTATTTGCAGGCGCAATCGCTGGTGAACTTGGAAAGTAGTGACGATGCAGCAGGAGAAAACCCGGCGCACAACATCAACGTTGAGAACCGGGTTGTGTCAGCGGTCCTTTGCTCCGGCGTGTTCGGGAACCTGCTGCTCTGCGGCATGGTTCATATCGGCGCGTTGTTGCTGCTGCTCACGGTCCTGAGCCGACGATGCGGCGTGGCGATCGGCAGACTGTTGGCCGTCACTTTGTTCTTTCTCTGCCCGATCCTGGCCCTGATTGGACTGCTGCTTGTTCGCAGCGGCCCGCCGCTGAATGGCTTCAATCTTGGCCTTATCCGGCGCAAGAATGACGGTCATGCGCCTGCCGGCCATGCGAGGCGGGATCTCGACCTTGCTCACATCAGAGAGCTTTTCGATGATCTCCTGCATGCGCTGATCGCCCCGGTCCTTGTGCATCATCTCCCTGCCGCGGAAGTTCTGGACGATCTGCACCTTGTGGCCTTCCATGAGAAATCGCCGCGCCTGATCGATGCGAATCTGCACATCGTGCGGATCGATTTTCATGGAGCGCCCAAGCCGCACTTCCTTCATCTCCGCAGCTTTCGACTTGGCCCGGCTGGCCTTTTCCTTCTTGGCCTGCTCGTACTTGTACTTGCCGTAATCCAGAATGCGGCACACCGGCGGCGTGACATCGCTGGCCACTTCCACCAGATCAAGTCCGGCCTCGTGCGAGCGCCGCAAGGCCTCGATCAAATCCACAACCCCTACCTTCTGATTGTTCTGGTCGATCAGAAAGACCTGCTTGGCCCGAATCCGATCATTGATCGCGGGACCTCGACTCACATGGTCCTGCGGCCGAAAAAAGCGTTGACGTGCGATGACTCAATTCCTTTCAAATGATGGCTCAAAGGATATACAAACCACGCCCCGCCATTCCACAGGCGGTGGTTCCAGACAGAAAAAAGCAAAAGGGATGGAGCGCGACGCCGAAAGCCATACGACTAACGGATTCCCGGAATGCACACGCAAAGCTGGATCAACATCAGCGTCGAAACTCCAATTGCTCAGAGGCGGTTGAAAAGGTTCTTGCCATGACGTACTGGCACAGCGACTCCTACCAACCGCCCCCATGTCTGATTCATAGCCTACCTTCACATCGGCAGGGGGGCAAACGAATATTCAGCAATTCCGCCCGCTGACTTGCGCTTGCGAATCTCACCCCAGAGACCGCGCCCGCTGCAGAACGCTGAACCGGTTCAGAGCAGCTTCTGGCGGCTTGGATCCGGCCTGTCAGGGGCGGATGCTGCTGGCATGACTCCTTATGCGGACGCCGTGGCGACGCTCGGGAACAGCTCCTGCAGGACGCTGGTGCGGCCCCGGGTGGCGATCTCGCGAGCGATCACATCCAGGAAGCTCTCCAGCGGGGTCGCGCCAAGGTCCTTCTGCAGCCCTCGCATGCGGACGCTCACCGCCCGCTGCTCAGCGTCCCGCGGGCCGACCACCAGCAGATAGGGAATCTTGAATTCGGTGGCATCTCGGATCTTGGCGTTGATGCGCTCATTGGAGTCATCCAGCGTTACGCGCACGCCGATCGCCTTGAGGGCCTGTACGACTTCCTGGGCGTAATCCAAGGTCTTCTCGCTGATTGGCAGCACACGCACCTGTTCAGGCGCGAGCCAGGTGGGGAATGCTCCTGCAAAGTGTTCGATCAGAACGCCGACAAATCGCTCCATGCTCCCGAACGGAGCGCGGTGGATCATGACCGGCCGGTGCGGCTGGTTGTCGGGACCAATGTACTTCAGGTCGAAGCGCTCCGGCAGGTTGTAATCCACCTGAATGGTTCCAAGCTGCCATTCGCGTCCGACCACATCCTTCACGACGAAGTCGATCTTCGGTCCATAGAACGCCGCTTCGCCGGGCTCTTCAGTAAACGGTACGCCGAGGCTGCTTGCAGCCTCGCGGCATGCCTGCTCGGCTTTGTCCCAGTTCTTAGGATCGCCCACGTACTTGGTGGAATCCGGATCGCGCAGACCGACGCGCACGCGGTAATTCTCCATGCCAAGCGTGCTGAAGATGATCTTGACCAGTTCCAGGCACCCGATCAGTTCCGGACCTACCTGTTCCTCGGTACAAAACAGGTGTGCATCATCCTGCGTGAAACCGCGCACGCGGGTCATGCCGCCGATCTCGCCCGACTGCTCCCACCGGTACACGGTGCCGAACTCCGCCAGGCGCACGGGCAAGTCGCGGTAGCTGTGAGGCTGGCTGTCGAAGATTCGGATGTGATGCGGGCAGTTCATCGGCTTGAGCAGGTAGCCGTCGATTTCGCCGGACTGCAAACGGTTGGCGAGATCAGCGCAGCTGCAGCCTTCCTGAGCCAATTGCGCCAGTTGCTCGTGCTCGATGATCGGTGGGTATTGCGAATCCTGGTAATAGGGGAAGTGGCCGGAAGTTTTGTACAACCCCAGCTTGCCGATGTGCGGCGTGAAGACCTGGTGATAGCCCTGCCGCCGCAATTGCTCGCCGATGAAGTTCTGCAGTTCCTGTCGCACCACTGCGCCGTTGGGGGTCCAGAGGATCAACCCCTGACCGACGGCTTCATCGATGTGGAACAAGCGAAGCTGCTTGCCGATGACGCGGTGATCGCGCTTGCGAGCTTCCTCAAGCATGTTGAGGTGGCGTTCAAGCTGTTTTTGGTCGGCAAATGCAGTGCCATAAACGCGCGTCAGGCGATCGGACTTCTCATCGCCATGCCAGTAGCTTGACGCAAGGCTCATCACCTTGAACGCGCCAATGCGTCCGGTGGACGGCACATGCGGTCCGCGGCAAAGGTCTTCCCAATTCCGCCCCGGCTCGCCAGTGGCGTACCAGCTCAGGCGGTCCGAACCAGCTTCAATCGCGCGCTGCGCGTTGTCGATCTTGTACTTGCTGCCTTCCTGCTGCAGCTTGGCCATGCCTTCATCGACGGGCAGTTCATAGCGCGTAAACGGCCGGTCCTCTGCGATGATCTTCGCCATCTCCGCTTCAATCGCCTCAAAATCGCCAGCGGTGAGCGGACGCTCCGGCGGAACGTAGATGTCGTAATAGAACCCCGTCTCCAGCGGCGGGCCGTACACAAGCTGCACGCCAGGGATGATGCGCTGGATCGCTTCAGCCATGACGTGAGCGGCGCTGTGACGAATGAGATAGAGCGCTTCGGGGCTCGACTCACCGGTCTTGCGGTCTATTGCAGTGATGAGCGAAAGCTCAGCATCATGGTCAATCTTCGCGTTCAGATCGCGCAGCTCGCCATCCACTTTCGCGCCAATGGCGGCTTTGGCCAAACCGGGGCCGATGTCAGCGGCAACCTGTGCTGCTGAAACAGGGCTGTCGTATTCGCGAATGCTGCCGTCGGGAAGTTTGATGCGGGGCATTGAGTAAGTTCCGAGATCCGAATTGCGAGTTGCGAGTGCTGCCAGTGAATGCCGGGGAGTGAAGAAGAAGATACAGATGAAGGGGGTTGACGTGAGCGGTGTTGGGTGAGTGATCCGGACCTTCCTTCGTCAGGTCCGGCGTGGTTTGTTTGAAAACCGGGACTTTCTCCTTCTTCGTCGGTGCCGGTGTGGCGGCAGTCTAACGAAAACAGGCACGGCGATCAGCCGTGCCTGGGAGTTGTCCAAATCCATGCGACGGCCGTCACCTTGTACAAGGTGTTGTGAGCGCTGTCGTGGTTGCGGGATGCAAAATCATCATCGAGAATAAGCATATCGGTGATCGGCAGGCGGTCAATGAAGATATGGAAACTGCCCGCTGAGTCTGCCAGGCGCATTTCATATCACATCTGCAGGACTTCGGCTGCATGTCGCAGCGACCTGCGATATGACCCGGCGGGCACAGGACATTTGTTCGCAAGAACAAAAGCAAAAACGCATCGCCTTCGTGCTGCTGGATGCCGTTGCTTCCCGGCTCTTCAGGCGGATCGATGGATAGTTGACGCATCGGCGGTTGTGCGGGATGATGTAGGGAGCCCCAATGGCTGGTTTTCCTCATATCAACGCTGCCCATATCTTGGGCTTTGGACGAATCCCGTGATCTGCCCTTACTGTGCCGCCGATAACGACAAGGTCATCGACAGCCGAGCCTCCGATGGCGGGCTGGTCATACGCCGGCGACGCGAATGCCTGGCGTGCGGTAAGCGGTTCACCACCTACGAGCGCATCGAAAAGACCAGTCGGCTGGCGGTGGTGAAGAAAGACGGTCGGCGGGTGCCGTTTGATCCGGTCAAGGTGTTGGCGGGCATTCAGGCAGCCTGCGGCAAGCGGCCGGTGTCTGAAGAAGTCAAAATCGGCATCGCCCAGGAAGTGGAAGACGAGGTGCATCGCGAGTTCGAACGCGAAGTGCCCAGCGCCGAGATCGGCCGCCGCGTCGCTGCGCGTTTGCGGTCAATCGATCAGATCGCCTACATCCGCTACGCCAGCGAGTATTACGATTTCCGCACGCTCGACGATTTCGCTGATGAATTGACGCAGCTCAAATCGCGTCCCATCGATCTGCCCAACCAGCAAGCGCTGTTTCCAGACCGATGACCGGCCGCGGCTGGAAGCGTCCATGACCCATCACGCACCACGCGTATTGTCAGAGGGTGTTGCGGGGTGAACTCTGCCCCGGCGCTGCTTTGCGCTTACTCACTTCTTCGCCAGCGAGCCGCGCATTTCTTCCTGCATGTACAAGATGCGCGAGCATGACGGGCAGCGGATCAGCGTGTCACTCCGCGATGTCAGCAGCGAGACCTGTTCAAACGGCAAGTGCATGTGGCACGCGCCGCAGACATATTCGCGGTGCCGACGATCAACCTCTTCCACCGGCGACATGGCTTCGCCTTCGTAGGTGTCCGCCAGATCGTCAAAGACAGCCAGCATATCCGACGGAATGACCGCAGCAGCCTTTTCCCGTTCCGCCTCCAGCTCCGCAAGCCGCTGGCCGACATCAGCGCGACGCTCATCGAGCTGCGCCTGCGCGAGATCGCGAACCTTGGTGCGCTCCACGATCTGGGCGTCAAGGTCCGCCTTTTGCGCTTGCAGTTGTTCTATCTGCTCCATGTCCTGCAGCATGCGCTCTTCAGCCGCAGCCCGGCTGGCCTTGATCGTGTTCAGCTCCGTCAGCAATGCTGAATACTGCTTGTTGGTCACCGCGCTGTTGAGGTCGGTGCGCAGTCGCTCGATGCGCTGGTCAATGCCTTGCAGCTCCACCTCCTGATTGGCAATCGATGCCTGCACGTGCTTGCGGCGGGTTTCGAGTTCCTGCTGCTGCTGCAGTAAGTCGTTGAGCTGTCGGTTCTGTGCTGCCAGGTAACGCTCTGCGGAATCCAGACGACTTCGCAGCGCACGCACCTGACCATCAACGCGAAAGAGGTTCAAAAGGCTGTCAACCAACGTCATATATGGCTCCGGCGAGAGTTCACTCACCCAATGGTATCAGTTCACGACTGCCCGTGCGTACCCGCAACCAAGAAAGATTCTGCATGAATCCGTATTCAGGTGAAAAAAACGGATTCATCCGCTTGCGTGGCGCACTCTGCCGGGTTGATTGCCGGTTTATGCCGGAAGCGTCAGCTTCACCAGCCAATAGGCCACAGGCGCCACCATCAAAGGCGAGTCGACTACGTCCAGCACGCCGCCCAGACCCGGCAGCAGCGATGATGAATCCTTAATGCCCGCGCCGCGCTTCAGCAGGCTCTTCATGAGATCGCCGAACTGCCCGACCAGCGCGAAGATAAACCCCCACACCGCGCCGTGAATCAGTGGCACATGGTTGCGCGGATCGTCGAAGAGCTGCTGGCTCATCCATGCCAACAGCAGCCCTACCAGCGTGGCGGTCACCACGCCGCCCGCCAGGCCTTCCCACGTCTTGCCGGGGCTGAGCCACGCAATGAGTTTGTGCCTGCCGATCGATTTGCCCGTGAAGTACGCACCGCTGTCGCAGGATTTGGTGGTGAGGATGATGCCGACAATCCACCATGCGGAATGATCCCGCCGCAGCGCAAGAAAAAAGCCCATCATCAGGCCGATGTAGACCAGCGAGAACATTACCGCGCCTGCAGAGGCAACCACGCCCTGCACGTTGCGGTTCTGGCTGAAGGTGAGCAGCGACGCGACGAACACGCCGATGATGCCGGTGGCGACGATCGCGATGGCGTTGATGGCCTCAGCGTTCTTGGGCACGCTGTAACTGAGCGTCACGCCGATCACCGCCGCCAGCGCTGTCAGCGTGGTGCGTGAGGCGATGCCTTGCGCCCGGTAAATGGCCGTCAGTTCCCATGCCGCCAATGGAGCGACAACAAAGGTGGCGAACAGGAACATGATCAGCCCCCGCGGCGGAGAGCTTCGGCCAAAAAAAAGATCGCTCCATACGCCGGTCAGCGTCACCGTGTCCAGCCAGTCATCCGCCAGGACCACTGCCAGCAGCAGCGCGACCAGGAGCGGGCCAGTGATGAGTCGGTACTTCAGCACAGAGCCAGCATAAACACCCCCATGGCGCGCCGTCAAAATGATGCAGGATGCGTGACGCTGTGCGCAGCCGGTAACGACACAGCCGTGTCGGGGCGCTTCGCCAATGGGCTGGGTCGGATTCGAACCGACGTCTAACCGATTATGAGTCGGCTGCTCTGGACCGCTGAGCTACCAGCCCCGTGCCGTATTGTAGTTCATTCGCAGCCAAATGCATGCAGTTTGGTCTGCTGCTTTTGACTGTTGTCGATTGTCCGTCCTCAACCAGCGGTTCTCAAGGCTCAGCAACGCTGACGCATGCTGGTTCAGATTTTCCTGTGCCTCACGACCGAGCCTTCCACAAGGAAGATCACGTTCTCAGCAATGTTCGTCGCCAAATCGGCGATCCGCTCCAAAGCCCGGCTGATGGAAAGTACGCTAATGACCGCATGCGTGCATTCCACGTTCCGGGGAATTTCCTGATGAGCCCACCTGAAAATGTCTTTCTGCAACTCATCCACGCGGTCATCAGATACGAGCACGCTTCGGCACAATGCAGCATCCTCATCGGCCAGAGCGGTCAGCGCGTTGCTGAGCATTGTGCGGGTTTGCTGAACCATATCAGCCAACTGCAGCGGCAGGGGAACGGGCGTGCAATCGATCAGATCAATCACGCGCTTGGCGATGCTCTTGGCCTTGTCGCCGATGCGCTCCAGGTCACTGTTGATGCGCAGCACCGCCATGATGAACCGCAGGTCACCCGCCACCGGATGCGTCAGCGCGAAAATGCGAAGGCATTCGCTTTCGATGTCCAGCTCAATGCTGTTGATTTCCCTGTCTGAAGCGTGAACTTCCTTTGCCAGCGTGAGGTCCTTGTGCACCAATGCAGCCAGGGCGTTGTCGACCTGTTGCTCGACGCTCGCAGCCATCGTGAGAATGTCGCGTCGAATCTTCAGCAGTTCCTTGTGCAGATCAATGGCCACAGTGTGCTCCAGCAACGGCGGACAAATGAAAGTGAAAATCTTTCATCAGCGTCAATGCAGCCAGCGCTGACGTCATTCAAATGCTCTTGCTTCTTCCAGTGCAGTTCGACGAGCGACTGTTACCCGAATCGCCCGGTGACGTAGTCTTCTGTTTCCTTACGTCTGGGATTCTGAAAAATTTTTTCGGTCGGCCCATATTCAACAACACGGCCGAGATACATGAAGGCGGTGTAATCGCTGACGCGCGAAGCCTGCTGCATGTTGTGCGTGACCACCAGCACGGTGTACTGACCCCGCAGGCTGGCCATCAGTTCCTCAATGCGGCTGGTGGCGATGGGATCCAGAGCCGAGCACGGCTCATCCATCAGCAGAATTTCCGGCCGGGTGGCGATTGCGCGGGCGATGCACAGCCGCTGCTGCTGGCCTCCTGAAAGCGCCAGCGCGCTGCTGCTGAGCCGATCTTTGACTTCATCCCACAGCGCCGCGTCGCGCAGCGCTTTTTCGCAAGCTTCCTGCAGCACGCGCCTGCGTTTTTCACCCGCAATCCGCAGCCCGTACACGACGTTGTCGAAGATGGATTTGGGAAAGGGATTTGACTTCTGAAACACCATGCCGATGCGCTTGCGCAAGCTGGTGACTTCAACGGTTGGGCTGTAGATCGGCGAGTTGTTGAGGTACATCTCACCTCGAATGCGCACATTATCGATGACGTCATTGAGCCGGTTGACGCTCCGCAGCAGCGTCGATTTCCCGCAGCCGGACGGACCGATGAGCGCGACGATCTTGCCGCAGGGCACAGCAAGCGAAATGTCAAACAGCGCCTGGGTTGCGCCGTAGTGCAGTTGAAAGTTCTCAATCCGAAGCACGTGCGGCGTATCGGCCATGACTTCCGGATGCATTGCGGTTTCCAATGCGCTTTCTGTCGCAATGGCGCCACGCACCGCACGCGCATCATCATCAGCAGACACAATGTGCGACGTTCGTTTAAGGCGCGAGACGGTTGAAGCTGCGCCTGGCGTCTCGATAAGCCGACGATTGGATTTCATGTCGGCGTGTTCCATGCGCTGTTTGACTTCATCAGTATATACCGGCATCAGAAAGCTCCTGTGCTGTACGTTCTGCGGAGACGTTCTCGAATCACAATCGCCCCCAGGTTCATCACCACCACCAGCGAAATCAAAAGCAATGTGGTGGCGAACACCATTGGCTGCGCAGCTTCGGAATCGGGCGATTGAAAGCCCAGATCGAAAATGTGAAAGCCCAGGTGCATGAACTTGCGATCCAGATGAATGAATGGGGGCGTGCTGTCAATGGGAAGGCTGGGAGCGAGCTTCACAACGCCCACCAGCATGAGCGGGGCTACCTCGCCTGCGCCTCGGGCCATGGCCAGAATCATGCCGGTGATGATCCCCGGCGTGGCGGCAGGCAGCACGACGCACCGAATGGTCTGCCACTTTGATGCGCCGCACGCCAGCGATCCTTCGCGGCTGCCGCGCGACACTGCCGCCAGCGATTCTTCGGTCGCCACAATCACCACGGGCACCGTCATGAGCGCCAGCGTCAGCGACGCCCACAGTATGCCGCCTGTACCGAAAACGGGAACCGCGCCCCGGTCGGGATAAAACAGCTGATCGATTCTGCCGCCCAGAAAGTAAACGAAGAATCCCAGTCCAAATACGCCGAAGACGATCGACGGCACGCCGGCCAGGTTATTGATGGCGACGCGTACCGCCCGCACAAACACGCCTTCTCTGGCGTATTCGCGCAGGTAAATGGCCGTCAGCACGCCGAACGGCGTCACGGCAAGGCTCAGCAGCACCGTCATCACAAACGTGCCGAATATGGCAGGAAAGATGCCGCCTTCAGTATTGGCTTCGCGCGGGTTGTCTGAAAGAAACGCCCAGATGTTGCTGAGAAAAAGTCCAGCACGCCCCGTCAGACCGATTTCGTTGGGAAACGAGTACGAAACAACATCGCCAAGCGCAATCGTGCGCTCCTGGCCGGTGGGTAAGCGGTAGGTTATGGAACTGACGTCCTGCAACTGTCGCAACTTGTGTGCTTCATCTCGCCAGATGAGAAACTGCTCATTCAGCTCCTGCATGCGCTGTTCAATCGCAGCGAGGTCATCAGCAATCGAAGCAGGTTGCAGCCGTTCAATTTTTCGCTTGCGCACGCGCAGCGCATCCATCGCAGCGTTGATGCTGCCGATCTCGTGCTGCTCGATATGTTGAATCACGGCGCGGCGCTGATTCGCCTCGTCAACCAATGCCTGAAGGCGCGTGTGAAACTGCGGGTCGGCTGCATCGATCGATCGACCGTCATCAGAGAAATTCAACCGCACGGCATACCCGATCGCAGGCCCGTATTCCATACGTTCAATTTTGATTATGTCTGCTGGATATTCGATTGTGTCGATCTGATCGAGATCGATGTACTTGAACGAAAGGCCATAGACATCTTTATTGCCGACGAACACCTGCATCTCACGCTGCTCGAGTTGTTCATCATCGTCGCTCAAGAGAACGCGAACGGGTTTGTCCTGCACTTTTCGAATTTCGCCAGCAAACTGGTTGCTGTCGCTGATGCCAACGTTGCTGCCCTCGACAAGCGTCAGTTGTGCCACGCGGGTGGGCCAGAAGGCCTCCAGTCCCTTGTACACAATCAGCGACAGCAGCGAGATGATCATGAGCAGGCCGACAGCCAGGCCCATGCAGGCAATCCAGACCATCGGCTCGCCTCGTGCGGGCCTTGTCTGTTCAGCGGAAGTTTGTTCAGCAGCGGGGGGCATGGATGCGCAGGTCAACTGAAAATCAGGTGTTGCTGTTGATGGTGAGCGAGATTGCGAATGGCTTGATGAATGCGCGTATTGCGGAACGTGAATCAGAATCTCTTACGCAGTGCGGTACTTGGTGCGAAGATGCTGGCGCAGCAACTCCGCAAGCGTGTTGACAGCAAACGTCATGAGAAACAAAAGCATTGCGCCGAGAAACAGCGTGCGATACAACGTGCCGTGATGAGGCGCTTCGGGCAGCTCCACCGCAATGTTGGCCGAAAGCGTGCGCATGCCGCTGAAGATGTTGAAGTCCATCACCGGCGTATTGCCCGTAGCCATGAGCACGATCATGGTTTCGCCGACGGCTCGCCCCAGGCCAATCATCACCGCTGAAAAAATGCCTGCCGATGCGGTGGGCACCACAACTCGCATCGCCGTCTGCCATCGGCTTGCGCCCAGAGCCAGCGAAGCGCTGCGCAGACTGCCCGGCACGTTTGACAGCGAATCTTCAGTGATGGTGAAGATGATGGGAATGACCGCAAAGCCCATCATGAAACCGACGACCAGCGAATTGCGCTGCTCGAAATCGCTGCCGGTCACCGCAGGCCACCATAAGCGAAAGTCCGCAACGCGCTCGCCAGTGTCAGTGTAATGCACCACAAAAACCAGCCGCTCCAGCACCGGGCCGAGCTTCCAGCCGATCACGCCAACAATCAGCAGCATCCCCGCCATGAGCACGATCTCCGATCCCGGCCGCAGCCACAGTCGAACGCGCAGCGGCAGGCGCAACCAGATTGCGCCGAAGGCAAGGGCTGCCAGCGGCATCAGCAGCAGCGTCAGCAGCAGTGAGGGAATATGCGTTTCCAGAAGCGGCACAAGCCATAGTGCTGCAAGAAATCCCAGCACCACCGAAGGCAGCGACGCCATGATCTCCATTATGGGCTTCACCACGGCCCGCACGCGCTGATGCGCAAACTGCGAGGTGTACAGCGCCGCAAGCAGCGCGATCGGCAACGCGAACACCATCGCGTAGAACGTGCCCTTGAGCGAGCCAACGATTAGCGGCACGAGCGAGAGCTTCGGCTCAAAATCATCCGACCCGCCGGTGGATTCCCATTTGTACATTGGCTCAGACTGTCCCTCGTACCACACCTTGCCGAAGAACGTCTTGAAGCTCGCTTCAGGATGCGGATCGCGCACGCGCAGCAGATGAAGCACGCTGTCCGTATCAAGCAGCGCGATGCAATCGTACTTGCTGCTCAGGGCTGCAGTGGCGACTTCAAAATCAACCGTGTCTTCCCAGCGGATCTCCTCGGTGGTGCTGTAGCGCAAACTCACCAGCGAGCCGCTGCCGATGACAAACGCCTTGTTGCGCAGGCTCCTGGAATAGAACGTTGCCGGTCCGGGAAGCGGAGGGAACTCTTTGGTCAGACCGAACTCGCGCGCTGCTGCGCCGGGAGGCAAAAACAAGCTGAACACGCGATTGACGCCGCTGTGATTGGTCAATACCAGCGAATTGTCGCCAAGCAGAAAATGAGCCGAGGCGATGGTGTGATCGGGCAGATCGCCAAAGGGCTTCCATCGCTGACGCAGGGTGATCTCATCCTCAACCCGGAGAAAGAAAAACAGTTCGCCTTCCTCGGTGCTGACAATGATGCTGTCGCCTGTTGCGCCCACGACGAGGTCTTTGGGCGTTCCGTCGATCATCGATGTGAGATCAACGGTTTTGTGAACAGTCGTCTCGCCTGTGCCGATCAGCGAACGGCGCTGCGTCAGAATCACAGCACTCACATGCGCTGCGCCGCTGACTTGCTGCATGCCGACCGCCATCTTCCATCGCCCCGCATCACCGAACCCCACCTGCGTCACCGCATGACCGGGATGTGCAAACGGAAGAAATTTCTCCGTTTTGATTTCATACCCGATCGTTCGCTGGCCATCCGCATAGCGGGGAACATGGTTGATCTGAACGCGGGTGAAATAGCCGTCTTCAGTTCCCAGAAGCAACTCGCGGTGGATGGGGTTATAGCTGACGCACGAGATTGGCCGCGGCTGATCCAGCCCCAGGTCGGCATGCATTACGCCGCGATCGCCAGCGAGATCGATGAACATCAGATTGCCGCGTTGATCAGCAACAAACGGCAGTTCCAGCCACTCATCCAGGCCAAGCGCCGCGTACTCGCCCTTGGGTAGCTGGACCAAGCGGTATTCCTCAACCTCTGCGTCATGAAACAGCGGAAGAATCTGCCAGAGAATGAACGCAAAGATGCCCAGTACCGCCACGATGACGACCATGCCGCCAGCTTTGATCAGCGCCTCCATGACACGATCAATGAACAGCGTTGAGCGACGGGTGCGCAATCGCTGAGCAGATGTCGATGCTGCAGGTGCAGATACAGATGTGTCATCAGTGGAGCAGGCCATGATGGTCACTTGTGTTGCGG
>CAZNPU010000002.1:23030-173180 GCA_964575335.1 uncultured Isosphaeraceae bacterium | reverse complement strand
GAGACGGCGTTCCGTCTCAGATGCAGCGAGATTCATCACAGCAATTCAGTTCTGAAGCTTCTCCAGCATGTCCTTGGCCACCGTTGCCGGCAGCGGAAAGTAGCCGTCTTTCACGACAATTTCCTGACCCTGCTGGGAGCAGACAAAGCGAATGAACTCATGGGTGAGCTTGTCCAGCGGCTCGCCGGGCTTTCGATTCACGTAGATATAAAGGAATCGCGCGAGGGGGTAATCACCGCTGAGGCAGTTTTCGAGAGTAGGCTCATACATCACGCCATCGGTGTTCGCCAGGGCAATTGCGCGCACGCCTGAGGTGGCGTAGCCGATGCCCGAATAGCCGATGCCCGCAAGATTGCTGGCGACGCCCTGTACGACGGAAGATGAGCCGGGCTGCTCTTTGACCGTGGAGCGGTAGTCGCCGCCGCCAAGCGCGACATCCTTGAAAAAGCCATAGGTGCCCGAGGCGCTGTTGCGGCCGTACAGCGAGATCGGCCGACGCGCCCAATCGCTGGTCAGGCCAACCTCACCCCAGTTGTTAATGGGCTGGCCTCCCAAACGGTTGGTGCTGGAGAAAATTGAATCGACCTGCTGCAGCGACAGTCCCTGGATGGGGTTGTCCTTATGAACGAAAACCGCCAGGGCGTCGATCGCGACACGAATTTCGGTTGGCTTATAACCGAACTTGCGCTCGAACTGATCGATCTCCGACGCCTTCATCGGGCGGCTCATCGGCCCAAGCTGGGCTGTGCCCTCAATCAGCGACGGCGGGGCAGTCGATGACCCCTTGCCTTCAATCTGAATGTTGACATTGGGATACAGCGCCTTGAAGCCCTCAGCCCACAAGGTCATCAGGTTGTTCAGCGTGTCTGAGCCGGTGCTGTTCAGGTTGCCTGAAACGCCCGCCACCGGCTCATAGCGAGGCAGGTCTTTATCAACAGCAGGCGGGCCAGCGATTGCTGCCCCCAAACTCACGGCGCCCATAAGGCCGCCAGCCAGAATCAACGATTTCAACTTCATTGCCAATGCTCCTCGTGCAGGGATCAATCAATCGTCTGTCAGATGTCGAAACCGGCAGCTGGCGCCGCGCTGCCTTGTGTCTCGTTTGTGCTCGTTGGTGGTCGAACACCACGCCGACCACGCCCAATGACTGGTCTGCCGAAGAGTATTGCTGGGGCTGTTCAGATTGCGTTAAGGCAGCGCGCGGGTTGAAATAAACGTGAGCAGGCAACAGGCTGCGGCACGGAAATGCGCCGGGATGACGCTGCGGCTGCGGGGCAGGACCGTTGCTGCGTGCCTGTCTGACGGCGGCGGCTGTGTGGGAATATGGGAAGACAACCGCCCGCCAGCAGCAGCAGCACGCGGTGAATCCGGAACCCGGGCTGAATCAGTATCAGTCAGTTGGTGAAAGTGCTGTTTTCAGGCCCGGCAGTTCGACACCTTGACGTCAAGCGGGGGTTCTCTACAATTGCACGCTTCCCCATCAAGGGGCCGACGGTGACTTGAGCCGGAGGTCTGGGTTACAGCGTTCTCGGCTTCGCAGTCAATAATGACGGCACTTTTCAGCCGGTCTTGACGACGACGACGCAGCGCCTGACCCGACACCACCTGCTCGTGGCGCCGCATGGGGCATCCAGCTGCGGCTGACGGGTGCTCCCGCCTCGGGGATGATTGTTGCCGCGGAAGGGTTCGGCTGTGCCGAGCATCCAACCGCGACATGTTGGAATTGCCGGAACAGATTCAACCTGACTGAATCGTTGAACTGTTGCGGCGGCGGCTGGATTGTTCGGGCGCAGGAATCGGACCTTTGCCTATAGTGAAGTCCTTCACTGGCCCGTGGTGTAATGGTAGCACTCCTGATTTTGGTTCAGATAGTCCAAGTTCGAATCTTGGCGGGCCAGCTTTGCTCTTGCGTTTGATGTCGATGTCAATGATTTACGATGCGGCATTGATGTTGCGTGACAGAGCAGCTCACACCGACAGATAAAACAACGGGCTTGGACCAATGATGCTGCGGGTCTGATGTGAGCGCAATCGATTCTGACAATTCAAAGGGCTCCTCCAAATCCGGTTCCGGCCGACCACTGGCTGCGATTGTGCTTGCTGCGGGCAAGGGCAAGCGCATGAACAGCGACCTGCCCAAGGTTGTGCACCAGGTGGCGGGCGAACCGATGGTGCGATGGGTGGTGCGAGCCTGCCGCGAAGCTGGCGCCAATCCCATTGTTCTGGTGATCGGCCACGGCGGGGAAACCGTGCGCAACGCCTTTGCCGGCGACGACAGCGACATCCGCTACGCGGTGCAGGATCAGCAGCTTGGCACCGGTCACGCGACGTTGTGCGCCAAATCGGCGCTGGGCGATGATTTTGATGGCGATGTGCTGGTGCTGGCAGGCGACGGCCCGCTGATTCGCTCGCAGACCATCGCAATCATGCATCAGCGTCATGTGGAAACCGGCGCCGCAGCCACGCTGGCCACTTCGGTCATTCCCGATCCCACCGGCTACGGCCGCATCGTGCGCGACAGCGACGGCCGGTTCGACGCCATTGTCGAGCACAAGAATGCCTCCGAAGCGCAGCTCGCGATTCGCGAGGTGTATCCGAGCTACGCATGTTTCGATGCCCGGCTGCTGTTTGAGATGCTCAATCTCGTCGCGCCCGATCAGGTGACCAACGAGTACTACGTGACAGATGTTTTCCGGATGCTGAAGGATCGAGGCCGGCGCGTTGAGATCGTTGAGGCCGTGCCGCCGGAGGACGTGCTGTCGATCAACACGCCGCAGCAGCTTGCAGAAGTTGATGCGATATTGAGAAAGCGTTTAGCCATGTCAACTGCACCATCTGCCGTGGAGGCAACTCCATGAGTGCTGCCGATCGCGATCAGTTGAAGATTTTTGCCGGCCGCGCCGGCCGCGCTTTGGCTGAGGCCATGTGTCACCACCTCGATCTGCCTGTGGCCGACGGGTACACCGAAACGTTCCCCGATGGCGAACTGATTGTGAAGGTGGATGAAGACGTGCGCGGCCGCGACTGCTTTGTCGTGCAGTCCACCTGCAACCCCGTCAACGACAACCTGATGGAGTTGCTGATCTACATCGATTGCCTCCGCCGCGCTTCGGCTAAGCGCATCACCGCGGTCATCCCGTACTTCGGATATGCGCGCCAGGACCGCAAAGACGTTGGGCGCGTGCCGATCACAGCAAAGCTGGTGGCGAACCTGATCACCGCTGCGGGCGCCGATCGGGTGCTGTGCATGGACCTGCACGCGGCGCAGATTCAGGGCTTTTTCGACATTCCCGTCGATCACCTCACCGCCACGCAGGTGTTCTATGAATACTTCAGCTCCATCCGCCACACGCTTGGCGATCTGGTGATTGTTTCTCCCGACGTGGGCAACGTGAAGGTGGCCAACACCTACGCCAGCCTGCTCGACGCCGACCTGGCGATCATCGAAAAACGTCGCGAGTCGGGCACGAAGGTGTCAACCAGAAATCTCATCGGGCGAGTGAACGACCGCACCGTGCTGATGTTTGACGACATGATCTCCACCGCGGGAACCGTGTGCGAGGCGGCAAAGATGGTGATGGAGCACGGCGCGAAAGACGTTACCGCCTCAGCCACGCATGCGGTGCTGGCGGGCATTGCGATGGAGCGGCTCAACGCCGCGCCCATCAGCCAGGTGGTCGTTACCGATTCCATTCCCGACGGTCAGCGCACCGCGCCCATTCAGCACAAGCTTGTCCGGCTTACGGTCGCCAAACTGCTTGGCGAAGCGGTGCATCGCATTCATCACGACATGTCGGTGTCGGCTCTGTTCCGCCGCGGCGCAGACACCAAGAGATAAATCAGAGTTCTCTTTCAGATTCAGATTCAGAAACACGTACGACAAACGTCTGTTTTATTCAGAAGGACTTGATCGATGAAACACGAAACTCCAACCATTGCCGCCACGCTGCGGGATCGACTGGGCAGCCGATACGCCCAGCGTTTGCGCAAGATCGGCCGCATGCCTGCGGTCATCTACGGCCACAAGACCGATCCCGTTGCCATCAGCGTAGACGAGAAGGAAGTGCTGGCGCTCCTCCGACACGGTGCGCACGTGGTCAATGTCGCCATTGAAGGCCAGCAGCCGGAAACCTGCCTGGTGAAGGAGCTGCAGTTCGGCTACCTCGGCGACAACGTCATTCACATTGACTTTGCGCGAGTCAATCTGAGCGAAGAAGTCCATGTCAACGTTCACCTGCGCTTCGTGGGCGAACCGGCTGCCGCCAAGCAGGCCGGTGCGGTTCTGACTCACCCGATGACCGAGCTTGAAGTGATCTGCAAGGTGGCGGACATCCCCGATGAGATCAAGGTCGACCTGACCAAGATGGTTGACGACGTTCTCACCGTCGGCGACATTCAGCTTCCGCCGAACGTTCGCACCGCCGTTCCTGTCAGCGAAATCGTCGCGCAGGTCACGACCGTTGCTGAAGAGGTCGAAGCCCCCGAAGCTGCGGAAGTCGCCGGCGAAGCGCAGCCGGAAGTCATCTCCGAATCCAAGAAGCAGGAGGCCGAGGAGTGATCGAGCAGGCTACGGTTTCTGGTTCGGCAATAGCCGCCCTGAACCGTTGGCCGTGCCGCAGCACGTTGCGTTTCGGCGCAGCAATCCGTCAGTTCTTCATCACCTGCATGTAGTTATTTCGCTATGAAGCTCATCGTCGGCCTTGGCAACCCCGGTCCTGAATACGAGAAAACCCGACACAACGTCGGGTTCATCGTGCTGGATCGGCTTGCGCGCCGCTACGCTCCCGGAGCGGTGGCCCGAAGCAAGTTTCATGGCGCAGCAATCGATGCAACGATCGGTGAGGAGAAGGTCGTTCTGCTCAAGCCGCTGACGTATATGAACCGCTCAGGTCTGAGCGTGAGCGAAGCGGTGAACTTCTACAAGCTTGATCCGGCTGCTGATCTGCTGGTGCTTGTTGATGACATGGCCTTGCCCTGCGGCGTGATCCGGCTGCGTCCGGAAGGTTCTGCAGGCGGGCACAATGGATTGGCGGATATCGAGCAGAAGCTGGGCGATACTCGATATGCCCGGCTGCGGATCGGGATTGACTCGCGCGGACAGATTCCGCAGAAAGAGTATGTGTTGGGTCGTTTTCGTGACGACCAGTGGCCGCTGGTTGATGCCGCCATGAACGACGCAGTGGACGCGGCTGCGTGCTGGTGCGTCAAGGGCATCAACGAGGCGATGAATCGTTTCAATCGGCGCCAGCCGGCGTCGGATGATGTGAACAGTCAGGATCAGATCAAGGAACACTGCTGACGCATTGGGCTTTCCAAAGCAGGCAAAGCGTCATTTCTTCAAAGGTTTCAACCATGCCGCAAGAACGAACGCAAACGTATGAGGGCTTGTTTCTCTTTCCCCAGGCCGCCACTGCCGATCTGCAGGGCGCGATGGACCACATTCTTGAGATTCTCAACCGCGCCGGGGCCGAGGTGATCAGCCTGAAGAAGTGGGATGAGCGCCGCCTGGCGTATGAGATCAGCGGGAACAAGCGAGGCGTGTACTTCTTGGTGTACTTCAAGGCCAAGACGTCGAAGCTGGCCCAGATCGAACGCGACTGCAATCTGTCTGAGCTGTTGCTGCGGTCGATGATCACCCGTGCCGATCACATCACGCCTGAGACAATGGCTGCGGCTGAAGGTCGCCAGCAGCTCGCTGATGAAATCCGCCTCCGCGCCACGCAGCCGGCTGGCAACCCTGAAAGCGAAGCTGCGGAGGCCAGCACCGCGGTTGCAGAAGACGAGATGGATGAGGACGATGATCTCATCATCGATGATGAGGATGATGACATCTGATCCGCCGCCAATCTCGTTTATTCCCTAACACATGGCGAAAAAGCGGGTATGATTGTTGTGCGCCGCCGCCAGCCTTGGAGGAGCCATGCCAAACTACAACAAAGTCCTGTTAATGGGCAATCTCACGCGCGATGTCGAGCTGAAATACACGCCAAGCAACATGGCCGTGGCCAATATCGGTTTGGCGATCAATCGCCGCTATAAAGGCAAGGATGGCGAGCTGAAGGAAGAAACTACCTTCGTCGATTGCGAAGCGTGGGGCTACACCGCCGAAAACATGGCCAAATTCTTCAGCAAGGGGCGGCCGATTTTTATCGAAGGACGCCTGAAGCTCGACACCTGGCAAGACAAAGACGGCTCCAATCGATCCAAACTCAAGGTCGTCGTCGAAGCCTTTGAGTTTGTCGATTCCAGAACCGGCGGTGATAGTGGCGGCGGCGGACCGCGCAGCAGCGGTAGCCGTCCGCAAGGCGCGTACAGCGGAGCGCCGGCCGCGGCGTCCAGCACAACGCATGAACCGCTGCCGGAGGATGACATTCCGTTCTGAATCGGCCAGTTGCTGCGCCGCAGAGATTTGCAGCAGAGGCCGAAAAACGGTATTGCTTCCCGTCAGTTCGACAGCGTTGCGCGTGCTCGCATAGAGTATTCGCCAATTGCCTGTTTTCCCTATTGATTCGCTGGGGTCCGCAAAGGACTCCTAACTTTCAAAGACACCAGAAAGGACAACGCACACATGGCAGCCAAGAAAGTTCAACTTCTTCTGAACCGCACTGTCGAAAACCTCGGCATCGTGGGTGATATCGTGAAGGTTCGTCCCGGTTTTGCCCGCAACTACCTGCTTCCGCAGGGCATTGCGGTGAAGCCGACGCCGAAGCGCATCGAGGCGCTGCAGGAAGCTCGCGCTGCTGCTCAGGCGGAACTGGCGCGGCTGCGTCAGGCTCGCGAAGACCTGCTGGCCCGCATGCAGGACGTTACCGTGTCCATTCAGCGCAGCTGCAACGATCAGGGCCTTCTGTACGGCTCGGTCACCCAGCGCGATGTCTCTGAGGCCCTGCAGGCTGCCGGTTACGATGTCGGCGTGCGGTCGGTGCGCCTCGCGCAATCGATTCGTCGTATTGGCGAATACCAGGTGCCGATTCAGTTCGAAAAAGACCTGCGCACGGAAATCACGCTCAAGGTCGAGCCGGATCGCCAGTTTGTGGAAGACGAAGAGGAAATGGAAATCGACGATGAGGGCGAACTGGTGGAGCGCAAGCCCGCCCGGCAGCAGTCGCGCCGCGAAGCTGCATCGCAGGCTTCTGCCACCGCTGCTGAAGCGACTGAATCAGAGTAAGCGCCCGCTGCAGTCGACGCATCATCATCGCACGCGCAGCGTCAAGAACGTAAGCAAGATTCAAGCCGACCCGCCGCATTGCGGGTCGGTTTTTCTTTGAAACCTGCCCGTAGCCGGCACGAAGGCGCGACGTTGGACAACGGCGCATGGGACGCGTATGTCGGCAAACAGATCGTGGCGGCCGTCCCGCTCATCAGCGTAAGGCGGCGCGGGGCCTATCATGATCTGTCACTGCGATGACAAGACCGCCTGTTGCGAACATGCACAAGAAACATTTAGCGATCCTTAGCGCAATATGAACCGTTCCGCGAGATGCTGCCCTCAGCACGTTGCGACACGCCGTGTGTCTTCGTGCATGAAACCCGAGGCATGAACCAGATGTCGATACTGATTGTCGAGGATGAGCTGGAAATTGCGGAACTGATGCGTTTTCACGTGGAGCGGGAGGGAATCAGCGCCAGGATCGTGCAGTCCGGCCGCGTCGCGCTCAACGCCATTGCATCAGACCCGCCGGACCTCATCCTGCTTGACCTGATGCTGCCCGATCTGGATGGGCTTGAAGTCTGCAGGCGATTGAAGTGGAAGGCGGAAACCCGAAACATCCCGATTCTGATCGTTTCCGCCAAGGGCGACGAAGCGGATATTGTCACCGGCATCGAACTGGGCGCTGATGATTATGTGACAAAACCATTCAGCCCCAAGGTGCTGATGGCTCGTATCAAGAACGTGCTGCGCCGTTACGGCGAAGAAGCAAGCGACCAGACCGAATCAGCCAGGGCGATCGAGGTGGCGGATGGCGCATTGGTGATCGATATTGAGCGCCACGCGGTTCAGGTGCAGGGTAAACCGGTCGACCTGACCGTGACCGAGTTCGGCATTCTTCAGTTTCTGGCCTCCCGTCCCGGGTTCGTGCGAACCCGTGATCAAATCATTGCGGCGGTGCATGGCGACAGCGCGGTGCTCTCCAGCCGCACAGTGGACGTGCATGTGACGGCATTGCGGCGCAAACTTGGTGATCTGGGCGGCGTCATTCAGACCGTTCGAGGCGTTGGATACCGCTTGAACGATCAGGCCGCCGCTTCTGACGAATGACTGTCTTCCGCTCTCCGCGAACACTGCTTTGGCGGCTTGGCCTGGCCCTGATGGCGCTGCAGGCGGTGGTGGTGCTGCTGCTTGGCTGGTATGCGCTTTCGCAGTTCAGTCGGTTCACCATGAACCAGTCGATCAATGACCTGCACCGCATCGCGCCGCTGCTGGTTCAGCGCTATGCAGCGATGTTTGACGCTGACGGGAAGCCGGTCGATCAGCAGCAATTGATGCAGGCTGTTGCCGGTGACGCTTCACGCACCGGGCTGCGCATCACGCTCATCTCGCCCGACGGGGATGTTCTGGCCGATTCGCACCAGGACGCTGCGATGATGGAAAATCATCGCACGCGTTCGGAAGTGATGGCGGCGATAAGCGGCAGCGAGGGCGGCGGCATTGGTTCAGCGACAAGGCGCAGCGTCAGCACCGGCGTGCAAACCACCTATGTGGCAGCGGTCATGCCTGGAGACAACGGGCCGCGGGCCATCGTGCGTGCCGCCATGCCGCTGGCGGTCATGCAGGCCGAGCCGGCGCAGGTTGTTCGCGTCGTCGCCACCGCTGCATTGATCCTGCTGGCGCTGACGTTCGTGGTGATCTATCTCGTCTCGCGGCAGTTGAGCCAGTCGGTCACGCGCCTTGCCGCCGCTGCGGCTCGCTTTGCCTCCGGCGATCTGGCGCATCGCATCGAGCGGCCCGCCAGCGCCGAACTGGCCCAACTGGCTGATGCGCTCAATCACATGGCCCATCAGTTCAGTGATCAGATTGATCTTCTGCGCGCCCAGCGCAGCGAGCAGCAGGCGATTCAACAATCAATGAGCAACGGCCTGATCGCTCTCGATCTCGATCAGCGCATCATCAGCGTCAATCGAGCGGCGGAGCGGCTTCTGGGGCTTCACGGACAGGCGTCGCGCGGCCGGCTGCTGCAGGAACTGCTGCGCGAACCGGAGCTGAATCGGTTTGTCGATGAGGCGATTGCAACGCTCACTCACTGCACCAGCGAGTTTCAGCTGCGCAGCGCCGTCGGCACAACCGTTCAGGCGGTGAGCGAGCCGCTTCGCAACGCGCGCGATGTGCCGGTGGGCGTACTCATTTTCATCAACGACGTCACACAGCTGCGCCGGCTCGAATCGATCCGAAGCGACTTTGCAGCCAACGTCTCGCACGAGCTGCGCACGCCCATCACCAACATCAAAGGCTATGTGGAGACGCTTCTAGAAGTCGGCGTGGATGACCGCGAGCAGGCCCAGCGCTTTCTGCAGATCATCAACAGAAACACCTCGCGCCTGGCGCTGATCATTGAAGACCTGCTGTCGCTTGCCCGGCTTGAGCAGCCTGATGCAAAGACCACGCTGGAGAAAGAGGAATTCGCCATCCTGCGAATGATCGAAGCTGCGCTGTCGTCTCTTGAACATGAAACCAGGGCCAACACCACGCGCATTTGCGTGGATGTGCCCGGATCGCTCACCATCAATGCCAATCGGCAACTGCTTGAACAGGCGGTGGGCAACCTGCTCTCAAACGCCATTCGATACAGCGCAGAAGGAACGCACGTGACCGTCAAGGCAGAGCAGACCGGCGAGGCGGAAATCACGATTTCGGTTGCCGACCAGGGCCCGGGCATTCCTGCCGAACACCTCCCGCGCATCTTCGAGCGGTTCTATCGGGTCGACCGTGCGCGCAGCCGCGAAATGGGCGGCACCGGACTGGGGCTTTCCATCGTGAAACACATCGCGCTGGTTCACAACGGCAACGTGGAAGTCGAAAGCGTCGTCGGCCGCGGCAGCACCTTCCGCATTGTTCTTCCCAAATGAGAATGCGCCCAAAACACCATTAATGCGATGATGACTGAACATCACGCAGCAGACCGATGCGCGCAGAACGCCAGGGTTCAGCATGAGCAACGGCGCAACAGGGCGAGGATTTTTTTACAACAAGAATGGATCGTTAGCGCAGCCCAAACGTGCTTCAGTATGCTGTCGGGCCTTAGGTCAATTGCCTGATTTTCTCCTGAATACAAGGAACGACAGCATGCACAGATTTGCACTTTCGCTTCTCGCTATTTCCTCAGTCGCCACAACCGCAGCAGGCGACCAGACGCTGATCGAAGACGCCAATGTTGCAGAGCTTCGAGCGCTGGTGGCTGATCTGCAGGAGCAGGTCCAGATGCTCAAAGCCCAGGGCAGTGCGAACTGGCTGACCCAGCAGCGCGCAGCAGAGATTCGCAGCCTGGTTCAGGATGTGCTCGCCGATGCCGACACTCGCGCCAACCTGCTTCAGGGCGGCATGACCGCCGGCTATGACCGGGGCTTTTTCCTCGCCAGCGCCGACGGCAACTATCGCTTGAACATCTCCGGTCGGCTGCAGTTCCGCTACGTGTACAACAACCAGGACAACAGCGATGATGACAATCGCTGGGGCTTTGAAATGCGCCGCACGCGGCTGCAGTTTGCCGGCCACGTCATCAATCCGAACTGGACGTATCAGATTCAGGGCGACTTTAACCGCGATGGCGGCGGCTTTACGCTGCTCGACGGCGTGATTGGCCACAAGTTCGAAAATGGCATGACCGTGCGAGTCGGCCAATTCAAAGCGCCGTTTAACCGTGAAGAACTGGTCTCCTCCAGCCGGCAGCTTGCGGTCGATCGCTCGCTGGTGAACAGTCGATTCAACGTCGGACGTGCGCAGGGCATCGAACTTGCGGCGCAGCTGGGCGAGAATATTCGCGTTGCCGGCATGATCAGCGACGGCGCACGCAGTCTCAATACCCCCTGGCAAGCATACGACACGGAGTTCGCCATCACCGGCCGCGTTGATTTTCTCGCAGCGGGCAACTTCCAGCAGTTTGCTGACTTCTCAAGCTGGGATGGCGAGGAGTTCGGATTGCTTATCGGCGCAGCGGCCCATTATCAGAAGGATGAATACGGCACTGTCGCCGGTCCGGAAGTCGAAGATTTCCGCTGGACGATTGACGGCTCCGCGAAGTTCGGCAACTTCAGCCTGTTTGCAGCGGTCATCGGCCGACACCTCAGCGCCGACAACGCCGCCGACGCGGATCAGTACGGGATTGTCGTGCAGGGCGGCTTGTTCATCGTGCCCAATGAGTGGGAGATCTTCGCCCGCTACGAATGGGGCGACGATGACACTTCAAGCGAAGACCTCAGCGTGCTGACCGGCGGCGTGACCCGGTACTGGGCCAAGCACAACCTGAAGTGGACAACCGACGTCGGCTACGGCCTGAACCAGGTCAGCAGCGGATGGGCCAGCTCCAGCCTGGGCTGGCGCGCTGATCCTGCCGGCGAAGACGGCCAGCTTGTTGTTCGCTCACAGTTGCAGCTTGCATTCTGAAACACATAAAGCTGCCGCCGATTCGCAAGCGTCATCCCTCGTCCGCAGCAACCGCCTGTGGTTGCTGCAGAAAACAACGGTTTTCTTCCAACCGGCTTGCCCTGCCAATGGGCAGGCCGGTTTGTTTACTGGGATCAATGAGGCCGCTGATCTTCAACGGCGCGTTCCAGCCAGTCTGCGATGCGCCGGGCCTGTGAAGGCAGAAAGTAAAACAGCGTGCGATGCCCGCCAAGGTGCGTCAACCGATCGGGATCACCCAGTTGCTGCCGCAGCAATTGTGCAGTCGCACGCGGCACCCAGGAGTCGTGCATGGCTGTCACCAGCAGCACGCGTTTATTGCGAAGCTGCGCCGCAGTGTGGTAGGGATCGAGCCTGCTGTGCGCCAGGTACGCTTCGCTGAGCTGATCCATCAGATAAGCTGGCACTTCGCCGTCCTCGCAGCGCACACGCACGCCGCCATCGGTCAATTCGCCTTTGCGGGCGATTTCAACCGCATGAGCGCCAGCGCCGATCAGTATGACCGCATCCACAACATCGCGCAATCGCGCTGCAGCAGCAGGGGCTGCAAGCGAACCTGCACTGAAACCAATGATCACAACGGGTTTGTCGCGCAATTGCGGGAACTGCGACCAGGCATATTCCAGCGCCGCCTCGGCTGCGTACGCGTGCTCTGCAAGCTGATTGTCCACGGCTGCGGCAATTTCCTGCGCAACAGTTTCAACCTGACTTTCATCGCACACCTGAAACGCGCCTCGCCCGAGTCGTCCCATCTCACGTGAGATCGACGTAAGCGTCTGGAACAGCTCTTGTTCCTGAAGCTTCAGTTCCGCCTTTTCCTGAGGGTCTTTAGTTTTGAAGCGCGCCATGGTCAGCGACCCAACTTCATTGAGCAATTCCTTTTGGCGCGCTTCCAGTTCAGCAAGACGCTCTGCGTACTCAAGACGCTGCGGCGGCCTGATCCACGCCTCGCTCGAAATGCTCAGCACCGTCCAGCCGCGGCTGCGAAGCGCATCCATCACCGCATCTTCGTACTCCGTACCCGCCATTGCCGTAAAGTGAATAAGCGTGCCGAGAAGCTGATGCGAATCGTCAGGCAACTCGCGAGGAAGCCGCATGGCTATTCCCTGGTCAAGAGCGATTCGGTCATGCGTTTTGGAGAGTCGAAGCCCGGGCGCAAGCGATTTGAGCAAAGTGTCATCTGAAGTGGGATTGCTTGCTCTGGCCAGATGCTCTTGAAACTGCTTCGTGTTCACGCGCTGCGATGTCAGGAATGACGCATTGGGGGAAAAGCCATAGATCACCCGATCCCATGCTTCAAAGTCGGCAGATGTGGCGTGGTCGGTGTAGCAGCGAAGCAACCCCGTGCCGTTGAGGCGACAGTAATGGACGGTATAGTCGGGCCTGTCCTGAACAAACGGCGCATATTCCGGATTGACATCGCTCAGCGCTATGCCCGGTTCAAGCTCGTATCGGAAGATTTGCTCAGGCGTCGCCTCATAAAACGGCTTGACTGCTTCAATGTCACGTGCCGGCCATGCGGATGCAGGAATCGGTTCGATTGCTGCGACCGTGTGCGGCCGCCCGGCGTTATATGAAAAGCACCCGCCTTGTGTCAGCAGTGCTGTAACAAGCAGCGATGCAAGACTGACCTGCGTACACAGTTTTCCAAGCATGCCGCCATGATATCAAGTGAGTGGGATGGGAAAACAAAGAGATGAGGAGGCAGGGGGCTTGTCAAGCGTTGAATGGCTGGCCGGCCATTCGGATCGAACCCTCATCCGCCTCTGTGTTCTCCGCGATCTCCGCGGTAAATTCAGCAAGAATGATTCACCGCGGAGTACGCGGAGATTGGGGGAAAGGAAGGGGGAGAGTAAGTGAAGAGAAATGAACAGTGAGAGGTGATGAAATGTCGGCTTCTCGCTTCTCTCTGCTCATTCCTCTTAGCCCCATCTGCCGATACAGTGTGCTGTAACATCAGCAGGAGAATTGCGTTATGTCATACAGCAGGCTTCGTCGTCATTGGCTCTGGTGCGTTGCTGCGGTTTGCGCCTGGCTTGCCGCAGCAACAGGCAGCAGCGTCTTTGCGCGAGGCGGTATTGAGAGCTACCTCGAAGGCTTCTGTCACAACTGCGAAACCTGCTATCACGGGCGGCTGGAGCGTGCCCTGCGATTCGGCGAGGCCTGGGAGGCTGGGCAGAGGGTTGCAGCGGGATTTGATGAAACGACCGGCCGCGACCTGCGTCACTTTCCACCCGATCGGCACGTCGATTACCAGCACATGAAGCTGCAGATGCACTTCGAGAATCTCGATGACCGCCGCTTCACTGCTGTTGAAACGCTCAGTTTTATACCGATCGGACGCGCTGCGTCATCGCTGACGCTGAACGCGGCGGGATTGAAGATCACCAGTGTCACGCTGGCGGGAAGTCCGATTGAGTTTTCCTATGACGGCCAGCGGCTTGCATTGCGATTCGACCCGCCGCTTCCCGTGGGCGAGCTGCAGGAACTGGTGATTGAATATGTGTGCGAGCGGCCGTACGACGGCATGATCTTTACGCCTGCCTCGCCCGATGTGCCGCAGTACACGCCGGAGGTTCACACGCAGGGGCAGCCCGAAACAAACCGTCACTGGTTCGTGTGCCATGATTACCCAAATGAGCGCATGACGACGGAGCTGATCGTCGATGTGCCCGCAGTGTATTCCGTTTCCAGCAACGGCCGACTGGTCTCCCATCTCACCACCGGCGACCGGGCAGTGTGGCACTGGCTGCAGGATAAGCCGCATGTGCCGTATCTGGTGACGCTGGTGATCGGCACGTTCGATATCGTCGAGATCCCGCATGATCGCGTGCCCATGAAGGTCTGGGTGCCGCAGGGGCTGGGCGATCAGGTCATGCAGACCTACGGCCGCACGGGCGACATGATCGACCTGTTTGAACAGCGTTTCGGCGTGCCGTACCCGTGGGACCGGTACGACCAGCTTGTGGTGAAAAACTTCGGCGCAGGTGGCATGGAAAACACCAGCGCCACCAGCATGTATCCGACGGCCATTCTCGATTCCACGGCTCTGCTGGACGGTGATCTGGACGGATTGATCGCACACGAGCTTGCGCATCAATGGACCGGCGATTTGATCACCTGCAAAAGCTGGGCGCACATCTGGCTCAATGAAGGCTGGGCCACCTATTGCAGCGCATTGTGGAACGAGCGTCGCTTCGGTGAGGACGGCTATCTCGATTCAATGCGCGGGAACTTCGGCGTTGCGCATCGGGATCGAACCACCAATTCGCTGCCGATGGTTTCGCCGATTTACGATAAACCATTTGACGTCTTCCGCCGCGCCGCCAACCCGTATCCGAAAGGGGCGTCCATTCTGCACATGCTGCGCATGATGCTGGGAGAGGACGTGTTCTGGAAGGGCGTGCATCTGTACATGAATCGCCACGCAGGCGGTCTGGTGGAAACCAATGATTTTCGATACGCGATGGAGGAAGTTTCCGGCCTGGGGCTGGAATGGTTTTTCGAGCAGTGGTGCTATCGCCCCGGCACGCCGGAGTTAAATGTCCAGGTGCGCTATGAGGCTGCATCGCGAGAACTTTTCATTGATGTGGAGCAGACGCAGCATATCGATGAGCGCACGCCAGCGTTTCGGTTCGTGCTGCCGGTCGTGGCGCGCACCCTCAGCGGTGAGCGCACGCTGACGATCGACGTGACCGAGCGCAGCACATCGTTCCGTACCACGCTTGACGGTCCGCCCACGATGGTGGCGATTGATCCATATCTGCACGTACTTAAGACAATCACGGTTGAGAAGCCGCTGGGGATGTGGATTGAACAGGCCAAAAGCGGCCCGACGATTGCGTCCCGTCACGCTGCGGTCGAAGCACTGAGCTGCCACGATGTGCCCGATGTCATTGCGCTTTTGAAGCAGATTCTTGCAAACGAAGATATCCGCTACACGCTGCGAAACACTGCGGCTGATTCGCTGGCTCAACTGGCTTCGCCTGAAGCAAAGGACGCGCTGCTCGATGCGCTGCAAACGGGCATCGCAGAAGCGCGCGTTCGCGCGAACCTCGTCAGCAAGCTGCGCGGATTTGAAAAAGACCGCGTCGTGAGCCTGCTTGCGACGATTGCTGGCAGCGATCCCAGTTACGCCACGCGCGTTCAGGCGATTGAAGCGTTGGCGCATCACAAGGCGCACCAATATGCAGACCTGATCGTTGAACTGGTTGAATTCAAAAGTCAGCACGATCAGGTGCGCAATGCTGCGCTGCGAGCTTTGGCCAATCTAGATGACCCGCGCGGACTGGATTTGGGCATCAAATACGCAGCGTATGGATATATGGATCGATCACGTCCGGTGGCCATTGACGTGATCGGTCAGCTGGCCAAACACGATCAGGATCGCGCAGTTGCGGTTCTCCTGCCGCTGCTGCACGATCCAGAGTGGCGCACGGTCATCGCTGCCGGCGCAGCATTGGCGCACATCGGCGATAAGCGCGCAGTCGATCCGATTGCTGCGATTGCGCGTTCGCATCCCGACCCTTCCATGCAGGATCGCGCTGAACGCTGGCTCAAACGACTTCAGGGCGAAAATTAAGCGCCGCTTTCATGCGCCCGGCATGAATTAAGAATCAAAGGAGCATCTGAGCATCGCATGCACGTGCGTTGTTGCTGCCTGTTTGTTCGATTGGCTACTGCTCCAGCATCTCGCGCAGCTGCCGCAGGGTGTCGAAGGCCTGCATGGGCGTCATGTCGTTGAGGTCGATGGTGCGCAGCGCTTCAATGGCGGGATGATCGAGATATTCGGTAAACAGGCTGAGCTGCGCTCCGGCAGCGGGGGTTCGGGGCTGCATGTCTTTGGGCAATTGCGGCGCTTCGGTTTGCACCGCCAGCGTTTCAAGCAGTTCTGAAGCGCGTTTGATGGTGCCTTTGGGCAGGCCTGCGATCTTGGCGACGTGAATGCCATAGCTGCGATCGGTCCGACCGGGCAGGATGCGATACAGAAAGATGATCTGCTCGTTGCCGGGGGCGCCCCATTCGCGTACCGCCACGTGCAGGTTGGTGACGTTGGGCAGGCGATCCGCAAGGCCCGTCAGTTCGTGGTAATGCGTGGCAAAGAGCGTTCGGCACTTCACTGACGCCAGCGATTCTGCAATCGCCCACGCAAGGCTCAACCCGTCGAGCGTGGAAGTGCCCCGTCCGATTTCATCGAGAATCACCAGGCTGCGATCAGTGGCGTGATGCAGAATGTTGGCCGTTTCGGTCATCTCCACCATGAACGTTGAGTGACCAGCGTGCAATTCATCCGAAGCGCCGATGCGCGTGAAGATGCGGTCGCAAATGCCGATCGTTGCGCGCTCAGCCGGCACATAGCTGCCGGTGTGGGCCAGGAGCGCAATCAGCGCAACCTGCCGAATGAACGTGGATTTGCCCGCCATGTTCGGGCCGGTGATCAGGGCAAGCGTGGCGTGAGACTGCTTGTTTCCGGTTTCGTTTTCAGAACCGTCAGCGTCATCATCCGGATTCGCAGCCCACTCGCTTTGCACACAGCCAAGCGTGCAGTCGTTGGGGACAAAACGATCGCTGAGCATGCGATCGAGCACGGGATGCCGGCCTTGTCTGATATCAAGCGCCGCTTCTTCCACGATCTCCGGCCGCACATAGTTGTACCGGCGGGCAATGTCGGCAAAGCACGCCAGCACATCAAGCTCAGCGATGAGGTCAGCAAACTCCGAAAGCATTGCAGTGCTGTTGGCAGCCTGTCTGCACAGGCGATCAAACAGCAGCTTCTCACGCTCAATTGCGCGAGCCTCAGCGGTGGTGACCTTGTCTTCAAATTCTTTCAGTTCCGGCGTGATGTACCGCTCCGCGTTCTTCAGCGTTTGCTTTCGGGTAAAGGTGTCGGGAACTTTCTGCGCATGTGCGTGAGTGATCTCGATGTAATAGCCGAAGACTTTGTTGTAGCCCACCTTGAGCGAGGCAATGCCGGTGTCGTCGATGAGCTGCTTCTGGTAACCGGCCAGCCAGGTTGTGGCGTCGCGCTGCAGCATCCGGGCTTCGTCCAGCTCCGCATCGATGCCGTCTTTGAACAACCCGCCTTCGCGCATGTGGCCGGGCGGATCTTCCACGCAGCGATCTGCAATGGATTTAGCCAGCGGCGCAAGGGTTGCAGCAAGTTCAGTCAGCCGCGCATGCGAGCGTTTGAACGCCGGCCGCTCAGCCAGAAGCGAGGCAATGGCGTCGATGCGTGCAGTTGATCGGCCCAGTGCAACGAGATCGCGCGGCGTGGCGCGACCCATGGCAATGCGGCCGACGATGCGAGCCACATCCTGCACGCCTGCGATCTGCTCGCGCAGCGCCTGGGCGAACTGATCGTCCTCAAGACAGGCAGCGACAGCATTCTGACGCGCGCGAATGCGGCCGGGATCGCGCAGCGGAAAACACAACCAGTGCCGAAGCAGACGCTTGCCCATCGGCGTTGCGCAGCGCTGCAGTGTGGCCAGTAACGAGCCGGCGGTCTGGCCGCTGCGCATGGTGCGCTCGATTTCCAGACTGCGCAGTGACGCTGCGTCGATGGTGACATATTGATCGGGCGTTTCGCGCTTCGGCGGGCGGAGATGGGCGAGATTTCCAGCAGCAGGTTGTGCGGCCACCGCAGCGGCAGCAGAAGACGCATAGCCGCCAGTGCGGGCGGATGCATCGTAAGTGGCTGCGCACTGAGTTTCCTGCAGGTATCGCAACAGTGCGCCGGCCGGGCCAATGGCCGGGTCATCATCGCTCAGGCCGAAGCCGGTGAGATTTAACACGCCAAAGTGATCGCGCAGGGTGTCGCGGGCGTCGGACTGGCGGAATGTCCATGCCGGCCGAGGCGTCAGCGCGCAGGAAAGGGCATCACGGATGGCCTCGACGCGCGGCGGGGGAACGCCGTCAGCAGTTTCAACATACAGCAGTTCAGAAGGGCTGATGCGGGCCAGTTCGTCGATGATCCGGCCGGCGGGAATGTCCATCAATGTGAAGTTGCCGGTGGAAAGCTCCGCAAGAGCCAGAACCGCGCCGGAATTGTCGCCGGATTGGAGAAACTGAATCGCCGCAATGGTATTGGCCTGCGATTCATCCAGCAGCGTTTCGTCGATGAGCGTGCCGGGGGTGAGCACGCGCGTAACCGCCCGCTCCACAACGCCGGTGGCTTCCTTGGGATCCTGCACCTGCTCACAGACCGCCACGCGGTAGCCGGCTTCGATCATGCGGCGGAGATACGTCTCCACCGAGTGATACGGCACGCCAGCCATGGGAATGCCTTCGGTGCGCTGCGTAAGGGTCAGCCCGAGCACCTTGTGGCAAAGCACCGCATCGTCATCGAACATCTCATAGAAATCGCCCATGCGGAAAAACAGCACGCATTCGGGATGCTGGGCTTTGAAGCGGGCGTATTGCCGCATCGCAGGCGTCTGACGCGGATTGCGGGCATCCGATCCGCCGGCAGCTATTCCGGGGGCGGGGGATGTTCCGGGGGATGTTCCGGGGGCGCGAGTCATTGGGCGTTCATTGTAAACCCGGTAGTGCGATCATGACTGATCAGCCGCTTGAGAAACGCGCAGCCGGTTCGTGCAGGGAGGTGATTTACCGCGGAGTACGCGGAGAGCGCGGAGAGGAGATTGGGGGAGAGAAGGGGAGACGAGACAAGACGATCTGCTCCATCTGTTACCTCATCACCCCTGTACCTTGTCAAGCTCTCCTCTTCTTCTCCTTGCCTTCCCTCTCCCAATCTCCGCGCTCTCCGCGGTAAAAACCCACCCCAGAGTCAAACAAAAACAAAGAAGCCCACGGCACAGAACCGTGGGCTTCAGCGTTCGAGCGCCGGAACTGAACCGGCCAGATAGTGGAGCAGATGAGGCTCGAACTCACAACCTCCTCGATGCGACCGAGGCGCTCTCCCAATTGAGCTACTGCCCCAGCGGGAGGGATGGAGATGGGCTGATCATTGCTCGGCTTGTTGGCTCTGCTTGCCCATCCAACCACACCCATCATATCGGCTTTTTTGCTTCTGGCCAACAGTCAACGCCGCCGGAGGGGATTTCATTTCATGTTTCCGTAGACGTTGCCGCAGCGAGGTTTTGCGGGAAATCCTCCGGCAGTTGCGACACGCGGCTGGAACTTGCATATTGTGTGCCCGCCTGAAGCGTCGCTGAGCAGTGCCCCGGGGCTAAGGATTCGGGGGCTGGGAGGCACGGTCCGGTTCAGCAACTTGGCGCCTGTACGCAGCGAGACAATGACGACAACAGCCATCGCCCTTACCCTTTACTGCCTGCTCATCCTGCTGGCTTCGCTGGCTGGGGGATTGATTCCATTTGTCATTCGACTGACGCACAAGCGGATGGAGCTGGCGGTGAGCTTCGTGGGCGGCGTGATGCTGGGGGTGGGGCTGCTGCACCTGTTGCCGCATGCGTTTTTAGCCCGCGTGGAAGCCAAAGGCACGGTGATGCTCGATCACGCCATGGCCCATTACCTGATGGACCCGCTGGTGCTCTGGCTGCTGGCGGGTTTTCTGGCCATGTTCTTTATCGAGCGGTTTTTCTGCTATCACCACCATGATGTGCCCGCCATCGATCATCCCGGCGTGACCGCGGTGACGGCTCGGGAAATGGAAGCTGAGCAGGAAGGTGGGCCGAAATCTGCGCCTGACCGCGGTGATCAGAGCCGCTGCCATCACCATCAACAGCATCAACAACATTGCGATCACGGCCACCGCCATTCGCACAGTCGGCACCGCCTTACCTGGACCGGCGCTGCAATCGGTCTGGGGCTGCACAGCCTCATCGAAGGCATTGCTCTGGCGGCAAGCGTTGAAATCGGCAGGCAAAATGGCGAAGTCAGCCTGCTGGTCGGACTGGCGACATTCCTGGTGATCTTTCTGCATAAGCCCTTTGACGCACTGACGCTGGGCACGCTGATGAACCTGGGCGGCCGCTCGCCGGCGGCGCGTCATGTGGTCAACCTGGGCTTTGCGCTGCTGGTGCCGGCAGGAGTGGGGCTGTTTTACCTCGGCGTGAGCCAGATGGATCAGCGGCATCTGATACTCAGCGCCGCTCTGGCCTTCTCAGCTGGCACATTTCTGTGCATCGCCATGAGCGACCTGCTGCCCGAGTTGCAGTTCCATCAGCACGATCGCGTCAAGCTCTCCGCGGCGCTGCTGATCGGCCTGGCGATCGCGTGGGGAATCGCAGCCATGGAAAGCAACCTGCACGGCCACGAACATCATGCCCATGACGATCATGGCCATCAGCATCATCATGATCATCATGATGATCATGATCACACCCATGACCATGATCACAGTCATAATCATCATGACGGTCACGATCACAGCCATGATCATGACCACGACCACGATCATTGAGACCGTCATGGGACGATTGACAAAAGGCGGCCGTCAAACGGTGCCGCATCACATCAAAAAAGGAGACTGACGCTTCATGGCGATCAAAGCTGAAAAGGTGCTTGCTGAACTGAACCGGCTGCGAAACGATCTGGAAAAAGACCCGCAGGACATGGAGTGGTTTGCCCTCCATCACGCGTTCTGCTTCATCTCGTACAAGATGGGGGATTTTCAGAAGTACCTGGATGAGACGATAAAGCCAGGAGAGCACCCGGAAGACTGACGGCAGGGAATATTCCGGGCTGGCCGCGGTGGTAAGCGGCGGCAAATCGCCGACGATGATGAAGCGTAAGCTTTTTTCTTGACCGTCTGGTGCCGCTGGATATGCTCTGTCGAACGAGCTATTGAGCCATGAACCTTCTGCGTGCTGCCATTGTGATCGCGATCGACATTACCTTGCCCCGCTGAGAGCAGGCCGCGATTGGTGCAGTGACGTCAGCAGCATACGCCAGCATCCATCGGCCTCGCCCTGAGCGGGGCCGATTGTCTTTCCGCGGCAGCCTCAGGCACGCACGCACAGCCCGATACTGCCGCTAAACTGTCTCATTCAGACAGATTCAGTCAGACAGGACGCTGTTTTCGACAGCTTCTTCTTCAGTTCGCAGCTATCAGTCAGTCCCCGGAACCCGGTACTCGGAACTCCCATGTCTCAAGCCACCAAGCCCAACTATAAGAGCACGCTGAACCTGCCCAAGACCGATTTTGCCATGAAGGCCAATCTCTCGCAGAACGAGCCGCAGTCGCAGAAGCGGTGGGAGCAGGCGAAGCTGTACGAAGCGGTGACCGCTGCGCGTGATGCCGCCAACGCGCCGAAGTTTATCTTTCACGATGGCCCGCCGTACGCCAACGGTTCCATTCACGTTGGCCACATGCTCAACAAGGTGCTCAAGGACTTTGTCGTTCGCTCCCGGCTGATGATGGGCAAACAGTGCCGCTTTGTGCCCGGCTGGGACTGTCACGGCCTGCCGATCGAACACAAGGTCATGACCGAGCTGCTCGAGTCGGGCAAGCTTGAAAAACTCAACTCGCTCAGCGAAGACCAGCGCCGAATGGCGGTGCGACGCGAGTGCGCCAAATACGCTGAGAAGTTCGTCAAGCTGCAGGCGAGCCAGATGAAGCGGCTGCTGACGCTGGCAGACTATGACGATCCGTATCTCACGATGGAAGGCCGGTACGAAAAAAGCGTCCTGGAGGTGTTCGCGGCGCTGGTCGAACGTGGCATCGTGTACCGCGCGCTCAAGCCCGTGCACTGGTCGATCGCCAACCAGACCGCGCTGGCTGAAGCGGAACTGGAATATGAAGATCGCGAAGACCTTTCGGTGTACGTCGATTTTGAAGCGGCTGATCGAGAAGCGGTCGCGCGGGCGTTCGGCTTGAATGGTGAGACGCTGGATCAAACCCCGTCGTTCATGATCTGGACCACCACGCCGTGGACGCTGCCTGCCAACCTGGCGATCGCTGTCAATGAGCGTGTGCGCTACAGCCTGGTGCGTGTGGATGGCAACATTACGGTGATCGCATCAGAGCTTGTTGAAAAGGTCACAAAGCTCGCCAAGGCTGAATCGGTTGAAGTGCTGGCGGAGACCGACGGCAGCAATCTCATCGGGCTGCGCTATCGCCATCCGTTCATCGAGAAGCCGCCGCAAACAGGCGAAGCGTCGGGTGCATCCGACAGCGTCATCTGGCGCATCGTTGCTGCAGATTACGTCACGCTCGAAGACGGCACGGGGCTGGTGCATACCGCGCCCGGCCACGGAACGGAAGACTACACCACCGGCCTGCGCGAAGGGCTGCCCATTTACTGCCCCGTCAAGGATGACGGCACGTTTGATCACAGCGTGCCCGAGTGGCTGCGCGGCCTGTCGGTGTGGGAAGGCAATCAGAAGGTGGCCGATCACCTGCGTGAGTCAGGGCATCTGTTCCATGCTCACACGTTCATGCACAGTTATCCGCATGACTGGCGCAGCAAGACGCCGGTGATTTTCCGCTCGACCGAGCAGTGGTTTGTCGGCGTGGACATGCCCATGCGCGTTGCGGAGCACAGTGATGTCACCTTGCGACAACTGGGCATGAACGCAGCGCAGCACGAGGTGCGGTTCATTCCTGAATGGGGCCGCAACCGATTGCGCGGCATGCTCGAATCGCGCCCGGACTGGTGCATCAGTCGCCAGCGCGCCTGGGGATTGCCCATCCCCGCGTTTCGCCTGCCCGACGGCAGCGTGTTCCTGACGGCTGCTTCGGTGCGTGCGGTTGCTGAAACCTTCGGCAAGCGCGGTTCAGACGCGTGGTTCTCTGAACCGGCAGAGAAACTGCTTGAATCCTACGATCCCGCAGCCGACCCCGATGCGCCTGAACAACTGAAATCTGCCGGCAAGGATGCGTTGTCGCAGCTCACAAAGCTGTATGACATCTTCGATGTGTGGTTTGAATCCGGCTCATCGTGGAATGCGGTATTGCGCCAGCGCAATCTTGGTTTTCCTGCGGACTTGTATCTTGAAGGGTCCGACCAGCACCGCGGCTGGTTCCAGCTTTCCATGCTGCCGAGCCTTGGTGTGACGGGTCATCCGCCGTTCAAGGCGCTGCTGACGCACGGCTTTATCGTTGACAAAGACGGGCGGAAGATGTCCAAGAGCCTGGGCAACACGCTTGAAGTTGAAGACCTGCTCAAGAATTTCGGCGCCGATGTCTGCCGCTGGTGGGTCAGCTCGCTGGCGTTTGAGAACGACATCAAGATGGACGTGTCGTTTTTCGAAACAGCGGGCGAAACCTACCGCAAGGTGCGCAACACATTGCGTTTCCTCCTGAGCAATCTGTTTGATTTCAAATGCACGCCCGGCGTGGCGGGCAGCGGCGGACCGTGCGGCGACTGCATCAGCTTCGACCAGATCGCGCCGACATCGATCGACGCTTACATTCTGCAGCAGGCGGCGCAGCTGCAGCGCAAGACGCTGGCGGCTTATGAGAATTACGAATTCCGTCGCGTGCATCAGTTGCTCTACGATTTCTGCAACGATGCGCTCTCAGCGTTTTACTGCGCCGCGGTGAAGGATCGCCTGTACTGCGACAAGCCCATGTCGAAGCGCCGCCGCATCACCCAGACGGTCATGTGGGTACTGACGGAAATGCTGTGTCGGCTGCTTGCGCCGATCATGCCGCATACGGCTGATGAGGCGTACCGCTCACTGTGGGGCGATCCCGAACGCAGCATTCACCTTGAAACGGTCTTCGATCTGGACTTCAACGCCGATCCGGACTGGCCCCACGTGATGGAAGCACGCGATGCGGCGCTGAAGGCGCTCGAAGACGCCAAAGCACGCGGCATTGAGAACCCGCTTGATGCGGAAGTCGTCCTGCCCGATCCCCAAGGCATTCTGCAGAAATTCACCGCCGACTTGCCCGACATGCTGGGCGTGTCACGCGTGAAGCTTGATGCTACAGCAACGCAGGTTGTGGTGAACGATTTGCGCAGCGAACCGCGCTGTGAGCGCTCATGGAAGCGCGACGGCACGGTGAAGCTGCGCAGCGACGGCGGCATGCTGACCGACCGCGATGCGGAAGCGGTGGGGGTATAAGCAGACGCTGAGCGTTTGCAAGCAGAAACCTGTCAACGCAGCATGCAACGCTGCTGTGCGCCCGCTCGGCTATGCTGCTGTGTCACAGTGGATCAGTGCGCCATGATGTGCTGGCGCTTGAAGATATGGTCGCGGCCGATCCATCGAGCGCAGCAGCCAATATGAAGGCGAAAACCGCAGTGACAATCGGCAGATGCCGGTCTGTTCGCACATTCACGACGTTGCCTAAACTTGTACCATTACTCATGACCGGATAAACAACACGCGTGCGTTTTACCTACGCTTCGCTTTGCTTTGACAGATTGATTGATTGAGAGTCAACCGCCATGACCGACACCACTGCCGCCGCTGCTGACAAGCCGACTACTGCTCCCGCCAAGCCGCTGATTCCCTTTGATGATTTCATTAAGCTCGATTTGCGCGTGGCGACGGTCAAGTCTGCTGAGCCGCATCCCAATGCTGACCGCCTGCTCAAGGTGCAGCTTGATGATGGCACGCCTGAAGGGCGGCAGGTGTGTGCGGGGATTCGGCAGTGGTACGACCCGCAAAGCCTGGTGGGCAAGCAGGTCATCATCGTGGCCAACCTTGAGCCGCGCAAGATTCGCGGCGAGATCAGTCAGGGAATGATTCTGGCCGCCAGCGATGTGCGCAGCGACGCTGCGGATGAATCCGACAACCGCGATGTCATCGTGCTGACGGTGGACAAGCCCGTCAAAGCCGGCTCCGTTGTGAGCTGAACGCTCAGCGGGAATCCAGCAGGACGTTTTCGAAAATCACAATGCGGGTACAAGCGTGCGCTACTGCTGCTTGCGTTGCGTCACATGCATGTATTGTCTCAATGCAATGCCGACAGATGCGCAGCGAGTGATATGCCTGCGCCAATCGATGCACAAAGAATCAGCGCGTATAGCCAGCGAACGCCAGTCACTGCCAGCTTATTCAGCGTGCGCCAGCTTACCTGATGCTTGCTGATGCGGTGGCGGTTTCGTCGAGCAGCGTTTCGTCTTCCAGCTCATCCGTGCCGCGGCTTTCGACATAGTTATGCCGCTTCGCGAGCGCTTCAAAGCTGAACGGATGCGTTTCGTCCTCGCGCGTCTCGAACTCTTCTGAAGCCACGAGCATTTGCAGCGTGTTGTTGGCGGTGAAGTCGCGGTACAGTTGCTCAGTGACCGGCTCCTGGCTTTGCACCAGCGCCACCACCACAGCAAGCTGATTGTCGACAGGCACAACCGTGGTTCGCTGAGCTTCGGGCACACTGGCGAGATCAGTCGTCGGCAGCGTACGCGCAAAGTCAATGATGGCTTCGATCGTATCGCGATGAACCCCGATCTCGGGCAGCGAGGCGGGGCTGACCGGAGGCAGTTGGCCAAGCTGCGCGAACCATTGCATCAACTGCCGCACAAGCATCGCGTCGCCAAGGAACACCGGCTGAACCGGATGAACGACCGTGTCATGCTCAATTGCCAGCGACACGAGGCCTTCGCGTGCGACCTGTTCCTGAATCTCACTGGTACTGGCAACAAGCTCGCGGTAATGAGCCAGCCGCTTGAGATCGGTGACCACCTGCTCGCGAACCTCATCAATGGAGTGAGGCGGACGCGAGGGATCGGTAGCGGTGATGCGGAACAGGTAGATGTTGTTCTGGAAATCCGTCAGCGGCGGACCGGCAATGTCCTGCTGAATCAGGATGGTCGGCGATCCGCCAAATTCCTTGGCTGCAGCGACAAGCTGCTGCAATCCCAGCGGCTGGCCGAACCGGTCGGTGGTGGCGGCGCTGATTGCGCCCAGTTGATTGATGTCATCAATGGAGAGCCACAGATCGCCTGAGGATTGGTACGCAGGCAGCGCAATGCCGAAGCGGCTTTGCATACTTTCCGCCAGCTTGGTGAAGCTGATTTTCTTCTGATCCCAGTCATTGGGTAGCACCGCATAGCCTTCACGCTCAGCCAGACCGCGACGATTCAGTCGCAGCTGATCGTTGGCGAACTTGGTGATGTCGGCCAGCATCTTCTGCGTCACCTGTTCCAGCAGGTCCTGACGCACGATATCCGGCACCGGCTGTCCGGACTGATACAAGGGGAACGTGCCCGAGGGATTGCGACGCCAGTGCATCTGCAGGCGTTCGCCGCTCATCTCATCACTTTGCTCAGCGACGCGGCGAACCGCATCCGCGGAAATCGTCAGCCATTCCAGCTTCACGCGATTGGGGAGCTTGTACCCAAAGCCATAGTCGCCTTCGCCCGGCATGGTGTTGGCATACCGGTCAAAGTGGGCGCGGATTTCTTCTTCGGTTGGCTCAGCGGCAGCCTTGCTGGCGTCCGCCTGAATGATGACCGGCTGGATGTTCGCCTTGTGGAAAAGCTGATTGGCAGCTTCCCGCAAACGCCTGTCTGAATACAGCCCGTGAGTTTCGTGCAGTCTGAAAAGCTGCTGCACACCGGACCATTTGCTGAGCGTCTGCTGCACTACGTACACCGGCTGGCCGGTGTTGCCGGCAACCGCTGCGACAAGTTCAGGCGCAACTGCGCCCGGAGCGATGACCAGCCCGGCCTGCTCGGCTTCGCGCACCAGCAGATACCAATGCCCGGGCGACTGAATCATGCCGATGCCCGGAACGACGCCGATGCCGGGGACGACAGCGCCCAATCGCTGCAGCAATTGAACTTCCTGCGCCGCCTGTTCCAGCTCCAGGGCTGAGACCGATCGGCCATTGTCAATGGTGGCGCGGGTGGCATGGCGGGCGCCAGCGGTCTCTGAGAGCTGCGTGATGGCTTGCGGAATCAGGAACGTGATCATCAGCAGCACGCCGCCGACCGCCAGAATCAACTTGTTGTATTTACGCAGGAACTTGAACATGTGAGCAATACCAGGGCAAAGCGCCGCGATCGGTAAAAGACAAAGGCATCCAGGACATCATATGGGTTTCGGAGAAGGCCGTCCCTCGATGCCTCGATGCCTGTGACTGTCTTGGTGACCTGTTCTTTTATCGGTAGAACTCGACGATGAGATTGGTGTTGACGTCGAAGGGCACCTGATCAGGGGTAGGCAGCGCGAGAATCCGTGCAGTCAGCTCCGCAGGGTTCACATCCATCCAGCCTGGAACAATGTGCCCGGCCATTGATTCCATATTCTCCCGCGCCAGCTTGTGAATGCCCGGACGCAGTGTGATGACGTCGCCGGGTTTGCACGGATAGCTGGGGCGATCGACTTTCTGTCCATTCACCAGCACGTGGCCGTGGACAACCATCTGGCGCGATGCCCAGATGGTCCGGGTAAAGCCGGCACGGCGAACCACGTTGTCCAGCCGCTGTTCAAGAAGCTGCAGGAGCAATTCACCGGTGTTGCCTTTGCCGCGGCTGGCCTGATCGACATAGCGACGGAACTGCCGCTCCAGCACGCCGTAGTGATAGCGCAGCTTCTGCTTTTCATTCTGGCGAACGCCATAGTCCTTGAGCCGTCGGCCGCGATAACCGTGCATGCCGGGCGGCGTGAGCTGGCGCTTGGCCGTGTGCTTGGGAATGTCGGCAATCGGAACGCCGACACGGCGGGAGAGCTTCACCTTGGGTCCAAGGTATCGAGCCATCGGAAATACCTCACGGGGTGAACGCCCCTGATGCCAAAGTCGAACCATGACCTCAGCGGCGGGGGCGCTCGGACAAACGAGCCACGTAGTTGACCATTTTTTGCCTCGCCAGTCAAGCGCAACCACCGATAGCTGCACAATGCCTGATGAGGCGGGACGAACAGGATAGGCACGTTGGGCGGCCCGTGCCGAGCGGAATTCAAGGAAATTCGCCACAGATTGGTCCGCGCCGGGCAGCACCCATGCTGGCGGATATGCGTATGACCTCGTACATTCTGCGAAACCGGGTTCTCAAAGGCGTGCCGAGGTGAGAAGTTCAGTGCTGTAACGGCCGCCGCAGGACGGAGAATTTGGAACCGAAATCGGCCATGAGATGCCGATTCCTGGCCAGCGAGGTGGGTTTTGCCTGATTGTCCGCACGGGATGCTTCATCAAATGCAACGTATCGGCGCCCTGCTGGTGGCGCTGCTTGCCTGTTGTGGCGGTTGTTCCTCTTCGGTGCGGGTCAGCGATCCGCCCCGGACCGCCACCGAGCAGTTCCTGCTTTCCGGCGCAGCGGCCCAGGCGGTCAGCCAGTTGTCGGTTGAATCGCTCAGCGGCCGGCGGGTGTTCATCGATACCCAGTATTTCGCCGGTGCAGAGCAGGCATTTGTCATCGGCGAGCTGCGCGCCATGCTCCTGCACAAAGGCGTGCAGCTCATGCCGGAACGCGACATGGCGGAAATTGTGATGGAAATTCGCAGCGGGGGCGTCGGCGTAGATCGCTCGGATTTCCTGCTGGGCGTGCCGTCGATCCTGCTGCGGGCCGGCAACGAAGACGGCACCGATGTCCCGCTGGCGACGCCGGAAGTCGCTCTGGTGAAGAACATCGATCAAATCGGCATCGCATCGGTGGCGTTCGTGGCCTACTGGCGGGAAACCGGAGAGCTTGTGGCCAGCTCCGGGCCGTTCATCGGCGTCACCCGGCGCGAGGACTGGTGGTTCTTCGGCCTGGGGCGGCGAACGGTCGGCGACATTCCCCCGGTGGAGGCGGCGGAATAAGACGTACGGTTGCAACGGTCTGACAAAAAGCCCGTCACGTTGCTGCTTCGGGCCTGTTGTCATTCATCACGCGGCATCAATTCATGCTGAAATGGATTTTACGAACTCTGGTTGTTCTCGCTGTGCTGCTGATCGCGTTTGCGGTGATTGTGCAGTGCATTTTGTGGAGCAACCTGCCCAGCCGCATTGTGCTGCGTCAATTGCAGGCAGAAACGGGGCTGCGCATCACCGCCGGATCGCTGAAAACCGGCTGGCTCGGCCGCACGTCGCTGCGCGATGTCACGATCTCGCTGCCGCTTGACTCCCAGCCTTTGGCGGAAATCCCCTCGCTTGAAGTGCGTCACACCGCACTGCCCATGATTCTGCTGCTGGGCGATGTGCAGGTGCAGCACGCGCAGATGCGCGATGCAAGGTTCCGCATTGCGCAGGATGAAACGGGTGTGTGGAATGTATGGTCAGCCATCGAGACGGTTCGCGAAACCGCTCGCGCCGCCGGCCGCGAAACTGCAGGAATGATCGCGCTGCCCGAGATCGACGTGCGCGATGCGCATGTCACGCTTGTCAATCGCCGCAACGAATCGCTGGCATTGCCGCCGCTTGCGTTTGAGGGCAGGCCGGATGGCGCATATGTCTGGAATTTTGCCGGCACAGTGCCGCAGGTTCTGCAGATTGATGGCCGCGTTGCGACCGGCGGCGCATGGCAACATGCTGTGAACTTCCAGCTCAACGCCAGCGAGGAACTCTTGCGCGCGTTCGTTGATGAAAATGTTTCCTCGCCACTTCATGCACAAGGCATATGGCAGGGCAAACTGGCGGACGAGTGGCTAACCGGGCAGTTGACGCTTTCCGATGCAACGTTTGCAAACGTTCAGAGCAATGGGGCAGTTGCGCTGGAAATCAACGGACAAGGCGCGATCGCCAGCGCGATGAATCTTCATGTTCAGCTTCCTGCGCAATGGAATATGCCGGTTGAGCAGATCTGGCTGACTGGTGGCCAGCTTGCGCTGAGCCATGCCATGATCGAACTGTCGCAACTGCAGCTCGGCACACAAGACATCGCAATGGCGCTTGATGGCTGCTGGGATCGTCGGCGAAACTTCGGTGAGCTTGCCGCCCAATGGGAAGGACGCGGTCAGACCGACACGATCACGCATTATGGCGCCCTCCAAGCCACCGCGCAGATGCCCTCAGCCGGATTGCGCAGCCTGAATCTGATCAGCGTCAGCAAAGGTTCCGCGCCGATCGGCTCATGGGACATGCAGATCGAAGCATCGGCGCAAGGGGTGAACTGGACGGCAATGGAGGGCACGCTCACGTTGCCCCGGCTGATTGTGAAAACCGATGAGGACGAAATCGATCTGGGCGGCGCGGTATCCAGATTTCAGGCAACCTGGCCGGAGATCAGGCTGACGCAACTGGATGTGCCCAACGCCCGTGCGCAGGCGAGCGGCCGCATCAACGTGCAGACGCAGCAGTGGTCGCTTAACGCCTCAGCAAGCCAGTGGGATGTGCTCGGGCTTCCAGCTGCGCCGATCGATCTGCGCCTTGCAGCTTCCGGCGATCACACTCGCGCAGTCATCTCAAAATTTGAAATCGCCAATCACGCCTGGCAGCTTCTTGCTGAAGGCACATACACGCTGCATGCCCCACAGCCGCTTGACAGTCGTGCCGTGATCACCGCAGCGTTGCCTGCAATCAAACTCGACGGCTCATTCGTGCCGGATAAAGATGCATCATCTCCTGCTTCGCTGCGCACTGAAATCACGGTGCAGGGCGATGTGCAGCCGCTGACGCTTTTCGCTCAAGGCGACACAGTCATCACCAATCTCAAAGTCGGCGATGGCAGGATCGAGCAACTGACGATTCCCGTCAACGCAGCGCTGACGCCGGACGCAACACGCTGGCAGGTGCAGATCAATGATCTTTTCAGCGGACAGGCCAGCGTGCAGGGCGAGTATCGCCCGTCAACGCAAACCATCATCGCGCACGTGGATGCAGTAAACGTGCTCGTGCAGCAGGCGCTTGATCTGGTCGGCGCACCTATTGATGCTGAGGGCGCGCTGGCGGCACAGTTCACCGCAAACATTCCCAACTTTGATCTCACCAAAGCGCATCTCGATGGCAACTGGCAACTGGCGGATGCTCGCATTCGAGATGAACGATTCACAACGGCAGGCGGCCGCATCAGCAGCAGCGACGGCATCCTGCGGCTTGAACAGATGCGCCTGGAAAATGATGATGCGTCCCTGGCAGGAAACATGCAGTTGCACACTGCAACGCGTCGGCTCACGGTGGATGTCACCGCGGAATCATGGCCGCTTGCATCATCTGAATACAACCTGCGGTTGATTGCCGACGGGCACGCTGATCTTGACATCGATCTGGTCGAGAAAACGGCACAAGGCAATGTGAACGTGCAGGGCCTGGCGAGCATCAACGGCACTGAGCTTGGCCCGATGCAGGCTGTGGCATCAGTGCAGGGGCGCACCGTTCACATTTCACAGTTCAACGCTGCAGTGCTTGATGGCACAGTCGAAGGACACGGCAAGCTTGTCATTGATCAATGGACCGACAGCACGGGCGAATTGATGTGGTCGAATCTGGATATGGCCACGGTTGCGCGATTCGTGCCGGAGTTGGCAATACTGCGAGGCACGCTTTCAGGCGCAGCAACAATTGAAAAGGCCACCGCCCCCCACGCACCGGAGCCGATGCGCATCGACATGGTGCTGCATTCGGACAATATAGAGCTTCAAACCATTACGTTCGGCGGCGGACGAATCGAAGCGTATGCAGGTCCGGATCGCATCCTTATTCAGAAATCACAGTTCGATGCAGTTGATGGATCGCTTGCGCTTTGGGGACGCCTGACGTGGCATGACGATGCGCCGTTTGTTCATTGGAACGTTGATTTTGATCAGCTCAGCCTGAATCAGATCTTGCAGATCACCGATCCATCGGATCACGAAATCCCCGGCCGCGTGACCGGCCAGCTTTCTGCCGGCGGTTACCTGCAGTATCCGCATCGAATGTTCGGCGAAGGCCGCGTGCGGCTGCGGGAAACCGATTTGGCCAATCTGCCCATCATTTCGCTGCTGTACAACACCTTGAATCTGAACTTCGGCCGATCCGATCCCACAGGCGAAGGTACTGCGATATTTCGTCTTGAAGGCGATGCGATTGAGTTGAGCCGCCTGGAATATTACAACCGGGGCACGGATGTGCTGGCGAGGTTGCGCATCGCTGATATCTGGGCCGGCGCTGAAAGCCCCATCGACGGCGTGGCGGTGGGCGCAGTGAGGCCGCTGAAGGATATCGACCTGCCGTTTTTCCGCGATCTTGATCGCACACTCGGCGCGCTGCAGGCCGATACCGCATCGGTGCGCATCAGCGGCACGCTGGGCGAGCGCGATGTGCGCGTGGTGCCCTTTGCGGAAGTCAGCGGCACGATCGGGCGGTTGATTTCCGGATCGAGCAACTAAGCGCCACCGGCATGCATGACTGATCAATCCAAGTGAATGCGATGATGCTGTGCGCATCATGCCTCGCGCGTTGCGCTGCAGCGCAGCAGCATTCAGCCGGGTGCAAAAATTTTTCGTCATTTCTTGCGGCAGTTCCGGCTCTTCACTTGGCAATGGCGCATGCGCAGCCGGCTGAGGGGTGGGACAATCGCGCATAGCGCGGTCAATAGGGCGGATTTCTCAATCGATTGAACAGGCTCAACCAGTCTCGCGTACCACTGCACCTTGCTGGGCTTGGTGGCCCGGCAGAGTCTGTTTTTTCGTGAGAAGAGGCTATGAACAACATTCGACGAACTGCTCGCCGATTTGGAATTATGCTTGGCATTTCGCTGCTGGGGTTTGGCGGCCAGAGTGTGCATGTGGCCCACGCAAGCTCCGGCCCCGACTGGGCCTATCCCGTGGATGCGCCAACGCCGCCGCAGATCAGCAAACGTGTGCGATTGACCAGCCCGACCGTGGCGGAAATTCAAAACGCCATTGCTGCAAATACGTCTGTTGAAGTGCACGGCAACGTGCAGTTTCGCAGCGGCGATACGATCGCGGTGCACGTCAACGACGTGCAGCTTGATTTTCAGAACGCTGACAAAATCACCTGGACGGGACAGGACACATGGGCTGGCTTCATCGAAATCTACAGCAGTCGCGTTGAGCTGATCGGCCTGGATCTGGAAGTGGCCAGCAACTCGCCGGGCAACTGCCGCGGCGTGCAGCTGTACACGCCCGCCAGCGATGTGCGCATCACCGGCTGCCGGTTCCGCAACACTGCCGACGGCATCGTCGCTGACGGCAAGTGGGAGCGGCTGGCGATCGAAGACACCGACATCCTCGACATCAGCGACTGGACCAACCCCAATTGGGACGGCGGATACGGCATCTTTCTCGAAGATGACGATCTTGAACCGGATCATCTCTGGATCGACAACATCAGTATCACGCTCTCATCGAGGGCTGGCCAGCACGGCCTGCGCATGAGCCAGGTGCAGCATGCGCTGATCGAAAACAGCACGATCGGCGCCAACAACAAGCGCACGCTCTGGGCTTACGGCGTGTACAAGGTGTGCGTGCGCAACTGCGTTTTCGAGAAGGGAAGCGTGCTGTTTAACCTTCGGCCGAGCGAGTGGTACACCGAGCGGCCGCTGGAATATCTGCGCATCGACAACTGCACGATCAACCACAACAGCATCATGACCCCGCTTGCCATCCACTGCGGCAAGGGAACGCGCTATGTGCAGATGCGCCACATCGACATCTACAGTCCCGTTGCGCGTTACCCAATTGAAATCGGCTGGCGCGAGCCGTTCCGCGATGACAACGGCGAGCCGTTCTCGCAGTGGATCACGTGGCCTAAGGGAACGATCTGGTTCAACGATCAGCCGGCGGATGATCGGTCGACGTGGCAGATCAGCGATTGGACCGAAGCGGAGCTTGACGCACTGAGGATCGGCCCGCAATAACGCGAACGCGCAAACAAGTGCAGTTACCCGGTTCGTTACGCAACAGGCAACGAGTAACGAATGCAACCGATCGAGTCGGAGAAGATCAGCGCATCAGGCGGCGCGGCGAGGCAGCGCCGCCTGATCGTGCGCATAGAGCGAATCCATCGCATGTGCGCCGACTTGAGGCAAGCTGTCAGTCCCGGTTGCTGCAGCAGTTGCAAGAAGAGACATCGCCTCGCGTGAGCGGCCCATCGCCACAAGACAGCCGGCCAGATGCTGCTGAATTGCTGCGGTATCGAACTGCTCATCATCGGTTGCTGCGCTTTGCAGCTTGGCGCTCAAGACATCAACAGCATGCTGGAGCATCGGCTGCAGGAGACTGATGCTTGGATCGATGCTCGCGGCACGGGCGTCGCCCTGGTCATTGAGCATTCGCCCAAGCTGCGCGCGGAGCCAGCAGTCAGCCATCAGGCGATAATCAATGCCGTCGCGTGTTGCTGCCAGTTGACGCAATGCGCGCCACGAATCATTCAGATCCCGGGCGACAGCATTGATTGCGACTTGCGCATGCAGCGCGCCTCGCATGCATGACGACTGCTCAGCGATCAGTTCATCAATGATCTGCATCGCCGGCGTGATGATTCCAAACATCATCGCGGAGCGGGCGAGCGTGAGTTTCGCGCCGTCATTGATGCGATCGTGCTCAGTAAGCAACTGTTCAAGGGTCAAACCGTCGCCGATTTCTTCCAGCGTAAGCGCCAGTTCGCTCACCAGTTCGGAACGGTCGCAGTTTTCGCTGCCGGCCAGCAAGGCATTGCGCAGGATATCAACAGCTTCCAGCGGACGATGCTGCGCCCGCAGCACGCGCGACACCAGTGCAGGCGGCGGGGCAGCCATCAGGGTAAGCATGTGTGCTGCCCGCGCAACAAGGCCTGCACGCAATAGCGCATCGATCAGTTCCGCGCGAATTGAATCATTCTTCGGCTGTTCATCAAGCGCCATCGTCAGTAACGCTACGGCGTGGCGCGGATTATCCAATGCGCACGCCACCTGAGCAGCGAACCGCAATACGCCGCAGTGCTTTGGCCGCTGTTGAACAACTGCGCGCATCTCCCGCTCCGCCTGGCGGACGCGGCCCTGCTCATATAGGCTTTTTGCGTAACGCCAGCGCATCAGGGGGTGATCGCGATCCTGCATCAGGCTTCGCGCAATCAGCGCATCAGCGGAATCAAACAGCCGCTGCTGAAGTAGCCAGTCGATTTTCAGCCGCACCATCGATCGCCGTTCACGCAGCACCAGATACGCCCAACCGATGCGATCCGAAGCATCTGAAGTATTGTGCTGCAATGCGCGACGTGCGCTGCGCAGCAGGTGGGCTGCGTCAGCCCTGCTGAGAACGCGTCTGTGCAACGTCGTGTGATCGCTCATGCCGCCTGCTCCCGGATCACCTGCGACAAACCCATGTCCGAACCGTCTTCACTATGCTCGCACCGCGATCGAGCGGAATGCTCAATGCGCTGCTGCGACAGTTCGTTTTCGCATTCAACCACAAGCCGCGCCAGCGATGCTGACAGCGGATGCTGCTCCAGGCCGCGCTGAGCCCAGTGCATCGCAGCATCCATGTTGTCCATCAATCGGCAAAGCTGCACCAGCGCCACGTACGCCGCCACCTGGTCATTCAATTCGGGCAGTGCGTATTCGAGCGAAGCCCGTTGAAGCTGGATCTGATGCGGGTGAGGCTCGTGCATTTGGGCCGCAACCAGCGCGGGAATGACATCTTCATTGGCAAGAAGCTCCGCAGCCAGCATTTCAATCTGCTGCGAGGTCGGCTTGATGTCATCGTGTATGCCGTCCATGCCCAGCGAGCGCAGCAGGATGTCGGTTTCGGCGTTGTTGTCGCTGAACGCGCTTGTCTGCCGCAGCCGCTGCGCCCAGAGTACAGCCTGCTCGAACTTGTTCTGCTGCACGCAAAGCAGAATGAGCAATGTGAGCGTGTGCGGATCTTCCAGTTGCGTCAAGTTCTGCCGCAATGCCTCAGCAGCAGCGTTCATGTCGCCAGCCTGCCACTCAAGCAGGGCAAGCATGCATCGCGCCTGCAGCGGAGCGGTCGGTCGCCGGCACCATTCATGCAGGTCCATATGCGCTTCGCGCCCGCGTCCAAGCTTGATCAAACATACCGCGCGTAGAAGCCGCAGCGAAGCTGATTGTCCCTGACAGGATTCGATTACCGTCAAGGCCGCTTCGATGTGATTCTGCTGTAAACGAAACCGCGCGATGCGTTCGCTGAGACGCGGATGCGACTGCGCCAGACGCGCAGCGGTCTGAATGACCCGCCCAGCATGCTCCCAGAGGCCAAGCTCAACCGCTCGGTCAATCGCGCAGCACAACTGGCGCGCAACTGCCCGCTCATCGCGAGGTGGTAATGACTCGTTGCTGCTGCAAACTGCGGTTGCTGTGCTCGGCACGTCGCCATCATCCCCCGACAATGCGCGCACTGGTTCGATGAACTGATTCACCGCACGACTCCGCAATCTTCAAACGTCGCCTTCTTTCGCCGATCGATGGCAGCGAGCCTTATCAGCACGCCGACTCTCAAACGGCCTGATAATCCCATCGACTGGATTTATCGCTTGGATTAGCTGCGCCGCAATGCCGCGATGAGTTTCGCCCCCGTGCGAAAACATTGATTCTGGAGCGGCGTCACGTTATCGGATCAACCCAGGCGCAGCGCAACACGGCGCAGGGCGCGAAGATCGCCCCTTATTCGATTTCGTTGCTGAATTGAATTGAGTTGATGCTGCCTGACGCATGCAGCGCAGCAAGCGGCGATCGCCAGCGCTTTGCTGTTCAATACGCCCTCGCGTCCGTCGCCTGTCGCCAGTTCAGGTACGACGTATTCAGCACCCGGTACCCGCCGGGCGTTGGGTAATTGCCGGTGAAATACCAGTCGCCGGTGTGATTGGGCATGGCGCTGTGCAATCCCTCGACGGTCTGATAGATCACATCAACCTCGCCCGTCCATGGAATGTCGCGCGGCCGCACAAGCTGCGCCACTTTCTTTGACAGCTCTTCAAGCGTGAAGCGATCGTAAATCATGCGAACATAATTCGTCATGGCCTCAGCGGGTTTGTCGGCCTGCTCGCGGCAGAGCTGCTCAACTTCATCCAGCAGCGCCTCCTCGCCTCGCTCCAGCAGCAGCGAGACCGCCGCTTCGAATGCGATAAAGCGTCCCAGCCGGCTCATGTCGATGCCGTAGCAGTCGGGATACATGATCGGCGGCGCGGAGCTGACGATGATGATGCGTTTGGGATTGAGGCGACTGAGAATCGTGATGATCGATTCGCGCAGCGTCGTGCCGCGCACGATCGAGTCATCAAGCATGATGAGCGAATCATCGGGGCCGACCACGCCGCGGGTGACGTCGTAAATGTGCATGACAAGGTCGCGCCGCGCTGCATCGTGCGTGATGAAGGTGCGCAGGCGCTGATCCTTGTGGGCGATTTTCTCGGCACGAATGCGGCCGTTGAGCAGATGCATCAGATCGGAGGGTTTGATCGTGCCCGATTCGATGCGCTGCCACAGTTCCTGGGCGTGGCGTTCTCGCGTCAGTTCGTCCAGACGCTCGAGCATGCCCATGTAGGCGGCTTCGGCAGTGTTGGGAATGAAGCCAAACACCGCATGCTCGGTGTCGCAGCCAATCGCTTCGAGCACGCGCGGCGCAAGATTGCGGCCCAGCTCTTTGCGCTCGCAGTAGATATCCGGATCATTGCCGCGACTGAAATAGATGCGCTCAAAGACGCATTGCCGCAGGGGCAGGGGATCGGTGAACGGTTCATGGGAGATATGGCCGTTGCGCTTGATGATCAGCACATGACCGGGGTTGATCGGTTCGATCTGGGCGGGATCGACATTGAACACGCTTGACAGCGCAGCCCGCTCTGAGGCCACAGCCACCACTTCATCGTCGATATAGTAAAAGCCGGGGCGGATGCCGGCCGGATCGCGGCAAACAAACGCATCGCCGTTGCCGATCAACCCGCCGAACACGTATCCGCCATCCCAGAGTTTGGACGCCTTCTGCAGGATGCGCTGAATGTTCAGCTCTTCAGATATCACCTGGGCCAGTTCGCGTCCTTCCAGTCCGCGGAACGTATTCGGACCGATCGTGTTGTACAGGTATTCGTGTTCGCGATCGAGGAAGTAGCCGAGCTTTTCCAGAATGACCTGCGTATCGGAGTCGCCGACGGGGTTGAGGCCGTACTCGATGAGCTTCTGAAACAACTCACCGGCGTTGGTCATGTTGAAGTTGCCGGCGATTGCGAGATTTCGACTGGCGGTGTTGTTCTTGCGAAGAAAGGGGTGGCAGTTGGACTTTGAGTTGTTCGAGTACGTCCCGTAACGCAGGTGGCCCAGGTACAGTTCGCCGAGGTACTTGTGCCGGCGTTTGAGCGTGAGATTGTCAACCGGATCGGAGACCTTCAATACCCCACTGAGTTCACCGGCAGGGCTTATCGCGGGCGGCGGATTGCTGGCAACGGGCTGTTGCGATTCGGATTTGCGATGTCGCGACGACCGGATGTCGCGCATCACAATGTCAAAGATGTGCTCAAGCGCGTTGTGGTCGTCGCTTCGGACCCGCAGCAGGTACCGCTCGCCGGCGGGCATGTCGAACTTCACTGCCGCCAACCCTGCGCCGTCCTGCCCGCGATTGTGCTGCTTTTCCATCAGCAGATAGAGGCGGCGCAGGCCCCAGGCCGCGTCGCCGTAACGGTCGCGGTAGTACGTCAACGGCTGGCGGAGCCGCACCAGGGCCAGCCCGCATTCGTGGCGGATGAAATCACTCATGAGAAGCGAAAGATTATGCCCAATAAGGCCGATCAGCAATCGGGTGAAGCAATCCACAATCGGCCAGGCTGAGATTTCTTCAGCCGATGCCCGGTCAGGCTCGATAATGAACGGCAATGCCGCAGCCGAAGGACCTATCATTGCCAGTGAGCAGGCTCATCCAAACGCGCTGGGCGTTGGTTGCTCTCATTGCTGCGGGACAATTGCTCGCGCTGGTGATCGGCTCAATCTGGCTGGTGAACTGGCTGGAGATTTCGGTTGAACGCATCGTGAGGCAGCGGGTCACCGCAGTCACAGCCCAATATGCCGTCCAATTGGGCACGGTGATCGACGAACTGGGCATTGAATCCGCCCAGCGAGGCTCTCCGGGGTGGCAGCAACTACAGCAACTCGTCGAACGCCTCAATCTCCCCCCTCACGAGGGCTTTCTCTGCATCGTCGATCAGCAGTCCGGAGATGTGCTGTGCCATCCGGAGCTGCTCCAGCAACTGCAGCAAAGCGAAACTGCAGCGGCAGCGGCGCAGCCGGAGTTCCTCGTCTTCGATGCTGGCGAACCAGAGACATCAGCCGATGATTCGGGACAATCTCGCTTGCCTCGTCCTCTGCCAATGCCCCATGACGGCGCATATATCGTGGCGAGCCATGAATTGCCCCGCCTGAGCGCGACGCTGCTGGTGTACCGGCCCGAGCAGGCAGTGCTGGGTGCAGTCGATGCGGTGACCAGGGCTGCCGGCATCATCGTTTTTACACTCAGCGGCGTTGTCATATTGATCTCCACCGCATTCACCAGTGCGATCGTCTATCGCTATGAGAACCGATTGGCGCGTATAAACGAAGGGCTTGAGCAACAGGTTGAAACGCGCAGCGCGGTGATCTTCGGCCTGGCCAAGCTGGCAGAATCGCGCGATGACCAGACCGGCGAGCACCTTGATCGCATTCGCCAATACGTGCTGATTCTCGCCAGGGAGATGGCCAATACCCATCCGGAGATCACGCCCGAGTTCATCGAAACCCTGGCGGAAACCTCCTCGCTGCACGACATCGGCAAGGTGGGCATCCCCGATTCGGTGCTCCTGAATCCGGGCAAGCTCACCGACGAGCAGCGGAAGGTCATCCGCAAGCATCCGCTTATCGGCGGCGATACGCTGCTGGCCATCAAGCAGCGGTGGGGCGATGATCCGTTTCTGGTCACCGCCTGCGAGGTGGCGTTTTCTCATCACGAACGCTGGGACGGAACGGGATATCCGTTCGGGCTGGCGGGCGAGGACATACCACTGGCTGGCCGCATCGTGGCATTGGCCGACGTGTACGATGCGTTGACGTCCAGGCGCGTTTACAAAGATGCGATGACGCACGAGCAGGCGAGCCGCATCATCCTGGCCGGCGAAGGCACGCACTTTGATCCTGCAGTTGTTCGCGCCTTTGTGAATCAGGAAGCTGCGTTCAAGAAGATTCTCACTGCGGGCGCTGCATAAAGTCGATCCGCTGCGCGCAGGCGCCATTGCAAAAAGCGCATGGCGCATGGGTGGGAGTGACCGATATGCGCAGCGTCCCATATCCCTGAAGCGGCGACGGATGAAACGCCGGTTGATTTGAAACTGTATGTATTTCACCGGCATAAATGTGATTTATGCGCTCTGTTCTTCGCATCGAGGGCGTTGCGTGAGCCGATAATTGAACCGTCTGTCCACAACGCATACTGCGTTACGGATTCCCTCCGCGCATGGGGCGGATGAGATGTCAGCGTCGGCTATGAGTTGGCATGGAATTGATCGCGAAACATTTGGCGATGATCAAAGCAGCCGGTATTGCCAAGCTGCGACTGCGCCGATGTTGTGCGATTGCATTGATCACCTGTGCGGCGCTGTTGCTGCTGCTGGCTGTGAACGATCGCGTCATGGCCGACCATCTTGTTGTGCAATTGCCCACCAGCACGCCGCCGGTCGTGGTGACCATTCAAATCGGCGGGCCGGAGGTGGTGCGAAATACTGAATCCGATGCTTACGGGCGCGCGTTGCGCCTGATCGTTCATGAGGCTCGCAACGCCGGCAGCAGTGCATCGGGGCGGGTGATCGCGCTGCATCTGGTCGATGTGCCTTTGTGGTTTGATGCACTGCCTGCCGAACTTCAGCAGCGGCTTACCAAAGAAGCGGGTGAGTATCGCGAAGCGTGCGCAGCGTATGAGCAGAGCGTCGCGTCGCTATTGCTGAAGGCGATCAGGCAGGTGAAGTCGGCCAGCGATACCGTGCGATTGAGCGTGGTCGGATTGCCGCGGGAAACTGCGGGTGATTCCAATGATCGCTACCGAGAGGTGATCGATGAACTTGGCGCATTTGTTCTGAGTGTGCCGCCGCCCCGTCAAAGCAGCGGCAGTGCATCAGGCGCATCAACGGATCGCAACCGCAATGCGACTGCGCCGCCGCAGGCGACGCGGCCGATCGTTCTTGCTGCAGCCGGCCGCCCGATTTATTTCGTCAGCGGCAGAACGTGGATGGTTGCTGTGGGAACCACCAAGCCGGATCCTGAAACGACAGCAGGCGGAGGCAGGCCGCCAGCAGGTCAGGGCGATCGCAACAGCAGCGTGCCACGAACAAAGGGGCGGTCAGGATCAACCGGCGCTTTTGATCGATTTGAATTCTTCGTCACTGAAGACACTTCACCTGCCGTCAAGGCAACCTACAACCGGTACGGCGCACGTGATGCGCTGATTCTCTATCAGGGTGTGATCGATCCTGACAACAACGGCATGTTCGAGCATGAAGCGAAGTTCAAAGCCGCGATTAATCAGCTTGTGCCGCCCGATTACACGGGACCGGTCGTACTTGAATGGAAGGGCAAGGGCCTTGAGGGGCTGATGGCTCCACCGGATTCGGTCGCTCATGTGCGGGCCCTGGAGCAATACCTGCAGGTATTGAAGCTGGCGCAGCAGATGCGGCCGAACGCACGGTTCGGATTTGACGGCCTGCCCATTTCGCGCCATTCAGATCGAAACGACCAGTGGCTGGCGATGAACGAAGCGTTGAAGCCGATTTACGATCAAAGCAACTGCCTGTTCCCAACGGTGTACGATCTGTACAGCGATAAAGAGACGCCCCGACAATCGCTGGAGCAGGATGTGGATTACGTCCGCGAATGCGTGTCGCTGGCGATCAGGTTCGCGCGCGGCAAGCCCGTGTACGCATGTGTCGCAGCCCGCTGGCACAGTTCGAATCCCGACTGGGGGTTCATGCGCATTCCGGAAGAAGAATTCAAGGAGCACATCGGCGCGATATTCGACGCGCAGTACAACGGCGATCGTGCCGATGGCGTGATCTGGTGGGGCGCAGACCGCTATCACCGCTCGATATCCACGCAGAAGTACTCGCCGAGCCATCCGAGCTATGCGGTGAGCCAGCGATTGCGCAATGTCTTTGAGAAGGAAATCCCTCCCGGCATGAGCGACGATGCGCATTTTGATCAGATTCACATCCAGACGCTTCAGTGGATAGCGGATGTGATCAAGGCCCACAAATAGCAGCCAGCCGGCTGAACATCGGACGCAAAACAAACGCCCGCTGATGTCGAGCACAAAGCGCCTGCGGTATAATGCTCGCTGCTGATTTGAGTGTTCCGGCTTCTGTTGCCGGTTGTCGCAAGCACACACCCATAAAGGAAAACCGGATAATGATGATCAATCACCCATTGCGCATGAACTGTGTCATGACGTTGCTCGTGGCTGTGTTCTGCCTCATCGGTGTCGCACAAGCACAGCAGGACACAACCGCCCCCGCAGACAAGCCGCAGGCCGCCGGACAATCAGATGACGACAAAGCGGCCGTCAAGCCGCAGCCCAAGCTCGAATACGTGCTCATGGAAACGAGCAAGGGCGCGATTGTGCTGGAGCTGAACCGCGAGAAGGCGCCGATCACCGTTGAGAACTTTCTCTCATACGTGGATAAGGAGTTCTACAACGGCACAATCTTCCATCGCGTCATTTCCAACTTCATGATTCAGGGCGGCGGATTCACTGCCACGATGCAGCAAAAGCCCACCGAGGAACCGATCAAGAACGAATGGACCAATGGCCTGAAGAATGTTCGCGGGACCATTGCGATGGCGAGAACGACCGCGCCCGATTCCGCAACCGCGCAGTTTTTCATCAACGTCGTCGATAACAAGAACCTTGATCAACCCATCAGCGGCGGAGCCGGATACGCGGTGTTCGGCAAGGTTGTGGCCGGCATGAACACTGTGGATGCAATCCGCTATGTGCCCACGACGCACCGCTCAGGTCACGCCAACGTGCCGGTCGAACCGGTTGTGATCGAAAAGGTCTCACGCATCAGCGAAGAAGAGGCGAAGAAACGTATTGAGGCTGAGAAGAAGCCTGCTGCGGACAAAGCGGAAACGTCGCCATCAAAAGAGAAAGAGTAAGCGTGACTCTCATGTGCGCGTGACAAACGCGTGAAAGCTCATCGCTGCGTTTCGTTGCGCCGCATGAGACGTGAGGGTGGAGGGGCGATGAAGATGAAAATGAAAAACCCACGGATGATTCCGTGGGTTTTTGCATTGGGGGATTTGCTGTTGCTGACCCGAGGCGACGCAACGTTTCGCTTCCCGTTGCCTGCCGGTTCGGGCCTGGATATCAGTAGCGGTAGTATTCGGGTTTGTACGGCCCTTCGACCGGAACGCCGATGTAGGCGGCCTGCTCGGGCGTGAGTGTGGTGAGCTTCGCGCCGAGCTTTTCAAGGTGCAATCGCGCCACGTCTTCATCGAGCTTCTTCGGAAGCGTGTAGACCTTGTTCTCGTACTTCTCAGCGTTCAGGTGCAATTCAATCTGCGCCAGCACCTGATTGGTGAAGCTGGTCGACATCACGAAGCTCGGATGTCCCGTCGCGCAGCCGAGGTTCAGCAATCGGCCTTCAGCAAGGATGATCACGCTGTGGCCGTCCGGGAATTTCCATTCATCAACCTGCGGCTTGATGTTGATGCGCTTCACGCCGGGCACCTTGGCCAGGCCGGCCATGTCGATTTCATTATCAAAGTGGCCGATGTTGCCCACGATGGCGTTGTGCTTCATCCGCTTCATGTGCTCAGCGGTGATGATGTCCTTGTTGCCGGTGGCGGTCACGAAGATGTCGGCCGTTTCAACCACATCTTCGAGCGTGACCACTTCGTAGCCGTCCATGCACGCCTGCAAAGCGCAGATGGGATCGATCTCGGTGATGACCACGCGGCACTGCTGACCGCGAAGCGACTGTGCACATCCCTTGCCCACATCGCCATAGCCGCACACCACCGCCACCTTGCCTGCAAGCATGACGTCGGTTGCGCGCATGATGCCGTCAACCAGCGAGTGCCGGCAGCCGTAGATGTTGTCGAACTTGCTCTTGGTGACGGAGTTATTGACGTTGATCGCGGGAAACAGCAGCGTGTTGTTGTGCGCCATCTGATACAGGCGCGTCACGCCGGTGGTGGTCTCCTCGCTTACGCCGCGAATGCCCTCTGCAAAGGGAACCCAGAAATTGGGATGCTGCGTTTGCAGGTCGTGCAGCAACTGCAACACGATGCGCAGTTCTTCGTTCTCTGCCTCCGCGGGATTGGGAACAGCGCCTGACTTGTTGAACGCAAGCCCCTTGTGCACCAGCAGCGTGGCGTCGCCGCCGTCGTCGAGAATGAGGTTCGGCCCCTTGCCGTCGCCCCAGTGCAGCGCCTGGAACGTGCACCACCAGTACTCAGCCAGCGTTTCACCTTTCCATGCGTAAACCGGCACGCCCTTGGGGTTGTCAACCGTACCGGTGGGGCCGACGGCAACCGCCGCAGCAGCGTGATCCTGCGTGGAGAAGATGTTGCAACTGGCCCAGCGCACTTCCGCGCCGAGTTCCACCAGCGTTTCAATCAGCACAGCCGTCTGAATGGTCATGTGCAGGCTGCCGGTGATGCGCGCCCCCTTGAGCGGCTTCTGACCGGCATACCTTGCGCGAAGAGCCATCAGGCCCGGCATCTCGTGCTCGGCCAGCTCGATCTCCTTGCGGCCGTAGGCCACGGTCTTGGGCGACAGATCAGCAACCTTGAACGGCAGATCGGCAAACAGCGGCAGGCCGGTGTCCATAAAAGTCTCGGCAGCCTTGGTTTGGGCGGGGGCAGTGGTGGTAGTCACGTTGGTCAATCCTCTCGCGGACAGAAACACTCGGCAGTGATGTCGGGTTCAACAAACACGAACAACAAGGCCAGAAATCCAGCCTTTCATCCGTTTATCCGGATGGATTGTAGAAACATCCCTTTGATCTGGCAAGCTGGCAGAGCGTGGCAGGACGGGCCTGCACTGCTCAATACAGCGAAATGACAGTGCCTTCAGGCAGTTGGCCTGCCGGTTGCGAGCGGTGCAACTCCTTGCCCAGCAACCAGAAACGCTCAGGAAAGAATGTGCGCAAGCGGGCCCAGCGGCTCAGCGACGCCCGAGCGAATTGTTGCGGATCAGCTACCGGATTCGGTACGCAACCCGACAAAATCGTGGCCCACGCCTGCGGCCAAGATCGCATGCGAATGTGAATCGGATCAAACCCGTACCACGTCGAGCGGGATTCAATCAGCCGCACGTTGCGCCGCTTGGCAATCTCAACCATGCGATTGTGCAAGTCGGTTGTTCTGGCCTTTGCCTGATCGAAGCTCAGCATTCGCGTGGGAAAGAGCACTGCTTTCACAATTCGATATTGCCACGGATGCACTGCATGAACACTCTGAAGCGGCAGCGTAGTCATGCCAATGCAGCAGGCTTCGAGGTGCTGCAGCCGGTCGATGCACTGCTCAATCCATTGGGCGATCTGCTCCGGCGATGCGCCATAAGCAATGTCGTTTCCGATATCGGTGATCAGGGCGTAGGTCGGCACGTTGGAACGGTCGCGCTTCGCCTGCTCCAGGGCCTGCCAGATGCCGCAATCGACGATCGCAGGCAGCGTGCGACCAAGCACGGTGCTTTTCATGCCGTAAGAACGCCCATGCCCAATGGCAGCGTATATCTCCAGCGGCGCTCCAAGCAGCAGCCGTGCGGTTTCCACAACGGTGGATATGCCGCGTGTGGCATTGCTTGCGCCCAGCACCACAAGCCTGCCGCGATACGACCTGGCGGTTTCCGCATGCACGGTCGAGTCTAGCCTGAATGGACGCTGCCTTCTTCAACAGCTTTTGTGCGAACTTGCACACGCACATGCAGGGGTCATTGCAGTTGGCGTGATGAGCGATTCAATTACTTGATCAATCAACCAATTGCCGTCACCATCGCTGCCGGCTGCTGCTGCACATATTCTTCATCACTATCACTACCACTGACGCAGGCAGTCGAACAGCCCCATCTGCCCATCAAGCACGGGGCGGCGGAACGCTGCGGATGACAGCCGCGGCATCGGGTTATCCAGGCCGTAGCGTTTGACGTACATCTTGAACATGGCGTCGATGACCCTGGCCTGTTCGCCCACGCCGCGATGGCGCTCGCCGAACTTTGCCTGATACAGCTCGCCGTTGCGCATGGCGCGAATGGCATTTTCCACGCGCCCGGCTCGGTCAGGAAAATGCCGCTGCAGCCAGTCCAGAAACAGGGCCTTGATTTGATACGGCAACCGCAACAGCACCCATCCCGCCCGCTGCGCGCCTGCCTGTGCTGCCGCTTCCAGTAGCTGCGGCAGTTCGGTGTCGTTGATTCCCGGAATAATCGGCGCGGTCATCACCGCCACGGGAATGCCTGCATCAGCCAGTTCACAAATTGCGCGCAAACGATCGCGCGGCGAGCTGGCGCGCGGCTCCATCGTTGACGCCAGCTTTGGATCAAGCGATGTCACACTGATCGCCACCTGCGCCGCGTTGTATTTGGCCAGTTCACTCAGCAGATCGATGTCGCGCGTCACCAGACGATTCTTCGTCACAATGCTGACTGGCTGGCGGCATTCGCAGCAGATCTCAAGCAGCGCACGGGTCAGCCGCAACTTCGCTTCCAGCGGCTGATAGCAGTCGGTTACTCCGGAAAAGACGATCGTTTCTCCACGCCATTTCGGAGAGGCCAGTTCGCGGCGAAGCAGTTGCGGCGCATCGTGCTTCACCATGATTCTGGTTTCAAAATCCAGCCCGCAGCTCATGCCAAGGTACTCATGGCCCGGCCGGGCATAGCAGTAAATGCAGCCGTGCTCGCAACCGCGATAGGGATTGATCGACCATGAAAACGGAATGTCGGGGCTGTCTACTCTGTTGATGATGGTCCTGGAATCGTCGCGCAGCGCAATGGTTTGAATCTGCTTGCCGCTGGGATGTTCAGCACGCTCAGCGTCGATATGTTCGCCAAGCACGTGCAGACGGATATCTTCAAAGCGATTGCCCGGGTTCAGCGTCGCTGAGCCGCGGCCACGCACCGGAATGCCGTGGCTGGTGACATCCTGATAGGTCGCCTCCGCAGCCGGGTAAACAGGATCATCATCATCAGGATCGGGTTGGGCACCTGAACCAAACATAACCCAAACATCATACCACAAGGTATGACAAAGGTGCAGCGATCTTCACTCTGATTGTTCTGAAATGACCGGACACGTGCGCTGCAGAACGCAGGCCTCGTGGGACCATGCGAATTCATCTGAATCCAGGCGTCATGGCACTTCGAATTACGCTTCAATTCGTCCGGTTCGGCATTCGCCCCGTTCGTCAAGCTGGGGATAAGCCGGCTCACATCGCTGAATGACGCAATTGGGTGAAGGATCGTTTGCGTCAGCAGCGCGCAATGCCGATGCAGAAAGGGCATATGGAATACTGGACTGCTACGATTTGGCATTGTGGTTCGCCACCTTTGGGAGCTGCATCGTGTTTTCAGCCGAAGCGAGTTCTTCGCATACAAACTGGCAGATGATCTACGACGCTGCCACGGTAACGGACCTGCCCAAGGCGCAAACCGCAATGGAAAAGCTGGTGCGCCGATACTGGCCGGCGGTGTACGCGTTCATTCGCAGCAGCGGCCGTAACCCCCATGACGCAGCCGACCTGACGCAGGGGTTCGTCTGCGATGTGATCCTGGGCCGGGGGCTAATCAGCCACGCCGATCCGCAGCGAGGTCGCTTCCGGTCGCTTTTGCTCAGTTCACTGCAGAATTATCTTCGTGAACAGCATCGATATGAAACGCGCGCAAAGCGAAGCGCCGGCGCACCGATGCTGCAGCTCAGCGAGGCTGAGTTGTCGGCGGTTGATCCCGCCAGCTCACGCACGCCCGAAGAAGCGTTCCGCGAGGAATGGAAAGCCACGCTCATCCGCCGCGTGCTGGAGCAGGTGCGTGAAAGCTGCAGAGCGGCGGGACTGGATGCTCACTGGGAGGTATTTGAAGCGCGCGTGGTTCGGCCGATGCTGTTCGGCGAAGAACGGGTTTCTTATGAAAAGCTCGTGACGCGTCTGGATCTGGACGATGCAGCCCAGGCCGCCAACATGATGATTACAATCAAGCGACGCTTCGTGAAGGCGCTGATTGCCGAGGTCAGCTCAACGGTAAGCGATCCGATGCAGACCGAACCGGAACTTCGCGAACTTCTGGGGCAACTGGAGCGGTAGAAATGAGCAACGTGCCACACAACGACATCGGCCAGGCGCTGCAATGGGCATTGGACGCTATGCACAATCCGGTGACGACTACTGCCGACTGGCTGGCCCGCGACATCGATCCCACTCAGCCCACCGCAGAAGCGTTGCTCGCCAACCCTGCCGTCACCCTGGCGCAGCTTCGGCAGGCCAAGAACGTGTTCAAGACGCTCCGTATTCTCGGCGAGACGGCGGCTGACCGGCGCATGGGAGTGCGGCTGTACGTCGCCTCCATTGCAGCAGCGCTTGTGCGCTTCAACACCCGCATCAGCACGCAGTCCGACGCTGCGCTTGAGCGAGGCTTTCGAGACCTGCAGGAAGATCATCGCATGCCCGGCCGGCTGCGCGAACTGGCAACCGCAGCGCTTCGAGTTATGCGCAACGCTAATCAGAATCTTGAATCCGACGATTCACCGCGGAGCATGTCAGCGTGAGCGATCACGCACCGCCGCCAACTTCGTCATCAGCGCCGCTGCCGGAATCCGCCGATTCGCTGGAGATCGAGCGCAAGTTTCTTCTTCGCGCGATGCCGGAGCTGCCCGCAGGGGCGGAAGTCTGGCACATTGAGCAAGGCTATCTCAATCCCGACATGCCGCCGCCTGATCTCAAAGATGATCTGACGCATGGGCGGCTGCGCCGAACGCGATTGCCCGACGGATCAGTTCTCTGCACGCATTCGATCAAAACCGGTTCGGGCATTGCGCGAACCGAAATCGAACGGGTCATCAGCAGCGAGCAGTTTGAGCGGAACTGGCCTCGAACACGCGGGCGTCGCCTTGTCAAAAAGCGCTATCGCGTGCCGGTTGAATCTGCAGGCGTCGTGTGGGAAATCGATGTGTTTGACGGCATTGAGCTTTATCTGGCTGAGGTCGAACTGGCCCGGCCTGATGCGCCTGTTGAGTTTCCCGCATGGCTTTTGCCGCTGATCGTGCGCGAAGTCACCGACGATCCGGCATACACCAATGCAAGCATCGCAATTCGCCTGAGCGGCAGCAAGGATCAGCACACAACCCCATAGCTCGCGCAGCGGTAACCATCGGGCTGGCGGCGATCTGTTTGCTGCTGTCATGTGATTGGCGTATATCTTGTTGGGGGTGAGGGCATTTCTGCCCGCCTGCACTCCCCGAAGCGGGGTTTGGCGGCTACACTGTTTGGCTTTCCAGCATGGCCGACGGATCGGCCGGTTTCGCGTTTTCTGGAGTTCGCCGTGGCTAAATCCTTTCGCTGCTCGATTGTGACCCCGTCCGCATCCATTCTCGATGACGATGTGACATACGCCTCGGTTCCCGCATGGGATGGGCAGTTCGGTCTGCTGCCGGGCCACTCGCCGTTCCTGGCGCGCCTGGGCATCGGTCGGTTGCGGCTGGATTTCCCCGAAGGCGGCAGCCGGTGGTTTTACATCGACGGTGGATTCGCCCAGGTGCAGGATGGCCATCTGGTGCTGCTGACGGAAAACGCCATTCCCGCTGAAAGCCTCTCGCTGCGGGATGCCGAGGCCGAGCTTGCCGAGGCCAATGCCCGGGTGCTGCAGTCCGGCCTCGACCAGGAAAAGGTCATGCTCGACCAGCAGCGGGCACGCACCAAATGCGATCTGGCTCGCGGCATGGCGGAGCGCGGCGGCGCAATCTAATCCTTCCAATCCGGCTTGTCCGGTTCTTTCGGCCCGGGCCAGGCATCAGGCACGTCATGACCTACCGCGCAACAGCAAAGTAGCGGCGGGGGGTATCGCAGTGATTGCATTGCGACGATCATGCTGCGCGACATAAAAAAAGTAAACAGCAGATATCTTCGTGCGCCTTTATTGCATGCGGCTGGCGTTCGGCGTTACTCCGATCGGCATATCCGGAAGCACATCCGAAAGCCAATTTCTGCACACAGCGTTCTGCGTTTCTCAATTCCTCGTGGTACGCTACGCGGTGCCATGACATCAACTCAACACGAAAATGCAGCGGAGGCGCGCGTGGTGGAACTTGAAGCAGGCAATGGCGAACCGGAGGAGATGACCGCCGATGCCGTGCCCGTTGCGGATCAGCCGCTGTCCGCTCGCATTGAAGCGGTGCTGCTCAGCACCGATCGCCCCCTGACCGAAGCGCGTCTGGCCGAAGTGCTGGGGATTCCTGCCAAGGGAGCGTCAAAGGCTGTTTCCGGCGCGATCCGCGAACTCAATGCGCAGTACGAGCAGACGGGGCGCTCGTTTCGAGCTGAGCGGCTGGCCGGCGGCTGGCAACTCCTGACGTTGCCGACGTTCGGCCCGCTGCTGCACCGCCTGCATACGGAAAGACAGCAATCCAAACTCAGCCAGCCTGCCCTGGAAACCCTTGCGATCATCGCCTATCGCCAGCCGATCATGCGGGCTGAAATCGAAGCGATCCGCGGCGTCGCCAGCGGCGAGGTGCTGCGCGGCCTGATGGAGCGGCGGCTGATCAAGATCGTCGGCCGGGCTGAGGAGCTTGGGCGGCCGATGCTGTACGGCACCACAAAGGAGTTCCTCAAGGTGTTCGGCCTGGCAAGCCTCGATGATCTGCCCGCAGTCAAGGGACTGTCGCCAGAGGCGTCCGCCAAGCCGAGCCAGCCCGAACCGGAGAAGGCGCAGGCATCGAAAGAAAAAGAAGAAGCAAAAGACGATGCAGCGCACGATGATGATGAAGCGCCCGTCAGCGAAACAGACCAGAGCGCATCAACCGATGGCGCTGATTCCACGTAAACCACGGAAACATGGTACAAGGTTCAGTCCGCTGGGCGACTGATCGCAGGGTTGCCGACGCACGTCCAGCTTGCTGAGAAAGTCTCGCACGCTACTCGCAACGAATGTAACGAACCTGCAGCGGCGCTTTTTCCCTGTGCCCGCAGCAGTATGTATGACAGACGACAGAGAAGGAACGGATGGTCATGAAGCAAGCATCAAGAACCTGTTTCTCGATTTTGGCAGTGGTCTGCGTGTGCTGGCTGCTGACCGGCTGCAACGCGTATACGCTGCGCGGCAAGGTTGTGCATGGTTCCTACAGCGATATTGAAGTGGTGCATGAATCCGACGAGCGGCTCCAGCAGCCGGGCATTGCCGGTGCGGAAGTGCTCGTGCATCGCGATCCCAATAAGCCAAACCGATATCTCGTTGGCCGCACGCGCACCAATACAGGCGGAGAGTTCACGCTCTTATTGAACGAATTCGGCGCAGGCTGGATGGAAGAGCAGTGGCGCGTACAGGCAATCCACCGAGGCAATCAGAACGCTGACACGCTCATGAAGCTGCCGCCGAATCAGAAAAAATGGCGTCTGCTCATCACGCTTGCGCCGGGCACATCAACGCCGGCCGACAGCGAAGAAGACGACTGGATGCGCGATTATGAGCAGTTTCGGTAAGATTCTGACCTCGCAGCAGCGGTGAAAGCAGCGGCATAAGTGCTCTGCCGGCGCATCGTGTGCCGCCGCCTGTTCAACCCTGCCGCCTACCATACTTCACTCCGCCCCTCGTTGACGCCGCCGCAATTCGGATGTGTCGGCACGGGCGAGTGAGCGTCGGCGTATTTTTCAGCAGCAATCCCGATGATTCGTCGCATTCAGCCCCATGTCACAGGATTGATGTATGTTGGCCTGCTGACCCTTGTGGCCTTGGCGGCGATGAACAACCAGAACAACCTGCTGTTCTGGGTGATGAGCGTGATGGTGGCGGGATTGTTCATCTCCTGGCTCCTGGCTGCGAAAACCATCGCATCCCTTCGCGTTCGGCGGATCGTGCCGCGGCATGGCGCGGTGGGGGAGCCGCTGGTCGTGCGGTATTCGGTGACCAATCGGAGCCGCTGGCTGCCCGCCTTCAACATTCATTTTGAAGAGCGCACCAATGCGCAGGGCGGCGCAAGGAACTGGCGGCTGTTGATGAAGCCTGCCCGTGCGTGGGTCATGCACATTGGTCCGCGCGAGGTCGTGCACGGCGAAGCGATCTTCTGGCCCACGCAGCGCGGCGTCGCTTCGTTCGATTCAGTCAATATCTGGACGACGTTTCCATTCAACATCATCCGTAAGATGCGCAAGCTCTCTCAGCCCCAGCACACGCTGATTTACCCGCGGCTGTATGAACTGCGTCGGGATTTGCTCAATCGCGTCGTCCCGCCCCGCTCCATGGGCATGCGCATCTCGCAACATGCCGGCGCAGGCGATGATTACTTCGGTCTGCGAGAATACCAGTTGGGCGACAGCATGCGTCACATCGCGTGGCGGCGCACCGCGCAGTTGGATGACCTTGTGGTCATCGAGCGCACCAAACCCAGCCCCGCGAAGCTGCGTGTGCTTCTGGACCTGACCGGTCAGGCGGAGGCGGCGGATATCGACGGGCCTGCTCTTCGGGAACTGCAGGAGCGCGCAATCAGCCTGGCTGCGTCGATCGTTCACGCTGCAGACCGCGAGGGATTTGAAGTCGGACTGACGATACTCGGCATCCCGCAGCACACGCCCATCGCTATTCGCCGAGGGTACTGGCACATCCACAAGATCATGGCTGCGCTGGCGAGCATTGATCTTGACGCGCCTCGCGAGGTGACGCAGCAACCGCCATTGCGGGAGGTCGAACGCGCCGGGCAGATTGTCGTCTCGCCTGATCGGGTCAATCTTCTGCCGATGGCGGCTGATGCGCTGTACCTCACCGGTCGGCAGCTTGATTCGCTTGCAGTGAGAACGATCGGCTGGGACAGCGCTTCCATGCTGCAGCGCAGCTCAATGGCGCACCGCAAACTTGATGCAGGAGCGGAGGCGGCGGCATGAAGCTCTTGCGCAGTTTCCCCGCCATGTCCTTTGCGCTGGTGATGCTGGCCATCGCCGGCTTGTGCGTTGCGCAAAAGAGCGTGCCGCTGCTGCTGGTGGCAGGCACGCTGGCGGCGTTGAGCTGGTACATCACCGAAGGACCGCGCGGCCGAACGCTGCCGCGCTGGGTGGCCAATCTGCTGGTCATTGCCGCTTCGCTGAGCGTCTTTGTCGATCTGGTTCAGAATCGGCACGATGTGATGGGCGTACTGGGGCGATTCGCGATCTGGCTGACGCTTATCAAGCTCTACGAACGCCGCACGGCACGCGATCATGCGCATCTTCTGACGCTCAGCATGCTGCTGATGATGACCGGCTGCCTGCAATCCACCGATCTGTTTTTCGGCGTGATCATGCTCGCGTATATCGCGCTGGGGCTGTACGTGCTGCTGCTGTATCAGTTGTACGCTGCGTATGAACAGTCACGCGACGAACGGCAGAGAACAATTGCTGAAGGCTATCGGCTGGTTCCGCCCCTGCGCCCCATCATCGGCCGAAACGCAGGCGCGCAGTTCAAGCTGCTGACGATGTGCATCGGCATCGCGGGCCTGGCGTTCAGCGTGCTGATGTTCGTCGGATTTCCGCGCGATGTGGGGGGGGACATGTTCGGTTCGATGCGATCGCCGTTGCCCAATCGCATCACGCAGTTTTCGTGGGACGTGGATCTGATCGCGGGCGGCCAAATCAGCGAGTCGCGCGCCAAGGTGTTGAGCCTGACGGTGCGCGACGCATCCGGACAGCCGATTCGCTGGCCTGAACCGCTGCGCCTGCGCGGCACGGTGCTGGACCGCTACGATGGGCGGGGACGCTGGTCGAGGGGGCAGGGGATGCCGATTGAACTCAGCGCATCGCCTGCGAGCACTGTGTCGCTGCAAACTGATGCAACTGCGGACAATGCGCCTTACACGCTCGATATCGCCCTGGCTCGCGCTCACAACGGCGTCACGCCAGTCTTTACGATCCCTGCACCCGTCTCGGTGCTGTTTGATTCGCGCGTAGACCTTCAATACGACCCTGCACGGCAGACGATACAAACCACCGATGCAGCAAGGCGGGTGCTGTCGTACCGCGTGGGAGTGAATGCAGAACCATCCGATGCGCTGCTGGAAGATCTGACCCGTGGAAGAACGCATTTTCGCAGCATGCGGTCGGGATGGTCGCGAGAATCCCGGGCACGTTTTCGCGCAATTGCAGAATCAATTCTGGCTCAGGAAGGAGTGCCGATCGAGCGGCCGCGCCTTGATGAACGCTGGACGTGGAACCAATCCGTAGCTGAAGCGTTCACCCGGTATCTGCATTCCAATTTGTTCCAGTACACCACCGACTTAAGCACGGTGACCTATCGTGGCCCTGAGACTGATCCGGCGCTGCATTTTCTCGAAGAAGGGCGGCGGGGGCATTGCGAATACTTCGCCTCTGCGTTGACGCTCTTGTGCCGAAGCGTCGGCGTGCCGGCGCGGCTCGTAGCGGGGTATCTGGCCTACGACTACGACGAGACGACGCAGCAGTATGTGGTGCTGGAATCGAACGCCCATGCTTGGGTTGAAGTCGCCACCGGACCGCATCGATGGACGACGTTCGATCCGACGCCCGCTGCGATATTGCAGGCGACGCACCAGACGCCGACCACCTTTGCCGACCGCGTCCGCTGGGCTTATGAGCGAGTGGAAAGCGATTGGAGCAGCACGTTCATTGCCTTTGACGGCACGTCTCAGGCGCAACTGGCGGAGACGATCAATCGCGGCTGGACCACTCGGCTGACCGCCATGCTGCAGGACGTCCGCGAGTGGATGGCGCGCATCAATGCTGCGTTCTACCTCGGACCGGCAGGTTACATCTGGATGGGCATCGTCGCCTTCGCGCTGCTTATTGCCATTGTCGCGCTGATCAAGCTCATGCGGCGATCAATGGCGATCCGCCACACACTGCAGTTGCAGCACGTGCGCGGCGCGGAATACCAGCGCATGCTGCGCCAACTGGGGTTTTATCTGGACATGCTGCAGGTGCTGCAGCAGGCCGGTTTGGCCAAGCCCGACTGGCAGCCGCCCATGCAATACGCTGCAGCGTTGTCACACTCGCATCCGCAGGAAGCTGCGCTGGTCAGCCGCATCACTGAACTGTTCTATCTCGCCCGCTACGGTCATCAACCGCTCACGCGCCAGCAGCAACTTCGCAGCCGCAAGCTGGTGGAGCAGCTTGCTTCGCAACTGCACGTGAAAGTGTAATTCGCCCGATTGTCGGTGGCGCTGTCTTGCTTGTCAGAAAAGGAAATGCACGTGTCAGCATGGCTTGACGATCAGCCGCACGATCCGGCACGGTCACAGGCGCAGATCGACGGCCTGCTGCAGTGGCTCGGCACACCGCCGCGGCAGGTTCTGGAACTTGGCTGCGGAGGCGGGCGCGTGCTCGTGCCGCTGGCGGCAAAGGGACATCAGATCATCGGCATTGATCGCGATGCTGCGGCTTTGGCGCGGTGCAGAACCGCGCTGGCTGCATCGCACGCGCATGCGGAATTGCGGCAGGCTGATTTTGCTGCAATGGACTGGCCGGCTGACATGTTCGATGCGGTGCTGTGCGTGGGCAACACATTCATGACCATTGCTGACGTTGATGCAGCCGTGGCGATCATGCAGCGGATTCGCGCAGCCCTGCGGCCGGGCGGCGCATTGATTCTCGATGACATTCCGCACGATCTCTGGCCCGAACTGACGGAAGGCAATTGGCTTTCGGGACTGAGCGAGGATGGCCAGCTGCAGATGGTGTGGTCGCCCAGCGACGCGGTATTCACCGTTCGCCGTGGGAAGGCTGTGGATCCGGACTGCTGGGAATTCAAGGCACAGGATCAGCGCTATCGGCTCTGGTGCGAAGGGGCGCTTCGACTTGCTGCGCGTCTGGCAGGATTATCGGCGCCTGCCCAAATCCCCCAGTCGGGTTTGCTTGTGCTGACCCGACCTGCCTGATCTGCAGCCCATTGCATGTTGCAGCTTGCAATGAAGTACCCGCCGCTGGCGGTCGATACTTCCACTACGCTCAGGATTGCGAAGGCTGAGAGCCTTTTGAACCAGGGGACCACTCGTGCCAGCAAATCGATCGAGAACTTTGGAATGGCGACGCTGCCTTCGTCAGGTGTACGAACGGAACGGTTCACTTGAAATCGCAGTGGCGTCAGTGCCCGGAGCCCCTGAAAGCTCCAGAACTCGCGAAGGCTCCGAAAATGCTGAGAGCGCCAGCAGCGTTCAGCGCCATGATGCCGCCAGGCCATCGCATCTGGTGTGGCGCGTTCGCATCCTCGGGTTGAGCGATGATGAGATACTTGTTGAACAACCCACCGCATTGGGCAGAGAAGTGCCCATTGAAACCGGCATCACTCTGGCTGCCATTCTGGCGATCGGCCAGAACCGCTGGATGTTCAACACCCGGTGTCTGGGAAGAATCGTGATGCGCAGCCGCGATCGCCAGGGCCTTGCAGCTCTCCGGCTGGCCATGCCCGAAAAGGTCGATCGCTGTCAGCGTCGAAGCCACTACCGCGTTGAAACAACCGCACTGCATCTTCCGCAGGTTGAACTCTGGCCGCTGATCGATCCCAAATCGGTTGTGGTGGCGGAGCGCGCCTGTGAGATTCAATACGAAATTGAAATGGGGCGGCTTACAGACGCTGGCGATAAAGGCGATTTCAAGTCGCTTGACAGCGAGGCGGTGATGCCTGAAGTGGGGCCGAAGTTCACCGCCACCATGCTCAACCTCGGCGGGGGCGGCGCAGGGCTGCGCATCGAACCCGAAGATGCCCAGAGCCTTGTGCGGCATAAATTGTTCTGGATGCGCATCGCGCTTCCGCCGGTGCTGAAAACCCCCATCTGCGCAACGGGCAAGCTCGTACATTCGCACATGGAATCAAGCCATCACCTCTACGCAGGTATGGCGTTTGATTTTTCGTTCAATCCGAGCCATCAGCAATTTGTCGCCGGTTTGATCTGCCGCTACATCGCAGCCCAGCAGCGCGCCCAAAGCCAGGGCAACGCAGCGTAGCGCAGCTGCAGCAGTCACACGCGCTAGGACAATCACAACGGTCACGATCCTGATTCAAGCGCGACGCTTCGAAACCGAGGCGTTCCGGCATATCTGTCTTATGCGCAGCAGAAGCGGATAAGCGCATCATACTCGCATAGCGTACAGCGCTGAGATTCACCTCACTGAGATTCATCTGCACAAACGTTGAATCTCAGATTTCAAATCTCAAATCTCGAATCTGAAATTTCCCATCTTCAATCCAGCGCATTCGCGTCCACGTATGTGGGCGATGAACTTTGATAACGGACTGATATCGAAGATCAAAAGCCGATCCGACTATCACGCGCATCGCTACACCGCTCGCCTCTTCAGGCGAAGGCGAAAATAGCGCCGGCTTTTCTGCCTCATCCAGACTTCAGGCTCACACGTTCAGTTGAAGCTCGTCTCAAAGCGGCATCGCAGCGATTCAATATTCCTGAAAGCCCGGCTTGAGCGTCTGCGGTCTGCGGCCGTCGGCATTCCAGACGGAGATCAGTCCGTTGTCGTGATCGTCGACGCCGGCAGAGAAAATGCGGACGCCCCGGCTGTTGCGCATCTGCATCACACCGCCCTGGCCGCTGTCTGCAGCGCCGGCAACGTACACCGGAACTCCGGTTCCGTTCATGATGTTCAGCAATCCGCCCTGCGGCCGGGCGATGAACTTGAACATCTGCCGACCGGCGCTGTTCGACATCGCCAGCATGGCTCCCGAATCCTGCAGCGCCTGCACCATGAAAACCGACTCCCCAGCGTCGTTGGCCACATCCAGCCGCCCGTTGCCATCGGCTTCCGACATGGCGGCAAAGGTGCGCAGGCCGCCGGCGTTGGTCAGTTGCAGCATGCCCGCGCCGTCCGCAGCGACGCCGCCGGAATAGACGACATGGCCTGCCGCGTTGAGCATCTCCATCCTGCCGCCGACGCTTGAAGCTGCCGCAGCCACGCACAACTGGCCTTGGGCGTTGGCGATATTGATGCGCCCCGCGCCGCTGTTATCCGATTCAATCGAGCCGATGACATGCCCCGCAGCATTGCTCACCGCAAGCGTGCCGCCTGACGCGGTGGCGCCGGTCAGCACAACGCTTTGGCCGTCCGAAGCCCGCATATCCAGCAATCCGCCCGCTGCGCTGCTGAACGCCGAAAGCGTCACGTCATCCTTGGCGTTGTACACATCCACACGTCCGCCCTGCGCCTCAGCGAGCATGCGCACGTTGCGGTTACCGGCTGCATTCCAAATGGCCGCCTCGCCACCCTGTTCGGTAGCGAACGCGCCGAACACATTGACGCCTCGCGTGTTCCAGATCGCCACATCGCCGCCCTGGCTGTTCGTGCTGGCGCGGAAGGTGTTGCGCCCGTTGGCGTCCCAGATATCAAGCTGACCGCCTTGCTCGCCTGCGGAAGCTGCAAGCACCAGCCGCCCTTGCGCATCGACAATTTCCAGCCGGCGCGTTTGAATGACCTCAGCGATCGTGGGCAGCTTCGCCGCCGCCATGCCGATGCCTGCGAGCATGGACATGCCCAGAATCGCGCTGAGCATGCGGTAGCGCCGGGCGGTTTTCCTGCCGCGGGCCAGTTCAGATTCAAGCAGGGCGAGTCGTTGTTCGAGCTGTTGGATGGTCGTCATGGCCATAACTCATTCACAGAAAGACTTGATGCTGACGCAGCGGCGTCCTGCCGGCCTCATTGCCGTCAATAGTGACGCGGTTGCGCCAATCCTGCAAGACGCGCAGCGGTTTTTGCCACAAGGATCGGCATGGGCAAAAACAGGCAGGTCTCGAAGAACTGCGTTGATGCGCTGAGCTGAAGTGAATCAATGCAGCAAAGCAAATCGGTTTTTCTGCACCGATTCGCTGATTTTCTGCTGCTGCATGCATTCATGCACCACCTCAACGCCTGAAACCGAGACGCCATGATGAACGCTCCGCGAGGCGATCCATTGCTCAACTCGGCTCAACTCACCTCATCCCGGGCGATTGCGTATATCGAGCGGAGGCAGGCCACTACCATGATGATCATGGCCAGGTCGAATATCGCCGACATTCAGGCATCCATCAGCCGGACGCTCAACGCGCTGCCGGGCGTATTTTCAACCGTGCAGTGGGGCGGCCGGGCGTACAAGCTGCCCGGACCCGGTGGGAACATGAAAAAACCCCGGCTGCTGGCGCATGTCTGGCTGACCAAGTCGGGCGATGCAGTCGGCGTTGATTTCAAGCTCGAAAAGTCTCGAGCGGACGCGGTGGTCGAGCAATACATCTGGATCGAGCGTCACTCGTTTCGCACGCTCGCGCCTTCCGGGTGGGTGACGGCACGGATAAGCGCCAAATCCCAGTGCAAAGTGGTGGAGCAACTGCTGCGGGAAAGCCGCTCGCTGTATCCGACAGGTGATGGTGATCGCAATGCCAGCAATCAAACAGCAGCGCGAAACCGCACGCGAGAGCCGGGGGCAGCCATCAGCGCAGTGGCTCGAAGAATTGATGCGGTGCTGCGCGAGAAAAAGGCGCAGGGCTGGAAACCCGCTCAGGCTGACGATTTTGACGAGTGATCGTCACGCCATGATGCGCCAAGCGCCACACATCTCATATGTATGTATTGCGCGTGCTTATCCGCCGAGGATCACGTTGACGCGCTCCAGCACTTCATCATCGAGCTTGACCTCGCTGGCCCTGGCGTTCTCGATGATCTGCTGCGGTTTGGTTGCGCCGATGATCACGCTGGTCAGCTCCGACCGCCGCAGACACCACGCCAGCGCAAGCTGCGCCAGCGAGATGCCCATGCCCTCAGCTAACGTGCCGAGCTTGCGGATGATTGCGAGATTGGCTTCGGTCAGCCGCGGCTTGATGAACTGGCCGGTTTTCTCATCCGCAGCGCGCGTGCCCGGCGGGATGCCGGTGTTGTACTTGCCGGTGAGCAGACCTTCCGCCAGCGGCGAAAAGTTCACGATCCCCATGCCCAGGCGCTTGCAGGTGGGAAACACATCCGCCTCCCAGTGGCGCTCGAGCATGTTGTACAGCGGCTGATTGCTTACCGGACGATGCCAGCCGTGCTCATCGCAAATCGCCACCGCTTCCAAAATCTGCTCCGCTGTCCATTCGCTCACACCCCAGTACAGCACCTTGCCCGCGTTGATCAGATCGTTCATCGCGCGGCAGGTTTCAATCAGCGGCGTTTCCTCATCGAAGCGATGGCACTGATAAAGATCAATGTATTCAACATCAAGCCGGCGAAGCGATGCGTGGCACTGCTCAAACAGATGCTTGCGGCTTAAACCGCGATCGTTGGCGCCAGGAAACGGCCAATCGGGATCAAACGGCCAGTAGGCCTTGGTGGCCAGCACGAATGTGTCGCGGCGGAACGGCTTGAGCGCCTTGCCGACCAACACCTCGGTCAGCCCCCGGCCGTACGCATTGGCTGTATCAAAGAAGTTGATGCCCTGCTCATAGGCGGTTCGGTGCAGCGTGTCAGCAAGCTCCTGATCGCCCTGATTGAAAACCAGCCACGAACCCAATCCTACTTCTGAAAGTTTGACGCCCCACATGCCGAGTCGGCGGTATTTCATTGCATGCAGTCTCCTTTGGATCGGGGCAGCATAACGCAAAGCGGCTGCACATTGAACCCGTCGTCCGGAGAACCGCAGATCTGGATCACCCGATGCCCAGAACGTGAAGCTGAGAATCGCTGGTGATCTGCTGATATGTTGCGTGCCGGCGTTTGTCAGTAGTCGATAACGTCATTGCGGGCGTCATCGTCGGCAGCGGCTGGGGGCGATTGCGTTTGCGCAGATGGTTCGGGCTGCGGCGTTTTGCCATCAGATTGGGCAGCAGCAACTACGCCTTGCGCTGTCAGTCCGGGCACATAACCGGGAGAGCCGATGTCAACGCCGTTGAAGATGTCGGTTTTGACATTGTTGCGTGCGCCGGCTTTGCCTGCTTCGGATCGCGCCCACAGATTGCCGCGGTTGAGATCAGTTGCGGTCAGATCGAGCAGGTAAATGCTCGGCCCATCGCCGGCGCGAAACGACGGCCAGTCGTTGGCGTCGTCAAAGTTGACCTCGCAGACAATGGCGTCATTCTCATCGCGCAGGCGGAGGATTTCGTTCTCGCTGGAAGGGGAGTTGGCGAGTCCGCCCCATGAAACCGGAATCACCAGATATCGTCGCGCTTCTGACGCATCGTGCGCAGGCTCTGAATCGCCCGTCGGCACGTCCCATGCTGCGCGGAACTGTTCTTCGGTCACTGCATCGCCATTGATGAGCACCGCCACGTCGCCTGGCGCAAGCATACAGCTGAATTTGCCCCAATCGGCTTGATCTTCGTCATCCAGCCGCCAGTTGTTGATTGCGATGGATTCAGAGCCTACGTTGGCGATTTCAACCCATTCGGTTTCGCCTCGCTGCTCGTTGGAATTGGGGTTGTACATGATCTCGGTGATGATCACGCGCGGCTGGGCGAGGGCAGCCGTGGATGTCAGCAGCGTGCTGACCGCAACCGGTAAAAAGAACAGGCGCATGTGAGCCCCTCCGAAGGTATGCAGGCATACTCTACAGCAATGCAATTGGGTTGTGAATGTTGATTGTGGCATGCCCCGCGAACACGCTCATCCAAATCCAGCAGCCAGCGAGGATTACAATTTTCTCGCCGACGACCCGCCGATGGACGCCGACCCGCAGCGGCCGAATGTCTCGCTGCTGTTGTGGGCCTACGCGCACGGGCTGTTTCCGATGTGCGATTCGTACACGCAGCGCATCGAGTGGTACTGTCCCGATCCGCGCGGCATCATTCCGCTGCAGCCGCCTGATGCGTTTCACGTGTCGAAGAATCTCGCCCGTGAAGTGCGCAAAGGGCGATTTGACATCCGCACCGATACCGCCTTCGAACAGGTGATACGCCAGTGCGCCGGGCCGCGCAGCCGCACGAACCTGAGCTGGCTCAACGAATCGCTGATTCTCGCTTATGTCGAATTGCACAAACGCGGCTATGCCCACAGCGTCGAAGCCTGGCTGGACGGCACGCTGGTCGGCGGGCTGTATGGCGTCCATCTCGGCAGCGCGTTTTTCGGTGAATCGATGTTCAGCCGACCTGAGCGCGGCGGCAGCAACTCGTCCAAGGTGTGCCTCGTGCATCTGGTGCGCCGACTGCAGGAACGCAACTTTCTCCTGCTGGATACGCAGTTCTGGAACGAACATCTGGACCAGTTCGGCTGCATCGAGATCCCAGCGAATGAATACCTGGCAACCCTGGATGAGGCGGTGAAGCGCCCCGCAGCGTGGGTGTGACGACCTGCGCGCCAGCTTTAGCGAAATAATGCAGGCCGATGCGCGAACGCTGGCTCGAAGCTGATTCGAGCGGCGTGAAATCGATCCGCTTGTCCGCTACGATCTGCAACTTTCACTTTGTGCAAGCGAGATCGACCACTATGGAATGCGGGATTGTCGGCCTGCCCGGATCGGGCAAAACAACTTTGTTCAACGCTCTCACCGGCAGCCAGGCGAGCGGATTTGCCTCCGGCGGCGGGGGTGGAGCAGGGCTGAAACCCAACGTGGGCGTGGCGAAGATTCCCGATCCGCGCCTCGAGGTGATCGCCTCGTATATCCCCACCAAAAAGATCGTCCACGCCACGATTCAGTTCGTGGATATCCCCGGCGTCGCGCCTGGTGCAGCCAGCGGCGGCGCAGCAAAACTCAACGCCTTTCTTGCGCATGTGCGGCAGGTCGATGCGGTGCTGCACGTCGTGCGATGCTTCGATGATGGCAGCGGCTCGCAGAACATCAACCCTGTACGCGACATCGACACGATGGACACCGAACTCGCGCTGGCCGACCTGCAGGTCGCTGAGTCTGCACTCGACAAAGCCGCCCGCACCGCGCGGTCTGGCGATGCCGACGCTAAAGCCCGCGTGGCGGTGCTGGAGAAGGTGCAATCCATGCTCAGCGAGGGCCAGCCCATTCGCTCAGCAACGTGGACCGATGCGGAGCGAGCCATTCTGCGCAGTTACGGCATGATCACCGCCAAGCCCGTGCTCTATGTGGCCAACGTGGCGGAAGACGATCTGGCGGGCGAATCGACGCACGCGCAGGCGGTGTTTCGTCACGCGCAGTCAGCTGGCGGCGAGGCAGTAGCGGTGTGCGCCAAACTCGAAGCCGAACTGGCTGAGCTGGAAGAAGCCGATCGAGAGGAAATGCTCAAATCAATGGGGCTGACCGAACCGGCCATCGGCCCTCTGGCGCGCGCAGCAAACACGCTGCTTGGCTTGGCGTCGTTCTACACCGCTGGGGAAAAGGAAGTGCGCGCCTGGCCCATCCGCATCGGCGCAACGGCGCCGGAAGCGGCAGGCAGCATCCACTCCGACATCGAACGCGGCTTTATTCGAGCTGAGTGCTATCACGTTGATGATCTGGTGAAATACAAAACCGAAAAAGCCATCCGCGAGGCAGGCAAACTTCGAAGCGAAGGCAAAGCCTACCGCATGCAGGATGGCGACGTGGTGCACTTCCTGTTCAACGTGTAACGTCGGCCAGCGTGACAGGTCACCAATCGCCAGTAGTCCAGTAGTTCGGTTTGCCCGAATCACTGAGACGTCAGGAGCAACCGCCTGAGCGATCACAGCGTCCCCACGCGCTTCTGCACGTGCAGAGAGAGGATGTGGCGGAAATCGCACCTGCCTGAGGCCAGCTGATGGGCAACTCAATGCCTCCGCAGGCGATCGCTGCGGGAGAAAGGACGTACACTGATTGCAATTCGTGGGGGGCTTCGGTCGATGGTATGAATGCGGATGATATAGCTGCAGCGCCTGACGCCGGGTTCTCCGCCCATGACGAAGATGCACAAGTACATTCCGAGCATGTTTCACCGCCGCCTGCTGCTGCTCCTGGCCTTGTGCGCTGTGATATTCGTCGCGCTGACGGTGCAGGCGTATCGACTGACGGTGCTCGAAGGCGCAGAGCGGCGCTCGATTGCTGAAGCGAGGCTGGAGCGGCACATCTTTTTGCCCACCTATCGCGGCAGGATTCTCGATCGGCACGGCCGGGTGCTGGCGCAGGACCGCGCCAGCTACGACGTTGCGGTGGAATACGATGTGATCATCGGCGCCTGGCCCCGAGCCAAAGCGGTGGCGCAGGCGAGGCGCGAACTCGGCCGCTCAACGTGGCTGTCCATGAGCCCCGAACAGCGCGAAGCAGCGATCCGCGAGCGCCAGGGCCAGTGGGAAGCCCAGTGCGAGCAGCTTTGGTTTGAGATTCGCCGCCTGGGCAATCTCACGCATGAAGAGCTTCAGAAACGGCTGGACGCGATCAAGGCCGACGTGCTGGCCAAGGCGTCTGCATCGTGGGAGCGGCAATGGCGCGCGGAGAACAAGAAGTTCGGCATCGCTGAGTCGGAATTCAAATATCAGCCGATTCGTGAGCAGACCCAGCCGCACGTCGTTCTGCCCCGCGTTTCCAATGAAGTGGCCTTTGCGTTCATGCGACTGGCGGAGCGCTGGCCCGACATGCTTGAAGTGCAGGATTCGCGCCGCCGCGAATATCCCTGGCTGACTGCCGAAGTGCCGCTGTCTCGCGCCAGCCTGCCCCGGCCGATCCGCAGCAATGAAACGCAGATTGTGCCGGTGTTCGGCGTAGCCGACCACATTCTGGGCGGCATGCGCGATGAAATCTGGGCCGAGGATGTGCAGCGGCGACCATTTGTCGATCCTGCAACGCGCGAGGTCGTCGATCTGGGCGGATACCGGCCCGGCGACGCAGCGGGGTCGCGAGGCGTTGAGCGCGTGTTCGAAGATGTCCTGCGAGGCCTGCGCGGACAGGTGCGCGAACGCAAAGATACCGGCGAACAGGTGCGCATCGAACCGCAGCCCGGACGCGATCTGCAGCTCACACTGGATATCGCTCTGCAGGCCCGCGTGCAGGCGATCCTCTCGCCGGAGTACGGCCTGACCAAAGTGCAGCCGTGGCAGAACAACACAGCTCTTCCCGTCGGAACGCCGTTGAATGCTGCCGCCGTGGTGCTGGAGGTGGAGACCGGCGAGATTCTGGCCATGGTGACCATGCCCACGATGGCCATGGGCGAGGTGATGACAGAAGAGCAGCGCAAGGCCAATCAGCCGGTGGTGAATCGCGCATCCGAAGGCGTCTATCCGCCCGGTTCAATTCTCAAACCGCTTACGCTTGCTGCAGCGGTAACCGAAGGCGTTCACGATCTCAACGCTTCCATCAACTGCACCGGCCATTATTTCGAGAACAATCCGAACGTGGCGCGATGCTGGATCTACCGGTCTCGCTTCGGCATGCGAAGCCACGGCCCACTCAAAGCCGAGGAAGCCCTTGCGCGGTCGTGCAACATCTTTTTCTACACTATGGGCGATCGTCTCGGCATGAAGCGGCAGGTGGATTGGCTGCGCCGCTTCGGCTTGGGGCAGCTTCTTCATGCAGGCCTGCTGCAGCGCGATAAAGACGGCACGATCATCTGGCAGGGCGAAAGCGCCGGACAGGTGCCGAGCGATGAACTGATCGAAGAACGCCGCCGCAAGGGCCAGCTCAAGTTCAGCGAAGTCATCATGGGCATCGGCCAGGGCGAAATCACATGGACGCCGCTGCAGGCAGCCAACGCCTACGCCACGCTCGCGCGAGGTGGCATTGTGCGCGACGCCACGTTGGTGATGAACGAATCGCTGCTCAATCGTCCCCGGCGGTGCGAGGATTTCCCGCTTTCAAAACGCCTCGTTGACGCAGTGCTGGAAGGACTGCGGCAATCGGTCGGTGAGGAATACGGCACCGGCCACCACATCAATTACGAACCCGGAACGCCGCGCGACATCATTATCGATGCGCAGGACGTCACCGTCTGGGCAAAAACCGGCACCGCGCAGGCATACAAACTGCCCGGCAGCGACGTATCAGTCGATCACGCGTGGTTTGTCGGTTTAGTCGGCCCCAAAGGCGCCAAACGTCCCACGCAGGCCATTGCGGTGCTTGTTGAAAAAGGCGGATCCGGCGGCCGCACTGCCGGTCCGATTGCCAATCAGATCATTCGCGCTCTGCAGGCCGAAGGGTATCTGCCGGGCGATCCGAATGCCTCGCCTGTGACCACGGGCCGGGGACAGTCAATCGTTGAGCCTGAAGACGATGGAGGTGACGATTGACGCAGATCACCGCCGCCACCACAACGCCGCCGACGACAACGCGCACGCAGCCGTTTACGCCTTCGGGATTGCGCACCGAGGCGAAAGCCCTGCATAAATCGAGCGTCAACTGGATGAACGCAGGCTGGCTGTGCGTGCTGGCGTCGTTTGGGTTGAGCGTGCTGGGAGTGGTGGCGATCGGCACGGTCACGCGGCCGGGCGAACCGGATTACGCCATGCGGCAAGCGGTGTTTCTTCTCGTGAGCATACTTGCCGCTGCTGTCGTCGCTGTGCCGCATTACCGCACGTATGAGCGGCTGAGTTACCCAGCAATGTTCGTCGCGTTGGGATTGCTGCTTTTTGTGCTGATTCCATTCGTGCCCGAAGCGATTGTGCGGCCGCGCAACGGCGCGCGGCGGTGGATCAACCTCGGCATTTCTGACTTTCAGCCGTCTGAACTCGCCAAGATCACCTACGTGCTGGTGCTGGCGACGTATCTGCGGGCGCGAAGCAATCACCGAACGCTGACCGGCCTGCTGATGCTGCTTGGATTGACGTTTATTCCGCTGGCGCTTGTGCTGGCTGAGCCTGATCTTGGAACGGCGCTGCTGTTTTTTCCCACGCTGTTCGCCATGGTGATCGTCGCCGGAGCGCGCATGCGCCATATTGTACTGATCATTGCAATCGGGCTGGCAGCAGCGCCTGCGGCATATCCGTTTCTGCGTCCGCATCAAAAAGACCGCATCAACGCGATGATCGCGCAGGTCAAAGGCGATCCTCGATACGAAAACGACATCGGTTATCAAGGCGCACGTGCGATGACGCTGGTGGGCGCCGGCGGTCTTATCGGCGTTGGAAAGGAGGCTGCAGCGGAGTTGATCCGTTACAACCACCTGCCCGAAGATCACAACGACATGGTGTTCGCTGTGATCTGCTGCCGCTGGGGCCTACTCGGCGCGCTGGTGACCTGGGGCTTGTTCGCGCTGTTTCTGATTGGCGGGCTGCTGACCGCAGGGTTGTGCAAGGATCCGTTCGGCAGGCTGGTGGCGGTGGGAATCGTCGCGGTGCTCATGGCGCAGATGGCGATCAACACCGGCATGACCATTGGCCTGTTGCCTATTACCGGCATGACGCTGCCGTTTATCAGCTACGGCGGATCGAGCCTGGTGGCGGCGTGGCTCATGATCGGCCTGCTGCTCAATATCGGCCTGCGCCGGCCTCGCTTCATGTGGCGAAAATCGTTTGAGTTCGACGAAGTTCAGGAGCCGGACGCGTGAAACAACTTTCGCCCCCTGAAGCGTTTCTGGATCAGGCGCGCGAGCTTGGCGTTGCGTTTGATTCGGGCGATCTGGATCGGATCGCTCTGTATCTTGCGATGCTGCTTGACGCCAACACGCGATTCAATCTGACCGCGGTCACCGATCCCGAGCAGGCGTGGATGCGCCACATATTCGACAGTCTCACGCTGATGCCGTACATCAGTTCGGCTGAAGCCAGGCGGGTTATCGATGTCGGCTCCGGAGGCGGCCTGCCCGGAATTCCGCTGGCTATTTTGATGCCCGAAGTGCATTTCACCCTGCTTGAAGCGACAGGCAAAAAAGCCCGGTTCCTGCAGGACGTCGCGCGGGAACTGGCGCTCAACAACGTCACGGTCATCAACGATCGTGCCGAGACCGTGGGGCAGGATCACAAACACCATCGTGAGCAGTACGATCTGGTGCTTGCCCGTGCGGTGGGCCGTTTGCCCGTGCTACTGGAACTCACGGTTCCGCTGGCGAAAGTCGGCGGCCACATCCTGGCGATGAAAGGCGAGCAGGCGGCGCAGGAAATCGCTGAAAGCAAACAGGCCCTGCACCTGCTGCATTGTCACGTCGTGGAGACTGCGACAACGCCCACAGGCGTGATCGTCATCATTGAAAAAGCGCGCAAAACGCCGCGCGCGTATCCCCGCTCGCCAGGCGAACCCAAGCGTGCGCCGCTGGGGGGAAGAAATTGATAGCGGCTTGTTGCGTTATCCCGGACGATTGACGAAACCGGACGGCCGCTCAGCGAGGTCGATGTGCACCACATCCCAGGTTTCAAGAACAGCATCGCTGTGGGTCTTGTTGCCGCGCCAGGTGATGAAGTCGCCCGGTGAAATCGTTGAAAGCACGCGCGTCAGATTACGCTGCGTGACCAGCACAACCGACCGCTGACCGTCCCACCCGCGGATGATGTGCCGCGGCTCCTTGGCTTCGCTCTCCATCTGGGACGCCTGAGCGCGCAGCTTCCGGGCCTCGGAGTCGTAGCGCATCGCTTCGTTGCGATATTTTTCGCGCAGGCGGCGATACTCCGTCTGCTTGCGCCGATACACATCACTATTTCCATGATAATGATCCGGAACCTTCTGATGCTTGATCTCCTGTTCGCGTGCCTCTTGCGCCTTCTTCCCATATTCCTCCGCTTCGCGCTCCAGGCTGCGCGCCCGCCGAATCGCCTCGTGGTCAGGCTCCTGCAGTTCGATCGACTCCACCAACAGAACCGGCGCAGCTGCTGCAGCTGCAGGTTCAGACTCAGCTTGTTCGCCCAGCCTCGCTTCCAGCATCTTGACTCGCGCTTCAAGCTCCGCAACGCGCGCCTGCAGAGCAGCAACCGTATCCTGCAGTTGCTCAATAACGGTGTTGATTGAATCCGCATCCGTCGCTGCCAGACTCGCGGTGATTGTCTGCGGCTTCGCGAGCGCCAGCGCCAACACCGCCAGAATCACAAAAGACCATCGCTGCGCGTTGCTGCCTGCGTTCTTCATGCGTCATTCCCCTCATCATTCCATCATTGATGAACACATATGAAATTCCCCGGGCTGGACCACCCCGCCCGAACGGTCAGCAGTGTAGCACATGACGCTTACCATGTGCAGGCGTCAATTGCAGTTCGGCTCATCATTGTTATTGCTGCAGCGCGATGCAGACGTTCTTTGGTTCGGTGAAAAAGTGCAGCGCTTCTTCGCCGCCTTCGCGACCGATGCCCGAATGTTTCATCCCGCCGAACGGCACGCGCAAATCGCGCAGCATCCAGCAGTTGATCCACACCGTTCCCGCCTGAATCTGCGCCGCAACGCGATGAGCGCGATCCAGATTGCTCGTCCACACGCTTGACGCCAAGCCGTATTCAACGCTGTTGGCCATCGCGATGACGTCGTCCTCACGATCAAACGACATGATCGTCACAACCGGGCCGAAAATCTCTTCCATGTTCGTGCGGCAGTCGCTGGGCAGATCGGTCAGAACCGTCGGCTCGATGAAATAGCCGTTCCGGACGCGCTCGGGCAGATCGCGCGGGCGATCGCCGCCCGTTGCAATCCTGCCGCCTTCTTCCTGAGCAAGCTGTATGTACGATCGAACCTTGTCGTAATGCTGCTGCGATGTAAGCGCTCCCTGCTGGGTCTGCTCATCAAGCGGATCGCCCATGCGCAACTGACGCGTCAGCTCGACAAATCGCTCAACAAACGCTTCATATGCAGGGCGCTCAACAAACACGCGCGAACCGCACAGGCAGATCTGCCCCTGATTGGCGAACGCAGCACGCACGCTGCTTTGAATGGCGTGCTCCATGTCGGCGTCGGCAAAGATAATGTTGGGATTTTTGCCCCCCAGTTCAAGCGAAAGTTTCTTGAACATCGGGCCGGCGGCCTGCGCAATTGCAGCGCCGGTTTTCGTTCCGCCCGTAAAGCTGATGGCGCCGATGCGCGGATGCTGCACAATCGCAGCGCCGACCTTCGGCCCAAGGCCGTGCACAATGTTGAGCGCGCCTGCGGGCAATCCCGCCTGCGTGCATAATTCGCCCAGCAAAAAGGCGGTCATCGGCGTGATTTCCGACGGCTTGGCCACCACCGTGTTGCCCGTCGCTAGTGCCGGAGCGATCTTCCACGTAAACAGATACAGCGGCAGATTCCACGGCGAGATGCAGCCGACCACTCCCAGCGGCTGACGCAACGTGTAGTTGATCGCTTTGGAATCGGTGAAATGAGCTTCGGAACGGCTGTGCAAAATCGCGGTGGCGAAAAAACGAAAGTTGCTGGCGGCTCGGGGAATGTCGAGCGATCGCGCCAGCGCAATCGGCTTGCCGGTGTCGATCGATTCTGCGCGGGCCAGCTTTTCCAGATTGGCTTCAATCAGATCAGCAATCGCAAGCAGTATGCGCGACCGCTCAGCCGCCGGCGTTGCCGACCATGCGCCAAACGCCTCATGCGCAGCGTGAAACGCACGCTGCACGTCGTCTGCATCGCTGTCAGGCAGTTGCGAATACACGCTGCCGGTGGCCGGCTCGATATTCTCCAGCCACGCGCCGGCAGCCGGTTCAACGAACTGGCCATTGATGTAGTTCAGGATTCGTTGCATAACCGAAATATCGCAACTTGCGGGTCAATGCAGTTGAACGCAGAAACCATCATAGATGGCCCACTCTCATGACGATCACAGCCTGCCTGCTCATTGTGCAGCAAGCCGCCCGCCATCCACCGGCAGGTTGACGCCGTTGATGTACGCAGCAGCGGGGGAGGCAAGAAACGCAGCGGCGTAGGCGATTTCCTCAGCCTTGCCGAACCGACGTGCGGGAACGGAAGCCATCATGCCGTGTTTGATCTCATCGGGCGTCGTGCCGGCTCGGGAAGCGCGTCCCTGAATGATCGATTCCAGCCGCGTCGTCGCCGTGTAGCCCGGCAGCACGTTGTTCACGGTAATGCCAAATGGCCCAAGCTCCGCAGCAAGCGTGCGCGCCCAGTTGGCCACCGCGGCGCGAACGGTGTTCGAAACGCCAAGCCCTTTGATGGGCATGACGACCGACGTGGAGATGATGTTGATGATGCGGCCGTATTTGGCGTCGCGCATGCCCTCCGCCACCGCCTGCACCAGCACATGATTGCACACCACGTGCTGCGACATCGCCTTGAGGTATTCCTCAGGCATGGCTTCAAAAGCCGGGCCGGCCGGCGGGCCGCCTGTGTTGTTCAGCAGAATGTGAACCGGTCCGTTGGCACGCACGTGGTCGTTGGCTTTCTGCTGCACGGCTTGCCAGTCGGAAAAGTCAGCCTGAATGTAACGGTGCGTCTGCCCGTGCTCGCGCGGCAGTTCGTCGAGCACCTTTTCCAGCGCTTCAAGATGCCGCGCCATAAGCGTGACCTGCGCGCCAAGCCGCGCAAATTCAATTGCGCACGCCCGCCCGATGCCCTGTGTGCTGCCGCAGACCAGCGCATTTTTGCCTTCCAGTGTGAACATGGTTCGATTACTCCTTGCAGGGGAAGATTACCACGTTGCGCAGCTTCGGGGGTAATCGCGGATGCCGCGGCTGGAGAATGGGAACTCCATGCGCGTGCAATTGCCGGATCGGCGCAGATGCTGCAGGTTCAATCGCGCCGGGCCATGAGTCGGCTCGAACCCGGAATCAGCAAGGGCGTTTGGCCGATATGTCCTGATCAGGAGGCGCCAATCGTGTCGCGGATCGACTCGCTATGACCACCCTTACCGAGCCGCACCTCATCGATGCCAGCTTCCAGTCCCCGGTCAACGCCATCGCGCGGGCCAGCGGTGCGCCGCCCGTGCCGGAACTGGACAAAGCCCCGCCACTCGTTGTTCAAACCGAACCGCCTCCCGATCCGCAGCCGCCTTGCGTGCCGGAGCGGCCGGCTGTGGTGCTGATGACCGAAGAGGAATTTGAAGCAAGCGAGCGATGGAAAGAGCGGCAAATGGAATACGGGCCGCTGATCCTGATCTCGCTGTTGTGCGCGCTGGGCTATATCACCATGACGGTCGTCCCCGCAGCCGAAGAGGCGTCGGGGTCTGTAATGGCTGCGGTCTTCGGGTATCTCTGCGGCGTGGCTGTAAGCGTTGCGCTGGGCGTGGGGGCGATCTTCGCAGTCGTCAAGCTCTTTGACGCCGATCAGGGGTCGCTGGTCTCAATCACCTTGCGATGCACGCTGGCGCACACGCTGCTGGACGTTCTCCTGCTGGCCATCGGTCACATGTTCGGCGAACTGGCGAGCATGACGGCCGCTGCGCCGATTCTGGCGGTGCTGCTGAGCTGGCTCTTCAGGCTCGATCTCGTGCAGCTTGGCGTGGTCATGATCGTTCACCTGCTGGCGCGCGTGATCGTGATGGGGCTGGTATTGGCAGCGATACTCGAACACGCAACGACGTGAGAAAAAAGCAGCACAATCGCGCGTTCTGCGATACGCTGTCGGCATGAGCACGACCGTCCCGACTGCAGCTTCCCGCCGCTCGCAGATTGCCAAATCTCTTGCGCCATTTGGTGAAACGATCTTCACCGAAATCAGTCGCCTTGCGGCGCAGCATCAGGCGATCAACCTCGGCCAGGGATTTCCGAACTTTGACGGCCCCGACTTCATCAAAAACGCTGCAATCGACGCCATACGCGCAGGCCACGGCCAGTACGCCCGAAGTTATGGCGTTGTTGAACTGAATCAGGCCATCGCTGCGCGCTTTCAAGCCGACATCGGCGTGGCGATCGATCCGGAGCGGCACGTCACCGTCACCTCCGGCTGCACCGAAGCCATTGCTGCGAGCCTGCTCGGGCTGGTCAATCCCGGCGATGAAGTGATCCTGTTTGAGCCGTACTACGATTCATATCGCGCGTGTGTGGCAATGGCAGGCGCACAGGCCAGGTTCGTTACCTTGCGCCCGCCGAATTTTGCAGTTGATGAATCGGAGCTTCGCGCCGCGTTTTCGCCGCGAACCCGCGCCATTCTCCTCAATACGCCGCATAACCCCACCGGCAAGGTCTTTTCAGTTGATGAACTGCAGCTCATCGCATCGCTCTGCCAGGAGCATGACGCCATCGCCTTGTGTGATGAGGTGTACGAAAAACTCGTGTTCAGCAGCAAACATGTTTCGCTGGCCGCCTTGCCGGGCATGTTTGAGCGAACGGTGACGCTTTCATCGCTGGGCAAGACCTTCTCGCTCACAGGCTGGAAAATCGGCTGGGCGATTGCGCCGCCAGAATTGACCGCTGGCGTTCGGGCAGCCCATCAGTTTCTGACCTTCTCCACCGCAACGCCACTGCAGTACGGCGCGATTGCAGCCCTGCAGGCGCCGGAATCGTATTACGCCGAGTTTGTTGCAGCGTATCGGCGCAGACGCGACCTGCTGGCTGACGGGCTTGCGCAAATCGGCTTTGACGTCTTTGTGCCCAGCGGCACGTATTTCGTGCTGGCGGACCATACGCCGTTCGGCTTCGACAGCGACGTGACGTTCTGCAGGCATCTGATCGAACACGTCGGCGTCGCCGCGATTCCCTGCAGCGCGTTTTACCACAACCCTGCTGACGGCCGATCGCTCGTGCGGTTTGCGTTCTGCAAGACCGAACAAAGCCTGAGCGAAGGGCTTGATCGCATGTCCGCACGATTGCGATCGCGATCAACAACATAATTTCCATAACGCCGCACGAGGCAGACCAGACGCTCATCGTGCAGCTCGCCGCCTGCGTCATCAGTTCCGCCATGTGGCGATACGGCCATCCAACACCGCAGCAAGCCCTCTGCATGCAGTTGAGGCTGCAGAAGCGCGCTGATCGCTTTTGATTCAGGCTGATTTCCGCGTGGACATCAAGCGATGCGTGCGAATGCATTTGCTGCATTGGTTCCTGCTGCGTCTGGCGCATGCGGATGCACAGGGGTGTTCGTACCGCCACATCGTGCCGCAGCAGCGGGAACGCTCGTTGAGTATCACATCGCCGCAACAACAGCAGGCCGTTTCTTTCGCAAGGATCAACGATCAATGAAGGTACTGGTCGGCTGTCCAAATGGGCATCGCTTCAAGTGCGATGAGGCGCATCTGGGAAAGTCCGCCAAGTGCCCTCATCCAGGCTGCGGCAGGCAATTTGTGCTTCGCCGGCTCGATCAGCAACAGCAGCAGCGCCGCGCCAACAGTCATGCTGATGATTCCCCGGCTTCGCCTGCCTCGTCACATCATCAATCGTCCAAGCGCAAATTGCAACAATGTCCAATGTGTTTGGTCACGCTTGCGCCCGATGCAGTGTTGTGCATCAACTGCGGATACAACATAAAAGCCAATACACAATTGAATACGGTCATCGCGCAAACGGACGATGACCAGCAGCAACATCGCCGCAAGCGGTGGTGGCTGTGGTGACAGACTGACTGATGGCTGGTTGATGAGCGATTGACAAACGCAGCATGAACCGACATCGCACGCTGAGCTACTCGCTGACAACCTTCATGGCGATGAGGTCCTGCACGTCAACCAGTCCCACGGGTCTGCCCTGGTGATCGAGCACGGGAATTTCATCGACGCGCCGGTCGCGCACCAGACGAACCGCATCGCGCACAAGATCATCAACGGTGAGATGCTGAGGCCGCAGCGTCATCACTTCTCGGATTGGCCGGTCCATGCCGTTGGCGTCGGTCAGCATCAGGCGGCGGAAATCGCCATCGGTAAAGATGCCTGAGAGTCGGCCGTGTTCATCAACCAGCGTGATCGCGCCGGCGCGGCGTGTACCGTTGACAGGGGCCGCCAGCTCCAGCGCCTGCCGCACGGTCACGTCATCGCGCACCACGGGAAGATTTTCGCCCACCTTGAAACGCAGGGCTTCGGTAATCTTGCGCAGACCGACGCCCAGCATGCCGCCCGGATGGTGCTTGTGAAAATCATCCTCGCGGAAGCTGCGGCGGCGCGACAACGCAAGGGCCAGCGAATCGCCCATGGCGAGCATGGCTGTGGTTGACGCGGTGGGGGCGAGATTGAGCGGACAGGCTTCGGTGACCGTGCCCAGACACAGATGCACGTCGCAGAGCGTGGCCAGTTCGCTGGTGTTACTGGAGGAAATGCCCAGCCGCGGCACGTTGTCGGCACGCAGGATTGCTGCAAGATTGACGACCTCTTCGGTCTGGCCGCTGTAGGAAAGCAGCATCACCACGTCGCCCTTGCGCACCCGTCCCAAATCGCCGTGGATGGCATCGGCAGGGTGCAGCACGTGCGAGGGCTGGCCCAGGCTGCAGAACGTGGCGGAAATCTTGGCCCCGATCAGGCCCGACTTGCCCATGCCGGCCACAACCACGTGGCCCTTGCACGCTTCCAGCAGATCGAGTGCAGCCAGCCAGTCGGCGCAGTCGCCGTTGGCCACACGTTGCGCGATGCGGATGATCGCCTGAGCCTCGGCATGCAGGCTGTCAGCGATAAACGTCGATTCGTCGGTTTGGGAGTGCGTTTGGGTCATGGATGAGCAATGAATCTGGAGCGGAATTCTGCAGCGCAGGTTCGGATGCCGCACGGCGGGCGACGTTGCCCGCTACACTGTGTATCGTACCCCACGCGAGTGCCCCGATGTCGCTGCAGGAAGATTATCAGATAACCCTCGATACGTTCCACGGTCCGCTGGATTTGCTGTTGTATTTGATCCGCCGGGCCGAGGTTGATATCCACGACATTCCCATCGCGCAGATCACCGACCAGTACCTGGCGTTTCTGCGGAAGGTTGACGATTTTGACATCGACATTGCGGGCGAGTTTCTCGTCATGGCTGCGACGCTGATCGAGATCAAGTCGCGTACGCTCATGCCGCCGGAGAAGACCGAGGGCCAGTCCGACGGCGCAGCCGGTGCTGACGCCGCCGGCTCGATGGATGCTGCCGATCCGCGCTACGAGCTTGTGCAGCAGTTGCTGGCGTACCAGAAATACCGCATTGCGTCGGATGAACTCGAAGCCCGCCGGCAGGCGTTCATGCAGCGCTATCCCAGCAAGGCTGCTCGCGTCGATCGGCCGGAATTGGAAATCCACGCTGAGCCGATCGAGCTTGAGCTTGAAGACGTGCATGTCTTCGATCTGTCCGAAGCCTATGAACGCATCATGGCGTCGATTGACTTCGGCAGGCTCGGCGATCACAAAGTGGAGATCGACGATACGCCGATCGCGCTGCATCAGGAAGATCTGCTCGACCGCCTCGCACGCTCGCCTTCGCGCAAGCTCACATTGCAGGAAGCGTTCGAAGGCGCATCAATCGGCCAGCGCATCGGACTTTTTCTCGCCACTCTGGAACTGGTGCGTCTTCGCCGGATTACCGTGGTGCAGCCGGAGATCGACAGCCCCATTCAACTGGTGCTCAATGAAGACCCCTCAGAGCGGCTGGTGATCGAGACCGATGAAATCGCCCACTATGGCGAGCATCCGCGCGATGACGCCGTTGACGCAGCCAGCCAGCCGCCATCAGCGTAACCGCACGCCTCACGCCGTGCATCAATCAATACAACAAGAAAAGCGCCGCATCTCACTTCGTAAACGTGGAAATCGGCTCCACGCCGGTGCTGGGCGCAATGACGACGATGCGTCGGCTGCGATCAACTGCATCCTGCCGGCGGATCAGCCGCTCCATCTCGCGCGATTGCTCCTGCAGACGACGGCGACGAATCGACGCTCCAATCGCAAGCGCCGCGCCGCCGATCGCTGCCGAACCAGCCAGTGAGAGCCGATACTTGTTCAGCCAGTACTGCATGCTGAACGGTTTGGCTTGTTCATCGAATCGGCCATGTGCGCCGTAATCGCCCTCCACCGGCTCCCAGAGATTGTGCTGGCGGTGTCGATTCTCCAGTTCGTCGGTTTGCTGCTGAGCGTATCCCCGCCTGGCGGCAACGCGATCGGCATACCACGGCGCGATCTTATTACCTATCACGGTCTTGACCGTCGGATACCCGACCAATATTTCCCGCCGCGGATGACGTGAAGCCCACACAATCGCATCGGCAGCGATTTCCGGTTGAAAGATCGGCGGCACCGGCTGCGCCTTATACCGCATGCGTGACTTCGCCCAGTCAAACTGCGGCGTATTCAATGCAGGCAGATGTACAATCGTCACTTTGACGTTGCTTTTATCGTGCATCAGTTCGGTGCGCAGCGATTCGGTAAAACCGCGCAGCGCATGCTTGGCGGCGCAGTAGGCTGACTGCAGTGGAATTGCCCGGTACGCCAGCGCCGAGCCGACCTGCACGACCACGCCGCGATTACGCCGCAGCATCCGGCGCAGCGCCGCCAACGTGCCGTTCACCGCCCCCAGATATGTCACCTCCGTCACCCTGCGGTATTCCTCAGCTTTCATGCGCTTGACCGGCGAAAAAACCGAAACCATGGCGTTGTTGATCCACACGTCAATCGGCCCCAGCGTCTCTTCAATCGCATGAGCAGCTGCCTCCACAGCGATGTGATTGGCCACGTCGGTCGGCAGCGGCAGCGGTTCACCGCCAAGCTCAATCACCTCGCGTGCCGTCGCATCCAGCCCGTTCAGCCCTCGCGCCAGCAGCGCGATCTTCGCTCCCTGCTTCGCAAACGCACGCGCTGTCGCTCGGCCAACGCCCGCCGACGCGCCCGTGATCACGACCACTTGTTTCCGGCGGCGAAAACCCAGCATCATCTGAAAGCTCCTTTGCGGAAAGTGCGCGCAACGAACTTCCATCCCCAATAGCGCCGTCATCATTGTCGTCATCACCATCACAACGGCGTCATTATGCTAGAAGCCAGTTTGCTGCCCCCAGCAGGCCGAGCCGCAAGTGCGGGTGTGTTTCCGAGTTTGCTCAGCCCGCCCACAGACACGCTTCACATCGCCATACGATTGTGACGTTCGTGAAGCGACGTTTCTTTCACGTGCAGAATCCGCAATCGGCAAGTCATGTTTTTCAGCTCTGGGAGCCGCCGCGCATGAGCAACCTCATTACCGGATTTGTCGCAGGCGTCGCCGCAACCGCGCCTATGACCATTGCCATGGAACTCATGCACCGCCGGCTGCCGCAACAGGAACAACACTCGCTCCCGCCGCGCAAGGTGACCATGAAGTTCGCAGACCTCGTCGGCCTCAAACAACGCCTGCGTGAACCCGCCCGGCAAGACCTGACGCTGCTGTCGCATTTTGGTTACGGCGGCGCAACCGGAGCGCTCTACGCGCCGCTCGCGCATCGCATCCCGCTGCCCGGTGTCGCCAAAGGCGCTATTTACGGCCTTGCTGTCTGGGCGGGAAGTTATGTGGGCTGGCTGCCCGCAACTGGCATCATGCCGCCTGCCACGAAGGAAACCGCCGGCCGCAATGCGGTCATGATCGCTGCTCATCTCATCTGGGGCGCTGCGCTGGGGTTTCTCACCGACCGTCTCAACCAGGAAAAGCAAGCTGGCCCCCTGGCCGCTTCGCCCCAATTCAACGAAGCCGACACCCCCGACCAGCGCCGCCGTTACCCCGTTGCGCATGAAACTTGAGACAAGTCGCCCCCGGGCCAGGCATACCGGCTGAATGCTCACCCCAATGCGCGCAGCAGCACGCAGTACAATGCAGCGTTGTGTTATCCACCGCCAGCAGTGCACGGCGTAATCCGTCTGGCGGTTGCCAATGACAGGACAACAGACAGAGGGTTGTATGCCCACCATCGTGCTGCTCACCATATCCAACATTTTCATGACGTTCGCGTGGTACGGTCACCTCAAGTTCAAAAACTCACCCCTATGGATCGTCATCCTCGCGAGCTGGGGAATCGCGTTCTTTGAGTACTGCTTTCAGGTGCCCGCCAACCGCATCGGCCACGGCGTCGATGGCATGCCCGGGCAATTCAACGCGGCGCAGCTCAAGACCATCCAGGAAGTCATCACGCTGGTGGTGTTCTGCGTGTTCTCGGTGCTGTATCTGAAAGAACCGATCCGCTGGAACTACATCGCCGGCTTCGCGTGCATCGTGGCGGCAACGTTCTTCATTTTCAAAAAATGGTGAACCGCTTCCGCACGCCGCACGTCACGCGTGGCTGTACGCCAGCTCGCGCACCCACATCTCAGCTTCGTCTTCATCAACATGATCGAAGTAGCGCATCTCGCATGATGTCGGCAGCCGGCTGGGACACATCCATCGGCGCATCCACCATTGCTGCCAGCGACGATCGCCCACGATGGCGATGCGCTCGAAGTTGCGGCCGTGCTTGAGCGTGTACTTCAAATCATCCCAGAAAACGCCCAGGACGACGTCGTCAATGTGCGAGATCACGACCATCGCGCGAAGACAGCCGTGCTTGCGCATGCACGATTCAAGCCACGGCGTGATACGGTAGTAGTCATCGCGCGTAATGCGCCCGCTGGCGCGTACCAGAATCACATTCGTACCGGGCTGTTCGTAAAACTCAAGCATCGCTGTGCGCCTCCCCAACAACCAGAACGCGGTGCCGCAACACCGAACAACCCTAAGACAACGATACCTGAGTTTCCCACGGAAGTTCGCCTTAATTCTTCATTGATCGATGCGCTTGCTGTTATGCCCGTTGCGGCAATGTGCACAACGTGAATATAAGACGTTCAGCTCAGCAATAACTAATCGCTCACCACATCCATATCCATATCCATCCGCTTCTCAACGCAGCAGCACGCGGCGGCAGCAGTCGGTCAGTTGGTCAGCCGGTCAGTCAATTCAATCGCGGCGTTCGCGCGCCGAGCCGAAACCACCCGGTGCGCCGGGCGGGATGTCCCCACCCATGCCGCTTGGCGCTTCGGTGACGATATCCGGATTGATCATCCCCACCTCCTGGCCTTCGGTCATCTCGGTGCGGAAATCGCGCTGCTCAGATCGGCCATATTCATTGCTGGTTTCGCCCAGCCGTTCCGTCGCTTCGCGGGCTGTTTCCTCGTGCGGGTAGCGGGGGCGCCGACTCGCCTGATTCTGCTCGCGTTCCTCGTCAGTTGCATTGTCTTCAATCCAGCTGGCGTCTTCCACGCTGCGGTTCACATCGCTGTCGCGCGGTTCATTCTGTCCTGGATTACCTGGCATCGTGCATCTCTCACATTCATTTATTTATCTGTTGTGCGAACTGCTCAACTGCGCTGAGTTGGGCAATTCATCAACCATCATCATCTATGCTTCCCCAATCACCGGCTGGATTCCCATTGGGAGACGGCCCCGGTCAGCAGGCGCACCTGGAAAATCCCGTCGCCATGAAGACAAGAAAAGAAGATACACGACAAAACCTTTAACGGCGTGATCGACCTGCGCACACATCACACCACAGCGGCGCTCGCAGGCCGATCGGCGGGGGAGGGCCATGGCGCGAGAGCATTTCTTCCATCGCGCGAAAGGCGTCCTCATCATTGCTCATCGCCCAGTCACCCGGCGGCGGACCCATGCGTTTGTTGCGCGATTGATAGGTGCAGCTGAGCGTGCGCAGACGCATCACAAAGTGCGGCATCACACGGCCGGTTTCACACAGAAGATCGTAATTGATCCACCACGCGGCCCGCTTGGCGTTCCACGGCACGCCGCGACGATAGCGGATCACCCATTGCGCAACAGGCTGCAGCGGCTGCGATTCATCGCACTGACCCGGAAACATCGGAAAGCCGTCGGGATGCGCGATGCGCATGATGCGAGCCGGCCGCGTGATGGCCAGACACTCCAGCTCCCGCACACTTGAAGCGTAGCGACCTTCGCTCAGCCGCGCAAGACGGCGCACGTCCTCAGCAGGCACAGCGAGATACCACGGCAGCGCTTCCTCACGCGCCAGCTCAATGACCGATTCAAGAATGGCCCGCGCGCCCGGCCGCACGCCAGCGAATTCATCCCACTTCCACAGTGCGCTGCGAATGGCGAAATACGCATCGCGAACATCAGGACGCTGCAGCGCTTCATTCACTAAACGTCGATGCCAGTTGCGCGGATGATGCGGATCGTCTTCTGCCTCCTGCATGAGCCGCTGAAAGGCCGCTTTGTCCGGCCACTGCGGATTGGGAAGCTTGGGCCAGTGTTCAGGAATCCTGGCGTGCATCTGCACTCGCGCTGCTGCGTGCGCATCGCCTCTATCCGAATCAATTGATGAAAGCAGCCGCCTCGCTGCGAACACCGCATCCGCCAGACGCGTTGCATCAATGTGCCGCTTCGCCCGCAACCAGTTTCGTGATGTGCCCATGCCCGGCCCCCGGCCCCTGGCCCCGGAATGCCTCGGAAATCCCGCCCACCATGAAACAGATGGAGGACGCCAGTCAAATCCAACCAATCAGTCAAATCAACCCGAACAGACACTATCGTGCACCATGCAATGTGCCACAAAAGCACGCAGCCGCAAGCTGCCTTTGCAGAAAAGTCTTCAAGGTTCGCTGCGTAGAGAGCTGCGCGATGAAATGAGAACATGTTTCATCACGTAAGCAGCAGAAACGAAAAGCGGACCGGACGAGCGTCCGATCCGCTTGGGCAACTTTCAGATGATGATCAGCACGAAGAAGTCACTTCTTCGCCGCCAGCGATTCGATGGAGCCCCCAAGGTTTTTCATACACCTTCTCCATCACGGCTTTGGCGGTCGCGATTCGGTGGGCCTTGATGACAGGCAACTCCTTCTCAATTCGAATAACCGCTTCCTGCTGCAATTGTCGCGGATAACCGTCAGGGTTCAGCGAAAGCTTGATGTTGGCCAGGTTTGTGACCAGGAGGAAATCGAGCTTCCCCAGATCATCAGCAACGAGGCGCCAGGGCAGCTCCCGTATGCAATTAATTATGAATCTGGGCGTATGAAGAAATTGATACCACCTGTCCGCTTCCGCCAGCTCATCCATCGTCGCAAGCAGGTGCTGTCGGATTTCCTCATCAGTGAGGTGATCCAGCGATCGCGCCGCCCTTGCAACTGCGCGGTTGTATTCACTGGTCTGGCGCTGAGCGACTGCCTGATAGAGATCAGTCCATCGATCCAGTTCCTTGAACGCCCATTCAATTTCACGCTGATCGCCCTGGTTGCTCTGCGTCAGCGCCATGCAACCTGCGACTGCCAGCAGCAGAGCCAATGACCCAAAGAAACTGTGCTTCAATCGTTTCATGGTGAAACTCCATATTGCCCGCTTTATTGAGCGTTGCAGCCTTCCCGGAATCGCGCGATTCAAAGGTCAAGTCAGCCACAGTCATTCGCCATCAAAATTCTGGTTTAGAACCTATCCCAGAACCTCCTTCAAGAGCAGAAGTGAGCAACTGAAGTGAAGGAATCCTTGGAACAGCCTGGTGGACTTCTCCCATCAAATGCACAGCCGATGATCGTGCTGGAACATCCCAATCGTGTGCTCCACAGTCTAAGTCGACGGCGCCGTCTCAATTGTTGGCCGCCCTGCGTCAGCACACGCCGGTCGCCAACGTTCGCGACAAAAACGAAGAGCGGTTCAGAAGAACGGTGAAATGCCTTACGAACCGCTGTAAGGATAACAACAGGAGCATGTGTCACGAACGTCACAGGCGTTTCAAACTCCGTGTTCTTACTGCTTATCGCCAATGAAAAACCCCGGCCAGGACCGGGGTGTGTGTTGAAAAGTAATGTTTGGTTTGGGATTCGCTGTTCGTTCGGTTGCTTGCTTGTATGTGCGATGACAGGTTGATTAATCGTCCATTGCGCCGGCGAGGAAGTTGGCCAGGCGGCGCTGGCGCACGGGGTGCTGCAATTTGCGGATGGCTTTGGATTCGACCTGTCGGACGCGTTCGCGGGTGACTTTGAAGATGCGGCCGACTTCTTCGAGCGTATAGGTGTAGCCATCACCGATGCCGTAGCGGAGCTTGAGGATTTCTCGCTCGCGGTAGGTGAGGGTTTTGAGCACATCGTTGATGCGCTGCTTGAGCATCTCGTTGGTGGCGGTATCGGCGGGTGCTTCCTGCCGCTCGTCTTCGATGAAGTCGCCGAAGTGTGAATCTTCGGATTCGCCGACGGGCCGATCGAGGCTGATGGGATGGCGCGAGATTTTCATGACGCGTCGGGTTTCGTCGACGCTCATCTTGGCGCGTTTGGCGATTTCCTCGATGGTGGGTTCGCGGCCAAGCTCCTGCAGCAGGTGCTTCTGAATGGTGCGGAGCTTGGACATGGTTTCGATCATGTGGACGGGCACGCGGATGGTACGTGCATGATCGGCGATGGCGCGGGTGATGGCCTGCCGAATCCACCATGTGGCATAAGTTGAGAACTTATAACCGCGCTTATATTCGTATTTATCGACGGCGCGCATAAGTCCGGTGTTGCCTTCCTGGATGATGTCGAGGAAGGGCAGGCCGCGGTTGCGGTATTTTTTGGCGATGGAGACGACAAGCCGAAGGTTTCCGCCGGAGAGATCGCGTTTGGCCTGTTCGTACTCGCGGAAGACGCATTCGATTTCGCGGATGCGCTGCATGAGCTGCTCGGGATTTTCGAGCGCGAGGTTCTGCAGGCCGCTGAGTTCCTCACGCATGACGTAGAGGTCTTCGGGGTCGTAGCGGTTGGGGTATTTTTCGGCGCGCTCGATGTCGCGCTGGATTTGCCTGATCTTTTTGTTGACGGCCTGGAGTTTGCGGAACAGAGGCTGAATGCGGCCGGTGCGGAGGCAGCATTCTTCGAGGAGCGTGGCGATTTTGCGGCGACGAAGGTTGATGTCGTCCTGCAGCTTGGCCCGCTTGGCGTCGGTGATGCCGTCGGAGTTGATGTGATCCCAGGCCTCGCGGTTGAGTTCCAGCAGCTTGCGGATGGTGACGAGGTTGACGGGAATGCGGTAGGCGATTTTGTCCTTGGCGTTGCTCTCAGCGGTGGAAATGCGCATGGTGCGGTCGAACGGCAGCAGGCCTTCGTGCACTTGCTGGAGAATCTCCACCGCCTGATGGGCGACATAATCCGACTCCAGCACCCGCCGCCTGAAGATCATGCGCGTGGTTTCAATCTTCTTCGCCAGCCGAATCTCTTCCTCGCGCGTAAGCAACGGAATGGTCCCCATCTGCGTTAGGTACATCCTGATGGGGTCGTCAATGCGCTTCGAACTGCTGTCGGCGATCGCTGCTTGAATCACCGCCTGTGCTTCGGCGTCATCGAGCAGTTCATCTGCGGGGTCGGTAATTGGTACTGGCGGCGTGATGACTTTCTCTTCGATGAAAACTTCCGGCGTTTTCGATTTCTTCTCGGCTTTTTTGGGATCGTCCCGCTTGAACTTCAAGTTCGTCTGCAGAGGCGCCTGAAAGGTTTCGTAGTTGAGGCGTCGGACCGTTTCTTCGTCGATGAACTCGATCTGCAGGCGGCGGCAGAGCACCAGCAGTTCATCGAGCTTCTCGGGGTCGACCATTTCATCGGGCAATGTCGTGTTGAGCTCTTCATAGCTCATCCACTTGCGCTTGGCGCTCAACTCAATCAATTCACGAAGGGTCGGGTGCATGTCGGGCAACGTAACGTTCACTGTGTGATGCTCCGTCGGAGAGAGATCAAAGGCGAACAAAAACACTTCCAGATAAAATCATTCACCAATCACGATCGTACGCCGCGAGGGATCGCCGAGGCGATTGCCCCTTGTTGCTGTTCGATCCTGCGACGTTCTTCAAGAATATTCTGAAGAGCAGCAATGGCCTGCTCCGGCGTATTGCGAATCTGTCGAAACGAGCTGACGGTATGCTCATACTGCTCACGATCTATATGCGCTCGAAGCGACTTTGCTGCAGCGGCAATGGGGGTGGTTTCCCGCAATATCGGCGATTCGCACCGCTGCTGGCCCTCAAAATACAGCGTCGACGCCAGCGACCTGGCCTCTGGCTGCTCAAGCTGCGCAAGCAGTTGCTGCACCGTCAGCGTGCCTGTGGTACGCAGCAGCGCGAACACCGCCTCCGCCACGCTTCGCGAAACCGGATCAGCAAAATCCGCCGCATCAAATACGTCCGTCACTGCGCCGCGCGAGCCATCAGGCCCGTCAACCTGCTCACAATGCAGCTCGGGTTGATAAATCAAAACGGCAAGCAGATCGCGCTCCGCAATCCGCCTGGCGCGCGAGACGGCAGCATCTTCATCACCGACGACGCGGCGCGAAACAGACGTATCGACAACCGCCGCCTCTTGTTGCACCGGCCGACGCGATCGCGGCATGGCCGCCTCTATATCAGCAATTCCAACGCCGAGCATGTCCGCCAGTTGCGTCAACACAAGTCGTTTGCGCACGCCGGGCATTGCTGCAAAGCCCAGTTGCGCCAACTCATTCAGAAAATTCTCAAGCAGCTTTTGCCTGGCGGAAATGCCTGCAGCCTGCTGCAGCTGCGCCTGAAACCTGCTGATCTTGAACTCCATCGCATCCCGCGATGCAGCGATGGCCTGCTCGAATCGCTCGCGCCCCTCGGGCTGCTTGAGCAGTTCATCCGGATCCAATCCATCAGGTAAGACGCAAATGCGCACGTCCACCGGCTCAGCGAAGAACACTTCCAGCGCGCGATCAGCGGCCTTCTGCCCGGCTTCATCGCCGTCAAATACCAGCACCACCGTGTCGCAGAGGCGCTTGAGAATGCGAGCATGCTCAGTCGTCAGGGCTGTGCCAAGCGTGCCGACAACATTGCCAATCCCAGCCTGATGGCAGGCGATGACATCGGTATAACCTTCCGTGATGATCGCCTGCTTGGAATCAATGATGGACCGCTTGGCCAGATGCAGGCCGTAGAGCGTCTTTGATTTTGAGAACAACGCGCTTTCAGCGCTGTTGAGATACTTCGGCTCATCCTCCGGATTGATCTTCCGCGCGCCGAACGCAATCGGGTTCCCCAGCTCATCACAGATCGGGAAGATCAGACGATTGCGGAACGCGTCGTACAAGCCGTCGCCTTCCCTGCGCTGCTTGAGCAGCCCTGCAGCCTTGAAGACGTCCGCAGGCAGATTTCTGCGGCTGACCATAGTGGCCAGCGCATCCCATTGATCTGCCGCTGCGCCGAGCGAGAACGCCCGCACCATCTCATCGCTGATCTTGCGTTGTGCAATCACCTCACGCGCCTTGGCGCCGGCTTCGGCAGCGTTCAGCACTCGCTGAAAAAATGTGGCGGCAAACGCATTGGCCTTGCGAAGGTCCATGCGGCGCGGGCCGGCGGAGCCTGCGTGTTCGCTTTGACGCAGTTTGAGCGTGATGCCTGCGCGGTCAGCCAGAAAACGCAGCGCCTCGCCGAAGTCCATTCGGTGGTACTGCATCACGAAATCAAACGCATCGCCTCCTGCGCCGCAGGCGTGGCATTTGTAAAATGCATTGCCCTTGTGCGTCACCACCGCAAACGACGGATTCTTGTCATCGTGAAACGGGCACAGGCCAACGTGCTCGCGTCCGCGGGGGCGCAGCATCACGTGTTCACCGATCAGCCGCACCAGATCGGTGGCGTTGCGGACAGCTTCAACATCAGATTGACCGGCCAACGTGGTCACTCAGTCGCCTTCAAGCACGAGGCATTGTTTCTTTGATTGGGTCTCCGTCGAAACACCCCGGATCACATTGGTACCGATGTGGCCTCCAGGCACGGCCATGCTCCATCTTCGACATCCAAGCAAACCGCCAACGACGGGCAGGCGCAGAGCCAGAGTCCACAACGAAAAAAATCAAAATGTCTGGATTGCGGCTGCTGACGCGACATCCATGCGCCGTCAAAAGCCGGTTGCACTACACGGTGGCAGGTTTTGGGGTGCTCGCGGATGTTTCCACTAGATGTGGCAGTGCTGAGCCAGACCCCTGATTCAAGCGTGTGTGCAAATCTGACGTTTACGGTACGCCAGCATTGGCCCGGGTCAAATTCTCCCGCTGATTTTCCGGACAATCATGCAGAAAACATAGGGATTCCATGGCGGCCTGCGACAGGACGCAGCCTCTAAGAGGTTGCCTTATGGGGATTTATGAAAACAGGGGATTCTGGGCCCCCTGGAGGCTGAGGCAACAAAAAAATAACAAAGCCCGGAGGAGTCAAACACTCCCGCCGGGCTTTGACCGTCCAATAGCGCCTGGCCAGCCAACGCCGCCGTCCGCACCTCTCAGGGCTTCCGGGGGCGGGGGCAACGTCACGGGGTCATCCAGCCTTTTTACGCTCGGCTGTATAGGTGTGCTTGCGCTTGGCAGGCTTGACGATCAACCCTTGCTTGATGACGCGGGTTGTGACTTTGATGCGCTGCGGCTTGCCGTCGATCATGGCCGTCACAGTCTGCAGATTGGGCTTGAAGGTGCGCTTCGTCGCCGAAGTAATCTTCTTACCGATACCGCCAAGGTATTTGGCCTTACCGCGGTAACGCAACTTGCGGCCGGTGGTGGTACGGGCGCCGGTGAAATAGCAAACGCGGGGCATGACAGGATCCTTTCAGAGCGATCAATAGAGTCGTTCGGCGAAGCCCCGCAGTATATGCCAAAGAGCCGAGGCTGGCAAAAGGTCAACACAGCCTGTTGGATCAGAACAAGCCGCCGGAGGCCAGGGGCGAGAAGTGGGCCAGTCATTGCCAGCCGCCTGAACCCTGCCGCCTGGAGCACTGGGGGCAAAGCGCCGCGGCAAGGGCAGGGGTCAGCGGGGAGGGAGGACGTGGCCGGGACCAGCCGGGGGCCAAACCATGCCTCGAACCATGCCTGAGAACGATCATGCATGGGCCGTCAGATCAGGAAACTGCAGCACCGGCGTTTTTGAGCACCATGAGGCGCAATTCGCTCATTTCCTGCATGGCGTAGCGAACGCCCTCTCTGCCCAGACCGGAATCCTTCACCCCGCCGTAGGGCATGCTGTCAACGCGCATGGACGGCACATCGTTGATGATCACCCCGCCCACTTCCAACTCGTTGAATGCAAAAAACGCATGATCGAGGTTGCGTGTGAACACGCCCGCCTGCAGCCCATAGCGGCTGGCGTTGACGGCACGACACGCTTCATCAAAGCGGTCAAACGATTCAATGATCAGAACAGGCCCGAACACCTCCTCGCAACTGAGTTTGGCATCTGCAGGCACATGCTCGAGAATCGTCGCATCCAGATACGCGCCGTTGCGACGATTGCCGCAGAGCGCCTTTGCCCCTTTGTCGACCGCCTCAGCGATCCATTGCTCAACGCGGATTGCATCGCGCTCGGAGATGAGCGGGCCGAGAAAAGTTGATTCGTCGCGCGGGTCGCCAACTTTAAGCTGTGATGCAGCCTGGATCAGGCCGGCCTTGACCTTCTCGTAGATGTGCGCATGCACGAGCAGCCGCTGCACGCTGATGCAGCTTTGGCCGCTTTGATAAAACGCGCCAAAGACGATTCGCTCAACAGCCGCGTCGACATCGGCATCGCGGTCAACGATGCACGCTGCATTCCCGCCCAGTTCAAGCACGACCTTTTTCTTTCCAGCCCTGGCCTTGAGCATCCAGCCCACACTGGCAGAACCAGTGAAGGAAAGCAGCTTGATTCGATCATCCTCAATCAGCGGCGCAGCGTCGTCTACATCGCACGGCAGCACGCTGAATGCGCCCGGAGGCAATTCAGCATCAGCGAGCATTTCTGCCAGCATGAGCGAAGTGATCGGCGTCTGCGGCGCGGGCTTGAGAACAAATGGACATCCCACAGCAATCGCCGGGGCGATCTTGTGTGCTGCAAGGTTGAGCGGAAAATTGAACGGCGTAATGAAGCTGCACGGACCGATCGGCATATATCTGGTGATGCCTTCGTATCCTTCGGCACGCGGCGAGATGTCCAGCGGCAGAAATTCGCCGGTGATTCGCACTGCTTCTTCTGCAGCGATGCGAAACGTATCGATGGCCCGTGTCACCTCGCCTCGCGCATCGCGGATCGGCTTGCCGACTTCTGCGCATAACGCCTGGGCGAACTCTTCATGCCGCTGCTGGAGACCTTGCGCCATGCGCTGCAGCACTGCCTGGCGTTTGTAGGCGGGGCACTTTCGCATGGCTGGCGCCGCAGCGGCAGCGGCGGCAATTGCTGCGTCAATGACGGTGCGATCCGCCAGTCGCACACTGCCGATTGTCGCGCCGGTGCGTTTGTCTGCGACAACCGCTTCGCGGCCTGCGGTGACGGGCTTATTCGCCAGATAGTAAGGATATGAATCGCTCATGATGCGCTGTGTCGGATTGAAACAGGAAAGTTGTTGTTGCGGACGCGACTGGCTCTGCACAAGAGCGGTGATCTGTCACGCTGCTACTGTACCATAGCGCATCACAGGACTTGATCGATTGCACAGACGCTGCCCAACTGCTGCATGGCGGAGCTGACTCTTGCTCAATGCGCATTCTTCAGTTCGCTTTGTTTCGTCATTTTCTTTCAACGATGATGCCTGCACGGCGCTGAAAGACATCGGCAGGCTGCTTCACAGCAGGTTGTTTCACAAATACGCTCGAATCAGATTCAGCATCGCGCTTTTCCTGATTGTTCCTGTGCTGATATGCTCCGCACGTTCACCGTTTCAGGAATCAGGAGCACCTGCATGGCCAAGTTTCCTGTTGCGATTATTACCGGAGCCGGCTCAGGCATTGGCCGGGCAACCTGTGAAGCGCTTGCGCTGCGCGGCTATCGGCTGACTCTTGTCGGTCGCAACGAAACCAAACTGATGGGCACGGTTGATCTGCTTGCCAGTCTCCGCACGCAAACGCCTGAAACGCTGGTTGTGCCTGCTGATATTTCCGATCGCAAGCAGGCTGAGGCGGCGGTGGATATGACGGTGCAGCAGTGGGGCAGGGTTGATGCGCTGGTGAACAACGCAGCGGTTGCGCCGGTTCGGCCGATTGATGACGTGGATGAGACGCTGCTTTATGAGACTTTTGCGATCAACGCCTTTGGGCCGGCGTATCTCATCTCGCGGGTGTGGCCGCTCTTTGCGAAACAGCGGGGCGGATGCGTGGTCAACGTTTCCACCATGAGCACCATCGACCCGTTCGATGGGTTATCGGTATACGCTGCGTCGAAAGCGGCGTTGGAGAGTCTGACGCGGTCAATTGTCCGAGAAGGCAAAGCACATCAAATCCGCGCGTTCAACATTGTGCCTGGTGCGGTAGAAACAGCGATGCTGCGGAGCCTTGCGCCGGAGAGCGTTCTGCCTCGGGATCGAACGCTTGATCCGCGTGAGGTGGCGGCGGTGATCGCATCATGCGTGTGTCATGAGCGCGATTCGGAAAGCGGCCAGTCGATCGTGCTTCCCAGCCCATAACCCGATCCGCAGCGCAGCCTGGAACCCGCTCAGGAACCAGAAAACTGCGCACGTTCAGCCGCTGCAATGTGCGAGATTGGGGAAGTTATCTGCCACATCGCGGCAGTGAGCGGTGATTTGTTCGCTTTCACGCTTGACTGGGGGAAATCTCAATTGGACGGTTGAATGCCGGCACAGCATCAAACGCTGCGGCTTTGTTGCAGGAGGCATAATCATTTCAACCGCCAATCGAGAACCCGATCGACTTCGACTGCTGGTGCTGGAAACTGATGATGCTGCCGTGGCCCAGCTGGTGTCACTTTTTGAGCGTGATTGCTGGTTGAATGCAATGCATCACGAACAGGCATCCGCAGCACGGCACGCGCCCAGCGGCGCACGATTCTGCGTCTGCGGGCTTGATGATCCGGCCAAGGCGTGCTTTACGGTTATCGATTCGCTGCAGCAACTTCATGCGCTTGACCTTTCGCACCTGAGCGTGGTGATCTGTTCAACGGTTCTGCGCGACGGCACGGGCTTGGACGCACTGGCATATCTGCAGGGCATGCGTCCGGATCTTCCGGTTGTCATGGTTGGCTTTGAGCCATCGATGGCGGTTGACGCCATTCGCGGGGGAGCGCTGGATTTTGTGGCGGTCAATTCGCTGCGCGATCTGCACGTGCTGCCGCTGACGGTTGAAAAGAGCATCGTGCATCAGCGCATCAAGCTGCAGAATGAACAGCTTCAGCGCGATCTGAAGCGGTCACTGGCTGAACTGGCGATCACCAATCAGCAGCTTCAGGATGCGATTCATCAACTGGAGGCCCTGGCACGAACCGATGAGTTGACCGGCCTCTCGAATCGGCGATGGTTCAATCTCATGCTGGAAGGCAACTGGGCCGAGGCGACGCGAAACGACCTGCCGCTGGCATGTCTGCTTATTGATCTGGACGGTTTCAAGGCGGTCAACGATCGGAAGGGGCATCATCACGGCGATGAACTGCTGCGGCTGGCGGCGAAAGTAATCCGCGCCAACTGCAGACAGGTGGACGTGCCGGCCCGGTATGGCGGCGATGAGTTCTGCGTGCTCATGGCGCATACCGAACCGGCGGAGGCGGCAATGGTAGCCAAGCGAATTCTTGGGGAATTTGAATTGGCGATGAGCCGGCGGCCCAGCGACGAGCCGCAGGTCAGCATGTCGATTGGAATGTCGCATGTGAACTTGAGCCGCCCGATCAATGCGCAGGAACTGGTCAGCCATGCCGATGAGGCGATGTATGCTGCGAAATGGGCTGGCAAGCAGCGGGTGATGGTGCGAGACAGAGACGGCGTGCGCGAGGCGGAACTGTACGTGTGAGGTCGAAGGGCGCACGCGATCCGGCTCGGCTAATCGCCACGGCGGCGCGAGACTGCCCGTTCGATATCGCGCTGGTGCTCGCGCTTGGCGATGTCCTGACGTTTGTCGGCTTTCTTCTTGCCTCGCGCGACTCCGATCAGCACTTTGGCCCGGCCGCGAACGAAGTACATTTTGAGCGGCACCAGCGTGACGCCGCGCTCACGCACGCGGTTGGCGAGTTTGCGAATCTCGCGGCTGTGAGCCAGCAATGTGCGCACGCGCGTGGGCGCATGCTGGCGATGAGGACCGGCGGGAGGGTACTCGGCAATGTGAACGCTGTGCAGCGTCAGGGTTGGCGGATCGGCGACAGCGTGCACGTAGCCTTCAGCAAGACTGACTTGGCCGTTGCGGACCGACTTGATCTCCGTTCCCGTGAGCTTGATGCCACATTCGAGCGTGTCTTCGATGAAGTAGTCGTGCCGTGCGCGACGATTCTCGATGGTCGGTTCGTGCGTATTGGATGTGCTTTTGGCGGCCATGACGATTCGAGTTGCGGCGTCAAGCTGTGAAGATAGGTAGAAATGACGTGATCGCCAACTTGTCCGCGGCGACTGCTGCAATCGTACTTACTGGGCTATTGTCGCAGCGCGTAAAGAAATTTCGGACACTTTGGATTGTACAGATGGTATATTCGACGATGATGTGGACTTCAGGCTGATCGCATGTGCGCAGTCGGCATCATGCGATTTTGCACAACAAAGCCACTCTCGTTCGAAACAGGAGCCATCATGAAAAGACCCGCAACACTTGTCCTTGGGTTATGTGTGGGGGTGTTGTTCGCGTCGCCATTGCTTGCTGATAATCCCCGGGAGAGCCGCAATGTGGATTTACCGCCGATACAGCAGGTAGTTCACAAAGGGCAGGTGATTGCGGACTTCATGCAGAAGTACCCGGCCAATCGACTCAACACTGACCAGGCCAATCGCATTACACGTGTGTATGGTCCGGCGTTTGCAAAAGGCTCCTCGCCGAAGCACAGCGCCGAACAGTTCCGGGAAGCATACGCGGGCATGTGGGGAATCCCCGCAAGCGATCTTGTGGCCCGCGGTCCTTTTGCCGACGGCCGGCACGTTCAACCGATCATGTACGATCGAACGACAGGGCAGTACAAGTTCACCGGCTTGTATTACACCCAGCAGCGCGACGGCATTGACGTGTACAAGTCGCGTCTGACGCTGCTGACCCGCAACGAGCCGGGGTATCCTCTGGTTCTTGCATCCGCAGACCTTCGTGACATTGGCACATTCCGGGTTGATCCGGAAATTGTCGCGAATCCGAACGTTCAGGCTGCGTTCCGCAACGCTCGTCAGCAGGAGCGGAACCATGCGGAACTGACCGACCCGCGGCTGGTGATCTTTGCCGGCGTTGACGAGATGAACCACGACCCGCGGCTGGCGCTGGTGTTCCAGTCGCCGGAGTGGGAATACGTGGCCGACGCCCGGACAGGCGAGATCCTGTATCAGGAGCCGATGATCTATCACATCGACATAGTCGGCACGGTGAGCGGCATGGCGACTGAAGGCTACGCCGCCGACGTATGCGGGCCCGAATCGCCGCGCGGTCTTCCCTACGCGGAAGTCAAGCTTGGCGGCACAACCGTCTATGCCGACGTGGACGGCAACTTTGTCATTCCCTACGGCGGCGCCTCCATGGCGACGGTCCAGGCCGGCGTGCGCGGCCGTTACTTCAGGGTGATGAACCCGGGCAGCCAGCCCAGCGCGACCCTCTCGCAATCGGTCACGCCTCCCGGGCCGGTCCACTTCCTGTTCAACGCTGCCAACAACAGTGAATTTGAACGCGCCGAAGTCAACGCGTACATCCATGCCAACATCGTTCGCGATCATGCGCTGGCACAGAATCCCGCGTACCCTGCAATCGCAAACGAGCTGAACTTCCCCGTCAACGTCAACATCGCTCAGACGTGCAATGCGTTCTACAGCCCCCTGAACCAGTCGATCAACTTCTATGTTGCCGGCGGCGGCTGCACCAACACCGCCGTCTCCACGGTGGTGTATCACGAGTACGGTCACCGTCTCATCAACGCTGCCGGAAGCGGTCAGGGCGCCTATGGCGAAGGCATGAGCGACTGCGTCGCCATCACCATCACCGACAGCCCCTGCCTGGGCGGCGGCTTCAACGGCCCCTGCGGCAGCTGCCTTCGCAATGCAAACAATAACTGCCAGTACCAAAGCTCCGGCTGCTCAAGCTGCGGCAGTGCGATTCACACCTGCGGCACGGTTCTGTCCGGCTCGGTCTGGCACACGCGCAACGAGCTGGTCATCACTGAACCCGATAACTATCTCGACATTCTTTCTTCCCTCACCATCAACAGCATCCTTTTGCATACCGGTTCGTCGGTGAACCCGAACATCACCGTTGACTTCCTCACGCTGGATGATGACAACGATGACATTACCGACGGCACGCCGCACTACTTCGAAATTGCAACCGGCTTCGGGATGCACAACATGGATGCGCCGCCTCTGGCGCCGATTCGTTTCGTCTATCCCAACGGCCGTCCCGATTACATTTCGCCCAACGGCAACACCGTGATGCGTGTTGAGGTTCTGCCGCTCATGTCCAGCCCGCAACCCGGTACGGCGATGCTGCACGTGAACACCGGCGGGTCGTGGGCTGCCTATCCGATGACGCAGGTCTCAGCCAACGTCTATGACGCTGTTTTCCCTGCGGTGCCCTGCGGTTCGGAAGTGCGCTTCTATGTGAGCGCGCAGACGACCGGCGGCCAAACGGTCAACTCACCGGGCAACGGCGCAACGGAGCCATTTATGGCGCTTGGCGCGGCGGCTGTTGTTGAAGCGTTTGCTGACAACTTTGAGCAGGATCTGGGCTGGACCGTGCTGAACAATCTGGCCGATGGCGGCTGGGAGCGAGCAATTCCAACGCCCCTGTGCAATCGCGGCAATCCGCAGGCCGATGCTGACGGCAGCGGGTACTGCTACCTGACCGACAACGGCACCCCCGGCGATTGCAACAGCGACGTGGATAACGGCACCACCATTCTCACCTCGCCCGTGCTTGACGCCTCCGGCGGTCAGTATGCCATCTCCTACTGGCGATGGTTCAGCAACTACGACCCGCAGAACACCAATCAGAACGACATCTTCCAGGTTGAAATCTCTGATAACGGCGGCATGACCTGGCGCACCCTTGAAGTTGTCGGCCCCACCGGCCCGGGAACCATGGGCGGCTGGTACTTCAAGCGATTTGATCTCTCATCCATCCCTGGATTTGTGCAGAACGACCAGTTCCGCATCCGCTTCATCGCGTCCGACCTCGGCGTGCAGTCGGTAACCGAGGCGGCTGTGGATGGCGTGAAGCTCATCAAGGTGCTGTGCAGCAATCCGTGCCCGGCAGACATCGACGGCAGCAGCACGGTTGATGTTGACGACTTGCTGACGGTGATCGGCAGCTGGGGTCCGTGCCCGGGCTGCGCAGCAGACATCAACAGTGATAACGTGGTCAACGTTGACGATCTGCTTGCAGTCATCGGCAGCTGGGGTTCCTGCCAATAAGCTCAGCGGTTTGGCGCCCCATCAACCACGCTCATCAATTCCAGCAACAAGTTGCTCACACCCCCGGCCAATCGGCCGGGGGTTTTTCTTAATGCTTTACTTTCACCTCACAGGAAGCAGTCGCGCAAAGACGGATGCGGAAGCGATGCCTGCCGCCTGCGCACATAAGGGCAAAAAGCAGACAGGCGAGCATTTGGCTCGCCTCGTTTTTTCCTGCCTCCACGCGGTCTGTGCGTGCATCTGTTGGCTAATCAATGCCCAGGAGAGGACTCGAACCTCCAAGGGATTTTACTCCCACCAGCACCTCAAGCTGGCGCGTCTGCCAATTTCGCCACCTGGGCTTGGGGTACGTTCAAGCGGTGCAGTATATCCTCCAGCCAGCCGTTGTCGAGTTACTTTACCCTCATTCATGCCCCCAGAAGCCGACATGTCAGCCGCGGGCCTCAAGCGGAATGACGAAAAAATACGGACAGCCGCTTTCGGCAGTATTCTCTGGCCCCTGCGCAATCTTGTGGCATAGTCAAGTATGGGAGAAGTGGTCGCAGCCTGCCCGCCAGGAGCGGCAAGAGCCAGGCAGCGCTCGCTCGGCGGTAGCAGCAGCTGATGGCGAGTCCGGTCAGCCCGCGGCTGCCGGCGACGCGGCTTTGCTTCCATGGAGGAGCATCATGCGCACAGACTTCACCGCCATTATTCACCTGCGTGAGCCCGCTCGCCCAGGGCTTCGCGCCCTGCTGGAATCAACGCTGCGGCTGATCCGTGGCATCGATCAGTTTCAGATCGAGCCGGCAGAATCGCTCATCACCGTGCAGTTCGACGGCGAGCAGACCGGCTTGGCCGAGATCGTACGTCTCATTGAGGATGCGGGAACGTCGGTCTCAAGCGTGGCCCAGCGCCGCATCGGAGTGCGGCGGGGGTGCTGAGGGGCGATGCACTCACAGTTAAGTCAGCGGCTGGAAATGCGCAACGCATCTGCCCGCGCATCGCTTTCACAATCCTCCAGTTCAATGCAGGCGGCGGGGCATTGCACTTGCCGGCAGCAGCCGCGTGCTCTGCTTCGCTTTCAGCATTCAACATTGAACCGCCCGCCCTCAGCCGGCTACGATCGTTGTTCCCATGGCGGCGGATACGCTTCGCATCAATGAGGTTTTTTATTCGATTCAGGGCGAATCAACCTGGGCAGGCTGTCCGTGCGTGTTCGTGCGTCTGAGCGGCTGCCATCTTCGCTGTCGCTATTGCGATACCGAGTACGCCTTCAAGGAAGGCACATCGCGAGCGATCGACGACATCATTGAGGAGGTCTGTTCGCATCCGTGCGAGCTGGTGGAAATCACAGGTGGCGAGCCGCTGCTGCAAAAGCGTGTGCATCAGCTCATGAGCCGGCTGTGCGATCGCGGCAAGACCGTGCTCATTGAAACCAGCGGCGCGTGCGACATCAGCGTGTGCGACCCTCGCGTCATTCGCATCATGGATCTGAAAACCCCCGGCAGCGGTGAGGCGGATCGCAATCTCTGGTCGAACGTCGAGCATCTCACCCTGCGCGACGAGGTGAAGTTCATCATCACCGACCAGGCCGACTACGAATGGGCGCGCGATGTGATCCAGCGATACGACCTCGGCCACAAGGTCAAGGCGATTTTGATGTCGCCTGTTTTCGAGCAGCCTGCGGGCTTGGAAATTCTCGGTTGCCCCAGCCTTTCGCCGCGCGTGCTGGCGGAATGGATGCTCGCTGACAACCTGCCGCCCAACGTGCGCATGCAGACGCAACTGCACAAGCACATCTGGGAACCTCACACCCGCGGCGTGTAGAAAGCGAGTAAAGCTCAAGAAAGCGGCAATGTGGAGAAATGCGATGCGATGTTTCCTGATGCGCTCCTGCGCGCGATCGGCCATATCATTCCAGCCAGCGTTCTGACTTCATTTCAGCTTTCGGCTTTTCACTTCTCATGCGTGTTCGACTCGTCAAAACCTTTGGTTTCGAAGCCGCCCACTGGCTGCCGTGTTTTCCTGAAGGCCACAAGTGCAGGCGGATGCATGGCCATTCCTTCAAGGTGGACGTGATCGTCGAAGGGAACATCCCGGAAGGCCAGCACTACCTGATTGACTATGGGGAGATCAAAGCTGCGATCGATCCGATTCATCAGCAGATTGATCACCATTGTCTGAACGACATTGAAGGCCTGGAGAACCCCACCAGCGAGATGCTGGCCCGCTGGCTGTGGGATCGTCTTCGTCCCAAGCTGCCGCTGCTGTCGGAAATTGTCGTATACGAAACCTGCACCAGTCGGTGCGAGTACCGCGGCGAGGGGCACGGCACAGGAGCAGCAGCAGGGGTGCCGGGCACGTCTGGCGGGCGTCCTGCGCCGGAGCGCTACATTCAGTGAACCTGTTTATCGAACATAACGCTGCGACCATTGCGCACGTCTCCGGCCAACAGACGCCGCCGTGCGACAGTCTGATTGTCAGACGCGGGAAGGCCGATGATGTTCTGGCGGCTGTGATTGGCGACAACCCGCTGAGCCGATCGTGGCTGTTTGATCTCGATCTGCCGAGTTCGCGGGTGATGACGTGGTCGGGCACGTTGGCCGATGATTTGTTTGCATCCGATCCGCGCACATGGATGCGGCCCGGGCGCGAGGCGTTTGATGCATTCTGCAACGACATTGCGCCGCAGCTTGAGCAGCACCAAAGGCATTTGTGCTTTCATCCGCACAGCCGGCATGTGCTCAGCGATGTGCAATCGTGCGCCAAGTTCCTGCGCGACCGCGAAAACGAGCCATTTGAAATCGCTCTTGCGCCCGCATCGCTGCTGGAGCCGAGCATGATGACGCATGTGGAAGATCACCTGCAGCGAATGTTTGAGACGCTGGGCGGAACCTGCGCAATGCTGCTGCTGCACGATGTGCGCATCTGCAATGGCGAGGACGGCGAGGCGCACTGCGAGGCCGCAGCGCTCGGCGACGGCGTGCTGCCGCGTGATCTGGTGGTGGCGCTTATCGAACAGCATGTGCCGCGTGAAACGCCGATTGTGCTTTTGCCGGAGCGGCTGGACCGCCAGTTGGCGTGGCTGGGAGTGGAAAAGTAAACCTGCGCGTTTGACTACTGGAGCTGCGGATGGCGCAAGGCTCTACCTGCCGTGCTTGTCCCGGCGGGGTTTTTCGGCTTCAATACCGGCTCAAGCAAACCGGAGTTGCCCGTATCTATGGCTAAGCCTCATCTGGATCATCCCACCCTGCCGCGCGTGAAGGCGGCGTTTCCCGATGTGAAGTTTCTTGCTGCGGAGTTCCGCGGCCAGACCACGCTGATCGTCCCCCCCGAGCACATGCATCGCGTGCTGCGATTCCTGCGGGACGATCCCGAATGCGATTACAACTTCCTCAGCGACGTCACCGCAGTGGATTACCTGGGCTATCCCGCCAAGCAGCCGGCCCGGTTCGCGGTGGTGTATCTGCTGGTGAGCTACACGCACAACCGCCGGCTCACGGTGAAAGTGTATCTGGACCCCTCCATCGACACGTCGGGGATTGAGCCTGATCCTGCATTGGAGGTTGATTCGGTTACCGACATCTGGCCCGGCGCGGAGTGGCGCGAGCGCGAGGTGTACGACATGTTCGGCATCCGCTTCCGCAATCACCCCGATCTTCGCCGCATCCTCACGTGGAAGGATTATCCAGCCCATCCGCTGCGCAAGGACTACCCGCTGCGCGGCAGGGGCGAGCGCGAGATGTACAAGGTGCTGCCGCGCGACGCAACGTGATGTGATGTAACGCAACGTGCGTTTGGCTGATTGATTACCTGCCGCCGCTTCCGCTGGCGTTGGTGATGGTGATGTGGTCCTGCGCCATGTTCCACCGCACGCTCTGAGCGCGGATGACCTCGCCGGTGGCGTCGGTTTTCACGGTGACCACGCGACCGGGCAGCGCGATGATCATGGCGGTTTGCTCTGCGTAGTTGTAATCGAACTCATCGCAGACGATATCGCGGGTGGGCGAATTGATGACAATTGAGCCGATGCCGCGCACCTGCTGCAGTTCCATCGCTCCGCCCAGATCCAGCGAAGCATCGCGCATCTCGCCTGCCTGAGTGCGTTCAACCAGCGCCTCGAGACGGTCTCCTGCCATTGTGGAAATGGCCTGCTGCAGATCACGGTGAATGACCTGCACGCCGCCGCGCATATCGATGTGGAACAGGGCGTCGGTCTGGCGGGTCATGTCCAGCCGCTGACTCCAGCGAAAGTGCGTGACGCCCTTGGCGCCGAAGGGATGATTGCCTGACGTGTGCGCGTGCGCATCTGCGCCTGCGCCCGCTTCAGGCGCGTTGGCGTGAGCGTCGTCAACAATATCGTCATCGCGCTCATCGCGCACCAGCAGATCGCCTGCTCCCAGTACGGCGGCGTTGAGGGTTTCGTCATCGTATGTGATGTGCTGACCAGCCACATAAAACAGGCGAGGCACGTCGCTGCGGTCAGGCAGCAGCCAGGTGCGGTTTTCCAGTTTCGCATCCCCCAGCGCGATCAGTTCCTTGAGTTTGCGTTTGCCATTGCCTGCAGCAGCAAGCAGACCCGGTGCAGCGTCATCGCGCCAATCTGCTGGGCGATCCTGCCCAGGCGCAAGCGCTTCATCATCATTGGCAACGTACATGAAGCGCAGCGTGATTTCATGGCCCTGCATGGTGTTGTGTTCAAACGCGCTGGGCGTCGATTCGCCGCGCACGTCGCCGACGATATGCACTTCACCTGCGCCGTGATTCACCGAGCCGTCGTATGTCATCGACTCGGTCCATGTCGCAACCATCTGGCGGGGATTGATCGATTCATCCACGATGGGGCGTTCGATCGGACCAAACGCCGGCATGGCGATGTTGTCGGTGTACATGGTGAACCGCCCCGCGCTGGGCCACACCGCCAGGCTGCCGACTTCGCCCTCCGCCGGCTCATACAGTTCAAGCCGTGTGCCTTCATCAAGCACGCCGTTGCCGCTGATCGCTGTCACGCGCTCGCCGGTGAGGACGAGCATCCGCTCGTGAGGATTGCCCTCGAGTTGATCCGCAAACGCGCGAATGCCATCGGCAGTCAATATCTGCACATTGCCTTCAGCAAACAGCGCATCCACCTCGGCGGTGCGACGATCACGCAGCGACTCTGCAGCAACAGCAGCAGCGCCATCGGTATTTGCTGCGATCTGCTCGTCTACAGGGCGGAACGTCACCACGAATCGATCCGACCACATCGTCTGCTGACCAGGATCGTTGGCTTCGACGTTGCCGACTGCTGTCAGCACCTGTGGCGAGGTGCGGCCGTCACTGGTTTGCGTAAAGGTAACTTCGAGCATGTCGCAGGCAATCGAGCTGTCGTCGCTGCGGCTGCGGGCGTGCACCGGCGCATCAGCCAACCCGTAGGCGGTCACCAGCTCAATGCTGCGACGGCTCGACTGCGATGGAGCATCGCCATCCCCGCGCGCGATCGCAGCAAATTGCACGTCCAGCTTGTCCGCATCCAATTCGAAGTCGTCGGTAAGCACATCCACTTCGCCATCAAACATGGCGGCACGCAGCTTGGAAGCGGCGTGTTGCTCGTCATCATCGCTGCTGCTGGCGGGTTGTGCTTCAAACTCCAGATCAACGCGTCGCAACCATGCGATTCGCACATCTCCAGCACGCGCCGCCGTTGGCGATTCCATTGACAGATCGTCAGACAGGTCGCCGCGGTCTGCGTTGCGGCTGCCGGGTTGGCCTGCGATCATCCACCCTGCGCCTTCGAATGCGCCAACGTGCTCGAGGCGATTGAACCAGAAACGCTCGCTGTGCGCGCGAAACTCCGGCGAATCAATGTGCAGCGGATACTCGCTGCTGCCGGCAAGCTGCAGAAGCTGACTTTGCGTCTGATACCGCAGCGTCGCGCAGTACACATCCACGTTGTCATCCACATTGTGCAGATGCACGGGCCGGCCGGCCATTTCAAATCGGGCGTCATCAGCGGAACTGGGTTTCACCGCGTCGTTCACCAGCGGCACCATCGTCAACCCGCCCCGGCAGGTAATCACAATGTCATCTGGCTGCGGCTTGAACAGGCCAGCCGGAGTCGATTCATTCAGCGATGCAAACGCCATCGAGACCAGCGCTGCATGCGCCGATGCGGGAACTGCAGCAATCACATGGCGGGCCAAGCCGTCATCGTCCCGGAGATTGTGACTTCTTGCGGGATGAATCGATCGTGACACCGCCGATGCCAGCACGTCGCCCAGGCCTTCGCTTTCCATGGAAAACACGATGTGCAACTCGTCGCCCATCATGATCCAGCCGGCTGAGCCGTCGCCTTCCTGAATGCGCACGTCCTGTTGCAACGTGAGACGGTAGAACGTCGGCTCCGTCACAGCAGCAGCGGCGGCGGCATTGCGGCTGCTACCGTTGCTGCTATTGCTGCTGCGCTGCGATTCGCCAGTTCTCTCATCAGCAACAGCAGAAACAACGTGCTTCGGCTCCGTGCGCGGCTCGCTCTCGCTAACGCTCGGCACAGCTTCGCCGGATGCAACACGTTCCGCTGATGATGCTGATGATGTCGCAGCAGTTGACGCATCTTCTACAAAACCGTCTTGGTTGACAGGTTCTGTTGGCGGGGAAGCAGCGTTCTGAGACTCTCCAACCGCTGCAAGGCGAATTTGGCCCACCCGATCCAGGCTCAACCACTCCGGCCGCTTCTCCACCTCATTGAACTGCAAGCGAAGCCCCGTGCCGGGCAGGTGCGCTGTGGCAGTCTGGATATCCACCCAGCCCGGGCAGACGACTTCACCCTGGAAATTGTCGTACGACGCATCGTCAGTGCGCACCTGCAGCAGCAGATTGTCGGTATCAGGGTCGAAAGTCTCATTTTCGCCCAGATCAAAAAGTCGAATGTCCACGTTGCCGGTCATTGTGCCCGATTCCAGGGCGCGACCGGGGCGATGCATCCGCGCTGAATCGCCCTGCAGGAGCATCAGCCGATTGTTCGCCAGATACAACTCCACGACAGGGCGAAGCATGAAGATGCGCCCCTGCGGCTCGGGGTCCATCCGGTCGCACCGATAGCGCTGGTGGATGCGGCCGGTCTTGGGGTCTCGAAGCTCAATCCAGCCGCCTTCATACAGTGCCAAAGCTGCATCGCGCGAATCCGGCGTGCGGGCCTGAGCTAACTCATCGTCGGTCAGCAGTTCCGGAGGCAGCAGCTCGGTTACCCTGGCATCTTTCGGCCGATCGGTTTGTGCCGGCTGCGGCTGGCGATCGATATTGAAGATCACAACCAGCAGCAATCCCGCCACGATCACGCTGACAACGCCCAGGAGAACAAGCTTGCCGCGATTTGATTTCACCGGCGGCGGATCGCCATCGCGATGATGCGGTTGCGAGCGTGTCGTGCCGATTGGCGTGGGGCGATTTGACATAAGGAATGTGGTGATGCGAATTCAGCGGTCACTCGAACAGGGCCGTCGCTTCATCCCAGCGGCCCTTGGCTTTGAGCAGATGCTCCACCGCCTCGCGAACCGCGGCGTGCCCTCCGGGACGAACGGTGACAAACCGCGCCAGCTTGCGAACCTCCGGCGCTGCGTCAGCCACCGCCATAGGATAGCCCGCCAGCTTCATGATCGACAGATCAGGCAGGTCATCGCCCAGCATGGCAGTTTGCGATGCGGTGAGGTTGAGCTGATCCAGCAGCAGCTTAAAGTTCGCCAGCTTGTGGGCGGAGCCTTGGAAGACGTGGCGTATGCCCAGTTCCTCAGCTCGGTGCCGAAGCGCCATCCCGCGCCGGCCGGTGATGATCGCTGCGTGATAGCCGAGCCTGGTCCACATTTTGATTGCGGTGCCGTCGCGCACGTGAAAGCGTTTGGTTTCCACGCCGTGATCGTCAATGCAGATGGAGCCGTCGGTCATCACGCCATCGACATCGAGGCAAAGCAGTCTGATTTTGTCAATCGCAGGATCGGGTTGGGATTGCATCGGCAGGCAGCACCAGCATGATTTGATTTCCCTTGTGCGGGAATCGGTGAAAGAAAAGGCCAAACGCCTTACTGCACAAAACAAGAAAGACGCTTGCGAGGCAACGATCGTGTTGATGTTGCCCAGCGGGGCATTGATTCATTGGCTCAAACAAACAGGTTGACAGCGCAGCGTGCGCGTATTGAAGCCGGTACTCTATCCGAACCTGAAGTTGCGCCAACCTGCTGAGCAACCAATCAGCCGACATTGCCCTGCGGCATCGAATCGCTGCGGGCAGCGCCAGCAAAGGCCGGTTCGCGCTGCGTTTCCGCCTGGACCGGTAAGACGCCGACCACCGTCATAAAGCCCCAGAGCCGGTCCTTGAACCGTTCCTGGTGCTGAATCGCAAAGCCGGCGGATTGAACAAGTTCAACCAGTTCGCTCAGGGTGCGAATCTGCCGCTTTTGCCGATCGATGTAGCGAAGCACGAACTCCCGCAGGCGCATGATGGGAAAGTCCCTGCACCAGTCCAGCAGCACAAGCGTGCCGCCGGGTTTGAGGGCGCGGCGAAATTCCTTCAGCGCAGCAGCGGGATCCTGCACGAGATGAAACGCGTTGGTGCAGGTGATGATGTCGAACTGTTCGGATTCGACCGGCAGATTTTCAGCAAACCCCTGCAGCCACTGCACACCTGATTCGCGCCCGGGCGGGATGCGCTGTCGGGCCTTCTCCAGCATGTCCTGGCTCACGTCGACGCCGGTGATGGCCAGCGCCGGCCTGTGCTGCTTGAGCATCGCAGCAAACAACCCCGTGCCGCAGGCGACGTCAAGCAGTGCGTGGGCGCCCTCGAGCGGTATCACGTTCAGCGCATGCTGCAGGGTCACCGCGCTGTAGCGGGCAAACCAGCGGTCGTAGCGCGGAGCGTAGCGGGCATAACGCTTGAGCAACGCGCGATAGTCGGGCTGAGAATGCTGCTGCGGGAATGATGTGGTTTGCGGACGCATCATTGTGCCTTATTCTGCGTGAAGCCGTGCAGAGCGATCAACGCGGCAAAGTGCTCAAAAGACAGCACCCATGTCGTGGTGCGACACGCGGTGCACGACGCACACGATACCGAGTTGAATCAGACAAACCGAACGGTCAGGTAATAGTAACCCTGCGGTATTGCTGCGGCATCATACGATCTGAGCGTTCTCAGCCGAACCGGAATCGCATCCCGCGCATAGGCTAGTTATCAAGGCTGTGTGTGAATACAGCTGCAAGAGAATGGAGGTGTGCGATGCCCAGGTTCATCATGCTCACGCAACTTCCGCCGACTGTCGCACGAACCCCGCGTGCCTACCTGCATCTTGCTGATCAGGTTTCCCGTCAGCTGAAGCGATGCTGCCCGGATGTCAAATGGATTGACAGCTACGCCGTCATGGGACAGTACAACTACGTTGACATCTTCGATGCGCCGGATGCGGATGCTGCCGCCGGCGTGGCGACGGTGATTCGATCGATCGGGAACGCAACGGTTGAAGTCTGGCCCGCCACGCCATGGGAGCGGTTCAAGCAGATCGTCAGCCGCATGGACTCGCCGATAAGCAGCCCGATGCGTCGCACGGTCGATCGCGGCCGCATTGACGAAGTTCAGGAAGCATCAGAGGAATCATTTCCCGCCAGCGATTCGCCGGCATGGACGGGGGCAATAGCACGGTAATCGCTGCTGCATGCGATGGCGTCAGGATCGCGCCGGTCGGCTTTGGATGCGGGCGGGGGTGAGTCGATCAATCACGCAGGGCGCGGGAAGTGCAGCTACGCCTATTTTGTCTCGGCGTTCATCCAATGACCGCCAATGACGCCGGCAGGCGGTTCGTGCATACACTCGCCCTTCACGTTTTCATCTTCACTTCATTCGCGACCGAAGTGATTGAGCACATCCTGCATGTACGCATGGATTTCCTGCCATGCGCTGCGGCGGTCGCGTTCATCCTGGCCGTTGACGGTTATGGTGTACGCAGCGTGCTGCAGCATGCGATTCAGCGGCTGGTCGAAGCGGATGCGCGACCGCGATGTTGCGTACTCATCCCGCGCAAGCCGCTCGCGCAGACCGGCACGGTCATCGGGAACGACAAAGCTCATACTGCCCGGCGATTGTCTGCGAACCACCTGATCGTAAAAGCGCGACTCGTTGCGCCACGGCAGCCGATACTGCGGATTGCGAAACACCGCCGACCGGCCTTCGTGTGAGTCGCGCACCGGCAGGCCGGTAGTTTTCACCATGTCTGCCTCGCGCTGCAGTTCGTCCCAGACTTCCTCAAACCACTCGCGGTCGTGAAAGTGTCCTTCGCACGATGCAGCGGTGGGGATGTCGAATTGGTGCAGGGTCTGACAAAGCTGGCGGAGATCCGGATCGACCATCTGATAATCAAAATGGCTGCCGCCGTGCAGCGATACGCCGCTGCGGTGGTAGTGCCAGAGTGGGCTGGCGCAGAACCACTGTCGTATCGCCAGGCGTGTTCCGGGGACAAAGTCCGCCCGCAAATCGGTTACCCGCACATGAGCAGGCAGGGGAGCGTCGTTCGCTGCTTGAGACAAAACTCGAGCCATGGCTTCTTGCGTCGCAGTCACAACTTTCACGATCAGATTTGTCTTATTCCTGAACTGCTATTGCATTGCTTGTGCTTGTTGCTGATCTGCTTTCCTTACCGGGGCGGCGTGGTCGTCGTGATCGGGCGTCTGCGGTCTGCCGGAGCGTACATCGCGGTGCTTGTCGCCAGCAGCACCAGGCCGGCCAGGCCGACCAGCACGTAGATGATGCGGCTCAACGGCGAGTTCACCCCGCCGAAAATTGCTGCAACAAGATCGAATTGGAACAGCCCAACCAGACCCCAGTTCAGCGCGCCGATGATGACCAGGACAAGGGCGGTGATGTGCAGCGGTCTCATGAACGGTCTCCTGCGGTTAATCGCCTTGCGTCATGCATGCTCAGGCACACGCCAACAAATGCCTGCATGCATCAAAACGCTACACAACGGCCATGCACAGGCGACGCTGGCCTTTGAGGATTCCCACGTAATCGGGCCAATTTCTGCCCAAGCGCGATTCACCTGCCGGCGCTGCTGACGTTCAGGCAGCCTCGGCAATCCGCTGAATCTTTCCGCACAACCGCTCCAGAACCGCCCATACCCAAAGCGATCTTGCGAGCAATTGGCCAATGTGGCCGATATGATCGTAGTGGCTGGATTGCCTGTTTTTTCAGTTTTCGCTCAACGTTCGGTCTGAATCTTCATCTTCGATTCGATTTTCGACTCTCACGTTCACGTTCGCTTCCGATGCGTCTCGACACCTCCCAGCAAATGCGCATGAGCCAGCAGATGAAGCTGGCGCCGCGAATGATCCAGTCGATGGAGATTCTGCAGATGCCCATGCTCCAGCTGCAGGAGCGCATCGAGCAGGAACTGGAATCCAACATCGCCCTCGAACAGGTTGAGCCCGGCAGCGACGGCGATATCGATGAGACCTTCGATCGCACCCGCGGAACTGATGATGACAACTCCAGCGAGGTCATCGATCAGCGGGAACTGGTGGTGGGGGAAGATGCGCCCGACGGCGTGGACGACTGGGCCCGTTTGAGCGAACTTGAATCGACCTACCGCGAGGCCTTTGAAAACGAATACTCATCACAGGGCTATTCGCCGGCCCGCGCCAACGGCGAGCGTGACAAGAAGCTCGACGCCATGGCCAACGTCGCTGCCCGCGGCGCGAGCCTGACCGATCAACTGCTGGATCAGTGGAAGTTCGCTGAAGTCGATCCGGAAATCGCTGCGGTGGGAGAGCGCATCATCGCTTACATCGACAGCGACGGTTTGCTCGGAGCGGATCTGCCCACGATTCTCGATCAGAACCGCAACATCCCCGGCATCCCGCCGGAGCATCTCACGCTTGAACTGTTCGAACGTGCGCTGGCGGCAGTGCAGCAGCAGCTTGAACCGCCCGGCATCGGCGGTCGTGATAACCGCGAGTGCTTTCTTCTGCAGATCGACGCCTTGGAGGCTGCTGATGACGATCCCGATCACAACTGGGACGATGTGCGGCTGATCATTCGCGACTATTACGACGATCTGCTGCAGAACCGTCTGCCCAAGATCGCGCAGAAGTCGCAGCTTTCAATGGAGCGCATTCATGCCGCGATGGAGCTGATGAAGCGCCTCAAGCTCAGCCCCGGCCGCGATCTGGTGGATGTTGAAGTTCCGCCGATCATTCCCGATGTGATCGTTGAATACGATGAGCAGTCCGACAGTTATGTTGCGGCGCTCAGCGACGGCCTGATACCGTCGCTGCGCATTTCGCCTCGATACGAGGAGATGGCCAAGGATCGCAATCTCGACGCATCGGCGCGCGATTTCATCGCCAACAACGTGCGCAACGCGCAATGGCTGATTGAATCGATCAATCAGCGAAAAAACACCCTGCTTCGCGTGGTGAACGTGGTGCTGATGCGGCAGCGCGAGTATTTCGACCACGGCCCACAGCATCTCAAGCCGCTGCCCATGATCGAAGTGGCCGATCAGCTTGGCATTCATGTGGGCACGGTCAGCCGCGCTGTAGCGGATAAGTGGATGCAGACGCCGCGCGGCCTTGTTCCGCTGCGCAGATTCTTCTCCGGCGGCACGGAAACGCAGTCGGGTCAGGCGATGAGCTGGGACGCTGTGAAAGCGATTCTCAAGGAAATCATCGACAACGAAGACAAATCAAAGCCGTTGAGCGATGAAGCGATCGTGGAAGAGCTGAAGAAAAAGGGCATCGAAATCGCCCGCCGCACGGTTGTGAAGTATCGCCAGCAGCTCGACATTCCGCCCGCGCGGCGACGAAAGGTGCATTGACAAAAAGCCGCTTACCGCACAGAGCAGCAGCGCGGCTGACGTATTTCGCCGCGGCGCATGATCAGTCAATGATTCAGAAATTCATGATGGTGGCGGCGCTGCTGTTTCTCTGCAAACGATGCGTTTTCTGCTTTTATCACCTCAAAAGCACGAGCGAGATCGAACTGCGACAAGACTCCTCCATGCGCTTTCAATAGAGTCGGCGATAAAGACGAACGGGCTGACCGCTCTGATCTTCAATGGCAATCAGCGCAGCACTTCGGAAAAGAACCTGTATTGCAGGGCATTGGCGATGCCCCATGCGCTTTCATTGCGATGTACATAATGAAAAAGCCAGCCCGTCGGGTGACAGGCTGGCTTTGAGAATGAACAGACAACAGATGTTGGGTGCAGGTTATGCGGTGCCGTCCACTGCAGTTGGAGGCGTGCTGGCGGTTCGCACCTCGCCATCCAGCGGCGCAGCGGACTCGCGCTCGCGCTGCGACTGCTGCACCTTGCCCAGCATCGGCGGCAGTTCGATGCCGGCCTGCGTGGCCAGTTCGTGGAGCTTGGGCAGCGAGCCGATGAGTCCTGCCAGGAAGTCCGCAGTGGTGTTGCGGCCGTTGGCGCCTGAACCAGTGTCCCAGACGGTGATCTTGTCGATCTTGAGGTTCTGGATCGCCTTGACCTGTTCAGCGACAAGCTGCGGCAACTGTTCGATGAGCAGCAGCGTGGGGCCGACCTGCGGGTTGCTGCCGCAAGCCTCGATGAGCTGACGATAGCCTTCCGCCTTGGCTTCCAGCACCTTCTGCATACCCTCGGCCTCGGCAATGTATTTGGCGAGGATTGCGTCGGCTTCGCCCTTGGCTTCGATGCGGCGTCGTTCAGCCTCGGCAGCGGCGGCAATCTCGATCCGCTGCTTTTCAATTTCCTGCGGCGCAAGCTCTTCCTTGGCCAGACGGGCAAGTTCCTGCTCACGCTCAGCAATCAAGATCGCCTCGCGCGCCTTGGCGTTGGCCACTTCGGCGCGACGTCGCGCCTCGGCCTGAATCTCACCGAGTTTGGCGGTCGATTCGGCAATCAGCGCCTGCGCTTCGTTTTCGCCGGTGACGGCTGACGCCTCGGCCTCGGCAACGCGAATACGCTGCTCCTGCTCGGCTTTCTTCTTGGCTGCGATCGTCTCGGCTTCGCGCTCCGCGATCGTGATTTCCCGGTCGCGCTTCGCTGCAGCCTCGCCTTTTACCGCCTCAGCCTCAAGCGCAGCGACCGCGACGCGCTGACGCTGCTCAGCCTGCTTTTCACCTTCAATCGCTGCTGCGGTTTCGCTGGCCACCTGCACGGTTCGTTCGCGCACCGCAATCGCTTCGCCAGTCGCACCATCGCGTTCCTGCTGCGCGACTTCGACTTTCGCCCGGTTGATCGCCTCGGCGGCGGCTTTCTTGCCGATGGCTTCGATATAGCCCGATTCATCCGTGATGTCGCGGATGTTCACGTTGATGAGTTCCAGGCCGATCTTGTTGATCTCCTTCTCAACGTTGTCGTTGATCAGGGCCATGAACTTCTCGCGGTCACGGTTGATCTCTTCGATCGACAACGTGGCGATCACCAGACGAAGCTGACCGAGGATGATGTCCTGCGCCTGCTCACGGATTTTGCGATCATCCAGGCCAAGCAGACGCTCGGCTGCGTTGTTCATCAATACCGGATCGGTCGAGACGCCCACGGTGAACGTGGACGGCGCATTGACGCGGATGTTGTTGAGCGACAGCGCGCCTTCCAGCGGAATGTCGATCACGATCGGATCAAGATTGAGGTAGGCGTAGTCTTGAATGAGCGGCCAGACGAAGGTGCCGCCGCCATGCAGACACTTGGCAGCTTTCTGACCGGCGATGCGGCCGTACACCACCAGGATGCGGTTCGACGGGCAGCGCCGGTACCGGCTGACAATCATGCCGACGAACAGCACCAATACCAGCACAATTGCGCCGATGATGCCGAGCCACCACAGGGCGTTTCCTTCCGTCGCCTGTGCCAGCAGGAGTTGAGATTTCATCATCCAGTCTCCACGAAAGGGGGGTTCAAAAATCACAGGAACGATCCGTGGTTGCGATTCGACGATTCGGCAACCGCTGCACATCGCAACAGCTACAGCCGCTGCACCGTCAATGTGTTGTTGTCATTCACGCGAACGACTCGAATGGGCGTGTTGGTGGGCAGGGGGCTTTCGTCGACTGAATCGGCGTTGTACGTGCGCAGCCGCTGATTCACCACGACGCGCACCTGCCCGAAGCCTTGGCCTTTGGGCGGAATGGTGACGTACACCTCGCCTTTCGCATCCTGAGCGGCGCGAATGGGAATGGTGCCGCTGCTTTGCAGCTTGTGCGCCAAGTTAAGCAGCCACGACAGCAGCCAGACCATGCCCACGCCGCCAGCAACGGCAGTCAGAAGCGACATATCGAAGCCCCAGCCGGCTCCCCGCATGCCTCCCAGCCCGCCCCAGCCGAATCCCATGAGGAATGCAGCAATGCTCTGGATGGAAAGCACTTTGAAAGATTCGGTGCTGTCGTGAGGATCGGCGCCGTCAGCATCCAGCGATGGACTGTCAAGCAGCGCATCGTCATCGCCGCCCAGCCCAGCAAGCATGAGCACCAGCCGTATGGTGAAAAAGATCGTGCCAGCCACCGCGGGCACGCTGAAAAAAAGCATGTTGCCGCTGAAAAGTTCATCAAGCATGCACGTCTCCCTTGCTGAGCCAAGGCTTCATCTGATGGTTGCTGCGTGACGCGCCCGATGCGCGCCAGCCAATCCGACACGATGCATTATGGCGTGGGCCATGCGAGTTCGCATGTCCGCGTTGAAGGATTTAGCGACACGAGAGCCGGCTTATCCGCCGTTGAGCCAGCGAAGAAAGAACACCCGCTGACGATCTTTGGCGTCAGCAGCCATGCTGCCAAAACCCGCGTGTTCATACGGCGCGCCAGTGCGCTCATATTGAATGAACTCGATGATGGACGGATCGCTGTAACGGGAACGCAGCTCGTTGATGAACGCAGCCTGCCCGTTGACATCGACCCATTCATCGAGTTTGGAGTGAATGGCCTGCAGCGGGATTTCACGCCAGGTGTCCAGATGCAGGATCGGATTGAGCGCGTTGACCTCGGCGTCGGTGCGGTCAGCAAACATCTCGCGATGGGATTGATGCCTCCACGAGCCGGTCGTCGCCTCGACCGAAGCGCATCGGAACACATGGGGGCGGCAGAGGCGCACCAGCGTCGCCATGCCGCCGGCGGACATTCCGCCGATTGCCATGCGCGTGAGATCAAATACGCCGAGTTCTCCGATCGCTTCGACGATCTGGTCAATTTCGCTGACCATCTGTTTGACGACGTCAAGCGCACGTGACGCCTGCTGCAGTTCAGGATCGAATCGCTCGCCATGGCCGGGCAGATCGACCGCACATGCGCCGATGCCCGCCCGCATCCACCGCAGGTAGCGGCCGGGGTCAAGCTCCTTGTTGACGGTGCGGCCATGCATCCAGATGACAACCGGCGCCGGCTCGGGGTTGTCCCAGTTCGGATGCACAAGCAGAGCAGGCACGGCCGAGGCGCCAAGGCGCTGCCACCGGGCGTTGACCCGCAGTGAAGAGGGCATTTGGGCAAAACGTTCGATCATAAGACAGGATGATAGACGATCAAAGCAGTCAGGCTTCTCATGCGGCGGCAGAGTTGCTGCGCATCAGAACGCTACGATGGCTATGAGCAATGCTGAAGATTATCGCAGGTGAATTCCGCTCCCGCAGACTGTTGTCACCCGAGGACGCCCGAGTGACCCGGCCGTATGCTGCGCGCGTCAAGGAGTCGATCTTCAACCTGTTGCGCGGCTGGTTTGAAGGCGCGCGGGTGCTCGATTTATTCGCAGGCGTTGGAACAGTGGGGCTTGAAGCGGTCAGCCGCGGCGCGGCGCACGTTTTCATGGTGGAACGAGACCGCGAGGTGTTCCGCCTGCTGCAGCGCAATATTGAGAATCTCGGCTGCGGCGACCGGGTGACTGCGATTCAGGCCGATGCGCTCTCACCGGTGACGCTTGCGCGGATCACGCGGCCGATTGACCTGGTGTTCATCGACCCGCCGTATCAGATAATGGAACACGAACAGACGCGGCGTCGCGTGCTGGATCAGGCGTCTCGTTGCCGGTCGCTGATGGGCGATCGGGGTTTTCTTGTGCTGCGAAGCCCGATCGGCGCAGATGAAGTCGATTTGAAGATCGAGGGGTTTGACGGTCCTGAATCGCACAAATACAGCGCGGACATGTACGTGCTGCTGTACGCGCCCAAGGCTGAGCGCGCCGCCGGGGATGATGAAGCGCAAGCGAATGAGGGGCGCGGGCAATGATGATGCAGACCAGCGAAAACGCGCGTGAATCAGATCCAAGCCGCCTGCGTGAGGCAGCAGTTCGCGTGGTGCGCATTCTGGTTGATGCAGGCTACACCGCCTACTTCGCCGGCGGCTGCGTGCGTGATCGGCTGATGGGCTATGAGCCGACCGATTACGACGTGGCGACCGACGCCAGGCCGGAGCAGATCGCAGCGCTGTTTCATCGGGTGCGAGCGGTGGGTCAGTCGTTTGGCGTGATGCTTGTGCGATTGATGGGCCACGAGATTCAAGTCGCGACGTTTCGCACCGATGGCGTGTATTCGGACGGCCGCCATCCCGACACGGTGACATTCTCCGACGCTCAGCACGACGCCAGCCGGCGTGACTTCACCATCAACGGTTTGTTTGAAAACCCGTTGACCGGCGAGGTGATCGACTACGTGGGCGGACGGGCGGATCTGGAAGCGAAGATCATCCGCGCGATCGGCGATCCGTATGCGCGGTTTCGCGAAGATCATCTGCGGATGTTGCGGGCGGTGCGGTTTGCAGCACGGTTCGGCTTTGCGATTGATGCGGACACCGCTGACGCCATTCGCGCCAATGCAGGCAACTTGCGGCGCGTCAGCCGCGAGCGGATCGGCCAGGAAGTCAGGCGCATGCTGCTCGACGCCAATCGAGCGGTGGCAGCCTGGGAACTGCAGTATCTGGGGCTTGACAGTCATGTGCTGCTCGAAGAACCGAAGCTGACGGCTCCAACGCGGCTGGGACGGCTCCCCGATGAAGTTCCCCTGTCGACCGCTTTGGCGGCATGGCTGGTGGATCGGCATGCTGATCGCAAAGAAGACTGGCTTGACATTGCGGACCGCTGGGCTGATGCGCTGGTGATTTCCAACGAAGAGCGATCGGCGCTGCTGCGGTGCCTGGAGATCTATCGAACGCTGGAAACAACCTGGGATCGGCTTGGCGTGGCCAAACAAAAGCGCCTTGCTGCCCGCCCGGAATTCGATCAGAGTTTGCTGCTCATGCAGGCGACGGATCGGCAGAGGTTTGTAGATGTGCGTCGTCGAGTGCTGGAGTTGGCAAAGACGGGGCTTTCGCCTCAGCCGCTGCTGGATGGCAACGATCTCATTGAACTGGGACTGCAACCGGGGCCGATTTTCAGCCGCGTCCTTGATGCGGTGTACGATGCGCAGCTTGAGGGGGCAATTCACGCCAGGCCACAGGCAATTGAGTTGGCCCGGGCAGTGGCAGCGACAGTCGGGGATGACCGCCCCCAGCGATCCGAGCGCTAAATTGCCCTCAGAGACTCAAAAACGGGGGTTCAGTCAGAACTTTGCAAGCCTTCATGCGTCGAATATAGTGGCGTCGGGGACGCTTACGAGGCGATATCCCGAACGGTACGCAAACCCATTGGCCATGAATTGCAGCCGCGACTTCCTGCGGCCGGGCATTCCTGGGCATGTCACGTACGAGGCAACGATATGAATATTCGTCGTGTTGGACTGTTGAATGTTGTCACCTTCTCGCTGCTGATTGCCCTCATCGCAGGCGGGCTGAGCCTGACGTCGCGCGTGGTCGCCGCTGCCGATGACGCGGCAACCGAAGACGTCATTTACACGGTGGACGGCCGCGAGCTTCGTGGCAAGATTCTGGAGGAATCGCGAGGCCAGATCATCTTCGAGTACCGCGATCCCAACATCAACATCACGACGAAGATCACGCTGCAGATGAGCCAGATCGCCCATATCGACCGCAATGTGCCGATCGAAGGGATGGGCGATGAGGCATTTGACGACTTCCCTGACGAAACCGACATGTCATCTGAGCCTGTCGTGCCGGCCTCGGCGCTGCAGAAGCGCGGCCGAATGCAGACAGACGCAACCAACGTTCCCTCGTTTTACATTGTGCCGATGAAGGGGCAGATGGGCACCGACATTCGCTCGTCGGTGTATACGAAGGTGATCGAAGATATCCGTGCGCACAAGCCGGACCTGATCATCATCGAGATGGAATGCTCTGACACTTCGGAACTGATGCACCCCGGCGGGTATGACATGCAGGAAAACCCGCTGCGCGAATGGGGCATGCTCGATTTCGAAGATTATCGAGAACTTGTCAGCCTCTTCCGTGACAGGCTGCGGGATATTCCGCAGGTGGTCTGGATTCACGACTCGGACGGCATCAGCGCAGTCGTGGCGATGGCGTGGGATCAGATTTACATGGCCCCCGATGCTCGACTGGGCGCGAAGGTTTCAGTGCTGGATCGCAGCGGCGCCAAGCGGTGGTCGGACGACGACGTGCGGGCGAAGATGGTTGCTGCGTGGCTCGGCATCGCCCAGGGCTTCCTGGAACGAGGGGGCTTCTCGCCTGTGCTAGCGCGGGCCATGCTGGATTCAGAACCCAAACTCAGCGGCACGTGGCGAGGACGCGAGGTCATCTGGTCGCTTGATGAGCGAGGCGAATACATCGTGGACAACAGCGACAAGCGTGCAGCGTACTTCACAGCCCGGTCTGCTGAAGATTTCTGCATTTCCCAGGGAACCGCAGCGGATCTTGACGATCTTGCCCTGTTGCTGGGACACCGCGAGTACCGCCTGGTGGGCGAGCGGCAGCACGCTCTCACGACCGGCTATGTGCAGGATTGGCGACGCCTGTACGAAAACGTGCGTACCTGGCTGATCGATTATCAGCAGCATAGAGGATGGGCAAGCGGGAACGAAACGCTCCGCTGGCTTGGCCGTGCGAAGCAGGATCTGGAAAAGGTGCTTCGCGCAATGGATCGCTACAAAGCCATCGAGCTGCGGCTGGAATCCGACTACGGTTTGACTCGACATGATCTGATGGTCGAGATCGAAATGCTCAACGAACAGATTCGCTCGCTGCGAAATCGAGGCCGTGGCGTCGGGGTAGGCGGCGGCGGTGGCGGTGGTGGTGCAGCTGGCCGCGGGGGCCGCAGCCCGGGCGGCAGGTGAATATGCATATGCAGCCTTTTCTTCTTACAGCAGGATGTATCAACGAGGTCCATTGGCGAGGATTGGGATGAGTCGCAAAATCACAAAGTTGCTGGTTTGTTGCCTGGCGCTTCTGATAGCCAGCAGCGCATTTGGAAAGACGATCGAGATCCGGCTAAAGGACGGGTCACGATGGCGCGGCACGGAAACCGACCATGTTGAGGTTCGTTTCCTGCAGCAGGGCGTCGAGGTGCCGATCGAAGGCCAACTCACCAAAGTCACCGACCTTTACATTGTCGTCAACGGCACAATTGGCGGCATCGCCGGTGAGCGTCTGATCTTCCGCGCAGATATCGTGGCGATGAAGACCATCAAGCCCTCATCAGGCGATTCGGCCGGTACGCGGCCCAGCAGCGGCGCTTCAACAACCCCTCCAGGAAGAAGCTCCAGCACAAGCACTGCCAAGGGCAGTTCGTCAACAACGGCTTCAGGTTCAAAGACCAACGAACAGCCGATGGGCGTGTTCGTGCTGCCGTTGTCGGGAATGGTTGGCGAAGGCTTCCGGCACAATGAAATCGAGGCCGTTGCCCGGGAAGCCGACAAGTATGGCCCGGGGCAGATTATCGTTCTGATCATCGAGTCCGGCGGCGGTCTGGGCATCGAGATGGAGCAGATCCACTTCACGCTCGCTGAGGTGCGCAAACGCCACCGCGTCGTGGCATGGATCAAGGAAGCGATTTCTGCAGCCGCAGCAACGGCAAGCAATTGCCACGAAATCTACTTCACCTCGTCCGGTTCATTGGGAGCGATGACCGGATTTGCCGGCGGCGTCTCGCTGAAGGGCGAAGAGCTTCAGCAGTGGATGGATGCGGCAGGCCGTTGGATGGAGTCCGGCGGACGCAGCCGCTACATCGCCCACGCTATGATCGAAGATCAGGCCATGTTGTCTTACGACAAGGATCCTGTCACCGGACAGGTCACGTGGTACAACGATCTCAGCGGCGAATTCATTCTGTCCCGGCCCGGCGAGAACCTGGTATTTACTGCGTCAACAGCAGTCCATTCAGGCTTTGCTGACGGTATTGCGGATACCGAGGAGGAGCTGGCCAAGCTGCTGAATCTGCCCAAATGGCATGAGATCAGCGACTACGGCCGCCGCATCGCTGCGGACTGGCAGCGAACGGTTGAAAAGGCCAAGGCTGAGATTCCCCTGCTCGCAGCAAGGCTCAACTACAAGGGCGCAGCCGGCGGCCAGATTTCTATGCTCAACAGCCAGATCAATATCTTCAATGAATTGATCCGATGGTGGGATCGTTGCCCCAACGTCTGCTTCCTGATGGGCGTCCCGCCGAAAGAAACCCTGGAGCGGCAGCTTGCTGAATTGCGCCGCATTCGCAGCCGCATGGGTCGTTGACGCTTCTTCAGCACAATCGGCAGCTACGCAAGAGCAGTTACCACAGTTGCCATAAAGAAAGCCGCCCGTAAATGCGGGCGGCTTTTGTGTTGTCACTGTTGTTTTTTTATGTTCGTCGCAGCGATGTCTCGCTGCCGAGTCGCTCACGTGTCAGCGCGTTCACTCCATCGCCTGCAACAGGCCCGGGATGAGGTCGGCACCGGCTTCGATCTGTGCGCTTGACTGGCGAACCTCGCTGGTGATCGGCTCAAATCGGCCGCCCAAATGCTCAGCAAGAAACGCCTCGGTAATGGCGAAGAACGCCATGTTGTTTTCCGGCCGGGCAAAGCCGTGTCCCTCATCCGGGAACACCACGTACGTCACCGGCAGGTTCTTCTCCTGCATCGCCTCAACGATCTGCTGGCTTTCAGCCTCCTTCACGCGGGGATCATTCTTGCCCTGGCCGATCAGCAGCGGCCGGCGAATCTGATCGACACGCATCAATGGCGAGATGCGGTCGAGGTATTCCGGAGCGTCAAGCGAGCCGACGCGCTGCTCGAACATCGCCTTGATCGGCTCCCAGTACGGCGGGATCGATTCCAACAGCGTTCGCACGTGCGACGGCCCCACGATATCCACGCCGGCGGCGAAGAATTCAGGCGTAAAGGTCAGCCCAACCAGCGTTGCGTATCCGCCATAACTGCCGCCCATGATCGCCACGCGGTCGGGATCTGCAATGCCTTCGCCAACCGCCCAGTTCACCGCATCGATCAGGTCATCGTGCATCCGCCCGGCCCATTCACGATTGCCCGCGTTGAGAAATTTCTTGCCGAAGCCGGTTGAGCCGCGGAAATTCACGCTCAAAACCGCATATCCGCGGTTGGCCAGCCACTGATGAAGGGAGTTATATCCCCAACTGTCGCGCGCCCACGGCCCGCCATGCACCAGCAGTACCATGGGCAGCTTCCTGGCGTTTTTCCCCGGCGGCAGCGTCAGATAGCTGACCAGTTTCAGGCCATCGCGCGCCTGGATCACCACCGGCTTCATCTTGGCCAGCGGCAAGCCTTCAAGCTGGCTGCGGTTGGTAAAAAGAAATTCAGCGTGCCGATTGGCGCGGTCGTAAAGGTAATACGCCACGGGACCATCATCGCGCACGTAGTTCACAATCCATTTCTGATCCGCATGATCGCGACTGGCGATCGACATCTCGCCATCGGCGATCGATTGCAGGTATGCCCAATCGTCCTTGATTGCCGGGTCCATCACCATCCACTCCTGGCGTGCGTATTCAAACGCCACCGCCTGCGGATGGCCGGTTGCCGGATCAATCACAACATCGCTCACGTCAGCCCGATTGTCCGCCGCCAGAGCGACGTAGTCCGGGCCGTCCTCGCCCTGGGTCTGGTAGGCATACAAACGCGAGGTGTTTGAGTTACGGGAATCGAGCATGTACACGGTGCTGCCGTCGCGGCTGAACCCCAGCACGCCGGAGGTCATGGCGTCTTCCATGCTCCAGTCGGCCAGCTCATACCACTCGCCATCGGCTGAATCGCGCATGTACACCCGCTGGCCGCCGGTGTGAGGAACGATCTTTGTCGCCAGCCGAACCTGGAACTGGCTGTCAGCCACAAACTGGGCGTACCCAGCGTCGTTTTGAAACACCATCTCGCCGTCGCCGGTTCGGGTATTGATCCGCCACACGTCGTGCAACTGCGGCACCCGGTTGTTCACCGCCACGAGAATCTCATCTGGAAAGTTCCGGTCGCGGGCGGTGACTCGAGCCTGGACGTTTTCAAACGGCGTCAGTTCAACCTCATCGCCGCCGTCCAGGTTCACCGCATACAGACGGAAGTTTTCATCGCCGGCCCGATCCTGCATGTAGATGATCTGCTGCGCGTTGTGCGCCCAGAAGTACACGCGGATCGGCCGCGATGTGGCATTGGTTACCGGCCTGGCGTCATCGCTGCCGATGGTCTGCACCCAGACGTTCAGCACGCCCTGATGAGGCGCGAGATAGCTGAGCTTTTCACCATCGGGGCTTATCTGAACATTGGCGCGATCGGGATTTCCAAAAAACACCTCGCGCGGGATCAGTTGGGTTTCACGTGCGCTGGCAGCCGATGCCGACAGGCTGAACGATCCAGCCAACGCAACGAACAGAGCAACGCCGGCTGCAGTCACGACAGGCTCGTTCAACATCGATGGTTCTCCTTTACTCGACTCATCTTCCGAAATGCAATCACAACGATCTCTCTGCGACGGCGACAATCACTTACTGCAGTCAATAGACAGGCAGCCAAACAGACAGATAGACAGACAGCGTAGCCTCGCAGCCACAGTGAAGGCCACTGCCCAGCTGCTGTCGATTCATATATGCATATGAACCGAAGCCAGGCCGCGCAGCTGCAGCAACGCTTCCCATGCCAAGCGTATCAGGTTATGGAATTCAATGACGGCCAGCGGCGATCAATCGTGCGTTGCAACGTGTTGACGCTCGCCTCAGGCATCGTCTCCGGCAAGTACAGCCGTCAGATGCCGCTGTCATAAAACTTGAGTATTGCAGGACCTACGGTAATTTCCATTCCGTCCTGCAGGCGCACTTTGTCAACGCGGTTGCCGTTGAGATATGTCCCGCCGCTCGAGCCGAGGTCACGAAGGATCAGTTCATCGCCGTCCTGCTCAATGGCGCAATGCTCACGGGAGACGCTTCGGGACATGATCCGGACATCGCAGGTATCATCGCGACCAACAATCACTTCCTTGCTGTCACCAATCGCAAATGCACGCAGCAGGACGCCTGCACGATTGCAGACATGAAGTTCCATCATGGGAGCCGACCTCCAGGCGAACCGCATGAGCGGGCGGTCCGCGACGTTTCCGAGCACAACTTACACGTCCATTGTGCCAATTGCTCAGGCTGATGCCAATGATGAACTGGCAATTTACCCTCTTACCAAGGCATTCGCATGCCCAAATTCGCCGGTTCCGAGAATGAGCAGCTTGGCATGTCCCGGCTCAGACCGCTTTGAATCGCACATGCCTGCCCGGTACGCCGGCGGCAGGAACGGTACACTTCCAGCCATGCGCTGGCTGATTGACAGCCTTTACCTGTTTGCCGCGGTTGTCACCGCGCCGCTCTGGCTTGTGCGGATGTTCAAGTCAGGCAAGCTCCGCACCGACTGGCGCGCTCGTTTTGGCAAAGCGCCCAGATTACCGTCCAAAACCCGCCCGCGCGTGCTGTTTCACGCTGTGTCCGTTGGCGAGGTCAATGCGATTCGCCAGCTTGTGGACGATCTTGCGCATGGGCCTGATGCGCTGGAGATTGTGATCGCTGCCACGACCGACACCGGTTTCGCTCGCGCCAAGGCGCTCTGGCAGCATAAGCATGCCGTGGTGCGCTATCCGTTTGACTTCTCCTTTGCGGTGAATCGCTTTCTCAATGCGGTGAATCCCGACATCGTCGCACTGGTGGAGCTTGAGGTCTGGCCGAACTTCACCGCAGCGTGTCGCCGGCGAGGCATACCGGTGGGCGTTGTCAACGGTCGGCTCACCGAGCGAAGCTTTCGCCGCTATCAGCGCATCGCATCACTGATTCGCCCCAGCTTTCAGCGATTGACGTTCGTTGCCGCACAGGATGAAACCTACGCCCGCCGATTTGAAGCATTGGGGGCTGCTGCTGAGGCAATTCACATCACCGGCACGATGAAATGGGACACCGCCCAAATCACTGATACGGTGACCGGCGCTGAGGAACTGGCAGCGCTCATGGGCATCGACCGGAACAAACCGCTGATCGTAGCCGGCTCGACCGCTCCGGGCGAACATGAACTGCTCGTCAGCGCCAAACCAGCAGGCGTGCAGTTGCTTTGCGCTCCACGGAAGCCGGAATGGTTTGAACAGGCTGAGCAGGCAATGCCCGGTTGCGTGCGCCGTTCACAACGCCAGGCAAATGCAACCAGCGACAACACCCTGACTGACGAAGCGCAGCGCAACGCAGCAGCGACAGAGCTGTTCCTGCTCGACAGCATCGGCGAACTGCGGCAGGCTTATGCGCTGGCTGACATCGTTGTGATCGGGCGCAGCTTCGGCAATCTGCACGGCTCCGACATGATGGAGCCGATCGCGCTGGGCAAGCCCACGATCGTCGGTCCGGCGGTGACGGATTTTCAGCAGACAATGGATGCATTGATTGCCGGTGGGGGGGTCATCCAGACCACTGCCGATCAACTGCCGGCCGTGCTTCGTGATCTGCTGCACGATCCGCAGCGTCGCGCTGAACTTGCCTGCCGCGGCAGGGCGGTGATTCGCGCCCATCAGGGCGCATCGTCGCACACCGCACAGTTGATTCGCGGCTTCCTGGGGCAGCGGCAAAGCGAAACATCAACCGCCAGAGAGCTGACGCGAAGCGAAGCATGAGAGCCTGGCGATTCAGTTATGAATTGTCAGTTCTCTGTTGCGATCACATTCACATTGACGCATGTCTGACGGCAGGCAGATCGCCATGCACAGACGCAATGAAAATCAAATGCTCAAAAACCCACCGTCCCGGCGGGTGCCGGGACGGAGGCGGAGGAGAAAGAAGAAAGGCTGTTCGTTGATCGACGAGAGCACACGCTCATCGACAATGGAAAAAAGTCGATTGCAGAGCGCCTAGGCAGACATCGTTCGCAGCGTCACAAAGCAAGCAGATTCTGACGCGCGGGTGACTGTGGTCATACGTACTGTACGAACCGGCTGCAGGTTGAGTTCGCATGGCTTCTCTCCATCCTGCTTTGCCTGTCTGGCTGCCTGCCGTCAAGAACTGGCGTTCCTGTACGAGGCGCATCGCCTCACCAGCTCTGTCAACAATTACTACGCTTCAAAGCGGCTGATGATTGCACGCATGGGCGGAGAAAAACGCGATTCGATCCGGACGCGTAAGGGCTGGGCGGCAATCTGCAGCCTCATTTCAGGCCGGATCAGGCCGATTGGCCGGACGAAAACGCAGATGATCCAGTTGAGCTTGTCTGCTGCTGCGGCAGGGTGAGTCGCATCTGTGACAGATACGGCTCCACCGCCTCCTGCGGGGACACCTGCGGGTCGGCAAATACCGGGTGAAGCCGCTCAAACAGAGCGTGCCGCCGCATGTCCGCAATGCCGCCGTCAAAATGGCCATACCGCGTCTCGAAGCGCCATTTTTCCGCAGTCGGCAATGCGTTATAGATGGCTGCTGCGGTTGGAGCCGGAACGGTGTCGTCCTGAACTGCAAGTTTGGCCAGGCAGGGGATATCGACGCTGCTCGCATGCAGCACAGCATCGAACAGCAGCAGCGTTTCCATTAGCCGCTCGCGATCCATGCCTCGCAAAGCATCGAGCATCATATTGACCTGGCCGCCTGAACCATTGCAGTAGTGCATGCTGCGCCAGCGCCAATCGCCAAAGGTCGGCAGGCCGAGCGTCAGTCGGTGCGGTTGATGTCCAAGAGCCGCAAGTTGTGCTGTTGCGATCACCGCCAAGCCGCCGCCGAACGATTCACCATGCACAACGATCGGCATTGCTGCGCCGAAGTGCGATCTTGTGCATCGGTATGCCTGAATGAGATCCGCCACAGCGCCTCGCAGAATCCATGCGTCGGGTGATTCGATGCCGTGGAGAATCCACATGCCGCGCAGATCGTCTATATCCATTGTGGACGGCGGATAGCCGCGCACGCGCAATCGCAACGTGGCAAGGCCTCGCTCCAGCCACGGTTCTGGTTCATCAGGAAAGCCGTCGCCGACGCCGCCATAGCCGTGCGTCGTAATCACTGCGCCTGTCGGTTGCGTCTTGGGCATTGAGAGCCGTGCCACCACGCGCACCGCGCCCAGTGACGGAATCACAACATGATTCACCGATGTATCGATCGTTCCGCGCCAGCGTTCGGGAAGCGTTGCGATCGCATCGCGGAACTGCGCCCAGTAGGCGTCAAATCGCTCAGGCGGCTGAATGTCTGCCGTATGAGAGAGTGTCTGCTCAGGCGAAAGTCCATAATCGTCAGGCGCGGAAATCACCGTCACTGCACCTCAATAATTCAATCATCGTGAGCCGGCTGCCTGGTCATGGTCATGGCTATGGATGCCGGCCTGGGGCAACTCAGTGTAGAGTCTGCACCGGGAAAGGCGAATGACGCCATCGGGCCGCTACACTGATGCCGATGCGCGAATTTGAACTGTTGCAGCACGTTTATGCAGCCAACGCAGGTCTGAGTGGTCGTGTGCTTATTCCGCCCGGCGATGACATGGGTATGGTGAAGCTCAGCCGGCAGAACGTGCTGGCGGCGGTTGATCAGATCGTCGATGGGCGTCATGTGCAGATTTCCAGTACGCCGCTGGCGTTGGTCGGCCGCAAGGCGGTGGCGCGCAGTCTCAGCGACATTGCCGCGATGGCGGCGCGGCCCGTGGCGACGCTTGCCGCAGCCGTGCTCCCGCCGGATTTTGGCGCAGACCGGGCCAACGAGCTATTTGACGCCATGCGGGCCACCGCCGATCAGTATCACTGCCCGCTCATCGGCGGCGATCTGGCCTTTCACGCTGCTGATGCGGCCCATCCGCTGGTTTGTTCAGTCACCGTGCTGGCTGAACCGGCAGATGATCACCAGCCCATTACCCGCAGTGGGGCGAGGGCTGGCGATACGGTTTATGTGACCGGCAGTCTGGGCGGGTCGCTGCAGGCAGACGGGCTGGGGCGGCATTTGACGTTCGAGCCGCGCATCGAGCTTGCGCTTGATCTGGGTCGTCTGCTCGGCGATCGCCTGCACGCCATGATTGACATCAGCGATGGACTGGGACGCGATGCCTCGCATATCGCGCAGTTGTCTGGCGTGCAGATTCGACTGGATGCAGCAGCGATTCCATGTCACGAAGGATGCGATTGGCGAAACGCCATCAGCGATGGCGAAGATTATGAACTGTGCTTCACAGCAAGCGGGCCGGTTCCGCAGCGCATCGGCGATACGGCGATCACGCCGGTGGGGGAGGTGGTTTCGTCTCCCCCGGGTGATAACCGTCTGGTGCTTGTGCAGCATGAGGGAACCTGGCTTGCCGCTGACGAACTGGGATGGGAACATTCAGCGTGAATCGATCAGCTTCCAATGCAATCCGCGCCACATTACGCAGCACATCTGAGCAGCACACGCTGGCATACGCCAAGGCGATGGCGCAGCGGCTGCAGCCCGGCGATATCGTGGCGCTTGAAGGCCCGCTGGGCTCGGGCAAGACGCATTTCGTGCGGGGTCTGGCGGAAGGGCTGGGCATCGATCCTGCCAGAGTCTCAAGCCCGACCTTTGTCATCTGCCAGGAATATGCTCCAGCTCCAGCCAAGAAAGGCGAAGGGGAGGCCCCGCCGGCAGATCGGTCGCCGATGACGCTCGTTCACATTGATGCGTATCGCCTTCGCGGGGCAGAGGAACTGGAGACCATCGGCTGGCATGAACTGCTGGCGTCAGATGATGTCGTTCTCGCGGTGGAATGGCCAAGCCGCCTGGGCGAAGCCCTGCCGGAGAGGCATATTGCCATCAGCTTTGAACACCTTGGTGAACATGCCCGTCTCCTGACCATTGCCACTCCGGCTGAACTGGCGGACCGTGTGCCCGATCCGGCTGCGTTTGAGGAAGCGGCAGAGACAGCACGCATGCCGCAGCGCCAGCATCGCTGCCGCATCTGCGGCCGGGGCATTGATGAATCTGTGCCCACGTATCCATTCTGCAGCGATCGTTGCCGGCTGGCGGACCTAGGCCGATGGTTCAGTGAAAGCTATCGCACGACGCGGCCTGTTGAAGCTGACGACGAGTTGACTGACTGAATGAGTGAGCAACATGACGGCGGAAAATTGCAACGTTATGTGTGCAATCGTCCTGCTGCGTTTTGACATTTGCTGATGCGGTTTCAAAGATCGCATCTTCACCATGCGTGATGAGTTGATCAGCAAACCCGCGCTGGAAATACTGTTGTTCATGAGCGAGCCGGTTGGCGGCCGATAGAATCTTGGGTCCATGGCATTGATCGTGCAGAAATTTGGCGGCACTTCGGTAGCGGATATCCCCTGCATTCTCCGATGTGCAAGCCGCGCCGTGGAAGCCAAACGAGCAGGCAACGATGTCGTGGTGGTGGTGTCGGCCATGGGACACACCACCGATGAACTCATCGCACTTGCTGAAGCAATCACCGATCACCCACGCCCGCGTGAAATGGACATGTTGCTTTCCACCGGCGAGCAGGTGTCGATCGCGCTTATGGCGATGGCGATTCACTCGCTGGGCGAAGATGCGATCAGCATGACCGGCGCGCAGCTGGGCATGCTGACCAACGAACTGCATAACAAGGCACGCATCGAATCCATCGACACCGACCGTATTCGCCGTGAACTCAAGGCCGGCCGCATCGTGGTCGCTGCGGGATTTCAGGGCGTAACGCCGGACGGCCAGATCACGACGCTCGGACGAGGCGGCTCGGATACGACCGCCGTTGCACTGGCAGCCGCATTGGGCGTGGCGCAGCAGGATGGCCTGTGCGAAATCTACACCGATGTGGACGGCGTATACACCGCTGATCCTCGATTCGTGCACAACGCACGCAAGCTCGATCGCATCACCTATGAAGAAATGCTCGAACTCGCTTCGCAGGGGGCGGGCGTCATGCACAACCGCGCGGTGATGTTCGGCCAGAAGTACGAAGTGCCAATACACGTTCGGCACAGCGCCAAGCCTGATGCCGGAACGATCATCTGCAAGGAGACGCCTGACATGGAAGACATTGTTGTCGCCGGCTGCGCTCTGAAGCGCGATCTCGGGCGCATCAGCCTCCGACGCATTCCCAACACCCCCGGCATGCAGGGAATCGTGTTCAACCTGATCGCCGATGCGAACGTCGTCGTCGATGACATCATGCAAACCGAGCACGGCGAGTTGGCCAGCCTGTCGTTCACTGTCGATCACAACGAACTGGCCGACGTCAAGATCGCTGCTGACAAAGCCCTGGAAATGCTCGGCACGGGTGAACTGGCGGTGGAGATCGGCCTGGCCAAAGTGAGCGTGGCGGGCGTCGGCATGCGCAGCCACACCGGCGTGGCGGCCACCATGTTCAAAGCGCTTGGCGATGCAGGCATTCCCATCGCGAACATCACCACATCTGATATCAAGATCTCGTGCATCGTTCCCAAGCAAGATGGCGAACGCGCGCTCCAGGTGGTGCATGACGCGTTTGAACTGGGGAAAGCCAGCAACGGGGGATCTGTCAGAACCGTCAGCAGCGCTTCACGCCACAATGCCATCGGTTCGCATTGATGATCCGCATGCGTCATAAGCGTGCAGGCGGCGTCACTGTGCCGTCAGCGTAATTCCCGCGCGTATACGGTGATTTTCTGATAAAGCGGTGAACCGTAGGGGGTGCTTGTGCGTCATGGATGGGTCCGGTTTCTCCACCCATCGGGCGACTTTTCCGCTGCCAGCTGGTATTCTGCCGCAGAAATCCAGCTGCATTCACGGATGAACTCGTCAGGTCAGAGTGAACCTGCCCGTAGCGCCCTTGATGCCGCAAGACGCAAAGGACCCTCTGAGTGCTTAGAACAATCAGTCGTGTAATCGTATTGACTGTCATGACGCTGCCGGTTGGCCTGCTTTCCGGCTGTCATGGTGGCGGCAAGCAGACCCTCAACGCCTCCAGCTTGAAATTGAAAACCGCATCAGCGCCAGACGTAGCCTTGGGCGCAACGGGCTGGACCGGCAGCATGGGGGAGAATCTGACTGATCAAATCAGCGTGTTGAGCTTCAACATGCAGCACCGCGATCGCCCGAGCGAACTGGCTGCCATCGCTACTCATTTTCAAAATGAGCTTCCGGAAGTGCCGGACTTTATTCTGTTGCAGGAAGTGCGATTCAAACGATCATCGGCTGGCGAAATCGAAAACAGCACTGCTGCAGCGCTTGCCCGCCAGCTCGGGCATCACGTTCAGGGCACCAAACGCACCAGTGATCACGAAGGGGTCGCGATTGTCAGCCGGTATCCATTTGTCTATTACGATGCGCTGCACATGAAAACCCAGACCAGCCGGCTGCTGCTGGGATTTCGCCGCGTCAGTGTGATGGGGGAGTTTCTGGTGCCGGACATCGGCCGCGTGCGCGTGGTGAACGTTCACTTCACCAATTGGGGATTCGAACGTCACGTTCGACGCAAGCAGTTGAAGGAAACGCTGGAGTGGATGGCGAAGCGTCAGGCGGAAGTGCCTGCTGATGTGATTTTTCTCGGCGGTGATTTCAACGCCCAACCTGACGCAGATGAATTGGACCTGCTGGATGACCAAACACTCACAGGCGGGTTGCAGTTCCACAACTTCAACGATGTCAATGCACTGACCAAGGGCAGCCGCCGCGGCAATGTGAAAAAACGCATTGATTACATCTTCGTGGCGACGCCATCGTACAAGCCTGAACTGATCGACGAAGAGATTCTCTGGCGGCAGGGGCTGGCGCATCATGAAAGCAACCGCCGGTTTTATCCCTCCGATCATCTGCCGGTCCTGCACGCCTATGCACTGCAGCCCGCGAACGGCTCGCTTACGACGTCGCCGCTCAATACAGGAACAGGCATATCACGGAGCAAGACCAGCCCCACGGCTTCGCCGCTGTCTTTGGATTAAATAAAACTGCAAACCCATCGGGACGAAGCACGCCTGCAGCTGTGATCATCACGGGCTGCAGAGTACGGAGGGGGGAAGAAACATTCTCACCATCGCCATTGCTCTTGCCATTGCCGAACCAGCAGGCCGGCTAAAATGTGTTGCCCGCATTGGCGATCGTGAGGAACAGCGTGCAGACCGGTGCTGAAGGACACGCGCGACGAACCGACGCTCTTGAGCAGGTATTGCGAACGCACAATGCCGTGCTCATGGCGCTGTCGTGCAGCTCCGCCATTGGGCAGGGATTGCAGGACAAAGCGTTTCGCGAGATTGCCCGTGCCGCAGCCAGAACGCTTGATCTTGAACGGGTAAGCATCTGGCTGTTCAGTGAAGACCGCTTGAAAATTCACTGCGTCTCGCAGTACGAGCGCACTCGCAAACGTCACAGCAGGGGCGTCGTGCTGTGCGCATCGGACTATCCCAGCTACTTCCGCGCGATCATGAAGGATCGAACGCTTGCAGTTGACGATGCCCAGCATGACCCGCGCACATGCGAGTTTGCGCAGGGGTATCTCAAGCCGCTTGGCATTACGTCGCTTCTTGATGCGCCGGTCCGCATCGGCGGCCGCATGATCGGCCTGATCTGTCACGAACACATCGGGGCGATGCGGCACTGGACCGTTGAGGAGCAGGTTTTCGCCGGCTCAATGGCGGACTTTGTCGCCATGGCAATTCAGGCGGCAGAGCGGCGGCGCGAAGCGGAAAAAGTCAAAGCCAGCGAGCGGCAACTGCGGCAGATCATCGACCTCGTGCCGCACATGATTCTTGTCAGCACCCGCGATGGACGGATCCTTTTGGCCAATCAAACCGCTGCTGACGCATTCGGCACAACAGTGGACCAGTTGATCGGCCAGACGCTGCATCCAGCTGACGCAGGCGCGAAACAGCGCGCAGCGATAAAACAGGCCTTGCATGCAGCTGTCGATCAGAAGCAGCGCAGCACCATTCCCGAACTTCTGTTCAACGATGCCCGTGGAGCGCGCCGAGTTCTGCACGCCATGCTCATGCCCATTGAAATGGTCGATTGCGATGAGCCGGCAGTCCTGAGCGTTCTGATTGACATCACCCAGCACAAACTTGCTGAAGAACGTCTGGCGCACATGGTGCAGGAACTGAACCATCGCGTCAAAAACAACCTGGCTGCGGTGCTTTCCATTGCAGAGCAGACCATGGCGGGCGCATCGTCGCTGGAGACGTTTTATCGAGCATTCAGCGGGCGCATTCGCGCGATGGCGGTATCGCACGAAATGCTCGCTGATTCAGACTGGTCCAGCATATCGCTTCATGACATGCTTTCCCGGCTGCTTGAACCATACCGCGGGTGCGGGGATGTCAATCGTGTGCGTCTGGATGGGCCGCTGATCATGCTGCCTGCCGCGATCGCACCGCCGCTTGGCATGATTGTTCATGAACTGACCACCAATGCCGTCAAGCATGGCGCGCTCTCGCAGCTTGCAGGCCGCGTTCATGTTGCGTGGGAAACAAGGATTGGCCGAAATGGAAAACATCGGCTGCGCCTGGTATGGCGTGAGCACGATGCGCCGGACGTGCAGCCCCCGACTCGCCGCGGCTTCGGCACCGAGTTGATCGAACGCATTGCGGCGCATCAGCTTCACGGGCGGGCGATCCTGCGCTTTGAACCGCAAGGGTTGCGATGTTCGATCACGATTCCGTTGCCCTTGGATGCTGATTCATCATTCGCGCCTCGGCAGGCCGACAATGATTCAGGCGCTCCGGATTGACTAAAGCAGGTTACACTGATGCGTGTGCGGGCATCGTTGTTGTTGCGGTGACATCCGGCAGAAACGCTGCTGCGGCATCATTCATCCACATTGCGGTAACTGGTTCGGCATACGGTCTTACGAGATAAGGAACGGTTCGCATGATTGCTGCTGATGCCGCCGACGGCTCGGAACTCCGAGTGCTCGTTGTGGAAGACGACTTTCTTGTCGCCAAGGCTATTGAGGTGCTGCTGCGATCCTGCGGATTCACCGTCATCGGACCAGCGTCCACAACACAGGAAGCGGTCAATCTCATCAAGCAGCACCCCATCGACGTTGCTGTGCTGGACATCAATCTCAGCTCCGGCACAAGCGAGCCGATCGCCCGCGCGCTGCGGTACCGCAATTGCCCGTTCCTCTTCATCACCGGCTACAGCAACATCAACATGCTGCCCGACGATCTGCGCGGCTACCGCATCCTCACCAAGCCGGTCGACCGCGATACGCTGTGTGCAGCGATCACCGAACTGGCTCAGTCGATGCGCAACTAAGCTTTGCCCTGATCAATGATGCGATGCGATGAAACCGTGATGCGTTTGCTGCGCTTAACGAGCAGGAGCAGGGCCGCCGCTGTTGGCCGGTTGCTGTCGCACGAAAAGCGGCAGGCTGGCCTCCTGGCGGCCGTCAATCGCGAGATTCACCACGTACTCGCCGAAATTGTCGAATTTCAACTGCTGGATGTTGATGATGAGATGCGCGACCGATGAGCGCACAGCATCGGGTATGCGCACATCAACCGAGCCGTTGAGCGTGGGCATGATCGCTTTGCCGTCCTGATCGACAATATCCAGCCGCACCGCGTGAGAACCCCGTTCAATGCGATCAAACCGCACTCGAGCCGCGATGGCGCACTGCTGGTGAACGACAGGCGTGCGCGGAGCCCAGAGCGTATCGAACGCTCCGAGCAGATTCAATTTGCCCATCATTTCGGTCGCGGCGTCACAGATAGCAAAAACTTCAACTTTCACAGTGTTCTCCATGCATTGTCTGCCGCTGCAGGCATGTCTTGCTGACATGTCGACGGCAACAGCCGCACCTTACCACGAATCGCCAGGATGCGGGGAGTCACAGGGCATGCCAACACGGCAAGTTGTCGCAATACCCGGGGGCACAGGGCTTTGAGAACGTCGGCTGTACGGCGTACGGCAAAGCCGAACGGCGAATCCCAGCCAAGCCGCGATCACCGCCCAAACTGCAGGCATACACAAGAGGCTGACCTTGGAGGCCACCCTCCATACCGCGGGGCGATAGAGCTTTACATAACGCACATTATAAGACGTTGTGGAATGGGGGTGCTGGCGAGGTGCCGGGCGGCCTGGCGTCGCTGGATCGGGCCGAATCGGTCGCTCGCCTTCTCCGGCGGCTGGCTTGGATCAGTTCCTCCAGCGCATCATCTAGGCGAGCGACCGCATTGTCTGCAATGGCTGGCTTCAGATGCGCTGCGAGTTGAGTCTGCAGCAGCCGCACCGTGTTCCGATCGCCCGGTGGATTGAGCGGGCTGATCGCACGCCAATTCGGCGGCAGCAGCTCCGGATAGCTCAGAGACGCTGGCAGCCACGGCAGACAGCCTGCAAACATCGCCTCAACCACAGCAATGCCGAAGAACTCATGGCGGGCTGTAGACAACACCCAGTCACATCGTGACAGATGTCGCCAATATTCATCACGGTCATTCACGTACCCAGCATGATCAATGCAATCGCTGAATCGCTCCAGAATGGCGGACATGGCTGGCGGCATCTGGCGAAACTGCTCGCCGAGGATCGTCCAGCGGATGTTCAGCGGCCTTGTGAATCGCTCAACAAGACAAAGCAGCTCGTCAGGCCCCTTGTCATGCTCCCAGCGGTGCGGCCAGACGACGCGGATCGGCTGCTGCGGCGTGCCATGTGCGTGCTGCTGTTGCCGCTCGTGGCTGTTGTATTGAGCATCGACCGCTGCGCTCCCGGCGTTGTGGCAGCCATCACTGCACTTGATTGCCGCCCTATCACTGGCCTGTTCTGAGTTATGTAAAACTCGTGACACTTCGGATGTGTCGTGCTGTTGGTTACGCTCATGCGATCGCTCACCATGGATCGCTGCTGTTGCGTGCTCTGCAAACACCGATCGCATGCCTTTCGGCGGCAACTCGACCGGCGGCCAGATGATGACGCTTCGCGAAACAATGCGTTGTGCTGCGTTCTGCAGCGTCAGGTCGGGCGCGTGTTTGAGTATGTGTTCAAGCCCTTCCAGAAATGACCGCTGGTTCCACTGGCTGTTCCAGATGACCAGATCGGCAGCGAGCATACTCAGAAAATTCGTCAAAGCGAACTGTACATCGTGCTGCGGCGGCCTGCTGGAGGCGCGTATCGTCTGCGGCGCTTCGTCGCTTACTGGCTGAATCGAATAATCGCTCCACCGCACCTGGCCATGCGGATACGTGGCCTGATTCTCGTGCATGTACAGCACAAGCGGCAGTCTGGCGCAATGCTCCAGCAGAAGCGCCCGCAGGTCTGCAGCGCTCATGAGCGAGGTGGCGAAAACCGCATCAATCGGGCTGCTGAAACTGTTGAGCGCGTGAGCGTCCTGAACCATTTCCGCAGCGGCAAGGCGCATGCGCCATTTCCATGCCCGCCCCGGCCGCGTGATCCACGTCCATCGATGACGTGAATGCCGGCTGATCGACTCGCGCACGCTTCGATGCGAACCGCTGTCGTACGGTTCAAAGGCGAGAATGTGAAAGGATTGTCTGTGACTGGCCACGGTCATCAGCATATCGCTCACAATCGCGCATGCGCGGCTGCTTGCGCTCTGATTGCCCGAAAGCTGCCCTGTACGGTCAAAGCGGCTACACTTTTTTCATGGATTTGCCGCCTATTCCCAAAACGCCCCTGCCGCCCCACATGGGCGAACAGTCTGCGGAAATCGCCGCCATGGCGCCGCTGTGCGCGATTTTCAGGCGATATCTCAAAAGCCAGGATCTCAAGTACACGCCGGAGCGTGCGGACATCCTCAACGCCATCATCGAGCGTGACGGCGTTTTCGAGGTTGAAGAGCTTCTGCTTGAAATGCGGAATCGCGGCTACCAGGTATCCAAAGCCACGGTCTATCGCACCATCAAACTGCTGCAGGAAGCCGGCATCATCACGCAGGCTTTGTTTGATTCCAAGCAGGCGCATTATCAGCTCATCTACGGGAAAGAACCGCGCGATTACATCGTGTGCATGAAGACCGGCAAGCACATCGAATTCAACAGCCAGGAGCTGACCGCCTTGCGCGATCGGATATGCCGCGAGCACGGCTGGGAACCGGTCGGCCACCGATTCCAGATTTACGCGATCAGCCCCGAAGGCCGCAAATTGCTGGATGAAGAAGCCGCCTCCGGCGGCGGCGACAACTAGTCGCAGCGCGTTCAGGCCATTGCATTGGCCTTGGCACGATCCTTTTCGCGACGCTCGGCTCGCTTGCGGTCGTTTTCGGTAAGCAGACGCTTGCGCAGGCGGATGCTGGTGGGTGTCAGTTCAACCAGTTCGTCATCCTCAATGTATTCCAGTGCAGCTTCAAGCGTCAGCAGCCGCGGCGTTTTGAGGACGACGGTCTGCTCCTTGTTGGCTTCGCGCATGTTGGTAAGCGCTTTGGTTTTCACCACGTTCACGCCCAGATCGTTTTCGCGATTGTGTTCGCCGACGATCTGCCCCTCGTACACCGGCTCGCCCGGTTCGATGAACATCACACCACGATCCGACAGATTGAGCAGCGCGTACGCGGTGGCGGTTCCGGTTTCGGTGGCGATCATCACGCCGTTGTTTCGCTTGCGTTCGCTGCTGCGGACAGGGGCGTAATGCGAGAAGCTGTGATACATCACCGCCTCGCCGCCGGTCGCAGTGAGCATGCGTGATCGCAGGCCGATCAGTCCCCGTGCCGGGATTTCACATTCGATGTGCATGCGGTCGCTGCGCGTTTGTATGTTCTTGATTTCCGCCCCGCGGCTGCCGAGCAGTTCCATCGCCGCCCCCATGCCATCGGCAGCGGTATCGACCGTCAGCCGCTCAACCGGCTCGCATCGCACGCCGTCAATGTCCTTTTCAATCACCTCGGGACGGCCGACTGAAAGTTCATAGCCTTCGCGGCGCATGTTCTCCAGCAGCACGCCCAGGTGCAGCAGGCCGCGGCCGGATACGTGAAACTCCTCAGAGCTTTTACCCGGACTCACGCGTAGCGCCACATTGCTCTGTAATTCATACTGCAGACGATCCGCAATCTGACGGCTGGTGACATACTTGCCTTCCTTGCCCGCAAACGGCGAATCGTTGATGCGAAACAGCATGTGCAGCGTCGGCTCATCCACGTTGACGCGCGGCATCGGATGCGGATGCTCAACCGCGCATACCGTGTCGCCGATATCGAACTCCTTCAGTCCTTCGATGGCGCACAGGTCCCCCACTTCGATCCTGTCGACTGCAGTACGGCCAAGCCCTTCAAAGCGCAGCAGCTTCTGCACGCGCGTGGTCGTGACCGAACCGTCGGCGCGGCACACCGCCACCTGCTGATTGTTCTGCAGCGTGCCGTTGAACACGCGGCCGATGGCGATGCGGCCCACATAGTCGGAGAAGTCGAGCGTGGTGATCAGCATCTGCAGCGGCGCATTCGGATCGCCGCCTGGCGGCGGAACGCAATCGAGAATGGTCTCGAACAACTCGGACATATCCGCAGCCGGCTTTTCGAGAGAGCTTGTGGCCCATCCGCTGCGCCCAGAGGCGTACACCACGGGAAAATCCAGAGCGTGATCGTCAGCGCCAAGATCAACCAGCAGATCGAACACCTCGTTGATGACCTCGTTCGGCCTCGCCTCGGGGCGATCGCATTTGTTTACCACCACAATCGGCTTCAGGCCAAGCTGCAGCGCCTTGCTGAGCACAAAGCGCGTTTGCGGCATGGGGCCTTCGAATGAATCCACCAGCAGCAGAGCGCCATCAGCCATGCGCAGCACGCGCTCCACTTCGCCGCCAAAATCGGCGTGACCGGGCGTGTCGATGATATTGATTCGATACACCTGGCCGCGACGGTCTACCCGCCTGCCGACGTAATTGACTGCGCAATTCTTGGAGAAGATGGTGATGCCGCGCTCTCGCTCCAGCGGGTTGGAATCGAGAATGCACTCGCCCAGGTCATCCTGATCGGTGATGGCCCCGGAATCGGCCAGAAGCGCATCAACAAGGGTCGTTTTACCGTGATCGACGTGCGCAATGATCGCCACATTGCGAAGAAATGGGTTCGCACTTGAAGTCATATGAGCCTTCATCATAGGCCGGCTGCTTGTGTCCGGCACAGGCAGCGCGCATTGAATCTGTCGGTCAATTGATTGTCAATTGATTGGTGATCCGGCTGGTCGTTCGTTTATGGGACAGCATCCATCGGCAGAAGATGACGATGGGGTTTACTGCTGCCGCGAAATTCCCGGCGGGCTGAGTTCAATCTGCACTTCCAGCCGCATCTCGTTTTCGCTCGGCCGGGCAAGCTGCCAGTGACAACGCTGCAGACCGCTCGCCAGTTCCGAGAGCATCTTGAGGCTTTGCCGCAGTTCGTCAGCCCGTCCCGGTTCTGCGAGCGCTTCGGCATGAGCGATCCAGCTGTCAAGATGCCGACCGATGCGCAGCCCGTTGCCCACGCCCACGCTGTCCAGCTTCCCGGAAAAACGCGGGTTGAACGGGCATTCTCCCTGCAGGGTCTTGACAACATCCTGCAGCGAATCGCGATGGCTGGCGACCACGAACCACGCGCCGTGCGGCCCCTGAACCACGGTCCAGTTCAATGAGACCGTCTGCATGACTGGGAACCCGCCAGCAAACCACTCCGAAACGCCGGGCAATTCAACTTCGCGCAGTTCATCAGACGCCAAGCAGCGCGGCAACTGGTGCGGCTGAAGCATCGAACCGTCAACTACCTGGCTGATCCGGTGTGCGACATACAGCATATGACGATCCAACTGCTGCAATGCCGGTTCAGCATCGTTGACTTCCAGACCAATGGCGAACGTCGCGCTGAGCACATCGACTGGCTTTTCAAGCTGTCGGCCGTCGTGCTCCCCCACCACAATCAATCGCCGATCCTTCAAGTTGCTTCGCATCTGCGGGCTGATCAGCCCCTTTCCAAGACTGGCGGTGAGGAACGCCTCCAGGGGGCTGTCCCCCACATCCATCGGCTGCATGATCGTCAGCAAGGCCCGGTCTTCAAACGCCAGAGCAAGCGAGAAGTCGCACGTCCGCGATGTGACCTGATGATTGAACGGCGCGTTTTCAAATTCAGCCGTGTGACGGATCACCAGTTGGTCGCCTGCCAGATCAGCCACAGCAGCCGACCATCCGCCCAGCAATCCGCCGTGCCGCATGTACACGCCGATGCGCCCCTCGCCAAGCTCGCGTGCTGCCCGGATCAATTCAGCTCTCGCAGCAAGCGCATTGGCGTGATCGCCTTCTTCAGCAATCCGGGGCAACACCGCCATGAACAGATCGGCATGCCGCGACGGGCCAATAACCATCACGCTGCCGTTGCGAGCGATGATGAATTCCTGCTCAGGCAATTCAGCCACTGCCATACCCGAGCGGGGCTCGCGCATCCTGACATGGAGCTGCTGGAGCAGCTGGCCGGCTGCACGCTCGTCCATCTCAGTCACAATCACCCACTGCGCATCGCTGCCGGCCAGATACGTAAACCGCCTGCCTAGGCATAAATCAAAAAGCTGCGTACTGGATAACCCCGCAGCCGAGGCAAGTCGCGTCCATGCCTGAAAAAACTCGCCGCTTTCAAATACGTTGTTGAACCAGTCAGCGATTGGGCGTTCAGCCAGATTGCGCCGCATCGCTGCAGCCTCTTCAACATGCACATACGTTGAGACATCCGCCGGCGCGATCGAGGCTGCGTCAAAAGGCCGGGTTTCATCTGCAGCCGCAACTCTGACACAGCAGTGCAGCAGCAGAACAAAACAAAGTGTGATGGAAATGAAGTTGATGCCGGCGAATCTCATGGCGGCACGCTACACCCAACGAATCGGAGCGATCGACGACTGATTCACGTCTTCGGGGAGCGCATCCGGAGCGTCGTCAAACCATTCGTTCTCGTTGTCGCTCTCATCTTCTTCAAGAATCGGCTCAAACTCGATTCGAGGTGAAAGGCTGCGGATGGTGTGAATCATTGTGCCCAGACGATGCTGCTGTTGCTGCAGGTCGCGGCCGAGCGCAGCAGGAATGGTCGGGCCATCAGGTCGCCTGGCCTGCGGGCTGTGTTCGTACAGGTGCATGCTGACAAGCAGCGCTGCGCCGGTCAGGACCACCACGCCGACGCGGTTGGCCCACAGTCGAATGCGCCGCCGCCGCACTGCAGCGGGAGCCGCTTTCATGTACCCCAGACGCCCCATGATCGATCGCGTGAAGTCAGGCGCATTGTGGCGAATGTCCAGGCGATCGTGCGTCAGGGCGTCAAATGGATCAAACCCGGCATCCTGACGATGCTTGCCGCCGCGGCGCGCCGGGCCGGCTGGGTTGCCAGTGTCAGGCTGCTGATTGCGCCGGGAGTCTGGATGGTTGAACTTTCTTTTCACAACCAGACCTCCTGCACCTGCTGATTCATCAAGCCGCTGGACTCGATGGCCTTCTTCATGCGCTTGCGCGCGCGATGCAGATGGCTCTTGACGGTTCCCTCCGGCATGTCCAGATAGACCGCGATCTCAGTGATCGGCCAGTTCTGCTGATGAAACAGCAGGATGATCTCGCGCTGCTGACAATTCAGCGTGCTCAGTGCAAAGTCGATCACATCCCGCGCGTTCTGGAGCATTTCGTTGCGGGCCGCATCAGCGCCGGGCGAGATGTTGCTGCACTGCGATGCGTGAATGGCATCACTGTCGTAGGCGGGACGATGCTTCTGGATTGAGTTGACGTAGAGCCGCTTGGCAATGGTGAAAAGCCAGGTGCTGAACCGATACCGCGTATCGAACCGGTCGAGGTTGCGCAGCACGCGGACAAACGCCTCCTGCACAATGTCTTCAGCGACATCGGGCCTGCCGGACATGCGAAGCATGAATGCGTACAGGGCATCCTGATGCGCGCGGATCAGCGCCTCGATGGCGTTGCCGTCGCCAGCTTTCGCCTTGCGAATCAATGCGAGTTCGGAACTCTTGTGCAACATCGCCATGGACATTGTACCTACCGAATCTCTCCAGCGCAGTTGCGAATTCATTTACGAAACCGGCGGTTTGCCATTTGTTACCGGTTCACTCGTCGGCCAGGCCTGGATGCTGCCCCCACAAAAGCGAGCAGGAAACGGGAATACCGCCGCCGTTTCGCCGCGATCAGCCCAGCCAGAATGCGGCATCCGGACTGGTTTCGTTGCGGCTTTTTTCTTTCCTTATCCCGCACCGGCAGTGCGTGCCACACCCGGGGGGAGCAAATGGGCCGCACGACGCGCCAGATGCGTTCAGTTGCGTCAGATGCATCGATGGGCTGCGTCAGCCGCCGGATGACGGTGCAGGTCAGGCCACCGCTTCAGTCGCCAGCCGCCGCGCAGCGCACAGCGCGATGGCAATGGCGTCGGCCACGTCGGGCGGCTCGGGAAGCTCACGCAGGCCGCATTGAGCCATCACCGAACGTTGCACCTGCTCCTTGCTGGCGTGCCCGTTGCCCGTGACGGCACGCTTGATCTCCGTCACAGCCAGTTCGCTTACCTCCAGGCCCTTGAGTTCACCCACCAGCAGCACCACCCCGCGGGCATGCCCCATCAATATGCTCGTTCGCACGTGTCGATAATGCGAGAATAGCTTCTCCACAACCATCATCCGCGGCTTGAGTTCATCCACGATCTGTGACAGATCGTTGTAAAGCTGCGCCAGCCGATACGTCATCGACGCTTTGGCCTTCAGACGAAACACCCCCGCTTCGACCAGTTGCGGTTCCATCGCCCCGGGATGCAGATCCACGCAGCCGTAGCCGGTGAGATTCAGGCCAGGATCGATGCCAAGGATTCGCACGGTGTTGCTCGCAGATTTCGGAAAAGGCAAAGGAAGCTATTGCGGGTTGGTGCGTTGCAGGCAGTTCTGACGGATTCTGCATCCATTGTGCCGAAATTTATTCTGTTTTTCGCCGCACATCGCTTTCGATCTCGCCGTCGCGCAGCCGCACGACGCGCTCGCAGCGGTCAGCGACGCGCTCATCGTGCGTCACCATGATGATCGTAAGGCCGGATTTATGCAGGTCGGTGATGAGCTGCAGAATCGCCTCGCCGGTTCTTGAATCAAGATTGCCGGTTGGCTCGTCAGCCATGATGATGGCGGGATCGGTCACGAGCGCCCGCGCCACCGCCACGCGCTGCTGCTGGCCGCCGGAGAGTTCCTTGGGCCGATGGCCAAGGCGATCGCCAAGCCCGACGATCTTCAGCTTCTCGATTGCCCTTTCCCGGCGAATTGCCTTCGGCACCCCTTGATAAAACAGCGGCACTTCCACGTTCTCAACGATCGTCAGTTCGCTGATGAGATTAAACGCCTGAAACACAAAGCCGATCTTCTTGCCCCGCACGCGGCTCAGTTCATCGTCATCCATGCGCGCGACATCGCGGCCATCCAGAAAATATTCGCCGCTGGTCGGGCGATCCAGACAGCCAAGAATGTTCATCATCGTGCTCTTGCCCGATCCGCTCGCGCCCATAATCGCAACGTATTCCCCGGCTGCAATCTGCAGATCAACGCCTTTGAGCGCTTCCACCAGCACCGAACCGTCGGGCTTGTAGTACACCTTGGTGATGCGGCGCAAGTCGGCCACGAGCGAAGGATTCCCGGCAGCGTCACCATTGGGGCGTGCAGCGGGAGAAATCGACGATGTCGGCTTGAGACTGGTCATGGTCTGGACGATTGATTGCTGGGCATTGTAGGAATCAATCTGTACCCGTCGCGAACGCTGTTGTTGCAAATCCCACCAAATTGGCGAGTACACTGTCGGCTCAATGCGTATCGATCGCTCCACATTTCGGAAACTGGCCGGACAGGCCAACGTTCTTGCCCTCACGCGCCGGCTGATGAGTGATCAGCTCACGCCGGTACTGGGCTATCGACGCCTGGTCGCTCCCGATGAGCGCACCGCGCCGAGTTTTCTTTTTGAATCGGTCGAGAACGGAGCGACGGTCGGCCGCCACTCATTCATCGGCGCGCAGCCCGCCATTGAGGTGCTCGCGCGCGGCCACGAGGTGACGATCATCGATCACCGCACCGGCGAGGTCCAGACATCGCATGAAGACGATCCGCTGCTTGTGCCAAAGCGATTGACCGCGCACTGGCGCGTGCTGCCCGAGTTGCCTGCAGGCAACCGGCGGCGCTTTACAGGAGGCTGGGTGGGATACGCCGGCTACGACACGGTGCGTTACGTGGAACGCGAAAAACTGTCGTTTGATTCAGCTCCGGTTGATGATCGCGGTCTTCCCGACATGCACTTTGGCCTGTATCGGCAGGTCGGCGTATTCGATCACGTTGAAAAGCTGCTGTATGCGGTGAGCCATGTCGTACTCGAAGAGCACGCCACGGTTGATGCGGCATACGCAGCGGGCTGCGATGAACTTGACGCATTCGTGGCACGGCTGGAAACGCACACCGCCCCCCTGCCGCGCGGATCGGTTGAACTTGATCTCTCGCAGTTGCCGCGGGCGACGATGCAATCGAATATTGCTCGTGACGATTTCGAATCTGCTGTGCGACGATGTCAGGATTACATACGAGCCGGCGACGCATTCCAGATTGTGCTGAGCCAGCGCTTTGAACGCAGGACCACTGCTGATCCCTTTGAGATTTACCGCGCACTGCGCATCGTCAATCCCAGCCCGTACATGATCTACCTGCAGGCCAGCGGCTCGATACTCGTGGCGTCGAGTCCGGAGATTCTCTGCCGCTGCGCATCGCGCACGGTGACCAATCGCCCGCTGGCGGGCACGCGCCGCCGCGGCGCAACGCCCGAAGAGGATTTAGCGCTGGAGCGGGAACTTCTCGCCGACGCCAAGGAACGTGCAGAGCACGTCATGCTGGTTGATTTGGGGCGCAACGATCTGGGCAAGGTATGCGAGCTGGCGACAATCCATCTGGACCGTGTAATGGAGGTTGAGAGGTACAGCCACGTGATGCATCTCAGCTCGACCATCACCGGCACGTTGCGCAGCGATCTGGATTGCTGGGACGCCCTGCGCGCGACGCTTCCGGTCGGCACGGTGAGCGGCGCGCCGAAGGTGCGGGCCATGCAGATCATCGACGAACTTGAGCCGACACGACGCGGACCATACGCAGGCGGCATCGGCGCGGTGGGTTTCAACGGCGATATGGATATCGCCCTGGCGCTTCGCACGATGGTCATTCCAACGCATGCATCTTCAGATCAGTACACCAGCGCTCCATTGAGCGATGACAATGCCACGACCGTTGAAGCGCAGAACCAAAGCGCCCGCCCGTGCTGGACGGTTCATCTTCAGGCCGGCGCGGGCATCGTGGCCGATTCAGTTCCCTCGCTTGAATACGATGAGACGGTAAACAAAGCCGCTGCATTGGGAAGAGCGATCGATCTGGCTGAGGCTGCCTTTGCAACACAAAAAACGCACGCAGCGCCATGCAGCGATTCGTGTCAGTGTGCTGAAAACGCGCCATCCGTCAGCAGCTGATCACCATCGCACAGCAGCGTGTTTTCATTTCGTCTTTATTTTGCTTTTCATTCTTGCGTTTTCGGGTACGCCGCTGCGGAGCAATGCACTGCGCCGACGCGGCGCTGACTCTCGCCGGTGCGCACCGGGACAATTCGCACATCGTCTCCCAGGGCCTCCCGAAACACAGCCATTGCTGCATTGTCCACCGGCGACATCAGCCCGCCATACACCGGCATCAGATAGAGATTGCGGGCATGAATACCGTTGATCGCGCACACGCTTCGCTCTGCAGACGCAAGGCTCGGCACCGGCACGACCTTGAATCCAAGATCAGCAATCTGCTGGTGCAACTGCTCGCGATCCTTTTCCCGCTGCAACAATGACCGCAGATAACTTTGCGCGTGACGATGCTGCGGCCAGGATTCCGGCGGCAGGCCCCATGCGATGGCGTAGTCGATCGCCAGCAGAAATCGCTCAAAATTGCCCACACCCGGATCGGTTGCTCCGGTGCTGAACACCTCTGCCAATGACAGCGGGAAGTGTCCTTCGGGACCGCCTTCCGCCAGCACTGCGTTGCCGATGAAATCCATAAATGCGCGCCACTGCTGCGAATCAATGTATCTGTGAGCCGCCGCAGCATCGGCTGCGTCAATCATGTTGTTGAACGCAAGCACATCGACGCCTCGCTTGAGAATAAGACGCACGGCGGCCTGCGTGTCGTTGACGAAAGCGATTTGCTGTCCCTCATGCGCGCGAACGCATACGTCGTAATCAATGTGAAACGACACTGCAGGCAATATCTCGCAGCGATCAACGCCGAACTCGATTCGAAACGCATCGAGAACCTGCGCTTCGGTCAACCCCAGCGCGATGTTTCGATACACCTCAGCTTCGCCCACCAGCAGCAGCCGCTTACCCGTTGCGGGGTCTTGTACAGCAAGCAGGTTGCCGCCCTGAAACAGCAGCGGCGACTGGATCACGAGATGATCGGCTTTGGCCAGTCCGTCGAGCAGAAACGTGTCGCCGGGCACGAATGTCGAACCGTCTTCGCCTCGGCTTGCGTAGCGCGGCGTCAGCGTGGCGATGCGTTTAATTGGTTCATCGTTTGCTGCGTCATTATTGATGATGATGCCCGCCTTGCCGTTGTCCTGCGCCCATTGCGCAACCGGGAAATCTTCCACAAGAACCGTGACCGGCGCGCGGCGATTGGTCGTCCATTGGCTTAGATGATTCACCAGCGCATCAGCGTGAATACTCTCGACGGTGATGATCGTCTGGGCTTCGGGCACTGTCTCAAGCAGTTGCTGCACAAGGTCCAGGTTGCCGCCGTCGCCGGGACCGTCCCAGTAATCGCCTCGCGACACCTGCAGGCGCAACATGCCAATATCGTGCTCACCGCTTTCAGTCGCCACGCGAAAGCCCGCATGCGTGGGGCGAAACTGAAAACGAGCCTGCTCAAGCAGCGGTTTCAGAGATAGAGCGGTCTCACCCTGCAACAGCCGCATGGCGATAAATGATGCGATCCCGTGCGCCGCGTTGCTGTCGTTGTCATCACCGAGCGTGAAATATTCAAGCAGATCAACCGGTATGCCCGCCAGTTTGAGCCAATCAGTCGCTGCATCTTTGCTGATGAACTGATCGGGCCCGATCCGCTCGATTACCTGCGCGGTCGTCAAGAGCAAACCGTCTGTCGCCAACCGCGTGCCCACGATCGCTGCTGCGTCGCGCACCGATTCGGGATAGCGTTCGCTGGGCGTGTAAAACGGCCAGGGAGTTTCCGCATTATCGAGTATCGGTGCACGAAAGCCGCGCAGCGGCGGTCGCTGCTGCGGCAATGAGTGGCGATAGTTCTCAATGGAGTCCGGCAACGATTGTCGGATCACCGTGACCTGCCCGGGCGAATGGCGCGATTCGCCTGAATCCGCAAAGCCGACAAACGCGTGCAAGACTGCCATGATCACAACCAGGCAAGCTGCGCAATATCGTGGCGTGATAATTCGATTCATCATGCTGTCTGCCTTATTCGTCGAATGATCGCCAGCGCAATTGCTCCAACTGCCACTGCGCTGCACGCCAGCACAATCCATGCCCGGATCGATGATGATCCGCTGGATGCCGCCTCATGCATACGTTCTGCTTCTCCCGCAGCATGCTGCGCGCGAGCAGACGCTTGCAGTGCATCGTTCTGCACCTGCTGCTCATCCGGCCGCGGCGGTGTTTTGGCCGCTGCATCGCGATACACCAGCCGGTGCCGCTCCTCAAACGACTTTCGAATGATTCGATCTGCAACGCGGCGAAGAAACGGCTCGGGCAGATTCAGATCGCCAACCGTGTGATTGCCGATCGGCTGCTGAAGGATGTTGGCCATGACCTCATCCTCCACCGCCATATCTTCTTGTGCATGGATTGGCGCAGGAGCGTGCACAGACGCCTCCTGGCTCATGTGCAGCCCCAACGCCGGCGGCAGGCCGATGAGCGCTTCTGCAGCCAGCAGCAACAAGATCACAGCAGGCCACAGTGGGCAACAGCGCAGCCAGCGGCGCTGCCCCTGATGGCTCGTGCGCAACAGCCTGATTGTCCAAATCCAACGCAAGCCGCAATCCTTCCATACGTTGTGCGTACGCGCCAGCATAGCAAAGTGCAGCAGGCTGTTATTGAATTGCCGCTATCCTGAAGCATTCAGCCTGATTGCCGTTCGTCCACGGCCGCCTTCTGCGGTTTCGGGCCGACCGGCTGGAGCGTTCAGAGCTATTCAAATGAGGAAGACATTGATATGCGCGTTCTGAAGTCGGACTTTCTGCTTGGCATGATCGTTGGATCGGGTCTTCTCGCTGCCGGCATGCTGTTGGGCGGCGCTTCAGCGACTCGCAGCAGCAACAACAGCGATACGGCAGCAATGGCTGCGGGCGATTCTGCGCCCAGTGATCTTGTTCGCGCACGCCGCATCGAAATCGTTGATGAAGTGGGCACCGTGCTGCTTGCTCTGGGCACCAATAAAGACGGCGGAAGCGTCAGCGTGCGGGACCGACTTGGGAAAACCACACTGCTGGCCAGCGCGACGGAGCACGGCGGGACGCTGCTTTTGACCAACACTCGAACCGGCCGCCCTGCGTTTGTAGTCAGCGCGACTTCCGAAGGCGGTCGGTCCACTCTTTTCTCAGAAAACGGCCATGCTGCGATGGATATCCGTACCACTGCAGACGCCACAACGCTGACGGTTGCCGATCCCCAGAACCGACCGGGATTTGTCATCAAGGCTGGCAGTGACGGCGGTTCGCTGGCCGCTTACAGCGAGGCAGGATCGGTCTATGCGCGGCTGTTTGCTGACATCTCCAACGGCGGGGTGATCGAAACGTATGAAGCCAACGGTGAACCGCTGGTTTCCATTTCCTCCACCGTGGGCGGGCACGGCCAGATTTCCACCTTTGCATCGCCGGGCAAGCCGATGGTTTCACTCACCGCCACTGCGAACCATGAGGGTCATATTTACACGTACAACCTGCAGGGTCAGCCGCTGGTGGCGATCGCCTCAAACCCGCTCGGACCGACGCTGCGAGTGTTCAATTCCGATGGCGAAGCGGCGGTCACGCTGGAATCCAATGAAAGCGGGCACGGCACGGTCGGCGTCTGGCGCCGGGACGGCACAGGCCGCGCGGTGACGCCGTGATTCTTACGATGAGCTTGCGCGTCGTCAGCGCGCCGTTGGCTCATCAAAGAATCAGATGCAGCTTTCAAATGATGAAGGCGGCACACTGCACAGCGCAGCATGCCGCCTGGGAAGAGGCGTATCGGTGTGATGACATACCCTGTATGGATCGGCCCTTATCTTGTTGTTGCAGCACGTTCAGCGAGAGTGGCTCTCGCGCAGTTGTGCAGCTTGTGTCATCAAACCTGCGAGCCTTATACGGTCCGCGCCGGCGGCGAGGCGACAGCCTTCAGCCGCACAGCACGACCGAGGAGTTGGGAATCAATCGCCTGCGTAATCTCCATCTTCGAGGAAATTGTCGTTATCGGAATCCTCATAGCGCTGCCGCCGATTCTGATCGCGGTTGGATTCCTCCACGAGCTTTCGCAGGTATGCATTTTCGCGGCGAGTCGCTTCGAGATCGAACACCAGGTACTTGACGCTTAAGCGCAGGTAATCGAGCGATTCCTGCAGTTCAGCAACTGATTGCTGAATTCGATCGCGACGGCTTTTGGTCTCTTCGGCCAGTTCCTCAAGTCGGTCGCGCTGACCGGCCGGAAGCGACTTGATCTTGTCCATAAGCTCGTTGAACTTGGTCTGGAAAGTCTGTTCATCCATCGTTTCTGTTCCCTCTCCCGGCCAAGGGCCGGCGTTTGGTGTTGCTGCACGAGAAGGAACAATCACCGCGCCGGTCGGTCGTGCCATGGCGTGCCAAAGTTCAAGGTGACGCTTTGGCAGCGTTCACGCATGATACTCTCGGACCTGCACAGCGCACCCCCGGTTCATTCATGCCGGATGTTGCCTGCGGTCAACGTGCCGCGGTGAGCCGACGCACCGCCTGTTGCGCAGCGGGCGGCGCATTTTTAAGGGCGGCGGCCAGGATCGCCGGTTCGTTGCGGACTTCCTGCAGCAGCTTCGCAAGATGGTTATCGCGCTCATGCGTCCATCGTTCGAACCGCTGCTCAAGCTCCTGACGCGTAAAGCGTGAAAGCGGGTCATCCAGGCCGGTTTGCGCAACGGCCCAGTCGATGATCCCCCGTCCGGAACGATCAAACCGGTACAGCCCCAGTGTGAGCGTCAGCCGCTTCTGCAGGCTGTTGAACGGGTCGCGGACATCCTGCGGCAGGCTGAGCAGGGCTTCTTCGATTTTGCGCTGCGCCATGGGCGCAAGCCAGTCGTTGCCGTTGAGTTTGACCCAGTCGTGGACCGTTGGCGAACCGAATCCCGAGAATGGGTCGGCCTTGTCTTCGATCCGCTCCAGTTCCGCATGTCCGGTTACCAGTGTTTTGATTCCAGCATTGGGAAAGCGAATGGAAAGCCGCTGCGCAGCATGCCCATTGGCCGGCAACTGCTCAGCCTTGAGCACCGTGCCGATTCCCCATTCCGGGCGGTTCGCGTGACGTACGCGATCACCGCTGGAAAACTGCCGATCAGACATCATGGTCTCCATAATTCATCACCCCTTCCATGGATTGTGAAACCTGCGTGCGTCCGTGCGTCTTCTGTCAAACAAGGCGCAGGGTCACAGGCAGTCGAACAAAAACGATCAATTGGTTGACACACGTCAACGGCTCGCGACGCCTGTCGCGAACACCATAAGCCGGGCACACATCACCATGCTGTGTGAATCCGAGCAATCATCGCATCTTGATCAAACAGGTCTCGCCGACACATGGCGAGCAGAACGCAGCCTTTGAGCAATAAGGCGTTTGAAATACGTCTCAACCAAAGGTGCAGTGCGTCGCAGGCTTTCTCCCATCGCGGCAGCCGACGCGCGGTCCCATAGGTCGGCAGCAGCAGTTCAAGATCCCCGTGCAATCCACACTGTTGATTCAGCAGTAGTATAGCATAGCGTCGAAAATGCACAAAGCATATCGGCAATTCAGCCGGCGACGACAAACAATCATAGGCGGCAGCATGGGCGTTGGCCACTGCCATATCACCGCTTGCTCTTCAGCATTGAATCGGCAAGACTGCTGATATGGCGGCGATCACCGTTGCGTTTCTTGGCGATATTTTTGGCATGCCCGGCCGCAAGGTGGTCCAGCAGCAGCTGCCTGCCCTGCGTGATGAGCACCAGCCGGACGTGATCATCGCCAATGCGGAAAATGCCCGATCAGGCTCAGGGCTGACGCCAGATTTATATCGCAAAATTCGAGCCTACGGAATCGACGCCATTACGATGGGCGACCATGTGTTCCGCGACCGCAGCATCGTTGAGCTGCTGCAGACGCCGAGCGAGCCGATCGCCCGCCCGGCCAATCTCTCCGCCAAAGCGCCGGGCAAGCGGTGGATTCGGCTTCCTGCCAACGCCCAGCGCACGCGCGACCTGTACGTTGTCACCGTGCTGGGGCGTATTTTCATGGGCTTGCCCGCGGATGATCCATTTGCGGCTGTCGATGATGTGCTTGCGCAACTGCCCGAGAAAAACCCACTTGTGATCGTTGAAGCGCATATGGAAGCCACCAGCGAAAAAGCGGCGCTGGCGACGTATCTCGACGGCCGGGTCGCTTTGGTGGTGGGCACCCACACGCATGTGCCAACCGCTGATGCGCGCATACTGCCGTCGGGCACAGGGTTCATCACCGATGCAGGCATGTGCGGCCCTTATCGCTCGATCATCGGGCGCGATGTGGAATCGGTGCTGCGGCACATGACCACCGGCGTGCATGTGCCCTACGGCATGGGCGCGGGCGGCGAAGCGATGTGCGGCGTTGTGGCGAAGCTTGATGAACACAGCGGCCGCACTCTGGCCATCCAGCGCGTGCAGTACGATGCCGACCCTGCGCGTCCGCCGTTTGCATAATCATCATCACAACACGCATAAGAGCGCCGTCTGTTCAGCCAGGTAATACAGAATCTAGGCAACCGGGCACATCTGGTGAAACCTGAAGCGGACTGTCAGGGGGCTGAACTTTTTGCACCCCGCGCAGCTTTAGGGCTTGACGACATGGGATTTATGTTGTTGTATAGACATTGAGAGAGGCACGGGTCTTCCCTGTTTCCGTACGAGTGCGGCGGGGCAGATTCGGAGTATGGAGAAAGCAGCCGGAAGAACCATAGCAAGAGAGAGAAGAGAGACCTTGCACCGCGTGTGCCAGCAGAGGCACAAGGCGCGTGGCGCGACTATCGCAGGACGAGCGCAGAACTAAAACCTGCTATCGAGTTGAATGCTGCGATTGCTTGTTTGACTTTGATGCGAACGGTTGTGTCGAGTCACGTAAGCAAACGGGATGCGACCGTTGTTGCATGACAAGCGCCTGCCTGCATCAGGCTCACATCTCTGCTCTACTCTGCACAATTCTCAAGCTGCCTGATGAAACCGCTCACATGTGCTGTGTATGTGGCGGCATGTTTGAAATGGGAATCCTCTTTGTGATTCCCGACGGCCGGAGAGAAGAGAGAGCGGCCGAGAACTGAAGAGAGTGGAGCAATGGCCCACCGGTCCAAGGCGGTCGATCGCCCTAAACAGCCAAACGCAGGCGACATGATGCAGCCCGATGACATGGCAGGGCTGCCGGCCAAGATCGATTCCCAGATCGTGGCTCGTGCTGCCAATGCGGAATGCACCATTCTCATCACCGGGGAAACCGGCGTGGGCAAGGGATTTCTCGCGCGGTGGATTCATGAGCACAGTCCACGCGCACGAGGGCCGTTCATTCCCGTCAACTGCGGGGCCATTCCTGACAGTTTGATCGACAGCCAACTGTTTGGACACGTGCGCGGCGCATTCAGCGGCGCAGTGAGCGATCACGTGGGCCTGGTTCGGGCCGCTGAGCGCGGCACGCTGCTGCTTGATGAAGTCAGCGAGCTGCCGGCATCAGCCCAAACGAGACTGCTTCGGCTCCTGCAGGAGCGCGAGGTGCAGCCGGTGGGCCATTCCCAGCCGGTGAAAGTGGACGTGCGCGTGGTTGCAGCGACGAACTGCGATCTTGATGCGGCAGTCGCTGACGGACGTTTTCGAGAGGATCTGCTGTTTCGCCTGGACATTATTCGACTGCGCGTGCCGCCTTTGCGGGAGCGAATCGACGAACTGCCGGAGCTGCTGGAGCGGTTCAACCTCGAGCTTGCTGAGCTTTATCGGCAGCGCCCGCTTGAATTTGGCGATGATGCGCAGCAGGTTCTGATGAACTATCCGTGGCCGGGCAACGTGCGGCAGCTTCGAACGCTTGTTGAACGGCTTCACGTTCTTTGTCCCGGCGAGCAGATCACGGTTGGTCATCTGCTTGAGTTCGGCCAGTTGACCCCCTCGCCACAGATCGGCGCCGGCCGGGAACTGGTCGAGCGGATCAAACTTGAACAGGTGCGACGGGTTCTGGCGAACAGCGGCGGGTCGATCACGCGGGCCGCAGAGGTGTTCGGAGTTCACCGGAGCACGATCTATCGCTGGCTGCGGGGCCAATCCTGAGCCAATTTTGCTGCCGCGGGGAACCGAATGACGAAAAACTGCGAAAATTTTCGCAGACATTTCTCTTCGTTTTGACGCCGCGGTGGGAGTGTGTCGCAGTTTTGCGACAGCTCATGTCGCAGCCATCAGGCCGCTACAGCATCGGGGCAGAAATCCGACCGTTTCCCGGGCGGCGAGTGTCGCATTGTTGCATCACCGAGTGTTGCAACGCGTGTTTTATATGCGTTTGATGGCCCAAGATATTGTGCTGGCGCTCAAAAAATGGGGCTGTACCCCCAATTAGTTGGCACGGCAATTGCACAGCCCGCCTGGCAGATGGAGGAGAGAACGCCACATCCTGTTACGGTAATCGTCGGCGCCTCGGAATCAGCCGAGCAACTGCGGCGGTTGCTGGTGCGGCAGAATCTTCCGCACGTTGGCGTGACTTCACACTTGCGGGGTTTACGCCGAATGCTCGCACTTGGCAGCAGCGAGCGCATCGTCTTGTGCATCGTGCTCGATCAGCCGACTCTGGCTCGCTATGGCGCGGAGTTGAAACAGCTCCTGGCTGATCGCCATAGCTTTGCTTTTCGAGTAGGCAGCGTGGGGTTGTTGCCGGAGCCAGAATTGGCGCAGCATGTCGCCTCGCTGGGGTGCGATCTTTATGTCCAGAATCCTGAACAGGCTGCTGCCGCCATTGCCCTGCTGAGTCAGACAACCGCCGCAGCCGTTGCCCCCGGACAGTTCAACGGCGCTGACTGCGAGAATCGGCTGAGCAAGTTGAGCCGCAACGGCCGTTTGTGGGGCGACAGTTCAGAACATATGCACACACAGACGCTTGTCGCATCAGCAGCGACAGCGATTCAGACCAACAGAATTGCTGATCACGCAACGCTTCTTCCAGGCGACGACCGTTTGGATGATGAGGTTGGGGGAATGAGAACGCAGGATCCAAAGCCAGCGACTGGCTCTGGATGAATCAATCAGGTGCGCTGCTGACCGAAAGGTGAGCTGCGGATTTCAAGGGCACATTGGCATCGGCGTCAGTCGCCAGCCAATTCGACCCGACAAGCTCTCTCTTCTCTCCGCGTCGTGCCGGCGGG
>CAZNPU010000002.1:0-22930 GCA_964575335.1 uncultured Isosphaeraceae bacterium | reverse complement strand
CGCCAGCCAATTCGACCCGACAAGCTCTCTCTTCTCTCCGCGTCGTGCCGGCGGGCACGGCGTGGAATTCTGGAACCTCACTCACTCAGGCCCCCCTGCTGCTTGATGTTCCAAACAGACTCTCTCTCTTCTCTCCGCGTCGTGCCGGCGGGCACGGCGTGGAATTTTTTTGGACCGCCTCAAGCTCGTTTTCGTTGACTCAATTCATCACTCGACCTGCCTGCGCATTCATTGGCCTGCTGCGCCGAAACCGCCTCCGCCTGGGGTTTCGAGAATCAGACAGTCGCCCGGTTCAACTTCGCATCCGTCAATGGAGTGCAGTTCGATCACCTCGCCGCCTGCGCGCACAACGCGCTGCCGACCGGTTTTTCCGGGTTTGCCGCCCTGCAATCCAAACGGCGCTTCGACGCGGTGCTGCGTCAAGACTGAAAGCGACATTGGAGCAAGGAACGTGATTTCTCTGACTGCGCCGCAGCCGCCGCGATATCGACCATCCCCGCCGGAATTGCGTCGAATGGTGAACCGATTCACGCGCACGGGATAACGATGTTCGATGATTTCCGGATCGGTCATGCGCGTGTTTGTCATGTGCGTATGCACCGCATCAGCGCCATGAAAATCGGGCCCTGCCCCACTGCCGCCGCAGACGGTTTCGTAATAGCCGAACCGCTCGTTGCCGAACAGCACATTGTTCATCGTGCCCTGGCTGCATCCTGCAATTCCCAGCGCCTTGAGCAGCGTGTCGACGACGCGCTGGCTTGTTTCCGTGTTGCCTCCCACAACAGCTGGCGAGCAGCGGTCGTCATCCGTGAATTGCGGATTGAGCAAACCCTCAGGCACACGAAGATCAATTGCATGCATGATGCCTTCGTTCAGCGGCAGCCGTTCACCGATAAGCAGGCGCAGAACATACAGCACAGCGCTGCGCACGATGGCAGGCGTGGCGTTGAGGTTCCCTGCGTGCTGGGCAGCTGTGCCTGCAAAATCGAAGACTGCGTGATCGCTCGAGCAGTCAATTGTGACGCAGATCGGCGAGCCGTCGTCCAGTCGCTCAATCGCCTGAACGCGCTGCTTGGGCAATGCTGCCAGCGAGCGTCTCGCCAGTGATTCCGCCAGATGCTTTATGGCGCGCATCTGCTCGATCACCACTGCTGCGCCATGCTCCTTTGCCAATTGACGCAGCGCTTCTGCGCCTCGATGATTGGCCGCCACTTGCGCCTGCAGATCGGCCAGGTTGTCAGTAACTGCGCGTGAAGGATGCGCAGCGTCGCGCAGCACTTTTTCGATGACATCAAATCGCGATATGCCACGTCTGAGCAGATGCATTGGCGGAATCACCACGCCCTCTTCAGCCAGACTGCGGGCGTTCGGGGGCATCGAGCCGGGACGCGTTCCGCCGATTTCAGCATGATGGGCCCGGCTGGCGACGTAACCGAGCAATATCGCAGGCCTACTCGCGTCGTCAGCGGAGCAATACACCGGCGTGATGACGGTGATGTCGGGCAGATGCGATCCGCCGTATGCCGGGTGGTTGGTGACGATCACATCGCCATCATCCATCGCCACAACATCGCGCACAGTGCGAACACATAAGCCCAGCGCACCCAGATGCACCGGAATATGCGGCGCGTTGACGATCAGTTCGCCTTCCGCATCCAGCAGTGCGCACGAGAAATCCAGCCGCTCCTTTACATTGGTCGACAGCGATGTGCGCTGGAGCATCTGCCCCATGTCAGCAGCAATTGACGCAAAGCGGTTGGTGAACAACTCCCGCTGCACGATCTCGGAATGAGCACACTGCGCTGGCGAAGTCTGCGAGCCGCTCCACTGCGCGATCAATGTGCCTGCTGAATCGACGCTGGCCCGCCAGTTTGATTCAATGACAAACACGCTGCGGCGATCAAAGACAAGCGCCGGGCCATCGATGCGCGCTCCGGGCTTAAGCTCGCTGCGATCGAACGCTGCTGTCTCGCGCCACTGTCCATCGAACCGCGCGCGAACGTACCGATGGGGAGCAATGCGAACGGTCTTTCCTGTCGTTGCCGGCTGCGGACGCTGCGGCGGTTTGACCGAAACAACTACGCGGATGGACTCCACCTCAATGGGTTTGGCGTCCAGCGCCGGCGCGTGGCCGTATGTTGCCACATACTGCTCAACGAACTGGTCACGCAGTTGCAGAGCAATCTGGTTGCCATCGACCGGCGCTTTCTCGCCGATTTCAAATGTGATCTTTTCCATCAGATCGATCGGCAATGAAGTGTCCTGTCCAAGCAACCGAAGGTTGACGATGCATCGGCGAATTTCAATATCGCTGCGATCGACGCCCTCAGCCAGCACCGCATCACTGGCTTGCGTCGCCAGCTCCGTCAACCACTGCTGCAGATGCGCGCTGCATTGGTTCAGCGTCTGGAGCACCTGACGCTGCGCGAATCGTTCAATAAGCGCAGCGCCCAGGCCGTATGCGCTCAGCAGCGACGCATCGGCGGGCATGAGCACCGTTTGAATTCCCAGCCGCTGGGCCACAGCGCACGCATGCTGTCCGCCTGCGCCGCCGAAGGACACCATGGCGTAGTCTTTGGGATCGTAACCGCGGCGCACTGATATCTGCTTAATGGCAGCAGCCATGCGTTCGTTGGCGATTTCCAGCAAGCCTTCGAGCAGAGAATCTCGCGACGGCGAATGTTCTGCGTGCTGCGCAACGCGATGAAACAGGTCTTCAAACACTGCCTGCGCCGCGGCTGGGTTGATGGGAATCTCAAATTGCTCAGGATCGATTCTGCCAAGAAGCACATTGGCGTCGGTGAGCGTCAGCGGACCGCCAAGACCGTAACACGCCGGCCCCGGAATGGCGCCCGCGCTGTCCGGCCCGACCGTAAGCCGCCCATCGCAAAAATCGCATATCGATCCGCCGCCGGCTGCGACAGTTTCAATGGCCAATGCGGGCGAGACCAGCCGCACGCCGCCGACGGTGTGTTCGAATCGATACTCAAAATCGCCGTCAAATCGCGCCACGTCAGTGCTGGTGCCGCCCATGTCAAAGCTGATGACGCGATCAAATCCCGACTGACGTCCAATCGCAGCCGCACCTGCAACACCGCCCGCCGGACCGCTGAGCAAACTGTCGCACGAGTGGTAATCCGCATCGCGCACCAACCCGCCTGCGCTGGTCATTACGTGCAATCGAGAGCTTGCGCTTAATGCATTAGGTGAAGCACGCTTCGGCGTTGCAAGAACACTGGCGACTTCCTGAAGATACTGCTGCACGATCGGCGCGAGATACGCATCCGCCACTGCAGTCTGCGCACGCGGCAACAGGCGAATCAACGGCGCAAGCTCACTTGAGCAAGAAACATGCGTAAAGCCGGCTGACAAAAGCAGATCACGCACGCGCTGTTCGTGGGCAGCGTTGACATGACTGTGCATCAGCGCAACAGCGGCAGAGCGAATGCCCTGCGCAATCAGTCGGGACGCTTCTGCCAGCACAGCAGATTCATCAAGCGGCACAAGCACATCGCCATCTGCTGCACATCGCTCGCGCACTTCAACGATCGTTTCCGCAAGCGGCAGCGGCTTTTCGATCTTCAGGGCAAAAAGCTCAGGGCGCTGCTGATCGCCGATGGCTAGCAGATCGCCGAACCCTTCCGTGATGAACAGCGCCATGCGTGCGCCGCGCCGCTCCAGCAGCGCATTGGTGCCGCGCGTCGTGGCAAGCCGCATGTGAATCGGAGGCAACGCGCAACCGGCTGGCGTTTGGGTCACCAGTCGCGCAGCAAGTATCGGCGCCGGCTCGCCGCTGCACACTTCAATCAGCGTGCCTGGGGAAAGCGGCCATTCAGGCGGCGATGCCAGTTCGATGATTGATTCTGCGCTTCTGTAACGCCTGATTTTGACCGCAGCCGTCTGCCTGCTGTCGATGACGCGCAGATCAAAACCGGCAACGAAATCATCGCACGCGCCCCAGCTTTCGCGCACAACGTACTGCCGATCATCAAGCCGCCTGAGAATGCGGCCTCGCAACGCCCCGCTGCTGAGAACTTTCGCGCGATGCATTGCGCCGCCCGGATCACGGCCGAGACAATCGGTAAACGTGCCGCCGGTGTCAATCCAGATATGCCATGGCGCGCCAGAAAAATTCGTCACCCGGCAGGATATTCATCGAGCCTGTTCTGAAGCAACTCATGCGATGTGCTGGCGAAAGGCTTTCGCTCAAGCCCTGCAGCCCGATATGGGCCTGCTGCCCCTGATGCAGGCGGCAGCTCAAGAGAATACATGTTGCGGCGGCGTCGCTTTTGCCGTCGCCTTATTTCCGAACCGGCGCGGCGGCATACGTGTCTTATGCCGGAACACGCTGCTGCTGAGCGAGCCAGCGGTAGATCGTGGAGCGATGCACGCCCAAGGTTGTGGCGGCCTTGCTGATATTCCCGCGGCTGGCGCTGAGCGCCTGCTGGACGGCGGCATGTTTGAATCTCTGGAGCGGGTTGCAGCTGACTTCACGAGACGAGAGCTTTGCCGCTCGAAGCTGTCCAAAGACCCCAAGCTCGTGCTCGGAGATCGGCCCGCTGTCTGGCCGGCACAAAACATGCAGCCGCTCCACAACGGTTCGCAGTTCGCGGATGTTGCCGGGCCAGTGGTACTGTTCGAGCATCCGCAGCGCCGATTCGTCAAACTCGTGTTCGCCATGACCGTACCGCGCTGCGAACTGGGCGTTGAAACACGCCAGGAGCTGTCGAATTTCATCCGTCCGTTCACGCAGCGGCAGAATGTGCAGACGCACAACATCCAGGCGGAAGTAAAGATCCTGCCGGAATGTGCCCTGGTTTACTGCCTCCAGCAGATCCCGGTTGGTGGCTGCGATGATCCGCACATCGACCTTGACCGGACGCGGGTGGCCCACCGGCTGAACTTCACGTTCTTCGAGCAGCCGCAGCAGCCGCACCTGCGCGGTGGGTGGAAGCTCGCTGATTTCGTCAAGCAAAAGCGTGCCGCCGTCTGCTGCCCGTACGAGGCCGGGATGATCGCTTTCCGCCCCGCTGAACGCGCCTCGAACATGGCCGAAAAGATGGCTGTCGATCAAGCCATCCGGAATGGCGCCGCAGTTCACGGGCACAAACGGTTTTTTGGATCGCGGGCTGTGATCGTGAATCCACCGGGCCAGGTGGCCTTTGCCGGTGCCGGTTTCGCCGGTGATGAGAAGTGAGCAGGACGTCGCCGCGGCTCGCATCGCCAGCGGATGAGGCGCACCATTCTCCGCCAAACGCAACGAGCTGTTGTGCCGTAATGCAGAAGCCTGAACGCGTATCATCATGAGTCCCTTCATCTGCTCCATCAGAGGAGTGGACTCTCTCTTCTTCTTCCCGACATCCCACAACACGATCAACATCGCCATTCAGCGGCAACAGCAGCAGCATGAATGGCTGACAGCACATCCTTCACTGTCATGACCAAGCCGCGTCCTTCGCAGCATATACGTCAGAACAAGCTCAGCCATGTGCTACTGTAACCGCAACTTGATCGAACGCAAGCATAAAACTCAAGCGATGCGCACTCTGACGGTCAACGACGCTCAACTGGGACGTTGGGCAGCGCCGATCCGATGCACGCAGAGTGCCGACAAAGGGAACGCATGACACACGCAGTAATCTTCGACATGGATGGCGTACTGGTGGATTCATACGATGCCCACCTGCAAAGCTGGCTGCGGCTGGCTGAAGAAATCAAAGCGCCATTCACCCCTGCCGACTTCGCTGCCACCTTTGGCCAGACCAGCCGCGAGATCATTCAGCGGTTCTGGGGGAAAATGGCAACGTCGCCCGATCGCGTTGCGGAGCTTGATCAACGCAAAGAGGCGCTGTACCGAGAACTTATCGCCAAAGATTTTCCGGCGATGAAGGGGGCGGCGGAACTGATTGATTCGCTGGCTGAATCGGGCTTTCGGCTGGCGGTGGGTTCGTCAGGACCGCCGGAAAACGTGGAGCTGGCGCTGGACCGGCTTGGGAAAACCGACAGGTTTGACGCCATTGTCACCGGCCGGGACGTCACGCGCGGCAAGCCCGATCCGCAGGTATTTCTGCTTGCTGCTGAACGTCTTGCCGTTGCGCCTGAACATTGTGTCGTGATTGAAGATGCGCCGGCAGGCATCCACGCAGCTCAGACAGCAGGCATGAAGTCGATCGCTCTGCTCAGCAAAGGCCGGAAGCGCGAAGACTTCGCATCACATCCTCCGAACCGGTTCGCCAGCTCGCTGGATGAGCTTGAACCCGCAACATTCCGGGCGCTTCTCGCAACCCAAGAAACATGATCTGCCACCGGATGGCGGCGCGTTTGCTGTCCGGAATCACTCTGTCGCGCTGAGCGGCGGTTCGTCGGCAGGCTCTGCGCTGCTGATTGCATGTTCCATCGCAACGTGAACCTGCCTGGCAGCGTCGTCGATGGTGTTCATGATTTCATCGTCGGGCGGCGGCTCGAATGTTGCGACATGCGGCGCGGTCATTCGGTTGTTGACGATCGGTTCGGCGCCGGCGTTATCGCATCCGGCATGGACAAACAGCGTCAAACCGCAAAGCAGACAACCGCCGAGCAAGTCTCGAATGCTGCGCATGGTAGGCCTCTCCGGATGACATGCGTTTTACTCCAAGGACAATTCCAACGCGGGCATAAGCCCCTTGGAACATCAGACCCCGGCGGCAACGGTGACCCGCCGGAACAAAACGAGTTGATGCATTAGACCGTTATCGGTCCTGTTCTGCAAGCGGCATTATTCATCATTCATCGAACATCTGGTCGGCCATCTCGGCGGTCTGCTGCGATTGCTGCTCGACACGGTCGACGATGTTGCCTGCGGTCCGCCGCGCACCGCCAAGCGCCGAGCCGCCGCCTTGCGTGGTCAGGCTGGTGATCGGCCCGGTTTCTGCAGGAGCCGATGGCTGCTGCGCCTGCGGTTCAGGTTCAAGCGACTCATAGCAACCGCCAAGGGCTGTCGCGACGTACAGACTCAGGCAGACGCCAATGGTTCGAACTGCAGTCAATCGCATGGCTGAACTCCTTTGTTGAGCAGGTACAGCAGTTGGCATTGTACGGCAGTTGCCGCCGCTGTCCGACCCGCCTCGACTGCGATTTGCGCGGAAGGAAGCATGAAACACCGACAAACAGCGACATGAGCGGCAATCAAATACGATAAACCACAACGCCTTGGCCTTGTGGCAGAAACTCGCCTCCGAGCAATCCAGTTGCTCACCTACGCCTGCAACTGCACGCCAGCATTGCGGAACAACAGGAGCAGGCGAATCGGTTGCTCTGGCCGGCGGAGCCACTGCTTTTGTCTTCAACCGGCAGCGTCTGGTTCCTACAGCATTGATACCTGTTTCGGCGCCCTCGTGCAGTCGGCTCAGTCTGCACGGGGGCTGCATTTTGCCCCGTGCGCAATGCGTCATCGGCGTTATGCCGATCTGAGCGATCGGCGCATTTCATTCCAGGCGTCAGGTGCGCGTCGCATCACATCGATTTGTATCGCCGCATCAATCAGGACCTGTTCACGTGTGGGGCGAGCATCGACTGACAAGCTGCTGACGATGCAGCGATCATGCGCAACAGATGAATATGAATCAGCAATGTACAGTCGGGTGAATGAACGGCAGCGAAGCTCTCCGTTGCGATCTGCACCAACGTGAGCAGCAGCAAATGAAAGCGTTTGATACTGCTGCGAGCGCAGCGCAACGCGTCAGTTGGCGCAGCGGGCATTGCAGCAGATCAATGCGCGCTCTGCTGTTTGTTCAATTTCGAGTATTGCCGCGGAATCAAAAGTCATGCGCTGATTTCATGCGTCATGCGCCACCCCGCGATATGCGCTGCCAATCCGACTTGCCTTGCATGATTTCTGTCAGACTCCAAGTGTCCGCATATTGCGGCCCAATTTCCGAGCCATTGAGACAGCGCTGGTTCGTAGCGTCATGCAATGAATCTCTCTGACTACTCCAAGCCGGTAGACAATACGACCACTGGGGCTGCGAGCCTTCGCGCGGTCGATCAGGCGGTGTCCTGGCTGGCGAGTCACGCAAGTCTGCGAGCGACTGTATTGGCGCTGCGCCAGGCCCGCAATGATCTGATTGATCGTTGGCTCAACATACGAACCGACGGATTGGCGGTTCCTCGACGGCGCACCGCCACGCAGCATGAAGATTTCTACGACTATCAGGCGATTGATTATCTGCTGCTTTACAAATACATGCGGTCCGTCCGACTTCGGCCCAGCGATGTGGTCTTTGACATCGGCTGCGGCATGGGCCGCGTGATATGCGCCATGGCGCGCAGGCCGGTCCGCCGATGCGTTGGAATCGAATTCGATGTTGAACTGGCCGACATTGCCGCACGCAACGCCAGAACGCTTCGCGGGCGCCGAGCCGAGATTGTGATTCACACCATGGATGCCTGCGAAGCTGATTACAGCGAAGGCACGGTGTTCTGGCTTTACAATCCATTTGGCGCAGAGACGATGAAAACAGTGCTTCATCGAATCGAAATGTCATGGCGAATGTCGCCGCGGCCGATCATGGTGATCTACGCCGCCCCCAAACAGGTTCATGTGCTGGAGCAAGCTCAATGGCTGAGGCATAGCGGCACAATTCATTCGCCGTTGCACCGCCGCTCGCCAGCGACGTACTGGCGGTCGCGCGATGAACTGGTGATGTCAGCGATGCGATGACGCAATCGTTTTCCGGTTGTATTTCGATGCGCGCACTGCTCTCAACGGCCTTACGGGATGAGTTTCTCCACGAGGCCCGGCACGCCAGTGAATGCTAAAACGGCTTGTATTAAGGAATTACGGCGACTGTCTTGCTGTGCGTTATCGTCAATTTCAAGCAGCATGCCGCTCGGCCTAATTGTGCGGAATCGCGCGTCTGATTCAGTGATTGATGGCCCAGGTCAAGGCTGCCAGTTGCAGTAATCTGAGGTTGGCACGGAGCTGAAAGAGTGCAGATTGGGCGGTTTTGGCATTGATCAGGCGACACCGCTGAAATGACAGATGCGCAGGCTGGGTCTTGCACCCCGCCCACTCTCCTGTATAGTGGCTGGTTAAGGTTTTGCGATGCACGTCACATCGCGCCACGATTCGGCTGCATGTTCGCGAATCGGTCTTTCATGACGCACAAGGAAAGGGCCCGCACATGGCCACCGGAACGGTTGCAAAATTTTTCGACAACAAGGGGTACGGTTTCATTACACCCGATGACGGGGGAAAGGATCTGTTCGTCCATTTTTCCGAAGTGAACATGGAAGGCTTCGTTTCGCTCAAGCCCGGCCAGCGCGTGACGTTTGAAGTCGCGCAGGAAGCAAAGGGACCCAAGGCCACGAACGTATCGCCTGTGTGATATCAGGCCGTTCATCACGGCACAATCCAAACGAAACCAAAAGCGGGCCGTCTCACGACGGCCCGTTTTCTTTTTCCACTTTGCCCCCCCACCTTCACCTGCTGCTGTCCTAACTCAGCAGTCGCATTACATCGTTCCAGGTCACCACAAGAAACAGCGACACGATCAGGCACAGACCGATGATCGTCACCACATTCTGAAACGCCAGTGACGGCGGGCGACCTCGGAACTTCTCATAAATCAGGAACAGGAACAACCCGCCATCAACGATCGGCAGCGGCAGGAAGTTGATGACCGCAAGGTTCACGCTGATCATCCCGAGGAAAAACACCAGGTACATGAAGCCGCGGTCCGCCACCTGCGATCCGACGTGAACGATCCCCACCGGCCCATGCAACTGCTCCACGCCCACGCTGCCGCGGAACAGCCGATCAATGGTCAGATACGTCATCATGATGAGCTTGTGCGTTTCTTCAAAGCCCATCATGACCGCCTTGACCGGACTGCCGCCGGCGCTTCGCACGGTATGAATCGGCTCAAAGATGAACGATGGCAGCTCGGTCTGCCATGCCAGTTCATGCAACGTGGCGACATCCTGCTGTGAAAGCTCCAGCGTGATGCGCTCCTGCGGATGTCCCGGCGTCGGCAGGGTCGTCAACAACTCCACCGCTGCGCCGGTTTCTTCGTTCAACGCCGACTCGGTCGCTGCACGCATCGCCTGGCGTATGTCGGCCCAATTCTGCACAGGAGTGCCGTCAACAGCATCAATTCGGGTACGAGCGAACAACTGAAGCTCCGCCAGCGGCGTACGACGCTCAACCGTGGTTCCCTCGGCGTTATTTTCACGAACCTCGGCCATGGGTTGGGCGATCAGCGGCAGATCCCATGCGTAACCGAGTGCGACGTTCAGCAGTCCTTTGCGGCTTACTTCCGCTGTGACCTGGATTTCTTCATTGTCGCGCAGGACGTGCAGTTGGACAGACTCGCGCGGGCGACGGGAGATTTCACGTCGCACATCAGCCATGCGCGGACCATCCAGCGATCCGATGCGCAGAATCACATCGCCAGCCCGCAGCACCTGGGCGTTCTGACTGTGTGCCGGCACATCGGTGATCTGCGACAGCGGCGTGAAACCAAATAACCCAAGCTCAAAGTTCTGTACAGCGTTCGTATCGCTGTCAGCGTACCGCAGGATATCGAAGCTTGGCTTGACAGGAATGAACGCCTGCAATTCAGAGCCGGCGGGCTTGCCGTGCTCGTCCGTCATTGTCCATGTCGTCTGCAACGCCTGGCCCGCAGAGTTGCGAACCAACTGCTCAAATTGCTGAAACGTATGAACAGGCTGCCCATTCACACTGACCATGCGCATGCCGGGCTGGATGCCTGCTGCAGCAAGACCGGTCTGCTGAAGCACTGTGTCCAGATAGCCTTCGCGATCGCGTGACAGCAGTGTGGTGGATGAAGCGGGCGCAACGCCGATGCTCAACAGCCCGCTTGTGGGATCCTTGTCCGGCGTCAGCGTGAACTGCAGCGGTTCTTCAAAGCCGGAACGCGAGACGGTCAAGCTCACCTGCGAACCGGGCTTGGCCATTGCGGAGGCAATCTGCAGATCAGCAAACGTGACCGCAGGCTTGCCGTCGATGTGCGTGACGATATCACCGGACTGTAGGCCCGGCAAGGAAATGCCGAGGGCCTGGGCGTTCTCCGGCATGACCTGACCGGCGGGCATTTGACGGGCGACATCGCCCACCACCGGGGCGGGAAATCGCACACCCACCATGAATGCTGCGATAAACAGAACAATCGCCAGCAGAATGTTCATGATCACACCGGCCGACACCACGACCATGCGCTTCCCGATCGCACAGCGGTTGTAGCTGCGCGGGTCATCCGACACATAGTTGGGATTGGCGTCTTCCTGCCCCAGCATTTTGACAAAGCCGCCAAAAGGCAGCCAGCGGAGCGAATATTCGGTTTCGCCGATCCCAAGCGCCTCTTCAGCGCGCCGGCGCTGTTCGAGGGAGATGTGCTGTTGCTGTCCGGCTGACGCGCCCGGCTCGCGTTTGAGATATTCACGAATCCGCTGCTCGGTAGCGGCCTCTGTTGAGCCAAGACGAAGGCCGATGCCCTTGCGCCAGGCGATTACGACCGGCCCCATGCCTATGGCAAATGCTTCGGTGCGGATGCCTGCCCACTTGGCAGCGAGAAAATGGCCAAGCTCATGCACAAAAATCAGCAGGCCGAAGCCCAGAATAATCAGCAGAATGTTGAAGCCGCTGGAGAGAAATTCCATGGAGGTGGTTCTCGGTGTATCGAGCTGGATGATGCGTCCAACAATGCCCGTAGGAGAGAAAGTTTGATCGTCAGGCCTTCTGCCGTGTGTCGGCGATCACAGCCGTCGTAGCGCCGCCGCGGCCGACTGTATGAAGCCGATCCTGAACAAATTGCCGCGCAAGAGAGTCGGCCTGAAAAACATCATTTATCGTATGCACAGGGCCAACTTCGATCTCTTCCAGCGCCTCCTGCACGAGCGTTTGTATCTGACCGAACTGAATCTTTCCGTCAATGAATGCAGCAACCGCCGCCTCGTTGGCTGCATTGAACACAGCGCCCATTGTTCCGCCTGTTTCAATGACTCGATACGCCAGTTGCGGTGCGATGAATCGTTCCGGATCAACCTGTTCAAAATCCATGCGCCCAAGCGACAGCCAGTCCATCTTTCGCGAGCAACCCTCGAAACGGTCAGGCCAGGTCAGCGCATATTGAATCGGTGTGCGCATGTCGGTTGCTCCCAACTGCGCAAGCACCGAACCATCCACAAACTCAACAAAGCTGTGAACGATGGATTGCGGATGAATGATCACATCGATTTTGTCGGCCGGCAGATCGAAAAGCCAATATGCCTCGATGATCTCCAGCGCCTTGTTCATCAACGAGGCTGAATCGATCGTTACCTTCGGCCCCATATTCCACGTGGGATGATTGAGCGCCTCAGCAACGGTCGCCTGCTGCATGCGGTCCTTAGACCAGGTGCGAAACGGCCCGCCCGATGCAGTCAGCACAATTCGCGCCACATCATGCCGCCCACTGCAGACCGAAGCCGGCGACTGATACTGATCATGTGACTGCGCGATGCTGGCAGGGGCATTTGAGTCAGAATCATCGTGCAACGAACTGCTGCGATGAACGTGCGCATCCTGCAGGCACTGAAAAATGGCGGAGTGTTCAGAATCAAGCGGCAGCAGCGCGACGCGGCGCTGACGAATCTTCGGCATCACCAGTGCGCCGGCTGCCACGAGCGTTTCCTTATTGGCCAGCGCGATATCGCAGCCGCGTTCAATGGCTGCCAGCATTGCGGGGATGCCCGCTGCGCCCACGATCGCCCCCACCACCAGGTCGCCGGGCTGCGCGACGGCTTCGATCAATTCCTTTGCGGAACTTTCACCGGCGTGAACATGCTCAATATCCTTCAACACGCCCGCCTGCTCAGCGTCGGCAATGGCAACGTGCCTGACGTTGTGCCGCACCGCCTGCTTCAGAAGCGCATCGGCATTCGCGCCGGCAGCAAGGCCAACGATTTCAAATCGAAGCGGCGAACGCGCAGCCAGATGTTCGGCCACCGCCAGCGTATTGATGCCGACCGACCCGGTGGAGCCGAGAATGATCAGTCGCCGCGTTGATCGTTTGCTTTCCGATTTCATCCAGTCGCTCACAAATTGACCTTGCTCGATGCGAAGCTGCCGGTCAACAGCACAGGTTCACGTTCATGGGCGCGCAGCCGTGCTCAACATCGGCTGCTTTTTGCCCCGCGCTACTGCAAATTGCGTCAGTCATCGTGACCTCTGGCGTGTTCCCGCGCAGCAGACGACACGCTGCCGCGACCAGCCCGGTAAAGCGCTCGCCTTGGCTTTTTGGGCGGGGTGGGCTTGCTGGATGACGCAGAGTCGGCAGGCGGCTGCACAGCATTCGAACCGCCCGAGTGTGTCGCATTTGAGGGTTGTGACTTTTCGGGCGTGTCCTGCGGCCTTTGAGCTCCCATGATTCCTTCCTGATTCGTCGCCTGCTCGGCAACAGTTTCCTTTTTGCTTGAATGCCGGCGACGGGTGCGTCTGCCGCGCCCGTTGTCCTGGCTTTTCTCAGTTTTCATTATTGCCGCGTCAGTCCCAGCCGGTTGCGTTTGCTCTGCGACAGCCGTTGGGGCGGCTTTTAAGGCTTGGGGCTCCGCCGATGCCGCCGGCGGCGCTGACGGCGCAGTTGACGCTGCTGATTGCGGCGCACTGGCGGCGGAAGTCTTGTCTGATGAGCGGCCCTGACGGCGGCGCGATCGCGAACTGCCTTTCTTCACAGCCTGCGCTTCACTTGCCTGCTTTGTCCTGGCATCTGAATCTGACGCTGATGGCTGTGATGATGTTGAGGCTGGCGCTGACACTTCACCGTTCTGGAACAAACGCCGAATGCGTTCAGCTTCTTCCGCAGTAACTGAGGCCAGCGGGCTGGTGATGGGAGGAATGCCTGGCTCAGGCTCACATCGCTCGATCACCTCCCTGGACGATACCTGAAGCTCCTTGGCCAGTTCATGCACGCGAACAGGCTGATCGGTTGCGTTCGAAGGTTGCGTTGCTGAATCGGTAACGACGTCAGACGTACTCTCGAACTCAGCCTCGGAGCGAACATGTGATTCACCCGTATCGCCGCTTGCGACAGCCGCTGCGTTCTCGGTTGTACTATGCTGTTGATCACTGTGACGTCGGCGTTTGCGGCGACGCTTGCGTTTGCTGGTTCCCTCCTGCGATGATTCTGCAGTTGAAGAAGAACCGGACTGCGTCGGAAGCGACGGTGATGCAGCAACAGCGTTGGAAGCCGCAGACGAGGCAGCGCCGTTGAGAGAGCCTGCCGAGGACGCTTCGGCCGGCACGGGTGATTGGCTCGAAGCTTCGGCTGCTGCGCTAACTGACGGCTGCTGTCCCCCATTGCCATTGCCTTTGCGACGACGACGTCGTCGACGGCGTCGGCCTTCCTCGCGGGCCGTTGATTCTTCAGACTGCCTGGCTTCACCATTGAGCGACGCGGACGGCGCTGCAGTAGGTACGGCGGGCGCGGTTTTCTCTGCTGCGATTTCTGCGTTTTCTTCCGCAGCCTCTTCTTCGGTCAGATCATCATCAAATCCGCCTGCCAACGCGATGGCCGCTGCATCTGCAGGACCATGACGCCGACGTTTTTTCTTCTTGCCCGTCACCGGAGCCGCTTGCGATTTTTCAGCAACCGCAACTGGCGGTGCAGCCTGCTCCGCTTCAAGTTCTTCAAGCGATGGCGCCTTCAGCGGCGGCAGCTTGGCGATGTCGATATCCGCGTTGCGATCGTCGTACGCGTAGTAGTCCACGCGATCGACCGCAATGGCGTCGCTGACGCGCACATCCACCTTCTTACCTGAAGTGTCTTCCAGACGCACCAATTCTCGCCGCTTGGCCGACAGCAGCACCGAAGCCACGCGCGGCGAGCAGACCAGCTCCACACGTCGCACGCGATCGTACTGCAGCAGAAGCCCAATGCGCCGCGTTGCATCTGCCGCCACATACTCGGGCACTTTGATTTCACCGTTCCCGTTGCAGTGCGGGCAGGACATGAAATGGCTCTTGCGCAGGCTCGGCCGCATGCGCTGGCGGGTCATTTCCAGAATGCCGAATTCGCTGATGCGCAGTACCGTTGAGCGAGCGCGGTCGCGTTTCAGGTTTGCCTGGAAGCGTTCTTCAATCTGCCGCCGATGCTTCGGCGAACGCATGTCAATCAAGTCATTGACGATCAGCCCGCCGAGATCGCGCAGTCGAAGCTGTCGGCAAATTTCATCGGCCGCTTCGCAGTTGGTTTCGTAGGCATTGGTTTCGCTGTCGCGGGCCGATCGACTCCGGCCGGAGTTGACGTCAATCGCCACCAGGGCTTCGGTCTGATCGATCACCAGCCGCCCGCCCGACGGCAGAGGCACTTCGCGGCTGTGAATGAGTTCGATCTGCCGCTCGATGTCAAAGGCATGGAAAATGGGGACCGGCCGTCGATAGTGAATCACCTTCGGCGCAGAGCGCGGCGCGACCACCTGCAGAAACGCCGAGACGCGCTCATAGGCCGATTCGGAATCGACCACAAGCGTCTTGATCGTCGGGCGCAGCACATCGCGCACTGTTCGCAGGAGCAAATCCGACTCGGTATACAGCTTGCATGGCGCTCCGACCTTCTGGATGCGCTTTTCCATCACCTTCCACAAGCGCATGAGATACGCAGCGTCACGCTTCAATTCTGTTTTGGTTTTATCAAAGCCGGCGGTTCGCAGGATGAACCCAAAGCCTTCGGGCAGATTGAGCGAATCGAGGATTTCGCGCATCTGCCGACGCTTCTGCTCGTCTTCAACTTTTCGCGAGACGCCCACACGGTCCATGTCCGGCATGAGCACCAGCAGGCGTCCGGGAATGGACAGGTAGCTGGTGAGCGTTGGACCTTTCGTGCCGATGCCTTCCTTGAGCACCTGCACAAGTATCTCGTCGCCGCGATGGAGCGCTTCCTGAATCGGCGGGCGATCGCGGCGGGGAATCTTCTTTCCCACACGCTCGACGCGTTCGCTGCCGTCTCGCTTGGGAAAATATTTCGGATGCAGATCCGAGATATGCAGGAAGCCGTTCACCCCCTCGCCGTAGTCGATGAATGCAGCCTGAATAGCCGGCTCGACGTTGGTGACGCGGCCCTTGTAAATGTTGCCCACGGCGGTAGCCGAGGCGGTTCGTTCGGTGTAAAGCTCTTCGAGATGACCGTCCTGCAGAATCGCAATGCGGCATTCTTCGCCGGGCGAATCATTGACGATCATCAGTTCATCAGCATCAACGTGTTTTTTCGGTGCCACTGAGGCAAGTCTCCGGGATCAAACCCGGCGAGCCCGTGTGCGCATGAGTTGCGTTCAAAATTCGGAACCGTCGACATCCTGACGCATCTGCGCGTTCCGGCGCGATGCGGATGTTTGAGGCGTCGAGGCCGGGATTGTGGATGAACGCAACCTGCAGGCACAAACGAGAAAGCTCGTCGGTGGCCACACGGTGCAAAGCCGGTTCCGGGCTTGGGCGCAAAGCGTCGGCACAAAGCAGGCCGCCGCGTGTTATGCATTCGGACGCCGCCACAGTTTGGGGCTCTCCCATACGCCTCAGCGTCGCACGCACAAGTCTGCATGCAGCGCGAAACCGCGGGGAACACATCCAAACCGGGAAGCGAACCGTCGCGTCCGGTCGGAGACCGGCCCACGCCATGTGAGCCGGGTGATTCGTTTCGCCTGAGCCCGTCTGCGTGGACCACCCATCGCACGGCTCAGAACTGTCTACTGTGAGTGCTCACAACGCATGCATGGCCTGTGAAGCACCAATCCAGGCGCACAGATTTCTCCGTACACCCAATGAATGTCCCCTGACTCTATCGGTTGTAGGTGGCTCCAAACTGTACCACAACCGACTGAATATCATCAATCTTAGCCGCGCCGACTGGCCTGAGCAAATGCTGCATGCGCCTTTCGACTCAATCGCCGGGAGTGCCTTCCAGTTCGGGTAGCGCCCGCTGCAGCTCCGCGCGGAGCGTGTTGAGAATCTGCCGCTCCGAATCAAACGAGCCGACCTTCCGAGCCAGCCGCTCGCATGTGGGAACATCAACTGCCCGCACCACGCGTTTGATATGCGGAATCTGCGACGGCACGAGCGACAGCGTGCGCAGCCCCAGGCCGATCAGCAGCATGGTGTAAAGCATTTCGCCTGCGATCTCGCCGCAGAGGCTCGTTTCAACATTGAACCGCTTGCCGGCGCGAATCACGCTTTTGATCATGTGAATCACCGCCGGGCTTGCTGCGGTATAGAGATTCGCTACCCGCTCATTGCCGCGATCGACCGCCAGGGTGTATTGAATGAGATCGTTGGTGCCGATGGAAAAGAACTGAGCTTCTCGGGCGAATGCCGAGGCCATCAAGGCTGCGCTGGGGACTTCGATCATGATCCCCACGGGAATGTTGCGATCAAACTCGATTCCCTCCTCTTCGCATTCCTCCATCACATCGTTCAGGATCATCTTCGTTTGCCGAAGCTCCATGAGCGTGGAGATCAGCGGGAACATGATCCTGATCGGCCCGTACACGCTGGCTCGAAGAATTGCCCGAAGCTGCCGCTTGAACATCGGCAGGTTCTGAAGGCAGTACCGAATGCTGCGCAAACCCAGAAACGGATTGCGTTCCGGTTCCTCAGCCCGTTCCTGCGTGTACTTGTCTGCTCCAAGGTCAAGCGTGCGGATGGTCAACGGGCGGCCGCCCAACAGCTCGACCGATTGTTTGTACGCCTCGAAATGCTCTTCCTCGGTCGGCTCGGTCGGACTCGTGAGATATAAGAACTCCGTTCGATACAGCCCCACGCCTTCCCCGCCGTGCGCCAACAGCGACGGAATCTCATGCGCGAATTCGATGTTGCCGTACAGGTGAATCGGCACGCCGTCACGGGTGACCGAAGGCAAGGTCGCCAGCTCCAGCAGATCAGCCGCCACATCGGCCTGCCGCTTGATGTCCCGCTGGTACTGCGCGAGCGTTTCGGGATCAGGCCGCGCAATCACCACGCCCGACTTGCCGTCAACAATGATCTGGTCGCCGTCGTTGACGCTCTGGCTGACGCGCTGGCAGCCCACCACCACCGGAATGCCCAGCGCCGCTGCCACAATCGACGTGTGGCTTGTTCGACCGCCCGCATCGGTGGCAAACCCCACGACCTTGTGAACATCGAGCGAAGCCGCCTGCGCCGGCGTCAACTCATGCGCCACCACAATCACCGGCTCCTCGATCTTCGCCAAACGATCTCGAGACTGCCCCACCAGCCTGCTCAGCAGCCTGCGATCCAGATCGAGCACATCGTTGGCCTTCTGGCGAAACACTTCGCTGCCCATCGCGCGAAAGCGATCCGCCAGCCCGCGAAATGCCTCAGCCACGGCATACGCCGCTGTCACATGCCCCGATTCAATCCGCTCGCGAATGGGGTTGATCAGCGTCTTGTCGTGCAGCAGGCCCAGGTGAAATTCGAAAATTTTCGCCGGCTCAGGACCCAGTTTTGCCGCGGCGCGGTCGCGGTCTGCTTCAAGGTCCTTGATGGCCTGCTCAATGGCCTCATCCAGCCGCTGCAGCTCGCGGGGCACATCCGCAGCCGCAACCACGTGATATGGCACGCGCTCCAAGACGTCTTCCAGTAGGAAAGCACGGCCGGCAACGACGCCTGGGGCGACTGGGATTCCTTTGATGACTTCCATGAGCAAACGTAAGCACTGGGAGAACGTGGCAGCCGTTTCCATGCGGCTCCAAAGGTCCTCCGGGCAGGCGAAGTATAGCAGCCACGGGGCATTCCCGAAACCTCGGCGGAAAGTCGCCTGTTACATGGGAAAGTCCGGTCGACGCCCCCTGACTCGCTGGAACATTCCGATTGCTCCCATGCCGCGCAACGATGCGCAAGGATGGCGACCGCCCCAACTCATGGCCGGCAGGCGTTTTGGCCTCAAACGGCAATGCTTTCCAGGCAGCAAACCGCAACGCCGGCCACTGCATTTTACGCCTTTCTGCCTGGCGGATCACGTATCCGTCATGACCGCGATAATGCGCTGCCTGGTGATTGATGGTGCGTGCGCTGGATCATTCGTCCCCTGCCGGACGGACCGACGAACCGACCGTCGCGGACCATGACCTCGCCGCGCACGGTCACCACGCACGGACGGCCGTTGATCGCCCAGCCCTCAAATGCGCTGTAATCCGTGTCCATCGCCTGCGTCGCAGCACTGATGACGCCGCGATAGGTCGGGTCGTAGATGCACAGGTCGGCGTCATAGCCCGGAGCGATCGTGCCTTTGCCGCGCAGGCCGAAAATGCGGGCCGGCTGTGTGCTGGCGCAATCGACAAAGGTGTGCAGGTCGATTCGCTCAGCGGTGACGCCGTACGTGTACAGCAAGTTGATGCGGTCTTCAACGGAAGGAATGCCGTTGGGAATCTTCGTGAAATCGCTCTGCGGCGGGCGGCCCATTTCCTTCTGACCGTGAAAGTCAAACGGAGCGTGGTCGGTCGCGATAACGCTGATGAGCCGCGACTGCAATGCACGCCAGAGAAACGCCTGGTGGCGTTTGTCGCGCAGCGGCGGGCTCATGACATATTTCGCACCTTCAAAATCTGGCCGCTCCGCATCGCTCTTATCAAGCACAAGATGCGGAATGACGGATTCCACATACACATCCACGCCGCGCTGACGGGCCGATACCGCCTCGCGCACCGCCTCCTCACATGAGGCATGCACAATGTAGACCGCAGCGCCGGTCAGTTCAGCAAAGCGCGTAAGGTGATGAACGCCCGCAGCTTCGACTGCAGGCGGACGAGACGGCTCGTGCCATTCGGGACCGGTTTTTCCCTCCGCAAGCAGTTGCCGCTGCAGCGCATCAACGAGCGTTTCGTTCTCGCAGTGTGCGGTGACGATGACGTTCAGTTCCCGTGCCAGGCGCAGCGCGTGATAGAGTTCATAGTCGTCCACGCCAAGCGCGTCTTTGTACGCAAGAAAGACCTTGAACGACGTGATGCCGCGGTTGACGATCTCGCGCAACTGCGCTTCAGCACGATCATCAAAGCGCGTGACGCCCATATGAAAGCTGTAATCGCAGGACGCGACGCCTGCGGCTTTGGAAGCCCAGGTTTCAAACGCCGCGATGGGGTCATCGCTCTTGCCCGGACAGATCATTTCGATAAGCGACGTAGTGCCGCCGATCAGCGCTGCGCGTGACGCTGTTTCCCAGGTGTCTTTGGCGTAGGTGCCCATGAACGGCAGGTAAACATGCACGTGGGGATCGATGAACCCGGGAAAGACGAACTTGCCCGTGGCGTCGATGATTTCAGTCTCGCGCGGCAGCGTGGCTGGATCGATCTTCTTCTCAATGCGCGTGATGGTCTCATCGGCGCAGTAGATGTCGGCCACGTAGTCGTCGACAGCGGTGACGATGCGTCCGTTTTTGATCAGAAGCGACATGGAGGCAATATATCGCCCACGCGTTATGTGAGCAGCGTCTGGCTTTGCTGCACAAAATTTTCACCCGACCACTCATTGTCGTTTCGCAGCGCTGCAGCCCGCCTGGCCTTGGCGGCATGCTGGCGCTGTACGAGTTCCGAGTGGGTGGTGAAATACGGCAGGCTTGCGCCGCGAAACGCATCGATGGTGTCAAAGCCATGCTTGAGCATGAACTTTGCCAGGCCCGCTTTGAGCTCATGAATGAGCTTATAGCCGTGGATCATCACGCCGGTACACACCTGGACGGTGTCGGCGCCGACGAGCAGATACTGCGCCGCATCTTCGCCGGTTTCGACGCCTCCGATGGCTGAGAGGCTGTGCAGGCGTTGCTGCCCGGGATTAAGCGTGCAGTCGGTGTCTGCGATCATCTGCGCAAGCTCCATCACCATGCGCAGCGCGATGGGGCGAATGGCCTTGCCGGAGTATCCGCCCGGCGTGGAATACCCCTCAACAGTCGGTTCGGGCCGGAGCGTATCGAGATTGATGCTCATCACGCTCAAAATGGTGTTGATCGCACTCAGGCCGGTCGCGCCGCCCGCCAGAGCCGCAGCCCCAGCATCCTGTATGCGGGTGATGTTGGGCGTGAGCTTGGCCCAGACGGGTTTGGTGGCAGCCTCGCGCACCCAGCCGCAGACTTCCTGCAGGATTTCAGGATCCTGCCCCATCGCGCTGCCCATGCGGCGTTCAGGCAGACCGTGCGGGCAGGAGAAATTCAATTCAAAGCCGTCAATGCCGGTTTCTTCGCATCGCTGCACAATCTCAAACCACGCATCGCGGTTGTATTCCTCCATGATGGAAGCGATCAGCACACGATCGGGATACCGGTCTTTCAATTGACGAAACTCATCCAGCCAGGTTTCAAACGGGCGATCGGTAATGAGTTCGATGTTCTCCCAGCCGAGCACCTCGCGCGATGCGCTTGCAGCACGCATGCGCGCATATCGCGGCGCGACGTTGATGATGCGCGATGCGTCAAGCACAAGCGTCTTGCACACAACCGCGCCCCATCCTTCGTCAAACGCCTTGCTGATCACATTGGCGTTTGTGCCCGGCGGGCCGGAGGCAATGATGAACGGGTTCGGCAGTTGCAGTCCGTCAACCGAAACGGAAAGATCAACCTGGCCCTCAAATCGATGCGGGTCAACAATCATGGCTCAAATTGAAACGGAACTGTCTGGAAAACCTGTCTGCGAAGATGCCGCTGAGTGATCAGTGCGATCGTTGGCCAACGCCAACAACGAGTGATCAGCTTTCAACCTGCTCAACAGTGTAATCCAGATCAGCAATCGCCTGGGCGATCTCGTCCGCCTTGGCAGGTTCGGTGGTGTTCACCACAACCGTGCCCGCTTTGTGCGACGCCTCGCACTTTGTCACCCCAGCAATCTTCATGACGACGTCTTTCACCGCCCGCTCGCAGCCGGTGCAGTTCATGCCGTCAACCTTGAAGTGCAGGACAGTAGCAGCAGCGTCATCGCCTGGCGCAGCGGCGTATTCGGATCCTCCAGCTGATGATGACGAGGCAGGGCTGACGGTTCGAGTCGATTCGCCTGACTGCCCCGTGCAGCCAGCGAGGACCAGGCTGACGATCGCCAGCGTAACAAGAGAAATCGCAGTGGTGGTAATTCGTGACATGAGAGCTCCTGCTGGATTCGAAAGGGCTCCCAAGTATAGGTCAGACACGGGCCGCCAGACACCCAAGCCCAACGCAGCCGCCGCACAATTCCCCCCTCGCCTCGCGGCTGGATAACGCCGGCGAGACTGGCCTCCGAGCTGTTTTTGAGAATCTTTCTTTTCTTCTCCCTTCACATCCAGGACGCTCTGCTACAGCACCCAGCTTTACACATCAGGCGCTCATTGCGGCAACCGGCCCCCCCCAAGCAAGCCTGGAACCATCGATGTGCCCAAGACGCCGTGCTTCTGCTGCAGCTCAAGCGCCACAGCAGCAGAATCTGTCCCATCACGCTGTTATCCGGAATCCAGATGCTATCGCGATTAGCGTACATTTTTATCCGCCGGCTGGCGAACGTCTGTTGGCGGCATTGTGATGCCGGGTTTCGCCATAGGGGCTGTAACTGATGCGCTCAACCACATGGGCTATATCATCCAGAATCGCTACGGTTGAGAACCTCCATCGGTGCAGTGGTTCAGTGCTACTCGCATGTTCCGCACACATCAACAGGTAGATTACCGACGCAATGAAGCCTTCAGGGATCACGGCATAAGGGACAGAAATGGGCCAGTGTGCCTGCCATGTCCCCCCCGTTGAATCTGCATCGTTCTCCCAGCATGGCGGCCAGGTGTCCATTGATCAAGGCTGCGTCGGTTGGCGCGACCCATCACCGCCATCATCATGGACGCCACATAATAGTGTCCATTGATCAAGGCTGCGTCGGTTGGCGCGACGGCCGTCGGCCCGGCACGCCTATTCTGCTCCAACCGTGTCCATTGATCAAGGCTGCGTCGGTTGGCGCGACCCTT
>CAZNPU010000001.1:429056-432208 GCA_964575335.1 uncultured Isosphaeraceae bacterium | reverse complement strand
TGGAGCGGCTGGAGAAGGCTGGTTTCGACAAGCACCCGCCCAGCAACATCCATGATCTGGTTGATCGATTTGAGTTCCTGCCCCACCAGAAAGGCGCGATGTTGAAGCTGCTTGCTGCTAAATACCCTGAGGGATTGGGCATAAACAGAATCGGTTGACGTCGCAAAATCAGACTTGGAGAGTCAACGAAACAGACGCCGAGCCATGATGCTCGGCGTTTTTATTGCCTTGTGCTCTTGTGCCTGCTTTCAAATCATGAGCGCTGGCTCAAACCATCTTGGCTCCCGCTGCCTTTGCCGCCGCCACAATTCGCTCCGCTGTCCGCACTGCAGCAAAGCCGGCCTGTGCATCCACCGTCGGTCGGCGGCCTGAGCGCACTGCGGCAAGAAAATCGTCAATCTGCAATTTGAGCGGTTCGCCCGATCCGACTTCCAATTCATCAACCTGCACCAGGTCAAGGTAATTCACGTCGGACAGGTCCTCACCGGCTTTGAGCCGCATGCGAAGTTCTGCCAGTTTCTCCGCGTTGGCGGTCTTGCGCACCACTGTGCCGGTGCGGGCGACAAAATCGGCTGAAACATATGTATCTTCGCTGATAATGCGAATCTTGCGTTCGGTTTTCAGCGCAAGGCGGCTGGCGGTGAGATTCGCCACACAGCTTGCACCGTCGCTGCCTGGAGCAGGGGCAAACGTCAGCCGCGCATTGCACACATCCTCAGCCTCGCCCAGCACGCTCACCGCACTGGCCTGCACCTCCACCGGCTCGCTGCCCACTAGCATCAGCAGCAGGTCCAGATCATGAATCATCATGTCCAGCACCACGCCGACATCCACGCTGCGGAAGGTCATCGGGCTGATGCGATCCATCTCGATAAACCGCGGCGAGAGACGCGGCAGCTTTTGAATCGCCACCATCACCGGATCGTATCGCACAATGTGCCCCACCTGCAGCACCGCGCCGCTTCGCGCTGCAGCCTCAGCAATCGCCTGCGCCTGCTGCGCATCAGGCGCAAGAGGCTTTTCAATCAGACACGCCACCTTCGCTGCCAGCAACGGCTCAGCCGCAGCGCGATGATGCACCGTCGGCGTGGCGATCGTTACCGCGTCAACCCCCGCTTCGATGAGCTGCTCAACTGTCTCAAATGCCCGGCCGCCCCATTGTTCGACAATCGCCTCGCGCGCTTCGAGATTGCTGTCCACCACGCCAACCAGTTCGGTATCGGGTCCCTGCGCGTAGATTCGCGCATGATGACGCCCCATTCGCCCCACGCCGACCACGCCACATCTGAGCTTTCGATCTGTCATGAACCTGTCCTAGAGTGCAATTGAGTCGCGTGCCGACGCGGGAAAACCTCCAAACCTGCAGTGAACCTTCCAATGCCTTTCACCGTGCGATGCATTTTTCCGAACGCGCTGCACCAAGGCCAAACGATGCACGCAGCATCTTAGAGCGAAATACGACGCCTTGCGGTGCAGTTTCGGGCTTCCATTCGGCTCAGCTTTTGTGCAGCAATGTGCCGTTACGCACCTTTCCCCCGCGCTGCCCGCAAGCGATCCATGCGTTTGATCGAATCCGCCACGCTCTCCTGATACTCCTGCTGCCGCTCCTGCCGCCGCTGCATGCGCATTTCATGTTCCTTGGCGTGAACGATTGACAGCGTCACCGTGCTGCTGAGCGAAATCAAACCCCACGGGAATACGCCCACAGCAAGAAGCCAAAGCAGCAGCATCGCCAGGCTGATAAGCGGATGCGAAATATCAATCAGGCGCAGGATCGTGATGATCGGAAGTCCCCACGCCGCCCAGTTGAACATGCGCTCCGCGGTGTCGTCGCGCGTCCACTCCGCCAGCCGCTCCATCAGCACCGACAGCATCACTATCCCGCACAGCCCTGCTGCCATGCCCACTGCCTGGCCGAATCGCAGAAGCGCCGCTCCGCTCGCCGGCGCATTGGGCAAAAGTATCTCAACCAGTCGCAAACCGGCCATGAGCACCCAGCCCCACTGAAGCCAGCGTGTGGCCTGACGCAGGCGGCTGTGCTTTGAAAAGCCGCGGATGACCGCCTGGCGAATGGGAAACGCCGGCGTGAGCCACCACACCGCACCAACCCACAGAACCGACGCACCCACCAGCGCCGTCTGCACCCACTTCTGACTAACGTGCGGAAACTGGCCTGCAATCACCACGCCCATGATGATGATGAGGCACAGCGACGCCACCCAGCAACCGCGAATAAACGCCACGATCACCCGCACCGGCATCAATGACAGCGGTTGGTCAATGTCATCGGGAATCGACGACGGCTCGCCGCATTCAGGACAATCGATGCCGAAACGCAACCCACGCAAGTTGTAGCCGCATGCGCGGCATGGACGATCGACATCAATCACCGCTGCCGGCGATGTGGCGGTCGTCGCCAGATTCCGAAGGTTATGCGGATCAGGTGCGCGAATTGACACGGCTTACCATTGTAATAAACACAACCAACGTGCTGAAACCGGTCACATTTCCGACTCGCGCATTGAACGCGGTTGCGGGCGCGGCTGTGGATGTGGCTGGGGACATGGGTGAGGCTGCGGTTGTGATTGTGGTTGCGGCTGCGGTTGCGGCAAGTGAAGCGACCCCGGCGGTGTCAATGGAATGTCTTCAGCAGGCTGCTGAGGCGGCAGCGGCCGGATGATCTGCTCTGCTTCGCGCTGCAGCTTCTGTTTGACCTGCTCAATGGCAATCGAACGATCGCCCGATTCCACCGCCAGCCGAATCGACCACCGCACATGCATGTGCATCTCCCACACTCCGTAACTGAAGCGCAGCAGATACCACGTCCACGGCAGGTACACAGCCAGCATGACAGCCTGCACAAACCACGGCAGGGAAAACGGAATAACAAACACCACGATGATCGAAAGAATCGGCACAACCCACAGCGAAAGATTGATCCGCTGCTCTGCATCTTCAAGCTCAGCGTTCTCTGCAAGCGAAAGCAGCCACATGCCGACAAACAAAACGCCGATCTTGGCGATCACGCCAGTTGCAACGCTCCAGAAGCTCAGCACATCGCCTGCAGCCTGATTGGCAAACACGGTGAGCGACAGCAGTCCGCATGCAAATGCGGGAATCCAGAACAACTGCGTCCATCGCGCTGCGATGCG
>CAZNPU010000001.1:0-428956 GCA_964575335.1 uncultured Isosphaeraceae bacterium | reverse complement strand
GTCCGCATGCAAATGCGGGAATCCAGAACAACTGCGTCCATCGCGCTGCGATGCGAACCCAACTGGCCCCGCTGTTTTTCGTATCCAGTCGTCGCGGTGTGATCAGCCAGACGCCGGCGCACCATATCACGCTGATTCCCGATGCAGTGCTGATATAAGCGATGAATTCCCAGTCACCGTGCACGAATGAATGCACGATCGAAAAGCCGATGCGCGAGATCGCAACCAGTATCGGGCACACTGCCACTGCCGCCAGCGCCCATGCGGCAATACGCTTTGCCGAGAGTTCACCGCTGCAAAGCGCATCGTGCAGGGTCGAATCGCGCACGATCTTCTGACCGCATTCCGGACAGGCCCGGCCGACCATAAGGCCGCGCAGGTTGTAGCCGCACCGTGTGCAATGCGTGTCCTCATTGATGACCGGAGGCTGCTGCGCGAATATCGGCCGGTACTTCAGAAACTTGTTTGAAAGAAACGAGGACATCTGAGTTTGAGTTCAGCCGAGAATCGCCGGGGCAATCATTTTGAAATACAAGCTGACAGCGCAGCGAACACAAAACGCCTGCCATATGCAGCTGGGTCATTCATGCTGCGGTTCTCCGAACCTGTTTCTCGGCCTTTCATGTCCAGCCTCCCCACGCAAACGACCAATGGCAAAAGTCGTTGCGTTCTGTCTTTCTTATCTCACCTGCTTCTCATCCAGCGCTTACACCGCTGCGGTGTGACGCACATGCGCCACAGCGTTGCGGAACATCTGCAAGCCTAGCGGTTCATGCCGCTTTTCATGTTCACTCAGACGCGTCCATGCCGGGTGCTGCGTCCATCGTGTGTACCGCTCGGGGTGCGGCATCAGACCCAGCACCAGTCCCGAGGCATCGCATATTCCTGCGATGTGGCCTGCGCTGCCGTTCGGATTGTCATCCGGCGCATACCGCACCGCAATCTGGCCGTTGTCCTCCAGTTGCTGCAGTCGTTCTTCAGACTCGGGTATGAACCGGCCTTCGCCATGCGCAATGGGCAGGAGCCTTGTTGCTGCGTCGGCTTCAAGCCCCTGTGTCCATATGCAGCGCGTGTTGGCGGGAATCTCAACAGCGCACCAGCGGTCGATGAAGCGAGCCGATTCGTTCTGCATCAGCGCAACGCTCGGCCGGGGCGGCTCAGCCGGCCAGGGTTCGCCGATCGTCGGCCCGGGCAGGACGCCCAATTGCACCGCCATCTGAAAGCCGTTGCACGGCGCGATGATCGGCACGCCCCGTTCAATCGCCCGAACAAACGCGCTGTAAAGCGTCTTGCGCATCAGATGGGCTGCAATGCGTCCCGCTGCCACCGCATCGCCATAGCTGAATCCGCCTGGCAACCCGATGAGATCGTAACGGTCCATCAGACCCGGCTGCTCAATGAGCCTGTTGAGATGGACAAACTCAGGTGTCGCACCCGCCAGGCGAAAGCTCTGCGCAAGCTCCTGCTCACAGTTGATTCCAGCAGTCGTAATAATCAACGCAATCGGCGACGTCGGCATACGCCCATTATAGGTTGTGCCCCGTTCAATGCGGCGGCATGTCGCCAATGTGCCATGAGTTCCGGGTTCCAACGCCATGTCGCAGACGAGCAGGCAGCAGATACCGAATCCGATTGCGGCAACTCATCGCGCTGGCTGAATGCCGGCGGCGCATTGTCAATCCATCATCAATCTGCACCAATAATGCGTCTCACCAATCCAACGTGCCGCGCCAGGCGCCGCGCAGGTCTTCGATCGCAACATCCACGCCCGCTGCGTCAAGCGTCAGGCGGCCGGACTCGTTGAATTCGCCAACAATCGCCCAGCGCACATCACCAACGTGCTCGCGCATGATCGCATCGATTGCATCCAGATCGTCGCGGCGCACTTCCAGCAGATAGCGGCTCGGCGTTTCCGCAAAGCACTCAGCAGGCGAATCAAGATCGCCAGCGGTCGGCAGCAGCGCCAAATCCAGCTTCAACCCAAGCCCGCCCGCAAACGCCATCTCGCTTGCCGCCACGAGCAGGCCGCCTTCACTGCAGTCATGCGCACTTTGCGCCAAACCTGCACGAATCACGTTCGCCACCGCCATTGCCGTGCGTGGGCCTTTGAGAAGATCAACCGTCGGAAGCTCGTGCAACGCCTGATGATTGGCTGCGCTTCCATACAGAAGTTCATAATGCGATCCGCCCATCTGCGAGCCGGTCTCGCCGACGACAAGAAGCAGGTTGCCCGACTGTTTCGCATCCATTGTCACGCAACGGCGCACATCGGGCACGATCGCCATGCCTGAAATCAGCAGCGTGGGCGGAATGCGAATGGTGACGCCGTCTTCGGTGGTGAACTGATTGTTCAGCGAATCCTTGCCGGAGATAAACGGCGTGCGATACGCCTTGGCGCCGTCATAACACGCCTCAGCCGCCTGTACGAGCGTCCCCAGGCTCTGCGCATCGCCGCAGCTTGGCCAGCAGAAGTTATCAAGGATCGCAATGCGCGACGGATCAGCCCCCACGCACACTAAATTGCGCACGCATTCATCAATTGCCGCTAGCGTCATGCGATAAGGATCATCCTTCAATCCCGTCGCCAGTCCGTTGGCGATCGCCAAGCCGCGTGTTGACGTTTCCACCGGCATGATGACCGCTGCATCGGAAGGCCCGCTGCCATCGCGACCGACCAGCGGCTTGATGACCGATCCGCCCTGCACCTCGTGATCGTACTGCTGAATGATCCAGTGTTTGGAAGCGATGTTCGGATGCGCCAACAGCGCCAGCAGCGCTTCCTGGATTGACGGCGTTGCTGCAGCAGCAGCTTCCGTTGTGCGGCTCAAAACGCTTTGACGCGGCGCACTTTCAATGACCGCCTCCCGCACCACTTCCGGCAATCCCTCGTGCAGGAATGTCATCGACAGGCGGCCGACTTCAACCCCCTTATACTGCAAAATCAACTCGCCGCTTTCCGTGCCGAAGTGGCCCAGATCGGACATCTCCACATCGTGCGCGGCGCAAATCGAAGCCAATTGCTCAACATGCTCAGGCGGCACCGCCAGCACCATGCGCTCCTGCGCTTCGGAGATCCATATCTCCGTCGGGCTTAACCCCTCATATTTCAGCGGAGCGCGTTCAAGATTCACCTGCGCGCCCAGATTCTTGCCCATTTCCCCCACCGCGCTGGAGAAGCCGCCTGCGCCGCAGTCAGTAATGGCGTTGTAGAGACATTGCCTGCCATCAGCGCTTCGCGCATCGCGCGCTTCGAGAATGGCGTCGAGCAGTTTCTTTTCCGTTACCGGATTGCCGATCTGCACCGCATGGCTGAACTCATCAGCATGCGTCTCGGTCAATTCCGCTGAGGAGAACGTCGCGCCGTGAATACCGTCGCGTCCGGTGCGCCCGCCGATGGCAATGATGCGATCGCCCGCACGTGGCTGTCCCGAAATCTTGTCCCGCGGCATCACGCCGACACAGCCGCAATACACCAGAGGATTGCCAAGATAATCGTCATCGAACCACACCGCGCCGTTGAGGGTGGGAATCCCCATGCGGTTGCCGTAGTCGCGCACGCCGGCGACGACCTGCGTCAGAACCCGCCGCGGATGCAGCACGCCGGGGGGAAGCGGCTTGAGTGACGCCTGATCACTGTCAACCGCAGCATGTGGCGATTGATCGTCGGCGCTCTCCGCGGGTTTCGTGGTCAACGCCCAGCGATCCGGATACGCCACGCAGAATACATCGGTGGCTGCAATGGGTTTCGCCGCCAAACCGGTGCCGATGATGTCACGGATGCATCCGCCGATGCCCGTCGCCGCACCGCCATAGGGTTCAATCGCGCTGGGGTGGTTGTGCGTTTCAACCTTGAAGCAGACCGCATGCTTGTCGTCGAACGCGATCACGCCGGCGTTGTCCACGAAAACCGAAAGGCACCAGTCGACGCCGCCTTTGATCAGTTCATGTGTTGCCGCAGCAACGGTTGATTTGAGCAGGTTGTGAATCGTGACGCTGCCGTCGGGATTCACCTCGTGACCGGGGCGGGCAGCAAGCTGCTCAGTCGAGAGCCAGGACGAGATCGATTCCTGCCCTTGAGCGACCGTCAGCCGAATCGTGCTCTTGAGTGTTTTGTGAACGCAATGCTCCGACCAGGTCTGCGCGATGGTTTCCAGTTCGATCTCGCGCGGATCGCGGCCGAGTCTGCGGTATTCTGCCTGGATGGCCTTCATCTCATCAAGGCTCAGGAACAGATGCGCTTCACGCGAGAGCTTCATCAACGCAGCGTCATCCAGTTCCAGCAGCGGCACGGTGATGATCTTCAGTTCATATGGCGAACCGTGCGGGAATTGCGTCGGCTGATACGGCTGCTGATGAATCGCGTGGATCACCGTGTTCGCCAGCGCTCGCTCAGCAATCTGCTTAGCCGTTGCCGGGTCGATGTCGTGCATGTCGTAGCGGCGGCCGGTGCGCACCTGCACATCCGTACCCAGCATCACCTTGATGGCCTGGCGCACCGCATCCGCATCAGGGTCCATCACACCCGGCAGCGGATGCACTTCAATCAATGCCGACGCCTTGGCTGGCGTCGCGCCAAGCGTGGCCTGCTCGGTCACCGGATCGGCCAGCAGTTCTTCTGCCACCTTTCGAACCTGCTGTTCATTCAGGTCGCCTTCCAACAGATACACGCTGGAATACTCCACCTTCTGCGGCGACTGCGGCAGTCCAAGCGAGCGTGCCTCGCGCAGCGCAGCCTCGCCGCGTGCGTCCGGCATACCTGGCTTGGGGCGAACTTCAATTCGATACACACCTTGTTGCTGCGGCATGGCCGTAGTGTAGACGGGTTTTGCATCCATGGCGGATGCCAATTGCATCACTGCGCATTGAGTCTTCGCCTTTGCTCAAGCAGTTGCTGGCATCTCACGTTTTACCTGTTGGGACATCGCCTTCCTGCTGTGCGGTTCTCTCCCATTCACAGAGGCAACTTTGACGTTTCGCCTTTGAGTCGATTCAATTCACACATGGCCCAGCCGCTTCCGCTCATCGAGCTCTATACCGACGGCGCCTGTTCCGGGAATCCCGGACCGGGCGGTTGGGCATACATTCTCAAACACCCCGCCAGCGGAAAGGAGCGGGCGGAATCGGGCGGCGAACCGTCCACCACCAACAATCGCATGGAACTGCTCTCGGTCATCAACGGCCTGCGGGCGCTTGACCGGCCGTGCCGCGTTGAGCTGTGGTCTGACAGCCAGTACGTCATCAACGGCCTGCGCGAATGGATGGACAACTGGAAGGCCAAGGGATGGATGCGCAACCGCAAGGAAGTGGTGAAGAACGTTGAACTGTGGAAGCAGCTTGATGAATTGCGGCAAATCCATCAGATCAACCCCCACTGGATCAGAGGTCATAACGAACACCCCGAAAATGAACGCTGCGACCGTATGGCGGTGGCCGCCATTGAGCAGTTCCGCAACGCAAATCGTGGATTATGAAGGACTTGCCGCGTGTCGTCACTATTGATGCTGCTGATGATGACAAAGGTGTTCGGAAGTTGGCGAACCGGCCTGCTGGCAGCCGCAGCAACGCTCGCTATTGCTGCCACCTCGTTCAACCTACGCGCGGCCGCTGCCGCCGCTGCTGCTGCTGACGATGACGGCGAGGATGTCGTTATCACCATTTTTGAAAATGCGGCGATCGAATGGGAGCCGTCCATCACCGAGCCAATAAAGCGCGGCAATCACGTGGTGGCGAGCGAAGGCCATCTGGTTGAACGAACCATCCAGTTGCCCCCTGCGCCCGATACGCAACTGAAAGTCAGACGCATCATCGCAACGCTGACCGTTGAACCGGCCATTGTGGCTGAAGGTGAGAACAAAGTGCGGCCGGGCGATCCGTGGACACGCCTCGGCAGCGTCAGCGTGGTGATGCCCGGTTCAGACAGGCAGCTGCCACAGGGGAAAACATCAGATTCAGGCCGGGCGTCCGCCGCTTCGCCTGCATCGCGTGCTGCCAGTCAGTCGCCACCGGCTGGTGAGGTGGAGCTGATGCGCTTCATCACCGGCTACGGTGGTTCGGGCGTCTTCACCCAAGACGTCACCGCGTTAGCTCCACTGCTCCACGACCGCGCCACGCTGCGGGTATTCATCAGCACCTATAAAAAACCGGCATGGAAGGTCACGCTCACGCTGACCTACAGCAATAAAGGCGTCGGCCATCGCAATCCCGCGTGGGTGATGCCGGTGTTTTTTGAAGAGGAGCTCACCGCTGATCGCAACCGCATTCGGACCATCATTGACGTGCCCGAGGGGCTGACGACGCCCCGGCTGCACGTGATTTCCACCGGCCATGCCACGGACGGCTCAGGGGGCGATGAGTTCATCACCCGCAGCCACATTCTGCGCATCGACAACACGGAGATCGCCCGCTGGCGGCCCTGGGCAGAAAGCGGCGGGGCACTGCGGCCGCTCAATCCCGCAAGCGGACGAATGACCATCAATAACGGCCGGAACGACACCGGCCGCGAAATCTGGTCCAGTGATCTGGATCGCAGCGGCTGGCACCCGGGCACGGTGGTTGACCCGCTTCGCATCCCCCTTCCTGAACTCACGCCCGGCCGCCACACAATTGAGCTTGAAATCCGCGATATTCGGCCGAAAACCGTGAATGCCGAGGGCGAGGAGCACTACGGTTACTGGCGCACCACGGCGGTAGTGGTGGCTGACACCCCGTGGCCGTGATTTTTTCACCGCCGGTGATCAAGTGACCGTGGCTGCCGACCCGCCCTGCCAGGGGCCCAGGATCGCCACTGCTCTCTTGTGTCACCCCTTGCCGATCCTCCGGCTTGCTGCTACGATTCGCGACTCGCTTTATTTTGTCTAAAGCCGGATTGTCGGAGTTGTTGTCCTTATGCCTACGCTGAACCAGCTTGTCCGCAAGCCTCGCCGCACCCCTGTGGCGAAATCCAAGTCCCGCGACCTTGAGGCCTGTCCGCAGAAGCGCGGCGTGTGCCTGCAGGTGCGAACCGTCCCCCCCAAGAAGCCCAACTCGGCGCTTCGCAAGGTGGCCCGTGTGCGCCTCTCCAACGGCCGCGAAGTCACCGCCTACATCGGCGGCGAAGGACACAACTTGCAGGAGCACTCCATCGTGCTGGTCCGCGGCGGTCGTGTGCGCGACCTCCCCGGTGTGCGTTATCACATCGTCCGCGGCGCGCTCGATACCCTCGGCGTCGAAGGCCGCAAGCAAGGCCGGTCCAAGTACGGCACCAAGCGCGGCAAGGGATGATGATTGGTTGAATAAGCGAGGCGGCCAATTGCCGGCTTTCGACAGTCAACTGGCATCTTTCGATACGTCATTCGCACTTTCGTCTTTCGTTGATATCTCGGCAGTAATCGCAGCCATTCGCCTTCACGCCTGAGTCGGTTGCGGTGAACCACGCCCCAAGGAGGCACGCCACATGGCAGGTCGCATTACCCGTTCTGAAGAGCAGCTTCGCCCCGATCCGCGTTTCCATGATCGGGTGCTGGCGAAGTTCATCAACAGCGTCATGCGCGACGGCAAAAAGACCGTCGCCCAGCGCGTTGTGTACAGTGCGCTTGAGCAGATTCAATCGCGGCTTGACAAGGAAAAAATCGAAGGTTTTCCCACAACCGCCATCGAGGTCTTCCACAAGGCCATCGACAACGTCAAGCCCAACGTTGAGGTTCGCTCCAAGCGCGTCGGCGGCGCCAACTACCAGGTGCCCATGCAGGTCAACGCCCGCCGGCAGCAAAGCCTCGCGTTCCGCTGGATCATCTCCGCTGCTCGCGATGAAAAAGGCAAGCCCATGGCCAACCGCTTGGCCAAGGAGATTTTCGATGCTGCCAAGGGTGAAGGCAAAGCCATGATGACCCGCGAAACCACCCACCGCATGGCCGAAGCCAACAAGGCCTTCGCCCACTTCGCGTGGTAAGTTTCAGCTGCAGTTTCGTACAACACCCCCATCAGACACACTCAAAGCCGCAGTCTCACGACCGCGGCTTTTTTTCTATGCTTGCTCACCAGAGAATGCAGCTGCCGATGAATATGGCCACAAACGGGCAAACAACTCTTTGAGATTCATCACGGCGCCTGCAGCAGCAAATGTCATTGTCCGGTATCGTCATGGAAGAACTCGACGGCGGTTTATCCAGCGACACCTGGCGAATCAATCATCTCTATGCATAGGCGATGCGGAACATCGCCCCTCAGCCAAAAGCGATTTTGTAAACGGAGCATCACATGCAGATCCTCAAGGAGTTCAAAGAGTTTGCCGTTCGCGGCAATGTCATCGACATGGCGGTGGGCATCATCATCGGCACCGCGTTCACCAAAATCGTCAACTCCGTTGTAACCGACATCCTGATGCCGCCGCTTGGTCTGCTCGCGGGCGAGATTGATTTTTCCGACCGCAAGTTCGTGCTGCGCGAAGCGGTGGCGGCATCAGAAGGCGTCGCAGCGGTGCCGGAGGTATCGGTGAACTACGGCCAGTTCGCCAATGTGGTCATCAACTTCATCATCGTCGCATTTGCGGTGTTTCTGCTGGTGAAGGCCATCAATCACCTCAAGCGCAAAGAAGAAGCTGAGGCTACCCCGCCGCCATCACCCGGCCCAACGGTGGAGCAGCAACTGCTGACGGATATTCGCGATCTCCTGCGCGAATCCGCTGGGCGGTGAGTCACGCGATGACTGGTTGAATAGGCGCAGCTGAAAGCGCTGCTGTTGATGCGATTGAAGCACGCGCAATCACGGTTTTGCGCGTCGGCGGTTATCGTACATAGATATCCCACATGCCGTAGGATTCAGTCTTCGGCCCGCGCGGCAATGACAGCGCGATCACCAGCAAACCGACGATCACACAGACGATGCCGCCCGCAACAGTGCTGCCGCTGGCGAACCACGGCCCTGCGATGACAACCAGCGCGATGAGAACATTCAACAGCCGCGCCAATCGAAGAACCTCCGCCATCGCAATGACTGAAACAGTAATCACGAGCGCGCCGCACACGTGCACCAGACTTGCTGCGGCATCGGCCATGCCCATGATGGCGGGCGTAAACATGAGCCAAATCCCCAGCGCGACGGCGATCACCAGCGTAAACGGAAAACTCATGCCCCATAGCGCAGCATCCCACACGCGACCAGGATAGCGCGGCACGTTGATCAACTCCGGACTACGGTCGTCGAAACGCTCGCTTGTCACAGAGCCGCCTTTCCAAAACACCGGCCAGAACGGCTCGCCCCGCTGACGGGTGTAAACGCAATACTGGATCATCGCAGCCACTTCATCCGCCATCAGCGAAATCATGGGCAACATGATCGCAGCAGCAAGCAGGCACAGCGTGCACCACTGCCCCACAATGACCGGCTGCGAAATCACCAGCACGATATGCGCCAGCCCAAGCGGGATGATAAGAATGCCAAACGCAAGCACCATCCACGGCATGGTGCGCCATCGGGCCGTGCTGCCCATGAACCCCATCAAAAATTCAAAGGTGTAGACGGTTGCGCCAAGACCAGCATCGGAGATCGGCCAGGCGTGCGATAAATTGGAATCAAGCACGCGCCGGCTGCCTTCACTAAAGAACGGTTCCCACACCCGATCGACATAACCGAGCTGATACGCGGCGAGGTGACGTGAGATCATCCAGCCAAGAAACGCCAAAGCAATCAGGATCGCTCGCTGCGGCCAGCTTGAGGGGTTGTAGCTCCAGCCGCGAGGCATATCAGGCCCTATCTTCATGATTTTGATCATGTTGGGCATGCCGGGAATGATCGTTGTCAATGCGATCACCAGCGTGCCGATGATCGTGCTGTTGAGATATCCAACTGCGGTGGGTGACCATAAGATAAGCGGCGCAAAGATGAGCCAGATTCCGATGAAACAGCAGATCCACATGCTGTAGGGGCGATTGGGCAACAGCGCTCGCCAGCCGAAAAGAACAAGCCCCGCGCCGCTGAGCACATCACTCCATGTCATGGCAGTGATGCGGGCTTCCAGCGATAGCCAGACTTCGCGCCCGCCGCCCGGCACCACAACGCCCGTTGCGTACGAGAATGTGAAGGGAAACATCATCATCCACACGCCGGCGAAGATGACGGTCCAATACATCCACAACGTCTGGCGATGATGCTTGCCGATCATGCTGCGGCGTTCATCGCGCGACATCTGCGGATAACGCTGCTCGTCTTCATCCCGCGCAAAGAGCAGCGGCAGTGGAGGCGTTTCCTGACGCTCACGCTGCAGCATGCGTTCATGTTCACGGTGCAATGGCTGCTGCTGTTGTTGTTGACGCTGTTGCGCGAGCTCAGGTTCAGCCATCGGGCGCCCCACGCCTCGCACTTCCATGTCCATGTGATGGCGATTGTCATCGTCTGGCGTTGTGCGGCCCAATGCTCGGGTTTCGTCCTGGCGCATAGGCAATTGAGGCGCGGGCTGCTGCTGACGCCGCTGCTGCTGACGCTGGCCTGGCGGATCGTGTTCGTGATCCCGCTGATCCATGAGCCTTTGGGTCTTGCCTTTTGAATGGCTACTTGCATCGCGCATGACAGCGCATGCGCTATTCATTCACGACGGCGCAAACGACGCGTTTGAACTGTCTGGCAATCCTTGCCCCGGCATGCCCCGCATGCGATCAGGCCAGTTCCTCAATCAATCGATTGCTCGATGCGCACGATCACACTATCGGGGGCGGTCATCCTGCCATCAGTGTCGCGGCGCAAGGGACAGCAGCGTGAATCGACACATAACGCTGCAGGCGCTGCATGCATGCCGCTGAACTCGCCAAAGCGTCAGTGCGTCAGCGTCTTTTGGTTTTCGTCGGTTTCAGGATCGGCATTGGCCTGCGATGAAGCCGCAGGGGCCGCAGCCGCATGCTTCGACCTCACACGATGAAACAACTCATCCTGCACACTGCCTTCCCAGAGCGGTACGCCGGAGCGATAGGCAGCGCGGCCGATCATGTGAGCAGCGACGGGCGCAGTGAGAAATAAAAACCCCACCACCAGCAAGGCTCGCGTGGTAATGCCCAGTTCGCCAAAATGCACTGCCACCGCCAGAACGCTGCAGCCAACGCCCAGCGTTCCAGCTTTTGCGGCTGCCTGCATGCGCGTGTAGAGATCAGGCAGGCGCACGATGCCGACGGCGGCAAGCAATCCGAAAATCGCCCCCGGCAGCAGCAATGCCGCAGTCAGGATATCGGCGATCATAGCTCGGACCTCTTTTCCAGATAAAGCGCAAACGCCACCGTGCCAAGAAACGCCACCAGCGCAAGCACCATCGCAGCGCGCAGGTAAATCGCCTGACCAATGAGAATCGAATACACAGCGATCGCGCCTACCGACAGCGTGGCGATCAGGTCCAGCGCAATGACGCGATCGGGCATGCTTGGCCCGCGCAGGAGTCGAACCAGCGCAATAAGCATCGCCGCGGCAAAAATGCTCAACGCCACCATGCTGACGCTGTTGATCAGCAGCGAGGCGTCAGATATCAACGCAACACCTCCAGCACCGCGCGCTCGAACGAATCCTTGGTTTCCTGCCGTATCTCATCCGGGTTCGCAGCATCCATCACATGGACATAAAGCATCGTGCGGTCTGGCGACACATCCACCGCGAACGAGCCGGGCGTCAGCGTGATCATGTTGGCCACCAGCGTCAGCTCCAGATCGTTTTGATCTTCCTCCAGCGGCATCGCGATCAGACCGGGCTTGAGGCGGGAAATCGGCCCCAGCACGTGCCCCGCAACACGAAGGTTCGCCACAATGATCTCCTTGATCAGGAAGATCAGGAACCGAATCACAGCCACCACCTTGCCCGTGTATTTCGACGGCCCGGTCACCGGCTGAATGAACCAGAGAATCAAATAGCCCAGCACAAAACCCAGCGCAAGGTTGCGCACCGTAAAGCCTTCGGTCATCGCAGCCCAGGTAATCGCCAGCAGAATGTTGCCAACCAGTGATTTCACGGCGATTCTCCCAGCACCGCCCGAATGTAGGCGTCGTTGTTCATCAACTGCTCAGCCGCCTGCGTTGCCAACGCGAAAAACGGTTCCGTGTACAACCCAATGATCAGCGTCATTGTCGCCAGAATCACAATCGGCACAATCATCCACGCCAACTTGCCCTGATGCGGCACCGACGAGGAGCCGTGCGGATCGCTGATCGCTCCGTGGGGCGCAGCTTTCCAGAACACTTCGTTCCAGATCTTGGTCATCGAGAACAACGTGAGCAATCCAACAACCAGCGCGGTCACCACGATAAGATAGCTCGATACGTCAAGCCCTGCTTTGACCAGTACAAACTTCGCCCAGAACCCCGACAAAGGCGGCATGCCCGCCAGCGACATTGCGGGAATCAGAAACAATATTCCCAACCATGTGTACGTCGCATACAGGCCGCCGAGCGATTTGAGTTTGCCCGTCCCGCCGAAACGCTCCGCTACGCCCGCAATCAAAAACAGATTCGTCTTCACGATCATGTGGTGGAAGATGTAAAACACCGAACCGGCGATCGCCAGGGCCGTGTTCAGTCCCAAACCCATGAGCATGTAGCCGATCTGGCTGACGATGTGGAACGACAAAATGCGCCGAAACTCCATCTGCGCCGCTGCGCCCAGCACGCCGGTGATCATCGTCAGGCCACCGATTCCGAGAATCAGCGTGTGCGTGAATGATGGATCGTGCGTGAATAGCAGCGTGAAAACGCGAATGATCGCGTACACGCCCACCTTGGTGAGCAGGCCGGCGAAGATGGCTGAAACCGGCACCGGAGGCGTGTGATACGACGCAGGCAGCCAGAAAAACAGCGGGAAGACCGCCGCCTTGATCCCGAATGCGATCAGGAACATCATCGCCAGAATCGTCACCAGATCCTGTCGATCGGTTGTCGCCAGCTTCTGAGACAAGTCGGCCATGTTGAGCGCGCCGGTGATGCCGTACAGAATGCCCACCGCAGCAAGAAAGATTGCAGACGACATGAGGTTGAGCGTGACGTATTTGATCGCGCCTTCGATCTGTCCGCGCTCACCGCCCAAAGTCAGCAATACGAACGACGACATGAGCATGATCTCAAAGCACACGTAGAGATTGAACATGTCGCCGGTGAGAAACGCGCCGCAAACGCCCATGAGCAGCAACTGCGACAGCGGCTGATATCCGTAGCGTTCGCGCTGCGGATCAATGGCCGCCAGCGAATACATCGTGACGGTAAAGCCTTTGATCGCCGCCAGCAGCACCATCATCGCGCTGAACAGGTCCGCCACCAGCGTGATGCCGAACGGCGCGGGCCAGTTGCCCACCTGCACCGCTGCTGGTCCTCCGCGATAAACGCCGACGAACAGCGCGATTGACGCGATCAGCAAAAAGCTGCTGCCCGTCATGGCCAGCACGCGCTGCGCCAGCCGACGCTGCCACAGGATCAGCGTGCCGATCGCGGTCAGGAGCGGAAGGAGTATTGGCAACGGGAGCAGCAGATTCATTGGCTTACTGATCCGTTGACCTCATTTGATCCAAATCATCAGTTTCAATCGTCTGATACGCCCGTTGGAACAATGCCAGCGAAAACGCCAATACAGCAAAGCCGATCACGATGGCGGTGAGAATCAGCGCCTGCGGCAGCGGGTCGGCAAATGGCGCTTCCGGCTGCTCCATACCAGGCGGCACGAGCGGCGGACGATCGCGCGTCAGGCCGCCGGCCACAAAAATCAGCAGGTTGGCCGCATGGCTGAGCAGCGCCAGGCCAATGACCAGCTTGACGATGTTTCGCCGCATCATCATGTAAATCCCCGCCGCGTACAGCCCGCCGATGACAAATGCCAGCATTGTCTGCATTTCATTGCTCCGCCATCGTTAACACCACAATCAGCGCCACGCTGACCACCACCAGATACACCCCCAGATCAAACAGCAGCGGCGTGCCAAGATGCCAGTCGCCAAGCCCGATCGGGCTAAGGTTGAGCCAGCCCGCGGTTAGAATCGGCTCACCGGCCATCAGCATGAACATGCCGCTGACGGCTGCGAGCAGCAGGCCCACGCCAAGCAGGACATGCAGATCGATGCGCAGCAGCCGCCGCGCCGCTGCAGCATCGTACGCCATGGCGTACAACGTGAAGGCGGTAGCTGCCACGAGTCCTCCGATAAAGCCGCCGCCCGGCTCATTATGGCCTCGCAGCACGATAAAAACAGAAAACAGCAGCAAAAGCGGCATGAGATACCGAGCCGCGGTGCGCAGAATAAGCGATGTCATTCCGGCTGCTCCCGCTGCGGCCGCAGCTTGAGCAGTGCGTATACACCCACTGCTGAAATCGCCAGAACAGTGATCTCGCCAAGCGTATCCAATGCTCGGAAATCCACGAGAATGACATTCACCACGTTTCGCCCGTGTCCAGTGGGGTAACTTTGTTCAGCAAAGTATGCCGAGACCTCGTGCTCGGTCTGCACATGCGACGCGATCAGCACCAGCGCAGTCATCAGACCGCCCGCGCCCAACGCCACGACAATATCGCGCAAACGCTCCGCCATGCTGGTAAATCGAGAGTATTCAGGAAGGTGATAAAACACCAGCACAAAGAGAATCACCGTCAGCGTTTCGATGACGAACTGCGTCAACGCCAGATCGGGCGCGCCAAAGAGAATAAACACCCACGCCACCGCATACCCCACAACGCCCAGCGAAGCGATGGCTGCCAGCCGCGAGCGTGAATGAACCGTGCCGATCGTGCCGATGACGATCAGCCCCGCCACCACCGCTTCATAGGGCGTCAGATCATCCAGGCGATCCAGCGACAAGACGCTTTGCGATTGAATGACCGCGTACCCCACCACCAGCAGCGTCGTCATCACCGTAATAAGCATGTATCGCCGCAGCGATCCGCTCTGCAGCAGTCGCGTTTGCGTGCGTGCCGTCCAGTCCAATGCTGACAATGTCCATCCATACCATCGGGCCGGCCCGACCGCGTTGATGCGGTCTACTGCGCGCAGCACGACATCAAGTCGATTGCGCGTAACAAAGAGCAGCAGACCAAGCCCGACCGCCAAGATCTCAAACCACACAATGGGGCTTGTGCCCGTCGCTTCCGCATGTCCCGCAACTGCGTGGGCTGCTGCCGTCGCCGCTGCGCCTTGCACCGCACTGACCGCTGGCACGGTGATCAGATCGACAAATACCGTCTGCATGATGCCAAACAGCAAGCCTGCAGTCGCCAGGATCAGCGGTCCGGCGATCATGGGCCACGGCGGTTCGTGCGGCGTTCTGAGGGTGGAACGCAGGCGGCCGAAAAACGGCAGAAACCCAACCATTGCCGTCATCGCCACTAAAAGCGCTGCGACAACAATCGTCATTGCGATCTGCACAGTTGCGATCTTTGACTGCTGCCAGGCCGCTTCAAACAGCGCTTCCTTAGCCACATAGCCGAAAAAAGGAGGCAGTCCGATCATCGACAACGCCGCCAATCCCGTAGCGACTGCCGTCACCGGCATTGCCCGTCCAAGTCCGCCCAGTCGATCGACGTTGGTTTCATCGGTTTCATGCGTGATCGTTCCCGCCACGAGAAACAGCGCAGCCTTGTAGAGAGCATGGGCCAGCAGAAAAGCAATCGCCGCCTGAATCGCCAGCGGCGTGCCCAGGCCGATCAGAAACGTGAGAATTCCGAGCGTGGCCACCGTGGAGTAGGCGAGGATCGGCTTGAACATGCGCTGGCGATAGCCCAGATACGCTGCGATCACCATCGTCGCTCCACCAACAATCATCAGCGTCGTTTGCCACAGGTCCGTTGCGCCCAATACGGGGTTGAGCCGGGCCATCAGGTAGATGCCCGCTTTCACCATGGTGCTGGAGTGCAGATACGCGCTGACCGGCGTGGGAGCTTCCATGGCGTTGGGCAGCCAGAAATGAAACGGAAACTGCGCTGATTTGGTAAACGCCCCCACCAGCACCAATGCCGTCAGCGGCATGTAGAGCGCATGTTGACGCACCGTGCCGCCGCGACTCAGCAATTCAGACAGTTCAAAGCTCCCGCCGACTGCCCCCAGCATGATCAGCCCAGCCATCATGGCCAGCCCGCCGCCGCCGGTCACCAGCAGCGACTGCAGCGCAGCAGCACGGGCCGAATGACGCTGATGGTCAAAGCCGATGAGCATGTACGAGGTGATGCTGGTCAGTTCCCAGAACACAAAAAGCGTGATGATGTTGTCCGACAATACCAGCCCGAGCATCGCCCCCATGAACGCCAGCAGCCAGCCGAAGAATCGGGTGAACCCAGCGTGACCGTGCAGATACGGCCCGGCATAGAGCAGAACCAGCGAGCCGATGCCGCAGATAAGCAGCGCAAAAATGAGGCTCAGCCCATCGAGATAAAACGAAAGATGAATGTTGAGCGACGGTAGCCACGCGTGAGCGTCGCCAAATGTCTCACCCGCTGAAACAGGTCCGACGTGCGCAGCAAAATAGACGGTCAGCGCCGCTGGCAACGTCGCCAGCAGCAATCCGGCGTGTCGTCCCGCAGCCCGGGCAACCCAGGGCGACACAATTGCAAGCCCGAAGATAGCTAAGATCGCGAGCAGCACGCAGTTCTGCCTCCGTTGCAGACCTAGGGCGTCAATAATAGCGACCTCGGCGATGCGAGTCCCGATCAGAAGCAGACCACACAGCCGCCGATGCTGCTGCGCACCGGTTGTGCATCGCGCATTGACTGTTGAATCCAAATGCCGATGTCAGACGCATTGTGCACGCCAGGCGAACGCCACGGCCGGCGCATCGATATGCGTCAATGCCAACGCCCATGATTCAATGCCTCACCGCACTTGCCAGTGCCGATTGCTCCCTTTCAGCCTGGCTGCGGTAAACAGCGTGCGCCAAACACTCACACGCGTGCCCATGCATATGATCCACAGCCGCATCGACGCATCGGCATCTTGCTGTTGATGCGGGTTTTTCCGATTTCTCTGTTGCTGGCAGCGCGCGAGACCGCAATGATCGCACCTTGGCAAGTCGCGAACCTGGATGCCACGGGGTTTATTGACAACGCCCAACCGCTCGGCTGCTATCCCTGCGTTATTGAAGAAAACCTCCGAAAAACTCCCGAAAACCCCGCTCAATATCGTCGCAGGTCACGCTGCAGACAGCATTTGCACCCAAAACCACTTCACTTTATATTGTTTGTGCCCACAAACTACGGAAAACAGGATGCAACATCAGGATTCGGTCGGGCTTTGGCTCAGAAGCATTCTCCATTTCACAACGATCGTTGCCGGTCTCGCGTTCTTCTGGATCGCCGCGGCCCATCCGGATCTGTTCGAAGATCTCAACCGCAAGGACAGCCATGAGGGGGCGGGCCTGGTTGAGAACCTGACGGTGCTGGTGCTGCTGCCCGCCATCGCATGGGCGCTGATGACTGTTGTACGTTGGCGCTCGCCGCGACCGATGCAATGGATTCGGCTCTGGCTGACTTTATGGACGCTGGCGTGCGTGTATTTCGCCGGCGAGGAGTGCAGTTGGGGGCAGTGGTACTTTGGCTGGAGCACTCCCGAAGTCCTGGCAACGTTGAATGATCAGGGGGAAACCAATCTGCACAACATAAGTTCGTGGCTCGACCAGAAACCTCGCGCCCTGGTGGAGACGTTCATCATCGCAGCTGGCCTGATCGTGCCCGTTGCGCTGCGCCTGAAACGCCGCGGCGCATCGAACTCGAATTCGCTGGCTTCGTGGATTCTTGCGCCAAGCCTGTGCTGGTCGGCTGCGGCATGGTTTCTGGTGCTGCGCGTTTCAGGATTCGTCCCGCTGTCCGCCTTTGCGCGGCTGGACAGCTCGGAATTGCACGAACTGGCGATCGCGTGGTTCCTTTCGCTGTATCTGATTTCATATCCGGTGCGGTTTCGCGAGCTGAGTGCAGCAAAGGCTCCGTGCACAGCGCCCAGGACCAGTGCGAATCCGGCAACCGCCATCGCCTCATCCACAGGATGATCGCTGCGACGGGCACGAATCAGAACTGAACTGCGGCACATCGTGATCTGAGGTAGGATGACTAATCCCACCACGAGATCAGGAGATGTTGCCCCATGCCAGCCACGCAATTGTCACTGGATCCTGTTTTGCAGCAGATTGATGCCGACTTTGATGGCGCTGTGGAGCGTTTGTGCGATCTGCTGCGCATTCCCAGCATCAGCACCGATCCTGCGTACAACCAGCAGACCCGTGCTGCGGGGCAGTGGTGTGCGGACCAGCTCAGGGACATCGGCTTTGACGCTTCGCTGCGCGACACGCCGGGGCATCCGATGGTCGTGGCGCATTATGCCGGCCCTGAACCGGCAGACGGCAAGCGCGTGCCGCATATTCTGTATTACGGCCATTACGACGTGCAGCCGCCGGATCCGCTGGAGCTTTGGAACTCACCGCCGTTTGAACCGGCGATTGTGGAGGGTCCGCACGGCAAGCGCGTGGTGGCGCGCGGGGCGGTGGATGACAAGGGCCAGGTGATGCTGTTCATCGAAGCCTTCCGCGCGTGGATGAAAGCCCACGGCTCGCTGCCGGTCAAAGTCAGCGTGCTGCTGGAAGGCGAAGAAGAATCGGGAAGCCCCAGCTTGGACCCGTTCCTGGAAGCCAACAAGGACGAGCTGGCGGCGGATGTGTGCGTGGTGTCGGACACCGGCATGTGGGATATCGAAACCCCCGCCATCACCTACATGCTGCGCGGTCTGGTGTATATCGAAGCCACACTGCACGGGCCGAGCCATGATCTGCATTCGGGGATGTACGGCGGCGCAGTGGTCAATCCGATCAATGCGCTGTGCAAGATACTGGGGCAACTGCACGATGACGACGGGATCATCCAAATCCCCGGCTTTTATGACAACGTCGAATCGCTCAGCGTTGAAGAGCAGCGCATGTGGCGCAATCTCGGCTTTGATGAAGCAGCCTTCCTCGCCAGTGCGGGCATGAAGACGCCCTTCGGTGAACGCGACTACACCACCCTGGAGCGCATCTGGTGCCGTCCGACCTGCGACATCAACGGCATCTTTGGCGGTTACACCGGCAAAGGCGCCAAGACCGTGATCCCCTCGCACGCCACCGCGAAGATCAGTTGCCGCCTTGTCCCCAGCCAGAACCCCAGGAAGGTGTACGAGGGACTGGTCAAGTTCCTCAACGACCGCACGCCACCCGATTGCCGGTGGGAAATTCAGACCCACGGCCTGAGTCCAGCCATTCGCGTGCCGACGGAGTCGCCCTACCTCGAAGCCGCGATGCGCGGTTTGAGGCAGACCTTCACCAAGCCGCCCGTACTCATCGGCACCGGCGGTTCGATTCCACTGGTCGGTTCCATTCAGCGCATCCTCGGGTTCGACTCGCTGCTGGTGGGCTTTGGCCTGGACGACGACCGGGTGCATTCGCCAAACGAGAAATTCGAATTGCGATGCTTTGAAATGGGCATGAAATCGCACGCAGCCATGCTGGCGGAGTTCGCAAGGGTGTAAACGCTCCTCTCGCGCACGCTTTGCACCAATAAATGCGGCGCAGCACTTCGCCCCGCGCCCCTGCTGGCTCCCGCTGCATGCGGGTTCATATCCGATAACAATCGGGCGGCAGATGGAAATGCCTCACCGCCTTGCCGGTATCGCTGCGGCACACTCCCCTTCGGATCGCGCACCTGGCATGTCGCTCAACTCAGTGGCTGCGCCGCACGCCCATCTCGTTCATGCGTCGAATCTGCTCTTCGCGCAGGCGATGGGCTTCGATCTTGAGCTGGTGCCGCCGCACCGCATAGTCCACATCATCAGCCAGCGTGCGCAGACACGTCAGCACCAGCCATGCAGCGATCACCCCAATGAGCACCGCTGCGCCGGCATGACCAATCATGATCGCGAAAGTAACGCCCATTGTCTGAAGCATCGGCGGGAAATTCGCGGCACTTCACTGCAACCGGCGGTTTCCGAAGGCAAGCGACAACGTGCCGCCGGCACTTGCCGCAGGGCGATTTCGCGCCCATGATGCAGATCATGACAACGCCCACGCCCTCTCACATGCCGCAGTTCCAAACCGCTCTCCGCGTGGTCATGATGCCGCGCGACGCCAACAACATCGGTTCAATCTTCGGCGGGGTGATTCTCTCGTATATCGACCAGGCCGGCTACATCGAAGCGCGCCGCCACGGCATGCACCGGTGGGTTACCGCTTCAATCGACCGCGTTGATTTCAAGGCTCCGGTTCACATCGGCGATGTGGTGAGCTTTCTCACGCTTACCGAATCCACCGGCACGAGTTCCGTGAAGGTGCGCATTCGCGTGGAGGCGGAGCGGTATGCGACGGGCAACATCGTTCACGTCACCGAAGCGCGGCTCACGATGGTTTCCGTGAACGCCGCCGGCCGCGCGATTCCTTTCCGCTCACCGCCAACGGTGGGCCAGGATGCGATGCTCAATCAAACGGAATCCGCAGACGGCCAATCGTCAGCGCCGACGTCAGCATCAGCATCAACAGAGAGGCGGACCACATGAGCCAGCCGCTTCGTCTTGCAGCGTTCATCAGTGGCGGCGGACGCACGTTGATGAATATCGCTGACTACATCGATCGAGGCGAGTTGAATGCCTCAATCGAACTGGTCATCGCATCGCGGGGCGATATTCCCGGCGTCGAACGGGCCCAGGCACGCGGCCTCAACACGCTTGTCGTGGCCCGCCGCGATTTTGCCAGTGAAGAGGCGATGCATGACGCCATCACCAAGCAGTTGCTGGAACGGTCGATTCAGCTCGTCTGCCTCTGCGGTTATCTGCGCAAGGTGCGCATCGACGAGCCGTTTCAATGGCGGGTGATGAACATTCATCCCGCGCTGCTGCCGGAGTTCGGCGGCAAGGGAATGTACGGCGACCGCGTGCATCGCGCCGTGCTTGAGGCCGGCCGCACCATCTCCGGCTGTACGGTGCATTTTGTCGATGAGCATTACGATCACGGCCCGATCATCCTGCAACGCACCTGCCCGGTGCTGCCGACCGACACTGTTGAAACGCTGGCGGCACGCGTCTTTCAGCAGGAGTGCATTGCCTATCCCGAAGCGATTTCGCTTTTTGCTGCCAACCGGCTGCGCGTGGTGGACGACCAGGTCATCATTCTGCCTCCGATCAATTCGCCAGGTGAAGCTGAAGCCGCTTCCCAGCTGTAGAAACCGGCGTCGAGACGCCCCAACCCGGCAGCAGGCATTGATCCGGCTGGCGTTCATATCCGCCGCGCATGTCCTGAAACCGGGCAAATCCAGGAAAACTTTCAGCCAGACCAGTCCCTAGCATTGATCCAGTTGATTGTGGAACATCATGATGGGAGGCCACATGAACATGCACAGGCGCTGGCAATCTGGCCGATCGGTCATGCAGTGGTGGGTGCTCGGCTTTGTGACAGCCCTCACACTGACAGGCCCGATCGCGCCAGCGTGGGTCCACCCGCAGTTCGCACTGGCGCAGAGCACCGATTCCAGCGTCTCGCTTGAGCGTCAGATCTATGCCTGCTTCGATCGCAAACAGTACCGCCAGGCGATCGAATTGATCAATCAGCATCTGGCGGACAATCCCGATGACGCCAACATGCTTTACAACCTGGCGTGCGCGCATTGCCTGCTGGGTGATTTCGATGCGTCGGTCGAAGCGCTGCACCGCGCGCTCAAGGCTGGGTTCAATGACTTTGCGCATCTGCGGACAGATCCCGACCTGCAGGCGCTGCGCGACCATCCGACGTACAAGGTCATTCTGGAGAAAGCCGACGCCGTTGCCAAAGCGTCGCAGCCCGATTCAGCCACCGCGCTTGAGCAATGGCGCAAGCGGTTTGGAACGAAACATTATCGCTACGAGACCGATGAGCAGCGCAGGATCACTTACGCCACGGCGCTGGATGACCTCTCGCATCGGGAAATGCGCGAGATGCTTGAGCTGCAGGCGGATCAGATGTCCCGCACGTTGTTTGGGGCGCCGCCGGCGCATGAGATTCTGATTGCCATTCCCACGCCGGAAGATGCCGACGCATTGTTCAACAATCGACTTGAAGTAGCCGGCATATACGACCATCGTCGCCGCCAGTTGGTCTCGCGTGACATCGGCAGCTCGCTGCGGCATGAATTTGTGCATGCGATGCACCACAGCCACATGGAGCGGCTGGGGCAGAAGCACCCGCTCTGGATTCAGGAAGGTCTCGCCTCGCTGTATGAGGATTACGAACTTCTTGAGAACGGTGACATCCGCTTCTTGCCCAACGAGCGGCACGCCATCGTGCAACGCAGAGCGAAGGCCGGCACGTTGATGAAGTGGGACAACCTCTTTGCTCTGACGGGCACGACGTTCATGTCCAACGCGTCGCACATGTACCCGCAGACCCGCTCGATTTTTGAGTTTCTTGCCGATCAGGGCAAGCTGGAAGCGTGGTACCGAACTTACGTGGAACATTTTGAGGAAGACGCCACGGGGGCTAAGGCATTTGAACTGACCTTTGACATGCCGCTGGCTGACATAGAACGCGCGTGGCGGCGATGGGTGATCGAACAGCCGGCTGTTGACACGCAAATTCGCGAAGGCGATGCGTCGCTGGGTATTCGCACCCGCGAAAGCGCCGCCAACGACGGGGTGCTAATTTCGTCGATCGTTCGCGGTTCAGCCGCGGCAAAGGCGAAACTCCGCACCGGCGATGTGATTGTGGCGATTGACGGCCAGCCAACGCGGACGCTGTCTGAGTTGCGACGCCTGCTTGCCTCGTACAGCGTCGGAGATGAGGTCAACGTGCGTGTCCGCCGGCACGGCGAGTATTTCACGGTACCTCTCATTCTGCAGCCGTTGCGGGGTTTCCAGTGAACCAGGCCCGTTGAACGAGCCGATTGAATGAAGTGGTGATGGTGGTTTGAAGGCCTCGGGCGGCGCACCTACACTACGCTGGCCACAGGAGGCACTTGCCCGGTACGTCCGGCGATCGCGTGCCCGGCCGGCGAAGACTCCATGAGCGATCCTGCAGCACGCACGTTCAGTTCCGACTTCAAGCGCTTCTTCCTGCGCGGTTTGGTGGTGTTACTGCCGTCAGTGCTGACGTTGTGGATCGTGGTGAAGGCCTATCAGTTTGTCGACGGCGCGATTGCCGAGCCGATCAACCTGGGCGTTCGCATCACGATGAATAACCTCGCGCCGTATTGGGAGCCGCTTCGCGAGAAGTTTGACCCAACCGACGTGCAGTTGAACGCAGCCATCGCTGAGCGGGCTGTGTCGCGGGGCGTGGTGCATCGTGGCGCGGTGCAAACCGAATTGCGTCTGGCGGGCATTGTTTCGCCCACCGAAGAGCAGCTTCAGGCCGCCATCGCACAGCGGGCGATCGAACGCCGGGCAATCAATCCGGTAGCCGTTCGCTCTGAGCTTCGCGCAAACGCCATTCAGACCTGGTGGGCTGAGCGCTGGTACATGAATCTCATCGGGCTGGCAGTGGCGATCATCGCGGTCTATGTCGCCGGGCGATTGCTCGGCGGTTTTGTTGGCCGGCGCGTGTATCGAAAGCTCGAAAGCCTGCTGACGACGATTCCGGTTTTCAAGCAGGTGTATCCGCACGTAAAGCAGGTCGTCGATTTCCTGTTCAGCGATGAGCAGCCCATCAAGTTCAACCGCGTGGTTATCGTTGAATATCCGCGCAAGGGCATCTGGTCGCTGGGATTTCAAACCGGCGAGTCGATGCGGGCCATCGGCGATCATCTCGGCGACGCGGTGACGGTGTTCATCCCCAGTTCACCCACGCCGTTCACCGGCTACACGATCACCGTTCCGCGCAGCGAAGTGATCGAAGCTCCCATCTCGGTGGAAGAGGCGCTTCGATTTACTGTCAGCGGCGGCGTGCTGGTGCCGCAACATCCAGCCAAACCGGGCTGCGATGATGATAATGATGATGGTCCGGGCTCGCCGGGGCAGATGCGTACGCTGCCTGGCACAGGACTTGTCGCCATTCCGGGTACGGCGACGGATTCCCCAATTTCACTTTCTTCAACTTCTTCGTCAGGCAATCCCCACGTCACCCGCGATTCAGATTGATCGTTTCAACCCGCGGTGTGAGGAGAAATTCATCATGCAGATCAATATCAGCAGCAAGCATATGGAATTGACGCCCGCCATCGAGAGCTACGCTCACAAGAAGGTGGAAAAGCTCAGCCGCTATTTTGACCGCATTCTGCAGATCAACGTGGTCATCGATAAGACCAAGAATGGATACACTACGGAAATCATTATCGATGTCGAGCATCATGACTCGTTTGTTGCCAACTGCAATCATGAAGACCTCTACGCCTGCATCGACCTGGGCATCGATCGGGCCACACGCCAGTTGAAGGATCACAAGAGCAAATTGCGGGACAACAAACATAACCTGCCGACCAGCGGCACCAATACGCCCAGTATCTGAGCCGCGGCGGCTTGCAGAGCACACGGAATAGACGCATGAAACTTCAGGATATTGTCGTTCACAAAGCCATTCTCCCCGACCTCGCTGCCAAAGACCGCGATGAGGCGATTACAGAGCTGATCGAATCGCTGGTCGCCGCCGGCGCATTGAGCCCGGAATTGAGCGATGAATTCATCAAGGCGATCATCAAGCGCGAGAAGCGGGGATCAACCGGTTTTGGCCACGGCGTCGCGGTACCGCACGTCAAGCACCCGGCCATCAGCAAGATGGCTGTGGCTGTGGGCATCAGCCGCACCGGCATCGACTTCAACGCGCTTGACAAGCAGCCGGTCTACTCCATCTTTCTTCTGCTCAGCCCTGAAGATCGGCCTGAAGATCATCTGGATGCCATGGAGGCGATTTTCGGCAACCTGAGTCAGGAAACGTTCCGACGCTTCCTGCGGCAGGCCACGACCGTCGAGGATATCGTGACACTGCTGGAAGAAGCCGATGCCCGCGCCACCATGCGGTAAGGCTTTCGACGCATGCCCCGTGAGACGCGCGATCGGTTGATTCGCCAGTCTCATCGTGCATCGACTTGAAGCCGACTTTCCAACATATCCGTACTCCTCTGTTTTCACTGCACACCGTGCAACAGCCTTCCTCATTGACGGGAGATCGGTGCGAGTGTCCAAAATCGCGTCGGCCAAGGTGACTATCTGCAATCGGTTGGGTCTTCACGCCCGGCCGGCGATGGTATTCGTCGAGACCGCGACGAAGTTCAAAGCCGACATCTCCGTCCGTCGCACCGATCAGAAGGAAGCTGTCGATGGCAAGTCAATCATGCAACTGATGATGCTCGCCGCCACCCAGGGCACGGAGCTTGAAATCGTCGCCAAAAACCATGACGACTGCGAGGCGGCGGTGAAGGAGCTCGTCAACCTGGTTGAGTCCAAATTCCAGGAGGAATAACTCCCCTCTTCACTTCATCGTAGCGCCGATCGCTTCGTTGGTTTGTGATCCTTCTGCGGTGCATGCCGCTGGCGAATCCGGCGCGCACACGCTCGCACTTTCGCCGCATCTGGCCGCACCGGTTCAACTTACCCGACCTGCTCGGCCTTCAGTTCGCGGCTCATCAGTTCCCGAATCGCATCGCGCGGCGTGAGGCTGTCAAACAAAATCGCATGAACCGCCTCGGTAATCGGCATCACAACATGGTGCGATTGCGCCAATTCCATCACGGATCGTGTCGTCGGCACCCCTTCGACAACCGACGACATTGACTGCAGCACCTGCTCCAGCGACTCGCCTCTTGCCAGTCGCTCGCCGCAGGTTCGGTTGCGGCCTTCGGGACTGAAGCACGTCGTAGCGAGGTCGCCGACGCCTGCGATCCCGAAAAAGGTGTCGATCTTCGCGTCCATCGCTGCGCCGAGCCGGGCAATTTCCGCCAATCCCCGCGCCAGCAGCGCCGATTTGGCGTTTGCTCCTGCCCCCAAACCATCAATCATGCCCGCAGCAAGAGCGATGACGTTTTTGGTCGCGCCCGCAAGCTCAACGCCGGTAATGTCCTCGTTTCGATAGATGCGAAGCCACGGTACAGCAAAGAGATCTTGCACCCGCTGCGCCCATTGAGGGTCATCGGATGCCGCAACCAGGGAGGCCGGCAGGCGGCGCGCCAGCTCGGCGGCGATCGATGGTCCCGATAACGCGCACAGGGGCGGGCACTGGCGCGTTGGCTGCGTCTGACGGAGCACATCCGCGATAATCTGCGTGGGACGCAGCAGGGTTTTGACCTCAATGCCCTTGGTCACGCTCACAATCGGCGCTTCGACAGCCGACACAGCAGCCAATCGCTGCCAAACTGCACGCAGGTACTGCGCTGGAATTGCGCTGATCACAACGGCTGCGTCACGCATCACCAGGGCGTCATCCGTCACCACCTCGACGCTGTCAGGCAATGTAAATCCGGGCAAACGCGGCGAACGGCGGGTTGTCGCCAACTGCACAGCATGCTCGGTCAGCGGGCCCCACAGGCGAACGCGTCTGCCACGCTCGACAAGCGCATCAGCCAGGACCAGCGCCATCTGCCCGTCGCCGATGATCGATATCAGTTCGGTCATGATTCGGTTCGCCACCTTGCGCAGCTGGTTTTCAGGCATATTGCGGCTGCGCTCTTGCATTGAAGCCCAACTGCCGGCATTTCGCAAATAGCGATGTATTTTCTGGTGCATCGGTGAACTCGCCTTGCCGGCTGGCGTACCAGATAAAACCGCCTCCAGGCAGGCGGTGGTTGTGCATGTCCCGTTTGTGCCTGGTATGTTTCCGTTCGATGGTTGCGAGAGCGGCTGCTGGTTTGACGCACGTGATCTGGACCGCCCCGCAGCCGTTTGAAGAGACTCGGAGAGACGTTGCATGTCAGAGCTGACCGTCGCCGGCGTTGCTGAGCAGAATGTTGGGATTCGTGAAGCAGGCTCCGAAGGAGCAGAGCGGCTGGAGCGGCGTTTGTTTATCGCTCTTGTCGGCGGCGTACTTTTGGCGGTGTCGTGGATTGCCGGTCTGCTTGGCGTGCATCAGCAGGTTGCCCAGATTCCAGCTGCGATCGGGGCCGCCATTCTTGTTGTGCCCCTGCTGCTGGGAGCGTGGCGGGAAATCAAGCGAAACCGTCCCTCCAGCGACTCGCTGGCATGTCTGGCGGTCACAGCAGCGATTGCAAGCCAGCTCTACCTGGCAGCGGGTTTTCTGGCGTTCTTTCTCTGGACAGCCAACCTGGTGCTCAGCCGCACCGCGTGGGGCGCCCAGCGAGCCATCCGCGATCTGGTCCATCTGACCCCAGATATCGCCCGCGTGCTGGATGGCGACACCGAACGCGAGGTGCCGCTGCAGCAGGTGAAGATCGGCCAGATTGTTCGTGTTCGTCCGGGTGAAAACCTGCCCGTTGACGGCCGCATTGTTCGGGGCACATCCGACATCAACCAGGCATCGCTCACAGGCGAAGCGGTGCCGGTCGAAGTCCAGCCGGGCACCGATGTCTATGCCGGTACGACCAACCTGACCGGTCAGATTGATATCGAAGTGACGGCTGTGGCGGGCGACACCACCATCGGCAAGGTTGAGAGCCTGATCCGCGAAGCCGAATCCGCCAAGACCGAGCGGCAGGAGTTTATCGAGCAACTGGCCAGCTACTATGTGCCGGTTGTGGTGATGGTGGCTGGTCTGGTCTGGTTTTTCACCGCCAAGAGCGATATTCCGGAGGTGAGAAATCAGGCCGCCATTCGCGCGATCATGGTGCTGGTGGTGACCTGCCCCGGCGCGCTGCTTATTTCGCATCCGACCGCAATGGTCGCAGCGTTCGCTGCTGCAGCGCGGCTTGGCATCATGATCAAGCAAACCAAGACGCTCGAAGCAGCAGCCAGCATTGACACCGTTGTTCTGGACAAAACCGGCACGCTCACAACCGGCCGATTTGCTGTCAGCCGCCTCGCTCCCGCTGATGGCGTTGAAGGCGCAGCGCTTCTCCAGGCAGCGGCGGATGCTGAACAGCACTCCAACCACCCCCTGGCCAAGTCAATTCTGGAAACCGCCAAGCAGGCCCGCATCAAGCCTGTCGAGATCGAAAAATACGAGGAAGTTCACGGCCGTGGCGTGGTAGCGCATGCGCCTGCTGGCGACATTCATGCTGGACGCTCGGATTGGCTGGTGAGCCTGCGACCTGAAATCCAGGCACAGGTCGCAGCCGTCGAAGCCAAGATCGAAGGCATGTCGGGCGTGCACGTCATGCAAAACGGCCGCTACCTCGGTGCGGTGGGTCTGGAAGACAAGCTTCGCCGCAACGCACGGGAAGTGGTTGAGAAGATCAGAAAGCTCGGTGTCCGCCGCGTGTGCATCTTCACCGGCGATCGCCTTGCCGTCGCCAAGCGCGTGGGACAAGCCGTCGGCGTGGACGCCATCGAAGCTGAGTGCCTGCCTGAAGAAAAGCACGAGCAGTTGATGTACCTCATCAAGAAAGGCCATCGCACGCTGGTGGTAGGCGACGGCATCAACGACGGCCCGATTCTCGCATCGGCCGACGTTGGCGTGGCGATGGGACTTTCAGGTTCTGACATCGCTACCAACTCCGCAGGCGTTGCGCTGATGAATGACGATTTGCGTCGCGTGCCGTTTCTCCTGGAGCTGGCTCGACGAACCCGCAATCTCATTGCGCAGAACATTCTCGTCTGCCTCATTGCTGCAGTCATTGGCCTTGCTCTGGCTGCAACGGGCAGGCTCACGCTGTTCCTGGTGCTGGTGTGGTATCTGATTCCGTTTATCTTCGTGATCGCCAACAGCTTCCGGCTGGTGCGCTTTGGTGAAGAGTTCACCGAGGCTGAAGAAGCGATGCGGCGCCTGGAAGCCAGCCGCATTGTCAAGCCCACTCGTCGCGGGCTGCAGCCGCAAGCGGCAACGTGATTCTCCCCGATCATTTTGGTCCTTTCCTTTGGACATTTCTTGAGTCCCGAAACACCCCTTCGCACCGCGATGGGGTGTTTTCGTTTCACGCTTCTGTACCCCCGGAATAGCCCGGAATGGCCAGGAATCCTCGGGAATCTCCCGGAATACCCAGAGTCATCAGCGAGTAATCAGAAAAAACTTCCAGACAGACGAACAATTTGCCATGCCCGCGCCACAGCCAGCAATCTGTAACCTGTATTGCAAACGTGCTTTATGCGAATTGGCCGGCTATGTTGTCGCCTTTGTGCCCCGTCGTTGGGGAACAGGATTCCGCTGCGGTGTGTCAGTGGACATAACCCGGTTGCAGATGTAGCCGGCGGCATTCACGCTCGTATGCTGCGCAACACGTCAGCCGAATCGAATTGTCTGATTGATTATTGAAGTATCGAGAGGATCAGCCTTGTCCAGCTCAATCAAAATCATCATGTTCGTCAGCGTTGTTGTGTTTCTGAACGCGTGCCAGACCTCGCCGCCTCGTAATCAAGGCGCCTCAGGCGGGCGCATTGATCCAACCAGTGATGCGCCGTCGGAATGGGGCAGCAGAAATCTGCGAAGCCAGGACCTGATTGCCGCCACCGATCAGATGGCGCAGGACATTGCGTCGCGGCTGGATATCAACAATCGCAACAGCCCGCCCAAGATTTTCGTCGGCAAGATTGAAAACAAAACCAGCGGCAGGCACCTCAACTATCAGGTCTTCCTCGCGCGATTGCGAGCGCAGCTTAACGCCTCCGGCGCGCGGCACGGCCTGGAGTTTATTCGCGAGCGCGACTTCATCGAAGCTCAGCGCGATCGTGAATATGGCGGCAAAGACCCCGATTCAACTGCTGCTGCATATCAGTCGCGTGCCGATTACGTTCTGACCTGCGAAATCTACGATCTGCCTTCAGGCGGCACACACTACTACCTGCTCGATTACCAGCTCGTGCAGCTACGCGACGCCAGTAGCGGACCTGATGTCGGCGCCGGCGCAATTGTCTGGGAAAACAGCTACGAGGTGAAGTTCCAGTGAACTGCGCGTCTGGCGATATGCGCCTTTCGATGGGCCGCTGCCTGTCTCCCCCACGCGCAGTTGCCTTTCACCTGCTGCTTGCTGCGATAGGTCTGCTGCTTGTCGGCTGCGGCGGCCCACCGAAGGTCAGAACGACTTTTCTCAACAGCATCGATCTGATCGACATGACCGATCGCATGGCTGAGTCGTTTGCGCATGATGAAGTCATTGGCCGGCGCACGCCAGACGACGACCCGTGGGTGATCTCCATCTATCGCGTGCAAAACCACACCAACCAGATTATTCCTGAACGTGAAAAGTGGCTGTATATCGCCCGGCTCCGCGCCAAACTGGCGCAATCAGACATCGCTGCGCAGCGCGGGCTTATTTGGATTATTCCGCCCGAGCGATGGCCGATGGTGGCGGAAGAGCTTGGCGTATCGGAAGAGCCGTACGGCTTACGCATGAACCCGACGCATCAACTGACCGCTGAGTTCAACACGCTGACGGTGACGTCAGGTCGGGGGCGATCGGACACGTACGTGTGCAGCTATCACCTGTACGACCTGCGCACCGGCACGATCGTGTGGGAAGATTCATGGGAAGTGAAACGCGCGATTTCGGGCAAGACATATGACTGATCGCACGCGCACAACCCCGGCATCGCGCCGCAGCCGATATTGTCAAGCCGCCAGGCGACTCTGGCGCGCTGCGGCTGTTTGTCTTCGGAATGCTGCTCAAGGCAGCGCGGCGGTCCGAGCGTTAGGAGCGTTGCTTGTGCTGTCGGCTGCCACTGTCGGGTGTTCATCGCCGCCCCGAAATTACGATGCAATCAGCGCGTACTACCGCTATGACTTTACGCTGGCGCGCGAAGCGCTGCGCGGCGAAGCCATGACGCGCAACAACGAACAGGTCATTCTCAACAACACGCGACTGGGCATGGCTGCGCTGGCTGACGGCGATCTGTACGAGGCGGAGCGTGCGCTGGGCCGATCATTCGAACTGCTTTCAACCGCTGGTCTCAACAAAGACCGCACCGTCAGCGCGGTGCTGATGCACGAGGGCGTGCGCATCTGGAAGGGCGAGCCATTTGAACAGGCGCTGACGTATCACTACGTCGCCACGCTGTATGCGCTAATGAACGACTGGGAAAACGTCCGCGCCGCTGCTGCCAACGCGCTGTTTCGTCTGACCGACTTCGGCAGCGATCAGAATGCAGAAAAGCTCGCCTACCGCGCTGCGCAGGATCCGAACTATCTTGAGCACGGCTACACCGCGATCGACACCAACTTCGCGCTGGGCTTTCTCATGCAGGCAATCGGGTCGGACCTTTCCGGCGCAGCTGGCAGCGATGAGCAATTTGATGCAGCCCTGGCGATCAACGACGACTTGCAGCCGATCATCGAACGATTGCGCTTGCGCGAGTACGACACGTTACTGATCGTTGATTATGGCAAAGGGCCGACGAAGATCGCCTACGGCCCCGATCAGGCGCTGGTGCGCTTTCAGCCGCAGGAGCAACATCTCGGGCAACTGGTGGTGTCCTCATCCGGCGTCACGCTCGCGCAGGTGAATCCTGTTGCTGATGTCAATCAGATGGCAGTTGATCATCGCTGGAACAATCTTGAAGACATTCGCAGAGCCAAGAGCGCCATCGGCGAAGGGTTATTGCTAGGCGGCACGATTGCGACGATGTACGGCGTCGATCGCCGCGATGAAGCTGTCGCTCTGGCGGGCATTGGCGCGATGGCGCTTGGGTTACTGAGCAAATCCGGCGCAAAGGCGGATACGCGCTATTGTGAATTCATGCCTGCAGCGATTTACCTTGTGCCGCTGCAGCTTGGCGAAGTTGCTGATCTGCGCGTGCATGTTCATGGTGATCCTGGCTCGACGGTGTTGCTGGCGGACGTCCAGCCGGGCGATTCGCAGTCCCCGCGCACGATCTATCTGCGCATACATGGCAAGGACAGCCCGGTTCCCCCGTGGCTCTCGCGTCGAAACGCCATCTACAGCAACGACGCTACCGGCGTGATGAAGGGGCCGCAGGGGTATCCGTGGATTCTTGGCGGGCTTGATGTTTCCTCGCCAACGCGCGAGACGCTCGAAGCGTATCAGGCCAACGGATATCTGCTGGATATGACGGTTGCTGACCTTCGCGCGTTATACGAGGCAGAAGGCATTCATATCGGTTCGGGCATGGAGAATCGTCCGGGCGAACTGCGCAACCCGTCGTATCGACACATCCTGGAAGGCGGCACCGGTCTGTTTACCCCTTTCCCGCATTCGGTGGGATACAAGCGCATTTTGTGCAAAACGCAACCCCCCTATCAGCCGCGAAGCGAACTGGTTCGGAATGTCGCAGCTGCGATCCGGGTCAAAGAGGAATCAAAGTAAAGCGATGATCGCTCATCGATCAGGAGAATGTGCAATGCAAACGTGTGGTTTTCGTCGGTTGGGCGCTCTCTGCGCCGGCGTCGTGTGCTGCGTATTGATCGGCGGCTGCAAAACCGATACTTCTCCCAGCCCGGGTCTTGGTGATCCGTATCCTGCGCCGCTGAACGATCCGCAGATCACCGTGCTCGCGCCGGAATTGCAGCAGTGGCTTCGCTTTTCGCCTGCAGTGGTGGTGAAGGATGATCGTCAGCCGATGGCGGTGGAAGTGCCGGTGCGAAACACCACAGCCAATCAATACCTGATCGAGTATCGCTTCCTGTTCTTTGACGAAAACGGCCTGCAACTGCAGCCGACAATGGGCTGGAAGTTTCAATCGCTTGATCCCAAGCAGATGGCGCGGCTGAGCGGCAAAGCGCTCAGCGAAAAAGCTGAGTCCTATCGGCTGGAAGTGCGCTGGAGCAGATAAAGGTAAAGACGCGCTCTGGCCTGCTCCCCCACATCCGGCCCCTGTCGGCACGAAAATCCCGATGACCTCCGGCTGAAGATACAGAGATCAGGAGGCTTTCAACAACAAAACGCAAATGGCGATCTGCCTCAGCAGATCGCCATCAAATTGCGCGAAACCACAAACATGAGTAGTCAGACTAAGTCAACGCGAATCACGCTTGCGGTTTCGCGCGTCTGTCTTACTGCGAAACTACGCAATCGTCACGCTGTCATCCAGATACACGTCCTGAATCGCGTTGAGCAGCTTCACGCCTTCGCTCATCGGACGCTGGAAGGCCTTGCGGCCGGAGATCAGTCCCATGCCGCCGGCACGCTTATTGATGACTGCGGTTCGCACAGCTTCAGCGAAATCGTTCTCGCCGCTTGCGCCGCCGGAGTTGATCAAACCAGCCCGGCCGCAGTAGCAGTTGAGCACCTGATAGCGGCACAGATCGATCGGGTGATCGGTGGTCAGCTCGCTGTACATGCGCTGGTCAAGCTTGCCGTAGCTTGAACCGCCCATGTTCATCGCTTCGTAGCCGCGGTTGTTCTCCGGCAGCTTCTGCTTGATGATGTCAGCTTCAATCGTCACGCCCAGGTGATTGGCCTGGCCGGTCAGGTCGGCAGCAACGTGGTAATCTTTGTCGCCCTTGACCTTGAACGCGCTGTTGCGCAGATAGCACCACAGGATCGTGGCCATGCCCAGTTCATGGGCAAGCTGGAACGCCTGGGAGATTTCAACGATCTGGCGGCTTGATTCTTCAGAACCGAAGTAAATCGTCGCACCAACCGCCGCAGCGCCGAGATTCCACGCTTCTTCAACGGTACCGAAGAGAATCTGATCGTACTTGTTGGGATATGTCAGCAACTCGTTGTGGTTGATCTTGACGATGAACGGAATCTTGTGGGCGTACTTGCGGCTGACTGCGCCCAGCACACCGAAGGTCGTCGCCACCGCGTTGCAGCCGCCTTCAATGGCGAGCTTGACGATGTTTTCCGGGTCGAAATAGCTGGGGTTCTTGGCAAAGCTCGCCCCGGCGGAGTGCTCGATGCCCTGATCGACCGGCAGAATGGAAACGTAGCCGGTGCCCGCCAGGCGGCCGGTGTTGTAGATGGCTGCAAGGTTGCGGAGAACCTGCGGGTTGCGGTCGCTGCCCTGCCAGATGCGGTCGATGAAATCCGGCCCGGGCAGATGCAGCAAGCTCTTGTCAACCTTGGCTTTGTACGTAAGCAACTCTTCAGCTTCAGCGCCAAGATATTCGGTAACGCTGTGGCGAACGGAAGCGGGACGGGCAGTGGCGGTGGTCATAACGGTTCTCACCTCGCAGGTCGAAAAGAGAAAGCGGTTGGACGAACGAAGCGCAGCATGCCCCGGAAACGCCAGACATCATATCACCCTCACCGCCTTCAGGCCGCCGCACTCATGCGCTGTGAAGCAAATCCAGGCCTTTTGCCGTGCATTGCAGGACCACTTTTTCCTTTTCAGACGGCACGGCCTTGATCAGGCCAAGCCTGAACAGCAATGCCGCACTGCGGCGGTTTTGGATATGAGCCGGCGAAACGCCCCGGCGGCACTGATCCAGCAACTGCGCTGCGTCGCGAATGCACGCAGCATCCGCGCCAATGCGACTTCGCCAGATTGACCACGCTTCCAGCAGGTTGGCGGGGCCTCCAATCAGCAAGGCAGCGAACCCTGCAAGCGACTGGCGGTTCACGATCGGCACGCCAAGCACGTACCCCAGGTTCAGCTGGAGTTGGTGCAGCGTTGGGTCCATGCCTTGTATATCAGCCATCGGCTCATGCCGCCGCACCGCGCTGAACACGCTTACTGCGCCAAAGAGCCCCGTCACAATCATCGCAGTGGTGACGGCGCTGCCGATCCGCCAGGGGCGAAGCCACACTGTAAACGCCAGCCATGTAAGCCAGAACACCGCCCCGAACACCACAACGCAGAGCACAACGCCAAGGCCAAAGGTCACCAGCGCTTCACCGATGACAGCACGATTGTGCGTGCTGACAAGTCGTTTCAGGCTGTTTGAGATCGTGATCATCCATCGCCCCATCGATATATCCAGACTTGAAGCCGGGGCCTGCTCTCATCACTGCATCTGTCTCGAGAGGCGCATTCTGAAATCAATCCTGCGCCGCTTCGAGCCTTGGGATTGCAGCAATGACATATTACCGCAAAACGGATTCACACAGCACACGAATTGCGTATCGCGCACCGTCCCGCCACTCGCCCGCCGCCCATGACATACGCCGCGATACTTGGAATGAATCCTCAGATATGACAGCGCCTGCGCAACTCGCTTTATTCGTTGTTTTATGCGTCCGAAAAATTATTGATTTTTGAGATAAAAAGGTTGCAATTCACAGTCTCTATGATACGGTGGAATTTAGCCTTGTGATTTACGGGGGGAACCCTTTCGGAGGCCTCGTGGGGGTTTCCGACAATTTGAGTGATCGCATAAGGGGATGCACATGACACAGATCATCGTAAGGTGTGCAGTATTGCGGATGTCGTGCACAACCTCGCTGAAGAACGCGACGTGCCGCGTGCCAACTGCTGTTCACAGCGACGCCTGTAATGTCATGTGTAATTCGCACCTGTGGGTGCGAGTTGGCTGAATCTGGTGGAGCGAGCGTTCACAGAATTAGCCCAGTAGCAATTGCAGTCAGGCGTACAAGTTGTGTGCGCGCTGGGGAAAGCGATTCGTGAATATCTGAACAAATCTCAAAGAATCAGGACACTGACAATGAGGATGCTACTTGTTTTCGCCGCTACAATCTTAATCATGGTCCAGACCGCCATTGGCCAAGTCCGCACTGTCTCAGACCTTCATATTACACTTGAAGAGTGGACAATCGTCCCGACGCTCATTGGAACTCAGGTCGAAAGCTTCGTGGCCCTGCGCGATCCAGATCAAGTAATCGGGGATAACGTCACGGCAGTTTGGTTTCTCCGCATCGATGACCGCACATGGCAGGCCTATGCGTGGCACGATCAGGACAATTATGCCGCGATCGCACACATCAAAGGCACCCTTGGACTCAATGATTTAACGGATGCCAATTGGCCAATAGCTGAGGCTCAACAAGGCATTGATATCACGGCAGGATCCGAACCAGGCAAGTTTGCTACTGGTGTGTTCAAAGACGATCCCTTCGCGCCGATCATCGATTCAATGCCGGAACCCGGCGCCCTGATCGAAAGTCTCGATACCAGCGGTTGGAGCGCGGCAAAGATCTCAATCTGGACCCGAGTTTCCGATTGTACGCAAAACGAGATCATCTCCACAATGGCAGCGATGGTTGAGGCAGATCTTGCCACAAGCGCTGGCGGTGCTCTGTTAGCAGGGTTCACGGTCCCACAAATAAAATGTGATGAGTGGATCAGCCTCTCCTATCCCCTTAACAGCAACGGAACCTGGACGGCCACTGATCTGTCAAGTCAGCTCGAAGCATTGTCGTTGGTTGATCCGGCTGACGCATGGCAGAGCGTCGCGCCAGGCTCCGTCTTCACAGGTCCGCAGACGATCGCGATCAACGGAGGTGGCGTTGACGCGGATGGTGTCCAGTTCGTGGCAAACCGCTTCGTTATCACGCTGAAGGATGTGACGCCGCCAAGTGCCAGCATCGTTCTTGCCGGAACTGGAACGAGCATCCAGTCGCCCCTTGCAACACACCAGTGTTTCGTCGCGCCCGCGTCAATCTCCGTTGCTGTGGCCGCCAGCGACAATGTTGATGTGGCGCCTTCGATTGTTACATATGCGAACGGATCCCTGCTCGGCGATGGGCACACAATCACCTCCGTGGGGTTCCATACTGTCGTAGTTGATGCGATTGACAGCTCTGGCAACACTAGACGGATCGTCAAGTCGTTCGAAATCAGGGATCGGATGTTGTTCGGTCCATCTGTTCATGTTTCGGATGTAGTATTTGAAGAGCTTCCAGGGAATCTGCTGCGAGTCGCGGCTCATCTCCGAATGACCTCCACTGAGTTCGATGTCAAGGACATTCACCCCGACACACTTCGGATCCGACTGCTCGCCGATGATGGAGAGTGGCTCTTCCCGTCATCGCAGCAACTCACGTTTGTGGATTACGAGGACTGCTACTTACGCGTCGGTTTCGAACTGATATACGCCGAGATATCACCTCCAGACTTTTCGGCCCAGCTGGTTGTGCATGGCCGCGGCGAGCCATCCACCGGCGACCGATTTCATCTCGCCGCAATGGTCCCTGCAGTAGACTCTGTGGGCATTTTCATTCCCCCTTGTGATGACGACAGTGATCCACCGCCACCGCCTCCGCCCCCCTGCGAGTGGGTCGAGTTCCACTGCTCGGGTGCGACATCTTGTCTCTTCGGCGAGTACACGCCCTGGTCCGACGCAGAAATGAGTTTCTGGGCCACGTGTTCAGGCCTGAGCGGATCGGGTCGAGCATGGATTAGTTTCTCGAGTTGGCCAACGACAGTCGCTCCACCGCCGTGCGCGATTACACACTCCGGCGTGCATACGGTCGAACTGGTTGGGTCGGATTGCTGTAACGAATGTAGTATCAACGTGAGTGCCGCGCCGGCGATTGCCGGCACTGTGAGGATTGATCCCGCCGCCCACGCTGACATCGGTGGTGTGATAAGCGTGGCCACTCAAGGAGTCAGCGTGGTCGCGTCGGGTAGCGTGACGCTGTCAGATGACGGTGGTGGACAATATGTTGAAGGTCCGTACGGCATTCCGATACCCATCGAGGCCGGACAAACAACGGGTGCGTTCGCACATACTGCCGCTCTCAACCAGACATTTGACCAGTGTTCACTGTCGGTGACTGTCGCAACGGCCTTGGATGCGGCGGTCAGCGCCACATGCGGGCTCCTAAACGGCTGGACTGCGTTCTCAGAAGCTGAGTTCACATCCGGGACTGCTGGTCTCACTATTACGCCAACAACGACGGATTGCCCGGATGTTGAGCCGATCGAACCAATCGTGATCGACTTGCTCCCACCACCCGGGGGGGATGGTCCGTGAGGAGCGAAACTGCCCGAACTCCGATCCTGCTATTCATAATCTTCGGCGGCGTAGTTGCCGCTGGACTCTTGGTACTTGCGTTCATCGGGATGTACCCAAGCGTATCGTTCACTGTTGATCGGAGGGATCAGATTCCACCGACGGTCTCGATCCGATTGGAAGTGGATGGTGTTGTACATCCACCCGGACGATATCCTGTCATACGCCCCGGAGACGCGGTGACTGTATTGGTCACAAGTATTGACAACGCGGATCCCAGTCCACAAATCACGCTGGAGATTGAGGGGCATGACATCGATGGCGATCCATCATCTTGGATCAACGCGGTCCCCTCGCAACCGGGGAGGCAGATCGTCTTCCCGGTCGCAGGCAGCTATGTGATCTGGGCCCGAGCCCGCGATGCCGCAGGGAATCAAAGGACTGCGGTGGCAAATGTCATGGTCAGCGAGGTCGCTTTAGAGTCCAAATCGGAAGTGGGCACTGGGGATGAAGAGTGAAGGCACCGAACGAGCCGTACTGAACAAGTTGAGCCGATGCAGGCGTAAGCCTCGGGAATCGAGAATCCACGCCGCACAAATGGCATTCACTCCACTTCCCCCCGGTGCCACGTGAACGGCACGATCTCCACTCGCGCTGCGCTCCCCTCCTGTTTCGCAACGCCGAAGTCGTGGTAGCCGCGCATCTGGATGCCGAGCGTGTTGAAGTCGGCATCCGCGCTCTCGACGGTGGGCATCTGCTGACCGTTGAGGAACGCGACCTCGATCACCGGCATGCGCTGCGACGGATAGGGAAAATTCCACGCAAAGTCGCTCATGCGTGCATCTTACATCCATCAGCGCGGGCAATCGGCCGGTATCATCGCATTGATCGATGCGTAAGTATTGAAACGACGGCAGATACGCCGATCGGAGTATCATGGCCACAATGCTGCAGAGCGCTTCCAGCCTATTTGGCGATCTTGAAGTCGATGTCGCTGCCGACGCTCCGATCGGTCCCGCCATGACGTGGTACGGCATCGGCGGACGGGCGGATTTGCTGGTGCGTCCTCGAACGATCGAAGCCCTGGCGACGCTGATGAAGCGCTGTCACCGTTCCGGCACGCCGCTGCGGGTTCTGGGTTCGGGCGCGAATCTGCTGGTGGCTGATGAAGGCGTTGACGGCATTGTGGTGAAGCTCGATACGCCGGCGTTTACCGAGATCAAATACAACCCCACCGGCGAAGTGCATGCCATGAAGGCCATGGCCGGGGCGGACATGGCCAAAACGCTGATGGACGCGGCCCGGCGCGGCTTTGACGGCTTGAGCCAGATGGCAGGCATTCCCGCATCCATCGGCGGAGCGATTCGCATGAATGCCGGCGGCGCGTACGGCTTTATTGGCGACTCAATCGAATCGGTTACCTGTCTCACGAAAACCGGCGAAATCGTCACCTACCCCGCCAGCGAGATCAAATTCGGGTATCGCAGCACCAATATCCCTGATCCGATCATCCTTTCGGCCATGTTTCGGCTCACGCCTGCCGATCCTCTTGCGCTGCGTGATCGCATCAAGGAAATCTTTGCGTACAAGAAATCCACGCAGCCGCTGGCGGATCATTCAGCCGGCTGCACCTTCAAAAACCCGATCGATCCGGTGACCGAGCAGCGCGTCTCCGCGGGCAAGTTGATCGACGAAGCGGGCTTGAAGGGCCTTGCCGTGGGCGGAGCGTCGGTGAGCGAACGGCACGCCAACTTCATCGTCACCAAACCCGGCGCGACGGCTGAGGATGTGCTGCGATTGCTCGCACTTATCAAGCAACGCGTCTACGAACACAGCGGCATCGAGCTGAAGGAAGAAATCGCCATCTGGAAACGCGGCGAACCGACATGACACGCCCGACATTCAGACGCAAAGCTGTCTCCCATCAATGTGCGCGCACAATACGCAACGAAACAGGAAGACAGGCAGCACTGGATGTCGATACAAATGCGATCGGTTGCATGAAGCATCATGCAGAGTGCTATTTTGAGTGCGACCGGTGAAAACAATCGATTGGAGTAATACAGGTGCAGCCGACAGTTCTGGTATTGATGGGCGGCCCGGATGCTGAGCGCGAAGTAAGCCTGTGCTCGGGCGCCCAAGTCGCTTGTGCGCTGCGTGATTCCAGTCGTTTTCACGTTCGCGATCACATCATCGACAAGCCGACGCTCGATGAGCTCAAAGCCCTCGCTGGCGATTGCGATGTGATCTTTCCGGTTTTGCACGGCCACTGGGGCGAAGGCGGGCCGCTGCAGGAATTGCTGGAGGCACTCGGCGTGCCGTATGTCGGATCCAGGCCCGAGGCAGCAAAGCTGGCGATGGACAAGTTGATCGCCAAGAGTCTGCTTGCGGAAGTCGGCGTCGTCACGCCGCCCGCCCAGCAACTGCTGCCCGAAGATGAGTGCGAGCTTGACCCGCCGCTGGTGCTCAAGCCGGTGGATGACGGCTCCAGCGTTGATCTGCGCATTTGTCACACTCGTGAACAGGTCAGCAAAGCGCGGCACGAGCTGCATCCCAAGCGCGGCAGGCTGATGGCTGAGCGATATATCAAAGGGCGCGAAATTACTGCTGGCATACTCTGCGGCCGATCGCTGCCGCTGATCGAGATCATTCCCAGCGAAGCGGTGACGTTTTACGACTACGAGGCCAAATACACGCGCGACGACACGCAGTATCTGGTTGATCCTCCCCTGCCGCCCGGCGTTGCAGAACAATGCGTGCAGATGGCGTTGACGGCGTTTGACCGGCTTGGGTGCCGCGACGTGGCGCGGGCCGACTTCATGCTGGATGCGGATCATCAGCCGTGGTTTCTGGAAATCAACACCATGCCGGGCTTCACCACGCATTCGCTCGTGCCCATGGCCGCCCGCACAACGGGATTGGACATGCCTGCATTGTGTGTGAAGCTGGTTGAAGCCGCTCTGGCCCGCGCCAGCAGCGATACAAGCGCCACTCCATCGCTCAGCGCTTCCATTGCTGCCGCCGCCGCTGCTGCAAGCCGCTGATTCTCAAGCCGCCCTACCCTTACTCGCCGATGGAGGATGAGTGCATCGCGCAGCTCTGCTGCGCGCATTATTTGCGCATTGGTTCGGGAGAGAGGATCGGTAGCATTTGACATGGCCAAGCGGCGGAAACAGAAAACCAAGACACAAACCAGTCGCAAATGGCGGTTCAGGCTCAATCTGAGCTGGATCAAAATGCCGGACATGTACGTGCTGCGGCGAAGCGCGGTCGGCATGGCCTGGCTCCTGACCATTGGCGGGCTGATTGCCGGCTGGGTCATCAGCGTGCCGAAGCTGCAGGCATTTGCATCGCAGCAGCGGTTTGCCGATCAGGTTGAAGTCCGCTTTATCGATCCGCCCCGCTGGTTCAAAGGTCAGATTGCCGCCACACTCGAACGCTCCGCTCTGCTGCAGGTCAGCGGCGACCCGCTGCGGCGCGATGAACTGATCGCAATACGCGAGTTGCTGCTTGCCAGCGGCTGGTTCGAATCGATTGACCAGGTTCGCCGCACCAATGACGATCTCATTGAGATTCATGCCCGCTATATTCGGCCGATCACCGTGATTCGCGATCATGAAGGCGATCATCTGGTGGATGTCACCGGCCGCTTGCTGCCTCGCTCGTATCGGCCGGGCCAACCGGGGCCGATTGTTGAGATCGGCGGCGTGGAGTCATCCGTCATTGCCATCAGCGGCGTGCGGTTTCCCCGACCACAGCGACCGGGGCTGCAATGGGAGGGCACCGATGTGCAGGCAGGGCTGACGCTTCTGCGGCTGATCTATCAGCAGCCCTGGCGTCATCAGGTGGCGGAAATCGATGTCTCAGGCCATTTGAGCGGCCAGCCGATCAAGCTGCGCACCGATACGGGCAGCGTGATTGTCTGGGGCGGCCCGCCGGGCGAAGAGGCGGCACTGGAAGAACTGGCCCCGGGCAAGATTCATCGGCTGACGTTCATGTTTGCTGAGCATGGCCGCATCGACATGCACTACACCGGCGAAATCGACATCACCGACCCCAAACACGTCTCAACGCGCTAGTGCCGCGTGCATTTTCTGCAACGACGAAGCGCTTCCTCGTCACTGGACTTCTGGCGTTTTCCGCTGGTCTCGGTCGGGAACCTGCTCAATATACTGTTGTCATGCCGCGCCCCAATTCGCCGCCGCTGCTGTTGCCGAGAGGGCTGATCTTTCTTGCCTCGATCTGGCTGATCGGCAGTTGGATGTTGTCGATCGGCCTTCGCCCGCCGGTGCAGCCGTCGTCTGCCAGCTATATGCCGGGCGTTCGCATGATGCTTCTGTGCGTGATCACGGGGCTGATGATCGGCTGGCCGCTTTTGCGATTGAGTCAGGACCGACCGCCCTATCCCATTGCGCAGACGCTGCTTGATCTTGTTGTGCTGGTGGGATTGGTGCAGGTGGTCGTGTGGCCGCTGCGGTTGGTGACGACATGGACGACGCTTCGCACCGCTGCGATTGATGCGACGCTCATCGGCTGGCTGTTGCTGGCCGGGGCTGTGGTTGCCGGCGCGATCACCTCCAACCGAGCCGGACCGCGCAACGCAGCGATGCTGGTGTGCCTGATCATGTGCCTGGGTGGACCGATTGCAACGTGGCTGGGCAGCGTCATGGGCATACCCGTCGCGGGCTATGTTGCGCAGCTTGGGCCGATTGCTGCGGTGCATGAACTTGGCAGCGGCGGCGGCGCGCAAATGACGACATCGCAGTGGCTTTGGATACTTCTGCTCGGAATTGCCGCCGTGGTCGTGTGGCTGGAAGTCGGCATCATGCTGCTGATTGCGAAAAAAAGAAGCCGCAGCAACAACAACAGTCAACAAGCTGCGCCGTCGGCGGACGTCAGCGAGTAATCTGCTGCGCATCGCGCACAGCTCACTACACTGTCACACATGTCAAACGGGTGGTGGCCGCTGACGTTTGTGGCGCTGGAGATGGTATTGCGCATTACTTTTACCGTGGTGGTGCTGCTGCGCCGACGTGGCGCCCCGTCAGCATTGGCGTGGATCGCGGTCATCCTTGCGCTGCCGTTATTAGGGGTGGCGCTGTATCTGCTGTTTGGTGAAGTGCGTTTAGGTGGCCGCCGCGTTCGCGAACACGCAGCGATCATCCAGCGCATTCAGAGTTCGATACCGTTCACTGCTGCAGCCGCAGCGGCGCTTCGACCGCCGATCCCCGATCAATTCAAGCACATTGCCCTCTTGGCGGAATCGGTGGCCAACTACGATGCGCTGGGCGGCAACCGCTTAACGCTGATCGGCGACACCGATTTGTTTATTCAGTCGCTCATCGATGACATCGATCGCGCTGAATTGCACTGCCATCTGCTGTTTTACATTTTCCTCACCGATCACAGCAGTCACCGCGTCGCCGAGGCGCTGATGCGAGCCGCCCAGCGAGGCGTGGCGTGCCGCTTGCTTGTGGATGCAGTCGGGTCCAGCCTGTTTCTGCGCTCAACGCTGCGGCGCGAGCTGGCGTCCGCCGGCGTGCAGGTCGTCGAAGCGCTTCCCGCCAACCCGGTTCGCATGCTGCTGTCACGCATCGATCTGCGCAATCACCGCAAGATTGCGGTGATTGACGGCGTGATCGGCTACACCGGCAGTCACAACATCGCCGATGCCGAGTTCACCATCAAACGCAAGTATGGCCCGTGGGTTGACGCCATGGTGCGTGTGGAAGGCCCGGTTACGTGGGATCTGCAGACACTGTTCATTGAAGACTGGTATCTCGACACGCACGAATCGCTTGAGCATCTGCTCAACATTCAGCCGCTGGCGATTCCTGACGGCACGATCGCGCAGGTCATTGGCACCGGCCCCAACGCCTACAACGAAGCGCTGCGGCAACTGAACCACATTGCCTTTCATACCGCCCGCGATGAATTGATCATCACCACGCCGTACTTCGTCCCCGACGATGCGACGGTATCGGCGTTGTGCACAGCAGCCCGGCGGGGCGTGGAGACGATTCTCGTTTTGCCTGCGCGAAATGACTCGCCGCTGGTCGCCGCCGCCAGCCGCAGCCATTATGCCGAACTGCTGGAATCGGGCGTGCAACTGTACGAATACACCGCCGGCCTACTGCACGCCAAAACGCTTACGGTGGACCGGCAGCTGGCGGTGATCGGCAGCGCGAACCTTGACCGGCGTAGCTTCGAATTGAACTTTGAGGTGAGCATGGTGGTGTATGACGACGACTTCGCCAGCCAGCTTCGATTCCTGCAGAAGTCGTACATGTCCAACGCCGTCTGGGTCGATCCAGCCCGCTGGCGGAACTTGCGCTGGCCGCGGCGGCTGCTGTACAGCGTTGCGGGCACGATGAGCCCCCTGCTGTAGCTCTCACAGCAGTTCAGCCGCCCGATGCCCGGCCAGCCCCCCCGCGCGAGGCAAGCGGCGGCAGCGACGGCGGAACTTGGTAGGATGGAATCAAGCATGTTTTGAACTGGTTTTATCGTCTGCGGCCACTGTGGAATTGTCCGCCTTTGCCACACCATGGAGTACAGTGCCTGGAATGCTTCACGCGCACGAAGAAGACTCGCTTCAGAATGAATGTCAGCGGAGGCTGACTGCGCTTGTGGAATGCGTGGGCACCAAACGTTTTGCCCAGGCTCTTGGCGTTTCGACGCGCCAGGTCAACCGCATGCTCGCCGGCGCCCAGCCGAATCCGATCGAACGGCTGATCCGCTGTCTGCAGGCGAGCGATCCCGAGGTGGGCGACAGCGTGCTTGACTACATCTGTCAGGAAATGGGCGGCCACTTCGTGCGCCAGGAAGGCTTGAACGATGCGGCCGTCAATGCTGTACGCGAATGCGCAGAAGCGATCGCCGCCATCAGTGATGGGCAGGTGGCGGAAATCGACATCAAGGAAATCCGAGAAGCCATCAGCGCGTTATCGGGATTGATCCTGGCCCTGCGGAGAAATCCAGGCGGTCCGCGCGACGGTCGGGGCAACGGCGCGTGATGCCCGCTGTGTTCTGAATGATTGTGCCGGGCATGATGAGAGCCGCAAAGTTATCGGTCTGCGCAGACCAGAGACTGCCACAGAAGGACCGATAACTACATTCGCTTCGGATTGGAGCGGCCATTCGATCGAATCATTTGCGTAAACATTTGCTTGCACTCTATTTGCGAATAGAGTAAACACTGTGAAGTCTCGACGCTGCTCACAGGGATCCAGTCTTTCACCTTACCTCCTGTAGCGACGCGGCTCCCGGGGATTCAAAGAGGTCCGAAAGACACTCGACGTGTCGGTATCAACGTGTAGAGGAAGAGAAAAACGAAGATGAACAGCAGAACCGCCATTGCCGCCTGCATTGCAACTGCCGCTGCCACCAGCGCTGCCCACGCCGGGTATGTTGTCGTTGACGAACTCGGCGGACCCGTGGTGATGAACGCCGGAACGTTCGGCGGGCTGCTGAATGCCGCTCCCAACACGATCACCCTTTCGGAACTGCTGGACATTCACAACTCCGTCAACAGCGCGGGCATCCAAACCGACGGCTACGTCACATTTCTGCTGGCCGACACCGCTGCAGGGCTCACATTCATCAGTCTGATCGATCAGCCGATCACTGCGGTCAACGGAGCGAACCCCGATTCAAGCTTGGGGCTGTCCACCACCGCGCCGGATTCGCTGAACTGGTTTGTCCATGCCGACGGCAATGACGACGTGCAGTGGCACGATCTCATGAACGGCACGCAACTGCATTCGAACATGTTCCACTGGGCAGGGGAATTCGAAGGTCATGCACACGCGTGGGGCGGCTTGAGCGAGGGTGATTACGTTTCGTACCACTTCTTCGACCTTGGCGCTGCCGCATTGACCCCAACGCCGTTTCAGTTTCTCAGTTACGGCGCGCAAGGCTGGGAAGTTGTCGCCACCGCAGGTTTCAGCAGCAACGATCAGTTCGTCTTTTCGTTCCACGCTGTGCCCAGCCCCGGCGTTGCCGTCATGCTTGCGATTGGCCTGACTTGCAGCGCACGGCGTCGACGGCACTGACAACTCCGCTGACAAGCACAGCACACCGCACTGCATCATATCGCATCGAAGCGACAACGTGACAACGCGCCAATCATCCCGCGGCGCGTTACGCTGTAGCTATGTCGCTGCCTTTGAATCAGGTTCTTCACGGCGATTGCCTTAACGTCTTGCGCTCGCTGCCGAGCGATTCGATCGATCTGGCCTATCTTGATCCGCCGTTCAATACCGGCCGCACGCTCACCGCATCAGGTGCAGCATATTGCGATCAGTGGAACAGCACCGCCGATTACATCGCGTTCATGCAGCCGCGCGTTGAGGCCATCTGTCGCGTGCTGAAGCCGCACGGCGCGATTCTGCTGCATTGCGACTGGCGCACATGCCACCATTTTCGCATGATGCTTGATGCGCTTCTGGGGGCAGAAAACTTCATCAATCACCTGATCTGGAGCTACGGTCTGGGCGGATCATCGCCGCGCCGATTCGCCCGCAAGCACGATGACATCCTGTATTACGCCAAGGGGCCGGACTATTTCTTCGATCCGCCGCGCGTACCCGCCACAAGCGCCCGCATGAAAGGCCAGCTCAAGAAAGCGACCGACGTGCTGGACATTCCCGCCATCAACAACATGGCGAACGAACGCGTGGGATATCCAACGCAAAAGCCTCTTGCGCTGCTTGATCTTCTGGTGCGCGCGTGCTGTCCTGCGGACGGGATCGTGCTTGATCCATTCTGCGGCAGCGGCACCACACTCGTGGCCGCTCACCTTGCGAAGCGCACGTTCATCGGCATCGACAACAATCCTGATGCGATTGCAATTGCGCGTGAACGCCTGGCTGCAAATCCGCAAGCGGCGCATGTCGCAACAACAACGGTGCCGCAATAACGCGCAGGCTGTCAACGGTTCTCATACCGGCTCTTCACCGATATCGATAATAGCGCACCCCATGATCGGCTCAATGCCAAGTGCGCTGCACCGTTGAATCAGGGCTGGCGACTCAGCGCCCGGATTCAGCCACACTTCCGCCACGTCACCTCGCGCTGCGACACCATCAATCACCTGCAATCCCACCTCCGGCGGAACGTAAAACAGCGCGCGGTCAAACGGCCCGCGCGGATCACCTGCCGCTGCATAACAGTGCAGACCTTCCACCATTTTCTCGTGCGGATTCACCGGAACAACATCGTGGCCTTGCCGAAGATATGCGCGCACCGCCTTGTTGCCGAACTTGGCGCGGTTATTGGAAGCCCCGATGACCATGACGCGCATGACGATGCCCTTCCTCCTAGAGAATGCAGCAGCATGATACGGCTGCTTGCGTGAATCATGCCGCTCTGCGCTGCGCTTTGCTTGCAGGCTGCCTGCGCCGTGTGCAGGCTGTGTTTCTTCGCATGAACATGAGCGCGTTGCCGACTGCGAATCCGTACCCATCATCAGAGAATTGATGCCGATGTGCCGGTGAGAACATTTCCGCACAATGAAAGAAACGCCTGCCTCCAAACCTCTGCTTATTGCAGTCCGCACCAGCTCGGCAGGATGCAGCGTCTTGCTGCAGTTGGGAGCCGAAGCATTCCTCCAATCACCTCGCTTTGCCGCAGGTCATCCACGAGGCTTTTTCTCTCTCGTTCTCAAAAGCGAACGCTGCATGCCGAACTGATTGGTAGGAAGTCAGCCCAAACCGAAGAGCGGTGCGGTTTCATGCCGCCACAACGGCTTGGCGACCGCCTAGGCTCATGCATGACTGATGGCAGTCAGGTCAATCCAACGATTCGCGAGATGACGACGCCTGAATCTCGGTCAGCGGACGTGACCGTACGCCGACTCCACCCATCGGAGCTTGATCGTGTGAAGCCGCTGCTGGTCCGGGCTTTTCATGACGATCCGTTGATGCAGTACGCAGCCCCGAACGAAACGCGGCGCAGGAAGGTGATTCTCTGGCTCTACAGTCACAATGTGCAATACGGCCTGCAGTACGGTGAGGTGTATACCACAGACGATCTCAATGCCGTTGCGGTCTGGCTCCCGCCCGGCCATTCTGCCCTCACACTGCATGGCCTGCTGCGCACGGGTTACGCGCTTGCGCCGTTCAAGCTCGGCTGGCGCGCCTTTATCCGGATTGTCCGTTACAGCATGGTGAAGAACAGGCTGCACAAGCGCTGCGGCCGCGCCAGGCATTGGTATCTGTTTCTGATCGCAGTCGATCCCGCAGTGCAGGGGCGCGGCGTAGGGGAAAAGCTTCTGCAGCCCATTTTGGACAAAGCTGACGCCGAACGCGCGACGTGTTTTCTAGAAACCACCAACGGCCGCTCGCTGCAGTTTTTCAAACGGCTCGGCTTTATCCCGTGCGATCAGCACAAAATTCGGCACACAACGCTCAAGATCTGGGCTGCGCGACGCGAACCGCGCGCATCCAACTGACCGGCCCCCACTGCTCACGCTGCTTCTTGCTCTGCTACCCCGCCCGGTCATGCAAACAGCGCCTGCATTTCGTCGATAAGGTGCGCTGCGCGTGCCAACCGGTACCGCAGGTTCCTGTAAAGAGCCTGAGTTGCAGGCTGCTTGAGGCGATGGCCAGTACTGACCGGACCGCAACCGAGGCTTGGCCGGGGCCTGGGTTTGGGCAACGGCTCTCAATAGCGTTGCTGCAATCCCTCCTGGCTTTGAGCGTCCATCGCCGGTCAGGAAACTCACCGGGTGGTCGGGCGGCAGCCAGCGCAGTATGATCCGCCGCTTTCTGGAACTTTGACCCAACGTGTGCTGCATCGCCGTCGCGGCGGGTGGATTTGCAATGGCCAAGAAGACAATTGAACAGGTTGATGTCGCCTCCAAGCGCGTGCTGATGCGCGTCGATTTCAATGTGCCGCTAGATGATCAGGGCAAGATCACAGACGACCGCCGCATTCAGCAGGCTCTTCCAAGCATCCGGTCGGTCATCGATCGCAAGGGCAAGCTGATCCTGATGAGCCATCTCGGTCGGCCCGAAGGAAAGGGCTACGAGCCGCAGTTCAGTCTCAAACCAGCAGCTGATCGCCTGCGTGAGCTTTTAGGCGGCGTCAAGGTGATCTTTCCCGGCAACGACTGCATCGGTCCGGAGGCGGCTGCTGCAGTGGAAGCCATGAACGACGGCGAAGTTGTGCTGCTTGAAAACCTGCGCTTCCACCAGGGCGAGAAGAAAGGCGATTCGGCCTTTGCCGCCAAGCTTGCTGCCTATGGCGATATCTACTGCAACGACGCTTTCGGCACAGCCCACCGCAACGATGCATCGATGCTGGCGGTCCCGCAGGCAATGCAGGGCAAGCCCCGCGTGGCTGGGCTGCTGCTGCAGAAGGAACTGGCCTACCTGTCTGACACGATCAACAACGCAGCAAAGCCGTTCGTGGCAGTGCTGGGTGGGGCAAAAGTGTCCGATAAGCTCGGTGCGTTGCGCAATCTCATGGGCAAGGTCGACACCATCCTCGTGGGCGGAGCGATGGCCTACACGTTCCTGAAGGCATTGGGGTATGAAGTTGGCTCCAGCCTTGTCCAGGGCGGGATGCTCAAGCAGGCACAGGAGATTCTGGACCTTGCTGCCGCCAGCCGCACCGATCTCATCCTGCCCCAAGATCACGTCTGCGGAAAGCAGATCAGCCACATGACGCCCGTGGAGGTGCATGAGGAAACGATTCCGCAGGGCTGGATGGGCCTTGATATCGGACCCAAATCCACAACGCAGTTCGCTCAGAAGCTGCTTGAGGCCAAAACCATCGTGTGGAACGGGCCAATGGGCGTTTTTGAAACCCAGCCCTTTGATGTGGGAACCAAGCAGGTTGCGCAGGCGATCGCCACAGCCACCTCGCGCGGCGCGGTCAGCGTCGTCGGCGGCGGCGACACGGCGGCAGCGGTTGAGGCGTTCGGCATGGCTGACCAGTTCTCCCACATTTCCACCGGCGGCGGCGCAAGCCTGGAAATGCTGGAAGGCAAATCCTTTGACAGCGTGGCGGTCCTGGATGACGCCTGAATTGGAAATCTAAACCAAAACGCCAGCGTTTATTCGCCTGACAGGCGTTTGAAACGCAGCGTGGGATAACCGCGCTACGCACGCAATGCCGCGGCGACAGGCGATCGTGCAGCGTCATTTCTCCGCCCAGACCACGCATGATTGCGGATCACAGCCAGCCATTTTCCACTTGGCGGGAACAGAATCCGCATGGTATCGTTTAACCTATATACGCGACGACGGTGCGGGCAGACGGATATTGCCTTGCCGATCGATCGAATCCAGCGGTTCTCTGCACGTTCATCAATGGGTCGTAGATATTTTTTTGACAAAGGGAGTCGGACATGATGCTTCATCGCGTCTTGAGTTTGACAATCGCCATGGTCTTGGCTTCGTCCGCGATGGGCCAGTCGAAGAAACTTGCTGTGGGCGACAAGGCGCCCGGCCTGGACATCGACAAATGGGTCACCGGCAAGGAAACGACGATTGAGCCGGGCAAGGTCTATGTGGTCGAATTCTGGGCCACGTGGTGCGCACCGTGCCGCAAATCGATGCCGCATCTGGACGCGCTGCAGAAGCGGTATGCCAACGGCGGCCTGACCATCATCGGTATCAGCGATGAAGAACGGTCGAAGGTTGAACAATTCGCCAAAACGCCTGCGGGACGAGTCAGCTACACGCTGGCGGTCGATCGCAACAAGAGCACCAAGCGGGCATGGTTTGATGCAGCAGGACTCCAGGGCATTCCGGCTGCGTTCGTCGTTGATCGCGAAGGCAAGATCGCCTACATCGGCCACCCGATGAGCCCTGAATTTGAGCAGATTCTTCCAAAGGTGCTCTCCGGCCGTTATGACCCCAAACTCACCAAGGCCGCTGAACCCACACTTCGCGCCGCTGAGAACGCCCGCAAGATGCGCAACTGGCGCATGGCGATGCGTCACTACGATGAGGTCATCAATCAGAAGCCCGAAGTTTTCGTGAACGTGGCGCTCGACAAGTTCGAAATGCTCCTGCTCGATATGGACAGCCCCAAGGAGGCGTACCAGTTCGTTCGCCAGGACTTTATGGGCCGCCTGTATGCCAACGACGCTGAAGCGATGCAGATGCTGGCCCAGAAGATCGCCACCGATCCCAAAATTGATGATTCCAAGCGCGACATGGATCTGGCGCTGCATCTGGTTACGACCGCATTGCGGCTGGAAGGACGGGATAACGCCAAGGCATTGGCAGCCGTCGCCAGCATCAAATACCACCGGGGCGAGCTTCAGGAAGCCATCGAGCTGCAGAAGCAAGCGTACTTCAACGCCCAGCCGCAGGTAAAGCCGGAGTTCCGCCGCACGCTCATGGTCTATCAGGATGCTGCAGAGCGTGCGGTTTCGATGAATATCGAACGCTGACGCAACGCATCTGCCCTGCCATAAAAAATGCCTTCAACGTGGCGTCCGAATCTGGACGCCACGTTTTTTTCATCGCCCAGCTGTGTGTCACCGCCTCCAGCCGGCTGCAAAAGGCGATTCCAGATGGCTGTGCAGGACTTTCAGCAATCGGCGGCTCGCCGCACGGGCGAGAGCGCAATAGACTTGTCGTTTTGCATGCCGCTGTTCACAGCCTTTGCGCAAGGCAGCGTAGTGTAGTATCGAGTCATGGCCAGCCTCATTACCCATCCTCATCGCCTGCCCCTGATCGCGCCGTCAATTCTCTCTGCGGATTTCGCGTACATGGCGCGGGACTGTCAGGCAGCTCTGCAGGCAGGCGGCGACCTGCTGCACCTGGATGTGATGGACGGCCACTTTGTGCCCAATCTCACCATGGGGCCAGCCATGTGCCGCTCGCTTCGCCAGGCATTTCCAACAGTGTGCCTGGACGTTCACCTGATGGTGAGCGATCCAGCGATGTTCATCGCTCCATTTGCCGAGGCGGGGGCATCGCATTTCACGTTTCACATTGAAGCGGTGCCGAACCCGGTCTCGCTTGCTCAGCAGGTACGCAATGCCGGCATGACCGTCGGCCTAGCGATCAATCCGCCGACGAATGTCGACGCGATCCTGCCGTTTGTCAGCCATTTTGATCTGATTCTGATCATGAGCGTGAATCCGGGCTTCTCCGGCCAATCGTTCATACCCGATGTGCTGAGCAAGGCGCGGACGGTCAAGCCGTTGCTGAGGCCCGACCAACGCCTGGAAATCGACGGCGGCGTCAATGCTGCAACCGCCCCGGCGTGCCGGGAAGCCGGCTGCGACTTGCTGGTGGCGGCCTCGGCGATTTTCGGTCAGCGCGATTACGCCCAGGCGATCGCAATGCTGCGCGGCGACAGTGGTGGCAGTAACAGCGTCGCTGGACAAGACAGCAAGGCATCTGCCAGCGGGGGCAGCGAGCATGCGTCAATCGCGCCTTCTTCGGCGCGGAGGTCGTAAGTCCTTTGGCTCTCAAACGCGAATCAATCACTTTGTGTCTTATTCAGTGCGGCCAGACCACGTGGGAACACGACGGCCGCATTCATGGCTCAACCGATCTGCCCCTGAGCGATACCGGTCGCGAGGAAGTGCATGCTGAATTGCACCGGATGGATCAGGTCAAGGCAGCGACGATTTATCATCCCCCTGATGAAGCTGCATCCGAAACCGCACAGATTTGCGCCCAGCACATCGGCGCCAAGACCAAAGCTGTAAAAGAATTGGCCGATCCCAACCTCGGACTGCTGGAAGGATTGACGGAACTGGAGTTTTCCGAGCGATTTCCTTCCCGCCACAAGCAGTGGGAGGACGATATTCTGACGCTCTCGCCACCGGAGGGGGAGGATGTGGTTGACGCAGCCGACCAGCTGTTTCGTGCGATCGCCAAACTGCTTCGCCGCACGCGCAGCGATGAGGTGGCGATTGTGCTGCACCCGCTTGCGCTGGGCATGGTGCGATGCTGGATGAGCGATTTGCCCCTGAGCGATGTGCACTCGATCAACAGGAACCGGCCGCGCATGGAACGGTATATCATGCCCAGCGAGCTGATCCCTGCGCTGGAAAACGCGGTGGCGACGGCATATGCCGATTCGTGAGAAAAAACGCCGCAAGCCAGACGTGTCAAGAGTCTCACAGGAAAGCCGCGGCAAGGACGCAGCAAGACAAAAGAGCCGGGGCACACAATATCGGAGGCAAGATGAAGGGTATAAGCAGGCGACAGCGATTGTGCCACTGCCTGGCAAAGTGCCCTACCGCCCGCGTCTCGCGGGTCTCGCACCTTGAAAGCCGCCTGTTGCTATGCTGTAGCGGCTGCCGATAAATGTCTCGGCAAGCGAATCCTCGATATGCGAGGAGATCAACCCTATGACGCAAGTTCCAAGCCGAAGCTGGGCCGATGCGCCGGAAACTTCGCAAGCTGGTAAAAAAGCAGTACCCGAAGGTTTGTGGATTCGCTGCCCGGAATGCAGCGCGATTCTCTTCCGCAAGGCGGTAGAGAGCAATCTTTGGGTATGCCCTGAAGCCAACTGTCAGCATCATTTCCGCATCTCAGCCGAGCAGCGCGTCAAGCAGCTGGTCGATCCCGACAGCTTCGAACCGATGCACGCTGACATGGCCCCCACCGATCCGCTGAACTTCGTGGACCTGGTGCCCTACAAGGACCGCATTGTCGCAGCCCAGAAAAAAACCGGCCAGAACGACAGCATTCAGACCGGCACAGCGTTCATCAAAGGCCGCAAGGTCATTCTGGCAGTGATGGACTTCACCTTTCTTGGCGGGTCAATGGGGTCAGTTGTGGGTGAAAAGATCGCTCTTGCGGTGGAAGCGGCCATGGAAAACGACCTGCCGCTGGTCATCGTCAGCGCCTCGGGCGGCGCGCGCATGATGGAGTCGGGCTATTCGCTGATGCAAATGGCCAAGACTGCTGCTGCGCTGGCTCGTTTTGATGAAATGGGAGGGCTGTACATCAGCGTGCTGACGGACCCCACCACAGGCGGGGTGACGGCCAGCTTCGCCATGCTGGGCGATGTGATTCTTGCTGAACCCAAAGCGCTGATCGGTTTTGCCGGTCCGCGCGTGATTCAGCAGACAATTCGTCAGGAATTGCCGCCGGGCTTCCAGCGGGCGGAGTTCCTGCAGGACTGCGGCTTTATTGATCGCGTGGTGCCCCGCAGCGATCTCCGAAGTGAGATCAGTAGTATCATCGACTATGCCGGTAAATGACCGGGCCTCACGCCAGCAATCCCGCGATTTGACGTCAGGCCGCCGCTCCGTTTCGCCGCCGGCGCGATCATTGCCGCACTCATCTGCTGCAGCGATCTGGCTGCTTGCGCTGGGGCATGGGGTGATGTACGCGCTGATGCTCCCGCCGTTTGATCTCTGGCCGCTGGCGCTGCTTGCGCCGGTGCCGCTGGCGTGGGCTGCGCTGAAAGCTCAAAGCGCCAGGCAGATCATGCTCGCCACGTTCATAACCCAGTGGGCGATGTGGCTGTGGCTGAACCGCTGGGTGGTGCCGGTTACCGCACTCGGCTACCCCCTGCTTGGCTTGTATATGTCCATTTGGCCCACGCTGTGGGTGTGGATGATCTTTCGCATCGGTCAGCATCGCGTGACGGCAGCGTGGCCGATGACCCTACTCTTGCCACTAACGTGGGTGGCGGTTGAGTTTCTTCGTGGGGATGTGATCTTCGGCGGCTATCCGTGGTATGTCATCGCCCATCCGCTTGTCGAATGGCCCGTAGTGGTGCAGTCGGCAGATCTTTTTGGCAAATACTTCATCAGCTTTCTTGCCGCCATGTTCGCTGGCGTGGTTGTGGATACGCTTCGCAAGCGATCGGCTGCGGTTCAGCACGCCCAACATTCCCAGCCCACGGCGCGGGGCATCGCTGTAACAGTTCCACTCGCTCTGATTGCAGCGGTCGTTGCGATTCACCTGGCCAATCTCGGCTACGGCTGGTGGCGGATGAATCAGACCGATCCGCTTTCTCCCGGGCCGCGCATCCTGGCGATTCAAACCAATCTTCCACAAAACAACAAACTGCGCTGGACATTCGACGACCAACTGCGCGATGTCAATGCCTTCATCAAGCTGACGCGCGACGCGTTTGAGGCAGCCGGCGGACGCGAGCAGGTTGATCTGATCGTCTGGCCCGAAACCATGGTGCCCGGCTGGGGGTTTGAACCGCAGGCGCTGGAGGTGATGTTCCAGTACGGCAACGCCTTTGAGCATCTGTACTGGTGGCCGTCGGCGGTGTACGAGCTTTCCGTTGAGTTCGAAACCCCCATGCTTGTGGGAAGCGCCGCATTCCTCGGCGTCACAGCAACCCCTGACCCCGACAAGGCAAACACAATCGTGCTTCAGCGCGAGCGGGAATACAACAGCGCCTATCTCGTTGAAGGCTTGCCGCCGTACCAGCGGTATGACAAGGTCGTGCTCACGCCGTATGGCGAGACAATGCCGCTGTTTTCCAACTGGCCGTGGCTGGAAGAAAAATTGCTTGCTGTGGCGGCGCGCGGCATGCAGTTCAATCTTGATGCGGCCCAGACCATTGAGCGACTGGAGTTTGCCTGGCCTCGCTCAAACGTCGACACACCGCACGAAACTGCGAACCACTCGCCCGTACCCAGCCGTATCACCCTCGCCACGCCCATCTGCTTTGAAGACACCGTGGCCTGGCTGAATCGCAAAATGGTGTACGACAACGGCAACAAGGTGGCCGACGTGCTGGTGAACCTGAGCAACGACGGCTGGTTCAGCTTCTCGCATGCCGACCGCAAACTGCACGCGCAAATCGCGCGCTTCCGGTGTATTGAGAACCGCGTGCCGATGGTGCGCAGCGTGAACACCGGCATGACGGTGGCGATTGACTCCGCCGGTCGTCTGGTTGGCGCAGCCGGCTCGGGACGTTACGGTGAAGCCGAGCAGGCTGGATGGCTGGCGGCCGACGTGACGCTGGATTCGCGGCATACGCTCTACGGCCGCATTGGTGACGCGTTTGCCTGGGTGTGCCTCATCGCCTCCACCTTGCTTGTGGGGTGGATTCGCATTCGTTCTCAATAAGGTGCTGATGAGATATGAAGATCAGATCGATGACTCAATCGAGCGTGATGCTTCTTGTTGCAGGCGTGACATGCGTCATGGCCCTTACCGGTTGCGCCGCTCCCGACGGCTCAGGCCAGGCGTGGAGCACAAAGGGACAATCGAGCATCGGCAGCGTTGCCAGCAACGTGGCCTTGAGCGAAGACAGCGAAGTCATGCTCGCTCCCACACGTCTGCTGCACCCAACCGAACTGCGCCAGGCGGCAGTTGACCTGTTGCTGCAGGCAGCCACCTCCACCAATCCGCTGTTGCGGGCCAACGCCATTGAGGCGCTGCATCATGCACCCGAGGAAATCGAGCCGATCCTGCAGCAGGGTTTGGCTGATGAAAACCGTGCGGTGCGGTTCGTCGCTGCAATGACCATCGGCAAACTGAAGATTGCAACGCTCGCGCCGCTGCTGGAGCCGCTGCTGCTTGATGATTCGCAATCGGTTCGCGCCGCTGCGATCTATGGCCTGCATCGCAACAATCGCAAGGTCGATCTCAACCCGCTGGCTCGCATGTTGCTGAGCGAAGATCCCGAAGCCAAGGGCAACGCAGCATTCATCCTCGGTGAGCTTGGCGACCCTTCCGCCATTCCGCTGTTGCGTCACGCTGCCGGCCGAGGGCTTACGCGCATCCATGCATCGAGGCGAAAGATTGTTGATCTCCAGATTGCCGAAGCCATGGTGAAGCTTGGCGCATCGCAGGAAATCGAAGTCATCCGCGCTGCGCTGTTCGCACCGGCCGAGCAGGGCGAACTGGTCGCGCTGGCATGCCAGATGTGCGGCGAATTGAAAGACGGCAATGCTGTACCCAACCTGCTTGATCTGGCCACTCGCACTGGTGCGCGGCGGCAATCTGCGGAAGTGCGGCTCGCTGCCACACTTGCCATTGCGCAGATCAATCCCAGCCAGGTGCCGCTTGAGGTTGCTGCCGAGTACGTTGACAACGATCGCTTTGAGATTCGTGCCCAGGCAGCCTATACGCTTGGCGCAATCGGCGGTCAGAAGGCCCTGCCGCATCTGGTGAAACTGCTCAACGACGACAACCCGCTCGTGCAGGTGGCTGCGGCTGGCGGCGTGGTGCAGCAGGATATCGACACTGGCATCGCCCGCGTGCGCTGAGACAAACTCACGCTGCTTCAATTCGCACAAACCACAGGCAGCAGGTCATCCACGTTCACGGCCCCGTCGCCGGTGATGTGAGTCGGCTCAACATTGATTGATTGCTCGATCGCACGCTTTTCGCACTGCTTGCAAATCGATCGCATCAGTTGAGCGATCATCCGCGCTTACTTTTCACTTATGACAGCGCTGTGTCATCCGCTGACGCAAATTCAGCGGTAATGTCCAGCGATTCGCCTGCATACACCTTGATGTTGCGCAGTTTGACATCGCCCAGCGGCAGCACTGTTGAGTGAGCCAGGGAAATGACGCGGTTGTTGGCCTGCTGCAGGCGAGGACGAACAAAGCCGCAGACCAGCGAACCGAGCACGCCGTCGCCGAGACATTGCAGTTCGCTGAGGCGAGCGTTGAGCTGCGGGTCGATGTCAAGTCGGCCGCGGATTCGAATCACCGCGGTCATAATGAACTTGCTCGCAGTGATTTGGGCATCGAACATAATCGGCCCATCATGGCCAGCGGGTTGCTGCATCATGAGCGTGACCTGCTTGATGGCGATGCCCTGCGCGCGGGTTGCGCTTTGGGCTGCGCGCAGCAGGGCCTGTTCGAGATCATGCCGCCTGATGGAAACCTGCAAGCGACCGGAGCCGGCGTGGTCGAGCATAAGCAGCAGCTCGCCTGACTGATCGCGGTCGAAGGTAAAGCGGACATCGCTGGCGTCGAGATCAAGATCAAGTTGGATCTGCTCGTAGCGAAGCGGATGGCTGTGCAGACGAAAACGATTGACCGACGGGCCGGGGACGCGGTCCTTGTGGGGGCGGGGCCGAGGCGGCAGCGCGGCAGCGTCGATGCTCGCGTCACTGAGGTCGATCAACAAATCGCGTAGCGACGGATAGTTTTCGCCATCGCCGCTGTCGCTGAGGATGATTCTGGGCCTGCCGCCCCCCGACGCGCTTTCAGGCAGCCGCAGAGCGCGTCCGAAGGCGTCGCTGATCAGACTGACGAACTGCTGGGCCGACTGAGGCGGGTCGATGAAGCCAAGTGGAAGCATGGGCGGCAGATGCAGATATGGAATGGATATATAAGGCGCAGGAAAGCGAGATGGGCATCAAGCAAGGGACATGCAATTGAATGGCTGGCGAGGCGGCAGATCGCGGGGTTTGGCGAGGTTTGGCGCACTTTTTTGACTGTTCTCACACCACATTGCATCAATGTGCAAGGCCGAGCACATCCTGATTCAACATGGCGGAACCGCTGGCGGTATTGACACGAATTGACGGTATCGGTACAACAGACACCCCATCGGTGCGGCCTGTGCAAGGCATGGCGTTGTCAACGGATCGGTCAACGCAACTGCAGGCTCAATCCGAGCGAATGATCGACGGTATGAAGGAAGTTTGACGTTATCCGCAGACAGGCCACTTGTTCCTGTTCATGCGGCAGCTTGGCCGCTTTGGCGGACGTTCGGACCGCTGGCGTCCGCAACGGCCGCACTCCCGGACTGTCGGGAGCGGCGTTCTCAAGATTGGCGAGGAATCAACCGTGCACGTACTGACCAAACTTTTCATTGTGCTGGTTTCGCTCTTGGCGGTCATGCTTGTTCCGCTGGTGGTGGTCTATTCCCACAACGAGAACAGCTATAAGGCGCGGTTCCAGGATGCTGAAATGGCCGCAGCGGCAGCCAACGAAGCCCTGCGGGCCGCCCAGGCCAGCGCCGGCGCTGAGCAGGCACGTCTGATGGAGCAAATTGCCGAGCTTCGCAACGCGAACACTGCCCTGCAGAACGAAAACGCCGCTGCCCAGGTCACCATTCGGCAGCTTGAAATGCAGCGTCTGGCGGCTGAGGGCATGCAGTCGGAAATCAGCGGCCGGCTCTCCATGCTGACCCGAAGCGTTGAAGCAGGCCAGCAGTTGACCGAAAGCCTCGTCGGCGAGGTTCGCCAGCTTCGCGCTGATGCGGTTCGCATCGAAAAGGAAAAGATCGAACTGGATGAGGCGCTCAAGGAAGTCACCACCCAGCTTGAGGTGGCTGAGCAGGCCCGCCGGGCGCTGGCTGAGGAATTGGCCCGCCTGAAGGATGAGCACAGCAAAGTGCTGACGCAGTTGAGCTTGGCGTTCCAGCAGGGCTTCACCGGCCGCGATGACGTGCGCGTGGGCAGCCTGATTCCCGACAAGACGCTGACCGCCACGATCATTCGCGTGGATCGCAGCACCAGCCAGGTTCTGGCGGAAATTGACGCCGGCAGCCGCGATGGCGTGAAGGAAGGCTGGGAAATGACCATCAACAACGGCGGCGATTTCATCGGCGTTCTGCGGATTATCGACGTTGACATCAACCGCGCCACCGGCGTGGTGAGCCTGGAAGACCCGGTCACCCGTGGCCGGGTCGCCGCTGGCCAGACCGCTCACGCCTATGCCGGTCAGCGGTAAAGCGGCTGCTGTTGGTCCTGACCTGATGAGATTGCCGGGCTGGCACGCCAGCCCTTAAGGAGTGTTCAACGATGACCCAGTTCAATGCCCCAATGCCTCGCCGAGCCAGCGGTGACTTGGACGTGTACACCGGGCTGCTGTGCGTGGCGTTTCTGGTGCTGGCTGCGGGGGTGGCGCTGATGGCCACGAAGAACATCAGCCATTCGGCCGACGGAAATGAGCCCGGCGGGATGTTCAAGCTGGTGACCAACAGCCGTCGCTGATCTGCTTATTTTCTTGACCTTCGCCTTCAATTCCCCGAACATCTTGCAGCGTCAGCCCCCACGGCTGACGCTGTTGTCGTATCATTCACCCTTTGATGGGTAGTTTGACGATTGAGCAATCGGCCTGTTTTGTCAATGATGCCCAGATTGCCACGCTTTTCCTAGGGAGCTGACCTCGGTGTTTCTCGATCATCTTCTTGGCTGGTTCAGTGTCGATATGGGTATCGACTTGGGGACCTGCAACACCCTGGTCTGTGTGCGCGGCGAGGGCATCGTGCTCAACGAGCCGTCGGTCGTCGCTGTCAAGCGCGGCACCAATCGTGTGCTCAATAACGGCAATGCGGTGGGCTGGTCGGCCAAAGAGATGCTGGGCAAAACGCCCGGCAGCATCAGCGCGATCCGTCCGCTCAAGGACGGCGTCATCAGCGACTTCGAAATCACCGAAGCGATGTTGAATTATTTCATTCGCAAGGTGAACGGCCGAAGCCGCATCTTCGGACCGCGCGTCGTAATTGCGATTCCCTCGGGCATTACTGCCGTTGAAAAACGCGCTGTACTTGATTCAGCGGAGCGCGCCGGCGCGCGGCGAGTGTATCTGGTTGAAGAGCCAATGGCGGCAGGCATCGGTGCGGGATTGCCCATCGTCGAGCCGACTGCAAGCATGATCGTTGATATCGGCGGCGGCACAACTGAAGTCGCCATCATGTCGCTGGCGGACATCGCCACCTGCGAATCGGTGCGCGTCGCAGGTGATGATCTCGATGAAGCGATCATGAACCATATGAAAAAAACGTATAACCTCACCATCGGTGAGCAGACCGCTGAGCGCATCAAAATCGAGATCGGTTCAGCTGCGCCGGTGGGCGAGCCGATGAGCATGGAAGTCCGCGGCCGGGACAACATCTCCGGCCTGCCGCGCAAGACGGTCGTCACCAGCGAAGAAATTCGCGAAGCGCTTCAGGAGCCGATCTCAGCGATCATCGAGGCGGTCACGCGCACGCTGGAACGAGCCGAACCGGAGTTGGCTGCCGATCTGGTCGATAACGGCATCGTGCTGGCGGGCGGCGGAGCATTGTTGCGTGGTCTTGATGTCGTGATGTCCAACGCAACGGGGCTTGACGTGCGCGTCGCTGACGATCCGCTCACGTGCGTTGCCCGCGGCACCAGCATCTACCTCGAGAATATCGAGGAGTGGAAAGCAACGATGGAATCGGACATGGACGACCTGTGAGACGCCTGCACGCCGACACATCACAGTGCCGAGCCTGTCGATCCTGGAGCCTGTCGGCTTGCGTCGCGCACGGTCGCGATAACTTCATCGGCGTCATGGCAAGTTGGCTTCCCGGCGTTTGATCATGCCTCGGTCGTTTTTCAATACACAACGATCACTTGCAATCGCGTTGACCTTGACGTTCATCGCCGCGCTGTTGCCGGGACGTGCCCTGGGCTGGACCCGACCGCTGGCGGAGGTCGTGCAGATTGTCGTAACGCCCTTTGCCCTGCCGCTGAACATGCTCAGCGAATGGCTTCGGCCTTCCCCGTCAACGCTTGGCCGCGGCCCCATCGGTGACGAAGAGTATGTGCGCCACCTTGAATCGCAGATGCGCGAGTTCGAGCGCCGCTACCTTGCTGAGCAGGCCAAGGTGGAAGCGCTGGAGCGACAGCTTGAACAGTTGCAGAAGTTTTCTTCCGAGCAGCTTCGCACACCGGTGCGGCCCATTACCGCGCGCGTCGCGCTGCGGTCGCCGACATCATCAATCGGTCTGGTGACGCTCAATCGCGGCGCTCGTCATGGCGTAAAGCCTCGCACGATTGCAGTTTATGACGCAGTGCAGCTGCTTGGGCAGGTAACTGATGATGTCTCAGCCGTGCAATGCACGCTGCGTCCGATCACACATCCTTCCACGCGCATGATTGAAGCCGTTGTGGTGCCGCGCGATCACGCTGGCGGTTCCATCAGCAGTTTTCCCAAACTGCTGCTTCGACCGGTGGGCAACGGGACATTTTCAGCAGAGGCCGAGGCCACTGTGCCCATATCCGTCGGCGACGTCGTGCGGCTACTCGATCCGGCCTGGCCGCAGAGCGCTCAAGCGATGATCGTGGGCACGGTGGAATCGATTCAGAACGATGATATGCAGCCGCTGCGCCACAACATTACGGTGCGGCCGGCCCTACAGATTTCGCAAGTGGCCGACGTGGTGCTGAAGATCGAACTGGATCACGCCGAGCTTGGGGGCGAAGAGGGCGCAACGCCATGAGGTGGTCGGTCTTTACAGCTTTTGCCTTTGTTCTGATCGTGGTGCAGGTGAGCGTGCGCAACGTGTTCACGCTGGAGCAACTGCGTGGCCTGTCGCCCGATCTTGTCGCCTGCCTGGTGGTATTTGTCTCGCTTTTTGCGCATCGCTCAAGCGTGCTGTGGGCGTGCTGGATACTGGGCATGTTGATGGACTTGGCGCCGTCTGATCGCGGCCTGGAGTATCACCTTCTCGGCCCTCATGCACTGGGATACGTGGCGGGCGGTTACCTGATCCTGCAGCTTCGCACGATGGTTTTCCGCCGCCGAATGGTCACCATGGCGTTTCTCACGTTTACCTGCCTCGTGGCAACGGCGCTTGTGGCGGTTTCGATTCTCGTCTTGCGTTCGGGGCTGTACAGCGAAGCGGTTTTGCCCACAGGCGCGTTCCGAGAACTGCTGTTTCGCTTCGGTATCGCCATCTACAGTGCGCTGTTGGCCATGCCGATCGGTTGGCTGCTCAACGTCACGATGCCGCTGTGGGGGTTTCAGTCGTTCACCCACCGCCGCACTTCAGGGTGGTAACCGCACGGCACAGCCTGAAACCGTTCATCTTTCCGAGTTGTGCGCTCCGCCATATCGGCTCAGCCCGATTATGCTTTGCGCATGCACCGCATGATCATCTTTGACGACGGCCTGGGCCAGCTTGGCCCGATGACGGACCTGCGCGCTTCATTCGAAGTGCGGACCGGCATGTACACCACCGCCGGACGCATCGCAGCGCATCGGCCGCGAACGCTGGCTGGATACTGGGTGCCCGCCCGCCTGCGCACGCTGGTTGCAGAGCGCGCCAACGCTCCGGTGAACGAGTTACCCAATGAAGAAGTTATCTATTGCGTGAACGGCCGCTGGAGCATGCCCGATGCGACGATCAACCTGGGCGTCGGCGAAGCGTTGATCGAAGAAGCCAGCGGGCACGTTATTGCAGCGCAACTGCGTCACGCCGATGCGGAGTACTTTCTCACAACCGGCCAGTTGCATGAGCGCACGCGAATCGAGCGATTGCCCAACCGTGTGCTGTACCGCTATCCGTGGGAAGTGCTCGCGCTGGCCAAGCAGACGATTCCGCATGACATTCTTTCGATGCGCATTCTCGATGCGCAGATTCCAACCGACGTGGCAACGGTCATCGGGCAGCATCCGGTTGAAATTCATGAAACCGCTCGCATCTACCCCAATGTCGTGTTCGACGCTGAGCAAGGCCCGATCATGGTGCATGAACGTGCGGTGATTCGGCCCGGCGCGATCATCTGCGGTCCATGCTCCATCGGCGCTGATGCGGTGGTGCTCGATCGCGCGCTGATCAAGGCCAACACCGCCATTGGCCCGTATTGCAAGGTGGCAGGCGAAATCGGAGCGACGATCTTCCAGGGCTTTTCCAACAAAGCTCACGATGGACACCTTGGCGATTCATGGGTAGGTCGATGGGTGAACCTCGGTGCAGATACGACCAACTCGAATCTGCTGAATACCTACGGCGAAGTGGTGATGCGCCTGGATGAAAACGGGCCGCGCTACCGCACCGGCATGCAGTTTCTGGGTGCGATCATCGGCGATCACGTCAAGACCGCCATCGGCACGCGCATCATGACCGGCAGCGTGCTGGGCACCGGAGCGATGATCGCCACCACTGCCCCGCCGCCTACGACAGTCAAACGCTTCGCGTGGATGACCAACGAAGGCACGCGCACGTTTCGATTGGAAAAATTCATCGACATCGCCCGCACCGTGATGGCGCGGCGTCACGTGCAGGTAAGCGAAACTTATCTGGCAGCAATAAGAGACTTGCACAAACAGTATGTCAGCGACAGCGATTGATCAGCGCGTTCTTTGATGAACTTCAAGCCGGCTGAAACGCAGCGGACAACGTCTTTTTCCACTCACTCAAAGGGCTTGTCATCCCGATTGCGCAGCAGCTTGTTCAATCGCCTTTCATCTCACCGCAGCGTAGACTTCTTCTTGCACCATGCCTGAACCTGACGGTCGAAAAACGCTGTATCTCATTGATGGCCACGCGCAGTTTTTTCGCGCATATCACGCCATTCGTCCCGGCATGACCAGTCCGGTCACGAAGGAACCGACCAATCTCACCTATGGTTTCGTGGGCATGCTGCTGAAGGTGCTGCGCAAATACAAGCCCGATTACCTGGCGGTGGTGATTGATGCAGCAGGCGATCGCGAGACATTTCGCAGCGAGCTGTATCCGGAATACAAAGCCACGCGCAAGGAAACGCCGAACGACTTTCATCCCCAGGTCGAGCGCTGCCTGCAGGTGATGCAGCAGATGCGCGTGCCCGTTGTGGCCGAGCCGGGTGTCGAAGCCGACGACGCCATTGCCACGCTCGTGCGCCGCCTTCGCCGCGAGCATCCCGATCTGCACATTCGCATCGTCTCACGCGACAAAGACCTCGCGCAACTGCTCGACGATCACGTTGAACTGTTCGATGTGCACAAGAACCAGGCTGTCACCGCAGCCGATGTGTTCGGCGTTGAGGGCGTGGAACCGCGGCACGTTGTGGACATCCTCACGCTGATGGGCGATGCGGTTGACAACATTCCCGGCGTGCCGGGCATCGGCCCTAAAACAGCGAGCCAGCTTATCCTGCAATATGGATCGGTTGACAACCTGCTGGCACATCTGGATGAGATCAAAGGCAAGCGCCGTGAGAATCTTGAAGCTGCGAAAGATCAGTTGCCGCTCGCTCGGCAGTTGGTTTCGTTGAAAGACGACCTGCCGATTGACTTTGAATTATCTCAAGCGGTATGCCGCCCCACTGATCTGCCGGTCAACGATCTGCTGGCAACTTTTCGTGAGCTTGGCTTTAACCACATGCAGGATGAGTTGCGCGCGCTGGTGAGCGGTAACGGCGCGATTGATGCAGAAGCAACCCGCGGCGAGGCTGCTTCTTCCAAGCCTACTCACCACGACGATCTTGCTGACGGGCTGTTTTCGCACGTGGAAAAAGAGCGCGCAGCACAACAGCAGGCACTCTCGCCTGCAGGCGGCACGTACGAGTGCATTCGCACAACCGCACAACTTGACGCGATTATCAGTCAGATCAAGAAAGCCGGCGAGTTTGCGGTGGATACCGAAACCGATGGCCTTTCGCCGATCGACGCCAACTTATGCGGCATCTCCATTTCACTCAAAGCGGGCACGGGCGTGTACATCCCCACACGCTCGCCGGAGATGGAGAATCATCTTGACACTGCAACAGTGCTCGATCGCCTGCGGCCGGTGCTGGAAGATCCGAAGATCAAAAAGATCGGCCACAATCTGAAATTCGATATCAACGTACTGCGCAAGCACGGCGTGCGTCTGGCTGGTGTGGTCTTTGACACGATGATCGCCAGTTACGTCATTGATGCAACGCGTTCCAGTCACAAGATGGATGTGCTGGCTCTTGCGCTGCTCAACCACACGTGCATTCCGATTACCGACCTGATCGGCACAGGCAGAAAGCAAAAATCCTTCGATCAGGTGCCGCTCGATCAGGCGACAGCGTATGCCGCTGAAGATGCGGATATTACGCTGCGCCTGCGCGACTGCATGCAGCCGCAGCTTCGCGCAATGAAGCTGACCAAATTGTTTGACGATGTTGAGATGCCGCTGGTGGAAGTGCTGGCGGAACTGGAGTGGAACGGCATCAAGGTTGATCCGGATGAGCTTGACCGTCAGCGCGAGCAACTGGAAAAACGCGTTGCAACTCTCCGCCGCGAGGCGATGGATGCAGCTCCGCATCCGTTCAATCCCGATTCGCCCAGGCAACTGGCTGCAGTGCTGTTCAACACGCCTGATCAGGATCCGCCGGGCCTGGGATTGAAGGTGGTCAAACGCGGCAAGACCGGCCCTTCCACTGATCAGGAAGTACTGGACAAACTCGCCAACGATCCAACGATCGATTCTCCTCTGCCGCGATTGATTGTGGAGTATCGCCAACTGACCAAGCTGGTGAACACGTATCTGGCAGCGCTCAAAGAGGCCATCAACAAGCGCACCGGACGGATTCATGCCTCATTCAATCAAACCGTCGCTGTGACGGGTCGATTGAGTTCATCGGACCCGAACCTGCAGAACATTCCGATTCGCACCGAGGTCGGCCGCGAGATTCGCAGGGCATTCGTGGCGGAGCCGGGCAACGTTCTCATCACCGCTGATTACTCGCAAATTGAACTGCGCCTGCTGGCCCATCTGGCTGACGACCCTGCGCTGATCGAAGCGTTTCACAAAGGCGTGGACATTCACACTGCCGTGGCGGCAGAGGTGTTCGGCGTATCTCCCGAGGAAGTCACCAGTGCGCAGCGAGCCAGTGCAAAAATGGTCAACTTCGGCATCGTGTACGGCGTGACGCCCTATGGCCTGGCGTGGCGATTGAGTCTGGCGGGCACCAAAACCACCAACGAGCAGGCAGCGAAGATCATCGCTGACTACAAGGCGCGATACAGCAAAATCGCGGAGTTTCTGAACCGGTGCATTGATACCGCCATGACTCAGGGGTATGTCGAGACGGTGCTGAAGCGCCGGCGGCCGATCCCGCAAATTCACTCAAACACGCCCCAGCAACGCGCACTGGGCGAGCGACTGGCGATCAACACGGTGGTGCAGGGCAGCGCAGCGGATCTAATCAAACTCGCCATGATCGACATTCACCGCTCACTGGAAACGGCCCGCCGGGGTGAAACGCCCCCCCATTCCGGTCAATGGCTTGCGAGCAAGGATGCGCTGAAAGCGTTTGCGCAAACGCGCATGGTGCTGCAGATTCACGATGAACTGGTGTTTGAAGCGCCGCGCCTTCACGTTGAAAACGTGGCAAAGTTCGTGGTTGAGCGCATGCAAGCCGCGATGTCGCTGAAGGTGCCGCTGGTTGTCGAGGCAGCGTGGAGCGACAACTGGATCGACGCAAAGTGAAAATGCGGGCAGGCCATCAAATGGCGCTTTCGTTTCAGGGCCATTTCGCTTCGTTCCAGCCGGCAGAAACCGCAGATTTCGATGAACCGGCGTTCGTGCGTAAGCCGGTGCGAACCTGCCTGATCCGGCTCTGGCAACCCTGCCAGCAGCAAGGCAATCTGCCTGGTCCGGAGAATAGAGCTTCCAGCGAATCGGAGTTGAACTGATCCGCGTGCCCATCCCTTTGCCGGAGCGTCCAGAGGGCTTGACCCTGCGCCGCAGCGTGCTACATTATTAACGCCTCAGCAGGGGCTTTAGGGGCGGTAGCTCAATTGGTTAGAGTACTGGCTTGTCACGCCAGTGGTTGCGGGTTCGAGTCCCGTCCGCCTCGCTTGCCTGTTCGACACGCGACTTTTGAGTCGCGTGTTTGATTTTTGGGCCTGTGCAGCCACCGCAAACCAACCCGTTTTGCCTAGGTCCGGCTCGCCCTGCCCCAGGACATACACCGCACAACGCTTTCGGCAAGCGGCTAGAGCGATGTTTTTCACCTCGGTTGATCGCTGAGCCAGCACGTGCGGGCCAGATCGGGTAAGATCGTGCAATGTTTCACAATATGGCTGCCAGAACGCGGCCCCAACGGTCAATCGCCACGACTCGGGCTGGTGGCGAACCGCACTATGTGTTGTGGGGCTTGATGCCAACTGGCTGCCATGCCATGATGCCCCGCTTCATCTGGATTTGATCACATGACGCGAGCCAATCTTTCCCTGCCACAGGTCAAGCCGCCAGCTCCACGCGGTGCGCTGCAGACCAACCGCCGCGACACCTGGTGGCTGTTCCCCACCATCACGTTCATCTACTTCCTGTCGTTCATCGTCTATTCCAGTTGGGCGGCTCTTCAGGGTGAGCACTACTGGTTCGCTGGTCCCGCAGGCACCGAATATCAGTCGCAGTATCTTTCGCCGATGTATTCGCCCGTGCTGTACAGCGACATCGAACGTGAAGGCGCTGCGCCGCTCGAACACGCATGGTTCGGTCCCTGGCCGGACTGGCTGCCCAAATCCATCTTCGGCATCATTCCGCTCACACCCGCCTTGCTCATCCTCTGGGCGCCCGGCGGCTTCCGCTTTACCTGCTACTACTACCGCGGCGCGTACTACAAAGCGTTCTGGGGCGACCCGCCCAACTGCGCCGTGGGCGAACCGCGCAAGAGCTACTGGGGCGAACGCTGGCTGCCGCTGGTGCTGATGAACGTGCACCGCTACTTCCTGTATCTGGCTCTGATCTTCATCGGCATCCTCTCCTACGACGCGATCATCAGTTACATCTTCATCGATGCTGAGGGCAACAAGCACTTCGGCATCGGCGTCGGTTCGATCGTACTCACGCTCAACGCTGTGCTGCTGGCGTTCTACACCTTCGGCTGCCACTCGCTGCGGCACCTTATTGGCGGAAAGAAAGATTGCGTGTCGTCCAACAAGGCCCAATATCAGGCTTACCAGTGTGTGAGTTGCCTGAACCGCTGGCACATGCAATGGGCGTGGATCAGCCTTTTCTGGGTTGGTTTTGCCGACGTCTACGTGCGGCTGTGCTCAATGGGGATATGGACGGATTACAGGATTGTGTTCTGATTGCCGCTTGCGGTTTCGCGCTGAGGCACGCGTGATCGCGCCAGGCCGCAAGCAGCCTGCTCTCGACAAGGAGTGCGACTTCGTTGGCTGACCTTGGATATACCAAACACGAACATGACGTCATCGTCATCGGGGCCGGCGGCGCAGGTCTTCGCGCCGCAATCGAAGCTTCCGCTGCAGGATGCTCGGTTGGCCTGATCTGCAAGAGCCTGCTTGGCAAGGCCCACACCGTCATGGCCGAAGGCGGCATGGCGGCTGCGCTGGCCAACGTTGATGATCGCGACAACTGGCGCGTTCACTTTGCCGACACCATGCGCGGCGGACAGTATCTCAACAACTGGCGCATGGCTGAGCTTCACGCCAAAGAAGCCCCCGAACGCGTGCGCGAACTGGAAGCCTGGGGCGCAGTGTTCGATCGCACCAGAGACGGCCTCATTCTTCAGCGCAACTTCGGCGGCCACCGCTACCCGCGCCTCGCGCACGTCGGCGACCGCACCGGCCTGGAGATGATCCGTACGCTGCAGGATCACGGCATCCATCAGGGCATCAGCGTGTACATGGAGCACACCGCCATCACGCTGCTGCAGGACGGCACGCCCGGCGATCCCAACGCACGCGTTGTCGGCTGCTTCGGCTACGACCGCGAGCTTGGCCGCTTCCGCGTCTTCCACGCCAAGGCTGTCGTTCTCGCCACCGGCGGCATCGGCAAAGCCTACAAGATCACCTCCAACAGCTGGGAATACACCGGCGATGGCCACGCGCTGGCGTACAACGCTGGCGCCGATCTCATGGACATGGAGTTCGTCCAGTTCCATCCCACCGGCATGGTCTGGCCCCCCTCCGTGCGCGGCATCCTCGTCACCGAAGGCGTGCGCGGCGAGGGCGGCGTGCTGCGCAACTCCGAAGGCCGCCGCTTCATGTTCGATGACATCCCCGAGAACTACCGCTCCTCCACGGCTGACAACGAGGAAGAAGGCTGGCGCTACGTCATTGGCGACAAATCCGCGCGGCGTCCGCCGGAACTGCTCACCCGCGATCACGTCGCGCGCTGCATCATGCGAGAAGTCAAAGCCGGCCGCGGCTCGCCCCACGGCGGCGTGTTCCTTGACATTGCATGGATACAGGGCCAGAAGGACGCTGATGGCAAGACCATCGACGCTGATTACATCAAGCGCAAGCTGCCTTCGATGTATCACCAGTTCATTACCCTGGCCGGCGTCGATATCACGAAAGAACCGATGGAAGTCGGCCCGACCACGCACTACGTCATGGGCGGCGTGCGTGTAGACGGCGACACGCAGATGTCCACCGTGCCGGGCTTGTTCGCCGCAGGCGAAGTCGCTGCGGGTCTGCACGGCGCGAACCGTCTTGGCGGAAACTCACTGAGCGATCTGATCGTCTTCGGCAAGCGGGCCGGTGAGTTCGCAGCGAAGTTCGCAAAGGAAAATCCCGCACCGCGCCTGGATGAAGAGCAGATTCAGGAAGCCGCGCGCAAAGCCCTTGCGCCGCTTGAGCGGCAGGTTTCAGGCGGCGGCGAGAACGCCTACCAGGTGCAGTACGACCTTCAGGAATTGATGCAGGCCAAGGCCGGCATCGTGCGCAACGAACAGGATCTCACCGAAGCGCTCGAGGGCGTCCGCGCACTCAAGAAGCGGGCTGCCAATGTCGTCGTGCCGGGCAACCGTGAGTACAACCCCGGCTGGCATACTGCACTTGACCTGCAGAACCTGCTGACGGTTTCCGAAGCGCTGATCCTTTCCGGCCTGGACCGTAGGGAGTCGCGCGGCGGGCACTTCCGCGAGGATTACCCGTCCAAGGACGAAGCCAACTTCGGCAATCACAACACGGTCATCCGCCGCAATCCGCAGACCGGTGAAATGGAACTGCATCGTCAGCCTCGTCCGCCCATGCCCGCGGAATTGCAGCAGATCATCGAAGAGAACAAGTAATTAGTAGAGCAACACTGTTCGTGCTACGACAAACGCCGGCGTACTCACGTTGCGTGAATACGCCGGCGAAGTTCGTTTTTGGAGCTCATCGTAAATTGCGCCTTACGCGCGCCGCCGTCGCCGGCCTGCGCTGAGGCCCGCGATGCCCAGCATTGCCAGTCCCGCCGGCGCGGGGATGAGTGTGACGCTGATGTTGTCGAGGTAGAAACCCGCGCTGCCGTCGAAGCCGCCGAAGCGCAGTTCCGTCAGCGAGCTGAGTGCCGTGACTTCAAACGAGAAGTACACATACGTTTCCAGTTCCGACTGCACGGGACCGTCGAGCAGCGTCTGGTTGCCCCACTTCACCAGCAGGCCGTCATTCTCGAGGCCGAGGTTCATGATCCAGAACTCCAGCAGATACGTCTGGCCAACCTCAGTGTTCAGATCCTGAAAGATCTGATCGTACTGGCCGCCGGTGGCGCTGAACAGCGCTGCGTGAGTGCCGTCCCAACCGCTGCCACTCTGCACTGTAAAGTTCGAACCCACACCCGCGGCTACCGTGGACCAGCCTGTGAAATCGCCGGTCTCAAAGCTGCCGTTGGTCACAAGATTGGCACCCGCCGAAGCGGTCTGGCTCGCGGCTGTTGACACAACCACCGCCAGGACGCTGGTCCGTACAAACGAACGAACGCGCATGTTTCTTTTCTCCTGATCGATTGAAAACAAAGGTCTCGCGTCCGCAAGGGGCTGCGGCCGCGTGCTGGCGGCCATTTTATTTCAACGCTGCGCCGCCACGCAAGAGAATTCAACCGCCTGCTTCATCATTTTGCTACTGGGACCATAGATAACAAGACTTCCCAGATTTAGCCCAAATTTACATGTCGTAAGGATAGGCGAATGACCACCCAGATACGGTCAGTGATCGTATCTGCTTTACCGAACCGTCCGAGGAATGAAGCCAGACGGGAAGCTTTGTGTATTGAGATAACAGGGTGTTCAGGAGAATCACGCCCTGCCGACCTTGCCTATCACATATGTTCACGAGCGATAAGAAAGTCTTCCGGGACCGCTTTGAACATCACACCGCAGCGCATCAATTCGAGCCGTGGTTCACTTCATTTCATTGCTCGTCATTGCTCGATGATCACTGTTGCGTCGTCGGCTGCTGCACAATCGGCAAAGAACTCGGCAAGATGATCGCGCCACATCCATGGCCCAGTCGCCAAACCCGTCAACGCCGTCTTGTCCTCACCGGGGCTAGCATGCCGCCGCTCGTATCGCTGCATGCTCACCCCAAGCCAGCGTCATGGCATCTGTTCCGATTACCGCCACTATCCGCACACGCGTTCGCATCACGCTTGAAGGAGAAGATGAACTGGAACGTGCATTGGCGCCAAGCGCGTTCATGACCGGTGTCCCCTGCGCACGCTGCGACCAACGCGCCCCCACTTCCAGCGAGCATACAGAGCACGCCGCACAAGCACACACCGAATCCATAGCCCCATAATGTGCGATTTCGGGGCGATTTCCGGGGTAATTTCCGGGGGTCTTGCCTTGAAGCTCAGTTCGGCCGATTCTGTTGCAATCTGCATTTGCGCGTATAATCTGCCTCCCATGGTGTCTCCGAAAATTGAACGTCTGAAACCCCAGCCGGATGATCTGATCGAAGGCAAGGATCAGAAGCCGACTGTGCATCCCAGCCCCAGCCACGTTGCCAACGGAAACAGCCGCAACGTTCTGTTCCGTATCTGGCGAGGCGACAAGAACGGCGGGAAATTCGTTGACTACAACACCGAGGTCACCCCCGGCATGGTCGTGCTCGACGCGGTGCACCAGATTCAGGCCACCCAGGCCAACGATCTGGCGGTGCGCTGGAACTGCAAGGCCGGCAAATGCGGCTCGTGCTCGGCGGAAGTCAATGGCAAACCATGTCTGATGTGCATGACGCGGCTGGATCAGATCGATACCAGCATGCCCGTCATCGTCGAACCGCTGCAGACGTTCCCTTCCATCAAAGACCTGGTGACCGATGTGTCGTGGAACTTCGAGGTGAAGAAACGCATCAAGAAGTTCACGCCGCGGAAAAAGACTGCGGATGAGGAAAAGGCCGGCGGCTGGAAGATGCAGCAGGCGGACATCGACCGCGTGCAGGAGTTCCGCAAGTGCATCGAGTGCTTCCTGTGCCAGGACGTCTGCCACGTCCTGCGCGATCACCACAAGCACAGCGAGTTCATCGGGCCGCGTTTCCTGATCTATAGCGCAGCGCTGGAGATGCACCCGCTCGATACTCAAGACCGCATCAAAGAGCTGCGCAACGAGTTCGGCATCGGCTACTGCAACATCACCAAGTGCTGCACGCAGGTCTGCCCGGAGCACATCCACATCACCGACAACGGCATCATCCCGCTCAAAGAACGCGTGGTGGATGAGTTCTATGACCCGGTGAAGAAGCTTTTCCGCATCTTCCGCCCGGGCAATAAAGCCAACGGCGCATAACGTCAGCGCGGCGCTTCGAGAGCATCAGCAGCATCGATTCTGTTTGACGGCGGCTGGCTGCGGCCAGACGCATGTGATGCGGTCAGCGCACACCACCATTGACGACAGAGGTCAGAGGTGGAATGTTGCTGCTGTCTATGCCGAGGCTCTTGAGAGGCAAAATGCGCAATGACGCCAGACGCGACGCCTTTGCCCTCACCTGCGGCTTGTCAGCAAGCGACGTGGAGCGGTGTTCGGGCTATGATTACTGCTTCGCTGCGGTCACAGCGCTGGCCTTCTGAATCCTGGCGTTCCGGTTCAATCAGTCAGTTTCAGTATTGATGAACTGGAACGGACACACTGCGCACGTCGAAAACGAAGGTCATTGACAGACATGTTCGAAAATCTTTCAGATCGATTTAACGATGTGTTCCGTCGGCTGTCGGGCCGGGGACGCATTACCGAAGACAACGTGCAGGAAGCGATGCGCGATGTGCGCACCGCGCTGCTGGAAGCAGACGTTCACCTGGACGTGGTGAAATCGTTCTGCGATCAGGTATTGCAGGAAGCGATCGGCCGGGAGGTAACCAAGAGCCTCAAGCCCGGGCAGGAGATGATCGGCATCGTGCACGATCGCCTGGTGGAGTTGATGGGCGCAGGCGATGGCAGCGACGGGCAGATCATGATGGTGGAGCCGCCGCCCACGATCATCATGATGTGCGGCCTGCAAGGCTCGGGCAAAACCACCACCTGCGGCAAGCTGGCGGCGTATCTCAAGCAGCGCGGCAAAAACGTCATGGTGGCGGCGGCAGACCTGCAGCGGCCGGCGGCGGTCGAGCAGCTTCGCGTGGTGGTGGACACCGTGCAGCAGCAGGCCAAGGGCCACGCCAAGGTGATGTTCTACGCCGAGCCGGACAAATGCGCTGAATACGGCAAAGCGGTGGGCGTGGCGGTGGGTGTATGTCAGCGGGCGTTGCGCGCAGCACGCGAGCAGCGGGCGGATGTCCTGATCCTCGACACCGCTGGACGTTTGCACATCAACGATGAACTGATGGGCGAACTGGAGGCGATCAACCGCACGCTCAACCCGCATCAGATTTATCTCGTGGTTGACGCGATGGCTGGTCAGGATGCGGTGAACGCAGCCAAGGCGTTCCACGAACGATTGGCGATCGACGGCGTGATTCTCACGAAGTTCGATTCCGACACCCGCGGCGGAGCGGCGCTTTCGGTCAAGCAGGTGACCGGCGCGCCGATCAAGTTCATCGGCGTGGGCGAGAAGTTCGATGCGCTGGAAGCGTTTCATGCAGAACGCATGGCCAGCCGCATTCTCGGCATGGGCGACGTGGTGTCGCTGGTTGAAAAAGCCCAGCAGGAAGTGAGCGAAGAAGAAGCCCAGAAGATGGCTGAAAAGATGGCCGCGGGCAAGCTCACGATGGATGACTTCCTCAAGCAGTTGCGTTCGATTCGGCGGATGGGACCGATGAAGCAGTTGCTTGGTTTGCTGCCGGGCGTCGGTTCGATGCTGAAGAACGTGGAGATCGATGACAAGCAACTGGACCGGCTGGAAGGCATCGTACATTCGATGACCAAACAGGAGCGCGACGACATTTCCATTCTAAACAAATCGCGCACAAAGCGGATTGCGGCCGGATCGGGCACGTCGACTGCAGAGGTGAACAAACTCACCAAGCAGTTCGACATGATTCAGAAAATGACCCGGCAGATGTCGAGCCTTGGCCCGATGGGCAAGCTCAAAGCGATGCGCGAGATGTCGAAGATCGATCCGAACATGATCCCCGGCATGAAGGGCCTGCCCGGCTTGGGCGGACGCGGCTCGACGCGCACCGAAAGCATCAAAAGCCGCTTTAAACAGCGCAAGAAAAAGCGCTGACGACGCATCATTGGTGCGCAGAAGCTGCCGCTGCCACCATCAACGCCATCAATCAATGCCGAAATCATGGCGCAACCGCAGCAGTAAGTTCTTGCGTCATGTCATGCATGATCGATCAAATCATGTCAATGACAAATCCCCGCGCATGTGCGTGGGGATTTGTCGATTGCTGACGACAAGTCACTGATTTCAAAGCTTCATGCGGCACGCCGTGGTGCGGCAGGAATTGCAGCGATCGCGTGGCCGTGATGACGCCGATCAACCGGCAGCATTGCCGCCGTCAGGTGCGCATCACGGCGCATGCGATCAACAAAATCGATCGAACACGAACACTGACACTGACAGCGGCATCGACTGACGCCTTCTACGGGCTGCCTGGCTGCTCCTGCTGCTCGCTGGTGCGAGTTTCAGCTTCTCTGGAGCTTGCTGCGGCATTGGCCCTTGCTCGGCGTGCACCGTGTGACGCTTCACCGCCGCGCCGGCCGATCTCGGACATGTGTTCGCGATTTCTGCTGACAACCTGGCCGCCTTTGCGTCCGGCTGCACGTGCTTCTTCCGGGGTGAATTCGTGCGCGGTACCTTGCTCGTGCGCTGCCCGACCGCCCTTGCTGGCGATTTCTCGCTGGCGCGCCGGATCCATGCTCGCGAAGCCCCGCTGGCTGGTGCCTCGTCCTGGGGTTTGGTTCTGAGCCATTGCGTTTACCTCCATGAAAAGAAATGGCGGATGGATTAGAGCGTTTGTGCGCAGCGAATTGCATAGGAATGGCGACCGGTTCAACTCGCTTCACTTGGAATAGCGATGCTCTTACCGTGCACAGCTAAAAAAATTTTCAACCACACGGATCACATTCGATGCAATCCGCTGCACTTCACCCGGCAGTCGCAAAGAAACGATGATGAGTAGGAACGCGCCGCGCAAAGCGATGCGCCGACTGTTGCTGTTGGGCAATCAGTTCAATTCACATCGCTCGGCCTGCTGCATATGCGGCGATTGCAATGATGATGATGCTTTCGATCGATTTGGCTATTACGCATCACATGCGCATCATACGGCGCGGCGCATCCAACTGATCTGATCACCGGTCAGGCAAATAATTCAGCGACATGCACAGCTACTCGCGCGAGATCGGCAGCGGGTCTTCCGCCTCGCCGCGGAGCCATGCTTTGATCTTGGGCATCAGCACATCGGTGACGAGAATCTTCGCGCACGCTGCAGTGGGAATGGCCAGCAACATGCCGTATATCCCGCCAACGGTGCCGCCGGCCAGCACAGCGACGAGAATTGTGACCGGATCGAGATTCGTCGCTTTGCCTGCGATTGTGGGCGTGAGAATGTAGCTTTCGATCAACTGCACCACCACAAACACCAGTACCGGGCCTGCAATGATCCAGATCCAGCTCATTCGTTCAGCTTCGGGCAGACCCAGTTGGCGCATCCACAGCAGCCCGACCGCAAGCGGAATACCGATGCCGCCCAGATACGGCACGACGCAGAAAATGCCTACGAGCAATCCAAGCACCACCGCGTAGGGCACGCCGCAGATCGACCATCCAATGGCGAACAGCACGCCCATGATCGCAGCGATGACAATCTGGCCGCGCACAAATCCCGCCACTGCGCGATCCATTTTGCCCAGCAGATCGAAGGTGCGGGCCTGGTGCGCAACGGGCACCATGCTCCTGCCGAACTCCAGTACCTTCGGATACCACAGGCTGAAGAAAAAGAAATAAAACGGGATCAGAAACAGCAGAAAGCCGATCTGCAGCACCTGTCCGAGGAATGAAACAACCGCTTCAAGGCTTCGCCGGGCAAGCTGCAGCCAACCCGTAAGCTGATTGGAAGCCCCAGCGGTTTCCTGCGAAATGGCCAATTGCGCCGCGATTTCCTGTCGAATCAGCTCGCGCATCTCCGCATCGGTCATAAGCGGCGCAGAGGAGTGCGCGAATTCAGGCGATGTAGCAGCATTGGCAACTGCATTCCCATCTGCATCTGCAGGAACGTCCTGAAGCTGCTGGCCGTTGGCAATACCGATTTCATCTTCAAACGAATTCAGACGCATGCCGAGTAGGCCGCCGATGGCCTGCACTGCGGAGTCGTATTCGTTTTGAAGATTCTCCGGCACGAACTGGCGCAGCTCGACAATGGCCGGCCCGTAGCGGCCCTGCCGCACATCCTGCACTAGTCGAACCGTCTGCCCCACCACCAGCGGCACAAGCACTGCCAGAACGAGCACGATGGCCACCAGCAGCGTCGTCAGCAATCCCGCCACGACAAAGGGCCGGCGTACTTTCGGATGGCTGGACAACCGCGCCACCAGCGGCTCAAAAAGATACGCCAGAAGCAGCGCGACAAGCAGCGGCACGGTCACCGTTCGCAAGGCGTAGCCAACCCAGACCAACACAACCACCGCCCCCACCCAGAGCACATCGCGCAGCGCCTGAATCTGCCAGAGATGCAATCGCTGCAGCGGCGTATCTGACGAAACGCTTTTCGATTTGGGTTCGCGGACAGGCCCCGCTGCCTTGCTCATGTCCTTGAGCGTACCGTAAGCGGCAAAACTCAACAAGACACAGCCACCGCCGTAATGTCGCGCTGCGATAGCGGCAGGCTTGCAGGTTCAACAACAAAGCTGTCATTCGCGTCAGACGCTTATGACGCCACAAGACGCGACAGCAATTCCTCGCGACTGAACGCCTCGTCAAAATCATAGACAGCCCGAAAATCGTCGAGCGAATCTTCCGGCGTCTTGCTCATCAGTCCCTCTTCAATCATGCGAAAGACGATGCGGCCGAAGTCATCGGTACGCCGAATGTTCCAGTGCTCAAAGACCACCGGCGCGAGCAGACCGTATCGCTCAATCGCAAAATCCCGCAGTCCCAGGCAGAGCTGCTGACCGGTGACGTGCCGCTCGCTTTCAGGAAGCGAGTCGAGATCAGCATGCACCTTGTGCGCGGTATAGCTCAGACCTTCACGAACAAAGTTGAACGCTTCCAGCGGATAGGGGCCGTTGCTGACGAGTTTGTTCCAGTCAACTGTTTGCTGTTGGTGGCTCATGGGCAAAAACAATCACTCGGGGAGGGCGTTTTCGGGACAATTCCCGAGTTGACTTATTCGCTGTCTCTGCCGAACAAACACGGCGTTGAGACGCGGCAATGATATCGACCTGCGGCTCAAATCCATACCGTAAATAAGAAAATCAACCGACTCTACCGGGACACATGGGGATTACCGCGGATATAGAACCGAAGAGGCCGGGTGGCCCAATCGGCCCAGTCTTCGGTTGTGGGGTTCAAGCCGATACGAGGGGTGGCGACGATCTGATCAGCCGGCAGCGGACGACGAAGCTGCTTTTCGACAAAAAGATACGGGCTGGTGCGAAGATCAACGCCATCCAATGAGCGGTCGATGCTGAGTGCCTGAGCCAGTTTGCCGGGGCCGGAACACAGATCCGTCAGACGCTTTGCGCGGGGACGATTGCGAAACATGGTTTGGATGCCTTCGACAGGCTCCAGCGCACGGATCAGCACCGCCACGCCTTCATCCTGTTTGCCGCAGACAACGTTCAGACAGTAGTGATTGCCGTAGATGAAATAGACATACGCGTAGCCGCCTCCTTTGTACATGGATTCGTTGCGAGGCGTGCGTCGTCCACCATATGTATGGGCTGCCCGGTCCAATGCCCCCAGATATGCTTCAACCTCCACAATCGTACCTGCAAGACGCTCGCCGTGCAGCACACGCACCAGCCGCTGGCCGAGCAATCGATGAGCGACGGTAACAGGGTCAGCGTCCATGGCGGTGAAGCGCTCAGCCGCATCAGTCGTTTTCATCGCGTGCAGACTCCATTGCCATTGCATGGCAGTTGATGCCAGTTGTCTTGTGCGCGAAACGGCCCGATGACCCAGCGCGGCGCATCGTCCCGCTGAAATATCTGCTGCAGCGGATCGGCTGCATCGTGCGGGTCAATCGGCAAAGCCAGCAAGCCCGCCACAGGCCCTGGCGCAAGCGTAACCAGTTGTGGGTCAAAGCCAAGCGCCCGTGCGCCGTTTATCGTCGCCATGCGAAGCAGTGTGATGGGATCAGCACCGTCTCGCCGGTATAGCAAACGCGCATCGTCAAGCACGCTGATGCGGTCAGGCGTCTCCAGACAAAGCAGGCTGTCGGTGCCAAGAGCAACATTGATGCCTGCGCGCAGCATGTCACGATAGCGGTGATGCGAACCTGTCGCATCAGCTTCAAGATTCGGCGCACAGTGACGTGACTGTCGAGCAAGACTATCTGGCGAATCCGATGGCGAGTGTGAATGCGGATGACGAAAATACGCACTGGCGCGGGGGCAGTAGGCCACGGTGATCGGCCATGCTGCAAGTTGTTCAATATGCCGCTCGTCAACGTAATTCAGATGCGCTGCAACGCACGGCCGTTGCGCAAGCACGCTGGCGAGATGATCGATCGGATGCATGCCGCTGACGGTGATCGATTCGTCCCACACGCCAATCTGCTTAAGCATGGCGGCCAGCGGTCCATCCCCTGTGCGGGTGAACTGGATTTCCTCCACTGTTTCCGCCAGATGGGTCGCCATCGGCATATTGAGCGCGGCTGCAGTCTGATAGACCTCAAGGCCGCACGAATATGGCGCATGCGGCTGCACGCCAAACGCAACGCCGTCTTTCAGGGGCGGCTCGGCCGTTGCCAGTTGGCGAAGCATCGCCGCAGCGGCTGACTGGCGGGCCCCGATGCCGAACACTTCCAGATAGCTCACCCCGCCCAGCCCGGCGTCGCGGAGTGCCCGCAGCGGCGCCAGCGAGCGGTTGCCGGCAATATCGCCAATCAGCGCCGTCCCGCCGGCACGGGCCAGTTGCACGCCCCGGGCCACGGCAGCAGCGATGTCGGGATCTGTGCTGGCCCGCCGCTGCCGCACCAACTTTACCCAATTTACAAATCCGCCATCCGGATCGTAAGGAACCGGCCCTATGTGGCTTAAATCCAGGTGGCAATGGACGTTCACCAGGGGGGGAATCACCACTGCATCCGGCAGGCAGAGCGTTTGAGCGTCATCAACGCGGCCGACGTCTTGCGGCGTACCGGCGGCTTGAATGACATCGCCCTCGACCAGCACGGCCCCGGGAGCGGCGTATCTGCCTTCACCGTCCAGAATGGCGGCGGCTGTGATCAAGATTCGATGATGGGGATTCACGTTCAGGGCGGCTCCATGCCGATGCTGCAGGGGCGACCCGCCGACGCGGACCGCGCAATTTTTTCCGATCAGTTAGCATATCGCCCCAGGTTCGATACACTACGCACACTCCAAACGCTCAGTTTGATTACGACATTTTCGAGGACTTCCACGATGCGACGTTCCGCCCAACTCTTTACCGTGACTGCGTTCATCGCACTGCCGCTTATGGCTGGCGGCTGTGTGCAACAGGCCAAATACGATCAACTGGTGATGGCGAACCGCTCGCTGCAGGAACAGTTGAACGCAACAGAGGAGGAGCGCGATACGGCCAAGGCGAACCTCGAAGCGGTTCGACAGCAGTTGGCGCGTTCAACTGAAGAACACACCAAAGAATACAACGCCATGCAGCGGCGTCTGGCGGCGCTTGAGAGCGAACTGCAGGCAATGGGCGGCGATTACGATGAACTGCTGCGTCGTCTTGCAGGACTGGACTTCGGCCCCCTGCCGGAAGAAACCACCGCAGCTCTTGAAGCGTTGGCTGCACAGCATCCGGACATGCTCACCTTCGACGCGAAGCGCGGCATGCTGCGATTCGCCAGTGACTTTACGTTCGGGCTTGGCTCAGCCGACCTGACCTCCAGCGCTGCCAGCAGTCTGACATCATTGGCGCGCATTCTGAATTCGCCGGCCGCTTCGAACTTTGAGGTGCGCATCGTCGGCCATACCGATAACGTGCCGATCAGCCGCCCTGAAACCAAGGCCAAGCATCCCACGAACTGGTATCTTTCCGCCCACCGCGCCATCTCGGTCGGCAACGCACTGATGAGCTCGGGCGTGAATCCGAAGCGCATTCAGGTTGCAGGCTGCGGCGAGCATCGTCCCGTGGTGGCGAATGCGCCTCGTGGCGGCGCAGCGCAGAATCGCCGGGTTGAAATCTTCCTTGTTCCTATGTCCGACCTCTCAGCCCCGATGGCTGCGGGTCAGGGCACTCCATCAGAAACGTCGCCGTCCGTGGCTCAGCCCACGCGCATCGACGAACCGATGAAATAACCTGAATCAGCCGTCAGCCACGCCATTCAGTTCAGTTCGATACCGCCCGCGGCCCTTGTGCAAATCACAGGGGCCGCGTTCTGTTTCATGTTCATGCGATGCGCTTTTGAAGTTATCAAACGCTGGCGCTCGGGGGCTGAGCACATCAATGCTGCATGTGTCAATTCAGGTAATCTGCGCGCATGCGCTGCAAGTCAGCATTGCGGCCGGAACGTAAGCTTTGAATAAAGATGCGGCAAGCAATCGGCAAATGATACAAATGGACCTTTTCGCCGCATGGCTGTTGCCATACACTGCCTGCTTAGAGGAAACGATCGGGACGAAGCGATGGATGAAGGACGTATCCATTGCGCCGTTCCAGCAGCGTCCATGTTGTTACGCATCTCGTCGCAATGGCAGGCGGCGATTTGTCGAGAGAAAGATCCACTCCAGGAGCAGAACGATGAAGTTGTTGACCAACATCGTGCTGGCGGGCAGCTTATGTATTGCAACACATGCAGCCCACGCCGGCTCACCAATCATTATCAACGAATTCCTTTACGACCCGGCGCCCGATGCGACCGGCGACGCCAATCAGGACGGCACCACCGACGCGTCGGCTGATGAATTCGTTGAATTCGTCAACGTCAGCGCATCAGCCATTGACATCAGCGGCTGGACCGTCAGCGATGCGGTCGGCGTTCGGCACGTTTTCCCCGCAGGCACAATTCTTGAAGCAGGTTGTGCGGTAGTCGTGTTCGGCGGCGGCAACCCACAGCCGCTTCACTTCGGCGGCGCCATCGTCCAGACGGCTTCAACCGGCCAGCTCGGCCTGAACAATGGCGGCGACACCATCACGCTTCGCGATGAGACGGATACAGTCATCGCCCAAGAAACCTATACCGGAAGCAACATCGATCAGTCGATGACGCGCGACCCCGATCTCACCGGCCCGTTCGTGCCTCACATCAAGGCCACCGGCTCCGGCGGCGCGCAGTTTTCACCCGGTTTCCTGATCAATGGTTCACCCATCGGCGATTGCGGGCCGTCAGGCACAGATACCGATGGCGACGGCATCCCGGATGATGTCGACAACTGCCCCAACATCGCCAACCCCGATCAGGCAGATTGCGATGGCGACGGCGTCGGCGACGTCTGCCAGATCGCTGATGATCCTTCCCTGGACTGCAATCTCAACAACATCCTCGACAGTTGCGAGCCGGACTGCAATCAGTCAGGCTACCCCGATGAGTGCGACATCATTTTCGGCTTCAGCTTCGACTGCAACGGCAACATGATCCCCGACGAGTGCGAGGCGGACTGCAACAACAACGGCGTGCCCGATGAGTGCGATATCGCCGACGGCACCAGCCTGGACACCAACGGCGACGGCGTGCCCGATGAGTGCCAGAACCTGCTGGGCGTCATCTTCAACGAAATCAATGCCGATCCGGATACGGTCAGCGGCGACGCGAATAACGACGGCATTGTTGACATCGCCCAGGATGAGTTTGTGGAAGTGGTCAACAACAGCGGCCAGGCTGTTGACCTCAGCGGCTGGACCATCAGCGACGCCATCGCTGTGCGCCATGTCTTCCCCGCAGGCACCATCGTGCCCGATCAGTGCGCGGTGGTTGTGTTCGGCGGCGGCAACCCTGTTGGCCAGTTTGGCGGCGCGCTCGTACAGGTTGCTTCCACCGGCAGCCTCAGCCTCAACAACTCCAACGAAACCGTCACCTTGCGCGACAACAACGGCCTTTTGGCTGATCAGGTGACCTACGGCTCTGAGGGCGGCCAAAACACCTCACTGACCCGCTCGCCTGACATCACCGGCAATTGGGTGAAGCATGACAGCGTCGCGCCCGGCGCAGCCCAATATTCACCCGGCACACGCCTGACCTTTGACGTCTTCGGCGGCTGCCCGCCCGTGCTGCCGGATACCGACAAGGACGGCATACCGGACGCCTTCGACAATTGCCCCAACACCTACAACCCGCTGCAGGAAGACTGCGATAAGGACGGCATCGGCGATGCCTGCGAAACCGATCCGGATAACAACGGCAATGGCATTCCGGATAATTGCGAGGTGGTCATTCCTGAAGGATTGGTCATCAACGAAATTCGGATTGACCAGACCGGCACAGATAATGACGAATATTTCGAACTCCGAGGCGAACCGGGAACCTCGCTCAACGGCCTGACCTATCTGGTCATTGGCGATGGAAGCGGCGGCAGCGGCGTGATCGAACACATCACGTCATTGGATGGCCATGTCATTCCTTCGGATGGTCATTTCCTTGTCGCCAGGTCGAGCTTCACGCTCAATCCCGCCCAAGTCGACCTGTTTACCGAGTTGACGTTCGAGAACAGCGACAACGTCACCCATCTGCTGGTGTCGAACTTCAACGGCTTCATCAATCAGGATCTCGATTTGGACAATGACGGCGTCCTCGACATCACGCCCTGGGCGGTGGTTGTGGATGCAGTCGGCGTCGTCAACGAGCCTATGACCCCCGGTACGCCGCCTTCGGGCGATTGGGCCTATGGCGCGAGCCTTGGCTTTGAGGATGTCGGTCCGGACGGTTCGTTTGTGCCCGGATACATTTATCGCTGCGAATCGACCGGCGCGTGGCAAATCGGCGCGTTCGACCCGGCAAGCAGCGAGGCAACGGATACGCCCGGCGTGCTCAACGTCGCATGCCCGGCGCCGGCATGCACAGGTGACTTCGACAACTCAGGTGCGGTCAATGTTGATGACCTCTTGATCGTCATCGGCGCGTGGGGTTCATCCGGTCCTCAGGGTGACGCCAATGGCGATGGCATGGTCAACGTGGACGATCTGCTGCTTGTGATTGCCAACTGGGGACCGTGCCCGGAGTAATCCGCACGAGATGAGGCGCCAGTTTGCAGGCGCACAGTTTCTCAGCTGTTGGTTCCTGGAACCGTATAACCCCCGGCATATGCCGGGGGTTTTTCTTTACTGTTATCGCTGTCATCGCTGCCTGGACATGCCGGGCGCTCAACTGATCATTGAATCGCTCGTATGCAGCTGCGGCTTCTGATCCAGCTTCGATCCGGTGAACACTCATGATGAAGTCGCTATGCTTTGGTCCGTGTCCGCCATTGCCCAATCCCTGATGTATCTCGGCTCGATGATCCTGGCCAAGGTCACGGATTTTGGGCAATTCATGCAGTTTGTCGGCTCGACGTTTCGATGGCTGATGCTGGGCGTTACCCGGTGGTGCCACTGGCGACTGCTTGGACCGCAGTTTTATGCCGTTGGGGCGGCGACGATTCCGGTCGTGGCGATCACCGGGGCGTTCATCGGCATGATCCTCGCGCTGGAAACCTTCGGGCAGTTTCAGGCCATCGGTCAGGAAAGCCGCTTAGGCGGCGTCATCAATATCTCGGTGACGAAACAGATCGGGCCGGTGCTGGCGGCAGTGATGGTGGCCGGACGCGTGGGCGGCGCATTGGCAGCCGAGCTTGGCACGATGCGCGTGACCGAGCAGCTTGACGCCTTGCGGGCCATGGCCGCCGACCCTGTGCCGCACCTCGTGGTGCCGCGCTTTGTTGCGTGTGTGGTGATGACCCCGCTCCTGACGATCTACTCCGATCTGCTTGGCGTATGGGGCGGCTGGCTCATTACCGTGCAGTTTTACGGCGTTTCTTCGTACGATTATTGGGAGTTCACCGCCTCGTTCATACATTGGTGGGAACCAACGTCGGGCCTCATCAAAAGCGTGTTTTTTGGCGGCAGCATCGGGCTCATTGCCTGTTACAAGGGCTTTCACTGTCAACCCGGCGCTTCGGGCGTGGGACGTGCAGCCACAGAGGCGTTTGTAGCCAGCTTTCTGGCGATCATCGTCATCAACCTCGTGCTGGCCAAGTTCCTGAATACGATCGGCGACATTTTCATCTACACCGAAATGCAAAGCGCGTTCGGCTGATGCGCGGTCAAATTGTCTTGTGAAATAGCGAAAGACCGCGCCGTGTTGTGTGTCAGGGTGATATGGCTGGCTGTACTTGTGTAGGGAGAACTCATCGATGAACTTTCTTGCCGCTGCGCTCGCTGCTTTCACCATGTTGACGCCTCCCGCCGGCCGACCGCCCATAGGGCCGCTGGAGCGCTACGAGCCGCGCATCTACGACGTTTCATTTGACGTTACGGTCGCAACCGTTCAGACGGCGATAGCGAGCGATCGTCTGCAATACGAGTTGCAGGACACACCGATCGCCATGCCGATCATCTTCATGGGCGCTTACAGCCGCGTCGATCCCGATTCACTGCGCGGCCAACTGTGGCTGAACAATCGTGAAAAAAATCCGCGGTTGGAACTCAAACCCGATCAGCCGCATAACACGCATCTGGCGGTGTTGACCGTGGACAGCTATCGGGGCGTCTCGCTGCGCTGGCAGGTGAGTTTTCAAACGCAGGTGTGGTCCAGCCGCATTGACGATGCACAGGCCGCCCGCATCGCCTGGCCGACCGAATGGCCCGCTGAAGTGCAGGATGCGCTCAAGCCGCAGATGTATATCGAGTCGGATGATCCGATCTTTGCGGAAACGATTCAGCGCATCAGCAAAGGCAAGCTGCGCATGGTGCCGCCGTATCTCGCCGCCAAGGACATCATCCGTTACTGCATCAACGAAGTGCAGACCTTTGGCGACGGCATGGAGCGAGGCGAATTCGGCATTCTTCGAGGCATGATCGTTTATGGCGCCAGGCACGCTGCGAAGCATCAACATGGTTCGCCGCACGATCTGGTGTGCGTCTGCATTGCTATGCTGCGCGCAGCGGGCATTCCCGCCCGACCGGTCATCGGCATACAGAAAAATGAACACGACAAGGTCGAGTTTGTCAGTTGGGGCGAGTTCTATCTGCCCGATTGCGGCTGGATTCCTTTTGATCCTTTTGTGATGCGCGGCAAGGGAATTCGCACAATGGATGTTCGAAAGCCCTGGCCGGAATTCGGCGCGATGCGCGATCTCAATCGCCGCATTCCGCTGGCCTACAACTTCATGCCCGCTGCGACGGTCGAATCGCCTCGACTGCCTGCGGTATGGGGCTGGGACCTGCGTCAGTCTCCGCCACGGCCAAGCGATCAGTGGATCCGACCGCTCATCGTTTCACGCGGCAGAGGAGTAGAAGACCCGCAGTAGCTGCGGACGAATTGCAGACGCCGCGGCATTCTGCGCACCTGCACTATGCAGAACTGACACACCCGCAAGCAAAGAACGGTGAGCTGAGCACCAGCTCCTGGAAATTGGAAACCGCAGACAAACAAGCAGGCTCTCACCCGCTCCGATATCGCCTGCTCACAATATCCACCGCCCGATTCCTGCGATAATCAGAAAGCCCAGCAGCACCAGCACCACCACGATCGTCATCCACCGCTGCTGCAGTCCGCGCTCAATCGGTGGGCGGCTGCTGGTGTTGCCCGCAATGTACGCGTGACATTTCGGGCAGATTTCAGCCTGATCCCAGATCTCTGCGCCGCAGTCCGGGCAAAACGCAGTGTCATCACCAAACCGATCGAGGTCTTCCGAGCTGGGGCCTTCATCACGCATGGCTAATCCAAGCGCGATGAGGGTAGCCGATCAAGCAGCGATATTGTTGATCGCGCGGGACACCCACCACCACAACGCTTCGTGATTCAGCGAGGCTTGGCGCTTCTCTCACAAGCATCATGGCCAGCCCTCACATCAATCACGCATTCTGATTCTGATGCTGCGCAACACTTGGTCGCTTCCACCCGCACTCGGGGCAGCCGTCATCAACTTTGCCCCGAACGAGCGCGAACAACCCTGCGACACTGGATGCTCTCATCCGCCAGTGCTCCTCCGGAAAGAGGGGCGTCTGTGATTCAGATCATTGGAAGGTACATGCATTCAGCGCTTCTGCAAGCAAATTGTCGGAAAGCCCCGTTTCGAATCCCGCTTTGTCGGCGTCGGCCCTCCGCTCCGGCTGGCCGGCTCGTTGCCCGTTCGCTTTCCTTTCGGCCGGTTCGCTAGAATTGACCTGGCTGGATTGGATCGGTTTGGACCAGCCTGACCAGGCGTGGCTCTTTCAGACAGACGCTGCTGCACCGACGGACGACAAGGATTGTCATGGACCATTTTGCGTATCGAGACGGCGAGCTGCACTGCGAAGCGGTGCTGGCGGAAACGATCGCTCAGGAGGTCGGCACGCCGTGCTATGTGTATTCCCGCGCCACGCTCATCGAGCACTACGACCGGCTGGCGGCGGCATTTGCAGAGCTTGACCCGCTGATCTGCTTTTCCATCAAGAGCTGCAGCAACCTCGCGGTGTGTCGCACGCTTGCCCAGCGCGGCGCGGGCATGGATCTGGTGAGCGGTGGCGAACTGCACCGGGCACTGAAAGTCAGCGTGCCGCCTGACATGTGCGTGTACGCCGGCGTGGGCAAGACCGATGCGGAAATCCGCATGGCGATTCAGCACGGCGTGGGGTGGTTCAATGTCGAATCGGAAGCGGAGTTCGAAAATATCAGCGCGATCGCACAGGACATGAACGCCACCTGCCGGGCGGCGTTGCGCGTGAATCCCGATGTCGATCCCAAAACACACCGCTATACCACCACCGGCAAGAAAGAAACCAAATTCGGCGTCGACATCGAACGCGCTCGGGCGTTCTTTCGCACTTATGGCCGCGATGAGCACTGCAAACTGAACGGCATCCACCTGCACATCGGTTCGCCCATCTACAGCGCCGAGCCTTACGTGCAGGCCATTGAAAAGGCGCTGCGGCTGATTGATGAACTGCAATCCGAAGGGTTCAAGATTCACATGCTCGATCTCGGCGGCGGATTCGGCGCGAACTATGAAACCGACCAGTCACCGGTAGCAGCTGATTACGCCAGCCATATCGTGCCGCTGCTGGCAGATCGCGTGCGACAGGGCTTGCAGATCGTGCTTGAGCCGGGGCGGACGATTGCTGCGAATGCTGGCATCCTGCTGGTGCGGGTGCTGTATGTGAAGAAGTCCGGCGACAAGACATTTGCCATCTGCGACGGCGGGATGAACGTGCTCATTCGGCCGTGCCATTACGGTTCGTTTCACTTCATTTGGCCGGCAAAAGTGCAGCCGCAGCACGTACCGCAACGGCGCGTGGAGAAGCCCGACATGCCGGGGTTGATACCGGTGGATGTTGTGGGACCGATCTGCGAGTCGGGAGATTTTCTCGCCATCGACCGTCCGCTGCCGCCGGTCAAGCGAGGCGACCTGCTGGCGGTCTTTACTGCCGGGGCCTACGGCATGGTGATGGCCAGTCGATACAACTCGATGCCGCTGCCCGCGGAGGTGATGGTGGACGGCAGCGCATTTACCATCGTGCGCCGCCGGGAAACATATGACGATCTTACCGAGCTGGAAGAAACAACCGAAACGGCAATCACACATTCGATATGATGCTCGCCCCCGCGACGCTGAGAACAGCAAGCGGAAAACGACAGATGAATGCCAAGAACCTGCTCACATTCTCTTTTCAAGCCTTGAACAGCATGCTGCAAGATCGAATATCTTGAGAGACGCTGATGAATATGACGCGAAGGGATTGTCGTCAGGGTTGTGGGGCAGATTCAGGATGTGGAAGGAACGTGGAATAAATTTGAAATTTCAAATCTCAAATTTCAAATCTTGAATCTCGAATATCAAATTTCAGATCTCAAATTTCAGATTTCAGATAATCAAATCCTTTTACTTTTCTGTTTCCCATGATTCAACGCGAAGACGACGGCATCTGGGTCATTCTCCGCGAGACGATTGCGATGCACCATGAAGAGGTCTTCGCATGTCTCACGACAGCCGACGGCCTGAGCCGCTGGTTCCCGGTGGCGGCGGAAGTCGATCTGCGCCAAGGCGGACAGATTGTGTTTTGCTGGGATCAGGAATGCACGAAAACAACCACCGTCACCATTCTTAATTACGATCCGGGCGGCAAGATCGTATGGGACTGGCAGTTGGGATACACCGATCAGCATGCGCCGGTGTACTGGACAGTGACGCCGAGCGTTGAGAAAGGCGCGAAGGTGACGTTGCGTCAGGGACCGTTCAAGGAAGATGTCGAATCGCTGATCGCGATGGCGCACGAAGCGGAAAGCTGGCGCTGGCAGCTCTGCAATCTTCGCAGCGTGCTGGAAGCCAGGCACGACATGCGAGCAGTGCGCCCGCTGTAGGCAAACTGTGCGTGTTGGCGTCAGTCAATCAATTAACAGCTACGGAACGTTCCGTGCAATCGGTTCGTCGGCCTCATGCTTTGATCAACTGATTGGCTGATTTCCTGGCTTTTCCAATGGCATGGCGTCAGTGATGCGGGTTTGATAGAGCGCTGCACGGATCGATTGCTTCAATTCCAGAGCGAGGGTTGCGATGAAATCACCCAGAATCATGTTCGCCTACGCGGGTTTTCTGTTTCTCTGCGGTCTTGTTGCGTTTGCGATCGCCGGCTTTGAACCGCGGGCGATGACATCGATCATCGTCGGCACCGCCACTGCGCTGGTGATGCTAGTCTGCGGCTTCATGAGCAATGCCATTACGCGCAATCGGGCTGTGGGCATGATCGGCATTCACGTTGGCCTTGCGCTGCCGCTGGTGTTCGCAGCTCTGTTCGCCTGGCGGGGCTGGGCGGCATGGCAGGGCTATCAGGCTGGTGAGCGGGGGTTGTATCTGCCGATCACGCTCGCAGTCATGGCGCTGGGCAGTGTGGTTGCATTCGTCCTGATTCTGCTCACAAGGCCGAAGCCGGCTGACCGCGTATAGGCTGCCGTGATGACTCTGATAGCTTTTGATGCGCAGCGCATTCGATTTCGCCGGCAAATTCGCTGCTTGTGTGCGTATGTGTGTGAACAGAGCGCGTTTCGCAAACGCCGATATGCGCCACGATCTCGGCCTGCATCAGTCGACTGGTTTTTCAAGCACAGCTTGTCCCCTCGGCAGTTCAAAACGATCGCGTGTGCGCGCGTAGCCAAGTCCGCCCATGCGCCCCACCGCATCGAGCCTGGCTGGATCGATATGCATGCGCTCGCTGATCAGATCATCGCGCACAAACACATGCACGACCTCGCCGATCACTATGTTGCCTGCTCCCGGTGCGCCTGGATTCGTTCGCACCACCTGCACCGTGCGGCATTCAAACGCCACCGGCGATTCCGCCACCCGCGGCGGTTTCACTTTGACGCTCGGCGCGACAGTCAAACCGGCCAGCGCAAACTCGCTTTCGCCATACGGCAGCGGTTCCGCAGCTGCAGCAACCTTGCGAATGTACGCCTCGGAGGCAACGTTCACCACAAATTCGCCCGTGCCGCCTTCCTCACGCAGCTTGCAGTTGCGCAGCGTGTCCTTCTCCGAGCCGTCGGGCTTGTTGGCAGGACAAAAAAGCAGCATCATCGGATTCGAGCCGACGCCGCTGAAACACGAAAACGGCGCGAGATTGATCGACGAACCGTCAGGCGACGCCGTGGAAATGAACGCAATCGGCCGGGGTACGATCGCGCCGATCAGCAGCTTGTAACGTTCAGCCTGTGAAATCTGTTGTGGATTGATTTCCATGCAGTGTGCCACCTTATCGTGTCCATCGCCGCCATGTGCACAGCCGACTGCGCATCATGCAGCAAGCAGTTGCCGTGCAAGGCTCATCGCCTGCGACGCATAGCCTCGGCCGAAGATATTGACGTGGTTGAGCAGATGATAAAGCTGATAAACCCCAATGCGCGTCTGCGGTGGGTCGCTGCCTTCAGACGCCTTGTGCGTTTTGACGGTTGTTGAAGCCGAAACGGATGACGCCTGCTCATACGCTTCGAAACACTCATGAGGAAAACCGCCAAAGAGCTGCATCATGGCGATATCCGCCAGCGCATCGCCGATCGAGCATGCTGGGTCGATGACCGCAGCCGTTGCGCGGGCATGTGACGCGCGCAGATCAACAGTCGGTATGACATTGCCCGACCACAGATCGCCGTGCAGCAGCGACGGCTTGGGTGCACGCGGAATGAACTGATCGAGTCGATTGATGACCGATTCAATCGTCCGCACTTCTTCAGGCAGCAACAGGCCCGCATCGCGTGCTGTTTTCAGTTGAAAACCCAATCGATTGGTCGCGTTGAACTCAACCCAGTCGCTCATCCACGCATTGGGCTGGCGCGTCGATCCGATATGGTTGTCGTGATCAAAGCCGTAGCGGTCGCCCACATCTGCAGCGTGCAGAGCAGCGAGATCGCAACCGAAGTTTCTCCATGTCTGATGACGATCGACACGTTCATCATGTTCATTCAGCGAATCGACAACCGTCATCAACAGCGCTGCCTGACCGCTGTGAGCGCACACAGCCAGCGGCAGCGGCGCAATGACAGTTTCCGTCGCCGTCAGCGCGCGTAATCCCGCAGCCTCTTCTTCAAAGACCGCAAGCATGTCAGCCCGATTGATCTTGGCCACCACGCGACGGTTATCCGCCAGCGTAACGCGCAGCACCTGATGGATGCATCCGCCATGAAGCGGCTGCACCTGTTCCACATCGCGCACAAGCCCAGCCAGCTCCAGCGCATGTTCAAGAACTGCGGGAATCTTCATGCCGGTTCATCGTATCTCACACGCCGACCGCTGCGCAGTATGCGAAAGTCAAGCTGCGACCTCGCCATGCGGGTCATGAACGAATGATCGCTCGCTGCATTCGCCTGCAGTCAGCGCATCTCATGCGTTGCTGCACATCAGTCAGTCAGATCGGCATCATCATCCGCAGGCGGGCGGCTGAAGAGCATGCGGTCGAGGCTCAACGGACCGGGGCCGGTGAGAAAGATGCCAAAGGCGAGCACGAACAGACCCAACTGGCTCACGACGACATTGAACGCAGCCACATTCCGGGCGAACTCAAACGGATGCATCTGATGCACGTTGTTGATGCCCATTGAAACAAGATAGAACGCTGTTCCCATGGTGATCGCCAGGCCAAGCCCCCAGATGCGGCTGAACAATCCCGCCAGCATCATCGCGCCGCCGACAAGCTCGGTGAATGCTGCCAGCCGCGCCATCCACACCGGTTGAGGCCAGCCGACCTGATCGACCAGCAGCGTGATTTTGTGCATCGCTGGCGCTGTGTACGTTGTGCCAGGCGCAGTTGTGGGTACAGCAGTAGCAGCGCGTGTGTCAGCGTCAGCCACGCCGTTGTCGCGCTGAGCGCTTTCAGTTGCCTCAGGCTGATTGGTTACCGCTTCGGCTGCAGCGGTTTCTGCTTCGTCATCCGCATCCGCGTGTGCTTCCGCCAATGACGACTCGGCTGCATCCTGCCGATATGACGCCAGCGAGAACGAACCCGATGATGCGCCGCTGCCGCCATGCACCGAAGTCATGCTGGGGCCAACCGGAACCGGGCGAACGCCAAGCTGCATCAGCCGCTCAGCCTGCTCATGGGTGAACTCGTGTTCGGTGAATACTTTGTTCCAGCCTGCACTGACAAATGCCAGACACAGCACAATGCGGCTGAGTGTGGGCACAATGGCGGTGGCTGCATACTGGCTGAAGCTCATGGGTCATGCTCCATGCACGATAACGATGAGATGATGATGAGAACGCCTAATCGAGTGGTAGCATACGACCGGGATGCGAAGCGAGAAAAGCCCTTAGTACGTACAGCCGGCCTCATCGCTTAGAAATAGGCAAAATCGGCACACAGACCGCGATCGATCTTTTTCTTGTCCTGTCAATGGTGATCGGGACCTGCGGATTTCATCAAACCGCTGCTGCCTCGCTCGCTCAGCAGGTTGGCCCGTTGACGCCTCGGTAAGCCGCTTTTTGGGCATTTACCCTTGCGTGCCCACCTGGCTGAATATTCCCGCAAACTGTTGCCCAGGCCACAGGGGCGGTCGATAATCGTCATGTGTTCACCATGCGGGCGTGGCGGAACTGGCAGACGCGCGGGACTTAGGATCCCGTGGGGCAACCCGTGCAGGTTCGATTCCTGTCGCCCGCATTTTTCGTTTTTCCAATTTTTCAAGTGAAACCGCCGAGCAGGCGTTGCCTGATCGCAGCTGGGGAGGCCTTGGCCCATCCAGAGCTCTCCTGACGAATCCACCCAGGCTGCGCACGCAAACCTCTTTCCCACAACTATTTACGCCCATTCTCCGCCGATTCTTTTGGCCCAAATGAAGCGATCAACGCTCGCTTCAGCCGGTGCTGGGGCTTGCTGCTGGGGGTTCGCAATCACTTTGGGGATTTTTCGTTCGTCGCTGCAACCATCTCCGTGCCGCCTGCGGATGGATAGCGGCAAGGAGGCATCAGCCGTCTCCTGATTGATACCAACCCCACTCTTTCACTCAGAAACGTCCCCGTCGTACGAGCAGAGCAGGCTGGGCGTGCCGGGCTCTGGCGACGGGGTTTTTTGTATCAACGCAGCAGCGTTCATACGCATGCATCGCACATGCGCGCAATGCCCTACCCCCTTTGGGTTTGCGCACCAAGCGATCGATGCGCATGGCCTTTCATCTGATGAAATGAACTCTGCACCAGCCGCTTGACTGCTGATTCCTGTGCCCGCGCCGCTGCGGGATTGTGCAGCCCATGACCGCAGGTGGTGCGGCAGATGAGATGTTCAGGAACGGCAATAGAAGAGCATCACCGCAGGCCGAATTCCGCAGGCGTCAACGCCGGCTGCAGGCTTTCAGGGAAGATGCGCAGCACATTGTCGCCGTTTTCCATGGCCCACAAACCGGTGTCGGGATCACGCGCGATGCGCACAGTATCCAGAGCGCGGCCGTCGTAGCCATACAGAATCACAATGGCAACCTCAAGCTCATGCGGATAAGGCTTGAATTCAACGCCCGAAGCGCGAAGTTGCGTAAGTTGCTGCAGCAGGTTTTCGACGCGATGCGCAGCAACCTGCATCCGGCCGAAGTCAGGGGCGATCCATCGCTCAAGATCGCGTTCCAGCCGGAACTCGTCCTGCTGATTGCGAATGACGATCGACTTGACATCGGCAGGCATGACGCCGCTGCCGGTGAGATCAGCCAGCGCTTGCGGCTGGCGCAGCAGCGCCTCGATGACCGCTGCGCTCAATCGCACCACAACCGGCCGCCCTTCAATCATGCCAAAGCGATCACGCGAGCTGACGCTGACGCGCGAACCGATGTGCACCTGCTGCGTTTCGTAAGCTGATGATTCATCCTGCACTGCTGCGGCGGTGCGCGGCGTGGTGATGGTGACTGTCGCCACCGGCGACGCCAGGCCGAACCGGGCAAGGTCAGTTGGCTGATCCATCACAAACCCGCTCACCGAAGCACGGCCGAGTTCCTGCAGGTAGTCATCGCGCGCTTCAGCATCAACGCGCGTGCGAGCCGGCTCGAGCATCGTCCAGGTTCGCCGATCACGCACGAGCGTCACGCCCGGAATACCGCCCGCCCGGGTCCATGCAATGCGGCTGGATTCAATTCCCACATTGTGAAAGATGCGACGATCACGCCATTCTTTGGGATCCATTTCCAGCACGCGCTCATGTAGCCGCGGCGTGACCACGTATACATCGTTTGCATCAGCCAGCCGCAGGTAAGCCCGGCCTGCTGCGCCGCGACGCCCCAGATGCAGCGCAAGCTTGCCGTTAGGCCATTCGTAAAGCACTTCTGCAGCCGGGGGCTGAAGCGAAAGTCCTGTCAACGACTGCTCGCCCGCAAAAAACGCAGGATCAATGCGATTCATCACCTGCAGTTCGCTGGCTGCGATGGCGATCTGGCGGATCGAAAACGGATCCATCGGATGGCTGAACGGCTCAACCTGATTCCACTGAGCGCCGGTTCGTTCAAAAACCAGCGCCGGCGCATCAGCGCGTCTGATCGTGATGCGCGTGAGATCATCAACCGGAAGCTGCTGCGGGGTCAGCAGCCGCCCGGTTTGCGCTGAAACATTCGCGCCAATCAAATTGGCATCGCGGCGCACCATGATCATGGCCGCCACGCCCAGCGCCGCCAGAATCAGCACGATGATGGTTGATCTCACTTGCATGATGAAAAATCAGGTCCGACGAACAGCAGCCACAACAATGCCAGTCACAATGGAAGCCAGCGGCAGGCCCACAACAGCAATCCAGAACCAGCGCCACCACACCTGGGGTGTAATGTCGCGCAAACGCGGAATCTCCTGGCTGAGCGGACTGGCTGCAATCAGATCATCCATACCCGCCAGCCATGCGACCGACGCCAGCATCAGTTCATAGTTGCCCGGATACACCAGCGCGATGCGATTGCCGCCCAGCGGGAACACCTTGTCAGCATCAAAGCTGAGCATCCACGAACCAGCGCCGACGACAACAAGCCGCTGCTGACCGATCCCTTTGGGGTGCGGCCGCTGTGCCGCCATCGCCACAGGCATCGGTTCGCTCAGCATGCTGCTTTCTTCAGGCTCGATAATCTGCTCGGGATTCAGCGACCATTGCCGCTCAAGCCAGCGATCGCCGTTGGGGTTGACAAACGCCAGCGGTGTCGATGTCGCATCTGCGGCTGCCTGGACCGTTGCACGCACCGGAACCGGCAAGGTGAACCTGGAATCCTGGCCAGCGACTGCGCGCGCGATGCGGTGCTCATCGCCATATTCATTTACAAGCTGAGCAATGCGCATTTGCATCTGATTGCCGCTGATGCGCACGCGCTCGTAAATCACATGCTGCGTGTCAGGCTGAACGCCAAATGACGCAGTCAGCGACGCCCACGGGTCGGGCTGGCCGTAGCGCGGCAGCAAGCTTGGATACACGCTCAGCAGCACCGCATGACCATCTTCAAGCAGGCTTTGAGTTGCGCGAAACAGCGCCCGCTCATGCGGAGGAAGTTCAAGCGGTTGGCGCTGCGAGGGCGGCACGATCACCCACACCACCGGCTGATTTTCCGGAAACGTCGGCCGATCCGGCTCCTGCGCAACCATCCACTCCGAGACGTCGAACCGTGAAGCCTGCAGGATATTCCGGACACCGATCAAGTCAGCCTGATTAGCACGCGGACGGAGCATGGATTCAGTGTCCGCATGCACGAACACCACGCGAGGCATGTATTCGACATTGAGCGAACGAATCGCAGCAGCGATCAGTTGCTCGCCGCGGAAACGCTGATCGAAGCTCACCCCGCCGTCATCGCGCTGCTGCAGGTTGGTCTTTGGAAAAAGCTGGGCGGAGGGAATGACCGCCGCTCGGTTCGGGCCGATGACGATCGCCGCTTCACCCTGCTGCAGTTGGTTGCCGATGACGCTCAGTTCCATCGGCGGCAGCAGTTTGAGCGGATCCGCGCCTTGCGCAAGCTCAACGGCCATATCCTGCCACGCTCGCCGCGCTGTGGATGCGAACTGTCGCACTGCACTTTCCACACCAGTTTGTCGCGCCAGATCGCCCATCAGCTGGCCCATATCGTTTATCTCAGCAGCAGCCTGCGTCAGCGCCGCCACGAGGATGCTTCGAGCGGTTTCGTAGTCGGCGATCGGCCTCGCATCGGTCAGACGAAGTGCTTTGTCCACTTCCGCCAGCACCAGTTCGCCTTCATCAGCCAGCAGCGTGAGCAAGCCTGCACGCTGCGCGAACTGATTGCGAACGTCATCGCCCAATGATGCCTGGGCCAATATCGCCTGCTCGATCGCCAGCGAGTGCTGCTGCACGAAAAGCCGCATGGCTTCGAAGGCCTTGACAGCTTCATCGAGCCTGCGGTCGTATTCAGCGATGCTGTCCTGATACACCGCCTGCACCTCGGCAAGCATCGCCTCATATTCAAGCAGCATGGTGTCAGGATCGATGCGCGCCACGGTTACGTTGGGCGAAGCGTCACCGAAACGCTTGAGCACCTCGTCAATCTGCCGCCGCATCGCGCGATCGGTGCGGCGTTCATCCATGATCACCGCAATCTTCCACGAACCTTCCAGGTCCGCCATAAGTTGCCGTGTCTGCGGACTGAGCGAATACGCGCGGGTCTTGGTGGCGTCAAACTGCACACGCAGGCCGTCCTGCTGGGCGAAGAAGTTGGCCACCACAGCCAATGTCGCCACCCCCAGCAAAAAGAGACCCAGATTGATTCCCTGCAGCACCCGGCCCGGCGCACTGGCTGCGCGCGGTTGCGGCTGCCTTTGCTCCGGCTGCTGCTGGTGAGCGGCTGATGCGCGGGTTACCTGGTTCATCGCCACCTCCGCGTTTCAAGTGATCGAACCGCAGCGACCAAAAACACCGCAGTCAGCGACACGAAGTACACCACGTGCGATGTGTCGATCAAACCAATGGCGAAATCTCGCAATCGCGGCTCGGGATCAACCGCAAACGCCGCCGTCGCCCATGGTTCGGGCAGATAGCCGGGCAATACCTTCGCGCCGATGCTCAATGCAATCCAGAAGAACAAGGTGACCAGAAATGCCGCCATCTGACTGGTTGTCAGCGTGGAGGCCAGAATGCCGCTGGCCAAATAAGCTGCCCCGGCGAGCATCATGCCGAGATAGCCGCTGGCCAGTTCGCCATAATCGGGACGGCCATAAAGCTCCAACGCCCATACCAGCGCCAAAGTAGGCACAAGCATCACCAGCAGAAAGCCAAGCGCTGCGAAAAACTTGCCCAGAACCACCTCCACCTCGCTGACCGGGGCGCTCATGAGCATCTCCAGCGTTCCCATGCGCCGTTCCTCCGCGATCGCGCGCATACTGATTGCGGGGCAGATAAACAGCAGCATCCACACGCCGAACTCAAATACCGCGCGAAGCGAGGCCGGTTGTCCCTGATCGAACGACAGAAAACTGAACAGCAGGCCGCTGAGAAGCAGAAACAGCGCGGTGATGACATACCCGACCGGCGAGAAGAAATAGCTGCGCAATTCACGGCTGACGATGGCGGTAATGCGACTCATGCAGCAACCTCCCGCCGGGTGGTGAGCGACGCGCCATCCTGCTGGGCCGCCTCGGCTTCAGCGGCAGCGATCATCTGAACAAAGAGCTGCTCCAGCGATGGAGCTTCGCGCGCCAGCTCCCGGATCGCGCAGCCAGATTGGTGAAGCGATTGGGCGATTGTCTCCCGCAGATCGCCTGCATTCGGTTCCGCCGTCACCACGATTCGCCGCCAGCGCTGGTCGATCGGCACCGCATTCACGTCAGCGACGCCGGAAATGTGCCGCAGCGCATTCTCAGCCTTGCCTGAATCGGTTTCGATGGTGTAGCGCATGATTTCCGCCGCAGCGGTCCGCAGGTCGTCGATTGTGCCTTGGGCCCGAATCCGCCCGCGTGCGATCATAATGATGTGATCGCAGGTCAGTTCCACTTCGGGCAGAATGTGAGTGGAGAGCAAAATCGTGTGCCGGCCGGCCAATTCACGAATCAGCGCCCGAACCTCGCGGATTTGCGTCGGATCAAGCCCGACGGTGGGTTCGTCGAGAATCAGAACCGGCGGCTGATGCACAATGGCTGCAGCAAGCCCCACACGCTGGCGATAGCCCTTGGAAAGCTGATGAATGGGGCGGCGGCGAACATCCTCCAGCGAGCATCGCCGCAGAGCTAAGTCAATTGATCGCTTGCGTTTGGATCGCTCAATGCCGTAGAGCCTGGCGCGGAACTTGAGAAACTCCTCAACCCGCATCTCGACATACAGCGGCGCAGCCTCGGGCAGGTAGCCCACGCGCTGCCGCACCGCTCGATGATGCCGGACCACATCAAGCCCATCCACCTGCACCACGCCGGCTGTCGGGGGTAGATATCCCGCAATCATTCGGATGGTTGTGGTCTTGCCCGCACCGTTGGGGCCGAGGAACCCGACCACCCGACCGGCAGGAATTGCAAAATCAGCCGAATCTACCGCCTGAAACCTGCCGAATCTCTTAGAGAGACCTTGTGCGAGAATCATATGAACACGGTCAGACACCCAGCAGCCTCCTTGTACCTGGGCCTCATGAACCTGCTGTGGTTCAATTGTTGTCTCTTGAATTGGCCGCTTGTTTTGGCCGGTCCATTCTCATCGAACCGATCAATGGCCCATGGGGTTGACATGGGGGTCCGATTCTCAATCCCTGCAGCACCTTGTCAAGTTGAAAGCCGAGCTGGATTTGTGTGATTAACATTGCATTGGAATAGGTCATCATCGTAAACTATTAGGCTTGTTCGCACAGATGGCATATCCCGACCCGGTCATGACGTCTGCACGCCCGCGTCTGGTGATTCTCAAGGGCGCCGTTCCCTTGGACCCAACCCAGATTGAGACGTTGAAATCCGCCTTCGAAGTGATCGAGGTGCACTCTGTCGAAGCCGCGCGGCGCATACTGGACGGTTCGGTTGGCGGTGTGGTCATCTGTGCTCCGGGCGAATACCTAAGCATCGAAGGTGAAACGCTTCCCACCAGCGCCTCCGCCATCCTGGAACGGATCGGCGAAGGCATCGGTGTGGTGGACGCCAACGGCAGCCTGCTTTGGACTGACGCTCGCTTCAAGGTTTACGACGAACAAGTCCGCAGCGAGTTCATCCGAATCTGCCAACAGGCTGTGAATCTCTTCAATACGCCGCCAACGGAAAAAACCGCCCCAACACAGCGGCAGAGCAAGCGATTCACGTTTACCGCCGGAACATCCCATTACGAGATGATCGTCTCGCCCGCGTCGCTGGATCAGACGCAGGACAAGGTGACGACCGTTGTGGGCGTGATCTGGGAAATCACCTCCAGCATGCTGCTGCAGATGAAGCTCGATCAGATCGACGCCGCCGGCGCTGATCTGCTGCGCATCGAAGCTGCGTCCATCAGCAAGATGAACATGGCCGAGCGCCTCAAGCTTCTGGAGCAGAAGATCGTCCGCTCGGTCAAGGAAGTACTGGGGTTTGACAACTTTGAAGTGCGTCTGCTGGACCGCGAAACAAACCAGCTGGAACTGGTGATTGCGGTCAATATCTCGCCGCTGAAGATCGGCGAGGTGATTTACGCCAACCCTGAAGGCAACGGCATTTCGGGCTATGTCGCTGCGACAGGCACAAGCTATATCTGTCCCGATACGCAGAACGACCCACTGTACCGCGAGGGGCTCGACGACGCCGCCAGCGCCCTTACCGTGCCGCTGATGCTGCATGACCGGGTCATTGGCACGTTCAACATCGAGTCCGATCAGCCCAATGCCTTTGACGAGAATGATCGGCGGTTTGCGGAAATCTTCGGCCGATATATCGCTACCGCAATGAACATTCTCGATCTGCTGGTGGTTGAACGCTACACCACCAATGAGCAGGTCACACAGAACGTGATCAGCGAGCTGAGCGCTCCGCTGGACAAGCTGATGAAGCAGGCGACGGATCTGCGCGATTCAGGTGCGGATGAAGCAACCCGCCAGGCCGCGGCTCAGATACTTGAATCGCTGCAGAACATGCGTGCTCGAATGGAATCGTGCACTTCGGGACCGCGAACGATCCTCGGCGCCGAACAGGAACTGCATCGACATGAACCTGACCCGATGCTCATCGGCAAGCGCGTCCTGGTGGCAGACGATGAGCCGGCGATCCGCGATACGCTCAAAAACATCCTCACCCAGAAAGGCGCGCACGTGACGGTGTGCACAACGGGCAGCGAAACGATCGAAGCCCTGCAGGCCGCCCATGAGCGCAGCGCCGGGTTCGACATGGTGCTTTCCGACATCAAGATGCCCGACCGCAACGGCTATGAGGTCTACCGCACCGCCAAAAGCCTCGATCCCACCATGCCGGTGATTCTGATGACCGGCTTCGGCTACGATCCCCATCACTGCATCGTGCGCGCTTCGCAGGAAGGCTTGCAGTCGTTCCTGTTCAAGCCGTTCAAGGCTAGCCAGTTGATGGAAGTGATGAAGAAATCGCTCGCACCGCGCCAAGACTGAAAAGGCCGGGCGAGAACGCTGAACACCAAACCAGGTCAGCAGCCGCCAGGCTCACAGGTCACAACAACCGCACGCTCCGGGACAATGAAGGAACTGTTGGCACATTGCCTGCCCATCGCATCATCAGGTGCGCCTTTCTTTCACCCTCGCTCAGCTACAAAAACGCGCCACAGGCCCTCGTGATCCTTGAGCACCGTGGCATTCACCAGCACGCCGGTAGCATTGGCCAGATTCAGAACGTCGTCGCGCTGGCAGTCTGCGATCTCAATGGCAAGCAGGCCGCCGGGTTTGAGCAGTTGGCCAGCCTCAGCAATGAGCGGGCGAATCACATCCAGGCCGTCCACTCCGCCTCGCAGCGCCGATGGCGGTTCGTAATCCTTGACGTGGGCTGGCACATCGTCCCATTCGTGGTCGGGAATATACGGCGGATTTGAGCAGATCACGTCGTACCGCTGGCCGGGTGGCCCTTCACGCAACGGCTGCAGCCCCTGGCCCTGACGAAACTCCATCCGCTCGATCACCTTGTGCCGCTGCGCGTTGGCCTTTGCAAGTTCCAACGCTTCGGGCACGAGATCCGTCATCACGAGACGCGTATCGGGAATCTGCGCTGCGATCGAAATGCCGATGCACCCGGTGCCGGTTCCGATGTCCGCCACCAACGGCTGGGCGTGCCCGGGATTGACTCGATGCCACTGCAACACGTGCTCAACAAGCGTTTCCGTGCACGGGCGAGGAATAAGCGTCGACCGGTTGACCGCAAACTGCCTGCTGAAGAACCACGCATGACCGACGAGATACTGCACCGGCTCATGCCGGGCCGCACGGGCCACCAGTTCACGCAGCGCCGCCAGTTCAGCCGGCTCCGCCGGGCGATCAACTTCCATGTACAGCCGCAGCCGCTCACATTGGAAGACATGCGCCAAAAGCATCTCCGCCACAACACGCGGCGAGTCGATCCCCTTGCTCTGAAAGTGATTGGTCATCCAATTCAAAAGTCGCCGGGTGGTCCAGACCTCGGTTCCTGAGCCTCGGCGCTGCGGGTTGGCGGGCGTGGCGCTCATAGTTGCTGTCATTGTAGGAGAGCGAAGCGGCGCAACGCCAAAGCATACACATACATAGAGGCCGTCATTGCTTCCACGCGAAGTATCGGGGCAGCGCTGCAGCAATCCCCAGTAGCTCAGCATTACAGAATAATCCTACAGGTTCGCTCACGTTCACCCGATGCGTCTGCGTGTTCATTGCCGTTGCGCTTCATTTATACCGGCACGATTCCGGCGCATGGCAGCATAGGGCCGGCTGCTGGTTTTCCGCTTGCGCTCTTGCCCAGCGCACGATTCGTCTGCCCAATGAAAATCCAGTTGGCCTGGCGCTGCCATGCTGGTCCATGCTGGAAAGCTGGCTAAGATTCTTGGCTTTAGCACGAACCTGCCATCATGCGCTGTTTGGGCTCCCGGTTTGCCGGGATTTTCAAACTGGTGGGACGTTTGGGACTGGCCCAAGCGCCAACTTACCTTTCGTACGGAGATGGAAGTGAACGAGTTCCTGCACGGTATCAAAGCCAAAGCGGAGCAAGCCGGGGTCTTTGGGAATGTGGAATTGGTGAGCGACACCATGCTCCGGTGCGCCGCAGCGCACAGCGCTGAGCCGGCGTGGTATCGCATCGAGCGAGACGGCGAGCGGTGGCATGTCGCGCTGGTCACGCCCAATCGGTGGCTCAGCGAGTCCATCGAATCAGACCTGCTGCATACCGGCGATCCGCTCGAAGAACTGATCGAAGAAGAAATGGTTGAACTGGGCCTCAGCAATGGCCCGCTGCCCGTTCAGCACTACCGCAGCGACGACATGCTGTATACGTTCCGCAGCCCGCTGCCGATCTCACCCGACAACGGAACCGATCTCAATACCGCAGTGGACATTGCCGCCCGATGCCTGCTGGCGTACGAGGCGGCATTCCGAGAACTTGGCGACATGAACGTGGAGAAAGAAGACTCATAACGTGGTTCCACCAACACTGCACACGTCAATACCGCCCCGCCGACAACAAAGGCGTGCGTAGGCACAAGTGATCAGTCGATCAGTGCACATGCTGGATCGCAATGCTGCTCAAACCGCCCGTTATGTCCACATGTTTGTTTTTCACTTATTGACTTGTTCACGTGTTGATCTTTTGAATTGACCTGCTTTCATAGCTGACATCTGGTACATGAGGCAGCCATGCACGTTCTGATGCTGGGCTGGGAATTCCCGCCGTTCATTGCTGGTGGTCTTGGAACCGCCTGTCATGGTCTGACCAAGGCCATGGATCGGCGCGGTTTAAACGTGACCTTCGTGCTGCCCAAGGCGATCGATCGAAGCCAGTCGTCGCACGTCAATCTGATTTCACCTGAGCCTCCGCCTCCCCCCGGCGCCCCAACAGCGTATGGCGTGCGGTATGTCCCGGCGGCACATCGAGCAGCATCCAGCGATGGCCACGGCGCTGATGAGGCACTCCAGCAACCGGGCCAGCCCTGGGATACGACGCCGCCAGCCGGTGGTGAGTCGATGCGCAATGTGCAATTCGTCAACATTCCCGCCGGCTTTGCAAGTCCATACCAGCGGCCGGACGACGCAACGCGCAGCAGCGGTGGGTGGTGGGTTACCCGTCATGGCGTTCGCATCCTGCTACCGCCCGGCGAGGAACCGCTTCCGACTGACACCGACATCGAACCGGAATCTGTCCAGGTAACAACCGCCGGCGCTTCCGCTGCCGATCATCTGGCTTCCCTGCCTCCACCCCCGCCGCCACCTCCATCTGCCGGGGACGATTACGGCGGCGACTTGATGCAGCAGGTGGAGCGATTTGCTCACTTCTGCATGGAAGCGACGCGCAACCTGCAGTTTGACGTCATTCACGCACACGATTGGATGACCTATCCCGCGGGACTGTTCATCGCCAGCGCGACCGGCAAGCCGCTGGTCGTCCATGTGCATTCCACTGAATTTGACCGTTCCGGCATCCACGTGAACCAGCGCATCTACGACATCGAACGGCGCGGCATGCACGGCGCGATGCGCGTCATCGCGGTCAGTCAGCTCACAAAGCACGTCGTCGTCAACCGTTACAGTGTGCCGGAGCAGCGCGTGGAGGTGGTGTACAACGGCGTGGATCTCGAGCCGACGCAGGGCGAGCACGTGCCGGGCATTCAAAGCAAGGACAAGATCGTGCTGTACTTCGGCCGCATTACCTATCAAAAGGGGCCGGAGTATTTCATTCAGGCCGCCAAGCGCGTGCTTGACGTGATGCCCGATGTCAAGTTCGTGGTGGCCGGTTCGGGCGATCAGGCTGCGCGAATGATCGAGATGGCAGCAAAGCTGGGCATCGGACATAAGGTGCTGTTCACCGGATTCCTGCGCGGCCGCGACATCAAGCGCGTCTTTGCGCTGGCTGACCTCTACGTCATGCCCAGCGTCAGCGAACCCTTCGGCATCGCCCCGCTGGAGGCAATGGCTCACGATGTCCCGACGCTGATCAGCAAAAGCTCCGGCGTAAGCGAACTGCTGACCCACGTGCTCAAGGTCGACTTCTGGGACATTGAAGACATGGCCAACAAGATCGTGGCGGTGCTTCGCTATCCCCCGCTCTCCCAGACGCTCAAGGAACACGGCGCGTTTGAGGTCCGCCGCATCACATGGGACGGCGCTGCTGCCCGATGCGAAGACATTTACCGCCAGGTCATTGCTGAGATGACCAGCCGCAACGTGCCGTCAGCATCGTAATCGTAGTAAGTAACGGATTGTGAAACGGCCGAGCGCATGCGATCCGGGCATCGGCACGACGTTTCGAATTGCATGTCGATCCTCCCCGGTCCGGCCTGCCACCATGCATTTCTCATTATTGCAATGGCGGCTGAGGATGCGGCGGCGGTTCGCGGCGACCGTCGTACCAGAAATCCAGCCCATCGCGCCGTTGCCAGGCCCGCGGGCCGCTGATGGCCAGCCGCAGCATTGTGCCCAGCAATCCCAGCATGCCGTGCATGCGAATCTTCCGACCGGACGTGATGACCACATCTCGAAGCACGACGAATCGGCCATGACGCTTGAGCGCCTTGCTGAGCCAGACCTCTTCACTGGCGTAGAAGCGCTCATCAAAACCGCCGACGGCCTCGAAGGCGTCGCGCCGGGCGAAAACAAAGCATCCCGTTGCGATGCGAAACCAATAGAACAGTTCGGCGGCTGCATAACCGATGGCCTGCGCCAGCATCGGCACATCATCATCAAACCGCACCAGCGCGCCGCCGCCTGCCGCCCCGCCGCGAAGCGCTTCCGCAGCAGCCCACAGCGTTGGCTCGGGCACGAGCGTATCGGCATCAACAAAGATGAGATATGTGCCGGATGCGTGTTTCGCGCCGGCATTCCGTACTGCTGCGATCTGGCGCAGTTTCACGCTCACCACCTGCGCGTTTCGCTGCTGCGCGATAGCCGCCGTGCCGTCGCTGGAATCATCATCAACGACGATGATCTCATACGGCTCATTCAGCATATTGGCTGATTCGATCAGCCGATCGAGCGTTGCGACCAGCGCTGCTTCTTCGTTGTGCGCGGGAATGATGATTGAGAAAACAGGCTGCATTACAACCAGCGATCGTCCCACTGAACTCCGGCTGGAATTGCGACATCGGATGATTGCTCAACCATGCTCGCCACCGGATAGGCGCAGTAATCCACGCTGAACGCCCCGGCCGGGCGATGGTTTCCGCTGTGGCCAAGTCCGCCAAACGGCAGCTTGCTCGATGCGCCAGCGGTGCCGTTGTTGCGGTTGATGCAACCGGCGCGGCATTCACGGAAAAACCGCTCAAACGCAGCGTCGTCGTTGGTGAAAATTGAAGCTGCAAGGCCGTATCGTGTGGCATTGGCCTGCACAATCGCTTCATCAAGATCATCCACGATCGAAATCTGCACCAGCGGGCCGAACACCTCGCGGTCGCGGTCGATGGTGAACCGATCTACCTCCACCACGCCGGGCGTGATGAAGTAGCCATTGCTCGGCGATTCCATGGCGGTGGATTCAACCAAAACGCGTCCACCCTGATCGTGCAGCATTTGCTGAAAATCCAGCACTGCCTGCACTGCCTGCTCGCTGATGAGCGGCCCCATGAATACAGGCAGATCGGGCGAAGATCGTCCGGGGCCGATGACCAGCGTGGACGCTGCTTTGCAGAATGCCGGGATGAACCGCTCCGCAATGCCGCGCTGCACGATGATCCGTCGCGTGCATGTGCATCGCTGGCCGGTAGTGGCGAAGCCGGCTCGCACATGTTCAAGCACCGCCTGCTTGAGGTTGGCGTCATCCATGATGACCGATGGGTTGTTGCCGCCCATTTCCAGCGCAATGATTCGCCCCGGCCGATCGAGGTTAGCTTCGAGAATCTTGCGGCCGACGGGCCAGGAACCGGTGAACAGAATGCCGTCGATGTCATCGTGATTGACCAGTTGAGCCGCAATTGCGCCGTCACCCTGCACCACGTTGAATACGCCCGGCGGCAGGCCGACTTCGTGCATCAACTCGGCCAGCAACTGCCCTACTGCGGGCGTTTTCTCCGACGGCTTGATCACCACCGTATTGCCCATGAGCAGCGCAGGCACAAAGTGGCCGTTAGCCAGATGCGCAGGGAAGTTGTACGGCCCGATGATGGCCATGACGCCGTGCGGCTTGTAGCGACAGAAGCCGGTTCGCGACTTGGTCACCGGCACTTCGTATTCGCTCACGCGCGACAGGCTGATCTTGTCCAAGGTAATGTTCACCTTGTCGCCAAGCGCTTTGGCTTCGAGCAGCGACTCAGCCAGGGTTTTGCCCATCTCGTCAGTGATCAGCTCAGCCATGCGCTGCGCGTTAGCGGTTGCGACCTCAGCCCATTTGCGCAGCAGCGCAGCACGCTCTTCAAATGCTGTCGCTGCCCACGGGCCAAAGGCTTTGCGAGCCGCTTCGACCGCCTGATCGACATGCGAGGCGTTCGGCGCGCCTTGCCAGATAACCTGATCGGGCGCAGCGGGGTTGGTCGAAACCAGCGAATCACCAGCAATGCTAACCCAGCGGCCATCGATGTAATTGCTCGGCTGAACGCCAAGCGCTTCATGCGTTGTTGTGCGGTTGTTGATCGTGGTAGACATCAGGCGGCATTCTAGGCTGCAACGTCCCGTGCAGTTCAACAACAAAGCGGTTCGGCAAACATGGCGCACTCGACGCCTCTTCGGTCAGCAGCGGGAATGATCGCCTCAACCACCGCGGGGCGTTCATTCGGAAACACTGGCGGCGCCGGCCGAAGCAATCGAGCAGATTTATTGAGATGTCGAACGCCTGTCGGAATGAAAATGAACGAGCGGGAAAACAGCGCAGCCTTCTCAGCCGGACGCTGCCGGAATGATCGGGATACCCGCATCATCTGCCTGGCTGGATGCGCTCGGCGATTTCGTGGAAGGCCGCGGCGTCACCGCGATCAGATCGCCTGCCTGCGCGCCCAGCAGATACACCTTCTCCGGCGGAATCGATACGACCTTGTCATCCTCAAGCGAAGCGTAGTTCGTGCGCACCGCGCGGAAGCCCGACGGGCCGGTATAGCTGACGAAACCTTCCAGCGGATACTCCCTGACCGGCTCGCCAAGTTGTGCGGTGCGTGTGGCGACCACCAGCGGGATCTCATCGCGCCTGGCTTCCAGATACGGTCCGCCGTCAAACGGATCGCAATGTCCTACGTATTTGAATCCCAATCCTTCCAGCATCGCCTTGGCCGGCTCGGCTTCAGGACTCACCTTGCCGATGAGATTGCGGGCTTCCGGCGGCAGAAGCGAGGCGTATATTTCGCCTTTGGGAAACAGCGAGATGATGAACTCCTTGCTCTGCCGACAGAATCGATCCGCTTCCGTGTAATCAAGGTTGATGAATCGCCGGCCGAGGTATTCCCACAGCGTGTTGCGGCTGTCGGGCGTCAGCGGAGCCATCATTTCCGCAATGATGCGCTCGTTGAACCACTCGCGATGCAGCGCGATGAACTGAAAGCGAATGAGGCTGAGCAGAACGCCGAGCTTTGCCTTATGACCGCGATAGGCCGGCGTCAGGATCAACCCGCCGATCTCGCTTGGCCCGGTGTCGTCGGTGCCGAGCTGCAAGGTGACATGCACTGCGCCGGTGGCGAGATCCTTGCTGAAATGCTCACGCTTGCGCACATGGAAATACAGGTGCGGCCGACCGGGAGAGCTCACGCATGAAATGATCGAACTGGTGCCGATCACGTTGCCCGTGTCGGTGTCTTCTAGTACGAACATAAACTCGCGTTCCCACGGCGGGCACGGCTTGCCCGAGAAGCTGTCGCGCGAGCGCAGCAGTTTGGTGCGCAAAATGTCCGCATCGGCCGGCAAATTGTTGGAATGCACCAACCTCGCCAGCTTCAGCAGAATGGGTGCATCTTCAAGAATGGCCTGACGGATAACAAACACAAGGCACTTCCGTTTTCTAACCCTCTCAAGTTTAGCGAGCGGTCAAGTTGACCCGCAATTGACACAATAACAACGACGACACGCTGCCCTGCGATGCTGCATCACTGCTGCGGGGCGGAATCTGGCTGGCTGCTGCGCCAGTTCGTTGTGCCGCCGCTATTGTTCGCTGTTGCCCGCAGCAGCGGTTTTCGCCAGCGCAGCTTCCACGATTTCAAATACCTCATCAAACTGCTCCGGCTGCATGACGCCCACCGGCGGGAGGAAACGCATGTGGTACGGGCCATGGCCGCAGTAAAACGCAATGACGCCGTCGGCAAACATCGTGTGCAGCGCTTTGATGATCATGGCTTTGTCACCGCCAAAAGGCGTCAGGCGCATCATCCCACCCACGCCGCCGTAAAGCCCCAGCGTGCTATGCGACGTGCCCCAGGGATGCGGGATCGGCGTGAACCATTCAGGATGCTTGTCCACCAGCGCCTGAGCCCGCTGACGAAACGCCTGATGCAATTGAGCGATCTTGCCGTTGGGCCCGTAGTACCCGCCATCGCGGAGACGCTCAAGGATGCGCTTGCCGACCTGCAGTTCCACCGTGCCGCCGATGAACGTACCGCTGAGCAGTCCCGGCTTCGGGTTGAATTCCTCCGTGTACAAACACGCGCACACCTGGCTCATCTTGCCAACCGTCACCACATCCACGTACTCGCCCAGCTCAAGCTGCTGGAAGTGGAACATCTGGTTTGTGCGGCCGAAGGTCTGAATCTCGTCAACCCATACCGCAATGCCGTTTTCCTTGCAGACACGCATCAATGCTGCAAAGAACTCGCGCGGCGCCACGTTGAAGCCGCCTTCGCCCTGCACCAGCTCCATCACGAAACACGCGTGCTGACCCGGGTAACGGTTGATGTACTGCTGCAATTGCGCCACCGCATGGTCGATCGACGCCTGGCCCCGTTCAGGATCGTAAAACGGCACATAATCCACGAGCGTGCTCAGCGGAATGCCCATGCGGCCGGCGGCGGAGTCGCCGATCTGCGCCATCGTCACGCTGCGGCCCATGAAGCAGTCGGCAAAGGCAATCACGCGCGAAGCCGGCGCGTTTTTCTGATAACACACCTTCAGCGCGCTTTCGTTGGCCATCGCTCCGGAATTGGTGAGAAAACAATACTTGAGACGACTGGATCGCGCTGCCTCGGCAACAAGCAGCTCGCCAAACTCGATCGAATCGGCATTGAACTGCAGATTGCCCTGCTGCACGGTGTCGCTCATCGCAGCACGCAGCGCGGTGGCGATCAGATCCGGATCGCTGTGGCCGAACAGATGCACGCCAATGCCGGTGATCATGTCCCATTTCACGCTGCCGTCAGCCAGCTCCACCAGCGCACCATTTCCAATGCCGGCTCCCACATAGGGATACAGCGCAGGCCGGCCTTTGTATGCCGCCACGCGCTGAAGCGCTTGCTGGTATGAGGTTGTCAATTCGCTTCGCGGCGGGCGAGCTGCGGTGATGGTGGATTGCGCTTCAACCAGCTCGCGCACAATGGCGTCAATGGCATCCTGAACGGTGGAGCTGCGGGCAAACATCGCGGCAGCGGTAAGTTCGGTCGTTTTCGTGGTCATGAGGAAAATATGTCGAATGCAGCAACCGGGTTGTCTTGTGGCTCAAATCAAACAGGCAGCAGGCCAGCATCCCGAGAGCACAATCCTAGCCTGCACGGCTCGCCAAAGCCTTTCACAGCGTTTATCGGCCCAAATGACCCGCCAGTTTGGCTCAATTCACTCATGCTTTGACTGATGAGGCGCCGTGACGCCTTGTCTTGTGCAGCTCCCAACTGTCAGGCGACGCACCGCCTACCATCTACCATGCTGATTCTCTTTGATATCGACGCCACGCTCCTGCTGACTGACGGAGCGGGGCTGAAGGCCATGCACGCGGCCGGGCAGGAACTGTTCGGCGAGCACTTTTCGATGAATGGGATCGAGTTTTCCGGCCGGCTCGACACGCTCATTTACGCCGATCTGGTTCGGCTCAACGGCATTGACGACGGCCACCAGCATCACGATCGCTTTCGTGAAACCTATCGCCTGCATTTGGAACGGCAATTTCGCGAGCAATCCACAGCACGACTGCTGCCGGGCGTGGAATCGCTTGTGCAGCGGCTTGCGCGCATTGATCATGTCACGCTCGGGCTGCTCACCGGCAACTATCCTGAAACCGGCCGCATGAAGATTCAGGCAGCGGGACTGGATCCGGATTTGTTCCCGATAGCAGCCTGGGGATGCGAGGGTAGCTGCCGGCGCGACCTGCCGCCGGTGGCGCTCAGCCGATATGCCCAGCGATTCGGCCGCCCGCTGCCGCCGGAGCACACGCTGATCATCGGCGACACGCCGCACGACATTGACTGCGCCAAGGCGCACGGCTGCCGCTCGCTCGGCGTGGCGACCGGCTCGTTCTCAGTTGATGAATTGCGCGACTGTGGAGCCGACCTGGCAGTTGAAAATCTCGCTGCCACCGACGACATTCTTGCGTGGATGTTGCACGTGACACCGCCTGTTGCCAAATAAGACCGGGCAAGGCCGAATACAAGCAGGCCAATCGACAACGCTGCTGCTGCAATCGCGCTTCAAACTCAAGGGGCTCTCACCATGGCGCAGGCGGATACGGGTTTGATCGAAGGTTCAAACTCCTCGCAGTCGCATATCACGCCGATGGGTTCGATCGGTCCGATTGGCGCAAGCGAGCGCATCAAAACGCTCGATGTGCTGCGCGGCGGCGCGCTGCTGGGCATTTTGATGGTGAACATGGCGTCCTTCAGCCTGCCCTTTGCTGAGTTCGCTGCACCGAACCTGGCGGAAGTTGCAGTCAGCGAGCGCCTGGCGTGGGCGTTCGTCAGCGTGTTTTTCCAGTTCAAGTTCATCTCGCTGTTCTCGCTGCTCTTTGGCGCGGGACTGATCGTGCAGATGCTGCGCATGGAGCAGCGCGGCCAGCGCTTCGTGCCGCTGTACCTGCGTCGGCTTTTCGTGCTGGCGATCTTCGGCCTGGCGCACGGTCTGCTGCTGTGGTACGGCGACATTCTGTTCATTTATGCCTGCGTTGGCGTCTGGCTGATGATCTTCCGCTGGGTGTCGCCTCGCGCAATGCTTATCACCGCAGGCGTCATACTGACGATCTTGTCCAGTCTGCAGTTTCTCATCGCAGCAGGTTTGCTGCTGACTGGTCAAGGCTCGCAGAACAGTGCATCGCAGCAGCCGTTCCCGGCAACCGCATCTGCGGTCAGCACGATTTCCGATGATGATGGAGATTCGTCCGCTGCGATAAGCACGCAATCACATGGCCAGGACGAACACACGGGCGATGCACCGGCTCATGCTCAAGCTGACGCACTGCCGCCAGATGCGAAGAGCGCTGCCGCACAGAATCAAAATCATCAAAGCGATGCCGATTCTCACGCCCCGGCGCGCCCCTCATGGTTGGCGGCGATGGTGGAGAGCCGCTGGGATTACAGCAACCCGATATGGGTTCAGGCTGAGACGCGCGCGTACAAGTACGGACCATTTGCTGATGCACTGGGCTTTCGCGCTGTAACAGTTGGATTCGCCGTGCTCGGCGCCACGTTCTGGTTCGGGTGGCATGTGCTGGCGATGTTTTTTATCGGAGCTGCGCTGATGAAGCTGCGTTTCTTCTCGCGCGAAAAATCCGACTGGCATCGCCGGCTGATGATCTGGGGGCTTGGCCTTGGGGTACCTATTGAAGTCATCGCCACCGGCTTCGGCTCTATCGGGCTGATGCAAAACCACTGGGGCTGGAATCTGCTTGCCGGCTCACTGCACGAAATAGGAAGTGCAACCATGTGTTTGGGAATTGTGGGCGGCGTCAGCGTGGCGGTGGGATCGGGCCTGGCGCAGCGACTGACGAACGCCATCGCGGCGGCTGGGCGCATGGCGCTGACGAATTACCTGATGCAAACCATCGTCGTCACCGGCCTGATGTACTGGTGGGGTTTGGGATGGTTCGGCGATGTTTCGCGCGTGCAGCAGATCGGGCTGGCGGTGAGCATCTATATCGTCCAGGTGATCGCCAGCGTGCTGTGGTTTCGAATTTTCGCAATCGGTCCAGCTGAATGGCTGTGGCGTTCGCTAACTTATCTCAAGTTGCAGCCTATTCTTCAAAGACCGTTGCATCCTTGAGCTTCCTGAATACCGTACAGCACAACAACGGTCACGATGTTGCCGCACGCAGAGTTGGCCGTTGTCCGTGTCCGACAATGGCAATTCGGCTAAAGTATGGCGGCGATTGTCCGGGGAAAGCAGGAGTTATCGATGGCGACAAGCTTTGGTGCGCTTTGCACCGATTTTTACGTCAACCAGAAGATCGCGGTGAAGATGGACCTTCCCACCAGCCGCGAAACCGTGCTGGACATGTTCGACAGGGTGCGCCGCGAACTGCCGCAGATGGATCGCTTTCGCCGCTTCGAGGGCGAACTGGCGCTGGAGTCGGCAGAGCATGCATCGCAGTACAGTTGGCTTGCGTTGCGCCGCACGAACATCCGCAGCGGATGGGTCAATCCCGACTCGCTGGAGCAGGCGTACCGGCTGCATCGACTCATTCTTGATATCGCACCATTCTTTTTATCCATCAGCCCGCTCGATGTGGAGTTCATCGAACTGGTGTTCGGCTTTGATCTGCAGGCTGAACGCAACCGCAACGAGGTGGTCTTTGACGCTCTGCTGGGCAACTCGCCGCTGGCGTCGCTGATCGATCCCAGCCGCGAGTCGGTGCTGGAAGCGCAACCGTTCATCGGGTTCACGCTCAACGACAAATGCGATCTGCAGGCGTTTGTTGAAGTGAAGACCCGCTCGCGCGCCAACGAGATTGCGACCGGTCGCTTTGATGACGAACCCATCAGCGTCTATCTCACCGTGCGGCAATATGGAGCGCTGCGATCGGTGGATGAGTTCGCCACGGTGTTCACCACGCTCAGCGGACAGATCGAACGGCTGGCTGAAGAGCGGGTGATCCCCAACATCGTCATCCCCATCCGCGACGCGATCATGTCGCGCCCGGGCTGATCGTCGCTCGCTCACCTCTCGTACAACAGTAGTCATGCTGCGCTGTCACGCTGCTGACCTGCGTTGCGTCAAGCGATAATCGTGCGCTGCGGTCATCTGGTCGCATCGCTCAGCATTCGACGCGTTCGCGGAAAGAGAATGTTGTTCTCCAGGTGAATGTGAGCTAGGGTGTCGCGCTCAAGGCTGCTGAGTTCCGCCAGCATCGCCCGGTATTGAGCGCACGCGTCAGCCGGCACGGCATAGTCGTCGGTAAGTTGACGAATCTGCTGCAGCGCCTGCCCTGCTTCGTGATGATCGTGCAGCAGCACAGCCAGCAGAGTCTCAACGTCGGTCTGCTCGCCACGGTCGACCTGCAGAATTGCGGGAAAGGCCTGCCGTTCTTCCAGATCGAGGTGCGCTTCCAGTTCAGCGCGCAGCGCGAGGAACGTCTGCTGAACCTGCGCCAGTTCCGGATGGCTCGCGCCATGCACACGATGAACGGTTGCGATGCGCTCTTGCAGTCGCGGCAAGTCGCGCCGCAGCTGCGCATGATACGTGTCGACGATGTGCGAGATCAGTTCTTCCAGCGGCGCGGTGCGCCAGTCCTGCTGGCCCTGCTGCGCATCATGTGACGGCGAGCCGACCGCCGCCAGCGCTTCCAAAAGCCGATGCACGCTGACGTTGCTGCTCCTGGCAGCATCGGCCAGCGAAACATTCCCGCCACAGCAGTAATCGATTCCGACAAGTTCAAATATGCTTGCTGTTTCAGGCCGATCGGCAACGACCTGCCCGACCGTGGTGTGCGCGTCCCATGATGCCACTGATACATCAGGCGTTGTTGATGCGCCGCGATCAGCGTCAGCGCGCGGCTGCGTGGTCGTTGCACATCCAGCAAGCATCGCAGCGGCGCTGATGCATGTCACAGAAACCAGTGAAAGCATGTTCATGATACGTTCATCCTTTCCAGTGCCAGCGGCATTGCATGAACGCACGCTGTCGGTTCTTGCTCAGCCCATAGCTGATGCACATCCATCACATATGGCTTTGATGCGATAAACCGCGGCGGTTTCGCATCTCCTCACCAACACAGCGAATCGCCTCCTCGCTCAGCAGACGTGCTGCGAGCGGGAAGATGTCCCTGTCCTCAATGCGAATGTGCGCTGTATAGAGACGGATCAGATTGTCCAGATCGTCACGCAGGGCGCTGGTTTCGCGCTCGCTCAACGCTCGACGCGTCGTCATCCATTCATCCAGCACTTCGATGACGCGGTCCAGCAGCGCATCAGCTGCATCATGATCCGCCTCGAGCTGATCCAGTGCGGAACAATCTTCACCTTTGGCAGCTGCGGCGGCGCGCATTCGAGGAAACAGCGACTCCTCCTCGTCGGCGGTATGTTTCGGGGCGGCATGCTCAAAATACTGCCGGGCCACAACGAGCGCCTGATAGCCTTCATCCGTCAGCGGCTTGCCTCCGAACCGCTCAACCACGCGGGCCAGCACGCCCAGAAATTGCTCAATCCGCCGATGGCAGTCTGAAAGCAGCCCCAGCGGCTGGCTGAAATCGTGACCGACAGGACCATTCAATTGAACCGGCATAAACGCCTCCTTGTTCTAATCAAGATAATAGGATTCAGATATCCATTATTCCAGGTCATTCTCGAATTCCACACAGTACGCTAGGCGTACTTCCAGCCGGAGGCGGAGCGGTTTTGAAATTGATTGGAGATAAGGTTGCAGTTGCAGCGGTTTGTGCAGCAACCCAGCCTGAAGAAAACCGCTGGATTCTGCGGCAAGATTCAGACAGCCTTGCGCGCCTTCATTCAGCTGCGTCCAGCCGCCGGTTTTTCACTGGCGTCAGTGCCAGCGTCAGTATCGGCGTCAGCGTCATCGCCATCATCTGCAGTTGGCAGGGACTTCTCAGCCAGTTGCTTCAAGCGGTCATAATCCATTTCGATTATCTGGCCCACCTTAAGCTCCAGGCGATCAATCGTGCCGGCTTTCAATTCAATCGCGAATTGTGCCGCTCGGCGACTGGAGTAGCGTTTCAGACGTGCGTGATACGCCGTTTCGCTTTCGTATTCACCGCGCAGCGGCTCGGCTTTCATTCTGTGCAGCGCCACGATTTTGCCTTTGGCATCAAGAAAGAGAATGTCGATGTCAACCTTGCAGTTGGCCATCCAGAACGACCGCACCGCTGCGCGGGGGTAGATGAACAGCATTCCGCCGTTGGCGTCGATCGAATCCCGATGCATCAGGCCTGCTGCGCGGGCAGCGTCATCCGCAGCGACTTCCAATTCAAACGTTTCGCCTGCGATGATGATGCGCTCGCGCCTGAGCTTGTCATCATCTTCCTTACCGCATTGACTGGCATCATCTGCCTGCGCCAATGCAGCACTCCCATGCACCAGGCATAGAAGCAGGAAAATCACGCTTAGCACATGCACCTGCTGGCTCTGCATCATCAACAGCCTCCCGCGCATGTGCGCCCAATAAGTTCACGAGACGAGCGCTTGCGTGCATCAATTGTATCAATGCAGCAGAGCTCGCGATCTGCGGCGTCATTCGCAGTTGCAAAGCCGTGAGATACCCCCAGCATCACTGCCTGCACAGACAGTCCAAAACCAGCACGACTCCGCGAAAGCGGAGTCGTACGGGCGTAGGGGGAAATGGTACCCGGTTCACATGCGGGTCGGAGCAAACGTGGAGCTTAGTTTCGCCGACGTCGAACCGGCGCGATGGCCGTCGCAATGCCCATCAGCGCAAGAGCGCCAGGACCGGGCACGCTGTTCCATGCGACGGTGATGTTCGGATTGATCGGATTGCCGTTGAGCACGTCCTGCGTATTCCACTTGACGATAAAGCCATGCTCAGTCGTTACAGCAGCGTGCGTGATGTTCACGCCGTTGAGCAGCACCTGCACGCTGTCAGACTCAACCGCTTCTGCCAGGTTGGCAACGGTCATCGTGCCGATCGTGGCGAACGGGCCGGCGAAGCTGTTGTAGGCGAATGCAGTGAAGTCAACGTGCATCGCATGATCGAATCCCGGCGTTCCTTCAGGGCTTGAGATCGTCACGCTGCCCCAGTTGGGCACGGAGAAAACGCTCGTCTCGCCATAGGTGTACGTGACGTTGTTCAACGCAGAAAGTGCGTTGAAAAAGCCTTCATGCATAATGGAGATATCCATCTCCGTACCGATCAGATCGGCGTGGGAATCGCCAGCAAAGCAAAGAGCGGTTCCGGCAGCGACCAACAATGCAGTGGCGGACATGCGCTTCATGCAATTTCTCCTCATCTCTTCAAATAAGCCTCATGGGGCAAGGGCGTCGTCAATCATGCTGATGCCACGCTTGCTGCGCTCTGCCTGCTGTGCAGCGTGGATCATTCAACATGTACAACACGCCCAGCGATTCGCCAGCACAAGCAGACAAAGTCGCCTGCAAACGATCGCAGCGGACACGTACAGGCGTGAACAATTCGCCAGTTTGTCCAGCCAACGACACGGCGTAGCTGCCTCAGGAGAGCTGCGTCCGAGAATATGAGAAAGACAGCCGCCCTCAGGCGTCAGACATCAGGCACAAACGCCCGGCGCCTGACGCCTCATAGCGCGCAGCACGTGCAGCGGCTTTGAGTCAAGCCGGCACATGATCGCATCTGCAACAACGCTTCTGCGCATTGCCTGCGCACGGCTGTGCATTACGTCCAGGTATCTATCTTTTTCGGCTCAGCCGCAGCCTGCGTTCTGGCCTGGCCGTTGGACTGATGCTGCCCCATGCTCATGGGGAAGTGTTCGCCTTCCCAGCTCTTTGGATAGGCCGGGTCGTCCATCTCCAGCGCCGCCCTGGTTGGATACAGCGGTCGGAATGTATCGCACATCACCGCCAGTTCGTCGGTGTGCGTAGCGTCCAGCGAGGCTTCCACCGTGCCCGGATGCGGGCCGTGCGGGATGCCCTGCGGGTGCAGCGTGAACGAGCCGACTCCGATGCCCTTGCGAGCCTTGTAGTTGCCCTCCACGTAGTACAGCACCTCATCGCTGTCGAGGTTGGAGTGGTTGTACGGCACTTTGATCGCCTGCGGATGGAAATCCAGCGGCCGCGGACAGAACGAACAGATGACGAAGTTGTGCGCTTCGAACGTCTGATGGATCGGCGGGGGCATGTGATGCTTGCCCACGATCGGGCTGAAGTCATCAATGTTGAAAATGTAGGGGTAATAGCAGCCGTCCCATCCCACCACATCGAGCGGGTGATAGCTGTAGATGTAGCTGTGCACGCAATCGCGCGCCTTGATGCGCACTTCGAACTCGCCCCGCTCGTCATACGTCAGCGGCAGCTCAGGAATGCGCAGATCACGCTCGCAGTACGGCGCATGCTCGAGAAACTGCGAGGTCTGCTTGGACAGATACCGCGGCGGCGGCGTAATGTGCGATCCGTTGGCTGTTTCAATCACAAGGAACCGGTCCGCCGGCGCATCCTTGTCTTTGCGCTCGTCGAATTCCATGCGATACGTCACGCCCTTGGGAATGATGATGTAATCCTTGGGCCTGAACTTCAGCGTGCCGAAGGTGCTGTACACCGTGCCCGAGCCGAAGTGCACAAAGATGCACTCATCCCCCATCGCGTTCTTGTAGTGGTAGTTCATCGGCTCAGCCGGCACGCAGATCGACATCTCGCAGTCGGCGTTGCCGAACAGCACCACCCGGCCGGTGATGGGATCGCCCTGCGGCTGCCGATCCATCGACTTGAGATGCCGCATGCGCATGACTTCGGTTTCCACGTACTCGGGCTTGGTGGAATACAGGGTTGTCCACCCCGTCACCTGCGTGGGCGGATGAATGTGGTACAGCGTGGAGGTGGGGCCGACGAACCCTTCGGTGCCGAACACCTCTTCGGAATACAGTGCACCGTCGGGGCGGCGGAAGACGATGTGTCGCTTGGGTGGAAGCTGGCCGAGTTTGGTGTAGTAGGGCATGGGTCTGACCTTGTCGTGTCGATGGACCGATGTCGAGAATGCTCGATGTGATGCAATAACTCGATGCGATTATAGTGAGCCGGCAGGTCGAATTCCTGCACGAATCGCAGCGTCAGAGCTGCAGCGTACCCCCAAGCGGCATGCGCCTGACGCCCTGCGTGAAAAACGCTTGCGCAGCTTCCTCAGAGATGTCGCTGCACAGAGAGTCGCCGGCGCGATTCTCGCCAAAACGCAGCCTCTGGAGTTCCCGATCAGCGCCCAGCAGCCTGCGATGAGCCGGCGATCCAAGGATAATCTGGCAGCGTTCCGGCGGCGTTCCGGGAGTGAGAATATTCCTACCCGTTTGTCCTGAGTTGCGCCGGCTTTCATCAAGCCCGCTGATCGTCTACCCTTTCCGCCATGCCCTGTTACGAATACGAAGGTTTGCGTCCTGTTGTCGATCCCACAGCATTCGTTCATCCCACCGCTGTGCTCATTGGCGATTGTCTCATCGGCCCGGGCTGCCTCGTCGGCCCATGCGCATCGCTGCGAGGCGATATCGGACGGCTGATCATGAAGGCCGGCTCCAATGTGCAGGACAACTGCACCCTGCACTGCTTCCCGGGCAAGGACGTCATTATCGAAGAAGGCGGCCACATCGGTCACGGCGCGGTGCTGCACAGTTGCACGATCAAGCGCAACGCCATGGTCGGCATGAACGCCATCGTGATGGACGATGCAGTAATCGGCGAAGACAGTTTCGTGGCAGCCATGGCGTTTGTGAAAGCAGGAACCATCGTGCCGCCGCGCACGCTGGTCGCAGGCATCCCCGCTAAGCCGCTGCGCGAGTTGAGCGATGACGAGATCAAATGGAAAACGCAGGGCACAGCGGTTTATCAGAATCTCGCCAGACGCTACCTGGCGACGATGAAGGAAGTCGAGCCGCTGCGCGAAGCTGAGCCCAACCGCCCGCGCGTGCCGCTGCACGATTATCGCCCCAAACACGAGCAATAACCGCGCAGCATAAGCTGCTGAAGATTGCAGAACGCTTCAGGCGTCATTCATGCGCTCATCTCCGTATGCATGCAGGCTCCGCACAATCGCTCAAGCGATAGCGCCACGACAATGGCGCATGTCGCATACGTTCCATTGTTAAGTGCCTTCTGATTGCTGCAGAAGGTTCTCGGAACATTCATATCCATCCATCAGCCGGATCAGGTTGAAAAGATGAGGGCACAGGCCGAAACAGCCTCCAAAATCCCGCGGCTTTTTGCTGCACGCTCTCACTGCTGACGCCGGTCGTCATGTGTCTGTTTCGCAGCCCTACCGTTGCCGATCCTACTCGCTCGCAGCTCGATCGGATGAATGCCGCTGCGTGCAGCGTGTCTATTGTCACATGATGACCATGCGTACGCAGCGAGCAAGGCGCATCCTGTATCGGATTCTGCTGGCCGCAGCCGGCGCAGCGATGCTCACCATGCTGGCGTATTGGCTGCTGCTGCCCTGGTCCGTTCGCGTCCGGGTTGGACGAAGCCTCGCGCAACTGGGGGATGGGCATGCAACATTCAATGTTGCTGCACTCTGGCCGCGCGGTCTGCGGCTTGATGCGCTTGAGCTTGGCTCGCCCAACTGGTGGCTGCGCGCCGACACCGCGCTGCTTGAATACGACCTCGCTTCGCTGCAGCAGCAGCGGCTGCGCACGATTGAACTGATCGGAGCCGAGTGGCGCGTGCGGGTTGTCGATGGTGAAATCGATTGGGGGTTTCCAGCGTTCGATAACGCTGCACACGAAATCGCTGCGGTTCCGTTTGACATGTTGCGCGTGCAGGCATCCACGCTGGCTGTCGATCTGGACGGAGAGGTGTGCCGTTATCCGCTCAGTGGGATCGTGCGGCAGCGCGATCAGGGGCAGTTTCTCTTTGATCTTGCGATATCGATCTTCAATCAGCCGCTGCATCTGGTCGGCCGCGTGCAGAATGCATCTGACGAAACGCAATTTGATTTCAGCATCATGCCCAATGAGGAAGACGGCGCAGAAGACACCGCTAATCGCGTTCGCGTGCATGGCGCGGTCGTGAACGAACATGGCGCAGCAGCCCGCACCTCGCTGACGGCGCACATGCACATGCAATGGGATCACATCCGTATGCCGATCGGCGAATATCTTGCAGAAGGCCGCACCGTGACCGTGAGCATGCGCGGCACGCTCAACACCGCCGATCCGCAGCAGCTTCTGCAGCTTGAAGGCGAAGCGCACGTGCAGCAGCTTCGCGTCGGCGAGCATGTGATCGACGACATTCATCTTGTCATTGCTCCGAGCGATCACGGGCCAATGTTCACCGCCTCTGCGTCATATGGCGACGATGCGCTGCAGCTTCGCCGGCTCGATGGCAGCATTGATGAACTGATCACGGTGATCATGGACCACCCCGGCGCTGCTGCAACGTTTCAGTGGCAGGTTCAGGGCGATTTGGCTCAACTGCTCAGGGCGCCATTGCACGCAGCAGATGTTGCACTGACATCGCACGATGCATCACATGCAACGGGTCACCTGCTTTTGCAGCGTGAAGCAGACTCTGCCTGGGTTGCGCATCTGCCGCACATTGAAGTTCAACTTGCTCAGCACGATGTGGCGATGGCTTCGCGTGCGCTTTATCTGGATGAGCTTGCCGGCACATTGCATCTGTCAGCTGAAGCGAGCGCCGACGAGCTGCGCGTGTGGATCGGCGATGAGAGCACGGTACAGGCCAGATCGGTTCGCCTCATGCAGCAGCACCAGCCGGATGGGTCATCGCAACAACACTACTTGATCCAAAGCGCACCCATGCAATCAGCAATTACGGCTCGCGACAGCACCCTGCCCGCTCTGCGGATGACTTTCAGCACTCCGGCGTCGCTTGACCTGAATATTGGAATGCGATCGCTGGCGGCGCTGTCCTTTGACAGCAACGACATGCGCATCACCATGCCACAATGGTCAGCAGACGCATCAATCACACGCGCAGCCACGCAGCCGCTTTCGATTGATGCGACATTCGCCACGCACAACGCTGCTGTCTTTGATGACAAGCTGGATCTCGCACTCAAAGGCATCAGCGCATCGATTCCATTGCAGCAGAATATCCAGGCGCATCGCACTGGCGAATTCGCAGTTCAGACGGTGCAGTGGCGCGATGCACAACTGCCGGGGCCTGCGGGAACAGTCGGGTTCACGAACGGCCGCATTGATGCGCACGCCCGCTGGCCGGTGATGACCAGTGCAACGCTGACCGCCGACGCGTGGCTGACTTTTGCAGGCGATCGCCCGCGAGCCCAGGTGAGCGCGAACATTCCGGAAACGACCATTGCGAATTTTGAAGAACTGCACGGGCTGATTCCTGCGCTTCAAAACTACCAGGCTGCGGGCCGGTTCTCGCTTGACGCTCACATTGAGATGGATGGCGATGAGATCAAGCCGCTGATTCACATTCGCGCCGAAAACGCGCGACTGGCCGGCCGCGACCTGCCGCTTGTCATTGAGGATGCTGAGGCGTCGATCATCATCGACAACTTCTCGCCGCTTTCAACGCCCGCTTCGCAGCGTATTGAAATCGCCCGCGCCCGGGTGGGCGAGCTTGAACTTTCTGAAGGCGTGGTGCAGTTTCGCATTGAGCGCGCAGACTCGGTGTTTGTCGAGCAGCTTGTGTGGACACTGACCGATCGCGGCAGCTTTCACGCCAGCGCGTTTCGGTTCGACCCAGCCCAGCCGCACATCACCGCCACCATTTATTGTGAGAACCTCGATCTTGACCGGTGGCTATCGCAACTGACCGATGATCGCGCCCGAGGCACAGGGCGGCTGCGCGGCCTGCTGGTGGTTGTGCTTGAGCCGTCTGCACAGAACCCGCTGCGCATCGTCAACGGCATATTGGTGACGCAGCCGGAATCGGGCGTGCTGCAGGTTCGCGACGCTGAAGCGCTGGGCCGCCTGCTTGAGGACGCTGACCCGCAATTTGCCGGCGACGCACAGTTGGCCGAGGTGAAGGATCGCATCGTCGCGGCATTGACCGACTTTGAATACTCCATGCTCCGGATAGACTTCGAACGACGCGGCGAGGAAGTGTTGTGCAGGATTGAATTGCGGGGCAGGGGCAGGCAGGGACCGCAAGCTCAGGAAATCGGCAGCCTGGTCATCAACATCAATCAATTCGGCACGCTGCTGCGCATGAAGACCGGAATCGATCGACTCTTTGCTCCCACAGTAGGCAGGCAGGTAGACAGATAGATAGGCGGTAGGTAGACAGTTGTTCATGCCCATGCGCGCAACATTGCCATTCCCGTTCGCGAAGGAGCGTCTGCCATGATGCGCCACCTCCACGCGTCGCTCTGGCTGTGCGCACTCGCAGCGACAGCCGGTACGTTGGTCAGTTGCACACAGCACACGATTGATGTGCAGCCGATCGAAATCAGGCCCATTCACATGACTTTGGACATCAACCTTCGCGTTGATCGTGAGCTTGAACGTTTCTTCGAGTTTGAAGAGGAACTGGAGCCGATGCCGGAGCCGGAGCCACAGGCAGAGCCAGTCCCGGCACCCGATCCCTGGCAGCCAACTGATGCGCTGCCGTCTGAAATGCAGCCGCCTGATGGCGAGCCTGAGCCTGAGGCATCAGGTCCGATGATTGATTCGATGTCGTCTTCTCCGACATCGCCGCTATCGAATCTTCCGGGGCGTTCGCAAGGAGTGCAGTTGTGATGGTTCGCAGTCAATCGCGCATGCTGAAGACGCTGATATTTGTGCTGGCGCTGCTTGGCGTGCATGTTGTGTCGCTCGGCCAGGTCACTGAAGCGGAGCTGAAGTCGCGATTTGCGGAACGGTTCCAGCAGATTGCGCGGCTGAAAGCGCAGGGTGAACTCGGCGAAACGTGGCAGGGATATCTAGAAGCTGTGGCGGGCGAAGCGCAGTTGAGCGATGAGGCTCGTCGCCTGATGCGCGATGAGAACGCCGATCGGCGCGAGCTGTACCGCCTGATTGCCAGTCGTGTTGAAGCCGGCGAGCAGCGCGTTTCGCCTGAACAGGTTGGCCGGCGCAATGCGCTGCGGAACCTTGAGCACGCCAAACCCAACGAGCTGCTGAAGGTGCGGGAGGGATACTGGATACGCAAACGCGATGAAGACCGATACGAGCGGCTGTCTGAACTGAAGAAAGAAGGCGCGGTGGGCGAGACCTGGCGCGGCTACGTTGAAGCAATTCAAGGCAGCGCTTCCCCCGAGGTGCGGAATGTCATCGAGGCTGAGAACCGCGCCCGCAGAGAACTGTACGAGCGCATCGCGCAGGCCCGTGAAATTGATGCTGACCGCGTCGGCCGTGAAGCGGCTGAGGAAATTCGCCAGCACCTGCAGCCGGGTCACTCGTTTCAAACCCAGGACGGCCGATGGGAACGACGCAAACCCGCTGACCCGAGCGATGACGACGATCAGGAATAGGCAGCCTGGCGAAGGCTCATTCGCCGCCGCCCCCGTACTCCAGTACGTCACGCTGCTGATACTGATTGATAATGAATGACGCTCAAAACACTGTGAACGAATCGAACCTGCGCCTCCCATCCTGCCGGAAGCGGCTACACTGTAAGGCCTCGCTCCGGTAGCTCAGCTGGATAGAGCAGCCGCCTTCTAAGCGGCAGGTCGCAGGTTCGAATCCTGCCCGGAGCGCTTCGGCTCCCAGCGGCTGAACCTCGCTCAAGAGAGCCGTGACATGTCAATCGACAACGGATTCGGGACGACCTTGCACCCCCAGGCCGGTTGCTGCACGAGCCGGCGCATGTGCGCGTATATCTGCTTCACATTCTGGCTCATGATCGCAGCAGCGACGATGACCGGCTGCAGCATGCTGTACGATCAGGCTGGCGGCGCGTTTCATGGCAAGCCGTGGCAGCTTGAACTCGGACTGAGCCAGCACGCAACCCAGCTTGTCAACGATGCGTTCAAAGACATCGATCCCGAACGCTTCGTGGATTATCACGTTCATCTGTTCACGCACGACATTCCGCCCGACTGGCTTGCGCGGTGGAAGCCGATCTCATATGCGCGAGCGAGGGTGTATTTCAGCGCAGCCGATGTGACGTGGGGCGATGATTTTGAAGCACAGTATCTCGCTCGACTGCTTGAACTCATCACATGGATGCCGGTGCAGCCGCGGTGTTATCTGTACGCGATGGACCGGTATTACCATCCCGATGGCCGCATGGATATCGAGCGCACCGGGCTTTATGTTTCCAATGAGACGGTGCTGCAGCTTGCAGCGATGTTTCCTGAAATCTTCGTGCCGGTTGTTTCGATTCACCCGTACCGCATTGACGCGATCGAAGAACTGGAGCGATGCCACAGGCGGGGCAGTCGGCATGTCAAATGGCTGCCGAACACCATGAACATCAATCCCGCAAGCAAGCGGATCGACAGGTTCTATCAGCGCATGCGCGAGCTTGACATGGTGCTGCTCACGCACACCGGTTCGGAGCGGGCCGTCAAGGATGTGCTGCCTGAATTGGGCAACCCGCTGCTGCTTCGCCGCCCGCTGGAGATGGGCGTCAAGACCGTCGCGCTGCATGCCGCCAGCGCAGGGCTGTATGTTGATCTGGAAAGCCCGAATCAGGAGAAAGTCTCCGGTTTCACGCTGCTGCTGCGCCTGCTGGAAGAGCCTCGCTACAAGGACCTGCTGTTTGCTGAAACCTCTGCCATGACTTTTGAAGGTCATGCCGGTGAGCCGTTGCTGACGCTGCTTGAGCGCGACGATCTGCAGAAGCGATTTGTCAACGGCAGCGATTACCCATTCGCAGCAGTCAACTGGGCGCTGCGCACGTCCACTCTGGCGGAAATGGGCCTGATTACCCCTGCTGAGCGCGATGCGCTGGACGAGATTTACAACTACAACCCCCTGCTGTTCGATTTCGTCGTCAAGCGCACCATTCGTCACCCAAAAACCGGTCAGCGGTTATCTGCTGAACTTTTCATGGCTCCTGAAGCAATACGGTAACGCCATCGAACGATGATGCAGCGCTTGCGCAAGTTGCATTTGGATGATGCACTTCGTAGTGGCGAATGCTGATTCACGCAGAACGTACTGGCAGTTTCCAATTCCCTCAGGCGCACCCGGCAGCACGATGAATACCAATCGCAGAGACGAAACGTCTCATGTCTCTGCACGCTGCAGGCTGTCAGGAGTAAGCGCCATGCGGTTCATCACCACGCGCGTCAACGGCTATCTGGATTACATCGTCGGCGGTTTTCTGATCGTTTCACCGTGGATCCTGGCATTTGCGCGGGGCGACGCAGCAATGTGGGTTCCGATGATCATCGGCCTTGCGGTCATCTCCTACAGCCTGTTCACCGACTATGAGCTGGGCGTCTGGCACATCATGCCGATGAACGTGCATCTCTGGCTGGATGGCATCGGCGGCGGAATGCTTGCCGTCTCGCCATGGATATTAAGCTTTGCGGATTATGTGTGGGGGCCGCACGTCGTGTTTGGCATCTTTGCGATCATCGTCGCGCTGAGCACCGAAACCGTGCCGGATGCCGCAGTATTGACAATAAAGTTGAATAATGGATCTGTGCTGAGTTGTGCTGTGTCGCGTTGCGTTGCGTTGATTTGCCACATGACTGATGACGCAAACGAAAACGAAAAATCTTCAGGCGCGGATCTGCACGCGCACCTCCATCTGGCTGAGTTTGTCGTAGAGCCGCCGCATTCGCCGCAGCGGCCACCAGTCGTAAAGAAAAATCTCCAGCGGCCGCCACATCGCCACCCACCCGCCGATCAGCAGGCTTTCCTGCACGATACCCAGTAGCGCTGAACTGCCAAACTGATTGACTCCGCGGCTGACAGCGATGCACACGCCGAGAAACACCAGACCGATGATCAGGCTGACGCGTCCGCGGGCGAGCAGATCGCGCAGCTCGCTGCGTTTGATCTGCGACCGGTAGGCAAAGAAGTGGTGAACCGCCTCGTCAAGAATCGATACGGCATTGCCCACAGGGGGCGGCTCCTCCAGATGCACGATAAGCACCACCGGCTCGTGCAGCGGATATTCCATCGCCCAGCTTACGATGAACTGCTCGGCTTTGTCGTCGAGATCCTTTTCGTGAAACGGCGAAGGATCCATTGAATTGAACAGTTGGTTCAAATTGCGAAGCTTGACTTCAATGAAATGTGTCCGCAGCGGCGGCATGACGAACGTTCGCTTTCTGCCCGCCGTCAGAGGCTGGGCGTGGAATTCATGCAACTGAACTTTCATTCATACGATAGCGATGCGATGTCTGCCACTACTTCCAGACCGGTCATCCTGATTCTCGGCCCGACGGCAGGCGGCAAAACCCGCCTGGCGATCGATCTGGCACAGCAACTGCCCGGCGGCGGCGAGTGCATCAGCTGCGATTCCATGCAGGTGTACCAGGGCATGGACATCGGCACCGCCAAACCCACCGCGGCTGAGCAAGCCCGGACGCCCCATCATCTGCTGGATGTGGCTGACCCGCGCGATGACAGTTTCAGCGTGGACCGCTGGCTTGCATTGTGCCACAGCGCGATTGCTGACATTCGCTCACGCAACAAATGGCCCATCATTGTGGGTGGAACCAACCTGTACGTGCAGGCATTTCTCTTCGGCCTGGCCGACATGCCTCAGCCGAACGCTGAACTTCGCGATGCGTTGCAGCAGCTTGACAACCAGCAATTGCGTCAGTGGCTTGAACGCGTCGATCCCGAAGCGGCACGCCGCATTCACCCCAACGACCGCAAACGCACCATTCGTGCAATCGAGGTATTTGAGCAGGCCGGCAAGCCTCTGAGTGCGATGCAACAGCAGTGGAATATCCCGGAGCCGAAGACATCAGAAGAATGCGAAGGGCAAAGCGTCGAATCAGCCGAATCATCTGAACCTGACACCGCACAGCAGGCAGCCGCCTCGCCTGCGCCGATGCCCGATCCGATCATTATCGGGCTGGATTATCCAACCGAAGTCATCAATCGACGGATCAATGCCCGGGTCAAGGCGATGATCGAGGCGGGTTTTGTGGATGAAGTTCGTCGGCTGCATGAATCCGGCTGCCTTGGCCGCAATGCCCGCGAGGCGTTGGGGTATAAGCAGATTCTTGAGCATTTTGAGGGAAAATGCTCGCTGGATGAGGCAATTGAACAGATCAAAATCCGAACACGCCGTTTTGCCAAACAGCAGCGAACATGGCTTCGCCGATTCCGGCTGCATCCGCATTCAACCTGGCTGAACGCAGCCGAAATGTCGCCTCAAGAGCTTGCTGACAAAGCACTTACAGCAATCAGCACCATGACCACACAACTCGGCTGAGCCTGCTTGTCAGACGCCGTTGTCCGCCGGTGGAACCTCGCAAACGCTTGACAGCTGCAGGTTGACCGCTTCAATCCCCGCTCGTAGCCTGCCACGTCATTTCCTGCCCGCTGCGTGTTTCGGACCGGTTCACATTCGACATGACACGCTTCATGTTTTCACTTTTATTTCCGATCTGCTTCTGACCGATACGCCCAGTCAACACACAAACAACCAACACCGATGGCCAAGTCCAGCACATCATCCAAGTCCCGATCCAAAGCCGGCACCCGCAGTAGCAGTGCTTCCACGAGCAAGCGAACCGGCCGCTCGTCCGGCTCTGGCAGTCGCACGAGCACAGCGGGCAAGCACCTGGTCATCGTTGAGTCGCCGGCCAAAGCCAAGACCATCAACCGCTATCTCGGGCCGGAATTCGTGGTCCAGGCGTCCATCGGCCATGTGCGAGATTTGCCCTCCAAGGCTCCCAAAGGCTCCAAGCAGCCGGTGCCCGGCGTTGATCTGGAGAATCGCTTCCAGCCCACCTACGAAGTGATGCCCGACAAGAAAAAGGTGGTCAGCGAGCTGAAGCGAGCCGCCAAGGAAGCTGCGGATGTCTGGTTCGCCACCGACCTTGACCGCGAAGGCGAGGCCATCGCCTGGCATCTGGCACAGGAACTGGGCATTTCGCCCAATCAGGCCAAACGCGTGGTGTTCAACGCCATCACACGCAGCGAAATTCAACGGGCGTTCCAGAATCCCCACCCGATCAACGAGCACATGGTCAACGCCCAGCAGGCACGGCGGATTCTCGACCGCATCGTGGGCTACCAGGTCTCGCCCCTGCTGTGGAAAAAGGTCGCCCGCGGCCTCAGTGCAGGCCGGGTGCAGTCGGTGGCGGTTCGATTGGTCGTCGATCGCGAACGCGAGATCCGTGCGTTCGTGCCCGATGAATACTGGAGCGTCATCGGCCGCTTTGCGGTCAACCCGGATCAGGCTCCCCAACTCGCACAACAATGGGCCGAGTTCATGGCCCATCGCGATGAGAAGGACACATCTCCCACGCTCAAAGCTCAAAACGCCTGGCTGGCTGAACACCAGGCCATCAAGGCTGAGCTTGTGGAGCTGGCGGGCAAGAAGTTTGAACTCGGCTGCCAATCCACCGATCCCCGCGATTGCGTGCCGGACGTTCAACGCGTCGCGAAGGCAGTGGGCTTGATCAACCTGCGTAGCTCCAGCACTGAGAATCCTGAAGGCAAAGGCCCGGCCCGAACCCTTCGCACTGTGGAAGGCGAAGTCGATCCGGCAGTGCGTTATCGCGTCAAATCGATTGAAACCAAACGCACCACTTCAAAGCCGCCCGCACCGTTCATCACCTCCACGCTGCAGATGGCCGCAGCAAGCTTCCTGGGCTTCAACGCCAGCCGCACCATGCGTACTGCACAGTCGCTGTATGAAGGCGTGAACGTGCCCGGCGAAGGCCATGTCGGTCTCATCACCTACATGCGAACCGACTCCACGCACCTTTCGCCCGAAGCGGTCAGCGAGGTGCGTGCCTACATCAGCAGCACATTCGGCACTCGCTACCTGCCTGAGAAACCCAACGTCTACGGCTCATCCGCCTCGGCACAGGAAGCACACGAAGCCATTCGGCCCACCGATGTCTCGCGTCATCCCGATACGCTGGAAGGAGCACTTTCGCCCGATCAGCACAAGCTGTATCGACTCATCTGGAACCGCTTTGTCGCCTGCCAGATGACGCCGGCACAGTGGGACGCCACCGCCATTTTGCTCGAACGTGCTGATCAGCCCACCGGTGCAGTATTCCGCACCACCGGACGAGTGCTTGTGTTCGACGGTTTCTATCGCGTCACCAGCGTGCCCACATCCAGCGATGAACAGACGCTGCCCGATCTGACGGAGAATCAGCAGCTTGCACCGTTCTCGATCCAGCCGCAGCAGAATTTCACCAGCCCACCGCCGCGGTACAGCGAAGCGTCGCTCATCAAGACGCTGGAGGCTGAAGGCATCGGCCGCCCATCCACCTACGCTTCGATCATCAAGGTCATTCAGGATCGCGGCTATGTTGAGCAGATCGATCGACGCTTCCATGCCACGCCCACCGGCGAAGTGGTCACCGACAAGTTGCTCGAAGCGTTCCCCCAGCTCATGGACCTGGGCTACACCCGCGACATGGAAGCCGAACTGGACCGCATCGCAGAGCATGAACTGGACTGGATCGACATGCTCAACCAGTTCTACGCCCCGTTCTCCGAAGCACTCGAGCACGCACACGAAACGATGAAGCACGCCAAGGCCGAGTCGCAGCCCGCACCCTACGCCTGCCCTAACTGCGGCAGCCGCACCGTCTATCGCTTCGGCAAAAACGGCTTGTTCCTCTCCTGTGGCAGTTATCCCAAATGCGAGTACGCTGCACCGATTGACCGCGAAGGACGGCCCCAGTTACCCGAAAAAGTCAACGTCGCCTGCCCCGAAGACGGCTCGCCCATGGTGCTTCGCACCGGCCGCTTCGGCAAATTTCTGGCGAGCGTGAATTATCCCCAGGTCAAGTGCGTGGTGAACCTCGACAAGCAGGGCCGCATCAAATACCCCACGCCCCCTGCCTTCACCACCGATCTGCAGTGCGAAAAATGCGGCTCGCCGCTCAACCTGCGGCGTGGCAAACGCGGACCGTGGCTCGGCTGCTCAGCGTTTCCCAAATGCAAGGGCCGCCTGGCGTGGTCAAAGCTCGACCCGCAGCAGCAGCAGGCACTTGAGGCAGCATTGGAACGCCATGAACGGCAACATCCCCAGGTCGTGGTGCACACGCTCGATGGCAAAGTCATTCCCGAAGGCACCCCCATCAGCGAACTAACCATACCCGGCGGCGTGCAAGAACTGGCCATCCATCCCGATGCTGAACACGACCAACACGAAGCTGCCTAATCCGCAACGTCAGACATCAACGACGCAACAACATGAAGGCAATCATCAGCAGCAGCATGATCGCAAAGCCATGCTGCGATGCGGTTTTCCTGATATGCGTGCCGCAGCCATAAAAACGCACTCACAGCAAGCCGATCAGATAAATCACCATGATTGTGCCAGCGAACCAGAAAATACCTCGCCCCATCTGCCGAAGCAGAACCGGCTCACCGTACATCGCATGCTGAACTGCTGCGACGACGCCAAATGCTGCAGGCCCCCACAGCATCATAATTGACTCGATGCGATTCCTGGCACGCCATGTCCGCATCAAGACAGGCGGCAGATGATCCGCGTTTTCTTCGTCGCACATCGGCACGCATCGTTTCCTCATTCACGCATCACAGCCATCGCCCGGGCATTGCGATCATTGCTCCGTTGTCGCAGCAGCAGCGTCGCTTCGCACGGCGCGCGATGCACGGTATGATCACGGCCGCCATGCCGGCAGCGTGGTGGTGGTGGTGGTGATGATGGTGAGTTCAGCGAGGCGAGGAATTGTCCCCCCCAGGAGCGATCGAATGCAAACGCCGCTTGAGCCGTCGGCTCTCCGCACTCGACTGTCGGTGATGATGTTTCTGCAGTACGCGATCTGGGGGGCTTGGCTGCCGCTGATGCATCAGTTTCTCAGCCGTCACCGCGGGTTCAACGAGGGCGAGATCGGTTATCTGTTCATGATCGGCGGCGTGGGTGCGGTCTTCGCTCCGTTCATCGCAGGGCAGATTGCTGATCGTTACTTCAATACCGAAAAATATCTCGCCATCAGTCACATCCTCGGCGGGATTCTGGTGTGGCAGCTTTCGTGGATCGAAAGTTACTGGGGGTTCTTTGTCTTCTCACTGCTCTATTCGCTTATTTATTCGCCCACGCTTGCACTGACCAACTCCATATCCTTCCATCATCTTCCTGACCGCGATCGCGACTTCGGCAAGGTGCGTGTGTGGGGCACGATCGGCTGGATCGCGGTGGGCATCTGCATCGGGCAATGGCTGTTGCGTATGCATACCCCTCATGGGGAAAGCGAGGCGGCAGTCCTGGCGTCGCAGGCGGCAGGCATTATGGATGCGTTCCGGCTCAGTGCGATACTCGGCATTCTTCTGGGGCTGTACTGCTTCACGCTGCCCGCCACGCCACCGGCCAAGGGCAGCCGCTCATACGCAGCGTTTGACGCCATTGCTGAAGTGCGACGTCAGCCGCTTTTGACGCTGTTTCTCATTGCGGTGCCGATCAGTTGCATCCACCAGTTCTATTTCATCCACACCAGTGCGTTTCTCAATGTGTTTCAGGCCAATGCGGGCGGCGAGGAACTCGCCAACCGAATCAACAGCCTGTTTGGCGTGGGCGGCGGCGGGTTGATGACGATCGGCCAGATGTCGGAATGTGCGGTGCTGGCGATCATTCCGCTGATTGCCAGACGGTTCACGCGAAAGTCGCTGCTTTCCATCGGCGTTCTGGCGTATGGGCTGCGTATGGCACTTTTCGCGTATGTTGAAAGCGTCCCGCTCCCGCCGCTGGTGACGCTGATTTTTGCCATCGCCCTGCATGGCGTGTGCTTCGGCTGCTTTATTTTCGTCGCATTCATGGTGGTTGATGAACAGACCACGCCCGACATCAGAGCCAGTGCCCAGTCGCTGTTTGGCCTGGTTGTCTTTGGCGTGGGCATTCTTGTGGGCAGCATCATCGCGGGGTATGTGGGCGAATGGGCGAAAGTCGATGGCCAAACCGATTACACCCGACTTTTCAGCGTGCCGATGTGGGGGGCAGCGGCATGCCTGGCGTTGATGCTGCTGTTCTATCCCGGCGGCCGGGCGTCGAACGTGGAGCCATAACCAGAACCAGAAAAGTGGCTCTGCTTCACTGCGTCGTGCTGCCCTGTTGTCAGCGTGTTCTGAATACGATCGCTCGCCGTGATGCAGCGGTGAGCACGAATAAATAAAAAGCATTGCAGCGATCGCACGCCACGGCTGAGAGGCTCAAATGCACGAGACGCATCCATCAGCCGCGTCAGCACACGAAACACGCTCCGGGCGTGGGCGTGCTCCTCTTATGCACGCATGACGCTCCACTGTTATGCGGTGAGGATGTCGGTGAGTAGTCGTTCCATGTCGCTGCGGCGGCCGCCGGCGCCGGCGGCTCCGCCGATGCCGAGCGGGCTGGTCATGCCGTAGCCGACTGCGATGTTGATCATCAGCCAGGCGAGATCAGCAGCAGGCTCATCTTTTCGCACCGCCCCGGCTCGCTGCAGTGCGGTGAGTTCATCACGCAGGAACTTGTGCAATTTGGACAGGTGCTTGCGGAGGGCACGGGCGATGCCGGCGTCGCCGTCGACTTCCGTCATGGCCTGGAAGATCACCCGATACACGCCCTTGCCCTTTTCGTGCGTGGCGGGGTTGCCCGCCAGCAGAATCTCCAGCCGCTTGCGTGGATCGCTGATGTCTTCCAGTGCCCGCTGCCAGCCGGTAATGACTTCGCGGCCGACTTCATCCACCAGCGTGACGAACAGATCGAGCTTGCTGGCAAAATGGCGATACAGGATCGGCTCGGTGATGCCCGCAGCACGGGCCAGCTCCGCGGTGGTCGTGCCGCGGTAGCCCGACCTCGCAAAGCGTTCGGCTGCCACCTCCAAAAGTTGGCGACGACGATCGGCGGATCGCATTCGAGGCATGCTTGCTGCTCCTGAGCCACGCTATGTTAGTAAACAATCGCTGACAGTCCAGTTGCTGTGTACGCTGATTGCACACACAACGGTCAGATCTTCACCTGCCAACCGACACACACACACACGCACGCACACTGCCGCACCGCACCGCACCGCGATGCGTACGCACCGAGCGAACCTGGATTGTGCACGCATCGCAGCAGGCTGAACATCAGCATGACGCCGGAGTTTTCCTACGACGAATTCGTGTGAAACCGACGAATTGTGAAACAAGCGGCTGCCGCGATGCGTGGCCAAAACCAAATGTCAACGTCAAGGTTAACGTTAACGTTAACGTTCAGGTCAACGTCAGCGAGATCACGCCACGTCGGACGAGCGGTTGCGTGCGGGACTCTGATGATGCTGATCACCGCCGCCGCGGCTGCTCCTCACCGCCAGACGTCGGCAGAGGATGCACAGGGTGCGAATCTGCGAGGCGGCCTTCCGCACCGATTGATGTGCATCAAGCACATTGAGCACGCCTGCCGCCACGCCGCTGACCGGAGCAAATCCGAAACCGCTTGCCGACCCCTTGAGGTTCAGACATGCCTGCCTGACTTCAGCGAGATTTTCCTCCGCCAGGTGCTTTTCAAGTTGATACGCAATGCGGCGGGCCTGCTCGACATATTTCTGCACAAGCGGCAGCATGCCCGGTTGATCGTCAAGACTGCTGTAAAGCACCGTGCGGTTCACAATCGCACCGACCTGCCGATGCAACTTGACCAGAAGGTGAATCAGGTCTTCATGCGAATAGGGTTTGGGGAGCACATGCGTCGCACCGGCCTGCGTTGCTTTGGCGATGCGTTGCGGATCGGTCTCGGCCGACATCACCACGATCGGCCCGCCAAAGCCCAGTTCGCGTAGTTTCCCAATCAGCGTGATGCCGTCGCCGCCGGCAAGGTACAGATCGCACATCACGATATCGACGACTTCCTTCTTGATGGTGTCGATCGCGGCCCCCGGCGTGCCGACCGCCATCAGATGAATGCCGCTGGATTTGAGATGATGTGCCACCAGGGCACGGTCCAGATCGCTGCCGTCAGCAAGCAGCACGTGGCCGTGCAGATCGCTCAGTTCAACGCGTTCCTGCGATCCGCCTGTGCTGCTGGCTGCTTCAATGAAATCGTGCGGATCGATGCGACGATCGAACTGCAGGCCGATTTCGTGCAGCAGCCCCTGCAGGTGGCGGCAACTGACAATTGTGCCGGTGGCGAGATGCTGTTGCCCGTCGAGGCGGCACAGGGTGAGCTTGCAGCGAGAATTGGGATAGATGTACCCGCCATGCAGCAGCGAGATGCCGCCTGCTGAAAGATTACGGGAACACAGCAGCAACTGCGAAACACCCCCAGCCGGATGCTCAATGGTGATCTGAATATCGTTGCGGCGATACGGCCATCGCTGGTCACGACGCTTGTCAAAGCGTTGATTCGCAATCGCGTTCTGTTCGGAGTTTGCACTTCGGTCCAGACGATCCAACAACTCCTGACGCACTGGGTCAGGCAGCCGTGCTGATCGTTTGTACTGCTCTGGCGTCAATGGATCGCTCCCATGACCGCGTGCCCCGCAATCGACACAGGTCGCCGTATCCGTATCGTAGAAAGATTCATCGACGAATCCGTACGCCAGATTCACCTGACTCCGACAGCTCGGTCACAATCACCGTTCGCCTGCCTGACGCAGTTGCGACAACCTGCAGTCCAATCGGCACGCTGACATGAAACAGCCGACCGATAACTCACAGCTCTGGGCATTTCATTCATTTGAAACGGCACAGCGTCTGATCGGCCCGGCACATGACCTGAGAGCGGCATGTGCGGGCGGCTTTTCGAGGGGGAAGGAGACAGAAGACAGAAGACAGAAGATAAGGGGGCCGGAGGTGGAGGCGTTTTTCTTCTCCTTCGTATCTCCCCTTTTGTCTTGTTCTTGCCTCGTATGAACTTAACTTCCCCGCACCTTGTCAGGGCTGCGAATAATGCTGCAGGCTGCGGTGCACAGTTGCAGAAGTTCCTGCAATAATGCAGCAGCCTGCTGGTCAGCGAGGCCGGCTTCAACAAGCTCCAGCAGCAACTTGGCAGCCTTGCTGATTTGCGGATACCCGTATGCTCCTGCTGAACCTTTCAGCGACAGGCATACCGCCGCCGCTGCCTCCGCTCCGCCGGTCTCCATGCACGATTTCAACTTCATTGCGTCAGCCTCGACGCGGTTGAGAAATTCAAGTATCAGCGGCCGCATGTTCACATCGCCCCAGCGGCTGCTGTACAGCGGCTGGCCTGCCGGGGCATCATCGGAGATGGAGGCGTCGCCACAAAGGATGCGGCCGAGAAGATCGGTCAACGCCGCAAAGTCCAGAGGCTTGATCATGACTTCGTTGCAGCCGCTGGATTTTGCCTGCTGGAGCAACTGCGGCCGTTCATCGGCTGTTACCGCAATGATCGGGCCGGTGAATCCCGCTTCGCGTACCGCTTTGATCAATGCTGGGCCTGTCAGACCGGGCAGTGTAAGCTCGGTCAGAATCACATCGAACCGGTTTTGCCGCACCAGCTCTAAACCCTGCGTGCCGTCGTTGACGCACCGGAGCGTCGCACCGGAGCTTTCCAGGAAAAAACGCATCAGGTCCTGGTCGGCTGGCGAAGCGTCGATGTACAAAATGGAGCCGCGGAGTCTTTTCAGGGGCACGCTTGCAGCAGTTTCGCCTTCGCAGCGGCTTGGCTGGATAAAGCGATGGAGATCGATTCGCTGCTGAAACTGAACGCCGACTTCGTGCAGCGGGGCTTTGATGTGGCGGCAGCTCACGATGCGGCCGTCAACAGGCAGCCCCCGGCCGTCTGTCTGACGCAATGCAATGCGGCAACGCGAACCCGGATGCAGGAAGCCGCCATGCAGAAACGACATGCCGCCTGCCGAGAGGTTCCGAGCACATACCAGCAGCCGCGACACCGTGCCGCCGGGGTGCTCAATTGCCATGGCAATATCGGGCTGCCGATAGGGCAAACGCTGATCGAGACGACGGTTGGACTTCCCCGCAGCTTTGTCCCGGTCGGCGAGGCCAGCACCTGAAGCATCGAGATGATCAAGCAACTGTTCACGCTGAGCGTCGCTGAGCTTGACGTGTTTGGCATACGGAGCGTTGGTCATTGGCCTCCTGCTCACAATCGTCTTCGTGCTGCGGGTAATGGCATGGGCATCGTCCATTCCAGGCAAATGTGTGAGCCGGCTTTCTGATTCGTCACGCCCCACGACGGCACAATTGGTAAAAAATGTTTCCCTCCTGCCGATAACCGCAGAAACGCTCTCGCTGAGAAGCGGTCTGTAGCTGTTTGCTCTGCAGGCCCGTAGAATCACCCGTCATGACCCCACGACGCTCCACTCGACAGATAACGCTTGGCAATAACCGCACCGGCATTGTGAGAATCGGCGGCGGCCTGAACGGGACACAACCCGCGCCGGTCGCTGTGCAGACCATGACCGCCGGGTATACCCACAACATCGACGCCTGCGTGGCGGAGATCAACAAGCTCGCCGCAGCCGGAGCCGACATTGTTCGCGTCGCAGTGCCCGAACGTAAGGACACCAAGGCGTTGAAGGAAATTCTTCAGCAAACCCAGGTGCCCATCGTGGCGGATGTGCATTTCCATTACAAGCGAGCACTGGAGGCGATTGAAGCAGGCGTTCACAAGATTCGTCTGAATCCCGGCAACATCAACGATCGCCAGCAGGTCAACAGCGTCATCGACGCATGCAAGGAGCGCGGCATCCCGATTCGCGTGGGCGTCAACGAAGGCTCCATCATCGAACGCAAGGACAAGCAGAAACGCATGGAAGAGCTTGGCAAGTACTTTGCCGGCCATCGCTCCGGCCACCTGCTGGCGTTGATGATCGCCAAGCTCGAGGAATACCTCGACATCTTCCACGAGAAGGAATTCTTCGACATCTGCATCAGTGCCAAGTCGATGGACCCCGCGCTGACGATCGACATCTATACGGAAATCAGCAAGCGCTTTGATTACCCGCTGCATCTTGGCGTGACCCACGCCGGGCCAAAGGAAACCGGCTGCATTCGCTCGGTCGTCGCGCTGGGGACGCTGCTGGCCAACGGCATCGGCGACACGGTGCGAATCAGCTATGCAAACGATCCGGTGTATGAAGTTGAAGATGCGCTGGAGATGCTCTACTGCCTGGGCATGCGCAATCGCGTGGGCGCAGAACTGATCGCATGCCCGACCTGCGGCCGCATTCAGGTTGACCTGTTCACCCTCGTGCAGAAAGTTCGCAAGAAGCTCAGAAGTGAAATTGATCTGCCGATCAAGGTCGCGGTGATGGGCTGCGTGGTGAACGGCCCGGGCGAAGCGGAAGGCGCGGACGTGGCGGTGTTCGCTGGCGATCGGCGCGGGATCATTTACGTGCAGGGCGAGCGGGTGGCGAATGTTCCCGAGGAAGAGATTCTCGATCGGCTGCTGACCGAATGCCGCACGTTCCAGGAAAAGGTCCGCCGCGGCGAAGCGAAGCTTGGCGAGAAGAAGGTCGCAATCGTGCCGCCGGACCCGATCGGCGAGCTTGGTTCAGGTCACGAGAAGATCGCTGCCGGCCGCGTGGAGCGCATCACCGTGGGGCAGACATAAACGTGCTCGCACGTCGCAGCCCTTACGCGCTCAGAACCACTTCCACTCCATCCGCGCCAGATCGAGCATCGCCATGAAGATGTTCATCACGCCCTCGCCGGCAATCAGGCCCGAGGCCAGTGCGAACACCAGCGCCTTGCACTGCACGGGCTTGAGCCACCTCCACAGCACCAGCAGCATCGAGCCGAGGAACATCATCATCGGATACTCCGGCGTGACGATGAACGCGATGCCAAGCGCCAGGCCGCTGGGCATGTAGGGCGCGAACTTCGGCAGCAGCTTTCGCAGAATCGGAATCAGTGCGCCGACGAACAAACCGATCAGCGCAGCGATGGCGGCGTTCTGCGGCAGCGCATCTATGCCTTGAGAGAGTACTTCCGCCACACCCTTCCATGCGTGTGCAGCCGGAGCCGGGTACTCGTCGCTCAGGCCGATGGGCGTCCCCGCCCGCTCACCCACCATGCGCAGCAGGATAAACGCCGGCACCACAACGAAGACGCCCGCTGTAATGCCCAGACACTGGGCGATGATCTGCTTGCGCGGCGACGCGCCGAGCATGCGGCCGGTCTTCAGATCGTGCATCATGTCGCTGGCCTGCGAAGCGCCGGCTCCGGTGATCGCTGCGGACATGAGATTGGTGACAATCTGACCGGGCGCAACTCCCGCAAAAGCAAGCTGCGTCACCTTGCCCATGCCGCCGACAGGATTGATGTCGGTTTCACCCGAGGAGCGCACCGCAATCATGCTCAGTACAGCCGAGAGCGCGATCGCAACCACAGTCATCCACGGCGGAATGCCGAAGACCTGCCACGTCACGAAAATCGCCAATACGCTTCCCGCAACCAGCCCGCCGACCCACCAGGAATTCGGCACGCTCTGATCTTCCGGCTCCAGTTGCGAAGCCAGTTCGGCTGTGGGTGTGCGGCGGAAGGTGTTGAGGATCGTGCGCCATGACAGCGCCAGGGCCGTGAGCGAGTCGGCCACCATGATCGCCACGCCCGGCCAGAGAACCCAGTCGCGTACACCGCCTTTGCCTGTCAGCGTCGGCGCAGCCCACCCCTGGTCCTGTGCATATGTGCCGACGAAGCCCCACGCAATGATCGATCCGAGCAGCAGCGAAATGCCGACCCGCGGCCCGATGAGCAGCCCTGCCCCGATCATCGACGCACTGATTGAGAATACGAATCCCATCGATGCCAGCCACACAATCAGCGCAACGATCGCCGGCTCTGTTCCGTCTGCGATCCGGTCAGCGAAGGCGTTGGTGATGAACGTCAGAGGCTTCTGAAGCTGCGGTCCGATCCAATCAGCGTGCCAGTTGTATTTCAGCACAACATATGCAGCAGCGATGATGGCCCAGATCAGCAGCACGCGGGCCCGGCGGATCGCCTCGGCACCTTCGGCGAAGATCGACACGATTGTCTCAGCCGTGGCTGTGCCTGAAGGAAAACGCAGTTTTTCCACCACCACCATTTGCCGGCGTAGCGGCACCGCAAAAAACACGCCCAGATATCCCACCCCCAGACACCACAGCGTCAGCTCCAGGTAGTTCAGCGCATAGCCGTGGTCGCCTTCCAGCATCGCCAGTGCAGGGATGGGGGCAAGCAGGCCGCCTGCGGAAGCCATTGCCCCGGCGGCGGAACCTGTGGTCTGCGCGATGTTCGTCTCCAGCACACCGAACTTCCGGGCGTTGAAAATCGGCGTGACAGTGGCCCAGAAAGCGAACCCCAATACCGCGGAGATAATCGACCCGCCGAAGCTCCAGCCGATTTTCAGCCCGATGGTGATGTTCATCGCGCCGACGATGCCGCCGATGACGCAGCCGGTGATGATCGCGCGAACCGTAAGCTGCAACTCGTCTGGGGACGAGGTGTAAATGCGTTCGTGGTCGTTGCCGGATGCCGTGGCAGCATCAGCCACGTCGGCTTGTTTGCTGGGTGATTGCGTCGGGGGAGGCTGGTTGGACATTGTTAAAATCGGTTTCTAGTTCAATTTCTCAGCTTCAGAGAATTGCAAACCGTACAGAACCAAGCCGCTCAAGGCAATGCCGGGTTTGACGGATCATCGTGCCAGCCATGCCGTTTTCCCGGTATTTGTCCCGCCTTTCGCATCACCCCCAACCGGTTCGTTCGTATAGTCTGATTCAAGCCGGCTGTGCGGCTGATTGACGTCTCTGCGATGCTGCGCGTTCATCACGCCGGCCTGCTGCTGCCGGCTCCGGCTGGGCCCGGCTGGGTGTTGATTGATCACGGCGGATCGATTCAATAAAAGAAACAGGATCCGCAAAGGGCTTGATGATCGAAAAAACGGCTTCTTTTTTCTTCTTCTCCAGGCTCTCCTCCCGCTGGCCATGCACATGTCTCAACCGAACCAATCACTGACGCTGACGCCACGCAATCACCGGTCCTGTTCACCGGGTGGTTTTACGCTGGTTGAAATCCTTGTGGTGGTCGCAATCATCGGCCTGCTGATCGGGTTGCTGGTGCCGGCCCTGGGCGCGATGCGGCGGCAAAGCAAGAAAACCAACGAGCTGAATAACATTCGACAGGTGGGCTACGCCTGGGCGATGTACTCCAACAGCAACAACGACGCTGCGCTGCCGGGGTTTCTTGAGCCGGAGGTGCAGAATCCGCCGGTGCCGGGTCAACACAGCGGATGGGACGTCCGATATTACTTTCCCGATCGGTCAGTGATCCCCAACACTCCGGTCAATCTGCCCGGACCGTGGCCGTGGCGACTGCTGCCCTATCTTGATTACAGCAATCAGATCGTTCGCGGGTATGCCAATGAGGACGATGACGTGCTGATGATGGCCAGCAACGCCGAGGCAATCGCGTATGAACCGGCGTTCGGGTACAACGGCATGTACATCGGCGGGTATTGGGAGATCATGACGATCAATGGGCGGCAAATGCCAAAATTTCGTTTCTATGACCACATGGGCATAGGTGACGACGACGAATTCACGCACATGAGCCTGTCGATTCCGCAAACTGTGCCGCAGATACGGCGCACCACTGAACTGGTGACGTTTTGTTCAGCTGCCAAACTCAACGCCGGTGTGCACGGGCGATTTCGCCCTGATACGCCCGGCGCTGCGCTGGTGACGCCGCCGATTCTGGAGAGCGGTGCGCAGTGGAAGCAGTATCAGAATGTGGCGGTCGAAGAAGTCGAGGTGCTGGTCAACGGCGCCCATGTGCCAATCCCGCGCTACACCAACACCATCGCGGCATTGTTCCCCGACGGCCACTGCGATACCGAAAGCTACGCCACGCTTGCGGACCAGCGCCGGTGGATCGACAACGCAACCTCACGCTGGTTCAAGCACCGCGCATACTGACGCGACGCGCAAAAACACAGGGACAGAAGACACAAGCGTACGGAGCCGATGCGGTTCTGTTCTCCGATATCGCGCCGAACTCAACTCAATGAGTCAGCAGCCGTCAACATCCGCTTGTCCGCTTCATCGCCGCCGCGGACGCAACTGCTGATGCAGCATTCGCTTGACCATTGCCCGAAGCTGGTCGATTTCCCGCTGCGTGACGGCTGACTTCTTGAAATCGAGCTTGATTGCGGTGAGCCATTGCTCTTCAGCAGCTTCGTAACCAAGCTGCTCCTTCAGCCGCTGAGCCATGTCCGGCATGTGCGCTGCGCCGTAGAAGATCGCAACCGATCTGACCTCCGGTTCATGCTCGATGATGGCTTTCAAATCATCGATCGCCACCTGGTTGCGGTCGTCGATGATCACCTCATCAAACCCAGGTCCGAACTGCGCCATGCCCTGCTCCAGCAAGATCGGATTGCCCAGCATCTCGATCAGCACCACCTTCATGCTGTCAGCGACTGCGCCATCGGTCATATTGTCGAAAAATCGCAGCAGACCAAGCAGGGCTGACACAACCTTGGCGGGAAAAGAGCTGCCCGCCAGCGTGCCGCCCAGCGGACCGAAATCAAGCCCGCGCGCTTCAAGCCGGCGCGCAATCTCATCCATGGCCAAGTCGCTGCAACGCCAATTGGGCTTGCTGTAATCCATCGCTTCAAGCTGAAATTTCAGCCTGAACGCATTGGCCAGCTGGACCTGCAGATTGTCTTCTTCAGCCTGCGCGAGCGGGTTGATCAGCGTTGCAGCATCGACGCTCAGATCGGCGTCTTCGTTTTCTCCACCAAACTGGCCATCAGCTCCAAGGCTCCGGAGCGTGTACGCGTCGCGATCGGGCGTAACCTCATAGATCATCGGGCGATTCCACGCATCCACCGCAGCAGCAGCGATGAACTCGCCGTAGCGAACATCGTGTGTGACAGCAAAGGTCGTTAAACCGTCAAGCGTGGATGGATACTTGCCCGTGGCAGCGTGATAGGCCTTGAGCATGCCGCCGAGAAACTGCAGCGCCGCTTCGGTGCTGGCGATGCGCTGTTCAGGCGTGTCGCCTCCGGCTCCGCCTGCGCCGGGCGGTTTGACCGATTCGTACAGCACGACGTCGTATTGATCGAGCACATCCTGCAGCTTGTCGTAAAACGCCGCATCGCCAATATGCGCCACCCCCACCAATCCGACGCGTGGCCCATTGCCGCTGGACGGCACATAGTCACGGGTCACAATTTCCAGCCCAAGCGACTGGCCGCGTTCTTCCACCACGCGCAGATATTGTGTCGGGGTTTCGCCTGCTTCTGCTTCAACTGCTGCCGGCGCATCCTGCGTCCCTGCCAGAGCAGCGCTGGTTGAAAACTGCACGGCGACGATCACCCACAGGCACAGTACAAACGCCGCACCGCGATGGATGAGGCTGTCAGGTCGGCGATGCATCATGATGTCACGTTCCTTACGATTAGATAGAAACAGTTTTTATTTCTTGCCGGCGTGGCCTGCAGGCATGAGCGGTTGCGTGTCTGATGGCGAACCACCATCGCCACCATCATCAACATCAACGATTGTGTGCTTCGATGCGTCGTGTGACGACGGTGAAGTCATGTGATTCTTGGCGTGATCTGCCTGTTGCCCTTGTTGGGCCGCTGCAATCAGGGATTCCAACCGACCCAGCGCACGATCCACCTGTCCGCGGAAAATCATGTAGGGAAACAGCGTCATCAGCGCGATCACCAGCCCCATTGCCGTGGTCAACAGCGCCTGAGCGATGCCTACGGAAATCGCACGCGGATCGTCCGTTGCAGCTTGCTCGCCCAGCAGGTTGAACGATTGGATGATCCCCATCACCGTGCCGAGGATTCCCAACAGCGGAGCCGCGGTGATGATGGTTGAAAGCATCACCATGAAACGCTCGAATTGCGGCCGCTGTTCCTGCACCGCCTCGATCGCCACCGCATCCGTTGCGCCATGGCGCAGCATCGCGCGAGCGACGTGATCGTAAGGTGTGCGGCAATGCTTCATGAGCTTGTCCAGCGCAGCACGATCGCTTCGCCGCAACGCATCATTGAGCTTCGCCAGTCGGCCGGAACGCGCCATTTGCCGGTTGCGCAGCCAGAACCACGATCGCTCGACGATCAGCGCCAGGCTCACCACGCTCAGGGCCAGCAGCACGATCATGATCGGGCCGCCGCGGTCTATCAGAACTTCAATCCATTCCCAAAGCTGCGCCATGGTCATACCATCTTATGCGATGTCCAGCCGCGCCTGCTTTGGAGCGCAGGAAACTCGCTGCACAATTGGGCATAAATGTTTTTCATCGTACAATCCAAGTGTGAGCCGAACCGCCTCCCAATCCGCCACCCCGCCTGCATCGTTGCCCAATGACGATGGGCTGTCCGATCTTCTGGCAGAATACAAAGCCGATATCGAATCAGCTCTCGAGCAATGCCTGGCTGAGGCAACGCTGCCGGAGCATCTTCGCGATGCAGTGCGCTACGCCGTGCTGGACGGAGGCAAACGGCTGCGGCCCGTGCTGACGCTTCTTTGCTGCGAGGCTGTGGGCAGCCCCCGAAATCAGGCGCTTGAGGCAGCGGCAGCAATCGAATTGATTCACTGCTTCAGCCTGGTGCATGACGACCTGCCCGCCATGGATGATGACGATTTGCGCCGCGGGCGGCCGACGCTGCACATTCACGCGGGCGAAGCCATGGCCATTTTGGCTGGCGACGTGATGGTGTCGCTGGCCTTTGGGCTTCTGGCGAACGCCGCCATGGAGCCGCAGCGCCGCAGCAAACTCGTGGCTGAACTTGCTGATGCAACCACCGCCATGATCGCAGGTCAGGTTTACGACACACTTGGCGGCTTTCCCGGCGATATGGATCATCGTCAGCAATTGGACCTGATTCACCGCAACAAGACAGGCGCCTTGTTGCGGGCAGCCTGCCGCATGGGCGCGATATGCGGCTCAGCCAACAGCGAGCAGCTTGACGCGCTGACGCGGTTCGGTGAGGCTGTGGGCCTGATGTTTCAGATCGTCGATGACATACTCGACGTGACGCAATCGGCAGAGCATATCGGCAAAGCCACCGGCAAGGACCAGCAGGCAGGCAAGCTCACGTTTCCGGGATTGCTCGGCCTTTCAGGATCAAAGCAGGAAATTGCGTGTCTGCAGAAGCTGGCTCATGATTCGCTCATGTCTTTTGGGCAAGAAGCCCAGCCGCTGCGAACCTTGTGCGATTCTATGGCAGTACGAACGAAATGAGCATACGCTATAGCACGATCCGCCTGCCGAATCGGCTGCGGCTGCATGTTTCGCCACATCGCACAGCATGATGATGGATGATGGCGCACTTCGCTCAGCACTTTGGTACTAACGGATGGGATTCGCCCTTACATGACTATGAAACTTCTACCCGGCATCACATCACCGGCAGACCTCAAACGCCTGCCGATTGATCAACTGCCCACAGTGGCGGCAGAAATCCGCTATGCCATCGGCGAGCAGATCAAGAAGTCCGGCGGACACTTCGCGCCCAACCTTGGCGTGGTCGAACTGACCATTGCGCTGCATTACGTCTTTGACTTCAGCCACGATCGTCTGCTGTTTGATGTGGGCCATCAGTGCTATCCGCACAAGCTGCTCACCGGCCGCCTGCCGATGCTTGCCAAACTGCGCACCCGCGAGGGCATGGCTGGATTCCCCGAGCCGCGCGAAAGCGAGTACGACCTGTTCAGCGTCGGGCATGCGGGCACCGCCATCTCAACCGCGGTGGGCATGGCCCGAGGCGACATGCTCAACGGCGAAGCGTTTGACCCCACTGTTCGCCCCAACGGGCGGCGCGTGGTGTCGCTCATCGGCGACGCCAGCATTGTCAACGGCGTGGCGATGGAAGGGTTGAACAACGCGGGCACGCTCAAGCGACAGTTTCTGGTGGTGCTCAACGACAACGGCATGTCGATCGCCAAGCCTCAGGGCGCGATTGCAGCGTATTTCGACCGCGTGCGCGTGAACCCGGCCTACCGCTCGATGAAGCGTGCTGCCAAAGACGTGCTGCGCGAGTTGCCCGGCGGGTCGATCCTCAAGGAAATGTCACATCGCCTGGGCGAAATCGCCAAGGACGCCATCACTGAAGACGCGTGGTTTGAAAAATTCGGCCTGCTGACCGTAGGGCCGATTGACGGCCACGATCTGCCCAGCCTCATCGACATGCTCATCGAGATCAAGGATGTCGATCGCCCGATGGTGCTGCATGTGCATACCGTCAAGGGCAAGGGCTTTGACTTTGCTGAAGGCGACGCCTGCAAATTCCACTCACCCGGCAGCCTGGTGGTTGAAGGATGCCGCGTTGAGGTGAAAAAGTCCGGGCGAAGCTTCACCAGTGCGTTCGGCGATGCGATGATGGATCTCATGCAGCGCGATGAAAAAATCGTCGCCTGCACCGCTGCAATGCCCGACGGCACCGGCTTGAACAAAGCGCTGTCTGCGTTCCCGGATCGCACGTGGGATACCGGCATCTGCGAAAGCCACGCAATGGACATGATGGCGGGGCTGGCCAAGACCGGCTTCAGGCCGTTTTTTGCGGTGTATTCCACCTTCCTGCAGCGTGCGTTCGATCAGGTGTTTCAGGAAGTCGCGCTGCAGGGCCTGGCCGTGCGGCTGTGCCTGGACCGGGCCGGTTTAGTGGGCGGCGACGGCGCGGTGCATCACGGGTTCTGCGACATCAGCATCCTGCGCATTTTCCCCAAGGCAGTGCTCATGGCCGCCATGGATGAGCCAAGCCTTGCTGCCGGCCTTGAGTTCATGCGCACCTACGATGAGGGGCTCAGCGCCATCCGTTATCCGCGCGACAACGTCAGCGACATGTTCGTCCATGAGCCGTGCCCGCCGTTCGAACTGGGCAAAGCTCGCGCGCTGCGCACGCATGAGAATCCCGATCTGGCGATTCTCGGCTACGGCGTCATGGCGATCGAGGCGATGAAGGCGCTGGAGCATCTCAACGGCCACGGCGAATACAAGGTGAACGTGTACGATGCGCGTTTCGCCAAGCCTGTTGATCGTGAGTTGATTCGCTCGCTGCTTGAGCGCAACGTGCCGATCATCACCGTGGAAGATCACAGCCTCATCGGCGGCTTCGGCTCATGCGTTCAGGAAGCGGCGCTGGAAATGGGGCTTGATGCGCGTTTGATCACGCGGCTGGGATTGCCCGAATCGTGGATTTATCAGGACAGCCGCAAGAGCCAGCTTGCCGAGGCGGGCATCGATGCGCCGAGCATCGCCCGGGTGGTGCGCGAAGTGCTCGATGCGCATCACACCATCGATGTCAGCCCTGCTGCATCTCAAACTCCGCAGGTCGTCAAGCCATAGCGATCGCTTCCGGCACGCTGCCGCTGATATTCACAAACGCTTCACATCGCCTCGGGTTTGCCCGAGGCTTTTATTTTTGAACGACTGACGCCAGCATCGCCGCCATGACAAGCGCCGCTTTGGATCGAGTGCGGCCGCGCCGCCACGCAATGGCGATCTCGCGCGTCGGGCCATTGCGCACCAGCGGCAGGTAGCGCACAGCGCTTCCCCGTTCACCTTCTGCGCACATCTCCGGCACGATCGAAACGCCCAATCCAAGCGCCACAAGCTGCAACGCCGTTGCCAGTTGCGTACTGCGGCAAACAATCTGATGCGTCAGTTGCCTGGCTGTGCAGAACGATTCGATCTGACGCCCAAGACAGTGCATTTCATGCAGAACGATCGTCGGCTGTTCGCGCAGATCGGCAATGGTGATCCGTTCCGGCGGCAAGGGCAAGTCGCGCGGCGCAGCCACGAGCAGACGCTCACATCCAATCACCTGCGTTTCAATATGTTCATGATCAATCGGCGTGCTGGTGACGGCGAGTTCCAGCTCGCAGTCGATCAACGCCGTCACCAATCGCTCGGTGAGATCTTCGCGCACCACAAGCTGACATTCCGGATGTTGCCGACGAAACCGCTTGATGGCGCGCGGCAGCAGATACGGCGCCATGGTGGGAATCGCGCCCACGCGCACGCGCTGCGCCAGCGGCGCTTCGCCGGTCAGCTCATCGCTGGCCTGACGAACTTCAGCAAGGATGCGCTTGGCGCGCGGCAGCAGCGCTTCGCCTGCCTCGGTCAGCGCGATCGTTCGACCGAATCGATCAAAGAGCAGGCAACCCAGCGTCTCTTCCAGTCGCTTGATCTGCTGGCTGAGCGACGGCTGCGCAATTCCGCACTGCTTCGCTGCTCGACTGAAACTGCCTGATTCCGCCACCGCCACAAAGTACCTGAGCTGATGCAGTTCCATAGATATCTCCTATTGATGTGATAGAGATTGTATCTTTGATATCTATAGAACGCCCCGATACATTACCCGTGTGGACGTAAGAATCCCTCGAACCGGAACTTCGCTGTCCATATGAATTCGATTTTGTACAGACAGGAAGAACACTCATGAGCAAGCCCCCCATTCTCACCACCGCCAACGGCGCACCGATTGCAGACAACCACAACTCGCTCACCGCTGGCCCTCGCGGTCCGCTGCTGATGCAGGATGTGCAACTGCTCGAACAGATGCAGCATTTCAATCGCGAGCGCATTCCCGAACGCGTGGTGCATGCCAAGGGATCCGGCGCGTACGGCACCTTCACCGTCACCAAGGACGTGACGAAATACACCAAGGCGAAGCTTCTGAGCGAGGTCGGCAAGCAGACGGAAGTGTTCCTGCGCTTCTCCACCGTGGCTGGCGAGCGCGGCGCAGCCGACGCTGAACGCGATGTGCGCGGCTTTGCCGTCAAGTTCTACACCGAGGAAGGCAACTGGGATCTGGTCGGCAACAACACGCCGGTCTTCTTCGTGCGCGATCCGTACAAGTTCGCCCAGTTCATTCATACCCAGAAGCGCGATCCCAAAACCAACCTGCGCGACATGGACATGCAGTGGGATTTCTGGTCGCTTTGCCCGGAATCGCTGCATCAGGTGACGATTCTCTTTTCCGATCGCGGCATACCCGCCAGCTATCGGCACATGAACGGCTACGGCAGCCACACCTATTCGCTGATCAACCACAAGGGCGAGCGCGTGTGGTGCAAGTTCCACTTCAAAACCCAGCAGGGCATCAAGTGCCTGACCGACGAAGAGGCTGCTGCGATCATCGGCAGGGATCGCGAATCGCATCAGCGCGATCTGTATGAGGCCATCGAGCGAGGCGAGTTCCCGAAGTGGACCTTGTACATTCAGGTGATGACCGATGAGCAGGCCAAGGCATTCCGCTGGAATCCCTTTGATCTGACCAAGGTCTGGCCGCACGCGGAGTTCCCGCTGATTGAAGTGGGCGTGCTAGAACTGAACCGCAACCCCGAAAACTACTTTGCGGAAGTCGAGCAGTCGGCGTTCAGCCCCTCAGCCACAGTGCCGGGCATTTCGTGGAGTCCGGACAAGATGCTGCAGGCGCGGCTGATGAGCTATGCCGACGCGCACCGCTATCGCGTGGGCAACAACTATCACCAGTTGCCGGTGAACAAACCGCGCTGTCCGGTGATGCACTATCAGCGCGACGGCGCGATGTCGTTTGGACAGGGCGGATCGTCGCCGAACTACTTCCCCAACAGCCGCGCCGGCACGCCGCAGCCCGCGCCGGAATACAAAGAGCCGCAATGGCATCTGGGCGATGTCATCGTGGATCGCTTCGACTCGACCAAGGATCACGACGACTACACGCAGGCGGGCAATTTGTATCGCCTGTTCGATGAGGGTCAGAAAGAGCGACTTGCCACAGCCATTGCCAGCACGCTGGGCCAGGCTCGCAAGGAAGTGCAGCTGCGGCAGCTTGGTCACTTCTTCCGCGCCGATGAAGATTACGGCCGGCGCGTGGCGGAGAAGCTTGGCATCGATCTGAGCGAGCTTGAAAAGCACATGCCGGACATCGCAGCAACAACGGCGTAACCAGGTAACCAGCGCCTTGCTTTGCGTGTTCAGCCATAAATAAACCTGTTGCAGGGCGAGCCAAACGGCTCGCCCTGTTTTCACTTCTGCCCTGCTGCGCAGCGCAACTCCTGTGAGAGACCTCGCTACGATAAATAGCCCATGTCGGCCGCTGCACGAATTCTGGATGCCAACCTCAATCGCGCCCGCGAAGCGTTGCGGGTGATGGAAGACATCGCGCGCTTTGCGCTGAATGATGCAGCGCTCAGTGGTGAACTGAAGGCGATCCGCCACGACCTGCGCGAGGCGGTTGAAACGCTCATGCCAGGATGGCTCGAAGCCAACCGGGACACGCCGGGTGATGTCGGCACATCGCTGAAGACGCAGGCGGAACTTTCCCGCAGCAGCCTTGCGGACGTGGCGATCGCAGCAGGCAAACGCGCAGGCGAAGCTTTCCGAACGACGGAAGAAGTCGGCAAGACGATCAGCGCCGGCTTTGCGCAGCGCATTGAAGCGTTGCGCTATCGTATCTACACAGCAGAATCAAAACTCCAGTTGCAGCTTGGAAGAATGCAAGCCAGACAATGGCGCGTGTGCGTGCTTCTGACGCAATCGCTTTGCACGCTGCCGTGGCGTGAGACGCTTCGCAGCGCGATTGAAGGCGGCGCGGATTGCATTCAGGTGCGCGAGAAGGACATGGCCACGCGCGATCTCGTGCAGCACGTGCGGGCTGTGATTGAGCTTGCTCGCCCGCTCAACGTGAGCGTGATCGTCAACGATCGCGTTGATGTCGCGCTGGCTGCCGGCGCTGATGGCGTGCATGTTGGCCAGGATGATCTGCCGATTCGTGATGTGCGCACCGTTGCGGGTCGTGCTCTGCTGGTGGGCGTGAGCACTCATAACCTCGCTGAGGCTGATGCAGCAATACGCGAGGGCGCAGATTACTGCGGCGTAGGCGCGATGTTCGCCAGTTCGCTCAAACCGGATCGCATGCCCTCCGGGCCGGCTTATCTCCGCCAGTTCGTGCAGCACTATCCCAATGTGCCGCATCTGGCGATCGGAGGCGTGTCGATCAACAACATCGATCAACTGATCAGCGCCGGCGTACGCGGCGTGGCGGTCAGCTCTGCAGTGTGCAAAGCGCATGATCCGGCTGCCGTCGTTCGAGCGCTGCGCATAGCGCTCGAGCATGCCGATCAGCCTGCAGAACGCGCGTAAGCCGATCGTTATGATCGGGCTTCACTTGCGCTGCTCAAAGCCGGCGCGGATTTGATGCGCCTTGCCGCGGATAATACAGCGTGTGATTACTCGACCGTCACGCTTTTGGCGAGGTTGCGCGGCTTGTCCACGTCCTTGCCGCGCAAGACAGCAGCGTGATATGCCAGGAGCTGCAGCGGCACCACGGTAATCATCGGCTGCAGGCACTCGGGCACGTCGGGCACATAGAACACATCCTCGCAGAGCCTCTGAATTTGCGTATCGCCCTGCGTTGCCACAGCAATCACATGTCCGCCGCGCGATCGAACTTCTTCAATGTTGCTGATGACTTTTTCATACTGGCTGTTCTTGGTGGCGACGAAGACGACCGGCATGCCGTCATCGATCAGCGCGATCGGGCCATGCTTCATTTCCGCAGCGGGCATGCCTTCCGCGTGAATGTAAGAGATTTCCTTGAGCTTGAGCGCGCCTTCCAGGGCAACGGGATAGTTGTGGCCGCGGCCGAGGAACAGCCAGTTTTCGCGCTCGATGTATTTGGCTGTGGCGTCGCGAATCTGATCGCTCAACTGCACCACCTGCTCAATCTTCTCGGGGATGGCTTCCAGTTCGTGCAACAGCGAGGAGACGTAATCGGCGGAAAGGAAGCGCCGTCGGCCGACGAACGTGGCCAGCAACGCAGCCACCATGACCTGCCCCAGAAACGCCTTGGTGGACGCCACGCCGATTTCAGGCCCCACGCGCAGATAAACGCCCGCATCGGTTTCGCGCGCAATGGACGAGCCGACCACGTTCACAATGCCAAGCGTCAACGCGCCACGCTGCTTGCCTTCCTGCAGCGCAGCGAACGTGTCGGCAGTTTCCCCCGACTGGCTGATGGCGATCACCACCGTGCCGTCTTCGATGATCGGATTGCGATAGCGGAACTCGCTGGCAAATTCAACCTCGGTGGGAATCTTGGCCAGATCCTCCATGAGATATTCGCCCACCATCGCAGCGTGCAGCGCGGTGCCCTGACCGATGAAGATGATGCGGCGGGCTTTCACCAGATCACGCGCATACTGCGCAATGCCGCCCAGCACCACCTGTCCTGCCCGGGTATCCACGCGGCCCTTCAAGCACAGCCGCAACGCCTGCGGCTGCTCGAAGATTTCCTTGAGCATGTAGTGCTCGTAGCCGCCGAGTTCAATCTGATCGAGATCAAACTCCAGTTCGCGAATCTGCGGCGTGATCGGCACGTTGTCGATTGTGGTTGTGCGGAAGCTGTCGCGCGTCAGCCGGGCGACGGTGTAGTCATCAAGCGTAAAAGCCTGCGTGGTATGCGCCACGATCGCGGTTTGATCGGACGCGACGATGTATTCGTCCTTACCCACGCCAACGATGAGCGGCGATCCCTTGCGCGCCACAACCAGCACGTCAGGCTCTTTCTCGCAAACGACCGCAATGGCGTACGCGCCGGTCACTTCACGCAGAGCGGCCTGCACTGCGGTTTCAAGATCGCCGTCGTACAACTCGCCGATGAGATGCGTGAGCACTTCGGTGTCGGTGTCGGAGGTGAAGGTGTGGCCCTTTTCCTCGAGATAGGTTTTGAGCACCGCATAGTTTTCGATGATGCCGTTGTGAATCAGCGCGATACCGTGGCCATTGGCTGCGTTGTCGCGATGGGGGTGGGCATTTCGATTCGAAGGCTCGCCGTGGGTGGCCCAGCGGGTATGGGCGATGCCAAGCGTGCCGTTGAAATGCTCGGCGTCGGCCTGCTGCTCCAGCATGTCCTCCAGCACGCGCACGCGGCCGACAGTTTTCGCCACGTGCAGTCCGTTGTTGATAATCGCCAGACCGGCGGAGTCGTACCCGCGATACTCCAGCCGCTTGAGGCCCTCAAGCAGGATGGGCAGAGCGGGCTTGGTTCCGATATACGCGACAATGCCACACACGTTGAAATCTCCCTCAAAAGACGGGATGACAGGCTGAGCACCGTTAATAACTGTATCGGCGGCGAAGCATCGTCGATACGACCGGCGTGTCACGGAGGTTTGGCGGCTATTGTATTATCGTTTCAAATTGGTCGACTGGAAGCAGAAACTGGCAAGCCAGCTGTTCTCGGACGCAGCAATCAGCCGTAGTAACTGCGGCTCCAACGACCTTTTGCTGCCGCTGCGCAAGCTCCTGGAAGTGATTTCATGGCCGATTTATGGTCCCAACAACGTGCTCAGCGCCGTGCGGCGGTGGAGCCTTTGGCCGTGCGGATGCGGCCCCGCAGCCTTGAAGAGTTCGCTGGCCAGCAGCATTTCCTGGGCGAAGGCGCGCTGCTGACCCGCATGCTGGCTGCTGACCGCTTGACCAGCGTGATCTTCTACGGCCCGCCGGGCACGGGAAAGACAACCTTGGCTGAGGTCATCGCCGCTCACACCGGGCGGCATTTTGAGCGTGCCAACGCTGCGATGATCGGCGTCAAGGAGATTCGACAGATTCTCGATGCTGCCCGCGCGAGAGTCGAAGACACTGGCACACGGACCATTTTGTTTCTGGATGAGATTCACCGGTTCTCGCGCAACCAGCAGGACGTGCTGCTGAACGATGTAGAAAACGGCCTGATTACGCTCATCGGCGCAACCACCGAAAACCCGTTTTTTGCGGTCAACAGCGCGCTGATCAGCCGTTCGACGGTTTTTCAGTTCCACCCCCTGAGCGAAGATGACGTTGCCGGGGTGATCCGGCGAGCGATTGCCGACCGCAAACGCGGCTTCGGTAACCTGAACCTGCAGGTGAGCGATGAGGCGATCGCACACTGGGCCCGCGTATCCGACGGCGACGCCAGACGGGCGCTGACTGCGCTGGAAGTCGCAGTGCTCAGCGCACGAGAGTCTCAGGCGGAAAATCAGCACACGTCCAGCAGTGATCAGCATGAGCAATCGGCTGATGCACCAATCGTCATCGATCTCGCCATCGCTGAGCAATCCATCCAGGCCAAGGCGCTGGTGTACGACGGCACGGGCGATGAGCATTACGACGTGATCAGCGCGTTTATCAAGTCAATGCGCGGTTCCGATCCCGATGCTGCGGTGTACTGGCTGGCGCGCATGCTGGAAGCGGGCGAAGACCCGCGCTTCATCGCCCGCCGCATCGCCATTCTCGCCAGTGAGGACATCGGCAACGCGGACCCGAATGCGTTGAATGTCGCTGCATCGGCGTGGCTGGTGACCGAGCGCGTGGGCATGCCGGAATGTCAACTCACGCTCGCACAGGCTGCGATTTACATGGCTACTGCGCCGAAATCCAATGCGTCGGCCAAGGCGATCTGGGCCGCAATGGACGACGTGCGCAACGGACGCACCATCGCTGTACCCAAGCACCTGCGCGATGCACACTATCCAGCCGCCAAGCAGCTTGGCCACGGCGAAAACTACGCTTACCCGCATGACTCGGCCGATGGATATATCCCGCAGGAATATCTCGGTGTTGACCGTGTCTATTATTCACCGCCTGATCGTGGTTTTGAATCGGAAATTCGACGCCGGCTGGCTCAGCTTGCCCGCCCGCCCAAAGACACATGAACCCCCTTGGGCCTTGTGCGTCTGACACCCGCACGCATCGTTGACGACTGACGAACCAACATCTCTTCACAGTGCCACGCGCGGGCAAAACACATGACTGATGCAATCAACACAACCAAGGCTGAACTTCGTGCGCACATGCGAACGCTGCTTGCAGCAATGTCCGACGAGCAGCGCCATACTGCATCGGTCCATGCCTGCGCCAAGCTGGTGAAGCTGGAAGCCTTCGAACACGCCAATGTGGTCATGCTCTACATGCCGCTGGCCATGGAGGTTGATCCCACGCCGATCGCTCTGCATTGTTTTCGGCGGGGTCAGACGGTATGCGTGCCCAAGGTGGACTGGGCGCGAAAAGACATGGACCCGGTCGAAGTCACCTCGCTGGACGATCATGTGATGGATTGCGATGAGCATGGCGTGCGAACGCCGCGACATTGCCGGCCCATCATGCCCGCGTTGATTGATCTGGTGGTCGTCCCCGCATTGGCGTTTGATCCGCAGGGCAACCGCCTGGGACGGGGCGGCGGCTACTACGACCGCTTTCTCGCCCGCCTCAAGCCCGAAGTCGTCACTGTTGGGCTGGTGTTCGATCAGCAGATTGTCGATTCGATCCCGGTGAATTCGCACGATGTAACGGTGGACATAATCGTGACCGATCGCCGCGTCACATACGCCAAGGCGGCACGGACGCCGGACCGCTGATCGCAGTGTGGGATTCGAATAATCAGCGCATATTGCCCTGCGCGAATTCATCGCCATGCCACACACGCGCTGCAGCGGCGATGAAACGAAATCCAACCGATCAAATCAACCTCACAAAAAACCGGTCGAAGCTGCTGCTGAAGGTACCAGTAGCGGCTGATGGTGACATAAACCCAGCTGGTGATGAGTTGATGCCCCTCTCCATAAGCCGCAGCAATCAGCAGATGCGCGGGGGTTGCAAACCGCAAACTGTTGAACCACCCTTCAAGAAAACCTGCCTCAAATGGCGATGAGCATGAACAGGCGGCCTGAGCTGTTTATCCTATTGTCTGATTCTGCTCTCTCGGAGGTTGTGTCATCATGCTGCCAAGCCAATCGGGTCGCCCCTACAACGCTCGTCAATATATGTATCGCCGCCGACGATCACGGCGCCTGCCGGCAGTCATCGCCCTGGCAGCATTCATTCTGGGCGGCGGTTTCGTGTTCAAGTGGTGGACCGGCGGCGCGGAGCCTGCGGAAACCAATGCCGCCGTTACGACCGGCGATGCGCAGCTTGATGGTGAAGCCAATTTCGATCAGGGCAGCGTCTCTGCCATGACGTCAACGCCATCATCCCCTGCTTTGCGGAACGCTGGCGCTGCGCCGACGACGCCAGAGCGGAGAACAGGCACGGCTGCTCAGACACAGTCGCAGCACACCGGCGCCGGCCTGCCGGACCGCATCAGCATGGGCGAATCGATTGACATTGCTCCCAAAGACACATCGCCGCCGCCTGCTGCTCCGCCGCAGAGCCCCCCTGCACCGCCGCGGGTGGCGTCCAGTTCCGCATCGTCTTCGTCTTCTGCACCAACCAGCGGGACCACGCGCAGTGCGCCGTCCACAACCAATGTGCCTGCATCCAACACTGCTGCTTCCAGTCGCCCCGCATCACAGCAGGTCCAAGCAGGGCTGAACCTGATTGCCCAGGGCAAGCTTGTTGAAGCGCGCGAGACGCTCTCTGCCGTGCTGCGAAGTTCAAATATTTCACCTGCTGATGCGGAACGTATTCGCACCGAACTGACCAAGGTCAATCAACGGCTGATCTTCAGCCCCGAAGTGGTTGCCGGCGACTCGTTTGCAGCAACCCACATCATTCAGCGCGGCGACTACCTTTCCACGCTGCCGAAAAAACTCAATCTGCAGATCGACTGGCGACTCCTGGCTCGCATCAACCGCATCCATCCCGATCGCCTGCAGATCGGCCAGCGGATCAAGACCATCAAGGGGCCGTTCCATGCCATTGTGCATAAGCAGGCGTTTCGTATGGACGTGTACATGGGACCGTGGGAGCAGCGCCTGTACGTGTGCAGTTTTCCCGTGGGCCTGGGAGAATACGGCGCGACGCCCGAAGGCGCGTATACCGTGAAGACAAACTCCAAGCTGGTCAACCCGGCATGGACCAACCCACGCACCGGTCAGTCGTATACAGCCAATGATCCAGAGAACCCCATCGGCGAGCATTGGATCGGCCTGATCGGCATCAGCGACAATATTCGCGGCTTGGAAGGTTACGGCATCCACGGCACGATTGAACCGCACTCCATCGGCCGCGAAATGTCCATGGGATGCGTACGCATGCATTCTGCTGACGTTGAGCTGATCTATGAACTGCTTACCGAGAACGTCAGCCGTGTGGAAATCCACGGCGAGGATTACCCGTAAATCATCGCACGCCAAAGCACGCTGCGGTTTGCGGTTTGCATGCTGCAGCATCTGTTGCACAAAACATGAAAAGCCCAGGCATTCAATCAACGCCTGGGCTTTGTTTTGCTTCATTTCGGTTGTCGTCGATGTGCGGTTAGGCGGTGACGTGCAACTCAGAACAGCAATTGGAACTGCGTACGGAACACGATCTGCGGCTCAGCGCCCCCGCTTTCGCTGCGATATCCTGCAAGATCGCTGACAAAGCCCAGGTTACCCGGCGTGGAGATACGTAGCGCATCGATTGACACGCCCAGATCGGTCGTCCATTTGAGATCGTGTCCGTCGATGTAATAGTTCACGCCAGCGGTCACGACATGCAGATCGGGCACCCTCAACGTACCGCCGCCGCGGAAGTCATACTGCCCCCATTCATAGCGGGCAAAAATCTCCCACCGAGGGGCAATGTACATTCCGGCCTGGGCGACAATGCCCATGATATTGAGATGGCCGACAAGGCTGCTGGGGCTGTCGATATACAGGTGCGTGAATGACACAAACGCATTGACGCCGCCCCATTCAGCAGAAAGGTCAGCTGTATATCCAGCCATGAAAATCTCATCGCGGCCGAAGGTGAACGTGCCCAGCGATTCGGACTGTTGGCCGTGAGCCGCAATGCCCAGCAGCAAGCCGAACTCATCGCCCGGAGGGCTGGTCAGGTCAGCAAACTGCTCCCAGTCGCCTGCCCACAGGTATTCGTATCGGCCAGTGACAGCCCATTCGTTGCCGACGCTCAACGCTGTTGAGTTCATTCGCACACCGATGGAGCCGAAGATCGGCCGCACGCCGGGACCGAAGGTCGCACCATCCGACAGCGCCATTGCAAGACGCTGCGTGGCGTCAGCATAGGTCAACTCCACTCCCTGCGACCGCCCAAGATTCGTGGTTTCATCCACCAGCGAACGCTCAACAGCCAATCCGGTCGCTGACGAAACCAATCGCTCGCGTGTGAACGGCAGCTTGAACTGTCCGAAGCGAAGGCTCCAGTTGTCGGTGAAGTTGTAGCGAACCCACGCATCGAGCAATTCAAATCCGCCGCCTTCGGGCGCAGGAACCTGATCGCGATTGAACTCGCCTCGCACGAGATACTGAACATCCGGCCCGAAGACATGGCCGCGGAACGTCAGACGCGTGCGGGTGTTTTCAAATCCGCGGCGATGACGATCGGGTTCATCGTGATAGTTGTAAATCCATCGAATCTGCAGCATGCCATCCAGCGTGAGCAGAAAACGCCCATCAGGACTGGCGAGAAAGAAGTTCTCGCTCCAACCGGCGGCCAAGCCGTCGTTGAGCAGGCTTGCGCGCGTGTCGGCATCGGCAAGCACGTCGTGCACCAGGCCGCGAATCTCATTGGCGCGCTGCTCGGTAAGCCAGTCCGCATCAGTCTTGGCGCGAAGATCATCAATCTCACTGCGCATCGACTGATTCTCGCGACGCAGAAGATTCAGTTCTTCCTGCATCTGGCGCAGCTGCTGCTGCACCGGATCATCCTGGCGATGGTCTGCAGAACTCTGCGACTGCGCGCTTGCTGATGACGCAGTCACAGCGAGAAGGGCTGCGGCAACAACGCTCGTCTGTACAACACGATGCATGGGTCGTTTCTCCTGATCCGAACACAGCACAACGACTGGTCGGCGGCTGACATGGCTGAGAAATCGCTTCACGTGCGCGAGCTCACCGAAGCGTGGATGATACCGAACTCTGTCATATCCGCCAGTGCGGATCGCCCGGGCAGCATTGAATAACGCGCCATGCCCTGACGCAATCGCGTCGTGCAGCGCCATCGCACGCGCGAACCGCTTCTGTGATTGCTGTGCATTGATGAGAACTGCACCGCAAAAAAGAACCGACCGGCTCATGCGAGCCGGTCGGCAAAGTTCAGATCACGCAATTGTGAACTGCGCTGCTTCGATTAGAAGAGCAGCTGCCACTGCGAACGGATGACCCACTGGCCATCCTCGCCGGCGGCATCGGCCTGCCAGCCAGTCAGTGAGTTGCCCATCGGCAGGCTATCGAATGCGTAGCCGATGTCGGTGGTCCACTTGGCGTTCTGGCCATGGAAGTACCAGTTGAAGCCGCCAGTGAGCAGGCTGATTTCGTCAACGCCGCTCATATCGCTGTCGATGTACTCATAGCGAGCGAAGAGCTCAACTTCATCGCTGACATAGACGCCGCCCTGGATCACAAAGCCCCAGGGATTGCTGTCGCTGACGCCGGTGATGTTCGGATCGAGCTCCGACCACACCACTGCACCGAAGAGGTTGAAGCCGCCGAACTGCGCGGTCACATCACCGGTGAGGATCAACGTTTCGGGTTCGTTGGCAGCGTTGCCGTAGTCACCCTTCTGGTAGTGAATTGCACCACCGATGAGCAGGCCCTGCTCATCGCCGGGGCGGCTGGTGAACTGCTCGAACTGTCCCCAGTTGCCGTTCACGCGGAACTCAACGCGGCCGGTGAGGGCGTACTCATTGCTCTGGGCGTTCCACGTGGTGTTGCCCATATTGGCGCCGTCGCTGATCATACCCATGAAGCGGAAGTCATCGCCCTGGTAATGAACAGCCAAGCCGTCTGAGTAACCACCGGTGAAGCTGTAGTTGAACAGCGATCGTTCAACTGCGAGCTGGTACTGCGCCTCGACGAGTTCTTCGCGAAGCAGAGGCAGCTTCATGGAACCGGCCAGCACGCGCCAGCCGTTGCCATAATCATGACCGAGGTAAGCATTGAGCTTGCCGGTGCGGCCGGTTGCGCTGCCGACGTTGACATCAACGCGGTAGAACCAGTCGGGGTTCACCACATGACCGGTGAGGATGAACTTGCTGCGCGGGTTCTCAAAGCCCCAGACATCGCCATCGACGCCATCGCCGTCGCGATTGTTCCAGATGAAGCGCTGCTGCATCAGGAAGTTGGTGCGAAGCAGCCAGTTGCCATCGGTCGAGCTGAGCACGAAGCCGTTGTCGTAACCGGCCGTCATGCCGCCTTGCAGCAGGCTGGCGCGGGTGTCGGCATCAGCCAGGACATCGTGCACCAGGCTGCGGATTTCCGCAGCGCGCTGCTCGGTGAGCCGCTCCTGCCCACGATCCGCTTCCAGCGCAGCGATGCGCGCGGTCAATTGCTTGATCAGTTCCTCATTGCTTGTGCCTTCGCTTGCAGGCGTGGCATTGCTGACGCCAGTCAGCGTCAGCGCAGCGGCACCCGCGAGGAGGCCAACTCGCGTCGTTCGACTCATTCCAAGACTCTCCTATCTGTCGGACTCTGCGCCGCTCCCGGCCAAGAGTCCTTCTTCATCCACCCGTCCGCGCAAACCCAAGCCACAAGGCTTGGAGCGGACGTGTTCAAATTCATCGGCCATATCCGGCCGAACTATTGAAAGGCCGAATCATACCTGTCTTGTTGCGTCAATGCCACTTGAGGTTAGTGGTCTGTGAACAAATTGTTTGCGTTCACTATACCTGCTAGAACCGTGATATTGCGCAACTCTTTGTAAAAACATCACTTACGCCAAAAAATCCCGTCGCCGTAACGTCAACATCAACGCCGGGAAGATAAGTTTTCGGCTACCAGCGTGTTCAAACGCCAAAGTTTGCAGCCACTTTCTTTCCAAATCGGCGTTTTCACCGCCTCCAGGCCCGCATGAACGCGTCAGTGCATCGCGGCGCACGCAATGCGGCTGCCAATTCCCTTGCCGTCCCCCTTTTCTGCAGACAATGTGATTGTTCACAATGCGCCGACCTGCGATTCTTCGCTTTATGCTGGCTGGAGAAGCTCCAGCGCATCAGCGAGCGTGCGCACGGGCACGATCGCCACGTCCGATAAATTCGGATGCTCCCCCGCGGCTGGCAGAACGATTGTGCGATACCCCAGCCGCTGCGCTTCGCGCACGCGCTGCTGCAGTTGATGCACGTGCCGCACCTCCCCGCCCAACCCAACCTCGCCCGCCACCGCAACGCCGGGCGGCATGGCTCGCCGATAGTGCGCTCCCGCGATCGCCAGGCAGAGCGCAAGATCCGCTGCCGGCTCGATGATCTTCAACCCGCCTACCGCCGACGCAAAGACATCCTGATCCGCCAGCCGCAAGCCGCCATGCTTTTCCAGCACAGCAATCAGCATTGCCAAACGATTGCCGTCAAGCCCCGAGGTCTTCCGCTTGGCCGAACCGAGAAATCCCGTTGCCGTCAGCGCCTGCAGTTCAACCAGCAGACAGCGCGAGCCGTGCATGGCCGGACACACCACCGATCCCGGGTTAGGCTGCGTGGCCGGATCAATCAGCGCAGCAACATCGGCGATCTCGATCAATCCCGCGCCGGTCATTTCAAATAGTCCCACCTCAAGCGTGGTGCCATAGCGGTTCTTGACGCCACGCACAACGCGATGCGCATGATGACGGTCGCCTTCGAATGACAGCACCGCATCGACAAGATGTTCCAGCAGCTTCGGCCCAGCGAGCGCGCCTTCCTTGGTTACATGCCCCACCAGCGCGATCGCCATACCGCTGATCTTCGCCAGATACACCAGCTCCATGCAGCACCGCCGCAACTGCGCAACGCTTCCGGGCGCAGCATCGAGATCGCCCTTGTACACCATTTGAATCGAATCGATCACGCATACCGCAGGCCTCACCTTTCGGGCCTGTTCCACAATGCGCGCAAGATTGGTGTCCGCAAGCACGTAAAGCTGATCGAGCTGCGCTATGCCTTCAACCGCTTGCGCTTTGACGGGACTGATCCTGATGCCTTCATGTTCGAACAATCGCTCAGCGCGCAAACGCGTCTGATAGGCAGACTCCTCGCTGCTCACATACAGCACGCGCTGACCCTGCTGAGCCATGCGGCCCGCGGCTTGCAACAGCAGCGTTGACTTGCCGATCCCCGGATCGCCGCCAAGGAGAATGACCGACCCCGGCACCAGCCCGCCGCCAAGCACGCGGTCAAATTCACCAATGCCCGTCGGCACTCGGGCAACATCGGCGCTTTGAATCTCCGGCAAGGGCGTGGCGATGGCAACGGCCTGGCCAACTGGTGTTGATGATGATCCCTCTCCCGCAACGGCTGTCGCCCACGATTCAGCCAGCCCGCGATGGATCGACTTCTCCGGCTTCGGCTCGACAAACCGCTCCAGCGCATCCCATGTGCCGCAGTCCGGGCATTTGCCCATCCACTGCACCTGCACGCCACCGCACGATCGGCAGATGTAATGCGCCTTCGCTTTCGCCATGCGAAAAGTCTATGGGCCAAAGCAGTATGCAGAAAGCTGAAATCCGCGCGCAGCACGCAGAAAGTCGCTCACATCACCCGGGCAGGAAAACATCACGACATCTCAGCGCTGCGTTCCGTTTGCGGCTTTTGAACTTCATACCGCTCGATCCAATTCAATGAATACTGGCTTCAGCTTCCCGTTTGCGCTGTTCGTTCATGCTCATTGCAGTTTTTTCATCCGGCGGACCCACCGGCCGTAATCGAGCATGGCCCTGATTCGTTCTCGCCGAGGCGGGCGGAGCGCCGGATCGCTGCCAAAGGCGGTTTCATAGCGCCAGCGCCAGTATGGGGAATTGAATCGAAAGCGAGACCGCCATCCCAGCAGGAACAATTCCCACAGGCCGCCGATTGTCTCAATCACTCGTCGCATGGTTCAACCTGCTGTTCATCATCAGCATCAGCGCGATCATTCACGTGCGCCTGTTCGCTGCTGGTGGTTCAGTACGATAGACGCAATGCAGCCGTGATGGAACAGTTCTCTGGATAAACCCGACTTTGTTCCAGACGCTAAGCGCGAGCTTCGCGATGCCTCATCGGCCGCCACACTGCAGGTCAACATCGGCTACGTCATCTGCAACCCGACCTGCGGACAGACGCTGATGACAAGCGCAGCTTAAAGATCGCTTCGGCGTTTCGTTCAAACAGTCATCGCAGACGATCGCCAACATACCGATCCGGAGACGGCAGCATGAACTGGACTGAACTGAACCGCACCGGCTCACTGGAAACGGATCTGTCGCTCCTGATGCGCGATTGATCCAACGTCCATTGACGGACTGATGTGCTGTCATCAGATCAATGTTGATCCGCAAGAGGGCATCTGTAATTGCGATTGCGGCTGCGGCTTCAATCAACCCATCGGTCCTGGCGCACCGGGATTTGCATTGCGCTGCGTATGGGAAGCGTCAGTCAATGGATGAACTCGCCAATCGGCTTATCACCATCGACGATCATCATGACTGCACTGCGGTTGCACTGCCGAGGGGGGGAAGCAGTTGCAGCGGCGCGCCTGCTTGTGCTTGACGTGTACTCCCCGGTGTTACTACATTGGCGACAACTGCCAGCGCTTTATACTTGCTTGACAGGCGCGTTGGTGGGTACAGTTTGGATATCGTCAATCACCGAAACGGTTGTACGATGTCAGCAGCATGATCTTCTTCCAGGCGCCGATCGAACCTCCGACCGATCGGCGCCTGTCATTTTTGAACAGTGAAATGCATCATCAGTATCATCATCACGCATAACACAACACGCCGCGAAACGCTTGCAAGTCAGACAAGCGGTTGCGGCGTGGTGTGATGTGATGTGCTTTGTGTGATCTGTTGCAGCATGCACTGCGCGACATCGCGCATGTCCGCTCAGCCGCGATCGCGGCCGGGCGCGTCAGACAGCGCCAGCGGTTCGGTCGGCGCAGTCGCCACGTCACGTTCGTGAAGCGGACTGAAGCGGCTGCCAATCAATGGAATGCGACGATTGGGATTGGGCTGCTTCGGCAACATCGGACCGGCGAACCAGATGATCAGCAGCGCCGCAACTGAACCGAGCCACATGAACGCGCCCCATCCCATGAATAGCATGAAGCTTGTCATCAGCAACAGAAGCAGGCTTGCAGGAATCATGCCTTCCCACGACAGCCGCATGAGCTGATCGAAACGGAATCGCGGCAGCGTCCAGCGCACCATCATCGTCAGGCAGATCATCAGGAAGATCTTGCCCAGGACCACAGCGAACTGTGCAAGCACGATCCAGAAGCTGCCGGTGGAATGCAGGTCGGGTCCGACGCCGAACGGGTTGAGCGACCAGCCGCCCAGGAACAGCACGACGAAAAACGCGCTGCCCACGAACATATGAACGTACTCGCCAAGGAAGAACATCGCCCACTTCATTGACGAGTATTCGGTGTGCCAGCCGCCGACAAGCTCCGCTTCAGCTTCCGCCAGATCGAACGGCGCGCGGTTGGCTTCCGCCAGCATGCAGATGTAAAAGATGATTGCCGCCAGCGGCTGATGCAGTAGGTACCACTGATTGCCGCTGCCCATCTGGCTGGCGACGATGGCATCGGCCTGCACGCTGCCGGCGGTGAGAATGACGCACAGCAGCGCGAGCCCCATGGGAATTTCGTAGCTGATCATCTGGGCTGATGCGCGAAGACCGCCCAGGAACGAATACTTGCTGTTGGACGCCCAGCCGCCCAGCGCGACGCCGTACACCCCAAGCGATGCGGTGGCGACGAGATACACGATGCCGATGTTCACGTCGGCGCCCATGATCTTCACAGTGTGACCGGCAATGCCCAGCGCATCGGCAAAGGGAATCGTCGAAGTATCCAGCCATCCGGCCCACGGAATCACCGCAAAGCCGATCATCGCCGCGATCACGCTCAAACCCGGCGCGAGAATAAACAACGGCTTGTCAGCTCCGCGCGGAATGAAATCTTCCTTCACAAACAGCTTCAGGCCGTCTGCGAGCGGCTGGAGCAATCCAAGCGGTCCGGTGCGATTGGGGCCGATACGGTCCTGCGCCCATGCGGAAATCTTGCGCTCCAGGAGAATCAGATATGCCGCGGCGCCAAGCGCCAGGTGCATGATGATGAAGATCACCAGGATCGAGGTGATGAATTGGGCGGTGAAAATCTCGGTCATAGGGCGAAGATTCTAGCGGCACCGCACGAAAGGGGCGAGGCCAGCCGCCAGAACCGCGACGCGGATCGCTGAAACAGCCGTCTGTAACCGGCCAATGCACTAGCGCTGCGTTGGTTGATGGTCGTGCGGGCGTGCTTTTCTTCGCTTTTTTCTCTACGTTCGCACCGCCCTGCTCGCTACTCGTTCTGCGTCAGATCGTTCCGAAGCTGGTCGCTGACCTGAGCGAGTATCTGGCTGGCCACCTGATTGGGGCTATATCCGCCGGGCAGGCGAACATAGGGCTTGCCGTATTTGCGGCACAGTTCATCCACATTCTCAAACGAATGGCTCGACCAGCGGATCGCGAGCATGACAAGGGCGGTTTCCGGCCGGGCGATTGCTGCCTCAAAGAGGTAGTGCGACTGATGATGTCGTGCTGGAATCCACCGCAGTTCAGCGAGTCGAAATTCACGCTCCAGCGCGCGTTTGGACGCGTCGCGGCACTGACCGCCGATGAGCACCACCACCTTGCCTTCCAGCAGCCGGGCCACTTCTTCAACTTCCGCAGACACGGCGCGGGGGTGCAGGTGCGGTTCTTCTTCCTCAATTTCCGCAGCGGCGATATGCGCATCGATCGCATCCATGACGCGCTCGAAACCGGCTGGAAGCTCCAGTTCATCGGGCAACTGATCGATGATCGGCATGAGCAGATCGCGAACATCGGGATCCGAAGCTGGGGTGCCTGCTTCAACCGAAGCATGCACCGATTCCACCACAGTGCACCAATCGGCCATCGCATCGCTGCTTTGGTTTTCCCGAAGCTTTCGCGCGTGATAGCGAGCCTTGTTCAGCATCGCGCGGCGGTGCGATTCCTGACTGCGCAGCTTGTTCAGGCGCGATCGAAGCGCGTCCAGCCTTGCTGCTAGATCGTCAGCGTTCTCCAAGTCAGCCGGGTCTTCCAGCTTCATATGGCGGGCGATAAGCACGCGATCCTCACTCGTGCGATGGCGCAGCCAGCGGAACGCTTCCTCCTGATCGTTGTCGTTGAACAGTCCGTCTTGCTCCAGCGCGGCGCGCAGCGCTGATTGCGCTTCAGCCAGCAGCGCATAGGCTGATTCAAGCCAGTCTCCGCCCCGCGGTCCGTCGCGACGAATTGACTCAGCAAGTTCGCACGCCAGCGCGAGATTTCGATAGCCGCGCGCATAGGCCATCATCCGCTTGAAACCCGGAATCGCCAGGCGCGAATTGAGCGCCCATGCGTAACAGTCTGGCAACGCGCGGGCGCGGGCAATGATGTCGTCATAGCGCGCCTTGCGCAACACCGCATCAGGATGATCGTCTTCCCATGGATCACGAAACTCAGCAGCCCATTGGCACGCCTCTTCCTTGACGCGACAGCGTTTGGCGATCATCGCCAGGTCGATCGGCGGCGCGGGCGCAGCAATCGGCGATGACGGCGATACCGACCACCCGCCATTGTCCGGCCGCTCTGTCGCCTGTCGCGCCGCTTTAGCTTCCTCAGCAGTTCCGGGCACGTTGATGGTCGTGGCTGCCCCGCCAATCATCAGCGGCACTTCCTGCGTGGGCGCCGGCGGAGCGGATCGCTGGGACGCAGCAGGCGCAACTTTCGATGAGCCTGGCCGCGCGCGATGCTCGACATCCGAATCAGAAGCGATCGTTGACGCTGACGTCCCGGCAGCTTCGGCAGCTGCACGTGCTTCAGAGCGCTGCGCTTTCTCATCGTCGCGCTGCGGGGTCTCGGCCAAGCTCGACAGCCAGCGACCAAGATGCGCCACTGCATGACGAAGCGACTGATCCTTTTGCACCGCCTGCTCAAGATGTTGCTGGATTGTGCTCAGCGACTGCGCCAGGCGCGTGATTTCCGCCACAGCCTCATCGTGCCGCTGGGCATCGTGATGCGCGGCGGTCTCCTCCAGCATCGCCACTGCTTGTCGCAGCGTCTGCAACGTTTGCGTCAGGGTATTGAAGCGTTGTTTCTCCATCACCAAGCAACCCTCCACACCCGTCGCCCCAAGATTGAAAGTATGTCACATGCCGATGACAACAGTACTGCAGTTCACGGTGCGCGAAATGACTGCTTCACCGTGAGCTTCCGGTCGCGGCGGCGCCGGCGGCCGGGTGAGATGCGGAAAATAATCCTGCATAGCCGCAACCGACCACGCTCCGGCCCGCAAGGCAGCAATCGCCTGCACAGCGGTACGTGCGCCGGTGATGGTGGTGATCATCGGCACGTTGGCGCGGACAGCCATGGCGCGGATGCGGCCTTCGTCGGTATGCGCGCCTTTGCGCGTGGGCGTGTTCAGGATCAGATGAATCTCACCGTTGGCGATTTTGTCCAGAATGTTCGGCCGCGCGCCTTCGCTGACCTTGCGCAGCACTTCCGTGTCGATGGAATGCTGCTTGAGCAGTTCGTGCGTGCCGCCGGTGGTAAACACGGTGAATCCCATCGACACCAGCAACCGCGCGATCTCCACGCAATGCGGCTTGTCCGAATCGCGCACCGAAAGAAACACATTGCCCTGGGTCGGCAGCGTGACGCCGGCCGCCATCATCGCCTTGGCCAGCGCGACCGGAAGCGAGCGATGCATGCCCATGACTTCGCCGGTCGAGCGCATCTCCGGCCCAAGAATCACATCAACTCCGGGGAACTTGGCAAAAGGCAGCACCACTTCCTTCACCGAATAGAAGCCGGTGTCAGGAACCTCGCTGATGCCCAATTGCTCAAGCGACGCGCCCATCATCACCTTTGCCGCCAGGCGCGACCACGATATGCCCTTGGACTTGGAGACAAACGGAATGGTGCGTGAAGCGCGAGGGTTGACTTCCAGGATGTAGATCGTGTCATCCTTCACTGCCAGCTGCGCGTTCATCAGGCCGCGCACGCCCAATCGCTCAGCCAGCGTGCGCGCCTGGCGCTTGATCTCGCGCACGATGGAAGGCGAAAGCGAATACGGCGGAATGGTGCAGGCTGAATCGCCTGAATGCACGCCCGCCTCTTCAATGTGCTCCATCACGCCGCATACAAGCGCCCGCGGGTTTGGTGATTGATTGTTGATCTGCCGACTGGCTGATGACTGATTCGGTTCAAAGTCGGCGATGACGTCGACGTCAACTTCGATCGCTTCGGAAAGAAACTTATCCACCAGCACCGGCGCAGACGCGAGATCGGAAACATCCACAGCGGTGCGCATGTAGCGGCGAAGCGCCTCTTCATCGAAGCACGTTTCCATGCCGCGCCCTCCCAGCACATAGCTGGGCCGCACCAGCACCGGATAGCCGATCTGCTGGGCGATGCTGACCGCTTCATCCAGCGAATACGCAATGCCGCTGGCGGGCTGCTTGAAGCCAAGTTCATCCAGCAGCGCCTTGAAGCGGTCGCGGTCTTCAGCAAGGTCGATCGATTCCAGACCAGTGCCGATGAGCGGCACGCCCGCAGCCACCAGACCATGAGCGAGATTTAGCGGCGTTTGTCCGCCAAACTGCACGATCACACCAACAACACCGCCGCTGCGATCTGGTCTGTCAATTCCTCCGCCGTTGAGCCGCTCCATCACGTTGAGCGTGTCTTCCAGCGTCAGCGGCTCGAAGAACAGGAGGTCGCTTGTGTCGTAATCGGTTGAGACCGTCTCCGGATTGGAGTTGATCATCACCGATTCGTAGCCCATTTCCTTTGCTGCAAATGCAGCCTGGCAGCAGCAGTAATCGAACTCGATGCCCTGGCCGATGCGATTCGGACCACCGCCAAGAATGATGATCTTTTCGCGCGGGGTGATGCGAACTTCATCATCGCACTGCATGCCGGCGGATTCTGAAGCTGTGCTGTCAGGAGCGCGATTGTTGTCTGCAGCGTCCGGACCGGGAACGGTCCGGGTCACTGCAAAGGGCGCTTCATACGTCGAGTAGTAGTACGGCGTCGCCGCCTCGAATTCCGCAGCGCAGGTGTCCACCAGCTTGTACACCGGCTCGATGCCCAGCTTTTTGCGATAAGCGCGAACCTTCAGGATGCTCTGAGTGGAAATTTCGCCCAGATACAGGTTCGCCAGTTGCGGATCGCTGTAGCCCAGCTGCTTGGCCTTGAACAACAACTCGCGCGGCAAGTCTTCAAGCCTGCTGTAGCTGCACAGCACATCCTCGAACTCGCACAGTTGCTGGATTTGATCAAGGAACCACGGATCGATTTTCGTAAGCTCCGCGATGCGCTTGATGTCCCAGCCCATCTTGAAGGCGTACCGGATGTAGTACAGCCGCCCCTGGCTCGGCACGGTGAGCTTGCGAATGAGCGTATCTTCCGGAATGGGCCAGAGAATCGGCGAACCGTCGGCTGCGACCAGTCCGTTGGGCGTTTCAGGGGTGCGCTCGCCGGTGAGCCGGAACTCACCCGATTCCACCACGCGCTTCGCCGCCAGCCACTTGTCGTTCTTGTCAAGCCCAAGCCCGAAGCGCTTGACCTCCATCGAGCGAATGGCTTTCTGCAGCGCTTCTTTGAACGTGCGGCCGATCGACATCGCTTCGCCCACGCTTTTCATCTGCGTGGTGAGCGTTTCATCCGCTTCGGGGAATTTCTCAAACGTCCATCGCGGCATCTTCACGACGACGTAATCGATGCTCGGCTCGAAGCACGCGCTGGTGGTGCCGACGATGTCGTTGCGCAGCTCATCCAGCGTGTACCCCACCGCCAGCTTGGCGGCGATGCGCGCGATGGGAAATCCCGTGGCCTTGCTGGCCAGCGCCGACGACCGGGAGACGCGGGGGTTCATTTCCACCACAATCTGCTCGCCGGTTTCGGGATTGACCGCAAACTGCACGTTCGCCCCGCCGGTTTCCACACCCACTTCGCGCAGGATGGCGAACGCACCGTCGCGCATCCGCTGGTATTCCTTGTCGGTGAGCGTCATGATGGGCGCGACGGTGATCGAGTCACCGGTGTGCACGCCCATAGGATCGACGTTTTCGATGCCGCAGACAACGATGCAGTTGTCGTTTTTGTCGCGAATGACCTCAAGCTCGTACTCTTTCCAGCCCAGCAGCGATTCGTCGATAAGCACCTGCCCGATCATCGAGGCATCGATGCCCTTTCGCACGATGTCCTCGAATTCAGCGCGGTTATAGGCGATGCCGCCGCCGGTGCCGCCGAGGGTAAAAGCCGGTCGAATGATGGCTGGCAGGCCGATTTCCTGTAAAAACTCCCAGGCCTGCTCCATGGTTTTGACGGTTCTGGCTCTGGCCTGCCGCAACCCGGCGCGTTCAACCACGCGGCGGAACGCCTCACGGTCTTCAGCCCGATAGATCGCGTCGCGATTGGCGCCGATCATCTCGATGCCGAATTCAGCCAGCGTGCCGTCATCGTACAGCGCGCACGCGCAGTTCAGAGCCGTCTGACCGCCCAGTGTGGGCAGCAGCGCGTCAATGGGCGTGCCCCGTTCGCGTTCCTTCAGGATGATCTTGCGCACCGCCTCGGGCGTGATCGGTTCGATATAGGTGCGATCCGAGAACGCCGGATCGGTCATGATCGTCGCGGGGTTGGAGTTGACCAGCACCACGCGGTAGCCCTCCTCGCGAAGGGCCTTGCAGGCCTGCGTGCCGGAATAATCAAATTCGCAACCTTGGCCGATAACGATCGGCCCCGAACCGACGATCAGAATTGAGTGGATGTCATCGCGTCGTGGCATGTTGCGAAACGGCGTGTGCGGCGCAAAATCTGAGGCAGCATAGCGACTTGACGGCCAACTCTCAACGCGGCGCGAAGAAAACACCGCGCCAAACCCGCATTGTTCCGACGCTGCGCCTGCCCATGTTGACCCCGGCTGACGCAGTTTGTGTGTCGCTGCACGCATCCGGCTTGCCGCCGCTGCGCAAGCCGCCGGTTTGACAACCTCGGGCAACCTGCCAAAGTTAGTGCCCGGTTATGTCCGCCCTCTCCATCGCCATTTTGGCCATTGTCTGCTGGATCGGCTTCATCGCGATCATCCGGCTTGCGGTGATTCCGCGGCTGTCCCGCGCGATGGGCGGCGATCCGCTGAGCGGACTGCTGTGGCATATTCTGCGGCAGTACACGCGCCTGGTGCATCGCGCAACCTTCCACGGCATGGAGTCGCTACGCAACACGCCCAACCCCGGCCCGCTGCTGGTCGTATCCAATCACACCGGTTCGGTTGACCCGCTGCTCATTCAAGCCGGCTGCCGCTTTCGGATCCGCTGGATGATGGCCTCGGAAATGATGAGCCCGAAACTGGACTGGCTCTGGCGTCGGGAACAGCCAATACCGGTGGATCGCAACGGGCGCGACGCCAATGCTGCCCGTGAAGCGATTCGCCATCTGAAAAGCGGCGGCATCGTGGGCCTGTTTCCCGAAGGCCGTATCGTCTGCCCACCCCGTCAGATTCGCCCTTTTTTCCCGGGCGTCGGCCTGATTGTGGCCCGCTCTAAAGCTCCCGTGCTGCTGGTCTGGGTTTCGGGCACGCCGGACACCACCGAGTTGGGCAAGAGCATCTTCACGCGCAGCCGCGCCCGCGTGGAGTTCATCGATCTGATCGACTTCAGCAACGTGCACGATGCGCACGCCATCACCCAGCAGTTGCGCGTGCGCCTGGCTCAGGCGAGCGGTTGGCCGCTGACCGATGAGCCGCAGCCTCCAGCGGAACGTGAACTGGCCAAGACGGCGGAAACATGGGGGTAAGCGGGATAAGTCCTGTGCATTGCGCGCATGCCGCCAGAACCTGGAACTTGCCCGCTGCGCGCTGCGATGCCATCATCAGTGCATCATGATCAGCCGCATTGAAGGCCAACTGCTGGCGATTGAAGATGGCCGGGCGCTGCTGCGCTGCGGCGGGATCACTTATGAACTGATGGTGCCCGGCGCCGATGAGCAGCGGCTGGCGAACATGATCGGCCAGACGATTGAGTTCCACACGCTGCACTATCTGGAAGGACAGGGCCAGAGTCCTCCGTTTGTGCCCCGGCTGATCGGCTTCAATTCGCCTCGCGATCGCGCGTTTTTCGAGCTTTTCACCACCGTCAAAGGCATGGGCAATCGCAAGGCGCTGCGTGCGCTGCAGCTTCCCTTTGGCGATATTGCCGCCGCCATCGCCAGCAAAGACACCGACCTGCTCAAATCATTGCCTGAAATCGGCAAGCGCACTGCTGAAACAATCGTGGCTGAGCTCAGCGGCAAGGTGGATCGCTTTATCGAGTTCAAGCCCGCAACCGACAGCGCCATGCCGGCCGGTAAGGCTGGTCTGGCCCGCGATGCAGTAGCGGTGCTGGTGCAGCTGGGTGAAACGAAACTGTCGGCCCGGCAACTGGTTGATCGCGCACTCACCGCCGATCCTTCCATCAACGAAGCGCAGGATCTGGTTGCAGCAGCATTTCGATTGAAGGAACTGGGGTGATTTACGAGTGGCGGCTGACGATTTAGGATTGCCCGCCGCGTGCTGGCGCGCGCCTGCAGCGCAGCAAGCAAGCGAGTTGCAGCACGTTGCAATCATCACGAGTCACTCATCAATCATCAACAAAGAATGGTCTTTTCGTTCATGCGCTACGCAATGATTATGGCTGGCGGGTCCGGCACACGACTCTGGCCGATGAGCCGCACGAAACAACCCAAGCAACTGCTGCCGCTTCTCGGCGGACGGTCGCTGTTGGAGATCGCCGCCGAGCGCGTGGACGGCATCATCCCGCCTGAGCGGCGGCTGATCTGCACCGGCGAGGCGTTTCGAACCGCGATTCGCCAGGCGCTGCCTGCCTTCACCGATGCGCAAATTCTTGGTGAACCGATGGGCCGCGATACGGTCAATGCTGTGGGGCTGACCGCTGCGGTGCTGGCCCGGCGCGATCGCGACGCGGTGTTTGCTGTGCTTACTGCCGATCATCTGATCGAACCGCAGGATGAGTTTGCGCGCAAGTTTGAGCTTGGCTTTCAACTGGTTGAAGATGATCCGTCGCGATTCGTGACCTTCTCAATCAAACCCACCCATCCCGCCACCGGTTATGGGTATGTGGAATGCGGCGAACCGCTTGCCGACTTCCCAGGCGCATACAAAGCCGGCCGCTTTACGGAAAAACCCAGCCTCGAGGCCGCACAAGCGTACCTCGATGCCGGCACGTTCAACTGGAACAGCGGCATGTTCATCTTTGCTGCGCGCACGTTCATGGATGCGCTGCGTTGGTATCTGCCTGAAAATTACAAGGGGCTGATGAAAATCGCAGAGGCCTGGGATACCCCACAGCAGCAGGCGGTACTGCAAGAGGTGTACCCGACGCTGAAGAAAATCAGCGTGGACTTTGCGGTCATGGAGCCAGCCTCGCGCGATGAGCGGATCACCATCTGCACTGTGCCGATGAACGTGAGCTGGCTTGATGTGGGAAGCTGGCCCAGTTACGGCCAGACGCTTACGCCTGATGAAGACGGCAACCGCACGAACGCCAAGGTGACGCACCTGAATTCGCGCAACGTGCTGGCCGTGTCGGATGATCCGAATCACACGATCGCGACGGTGGATTGCGAAGATTTAATCATCGTGCACACAAAAGACGCCACGCTGGTGTGCCCCAGCAGCTCCGCAGAGAAGATCAAGAACCTCGCATCGCGCGTGGACGAATCACTGCAATAACAACCCTCCCCCATCCCCTCCCCCACGCCGGGTCTGACCAAAGGGAAGACCCGGATCATCCATCAAACCACAACTCCCCATCTCTCAAATCCCCACCCCGCGCATCAAATTCGAATTTGATCGATACGATGGATGTCAGCGCACTTCCTTCGTGACTCATGCTCATGCGTTATCTCGCGATCGATTTTGGCGACAAGCGCACCGGTCTTGCTGCGGGCGATGACGAAACCGGCCTGGTGTCGCCGCTGGAGGTCATCCAGTTGCCTCGCGGACCTGCGCTGCTGGATGCGTTGATTCGCTCGATTGAACGCCAGCGTCCGGATGCGATTGTCATCGGCCTGCCGCTGAACATGGATGGAACGGAAGGCCCAGCCGCCAAAGCCACCCGTGAGCTTGGCGAAAAACTGCAGGAACGCGTCAAGCTGCCGATTCACTACCAGGACGAGCGGCTGACCAGTTACGCAGCCGATCAGCGCATGGCTCGCACCGGCCGCACGCACAAACAGAAAAAGCAACTGCGCGACGCCCTCGCGGCTGCGGAAATCCTGCGCGATTTCCTCCACATGTAGCCTTGGCAAGGCCGGGGTTATTCAGTCTTCGAGCATTTTCAGCTCATCGCGCAGGATTGCTGCGAGTTCGTAGTTTTCCGCGTCGATGGCTGCCCGCAGCCGCTCCTGCAGCTCAGCCTTCTGGCTGGCGGGGAGTTTGGGAATCAGCGCATCGCGCATGCCTCGTAGCAACTGCACCTCGTTGGCCTGATCGAAATCATCAAGCCGTCCGGCGTCGTCAAACACATTGCGCAGTTCAGCCAGGCCGCTATCCAGAGCCGCAATCGCCTTTTTGGGCTGTCCCGCAGCAATGGCCATTTCCGCTTCAGCGCGGGTGTGCATCATGACGACCTGCGGGCGAAACTGCTCCAGGATGGTGCGATCGACCTCCGTCTCGCCGAAGTCTCTGCACAGGTCAAACAGTTCCAGGCTTCGCCGGGTATCGCGTGCGACCCCGGCAAAATCGCCCAGGGCAAAAAGCGCCACGTACCGGTGGTGATACTGCACCGCCTCTTCGCGCAGCGCGCGGCATTCATCCTGGCTGAGTACAAACCCGGCGGTGGACCCCGTTTCGCTGGCGTATCGCTGCAGACGATGCAATTGGCAGGTCAGCAGAGAATCGAATCCCTCCGGGCGGCGGCCGTCGGGCCGTCCATCAAGTTCAAGCTGCAGCACGCCGAGATCGATACGGATCTGCAGCTTGGGGCGGCCGTCAGTCCCGATAATCCGCCGGGCATTAACCCGTCCGGGTTCGTACGGCCAGTCTTGAAGAAATGTGGTCAGGTCAAAATCGGTCACGGTACAACAATTGTCGGCCTTTTTTGGCACTAGCAACGCGAAACCATAGGCTTCTCATCGCTGCGACGCCCGAAAACCGCCTTTCCTGGACACGTTCCTGTTTCCTCGTGTCAAGGCTTCTTAAGCGGCGGGATAATCCAGTCGAACAACATGGTGAGCGTCGGCGAGTCGGTGCGCCACGGTCAAGACGAACATCTATGTCGTTTACCTATTGCGAGTCGTTGGATCATTGGTAGCATCGAGAGCCTGAGAAGGGCAATCGCAAACACAGGATCGGATCCAATACGCCCTGCGATCCGAATACTACGGTGGGTGAGCAACGCATATCTCGCGGCCGAACGGCTGCTGCACAACATAGTTCCGCTTCCGCTTCCTCCCTGCGTTTGACAAAGGACCGCATGGCACGACCAGCCCTGCAATCTGATCTGCAACTCTACCTCAAGCAGATCAATGAGGTTCCCCTGCTGACTGCAGCAGAAGAGCGCGAGCTTGGCTGGCGCATCATCAACGACAACGACCAGGAAGCCAAGGAGAAGATGGTCAAGGCCAACCTGCGACTGGTCGTTTCCATCGGCAAGAACTACGTGCATCGCGGCTTGCCTCTGGCGGACCTCATCGAGGAAGGCAACATCGGCCTGATCCGCGCCGTCGAGGGCTTTGATCCCGCCCAAGGCGCGCGATTCAGCACCTATGCTTCGTGGTGGATCAAGCAGGCCATCAAACGCACGCTCATCAACGCGGTGCAGCCGATCCACATTCCCGCCTACATGGTGGAGTTGATCGCCAAGTGGAAAGAAACGCATCGGCGTCTTGAAGAAGAGCTTGGCCGCCAGCCCACCACGCAGGAACTGGCTCAGGCGATGCAGGTGCCGATGAAAAAGCTCAGCATCATCCGCCGGGCCATGAAGGCGTTCCATTCCCCACCGCAGGCGCCGGTGAATGAAGACGGCGAAAGCGTCGATTTTGCCGACATGCTGGCCGATTTCCGCTGCGAAGCGCCGGATGAGGCCATCGCGCAAAGCGAAGAGTTCCACGTCATTCTCAAGCTGCTGGACTCCATTGACGAACGAGACGCCCGCGTGCTGAAGCTGCGCTTCGGCCTTGAAGGCCAGGAGCCGCTGACGCTCAAGCAGATCGGGCGCGAAGTCGGCCTCACCCGCGAACGCGTGCGGCAGATCGAAGTCGATGCATTGCGAAAACTGCAGGCCCAGTTGCAGGACGACCGGCCGAGCCGCTTCTTCCGCGACAAGCGCCAGGCGACCGCAACAACGTCGAAGCGGTCAAAACCGAAGCGCATCAACGACCGGCGTGCCGCCTCGTAAATGCTGAAGCGTTTGGGAGGGCAAGGCTCATTTCGTCGCTTGCCGGAGCTATCAGAACGGACACGGCGATTCAAATGTCATCAGCGAAGCAGTTTCGGGATGCACAATGGTGAGCGACTGGGCGTGCAGCAGCAGGCGGTCAGCCATCGCCAGCACTTTGGCCGGCGCGTAAAGATCATCACCAAGAATCGGATGGCCGATTGATTTCAGATGCAGCCGCAGTTGATGCGAGCGGCCGGTGACCGGCCGCAGCCGCAGCCGCGTGCGGTCCTCGCATCGCTGCATGACCCACCAGTGCGTGATGGCGGGGCGTCCCTCAGCATGATCGATGATCTGCAGCGGGCCTCTCCCGGGCGTCATGTCCTTGCGCATCGGCAGGTCAATTGTGCCCGCATCGTCCTTCACCACGCCCGCCACCACTGCGATGTACGTTTTGATCACCTCGCGGTCGTGGAATTGCCGGGACAGTTCGCGATGGGCTTCAGCGTCAAAAGCCATGAGAATGACTCCTGACGTATCGCGGTCCAGCCGATGCACGATCCGCGCGCCGGGATAGCTCGCCGCCACGCGCCTGGCCAGACAGTCGGCCTTTTCCGGCCCGATGCCCGGGACCGAGAGTAGTCCCGTCGGCTTGTTCAACACGATGATGCGCTCGTCGCGATAAATCACTTCTACAGAGGACACAGCGATAGGGTAGAAGCATTACGGGGCGGCGTCAGGTGCATGCGGGCAGATGCGCCAAAGCAGGCCGCAGCATGCACATGCAACTGCCGCGCGGCACAAACTGCCGGCGGACTCACAAGCCGGTTATCATGTTCCATCATGACCATGACAACGAATCGCCTTCCCGCAATCACAGCCGCCTTTTTGGCCGGTTCTTCACTGTTCCTGACCTGCGCCGCGTCAACCCAGCAGGAATCAGCGCCGAACCGCCCCTACGCCCACAGCCATCATGGGCAGCATGCCGCTGAGGCGATTGATTGGCGCGAAGCGGAGCGAGGCACACTGACGAACCATGTGCAGCTGACGTTCGCGGACCGGTTTGTGAAAGCAGGCGAATCGTACTTCTCGCCGGACGATTCAAAGATCATTTTCCAGGCAGTTGAGGTTCCTGCTGAGGGCCAGGCTGCCGATGATTTTTATGCGATGTTTGTTGCCGATGTGGTGCGCGAGAAAGCCACGGGACGCATCACGGGTATCGAGAACATTGTTCGCATCAGCCCCCCCGGCTCGGCCAATACCTGCGGCTGGTTTCATCCCACCGATCCGAACGTGGTGATCTTCGCCAGCACGCTCGGCCCGCCCAGCGAATCCACCCCGCCGGGCTATCAGCGCGCCACCGGTCGATACAAGTGGATGTTCCCGCCGGAAATGCGCATCGTGCGCTGCGAGCTGGACAAGGCCGACGGCAGCGCAGAATCGCTTGAGGTGCTGGTCGGCGACGGCACGGCGTACTGTGCTGAAGGTTCGCTCAGCCCCGACGGACGCCACCTTCTGTACTGTTCACTTGAGTCCAACGAGGGCGACCTGTTCGTACTCGATCTGCACACCGGCGCAACGCATCGCATCGTGCAGGCGCGCGGCTACGACGGCGGACCGTTCTTCTCGCCCGACGGCAAACGCATCTGCTATCGCTCCGATCGCAACAACAACAATCTGCTGCAACTGTTTGTGGGCGAACTGGCGTTCAACGATGCAGGCGAGATCGTCGGCCTCAAACGCGAATATCAGCTCACCAACAACCAGCATGTGAACTGGTGCCCATTCTGGACGCGCGATGGCCGAGCGCTGGTGTACGCCACCAGTGAAGCCGGGCACTACAACTACGAGGTGTTCATCGTCGACGCCGACCCGGGTGATCTGTCCAGCTCCACCGGCACGATCAGATATGGCACGGGTAAACGACGAATCACGCATGCCAGCGGCGCCGACGTGCTGCCGGCGTTTTCCTCCGACGGCACGGTGATGATCTGGACAAGCCAGCGCGGCGAGGACGGCCAAAGCCAACTCTGGGCCGCCCAGATCATCGCCCCCAGCCAGTAACTGGACTCACGCGAAAACCAGCGGCTATCGAACACACAGAAACCCAAGCCCGTATCTTGCAGGCAGAAGATTCGAGAGCTCTGAAAAGAGATTTCAGATTTGAAATTTGAGATCTGAAATTTGAAATTTGAGATTTCAGATTTGCCCCTGCAGGAGCAACACCCGGAATGCTGCGGGCGCAGCACATAGCGGCGGGCCCTGCCTGCCACTTGCCGATTTTCAATCGGTTTCGCCGCTTTCCGGTTTCCGGGTTTCGATTTTCAATTCTCGCTGCCCTCTTTCGTCTCGTGACGTTCGATGTTCAATTCCAGTTTCTGTTTCTGATGCTCCGCTGATGATTTACACTATTGGCATGTTCAATCGGCGTGGACGGAAGCGCGATGATTCCCGGCTGGGGGCATGGGATCGCAACCGTGCGTCAGCAACAGCAGCGGCGGCTGCTGGCGCGGTGAACTTCATGCGCCGCAGCAGTCGGGCGGCGCTGTTGATGGCTGTCGCAGCAATGCTGCTCAGCGCATGTCAGAGTTATCGCATTGAACATCACCGACGCCCGGCGTTTTACGAAAAAGCGGCGCTGGGTGAGCTGCCTGATGAACTGGTGCTCGAAGACGGCACCATCGTCAAATATTCCACGCGGGTGACGCAGCGGCGGCTTCATGCGCAGGACAAAGAGAGTGCGAGCAAGCCGTTTCAGATGCGTGAAGAGCGCGATGACGGCACGATCATTCTCAGCGCATACCTGCCCGAACATGTGATCGTGAACACGCTGACATGCCTGCGCAACGAAGAGTATGAACTGCTCTGGGATCAGCTCGTGGCGGAACGCACCAAGCAGGCTGCCGCTGAAGCTGGCGAAGGCGTGGAGGAGTTCGCCGCGTGGATGCGAAAGCACCGTCACGATCTGGTCGCCACGCTGACCCGCATGGCAGCCGGCATTCACAACGAGGCCATCAGCGTCACGCCGATGGGCGACAACCTTATCCGCTGTCGCCTTCGCCCGCAGATCGCCCAGCCGTTCAAGTTCAAGACCATCGACATGGCGCGGGAAGGCTTCGACCTCAAACTCGTCGGCATACGGTGATGCTGACACATTTGAAATTTGAAATTTCAAATCTGAAATCTGAGATTTCAAATTTGAGATTTCAGATTGAGTTCTGCCATCACAAATCCGGAATCTGCGGCGAGAAATCTCACATTGAGATTCAATCGCAAAAATCCGAGATCGCAAACCTGCGGCTGTGGAGCGTGCGATCCCTGAACACTCAACGCATGATGCCAGCGGCGTCGGCTTTCAATTCTCTCTCAGTTGTCAGCTTTCTTTCGTCGTTTCCAATTTGGGTCGCACGACACGGGTGGCCAGGCCGACGAATTCCAGCGCGCGGATCGTGAGGTATGTCAGATCGATTTCCCACCAGCGCATGCCGTGGGCGGCTGATCGCTGCTGAGCATGATGGTTGTTGTGCCAGCCTTCGCCAAAGGAGATGATCGCCACCCACCAGTTGTTGCGCGAGCCGTCTGTGGTTTCGAAGTTGCGATAGCCCCATGTGTGAGCGGCTGAATTCACAAACCACGTGGCGTGGAAGCCGAAGACCGTACGCACGCACACGCCCCAGATGACCCAGCTCAATCCCCCCGTCACCGAGCCGAGCGCCATCCAGCCGGCCCCGAAGAGCAGCGCAGCAAGGATGAACTGCGGCAGGAAGAAATAGCGATCCAGGCACATGATGACCTTGTCGCGCTGCAGGTCCTTCGTCACCGCCAGCGGATCGTGGCCCGGCTCGTCTTTCATCAGGCACCAGAACATGTGCGCCCATGTAAAACCATGCTGCGGCGAGTGCGGATCGTGTTCGCCGTCGGATTCCTTGTGGTGAATGCGATGCACGCCCACCCATCGCAGCGGTCCGCCCTGCCAGTTGAGCGTGCCGAGCACGACAAGAAAATATTCAAACCACTTTGGCGTCTGGAAACTGCGATGCGTCAGCAGGCGGTGATAGCACAGGCAAATGCCCAGCCCGCCGCACAGCCACCACAATACAACTGCCAGAACCACGCCGCTCCAGGAAAACATGGCGGGAAAGAACGCGAACACGCATCCAACATGCAGTGCGCCAATGGCCAGAACCGTCGGCCAGTCAAGATTGTTCAAACGAAAGCGTTTCGACGGCCCGGTGTGGTCGGTCGGCTGTGACATAACAGACATCAAGTGCTCCAGTCTCATCCGCGTCGTGGCGGGCGTAGATAGTAGATCGTTCGCGCGCACCGCAGGAGCTTTCAGGTAGAAATCGGACGCATTTTCAAAGATTGCTCACGCTGCCTTGCGCTGTGCGCAGAACCGTGAAGCCGGATAAACTTGCAGTTGTGACGCTCAGACTGACGCGCCAGACTGTTGGGTTGATTGCCGGCCAGGGCCGCGTGCCGCTGCTGGTTGCGCAAGGCATGCGCCGGGCTGGCGTGGTGGTGTGCTGCGTGGGCTTGCGCGATCAATACGATCTGCAGTTGCCGCAGTTATGTGATCAGTTCACCGTGGCAGGCGTTCTGCGGATCGGTCAATGGATCAGCGTGCTGCGCAAGGCCGGCGTGCAGGAAGCGGTGATGGTGGGTCGGGTTTCAAAAAAGCGCATGCACGACCCCTGGCGGCTGTTTCGGCAAATCCCGGATTGGCGCGCCGTGCGGTTGTGGTACCGTCATCTGCGCCATGATCGCCGCAACGCTGCAGTGCTGGCGGCAGTGGCTGACGAACTGGCCCGCAACGGAATCATGCTCATCGATTCAACCACCTACATTCAGGATCATCTGGCTCATGAGGGCGTCATGACCCGCACGCAGCCAAGCCCCCAGCAACAGGCTGATATTGCCTTCGGCTGGCCTCTGCTGACGCAGACGGTGGAGCTGGACATCGGTCAGGCCATCGCGGTGCGCGAGCGCGATGTGATCGCCGTTGAAGCGGTGGAAGGCACCGACGCCATGATGGACCGTGCCGGCGAGTTGTGCAAAACCCGGGGATGGACCTTGCTCAAAACCGCCAAGCGCGAGCACGACATGCGCGCCGATGTGCCTGCCATCGGTCTGGCAACGATCGAACGCGCTGCGCGGCTTGGCTGCAGTTGCATCGCGCTGGGAGCAGGGCGCGTGATTCTGGTGGATAAGCCAGCCGTGCTGCAGGCTGCAGATGCCAAAAGAATCGCCATCGTCGGCGTGGCGGCACCGCCGCCGGGCAACGATGTATGACAGCACTCAGCAGCCACCACCGCAGTCATCCATGCAGACGATAAACATCACAAGAAGCAGCCTGGCATTTCCGGATCAATCATCTGCTTTGTGATGGCATGCTTTGTGATGGCACATCACAGTCTGGAATCTGCTGCGAGGACTTCATCATCAAGAAGGTCAAGGCGCCAAACTGCCCGCTGCCGGCACTGCGCCGACCGGCTTGAGTATCTCTTCCAGGACAAGCACGCTGTAGATCGTCGCCAGCACCGGCGAGCCTTCTTCCCAGCGCGGGGCTGCAGCGTTCACCCAACTGCCGTCGTCGCGCTGTCGGGCCAACAGGGCATCGATCATCTCTTCCCGCCAGTTGTGCACCTTGCCTTGGGCATCGGTGATTTCGTGCTGCTGGGCGATCGTCAGAGCGCGGGCCATGGTGTGGTAGTAGTAATACAGCCCCTGCTGGCCCAGGCCGGGGTTTTCATCGAACGTCCAGTTGTTGCGCACCCAGTCGAATGCAGCACGTACGCGCACATCATCGGGCGAGAGCCCCGCGTACAGCATGCTCTTGAAGCCTGCATAAGTCATGGAGCCATAGCTGCGCAAACTGCGGGGTTGACCAGCGGGCACGTTTTCGCCGTAGCGGCCCTCCCCCGCCGCTTCACTGGCAAACGATTCGCCGCCGTTGGCGGGCGTGTAGATGAATCCGCCGTCGTTGCCGGCCCACGGAGCCGGGTTGGTGGCTTTCAGATTCTGAGCGCGGCTGGCAAAGGCAAGCGCTTTTTGAAATGCCGGCTCATCAGGACTCAATCCCGCGTCGTACAGCGCATCGAGCATCATCTGCGTGTTGGACATATCCGGCCGGCCGTGCCGTCCATAGCCCGCACCGCCAAACCAGTCCTGTCGCGCACTGAGACCTTCGCTCTGATCCCACTGGCTGGCCTGCAGCCACTGCACAGCCTGGGTGATTTCATCGCGCAGCATCGGATCATCCACGCTCGCCAAGGCCATCACCACCGACGACGTGACGTAGTTCGCCAAACTGCCGGTGTCGAACGAACCGTCTTCCTGCTGCGCCCGAAGCACCATCGCCAGGGCCTGTTGAATGCGGTCATCCTCCAGCGCATTGCGATCAGCCTGCACGAAGGCCTTGATGGCCAGCGCCGTCACCGCAACTGACACGGGTGAAGGCCGATCGGGTTGATCGGTCGGCGCTGCCTGCATGTCTGCGCCCCATCCGCCGTGTTCATCCTGCTGGGAGCGCAGATACGCCAAACCTCGCTGCAGCGCTTCCCGCGCCTTGCTCCATCGCTCCGCGTCGATCGGCACCTGTGAAGGGTCGCTGCTTAATTCAAAGACCGGCGGCTTGGGCAATATGACCTGCTGCGGTAGCGGCGGCAGCGGCTGCTCGGTCACGCGATCCGGCTTGACGCGGCTGTCCAGCGGCGTTTCGGGGTCTTTGAAGACTTCATCAGCCGAGGGCGGCTTCACCGTCGCGCCTTGTTGTTCCGGCTCGGCAGGCGCTTGACCAACCGCCAGGTTCTGCAGCCCGCTGCAGGCAATTCCACCGGCCAGCATCGCCGCGACCGCCATGCGGCGCAGGCGGGGCGTGAATCTGCATTTGTTCGGAAACGCGACGGTTGTCATGTGTGTGCTCCAGTTCGGGGTGCCGATCGTGTGTCAGACAGCAAGACAAACAGACAGACAGCGAATCATCCTGACCGGGCGTTTGCCTTATCCGCCCATCACCCAATTCATTCATCGTCGCCCATCCATCGGTTGCTTCCTGGTTAACTGTACGAACGGCGGCCAGCACAGCCCAATTTCTTCCAAATCGGGCAATTTGGCGTAAATCGGCCTTCCATCTGCCCGTTGCTGCTGTTGGGTGCCGGCTTTTTGGTTTCCCAGCCATCTGCGATGCAGGAAGCGGTGGTCAAACAGCCTTGCTCGTGCAATCATGACGTGCGGCATGAGCGAAGCTTCCCACCATCCACCTCGTCACGAGGCGCAGTCCAGCGCAACACACCGCACTCCTGAACCATACGACCTGGTGAAGCGCCAACTGGTCGGCCCCCCCTTGCCGGGCGAGGTCATCGTTACGGAAACTGCCGACGAGTTGATCGACAAGCTCGCAGCTGACCTTGTCGTGCACGCAGAAAACTGTGTGCGGCAGTTTGGCGATTTTCATCTGGCGTTGTCCGGCGGTTCCACACCGCAGCCGCTGTACGAGCGTCTGATGTACGACCCCAACTATCGGCGTCTGCCGTGGCGGCGAACGCACCTGTGGATGGTCGATGAGCGATGCGTGCCGTTCGATCATCCTCAATCGAACTTTCGCGCCATCAGCGAAACCATCGTCGATCACGCGGACATCCCAACCGAACAGGTGCATCCGATGTTCGCCATGTCGCCTACCGGGGATGTGGAATACGAACGACAGCTTCGCGATGCCCTGGCATGGCGTGAGAAGGGACAGGATCGGCTGGATTACGTGCTGCTGGGAATGGGAGCCGACGGCCACACCGCAAGTCTGTTTCCACATTCCGAAGCGCTGCATGAGATGCGACGACTGGTGCGATTCAATGTGGCTGCAAATGCCACACCCAGTGAACGCATCACGATGACCTTCCCGCTCATCAACGCCAGCCGCTTTATCGCGGTCCTGGTGACCGGTCAGGCCAAGGCTGCTGCGCTGGCGAGAGCAGCAAAGGCGGAAGAACCCGTCGATGCGACACCCATTCGTGGCATTCATCCGCTCAACGGCGAACTGAAGTGGTATCTCGATGCCGAAGCCGCCGGAATCGAATCGCAGCAGCAGCAATAGCGGCCAGCAAGCAAAAAACGCCCAACCAATCAACCAAGCCAGCACATCAGCAGCGCAGCCGCCGATGACAGGCCAGGCTCGGACAGACTGACTCCACATTTCCGATCAGGCCCGGTCAATTCCGGCTCGATCTCGATATCGCTACCCATATGGCCTGATGTGGCAGAACGCACCTGAACCGATTGACCGCCTGTTGATTGCAGGTCCGGTTTGATCCTGCCTGGGCAGGGGTGAGTCCGATCTGTAAGCGTGGAGTCAACTGCTTTGATGGACGTGAGTTGCGCAATAGCCAGCAGCCGCTTACCCTCCGGCAGTTCGATCCCGAAGTCAATTGCTGCCCAACGCGTTGCAGTCAACGAGCGCCGGCAATTCTGCACGCGGCTGGACAGCCTGCGCCCGCGCCTTGCCGATGTGTTTCAGCAGCCGCCGCCCGGATTCTTCGCGCTGCGTCCAAGAAACAGCGTCAGTGATGTTTGACATGCCGATTGCCGCAACAATCAGGGCTACAATGGCGGCACCCGTAAGAGGGGTTTCAACCGTCTTTCAGTTTCAGGAGTTATTGAACAGGTAGACACGACGTTTCTGCGTGTCGCAAACAGATTTGAACCATCGGAACGGACGCCAACGGACCGGAAATAATCGCGGAATTCCGGCAGTTCACCAGACCGCTGCAACAAACCCGGAAAGTTCGTGAAGTTGAGGGTCGGTTTGGGGTTGACAACCTCAGCGAAATCGATCCAATACGGCCCGCTAAGGGCGTCACAGACGTGCCGATCCTTGGGAGGTAACCAATGCCATTCGCAACAGATTGCCTGTCAGCAAACGATTTACTTAACGGCGCGGAGTTCGCCCTGACCCTCGGCGTACTCGACCCGACCACAGCCATCAGTGAGATCGCTGTTCTCGATTCGCGCGAGTTGGGGCGTCTTCCTCTCCAACCCGTCGCATGGGACGACGACGAGGATGAAGATGAGGACTTCTTCGACGATGACGACGACCTCGATCTCGACGACGAAGATGATGAGGATTTCTTCGACGACGAGGAGGACGACGATCTCGACGATGAGGACGACTTCCTCGACGACGAAGACGAAGATGACTGATGCATTGCGTCGCGGCGTAGCTGGCGGCCCATCAGCAGCGCGCCGTTGATGCAATAAGCGCCTGCCGCCCTCGGGTCGGAACGTCTGGCCGTACCGTCGCGTGTCGGCGCAGTGGTCTTGTGTGCATATTGATTCCTTCAGCTCGCCTTCACGGCGAGCTTTCTCATGCGCTTCCCCCAGCCTGTGAGGCTGGAGAACAACAAAGCTCAGCTCACACCGCCCCACGCTGCCCCTGGTTTGGATGCGTTACTGCTGCACGTGCACGGCGTTCACAGGATCGGCTCAATGTGCCCGTTGCGCTTGTTGTCGGCGCGTTTGATCTCCAGCGCCCGGCCGTGTACGCCCTCTGCCGCCGCCGCCAGCGCATCACAGAGCCGAATCACCGCAGGAACATCGCTGTATTCGCGTTTCAGCTCGATCAGCTTGTCCGACATTGGCGGGCCGTTTTCACGATACAGTCGCTTGTAGGCGTCCTTGATCGCGTCGATATGCTCGGGGCTGTAGCCTCGGCGGGTCATAGCGATGGAGTTGATCGCCCGCACCTCGGCAGGATTGCCTTCAACGATCATGTACGGCGGAACGTCCTTGGTGATGCGGGCCAGGCCGCCGACAAAGGCACATGAACCGACAGTGGTGAAATGGTGCAGCCCCGCTCCCCCGCCGATATTGGCGCCGTCTTCAATGCGCACATGCCCAGCAAGCATGACCTGATTGGCGATGCAGATGTCGTCGCCCAGCCAGCAGTCATGGGCGATGTGCACCGCGACCATGATCAGATTGCGATTGCCGATGCGCGTCACCCCGCCGCCGTTTCCTGTGCCGCGATGAATCGTCACATGCTCGCGAATCCGATTGTGATCGCCGATTTCCAGTATCGTTCGCTCGCCGCGGTATTTCCGATCCTGCGGATCGGCGCCGATGACCGAAAACGGATACAGCGTGTTGCCGCAGCCCATGATGGTATCGCACTGCACGGTGACGTGGTTGTGCAGCACGGTATTCTCACCAATCACCACCCCCTGACCAATCACGCAATATGGACCGACCACCACGCTTTCAGCCAACTGCGCGGTGGGATCAACGATTGCTGTGGGGTGAATGGTGGCCATGAACTCTTGGAAAAAGCAGAAAACAGAACGCTGAACGCCAAATGCACGAATCAGAACGTTTTAAGAAGAAAAAGCTGAATCAAATGTTCGGGGCGGGTCACCGCCGACTGCATGCTGTGTGCTTCGCTTGAGTTACTCCTGTTCCGCATCAACCATCATGAATCGAATCTGTGCTTCGGCGGCAAGCTTGTCGCCGACGAACGCGCGGCACTTCAGCGTGCCGGTCCTCGCCTTGGCCTGCACCGCCTCGGCTTCCAGTATCACCTGATCGCCGGGCGTGACCGGGCGACGCAATTTCACCTTGTCAAGACTCAACAACACTGCGATTTTGCCGGTGTGTTCCAGTTTCTGACTCATCAGAAGGCCGCCCATCTGGGCCATGGCCTCCACCAGCAACACACCAGGCATGATCGGCGTTCCCGGATAATGTCCCTGAAAGAACGGCTCGTTAATGGTCACGTTCTTGACGCCGATGGCTCGCCGGTCACCGTCCACTTCCAGCACGCGATCGACCAGCAGCATGGGATAGCGGTGCGGCATGATGCGCTGGATGCTGCGGATGTCGAGTTCGCGGCCGCGCAGCGTCAGTTCACTTCGCCGCTTCGCCTCGGCCTGCTCGAGAATCTTCAGGCACATTCTGCGGTTGAGCGAATGGCCCGAGCGATGGGCGACAAACCGCCCATGCACCTCGCCGCCGATGAGATAAAGATCTCCCAGAAAGTCCACGATCTTGTGCCGCACCGGCTCGTTGTCGAACCGGTAGGCGTTATCAATCGGCCCGTCGTCGCCAATCACCAGCACGTCCTTGGGCGTGAGATGCCGGCACATCCCCCGCTCCCACAGGGCTTGCGCTTCCTCGCGCAGGCTGTAGGTTCGCGCCCGGCAGATGTCATGCAGATAACTGCCGTTATTGAACGCGAATGACTGAGTCTGGCGTTTGATGCGGTGCGAGTTGGCGCCGTAATCCAGATCGAACACAACTTGGAACTCATCCTGCTGGTTGGGGAACGCTGCGACCATCGCATCGCCCTCTTCCACGATGAGCGGTTCGGTGATTTTGAAGATTCGCCTGGGCGCGTCCTGCTCGACCATGCCGACTTCGAGCATCGGCTCGACAAACGGCGCTGCCGACCCGTCGCCGCAGGGCAATTCCGGGCCATCGATCTCAACCAGCGCGTTGTCAATGCGCAGGCCAGCGAAGGCCGACATGCAGTGCTCGATGGTTTCGACGGTGGCGTTGCCGACCTTGAGCGTCGTGCGCCGGGCGCGTTCCGCAACATTGGTGACCAGCGCAGGAAGCTGCACGGGCGGATCGAGATCAACGCGCACGAACACGATGCCGTGGTTCACCGGGGCGGGCTTGATGGTCACCGTCGCGTCTTCACCCAGCAGCAGCCCCTTGCCGCGTACCGTTACCTCTCCAGCCAGCGTGTGCTGTTTTGCCACCGCATTCGAGGTCATTTGATTGTGATCCAGCGCGTGAAGCATGGCACCGATAGAACGGAGCAAGGAAGCGAAGTGTCGCAGTGATTGTGGCCGACGGCTCTTTGCAGGCCCAGCCTGACTTGAACGGGTTACGCCGGCCGCTCTTTCGATAATTGTTGCAGCAGACCCGGTAGTTTACGAACGCACGCCCACTGACGCAATGCAGTTCTGCCATCTTCAGCGGGATGGCCGAGAACCGTCTGCCCCGGCATCACATCACGTATCACCATCGAAAACCCGCCAATCCTGGCGCCGCTTCCAATCGTCACGTGATCAGCGATGCCGCACGCCCCGCCCATCTGCACCCCGTCGCCCACCGTCACCGACCCGGAAAGGCCGGTGCAACCCGCGATCACACAGCAGCGGCCGATGCGACAATTATGCCCGATTTGGCAGAGGTTGTCGATTTTGGTTCCCGCCCCGATCACCGTTGGCCCGAACTTTCCCCTGTCAACGCACGAATTGGCACCGATTTCAACGCCATCTTCGATGATTACCGTGCCAATATGCGGGATTTTGATCAAACCTGCGCCATTCGGGGCCGGGCGATAGCCGAACCCATCCGCGCCGATTGAGACGTTCTGATGCAAAATGACGCCCCGGCCGAGCGTGCAGCGATCGCGGATGACAGTATTGGCGTGCAGCACGCACCCATCGCCGATCGTCACGTTGGCATACAACCGCACGCCGTCGTGCAGCACAACGCCGTTGCCGATGCGGCAGCCTGGTCCGACGCTGACATATGCACCGATGCGAACCTGCTGGCCAAGCGTGGCGGTGGGATGAATTCTCGCCGTGGGGTCGACGCCAGGCTCCGGCCCCCATTCCGGTTGCTGAAATAGTTCCAGAACGCGGGCAGTCGCCAGTTCAGCATTGGGGACGACAATTCGAGGCCGCCCATCCGCTGCGTCTACTTCGAGCCCGTCGGACACAATCACCGCACCGGCTTTCGATTCCGACCAGGCGCGTGCGTAGCGCGCGTCAATGATGAACGACACATCGCCCGGCCCGGCGTCGACCAGCGACTGTACGCCGGTGATGACGACCTCGCCCGGACCATGCAGCGTTCCGCCAAGCTGCTGGGCAAGCTGCTGTGTGGTGAACGTCAGTTGGCTCATGTGCATGATGATGACAGGCACGTTCAGCAAGAATGCATGCTGAGATAACCCGATGCTGCGTGCGTGCTTGTACCTGGAAGCGCTGCCGACGAATTGCCGCACAACGACGCGGCGTTTGCAGCGTCAATTTCTGGTGGCCTGGAACGACTGATTCATGCGCCGGATCAGTTCGTCGGTGATATCGATGTTCGGATCGACATAGATCATCCTGCGCTCGAGAATCTGCCGCTCCACTTCATCTTCGGTGCCGGGGCGAATCTCGTTGATGTAATCTTTCACAAACACCACCGCATAGCCGCGCTCTTTGGCAAGCTGCTCAGCTGCCTTGGTGATGTTGTTAAAGATCTGGTTGACGCGTCGTCCCGCCTCCAGCGACTGCTTGAGCTGATAGAACTCCGCATCGGCCTGATGCTCGTGCGATGCGCGCGCCCACTGCTCGGTCAGTTCGCGATGCTTGGGGCTTCCCGGCTGGTGCAGCGCAAGCTCTTCCTCCATCTGCTTGATGGCCTGCATGCGTGCCTCAAGCGTTGCTACCAGTTCGTCCTTGAGTTTCAGCAGCTCAGCGTCAGCCTGCTTTTTCTCATCCAGCGACTTGAAGGTTCTGTACAGATCGAACGTGGCGATGAGACTTGGCTGCGCCGTTGCCGCTTCGGGCGTTCGACTGGCCAGCGCCTGATAGCCAAGGATCGCAACGATGAGGCCCAGCATCATCAGCGAGGGCCAATTGGCGTGCTTGATTCGAGCAGACATGGGGGAAACCTTCTTGAAAGCAGAACAATCGAAAGTTACGAACGTTGAGAGCTGAACACCAATCGCTGATGCGCCAAGCAGCCGCCTGCCGTCGCCTGCATGCTGCGTGCAGGCGAGTAATCGGCCGCTTCGTTACCGGCGGCCTGCGCCTGCAGCCTTGTAGGCGTTGTTCATGCGATCCACCAGTTCATCGGTAATGTCAAGCGTGCGGCTGGCGTACAGAAGACGACGGCTGCTGATCTGCTGACTGATCTGGGCGTTACGGGAGGTGCGGCCGTCGGGACGCGCCATCAATTCACCAATCGAATCATCCACCAGCACCATGTCGTATCCCGCTGCGGGCGCCATCTGCGCCAGCGCCTGCTTGATACTGCGATACAGGTCCTGCCGCAGCAGCGCCAGTTCGATGTCAAGCTTGTTCTCATCAAACGCCTGCTGATGACGGAAGCGCAACGTGGCCTGGGCCAATTCTTCCTGAGCCGCCTGACGCTCGGGTGAATTCGCTTCCATGGCGAGGATCTTCGCTTCAAGCTGCTTCAGCTCCTGTTCGCGGCGTTCAAGCGCCTGACGCATCTCCGACTGCATCTGCTGCAGGCTGATGGTCGCATCTGCGCGCTGCTGGAGCTTCTCCATCACCATCTCGAGATTGACGGTGGCGACCACTGTGGGACGACGAGCGTTCTGCATCGCGCCGGCCTGATAGGTCAGCGTCATCACAATGCACAAAAGCACAACACCGGTCGTAAGCACGGCACGCAAAGAAGCGGTCTTCATGAGATTCATCCTGATCTGCGTGATGATTGAACAGTTGGGCACAGCCTGCTCCAACGCGGCACAAACGCTGATCTGATGCAAACTTGCCCGAGCATGACGGGAGAGCCGCCCGCCTCGCGCCCATGTTATACCAAAGAGTTAGAAGGGAAGTTCTGCCGCAAAGCTCACGATCTGCTCTTCATCGCCGTCCTGCTTGAGAATCGGGATGGCAAAATCGAATGCGATGGGCACATTGCCGAACTGCGGAATGTACAGGCGAATGCCCACACCGGCTGCAACGCGCCAGTCGTCAAACCCCGGCGAATCGGTGACCGTACCCGAATCGACGAAGATCACCCCTGTAAAGGCCTCTTCGAAGATGGGAATCTCGTACTGTGCGCCAAGAAACGCCAGCCATGTGCCGCCGACTGGTTCATCCGTCGGCTGACCGTTGTCAGCACGAATGCCCTTGGGGCTGACGGTACGGAACTCAAAGCCTCGCAGCGACCGGCCGCCGAGATAGAAACGCTCATATGTCGGTGCGCGACCGCCCCAGATGTAGCCGACGCGCGAGGCAAGCCGCAGCGTGGTGGCCCGGCCGAGAAAATCCTCATCAACGGTGAAGTACATGACGTACTCAGCATTCACCGCATTGAAGCTGAAATCGCCGCCAAGCGCGCCGTAGCGGTCATAGGACAGTTCGAGCCGGCTGCCGCGTCCGGGCCGTGACCGGAAAGGAATCGTCGAACGCGTCATCGCCAGCCCCAACACGGTGACGACATCCGGCCCTCTGTCGCGGAAAATTTCTGTCGGTGAGGTGGGATCGATGTTTCGCAGCGTGACGCGCTCGACGCGACTTTGCACTCCGACGCTCCAGATATCGCCAAACTGCCGCCCCACGCGCACGCTTCCGCCAAAGCGTTCTTCATCGTAAAGATCGTAAATGCGCTGACGGAACTGCCCTGCCACCGTGCCGGTGTAGTCCGTATCAAAAAGATGCGGCTCGGTCAGGCTCATCGCATACTGGAACAATTCCGTACCCGGACGAAGCGTGGCATTGAATCGCTGACCCGCACCGCGGAACGCACGGCCGGAGAAAAGTTCTCCCCAGCTTTCCGGGAAATCCGTCACGTCAAAATTGTTCTGAATAAGCGCAATTTCACCAAACACGCCCGAATCAGAACCGATCGCGGCGCCGAAGCTGAACGAGCCGGTCTGCCGCTCGCGTACTTCAACCAGCACATCGCGATAGCCGGGAAAATCGGGATCTTCAGGCTGCACGGTAAACCGCACATCGCTGAACAATCGCAGGTTGAGCAGGCGATCTTCAGCAAGTTGAAGCTGCGTGGCGTCAAACGGACGCCCGGGCGTGATGCCACGCAACTCGCGCCGAACAACCCGGTCACGGGTCAGAAAGTTCCCCTGAATCTCAACTGCGCCCACGCGATACGGCTGGCCCTCATGCACCTCCAGTAACAGATCGACCTGGGGCGAATCCGCCACGCGCAGCGGCGTCGGCCGCACCAGAATGGTCGTACCGTCAAGCTGATAGAACCTGCGGGCATCGTCGGTGGGCAGATAGCCCATCACGCCGTAGGACTCCTCAATCGCTCGCATTGATTGCCGCAGCAGATCATCGCTGTAGACATCGCCGGGCTTGAGATCGATCAGGGCTGCGATCTGCTGAGGCGAATACACCGAGAGCGAATCGCCCTCCATCGTGGTGACCTGCACGTTGCGAAGGGTGTATTGCGGCCCTTCCGCAATCACAAATGTGACCTTTGCCTCGCTGCTGTCGGGACTGAGTTCGACCTGACGCCCGACACGCACATCAAGGTAGCCGCGGCTTGTGTAAAAACGGGTCAGGGCAGCAACGTCATCCGCCAGTTGTTCTTCATCAAGCTCGCCGCGACGGAGCAGAAACACCGCGGTCCGCGTCTTGATCTCCGCATACAACTGCTCATCGGTGAACGCCTGGTTGCCCTCGAACTCGACTGCGCGGATGCGAACCCGCGGCCCTTCGATGATGCGGAAAATCAGCAGGCCGGACTGCTCAAGCTCCGATTCGTCAATCGTGACAGTAGCCAGGTAGTGCCCGCGCTTTTCGTACATCTGTTCGATCGCACGCTTGGCGCTTTGGATGAGAAAATCATCACGCGGGCCTCGCGGCACCTGCTGCACAACCGCAAGAAGGTCCTGGTCGGAAATCAGCTTGTTTCCGACGACCTGCAGCTCGGTGATGATCATCTGCTCGACGAATTCGAAGATCAGCGCAACAGAACCGTCCGCCTGCAATTCGCTCCGCGCTTCAATCGTTCGGAATCGGCCCAGGCGGTTGAGGCGAGCCACGTCGGCGGAAACGACTGCCGGGTCGTATGGATCGCCCACTGTCGAGCGGATGTTGTTCAGCACTTCCTGCTGCGTCACCGTTTGCAACCCGAGCAGGCGAATTTCAAAAATCGGCCGGTCTGCAAGCAGATCACGCTGGTCAGCAACCTGCCCGAAGGCAGGGACAGCGACAAAAAGCAGCCACATCACGGCAAGACTGCTGAGAATGGAACGCAAGCTGGCTATGACTACGGTGACACCGGGCATGAAGGCTGGGAGCATACCGGCCAGCAGGCTCAGCAACAAGGCGAAGTCCCCCGATGAGCCTTGGCAAGCCTCGCCAGCGAGCCTCCCGGCAGCTTCCGTTGCTTTCGTTTTCAGCAGCCGTTTGCCCCTTTGCGGCTGCGTTTTCGTGACACCAGCCCCGTAACCTGCCGCACGCGCCCTTTGCCTCCGCCGCCACTTGCTCGCTCACATGTTTCGCACATTCCACGCGGCTGATTCATGCCGCAATTGACCAGCGATCCGCAACCGGCTAGCTTCATCGCCACAAACGCCATGGCCATGACGCTGGAAGAACTTGCTCGACGTATTGGAGCCCAACTCGTTGGCGATGGATCGATCGAAGTCGACGCCTGTGCGCCGATCGACAAGGCCGGTCCACGCGATGTGACATTTCTCGCAAACGCCAAGTACGCCCAGTATCTCAATACCACCAAGGCAGCGGCGGTGATCGTCTCGGAAACTGCCGCCTGCCCCGACGGCATCACCCGATTGGTCGCTGCCGACCCGTATTTCGCCTTCCGCGGCGCGATGATTGAACTGTACGGGTTTCGCACGCATCCCCCGCCGATGCACGCTGATGAAACCGGCATCAGCACACTCGCGTGCATCCATCCAACCGCCATCATCGGCAGCGGCACCACAATCCATCCCTTTGTCACGATCGAAGCCAACGCCACGGTCGGCAAAAATTGCGTGCTCTATCCCGGCGTGTACGTCGGCAAGGATTCCCGCATCGGCGATTCGTGCCTGCTGTATCCCAATGTGGTCATCTACGACCGCTGCGTGCTGGGCAATCGCGTGACGCTGCACGGCAACACCGTCATCGGCCTGGATGGCTTCGGCTACGCCACGCACAAGGGCGAACATCACAAGATTCCCCAGACCGGCATTGTGGTCATCGAAGACGATGTGGAACTGGGAGCCGGCTGCGCGATCGAACGAGCTGCGCTGGGCGAAACCCGTATCGGCAAGGGCACCAAGTTTGCTGACCTGATTTCCATCGGCCACGGCACCACCATCGGCCAGCATTGCCTGTTCGTCTCGCTTGTGGGCGTGTCTGGCTCGGTCGATGTGGGCAAGTACGTCGTGCTGGGCGGCCAGGTGGGCGTGGCTGGCCACCTGAGCATCGGCGACGGCGTGCAGGCTGCGGCCCGCACCGCCATCGCGCAGGACGTGCCTGCAGGCATGAAAGTCGGCGGCACACCCGCGGTTCCGTTTGATCAGGCCAAACGCAACGCCCTCGCAGGCACTGAACTCTACAACCTCTTCAAACGCGTACGGCAACTGGAACGCGAACTCGAACGCCTCAAGGCTCAGGCAAACGCCAAAACCGAAGCCGACGCTGACGAAGGCGCCTGCAATCACAACCAGGCGTAATCTGCTGCGTACTGCGTTTGCAGCTTCACACGATGCAAAGCGCCCGGCAGTCTGCGCATTAATCGGGAGCCAGATCGCCGCCGACCTGGATGATGGCTGCGACAGCAGCATGCGCATCAAACGCCAGCGACTTCGTCTGGCCCGCCGCTACTGTAACCTTTGGAACCCCGGCTGCATCAAGCTGTGCGTGACGATTCGTGCGAATCGATTCCAAAAGCGCCAGAAATGGGCGAGTCTCTAATGAACCTGGCGCAATGTAATACGTGCCTGCAGGAACCGGCAGATCATAAACAGCCTTGGAGTTTTGATCCGGCCAATGAACACGCCCATTATTTCTCACACCAAAGAGAAACATATATGTGCCGTCTGCGGATATGACAGCCAGATCATTGCCGAGATGCAACTTGCTGGCCAAGTGCAACCCCCGGTTGTTGTTCATCGTCAATTTCAACGTCGCATTCGGGATCGCTTCCGTGATAACGACGTTGCCAAGATCGATATCACCTGCAGTCTGCGCTGCGGTCAATCGCACGCTATGTAACTGCGTCGGCTCACCTGCTATCCAGAGTTCCGCAGGCGCATGTTTACGCACATTCACTGCAAATGCACCGTCTTCCGATGGCATTACCAAGTCAAAAGAATGAAGATTGCGTACACCTACCGCAGAGGCAATGCCATTCCCTGACGGGTCCACGAGCCGTCGGATACGCGCACTGCCTCACCAAGCATGATTGTGTGCGAAGTCTCTGCACCAGCTACCAGAACGATGTCATATACTGGCACCGCATACGTTTGCTGAAGGTCAGTAAACCGATCGGCTGCATGGGAGCGTAACTCCGGCGGGATCACCGGCGTAAATCCGCCATTGGTGATACGCACGGTTACCGTCTGGCCCTGATCGCCTCGGAGCAATGTAATGGTCGCCTTGCCGTCCGGTCCGGTCATGGCGAACCGAGGCTGAACAAAAGACACAACTTCAACTGGTGCCTCCGCAATCGGCTGCTGCTGCGGATCGAGTACCTGCACAATGACCGTGATTTCCTCATAATCGCCTTCATCGGTCGGTAATGCGTTGCACACGGCTGCGGCGCTCAGCAACACGACGGCAAGCAGGAAGAAAACACTGAATCGGCACATGATCGTCATTGTGAAACATCTCCTTGCCACGCGATGCTCTTTGCAGGTATGCCGACGCACATCACGCTCTATGATGAGATGATGCGAAGCGCCTGGCTGATTGATGCCTGTATCGGAGGAATACTTCACCGGGAAGCGCATGGAAGCACACTATTGGCTGTTCACCTTCTTCACATTCACCCGCCCCCCTCAGCGCATTGTGCAGCGAATACACCCATACACACCTATGAAGGCTGGCAGAGCACGAAGCGAAATCTGCTGATGACATCATCAGCAGCAGCAGCATGGCGCCGCAGCTTTTTCAGAAAAGCAGTCCCGACTGCTGCACACGTTCATCCATATTCGTTCATCGTACCCCTTGCAGACGCCAGCAAAAAGCACAAGGCGGCGTGATGTCACGCGATCAATCTTCCGGTGAAAGCAATCGACCAGTCTCTGCAAAAACACCGCGCTGGAGGCAGCCAGCATGAGCAACTGGCCAGCAGCCTCCAGCGCGGCGTTTTGGGGTGACGTCTGGACGTTCAGGTTCAGCTCAGATTCTTACGACACGTCGGCTGCGCCCGGGCGGCGGCGACGCTGGGCGGCCACGAACACGGCCATCAGCGCCAGGGCGGCGGTGCCGGGCGTGGGAATCTGCGTGAACTGAATGTTCACGATCATGTCGTTGTAATCGTAATCGTTCCACGGATCGCCGGGGATGTTGTCTTCCACGGTAAAGTCGCCGTTGTCAGCATTCCATGCAAACTGAATGGCGTCGGAAGCGACGTCGGTGCGATACAACCGGCCGACGAACGGTTCGGGATCGACAATGAGGTAGGCAAAGTGCAGCACGTCGCCCTGGTTGAAGATGCCTGTGAGGGTGATCGGCCCTGCGCTGGGAGCGCCGCGATTATCCATCAGGAACTGGCCAAGGCCCGCACCGTCATCCGGCGCGCTGACAAGCACTTCGGATTCGGTGCCTGAACCAAGGAAATACAGTTCGCCTGTCCACCCGGCCCAGGCGTTCCAGTACTCCACGGTGACCTGGGCGTTGTCGAACGGCACCACGACCGGCGCCCCGGGAATAAGTGCGGCTTCGGCCGTGGACGACAGCATGGCAGCTGCAGAGACGGCCCCGATCGTCAAAATATTGCGCAACATGTCTGTGGATCCTCTCTTCTCTCTCGCGTCACAGTGGCCTGCGTGCTGGCACAACGCCATGCTCCCCTGCGTATGGGGAGCGCCGACGGCGCAATGCGACGGACCTTTCTCGTCCGGCCCGGTTTCAGGCTCAACACTCAACTTCAGCTTGTATTTGGCTTTCTCTCTCGATCTTCTCTCTTGAAGAAGCTGGCAATGCAGCCTCGACAGTAGCAAATTACCAGACGTTTTTCCGCCTGTCCAATCATTTTCAAAAAACTGCGGTCAATTCCTGCTTACGACGATGCATACGCTGGATGGGGCCGGTTGGATGCGGTTGGCGGATATTTCACGGTGTGGATAGAGTTTGGGCACGGGCATACCGTCTCTACCTGTCTGTCCTGCCAATCCCACCCTGGTTTCCATCGGCGATATCTTGACCAAATGACAAGCACCACCACCTCATCCGCATCGCTTCTGCGTACACCGTTTCACCAGTTTCACATCGAACATGGCGGCAAGCTGGTTGATTTTGCCGGCTGGGAGATGCCGCTGCACTACGGCTCGATCCTCGATGAACACCAGCAGGTGCGGACCAGCGGCGGGCTGTTTGACGTGTCGCACATGGGCCGGGTGCGTTTCACCGGCCGCGACGCTCGTCAATTCCTCGATCATGTCTGCACGAGGCAGATCTTTGACATGCAGCCGGGGCAGGTCCGATATTCGATCGTGTGCAACGAGCAAGGCGGCTGCCGCGATGACGTGCTGGTTTACCGGATGGACGAGTCCGAGTTCCTGATGGTGTGCAATGCGGCCAACCGCCCCAAGCTGCTGGAGCATTTTGAGCAGGTCAAGGCTGCTACGGGCATGGTGTTCAAGATGGCTGATGAAACGCTGGACACCGCCATGATCGCCCTTCAGGGGCCGAAGGTCATGGATGTGCTGTCGCGTTTCTCCAGCGAAGTGCCCAGCCTGAAGCGGTACCGCTTTACGAGCAAGAACCTGATCTTTGCCAAGCTGCTGATTTCCCGCACCGGCTACACCGGCGAAGATGGCGTGGAAGTCATTATGCCAGCTCGTTTTGCGAGAAAGGGCATCGACCTGATGCTCAGCAACCTTGGCGAAAGTCCGCTCATCAGGCCCGCCGGCCTGGGAGCACGTGATTCGCTGCGCCTGGAAGCGGGTCTGGCGCTTTACGGTCACGAAATCTCCGAAGCCATTGATCCCATCTCAGCTGGGCTTCAGTTTGCGGTCAAGCTGAACAAAGGCGACGACAATCCCGAAATCGGACGGTTCATCGGCCAGGATGCACTCCAGCGCATTGCCACTGAAGGCCCCCGACGCAAGCTGGTCGGATTGAAGCTCGACGGCAAACGCAGCCCCCGCCAGGACATGAAGGTCAAGCGCGGCGACACCGAGGTCGGTGCCGTCACCAGCGGCTGCCTCAGCCCCACGCTCGGCTACCCGATCGCCATGGCCTATGTCGATGCGGATTGCACCGAACCCGGCACACTGCTGCACGTCGACTTTGGCCGCATGACTGCTGACGCCCAGGTCACGCCGCTGCCGTTTTACAAAGCTGGATAAGTCATCGATCAGCAATCAAGCAAGAGCACACGCTTGTGCACTTGCTGCACTGCTGCCGCTGCGAACGCAGGCTGCTGCGCGGTCATTGTGCGCATGAACAATTGCACGTGCCGGCTGCATATACATCCCGCCGACTGACGGCATGACTGATCGCTCTCGCTCTGCTGTTACCATCGTGAGAGCTGATGTTTCTCACCGCAGAGAGCGCGGAGATCGCGGAGATTGGGGGAGAGGACAGGAAGATAAGGAGACAAGGTGCAGGGGTGATGAAGATGGTGAAACAGGTCACCTTGTTACTCTTTCACCAAGTCACCTTGTCAAACTCGATGGCTGACCGGTCATCCGGATGAACTCTTATTTTCTCCGCTCCGCGCTCTCCGCGATCTCCGCGGTGAATCACCAATGAATCATCCATAATGAACGCAACGCACACAATGCAACGCAAGGGTTCGCCATGCTGATCATTCTTCTGCTGGTGTGTCTGATCGTGCTCAACGGTCTTTTTGCGATGTCGGAGATCGCAGTGGTCTCGTCACGCAAGATTCGCCTGGAGCAGGCAGCGGAGCGCGGCAGCCGCGGCGCGATGGTTGCACTGAAGCTCGCAGCGTCGCCGACACGCTTTTTCTCCACGGTGCAGATCGGCATCACGCTGATCGGCATCGTCGCCGGTGCGTTCAGCGAAGCGACGATCTCCAACGATCTGGCCCGCTGGCTCGGTCAGTTTCCCGCCCTGGCGGCCTACAGCAGCATGCTGGCCACAGCGATCGTCGTGCTCGCACTGACCTATCTCTCGCTGGTTTTCGGCGAACTTGTGCCCAAACGCCTGGCGGTGCAGGCTCCGGAGCGCATCGCTTCGCTCATCGCCCCGCCCATGCAATGGCTCTCCCGCCTCGCTGCTCCAGCGGTGCATCTGCTGACTTTCTCAACCGACTTGATCTTGAAAGTCTTCGGCATCCGCGCGGTGGATGAACAGGCGATCACGGAGCGCGATATTCGCGATCTTGTTGAACAGGGCGCCGCTTCGGGCGTGTTTCTTGAACAGGAACGTGAACTGGTTGAGCGCATCTTTCGACTGGGCGATTATCGCGTCAGCGCGCTGATGGTGCCCCGGCGCGAAATCGTATGGCTGGAAGCTGATGCTCCCACTGACCGGGTGCGCGTGGCCGTCGCTGCCAGCTCACATTCGCATTATCCGGTGTGCCGGGGCGGGCTGGACGCACTGATCGGCGTGGTGCATCTGAAAGACATGGTCAAAAGCGGTTTGCTCTCGCAAACTCCCATTCACCTCACCGCCATAGCGCGCCAGCCGCTGTATGTGCCGGAATCGATGCCAGTGCTGCGACTCATTGATGCGTTTCGACGCGAAAAAATGCACATCGCTTTTGTTCTTGATGAGTACGGCGTCGTGACGGGACTCATCACGCTCAACGACATCGTTGAGAGCATGCTCGGCCAGATTGCCCGCGAAGGCGAAGCGGAAGAGCTCATGGCTGTGCAGCGGCCCGACGGTTCGTGGCTGCTCGACGCCAGCATGCCCATCGGCGAACTCAAAGCTCTGCTGGATATCGAAACAATGCCGGGCGAAAGCCGCGCTTCGTTTCACACACTTGCGGGTTTTCTGCTGAGTCATCTCGGCCGCATCCCGCAGGTTGGCGAACGCATCGCTTTCGATCAGTTCAGCTTTGAAATCATCGACATGGACCGCCACCGCATCGACAAGGTGCTGCTGACGATCACCCCGCCGTCGTCGCCGCCATCTTCATTGCCGCAGGAACACGACAACGACAACGATAACAATGCCGACAATACCGACGACGCACACAAATCGACGAATGAATGATCAATCGACTCGCCCGCCGTTTGCCTGCCTTCCGCATCGGCGACAAACACTTCTTTCGCTCGCTGCATTCATGACGCCTTGCCGGTGATATCGAAGTCGAGTGGCTAAGCGTGCACTTGGAAAGCGTGCGCTTTGTTGGATCGACTACGGCTCAGTGCGATCCCAGCAGCAGGAATCGTTACGTCGCGCAACATTCGCATTGCGCGTTTTCAGTTTCAAATGCAACATGCATGTCGTTGCGCATGTTTGCAAATGCGCCCAGAGGCTGCGCTTGCGATTCAACGTCGCTGCCGCAGGTTCTGATGTCATTTCATTGCGGCTGGCACTTCGGGCAAAAAACCGTGCTGCGCTGGGCGACTACAAGAGGCAGCAGGATCGTTTTGCAGCGCAGGCATGGCTGACCGGCCCGGCCGTAGACGTGGTGTGAACGGACGAACTGCCCGCCCCTGCCGTTGGCGTCAATGTAATCGCGGATGGTCGAGCCTCCTGCCGCCACCGCGGCCGCGAGGACATCACGAATTGCTTTGGCCAACCGCTGCAGTTCTCGTCGGCCAAGCGAATCGCATCGCGCCAGCGGGTGAATGCCTGCCCGGAACAGAGCTTCATCTGCGTAAATGTTCCCCACGCCAGCGAGCACTGATTGATCCAGCAACGCAACCTTGATGCATCGCCTGGTTGCCTGCAACTGATTCGTCAGGACTTTGGCATCAATCGTCAGCGCATCAGGCCCGAGATGACGCCAGCGGGTATGCATGAGCGCATCAATATCAGGAAACGGCCACAGCCCGCCAAAGCGGCGCGGATCACGAAAAATAAGTTGCGCAGTTGTGCGCGGGGCATCATCGCTGCTTTTTGAGCGGCTGTTCAAACGCTGCGCGTATTCCAGATGCCAGATGCAATGAACGTGTTTCGTATCCGGCAGTTGCTTGCCCGCGGGAATGAAACGAAGCTGGCCGGACATGCCAAGATGAACGCACAGCGCTTGGCCGGTGTCGGCAACGATGGCAAGATTCTTGCCGTGACGAAGCAGGCGGCAAATAACGCTTCCCGCGAGCAGTTGGTCCGCCATCCTGCTGCGCGGCAACGGTCGCGCAGACGCCGACAGCGATGATCGCACCGTTGTTTTGGGTATAGCGCATCGCACCACATCCTGCCGCTGCAGATCGACCTTCACCACGCGCGCTCCGATGAGCACCGGCTCCAGCGATCGTTTGAGATGTTCAATTTCCGGCAGTTCGGGCATGGCGCAATCAAAAGGCTTATTCGAAGCTGATCTCCGAGCGGCAACGAATCGACGTTGTCATAGCAAAGTGAACGGCAGAACCAATTCCTGCAGCAGCATGCAGATTTCTAGACATGATGAAATGATTTGAATTGTGAATCACGCTCCTCCCCAAGGCTTTTGAGCTGTGCGGGAAGAACGCTCCATGCCGCTTCTGCCGCTCCAGCTTGCTGAAGGGCCTGAGTCATGCTGAAACGCTCATTGAAGCACAATATCGGGAATTGAATCAACCCTGCGGCATATCCACTCCAACATCAGGCAGTTTTCATTTCTCGACACGGCTAATTCCTGGCGCGATTTGGCAAATCGTGAACTGTGAACGGACATCGGCGGTATGAACATTGCGAGCTGAAGCGCTGGCCGCAGGCGCCACATGCTGCCTGAAATGCGGTTGGTCAGGATTGGCGTACAGGGCCTGGCCTCGCACGATTGCGTATGGGATAAAGGCTCATGCGATCCAGGACCTTCGCCTTCCCCGGCAACTTATGGGCGTGCTGAGCGTATACTCGCATGATCTCCTCACTCCCCACCACGCGGAGCCCCGCATCATGACTGATCCTCTTGCTGCTCACAACACTGCCGCTCAGCCGCTTGATCCCGAAGCTGCGGCCCGGGAGGTTACCGAGTCGTACAAGGCCATCAAGGCTGAAATTCACAAGGTGATCGTCGGGCAGGACCAGGTGGTTGACGAACTGCTCACCGCCATGTTCTGCGGCGGGCACGCGCTGGTGGTCGGCGTGCCGGGGCTGGCCAAGACGCTGCTGATTTCCACCATCGCCAAAACGCTGAGCCTGGGCTTTTCACGCATTCAATTTACGCCCGATCTCATGCCCAGCGACATGACCGGCACCGAGGTGATCGAGGAGGACAAAACCACCGGGGCGCGCGAGCTTCGCTTTGTCAAAGGGCCGATTTTCTCCAACGTCATTCTTGCGGATGAAATCAACCGCACCCCGCCCAAGACGCAGGCGGCATTGCTGGAGGCGATGCAGGAGCGGCAGGTGACTGCAGGCGGCATTCGCCACAAGCTGCCGGAGCCGTTTTTCGTGCTGGCGACGCAGAATCCCATCGAGCAGGAAGGCACCTACCCCTTGCCTGAAGCGCAGCTGGACCGCTTCATGTTCAACATCAAAATCGAGTATCCCAGCGAGGAGCAGGAGCTTGAAATCGTCAAGCGGACCACCGCGATTGACAACGCGCAGGTGAACACCGTGCTGTCGGGCGAGCAGGTCCAGCGGATTCAGTCGCTGGTGCGGCAGGTGCCGGTGGCGGATCACGTTGCGCGATATGCGCTGCGGCTGGCCCGGGCAACGCGGATCAAGGACCCCGCCCCCAAGCCAAAGGTGGTGGAGCAGTATCTTGCCTGGGGAGCCGGCCCGCGGGCAAGCCAGTACCTGGTGCTGGGCGCGAAGGCCAAGGCGATTTTGAGCGGCTCAAGCCACGTCATGCCCGAGCACATTCAAGCCGTCGCCCTGCCGGTGTTGCGGCATCGGATCATCACCAACTTCAATGCTGAAGCCGACGGCATCACCACCGACGACATCATCGCCACGCTGCTGCAGGAAACGAAAGTCGACGCCAGCGACCCGGCGGTCACCAAACGCATGGATGCGGTGATGCGGTAACAGCAGCGCCACGCCGGCGATGCCCGTCGACTGGTCTGGTGCGGAAAACCGGCGCAGGAACCCCTGATTCGGCGGGAATCTCCTCATGCTGCGTCTTGCTGGAACCGCCGGTTTCCTGTAGCGTACAGGGTTCTACAGGTGCGCGTTTGGGCGTTGACGCTACAGCTCCCAGATGCAGACAGATGCAGAATCGACGTTTTCACCTGCTTTTCGAGGTTTTTGCCTCGAGTGCTGGTGCTGGAGGTCGCGGCCATGGCCAAGATGTTCTATACGCTGGAAGAAGTCGCTCAAAAGCTGGGCAAGACACCCGATGAAGTCAAGGAAATGGCCAAAAGCGGCCAGATCCAGGAGTTCCGCGACCGCGACAAGCTGATGTTCAAGGTCGATCAGATCGACCTGCTCGCGGGCGGCGATGAGGACACCAGCGAAGTGCATCTTGAGCTGGAAGACTCCAGCGCAGGCGGCTCAGCCATCGGACTCACCGGATCGGGCCTGGGCCTGAAGGATGATTCAGCCATCGGCCTGGCGGATTCGCGCGAAGGCACCGGCATCAGCGTCTTTGACACCGATCACGGCAGCGAAACAGTGGCGGCAGGCGACACCCAGGTCGGCGCGGAAACAATCGAAGACGACCTCAGCCTCGAAGCTGTCGGTTCAGGCAGCGGCCTGCTCGATCTCACCCGCGAAAGCGATGACACCTCGCTGGGCGCGGAATTGCTGGAAGAGGTCTATTCAAGCGAGGAAAACATCGAAATTCCCGCCAATGCGTCGGGCCTGTTCGAAGCGGCGGCTGTGGATACCGATGATCGCAGGATCGGCATGACCTCCATGCCCATGGTGGTGGAAGCCTACGACGGCGCAGGCTCGGGCCTGGGCGCGGGCATGCTCATCGGCGCGCTGGCTTCGCTCGTTTGCGTCGCGGTGATCGCCTTCGTCGGCATCAGCGGCGCGACCCCCGGACTGGCCACCATGTTTGCGGAAAATCTCATGATCTGGGCTGGCGGATTGGCGGGCATCACGATCATTTTTGGCCTCGTCGGCCTGTTCCTCGGTAAGGCGTCAGAGTAAGGCTCGAACTGCTCCAGCCGCGAAGCTGCAGCAGCATGCTGAGATCGAAAGTGAGTTGACGACATCGGGCGAGCACGGTTGACGTGCTCGCCTTTTTCATTGGCATACACAGACAAAGCGGCTGAATGGCCCGACACGCAGGGGCTGGCCGACTAGAATCTCCGCTTCCGCACACAACACTCGATTACTCATTGCCGCTTTCTGCTTTTTCTTTTTCCCATGCTTCTGACTCCGTACGGCCTTCGCGTCTGGCTTCCGATTCTGCTGATCACTATTGTGCTGGCGTTGCTGCTGGCATGGCTGCAGCTCTGGTGGGCGGTAGGCATAGTTCTGGCGGTGGGCGTGGCGCTGCTGTCGTTTTTTCGCGACCCGATTCGACGCATCAGAACCGATCTGCAGCCCGGCGACATGCTCAGCCCCGCTGACGGCACCATCACCGCAGTACTGGACCTCGATCATCACGAATCCACCAACGGACCGGCCCGGCTGGTGCGCATCTTTTTGAGCGTGTTGAACGTGCACGTCAACCGCAGCCCCTGCGATGCAGAGGTCGTGGCGCTCAAATACTTCCCCGGCCGTTTCCTGAATGCCCAGACCGAGGAATCCGCCAAGGTCAACGAGGCCAACCTCATTACCTTGCGCATCAGCACCGGCGAGACGATCGGCGTGCGACAGGTCGCAGGCATGATCGCCCGCGCGATCGTGTGCCCGCTCAAACCGGGCGATCGGCTCAAACGAGGGCAGAAATTCGGCATGATCAAGTTCGGCTCCACCACCGAACTGATCCTCCCGCGGCCCAATGACGTCACCGTTCACGTCAAAAAGGGCGACAAGGTCAAAGGCGGCATAACCGTGCTGGCGACGCTGCGCATGTCAAGCGTCGAGTAGGTTTCCGCTGAATCGCGCCACAGCGACGTTGAATCGGTGGTCGAGCAGCCGCAGCGTTAATCGCGCTCGACCAGCATGCTCACCGCGTTGCCGCCGCCGAGGCAGAGGCTGGCGATGCCGCGCTTGGCGCCGGTGCGCTGCATCTGATGCACCAGCGTGGTGAGCACGCGGGCGCCCGAGCCGCCGATGGGATGTCCCAGCGCGATCGCGCCGCCGCAGATATTGAGCTTTTCTTCGGGAATGCCAAGCTGCGTGATGTTGGTGAGCACCTGCGCCGCGAAGGCTTCGTTGAGTTCGAACAGATCGACATCATCCGGCGTGAGCTTGTTGCGCTCCATCAGCATGCGCAGGCCGTGCGTGGGCGCATCAAAGATATCCTTGGGCGCAACGCCCGCGGTGCAGTAATCCACAATGCGAGCCATCGGCGTTACGCCGAGTTCCTTGGCCTTCGCTGCCGAGGCCACGATCACTGCCGCAGCGCCGTCGGAAATTTGCGAAGCGTTGCCCGCAGTCACGGTGCCGTCTTTCGTAAATGCCGGGCGAAGCTTCGCCAGGGCTTCGGGCGTTGAATCAGGACGGATGCCTTCATCCTGCGTCACGCCCTGCTTCTGATTGATCTGCTCCGCGGTCAAAGCGATCGTCTCGGCCTTGAAGTGGCACGCTTCCCACGCCTTGGCGGCGCGCTGGTGCGACTGGGCGGCAAAACGATCCTGTTCAGCGCGGCTGATATTGAACTTGCTGGCGATGTAATCGGCTGCGTTGCCCATCGCGCAGCCTTCAAATGCGCAGGTCAGGCCGTCATGGGCCATGTGATCGATCAACTTCGCTTCGCCGAATTTGACGCCTGTGCGAAGATATTCAAGGTGCGGCGCAAGCGACATATTTTCAAAGCCGCCTGCAACGACGAGCTGGTTGTCGCCTGCCTTGATGGACTGGGCCGCAAGCATGACAGCCTGCAGGCCGCTGCCGCAGACCTTGTTGACCGTTTGGGCGTTGAGCGAATCGGGCAGACCTGCCTTAAGCCCCGCCTGCCGGGCGGGATTCTGGCCCAAGCCAGCCTGCAGCACGCAGCCCATGATGCACTCGTCCACGTGCTCCTTCGCCGCGGGCACTTCGTCGAGAACCGCTTGAATGGCAAACGACCCCAGTACCGGTGCGGGCGTGCGGCTCAACCCGCCGAGAAACTTGCCAATGGGCGTGCGCTTGGCGGCGAGGATGACAGGCGTGAACTCAGGGGCGGTGGGCATCGTCGATATCTCCTGAAAATCGGAAGCGCAATTGTAGGCGGATGCGCGCAGAAATGTGCGCGGTCAGCGTGATTGCTGATCGGCCCGGCGTGCTCATGCACATGCTGCATACTGCACGCATCACAGCGACAATGGCGACGGCGAGGGCATAATGTGCACTTGACTGCGCCGCATGGCAACCGCCTCCCCCCTGCTTCACCCTACCCTGTGCTGCGCCGCAGGACTTCCCTGCTGCGTCGCATGATTTGATTCATGGCTCAATCCACCAAGGCACATTCCGAATCGTCGGCACTGAAGCTGCGGCGGGAGCTTGGCGTTTTCGGCGCAACCATGATGGGACTTGGCGCGATGGTGGGCACGGGCGTGTTCGTGAGCATCGGCATCGCAGCAGGCGTGGCCGGGCCGGCGGTCGTGCTGGGCATTGCCATTGCTGCGATGGTCGCAGCGTGCAACGCATTGTCCAGCGCGCAGCTCGCAGCCAGCCATCCCGTCAGCGGCGGCACGTATGAATATGGCTATCGCTATCTCAACCCGACCTTTGGGTTTATTGCCGGTTGGATGTTCCTGTGCGCAAAAACCGCATCAGCCGCAACCGCAGCGCTTGGATTTGCCGGCTATTTTCTCCTGGCAATAGGTCAGCATCACGGATCCGCGCTTGTGCCGGTGGCGATCGCTACGGTGATGGTGATCACGCTCATCGTGCTTTCGGGTTTGCAGCGGGCGAACATCACCAACATTGTGATCGTGTCGATCACCCTCATCGCGCTGGCGACATTCATCCTGGCGGGTCTGCCTTCGCTGCTTCGCGCCGGCAGCGAGCATCTGTCGCCGTTTTTTCAGCCAGTTGATGATCCGTCGCGTCATCCGCTGGCGGCATTACTGGAAGCAACTGCGCTGATGTTCGTGGCCTTCACCGGCTACGGACGCATCGCAACGATGGGTGAAGAAGTGCGCAGGCCGCGTGTGACAATCCCGCGCGCAATCATCGTCACCATACTCATCACAGCATTGCTGTATGTCGCTGTGGGCGTGGTGGCGATTGGAGCTGCCGGCGTGCCGACGGTGCTCAGCGCCACGCGCGAGCAGGCTGCGCCGCTGGAGATCATCGCCCGCGGATTCGACTGGGCCGGCGCACAATGGATCGTATCGATCGGGGCAATGACCGCGATGCTTGGCGTGCTGCTGAATCTGGTTCTGGGCCTGTCGCGTGTGCTGCTGGCGATGGGCCGGCGGCAGGACATGCCTAGTGCGATGGCGAAGCTCAATGCGGCCCGCACCACGCCGCACGTTGCGGTGATCGCAATCGGCGTTGTCCTTGCTGCAATGGTGACTCTGGGTGATGTGAAGCTGACGTGGTCGTTCAGCGCATTTACCGTGCTGGTGTATTACGCCATCACCAATCTTGCCGCATTGCGGCTGCCTGCTGCACATCGCCTGTACCCTCGCGCAATTGCCTGGACTGGGCTGGCTGCATGTGTGACGCTGGCATTCTGGGTACAGTGGCAAATCTGGGCTGCTGGGTTGGGGCTGATCGCAGTCGGACTGTTGTGGCATGCAGCGGCGCGACGGCGGCGGCATCAGGCGCATCGCCACAGCGCTTAAGCAGCGTTGATCGCGCAGCAGTCAAATCCCGGCCGATTTCCGGTTGAAATGTCGCGCAAAGTCTCAGATATTGGCAAACCGCCCAGCGGATAGAATTGACTTGTTGTGTCGCAGATGAATTGCTCGGCCGGTGAGCGATCGCAAAGGGTTGTCGCCGCGCCGAATTGCAGAGAACACAGAGGAAGGCATCAAGAGAAGCGAACATCACCCCGCAGATAAGCGTAGCAGATGCGCGCGGATCGAAAATGCAGGCGACTTGATTCGTGGCTGGACAATGCATCTTCCACATCCACATTCACGTTGGATTGAAGCTGCGTTGTCTCCTGAAACTTATCGGTATCCATCAGCCTTCAATCGCCGCTGCTCAAAGCAGCCATTTGCGTTTGCTGCACGTCTGCGGTGAACAGCGTTGCGGCTTGTGTTTGTACGCCCGTTCGTGGAGTCCATTGTCATGACCACCGTCCCCCCAGCTTCCAGCGGATTGACCAGCCCATCATCAACAGCAGCAGCGCCGAGCACAACGCCCGCGAACGCCCAGCAACGTACGAAACCCAATAGTCAGCACTACACGCGCGACAACCTCACGAGCCTGCAGACGCACATTCTGCAGGAAGAGGCCAAATATCCAGCCGCAACCGGCGAGCTGAGCTGGATTCTCTCCGCCATCTCCCTGGCGGGAAAGACCATCGCCAACAAGGTTCGCCGGGCGCGCATTGAAGATGTGCTCGGTGAGCACGGTGACATCAACGTGCAAGGCGAAACGCAGCAGAAGCTCGATGTCATCGCCAACGAGATCATCATGCGCTGCCTGGGCGATCGGCCGGCCATCGCCGTCGTGGCCTCCGAAGAAGATGAAGAGCCGACCATCCTGCGACGGGGCGTGGACGGCGGCAAATACTGCGTGCTGTTTGATCCGCTGGATGGCTCGTCCAATCTCGATTTCTGTGTGGGCGTGGGCACGATCTTCAGCGTGCTGCGGAACGACCCCAACGTGCCCGGCGCGCACGAAACGCTTCACCAGCCCGGAACGCATCAGGTGGCGGCCGGGTACATCCTCTACGGCTCGTCAACCGTCTTCGTGCTCACCACCGGCAGCGGCGTGGACATGTTCGTGCTCGATCAGTCGATCGGAACGTTCGTACTGGTGCAGCGCGGCATCCGCATACCCGAAGAGGGAAAGACCTACTCCATCAACGAGGCGTATTACGACACCTTCCCCGAAGGAATCCAGAAGTACCTCGACTGGACGCACAAGAACGGCTATTCCAGCCGCTACATCGGCTCAATGGTGGCGGACGTGCATCGCACCCTGCTCAAAGGCGGCGTGTTCCTCTACCCGCCGACGAAGAAAAATCCCGAAGGCAAATTGCGGCTGATGTATGAAGCCAATCCCATGGCGATGATCATCGAGCAGGCCGGCGGCAAGGCCTATGCGCCGCCGCTGGAGGGCGATCCAAAGCGTCGGATTCTGGAGATTCAGCCGCGCGACATTCACCAGCGTTGCAGCGTGGTGCTGGGCAGCCCGCGCGAGGTGGAGCACGTGGTGCGCCATCTGTAGGCGTTCTCGCACAACGCATGTGCATTTACATCATGCTCATTCTGGAAAGCGACAGCGCCGCGGATGAGTGCAAACAGCATGCACGGCGCTGCTGCTACAGCCGCTCAAACCCCGGCAGCGGCCCGACGAGCGGAGCGCAGTAGTCAAGAAACGCCACGCTGACGTCGTTGTGACCGTGAATGAACGCATCGGGCATCACGCGCGTTTTGGCCGCCACCGCCGCCAGTTCCACACGGCCGAACTCGGTGACGTACGCCTCATCGCCGACTCCCAAGCCGCTGCGCTGAATCGTCACCGACCCGCTGCGCTCACCGGCAATCGCCAATTTGGCGGCCCATCGACCGGCACGATGCGCTTCGCGCACATCGACTAGCGACGGATCGGGCCAACAGCGCTGCACGTAGCCGAAGGTATCAGCACGAACGCGCAGCGGCTTGCCGCCGATCGGCTTCAGCGACGATTTGAGATGATCCGCCAGCGCATCGCCCAGCGCGCCGGAGCCGGAGAGCTGCACGTTGCCGTGATCGTCAACCTGCGCGTCCTTGATCAGTCTTGCGCCGATTTCCACGCCTGAAGTGTCGCGCACGCCCTCGCTGATTGCAATGTGGCAGCGTCCTTTGGCTGAATAAATCGCCTCCACATCCGCCACGAAACGATCGATGTCAAACGGCACTTCGGGCAGATAGATCAGTTGCGGGCCGTCGGTGGATGCGATGTCGCGGGGTTCGAGATCGCGGCGTCGGGCAAGCGCCGCAGCCGCAGTGAGAAATCCCGAATGCCGGCCCATGATGACGTTGATCTTGATGCCCGGCAGGCTGATGTTGTCCATGAAGTCAGCCATGCACGCCATGGCGACGAAACGGGCCGCGGAGGGAAAGCCGGGCGTGTGATCGTTCTCCACCAGATCGTTGTCAACGGTCTTGGGCACATGAAAGCAGCGCAGGTCGTAATTCGCAGCTGCAGCCATCTCGCTCACGATGCGACAGGTGTCCGCCGAGTCGTTGCCGCCGATATAAAAGAAATAGCGAATGTCGTGTCGGCGACACGCCTCCAGCACACGCTGGCAGTACGCAGCATCGGGTTTGTCGCGTGTGGAGCCAAGGCACGCTGAGGGAGTGGCGGCAAGCCGATCCAGCCGATCCTGATGGGTGTGCGTGAAATCGTACAGGTTGCCCTGCACCAGGCCTCGCACCCCGTGCCGCATCCCCAGCACGCGCTTCACGATGCCCGCAGCGTGCAGGCCGCTGCGCAGTCCTTCGATGACGCCCACCAGGGAATGATTGATGACCGCCGTCGGGCCGCCGGCTTGCCCAATGACCGCATTGCCTTGAACCAGGTCTTCCATCGCTTGTTCGTCTCTTTTTCGCTCTGGAAGGTTTCTTGAACGGATCAATCGCCGTAGCGTCAACGGTCAGTGGATGGTATGGGACAGCCGCATCGGAGTGCAGGACGTTTGCCGCCCACATCACCGCAGACATCCACAAAGCAGGATGCGACACGCAGCGCCTGCCCGCATCTGGGATTTTGCCCTACACTTCTCGCCTGATGGCATTGCTTGTCGCACGTCAATTGGTCAAGAGCTACAACCGCCGCCGCGTGGTTGATCGTGTGAGTTTTGAGGTCAATGCTGGCGAGATCGTCGGACTGCTGGGACGCAACGGCGCTGGAAAGACCACCAGCTTCCGCATGACCATCGGCATGATCACGCCGGAAGCAGGCCAGGTGATCTTTGCCGACCGTGATGTGACCACGTTGCCCATGTACAAACACGCCCTGGCGGGCATGGGCTATCTGAGTCAGGAACCGAGCGTCTTCCAGCGCCTGACCGTGCGGCAGAACCTGCTGGCGATTCTGGAAACCCAGCGCCTCAGCCGCGCTGCGCGCAACCGCCGGGCCGATGAACTGCTCCAGCAGTTCGGTCTGAAGCACAAGGCCAACGAACAGGCCCGTACATGTTCAGGCGGCGAGCGGCGGCGGCTTGAAATCGCCCGCGCACTGATCACCAAGCCTCGATTGATGCTGCTGGATGAACCATTTGCTGCGGTCGATCCTCACACGGTGGAAGAACTGCAAAACGAGGTTCGCAAGCTGGCAGCAGACGGCATCGCGGTGCTGGTGACCGATCACAACGTGCAGCAGACGCTTCGCATATGTGATCGCGCGTACATCATCCATGAAGGAAAGAACCTGCGCGAAGGCACGCCGCGCGAAATCATCAACGACCCGATGGTGCGTGAGGCGTATCTGGCCAGCACGTTCCGGGGTGATGAGTTTGGCTGAGCCGATGGATATATGTGGCGATGCATCACACTACTACTACTACTGATGATGCGCCCATCGCCTGACATCGATGGCCACGGCCGCTAAACTGCCGCAGCTTATGGACATGCGTCACACGAACTCGCTTTCGTTCTGCGTGTTGGGCAGCGGATCAGGCGGCAATAGCACCGTTTTGATACTGGAATCTGCAGGCGAGCGACGCTGCATGCTGATCGATGCAGGACTTTCGCCCCGCGCGACGCGCCTTCGGATGGCAGCAGCGGGATTGGAAGGCGATCTCGACTGCATCGCTGGAATCGTGCTGACGCACCTGGATGTCGATCACTTCCATTCCGGCTGGCTGCGCGTGCTGGAGCGGCGTCCCGACCTGCCGGTGTTTGTGCATCAGCGCCATCGAAACGCTGCATGGCGCGCCGGGCTGACGACGCAGCATGTCAAGCTTTACAGAGACAAAACCACGCTCGAATTCGGAGCTGAGCTGGCCAGCGTGCTTCTGGCGCATGATGATCTGGGTTCGGTGGGGTTTGTCATTGAGCATGGCGGCTGGCGGCTGGGGTATGCAACCGATCTCGGTCGCGTGCCGACTTCGCTGCTTGAACAATTCACCAACCTGCACGCAGTGGCGATCGAATCGAATTACGATCGCCAGTTGCAATTAGCAAGCCCCCGGCCGGCGTTTCTGAAACGACGCATCATGAGCGGCGCGGGGCATCTTTCCAACGAGCAGGCTCTGGCAGCAGTGCAGTTCATCGAACAGCGTTCGCGCCTGTCGCACGTCGCGCTGCTGCATCTGTCACGACAGTGCAACGATCCGCAGATGTTGCGTGATCTGTACGCGCTGCGCCTGCCGCATCTCATACCGCGTCTGACAATCACTGATCAATTCAAGCCGACAGCGGTACTGCGTGTCTGTGAAGGGCCGCTTGCTCCGCCGCCGATTGCAGATTCACCGACCATTGAAGTGATGATGATGATGCCGGAGCAGCAGCAGTTGCCGCTGTTCGGCGCATTGGACAACATGCCTGCCCCTGCCCGCAGTCGAACCAGGTCATAGCACCGGAAACGCTGCGAGTGTCATGCGCTCAAGTTTTGTTTGACGAATCAAGAAACCGCAAGCCGCGATCGTTGCTGTCGCTGCAGCTATAGCCACGGGTGGAAACCCGTGGCAGCGAGGGCAGGAGTGAATGCTCTTCCATCTCTCGCCTCGAAGGGATGAAGGAATCATGGAGAAACCTGTTTGACACAGCGCAGCGCAACGCACCACAGCGCTTCCTCCGCCTCTTGCGGGGCGAGATCGAAAACGAATATCCCTCCTTCTTCCACCACCACGGGTTTCCACCCGTGGCTGCAACTCTGCGTTTCGTTGGAGGGCCAAACAGATGATCCGTCAAGGAAAGCCCAAAGCAGCAACAGCAGCCATCGCTGCGCCGCTACTGCGTGTCATATTTTGGCTTTTCTGATTGACGTAGGGGCAGCGTCGCCTCATCCTAGGGGAAATGTCTCGCCAATCCGTGTGTGGCGCGACCATGCCCAGGCCTTTTCCCGGGATGGGAGTTCAAAATGATCAGCTATCGTTCAAGAATGAAGTTGGTATGCGGAACCGTCATCGCTCTTGGCGCAGCAGCAACACTGTGTTCGTCGCCTGCCTCGGCACAATCGATTGAACCGGCAATCTTTGTGGCCAACTACGGCGGCGTGGAGGGCAGCGTGTCATCGTTCACCGTCAATCCTGACGGCACGCTGAACTTCGTTCAGAAAGTCATCACCGGCAGCGGGCAAAATCATCCGGGCACCGGCGCACAGGTCATCGACATCTCTCCAAACGGCCGGTGGCTTATCGTCGGGCACGGCACCATCAGCACAACTTTCGAGCAATTGACCTTCATCGAAGTGCGCAACGACGCTTCAATGAACATTGCCTTCACCACGACAACGCTTGATTCGCCCGTGGGCGCGGTGTGGCTGAACGATGAATACGTCGCGGTCACCGGAACGCCGCTCGGCGACGATTACATCATTATTTACAAGGTGAACTTCGACACTCAGAGCATCACCCAGCACTGGTATCAGACAGTGCCGTACACATTTGATCTGGTCGTCGATCGAGCGAACAGCATGCTGTACGCCAGGGCAGACACCAGCGCCGTGCAGCCGTTTCGTATTCGCCCTGATTTCACCATCGTCAAGGCAACGGCAAACCCCGTGCCCACCGGCGTCTTCTTCCTCGGGCCGGGCCTGTCGCCCGATGGCACAAAGCTGTATTACGGCGGCGGAATCAGCAGCCAGGGACATTCCATCGGAGGATTCAACATCGATGTTGAAACCGGCGAACTGACGCCGATCCCCGGTCAGCCGTTTCAATCGCCCGGCGTATCGCCCAAGCAAGTGGTCGTTTCCCGCAACGGCGATTATGCGTTCGCATCGCACGGAACCGATGCCAGCATCCGCGGGTTCCGCATCAGCCCAACCACCGGCGCTCTGCAGGAAAACACGCTGCCCGGCGCTGAATACACCGTCGGCGCGCAGGGTGATTGCGGCAACATGCGCGTGATGGGAGACCTGCTCTTTGTTACCCGCCGCTACTCATCAAGCACTTACGGCCCGGCGGGCGTGTTGTCGTTCACGATCAAGCAGGACGGCACGCTCGCCCAAAACGGCGACACGTTCTCCACCCAGGGCAGTCGGCCGTGGGATATCACCGTCTGGCCCGGCGTGGTGTCGGTCTGCACTGCAGACATCACCGGCGATGGCCTCGTCAATGTTAACGATCTGCTTGTGGTGATCGGCGCATGGGGCAATTGCCCTGCTCGGGGCACGTGCGATGGCGACATCACCGGCGACAATGCAGTCAACGTCGATGACCTGCTTATGGTACTCGGCGCATGGGGCGCATGCGAATAAGCCCGCGCACCACGATTCGCAGACATTCAAGCGCAAAGCAAATACAAGCGAAGGCCACGATGATGCGACAAGCGCAGCAGCGTGGCCTTCGCTCTTTTGTTTTTATCCTGTGCCGCGCACCGGTTTGCCGCGTGCTGGGCATATGCCGCGTTTTGAGGTTTCGATGAACTCGATGTATTCGCGAATGATGGGATGATCTTCGCGCTCGCGCAAAGCGGGCACGATCTGCCTTGGCGCCAGGCCGGAGCGGTAGATGATGCGATAGGCCCATTTGACCATGTCGATATCCTCTGACGCCATGCCCGAGCGTCGCAGGCCTACGAGGTTGACTGCTCCGCAGATGTTGCCGCCGGTCAGCATGAACAGCGGCGGCAGGTCCATGGTCAATCCACACGTGCCCGAGAGCATCGTGCCCCGTCCGACGCGGCAGAACTGATGCACCGTCACATTGCCGCCGGTGATCGCCCGGTCGTCGACGCGCACGAATCCCGCCAGAAGCGTGCCGTTGGCGAAGATGCAGTTGTTGCCGATGCGGCAATCGTGGCCAGCATGGCTGTTGACCATCCAGTAGTTGTTGTCGCCCACGATGGTCGGCGTTTCGTGCGACGTTGCGCGGTGAATCGTTACGTGTTCACGAAACGTGTTGCCCGAACCAATCACCAGCCCCGCACCGGGAACATCAGGATCCCACTTCAGATCCTGCGGCGAAAAGCCCAGCGTCACAAACGGGTAAATTGTGTTGCGCTGGCCAAGCGTAAGCGGCCCCTGCAGATATACGTTGCCCAACAGCCGCGTGCCCTCGCCGATGGTGATCGGCCCTGTGAGCACGCACCACGGCCCAATGACCACGTCATCGGCCAACTGAATGTCGCCTGTCAGAGTGGCGGTGGGATGAATCTCAGCACGCGGCATGGCGGGGAGTGTATACCAGATCGACGCAAATCGGGTCGCAAGGTTGTTCTCAGTCGATGCGTGAAAAAGTCAGAAAAACGGCTGCCCGCATATGCTTGTGTCTGGAATCGTCAGCCGACTTGTTGCACCATTTTGCTCCGACTGATTTTGCACAACAACGCTCAACACCGTCATGCCGCTCTCGTCATCGTCGTCACTGTCGCCTGATGCTGCCGCCGTTCCTTCCTGGCTGCAGGTGCATGATCTCGGCCGCATGCGTTATGCCGAGGCGTTTGCGCTGCAGAAGCAGATGCAGGAGCAGGTCATTACGCAGCGTGAGGGCAGCGGCGAGATGCACCTGCTGCTAGTCGAACACGATCCGCCGGTCATCACCGTCAGCCGCAGGCCGAGCGCGCGGCAGCACCTGATCGCCACGTCCCAGCAGTTGGAAGCTGCAGGAGTGGAGGTGGCGGAGACCGACCGCGGCGGCGACATCACGTATCACGGGCCGGGTCAGCTGGTGGTGTACCCCATTCTTGACCTCAACCGCCTGGGCCTTCGGCTGCACGGCTACATGCGCTTTCTTGAACAGATCGTGATCGACGTGCTGGCCCGCTTCGGCATCGAGGGCCATCGCGATGAAAACGCCACCGGCGTATGGGTAAGGCATCATGATGCAGGTTCCGGCGGCCATCAGGCGTCGCCTCATGCTCCGCTTCCGCAATCGCAATCAACAGCAACAGCCGCCAGCGCCAAAATCTGCGCGATGGGCGTGCGCGTTTCGCGGTGGGTTTCCATGCACGGCCTGGCGCTCAACGTCACAACCAATCTCCAGCACTTCAACCTCATCGTGCCCTGCGGCCTGGCTGACCGCGGCGTCACCAGCATGCACCAGCAACTCGGCGAACGCTGCCCCAGCATGGATGAAGTGAAACGCGCCATGGTGCAGACATTTGGCCATCACGTCGGCGCAGCGGAAGGGAAGGAGTAAGGCGCGAAACGCGCTGAAGGAGAGACGAGGGGACAAGGAGATTGGGAGACGAGGAGGCAGGGTTCAGACTCTGAAGATTGCTCCCATCTTCTTGCCGATCATGAGACTTGCGCCGATGAGGGTGACCGCCAGCAGCGCCATGCCCCACACGCCCATTGCGCTGGCGATGTACAAACCGTCGCCAAGCCGCTCGAACAAAACGTAAATCGCCTTGGTGATGGGGAAATGCTCTTCGCGCTGCGCGAGGATGAGCGAATCGCTGACTTCGAGCATGGCGAAGCTGAACGCCAGCAATCCGCCTGCAATCAGATTGGCAGCGATCAGCGGCACGATCACCGTTCTCGTTGCGCGCAAGCGGCTTGCTCCCAGATTCAACGCTGCTTCTTCCAGTTCGCCCGAGGTCTGCTGCAGCCCCGCCACAGTCGATCGCACCACATACGGCAGTCGGCGAATCGCATACGCGATAATCAACAGCGGAATCGGGTTCGGCTCAGCGCCGATGATGTTGATCCAGCTGACCGGGGCATCATTCAGCCATGCTAGCCAACTGCCGGGCAGCACCGGCTGCAACAGGCCGAAAAGCCACTGCGGCATGCCGGGTTGAAACGGCCAGCGCAGCGTCATGGCCACGAAACCAAAGGCCATCACCAGCCCCGGCACCGCCAGCGGCAGCATCGACAATGAATCGAGCAGGCTCCGGCCCCACATGCGCGTGCGCACAATCAGATACCCGATCATCAGTCCCAGCGCCAGATCCAGCGCCACCGCCATGCTCGCATAAAACAGGCTGTTGCGAATCGAACCGATCGCCAGCGGATGGCTCAGAGCCGATTCATAGTTGGCTGTGGTGAACGCCCGCGGCAGCACCGACTGATACCACTGCCCGTTGGCGGTGAAGCTCACCAGAATCACGCTGATGTGCGGCAGGACCGCAACGGCAATCACTGCTCCGAAAACACACGCAGCGCCGATGCCCCTGAGGCCGGTCAGCCGAATGGGCGTACTTTGGATCGACGCCTTGGCGTACATCGCATACGCCTGCCCGCCGAAAACCATCTTGCCCATGATGTAAAACAGCACGGCACACATCAGCATGACCGCAGTCAGGGCATACGGCTGGCTGGAAACGGCCATCTCCTTGATGCCGTTGAAAATCTGCACCGGCGTGACGACCTGGTAATCGAACATCAGTGGCGTGCCGAGCTCCGTAAAGCTCCAGATGAACACGATCGTCGCGCCGGCGAACAGGCCCGGGCGAATCAGCGGCAGGGTGATTTGCCGAAACCGCCGCCACCAGCTTGCGCCGAGGTTTTCCGCCGCTTCATCCAGCGCCGGGTCAAGATTGGCCAGGGCTGCGGTGGCGTTGAGATACAAAATGGGATACAGCGCCAACGCTTCGATCAGCACGATGGCCCAGAACCCGCCCCGGCCGAGGAAATCGATGCCTGTCTCGATCAATCCAAGGCGAAGAAGCAGCGCGTTGATGGTGCCGGCCCGTCCCAGCAGATGGCTCAACCCGATCGCCCCCACAAACGGCGGCAGGATCATCGGAACCAGAATCAGCGCGCTGAGCAGCTTCTTGCCAGGAAAATCAAATCGGGCCGCCAGCACCGCCAAAGGCAGCGAAATCAGCAGGCACAGCAGCGTCGTAAAGAGCGCAATGCCAAAGCTATGCAGCAATCCGGCCCGCAGCTGCGCATCAGCAAAGATCGCCCCCACATGGTAGAGCGTGAACCCGCCGTCGCTGCTGCGAAACCCGCCAGCCACCGTGAGCCAGATGGGGTAAAGCAAAAACGCAGCAAACATCGCCAGCAGGGCGATCATGAGCAGTGCGCGGGGAACCTTGCGCCAGATCATCGCAGGAGTGTAGACGATTTTGCCCAGCCGCAGAAACGCCGCAACGGGCAATCCCACCGCCGATGCACAGGCGGATCGTCAATCAATAATCAATCAACCAATCGAAGGCAATCAGCCAGCCAGCCGTGGGCGATGTCGCTTCGGGCGTTCGTTGCGGCACTCATCGAGCCGGAATGCCGCTCATCATGCATGTTGAACGGATCATCACGCATGTTGCGCGGTTCATTTTGCATCATGAGCGGCTCATTTTGTGTTTTGAAGCGATCATCATGCTCTTTGAACGGATCATTTCGCGCTTTGAGCGGGACATTTCGCATGTTGAGCGATTCAAAACGCGATCAATCGCCTCAAAAACGCCATAAGCCCGCTGTACAGACGCACAGGCGCACAAGAAAGCAGTAGGAAGCTGGCCCGCCCGCACCGGCATCAGCGAAGTGGATCAACCAAAAGAAAAAGACGCGTGGATGCAGCGTCTGTAACCGACCGGCCGGCCGGCTGGAGAGGTTGGAGCCCTCTCACCCCGAGTTCTCCCCCGCTTCCAGAAAGCCACGAGTGCCGGGAGGGGTTGAACACGGAGCGTTCAAAATTCGAAAAGGCCGAGGTGGGATTCGAACCCACGAATAACGGATTTGCAATCCGTCCCCTTGGTCCACTTGGGTACTCGGCCTAGGGAACCACAGAATAGTCTGCAAACGCCGCGTGGGCAATCGGATTGAGCTGTTTGTCCCTTTCGAGCGGCGTGAGGGGGCCTGCACGAACCGCAACCGGCTGCAGCTTTTGACATCAGAAGCTGGATATCGGACGGCCACAGAGACAACAGAGGGGGAGAGACACGCCCCCTTCTCCTTGCCTTCCCTTCCCCGCTGCGGCAGCAGCAACCACGAGCGGCAAAGGCGGGTATCCTACGTTCATCACATGAGCCGCATTCTTGGCCAAGCCCGACCGCTGGAAATCCTGCAGACCGCGCTGCGGTCGGGGCGGTTTCATCATGCCTGGATTTTCTCCGGACCGCGCGGCGTGGGGAAATACACCACCGCCATCGAACTGGCCCGCATCCTGCTTGATCCCGACCTCGACAAGGCGCACACCCCCATCGGAGCAGCTCCAACCGACACGCCGACGCAGCGGCTGATCAACGCTGGCACGCACCCCGATCTACACATCATCCGCAAGGAGCTGGCGATCTATTCCGAAGAGCGCGAGCTGCGCGACCGCAAGCAGATGAACATCCCCATCAACCTGCTGCGCGAGCGGGTGATCGGCGGCAAGTCGGGCGACACCTATTACGAAGCCCCCGCCTATCGCACTGCTGTCCGAGGGCATGGCAAGGTCTTCATCATCGATGAAGCTGAGCTGCTGGCGCGCGAAGCGCAAAACGCCATGCTCAAGACGCTGGAGGAGCCGCCGATCCAGACGTACTTCATCCTCGTCACGCGCCAGCCGGAGCGGTTGTATTCAACCATTCACAGCCGCTGCCAGCATGTGCGTTTCAATCATCTGGACGCTGCAGCGATGCGCCAATGGTTCGCGCAGAGCAATCTCAGCGCCGATCCGGCTGTGCTGTCGTGGGTTGAGCAGTTTGCGGAAGGTTCGCCCGGCGTGGCGAAACTGGCGATTGAATACGGCTTTTATCAGTGGCAGCAGGCATTGGAACCGATGCTCATGGACCTGCAGCGCGGCAAGTTTCCGGTCGCGCTGGGCGAAACCATGGCTGAACTGGTCGATGCGTTCGCTGCGGCGTGGGTGAAAGCCCATGGCGAAAAAACAACCAGCAAGGATGCTGCCAACAAGGACGGCGCAAGGCATCTGTTCACGCTGCTGGCGTCGTATGCGCGCAGGCAACTTGCTGCAGCCTGCGCCACTGACCCCACGGATTCGCCCTGGCTGCGCGCCATCGATCTTCTGCGGGAAGCGGAGCGCGAATTGGATTCAAACGTCAGCAACAAGCTGCTGCTGGAGAACCTGGCGGTGCAATGGCATCAAACGTTCAGCAGCGTGCCTGCAGGAACGTAGCGGGCAGAGAATTAGCCCACAACAACGCAGCCATTCATCGCGCTGTCATACACACTCCCATCCATAGAGATGAAGGCGCATCGCGCTTGCCGTGCGAATGCAGCGATGCGGCTGCGCTATTGCTGCTCTTGATGCAGCAGTGGATGCGATGCGCAGGCAAAAATACAGCGCCGACGCATTGCGCCGGCGCTGTTGCCTTTCTCTTTCTCGCTCAACTGGTGACGGTGATGGGCGGTTACTTCCGACGACGTCGCGATGAAACCAGCCCCGCAACGCCCAGCAGCAGCAGCGAGCCGGGCGTCGGAATGTAACTGCCGATCTGGCTCACGCGGAAGTCCACGCCTTCGACACCTTCAGCATTGAAGGTGACGCTGATTGAAGTCAGCGCAGCAAAATTGATGTTGCCAATGCCGCTGAAGTCGTTGAAGTTGAACTGCAATGACTGCGGCCCTGCAGCATTGAGGTATTGCGTCAGCGATGCGGAAAAGCCCGTTGACTGCACCTGAACCGTAACAGCCATCGGCGTGCTGCTGGCGAAGTCGAATGCGGCGAAATCGATTTGAATGCCCGCCTCGCCGGTCAGGTCGGCTGTGATGCTTTCGCTGAGATAGCTCAATTCCAGGGATGCGGTGCCGCCTGAGGACGAAATGAAATCCAAAAGGCCCGCAGCGGGAAACAGCGTTGCAGTCGCGCTGTCAACGCCAGGCACCTGCATGTTCAAGCTGCTCAGCGCAACAGAACGCTGGCCGCCCAGCACACCGGTAACGCCGCTTTCATCGCCGGAAACAAACGGATTGGCGGAATTAACCGTCAGCGGCCACAGCGCCGGGTTGGTGCTGTCGCTGAAATCATCAATGAGGATATCTGCAGAAGCAGCGCTGGCGAGAGATATTCCAACCGCAGCTGACAGCGCGCAGAACATGCTGCGCGATCCGCTTCCATCTTTGATTTTGATCATGATCTCTCTCACTATTTTCTCGCCCAATATGGTGATGGGCGATCGTCTCATCTTCTCGTATACATTCGTGCATGCCGGGTGCGAAGCGGCATGGGGCATCACGATCGGTCCATTCAGGACCCATAAGAAGATACTCGGCGAACGGGACAGTGCAAGCGCAAACCCATGCAAATTCGCCACTTCGCTTTCATCACACTGGCGACTGATCATCCCGCCCGAACTTCAGTCGCCGCCCCAGCCCCCTGCTCGGGACAGGCTGGTGAGCAAAATAAAATGTGAAAATGGGGCAAATAGAGAATCTGGATACAACAAATCCCGCTTTATTCAGCTGCTATGAGCCTGCAGCGACACCGCGATACTGCCCACAAACAGGCGGCCAGTTCACTCGGCAACAGCGCAAACGGCCGCGCCTCTATCGCCAGTTGTACTTCAGCACCGCTGTGCCGCTGGCGTTGATGCTGGCTGATTGATGTGGCAACAATCACCGCATGAAGATTTCAGGGGGCGTTCACAGCGCGCAAAGATGCGTGCAGAACGCGCACTATTCTTGCTTGAGAGATCGCATCTTGCTGTCAGAGCACAGATGGATGCAGGCGATGATCCTGCATTGCAGGCATGCCGTACATGCATGTGACTGAGAAACCGCTGGGGCGGATCAAACCGTCATCCGGAGAATCAGGCCAGTTTCCTACCGATTCACGGGGAAAAATATGGTCTAGTTGGTGTGCAACATCGATTCGGCCGGGTGGCGTTTGCTCGACCGGGTCACAGAACCACGCAGACGGGCATGGATGCGAGCATCAAGTAAGGAGACTTGAACATGTTGGTTCTTACTCGGAAACGCGGCGAATCGATCGTCATTGGCGATGATGTTGAAATCCGTGTCCTGGCGATTCGGGGGCAGAAGGTGCGACTGGCCATCGACGCGCCCGCCTCGCTGGCGGTCAATCGCAAGGAGGTGCTCGGCACCAGCCGCGTGCGAACGTGGAACGCGCAGCGGCAAAGCAAAGCAGCGCTGCTTGGAGCCCTCGCGCCCAACCAGCGCGTGGGCTGAAAAAACAGCAAGCACAAAAAATAAGCGCATGATGCGCATGAAGCGCGCCCGCCCTCATCATCGCAGCAGCACTGCTGCATGGATGCTGGAAATCGGCGTAGTGTTGATGCGCACGGAAACAGAACTGATTCTCAAAAGCCGCCGAGTCGTTCCGACACGATTGCACGAATCCGGCTTTGCATTTGAGTTTCCTCATTGGCCCGAAGCTGCGGATGATTTGTGCCGCCGCTGGCGGGCAAGCCATAAAGCGGCAATCACGCGCTGAACGATGATGCGCAACAGGCATCGCCAGCACGCGAGTCATGATGCTCGCGTCTGCTGCAAACGCAATGTGCCGGGCAAAAATGAAAAAAGCACACGGCCTGTGTGATCCGGCCGTGTGCTGTTATGCGTTGTACGAATGTGCCGCGATGCGTGACGGCGTTTTATGATGCCGTGACCTTCTGCTGGGACGAACGGTCGCGCGAAGAACCTTCAGCGATGCGGCGTTCAGCCAGCGCAACTGCAGCAGCGTGGGTGCTGGTGCGGTTCTCAGCATCCCGCAGCACTTCCAGCGCAGTCGCTTCGATGTCAGCGATCTTCTGCGCCAATTGCTGGTCGTTGTAGCCCAGGTACAGTCCGGCAAGCTGGATCACGCCGCCGGCGTTGGCGATGAAATCGGGCACATACAGAATGCCGCGGCTCTTGAGAATCACCGCATCCTCATCGGGATCATCCAGCACGTTGTTCGCGCCGGGGCAGAAAATCTCGCACCGCAGTTTGTTGGCGATGTGGCCGTCCACCACGCCGCCTAGTGCGCAGGGCGAAAGAATGTCGCACGGCACGGTGAGAATTTCGCTCGGATCAACCACCTGCACGTTGAGTTCGCGCACCGCGCGCTCGAGATTGGTCTGGTTGATGTCAGCAGCAATGACCTTTGCGCCGCTGGCGGTCAGAATCTTCGCCACGTTGTAGCCAACGTTCCCCACGCCCTGCAGCGCGACGGTAAGGCCGGTGAAGTCGACCGGGCGGCCGGTATAGGTCAGCGCCGCCTTCATGGCGTTGACGATGCCCTGGGCGGTATACGGCGAAGGATCGCCGCCGACCGACACCTTCTCGCCGCCCATCACGTGCTTGGTTTCCAGGGCCATCCAGTCGACGAACTGTGTGTTGACGCCAACATCTTCCGCAGCGATGTACACGCCGTTGAAAGTATCAACGAAGCGTCCCATGGCGCGAGCCTCGGCCTCGGTGGGTTTGTGGCCGGGTTCGGGCATCATGATGACGCTCTTGCCGCCGCCCATGGGCAGCCCTGCTGCGGCGCTCTTGTAAGTCATGCCCTGCGAGAGGCGCAGCACGTCGTATATCGCTTCATCTTCGGTTTCGTAATACCACCGCCGCGTGCCGCCCAGCGCGTTGCCGAGCTTTGTGTTGTGGATGGCCACAATGGCCCGCAATCCGGTTTCCGGATCCTGGTGAAACGCCACACGCTCGTGGCCGCGTTCAATGATCTGTTCAAAAAGATTCATGATGGAGCAGATTCTGGAACTTTGATGAGATTTCGGGGACTGGAAAATAAACCGATTGCCGATTGCGAGGCCCGTCAAACGGAGACGTTTTCCGCTCGCACGGTCGATCCTGAGCCGAACTGATCGATGTGCGTCTGGTCGGGCGTGCGGCCGGTGCCGCGTGCCTTGAGATCGGGCGTTTTCTCAGGCAGCACATAATCAGCGTTGGGCAGTGTATCACTTCGCTTCAGCGCCGCCTGTGCCGCGATGCGCATGGTGTCGTCGGTGTTGTGACGCAGCGCCCGCAGGCAGTTGTCGATTTCCTCGCCGCCCAGCGCAAACACATGGCGGACAATGGCCATGTCGTGTGCAAGCTGATGGCCTTCCAATCCTTCGCGGATGGATTTATCGAGCTTGGCAAGGCTGCAGGTCATGGCATGAATCCAGATCACCGACTGGCTCAAGCGGTACTGGACCATCTGCCGCGTGATGAGCTTTTCTTCGTGAATCTTGAAGCTCATCTTCACCTGGTGACTGAACTCCTGGACACGCCGCTCCAGTTCACGGGCGAGATCGGCAAGTTGCGGCGACACGCGCGTGATGGTGGGTTTGCCCCTGCGAATGCCAAGGAACAGTTCCGAACCGATCTGCATCGCAGCGCCGAGATTACCGAAGGGGTTCTTCTTCACGCCCAGCATGAATTCGCCAAGCTGCTTGGAGCCGTAGGCGAAGATGAAGCTGTGCATCACCTCGTTGGCGCCTTCCACGATGATGTTGATGCGGCTGTCGCGCCAGAGTCGTTCGACCACGTTCTCGGTCATGTACCCCTCGCCGCCCATCACCTGCAGGGCGTGATCGGTGGTGCGCCAGCCGTACTCGGAGCAGAAGACCTTGCAGATGGCGGTTTCGAGCATGATGTCGTCGTCCTTGCGGTCGACGATACCGGTGGTCATGTACAGCATCGCCTCCATGGCGTAGCAGTACGCCGCCATCTTGGCGATCTTTTCCTGAATCTGCTCGAACTCAGCAATGGGTCGGTCAAACTGATACCGATACTGCGCCCACTTGACAGCCTGCTCATAGGCTGCCTTTCCGGCGCCGACCATGCCTGCCGACAGCGTGCAGCGGCCGTAGTTGAGGCATGTCAGCGCAACATTGAGGCCCTTGCCTTCCTTGTGCAGCAGGTTGGCGCGCGGCACCTTGACGTTGGTGAAGCGGATGCGCGCCTGCCAGGTGCCGCGGATGCCGCATTTGCTGCGGTTGCGGCTGTAAATGTCAATGCCTTCCATGTCCGGCGTGCAGATCAGCGCGGTCACGCGCTCCTTGCCGTCGGGCATTTTCTGCTTGGCCATCACGGTAAACAGGCCCGCACGGGCGCCGGAGGTGGCCCACTTCTTTTCGCCGTTGAGGATGTAGTACTGTCCATCCTCGGTCAGCTCGCAGCGGGTTTCCTGTCCGCCCGCATCACAGCCGACGTTCGGCTCACTCAGGCAGAACGCGCTGAGGGTGTCCTTGGCCATGCGGGGCAGATAGGTGCGTTTCTGTTCTTCATTGCCGAACAACACCAGCGCGCCGCAGCCGATGGACTGGTGCGCTGAGACCAACACGGCCGTGGAGCCGCAGGTCATGCCGATGCGCTCCAGCACGCGGTTGTAGCTGGTGATGCTGTATCCGCCGCCGCCGTATTCCTTGGGAATGATCATCCCCATCACGCCCAAGTCAAAGAGCTTCTTGATCACCCAGTCGGGGATGTTCTGCGTGCGGTCAATTTCAAAATGCGGGTGCTCGTTCCGGAGATATTCATCAAGCGCTGCGAGCAGTTGATCGCAGCGTGCGACTTCTTCCGCGGAGATTTCGGGGAACGGCAACACCAGTTCCTCGCGGAAATTGCCCCAGAAGATATTTTTGATAAAGCCCATGGTTTCCGGATCGGGGCCGAGCATCTCCTGCGCCTGCTCGATCTGCTTGCGATCCTTGGCCGAGACGTTTTTCAGTTCACTGGCGAGGTTGGTCTTGGACACAACGGTTCTCCTGGTCTCGTCGCGGGGGCCGGGCGGCAGGCAGGCATTCACGTATTCGCCTTGCTGCGCCATGGGCAGGCAGGTGTCGGACGCTGCTTCTGCCGAGTCAGTGCCGCGCACTCCTGCATGAGTGAGGCGACGGCTTCCGATGGCCGAGTGTCATTGCTCACCATCCGCAGGCAAGCATTTCTCATATGTGCGACACACCGCCCTGCACTCGTTTCTACCACAAACCTTCTGACAGCAGGGCTTTATGCCCAAACCGGCCCAGACCGGCTGCTGGAATCTCAACGCTGCCAGCAAGCGTGTGGCCCACCTGAATATCCTGTTGGAATTGTAAGGGACCGACAGTCCTTTTGCCACATGGCCCAGCCGTGGGAAAATCACCCCGATTCTGAGCCTGGACTGGTTGGACCGGTTCCAGAGAGACACTCAGCAAGTGTATAATTTAGATGCTGTCCATACCGTTTGATCACGCAATTTGAAGGCATAAGCCTGCGGTATGCGGAGATACGTTGCACGGCACGCTGCGCTGATTGCATGAGCAAGACGGGGCGCGAGTGTGACGCAGCAGCTCCATTCGCCCACCAATCCCCCCACCTGATACTTATCTCTCGCCGAAGATTCGTCGCAGGCGTGTCTGCGCTTCTTCGCCAGCGATCACCTGCGCTGAAAGTTCCGCAGCTTTCTCAAACGGCGCATCTTCCATTGAACCATCAAGCTCATTCAGCCAGCGTTTGGTGACAGCCATTGCATTTGGGCCGCCTTTGACGAGTTTCTCCGCCAGTTCCTGCGCTGCGGATACAAGTTGCTCCCGCGGCACCAGATGCGAGGCCAACCCTGCCTCGAAACCTGCCTGACCGGACATCGTCCCCCCCGCCAGCAGCATGGCCCGCGCCCGGCCGGGGCCGATTTTTTTGATCAGCCACGGCGCCACCACCGCGGGACACACGCCCAGATCGACCTCGGGGTAGCCGACTTTCGCTTCGGGATGCGTTATGGCGAAATCGGTCACAACCATCAACCCGCAGCCGCCGCCGACCGCAGCCCCTTGCACGCGGGCAATCGTCGGGATCGGCAGTCGCCGCACACGCCGGCTGAACACCGAGAGATCGCGCAGCATGCCCGCCATCTTTTTGGGATCGCTCATCACGCCCTTGAGATCCATGCCGGCACAGAAGGACTTGCCCTCACCGGCGAGGATCATCACGCGCACAGCTCCATCCGGCGCAGCGTCGCGTTCAATGCCGCTGAGCGCTTCATTCATGGCGGCAATCAGCTCAACCGACAGCGCGTTGTGCGCTTCAGGCCGATTGAGCGTCAACGTGGCGATGTTATTCTCGAGCGTGACTTGAACCAGATCGTTCATCATGATGCTCAATGTACCGACGAACGATCAACCATGAAACCGCGCTCCGCACGCTGCCGCTGCGGCATAGCTACACTTGATTCGCATGGCTGACGCCTCACCCCGCCGCTCACTGCCGCACGCTGCGCTGAAATGCTTCAAATGCGGCTACAGTCTTGCTGGCTTATCAGAGCTGGTGTGTCCTGAATGCGGCACGTTGTACGATTCTGCACGCGCTGCGCGGCGCGATTGTCGCTTTCGCTGGATGGTTTCCGTGCTGGTCATGGCTCTGGCGATCTACGCGCCTTTCAGCTGGCTGATTCTGATCGATTATCCGTGGAATGACTACCGCTGGCAGTGGGTTATCCGCTGGCCCGCACTGCCGATGCTGATGCCCGCTGCACTGTTGCGACGCTGGTTTTCTTTCGAGATCGACAACGTGTGGGCCATCATATTGATGACATTCTTCTCGCTGCTGGCCATATTCGGCTTGGCATGGCTCGGCGCGCAGCGGTGGCGGACGCTGATCGTCACAGGCGCGATCGTGCTGGCGCTGTCGAGTCTCAACGCCTATGTCGTGTATCAGTTGTTTGCCATGTGATTGCTGAATGAATCACGCCCAGAGTGAGTTATTCCGATCACCACACTAGCGCGCCGCATTCGGGGCATTTTTCATGAAACTCCAGGCCGGTGAGGTCGTAGCCGCAGTGGGCGCATTTGTTTTCATCGCGCAATCGGCGGCGGCGCAGCTCGCGCTTGACTTGAATCCACCGCGAACTGAATCGAATAACAGCCAGCGCGATGGATGAACCGAACGTCAGCATGATCCACCAGGTTGCGCTTCCAGCCACCCACGCCAGCGTGTGATGCTGCACGTGCGCGTTGTCGCGGCGAAATGCAGCCAGCGCTGCGTCCTGCTCATTGGAGTGCAGCGCAGCTTCGAGCGCTTTGCGCAGCGGCGAATCGGAATCCAGTTGTACGTTCGGACGGGGCTGAGGCTCGGTGCGCAGATCCAGATCAAGTACAGCCGGCAGTTGCCGCACACTTGTGGAAAACGGCCAGCCGCGATGATGATTGGTCACGGTGAGTTTGAAGCTGCCGATCGGATCGCCGGACGGGCGGCTGAGCAGCCCCATCGGCGCATTATTCAACTGCACAGTCGTTACATTTGATTGAGCGTCCTGCCAGACGATGCCCGTCAGCTCAAGGGCAGTGACATGTCGAATGATTGCGATGTCGCACAGCCACACCACGGGCAGCGCACAAAGAAGCGACGCCACCAGGGCTGCATCAGCAGCGCGCGTCCAGATATTGTTCGGCCGCGAAGCCGAGTGATACCGGATGTGCCTGAGTGTTCGACGAACGGGCCTGAACATGCGACGTTACTGTATTCGCGAGTCTGCAATGCAGCGTTGCGATCGATGCCTGATCAACGTGCCGGAGATTGTCGCTCTGCTGCGTCTGTATTTTCGATAAGCCGCATCGAATTTGACAGTTGGAATATCAAGCAGCGCAGGCTGCTTCACTGCATCCAGGGCTGCGGTCAGGCTGCTCCCAGAAGTTCGCGAAGCGCCTCGCCGGGATTTTCCCGCCGCAGCAGGCTTTCGCCTACCAGCACAATGTTCACGCCATGCTGGCGCAGCTTGCGCAAGTCGTCCTGCGATTTGATGCCCGATTCGCTCACCAGCACGTGACGGTCTTCCACCATTTCCACCATGCGGAAGCTGTGGGAAAGATCGGTTTCCATCGTGCGCAGATTGCGATTGTTGATGCCCAGAAGCGAGTAGCCTGCGTGCGGAAATCCGATATACCGGCGCACCTTCAGCAGCGTTTCCACATCGTGCACTTCCACCAGCGTGGTCATGCCCAGTTCGCGGGCGAGAATCATCATGTCCAGCAGTTCGCCTTCAGGCAGAACGTCAGCGATCAGCAGCACCGCATCGGCGTTGGCGGCCCGGGCTTCCCAGATTTGATATTCGTCAACGATGAAGTCCTTGCGCAAGACCGGCAGCGGCACAGCGTCGCGCACGAGCTGGATATAGCCCAGATGCCCACCGAAGAACGTCTCATCCGTCAGAACGCTCAGTGCCGCGGCGCCAGCTTCTGCGTACTGTTTGGCGATGCCGACCGGATCGAACGACTCTCGAAACGCTTCACGAAGCAGCCCCGCCGACGGGCTTTTGCGCTTGATCTCCGCAATCACCCTGGTGCGGTTTCGGTCGCGCTCGCTCACAACTGCTGCGAAAAAATTCCTGGGTCTTTCAAGCTGGGCACATCGCAGTTGCAATGTTTTCAGCGGTGTGTTCACCTTCGCTTTGGCCACCTCGACTCGCTTGTGCGCAAGGATGACGTCGAGGGTTGGGACAGCGGGCGTGCCGGGTTGTCCGGGAAGGCCGGATGCCATGATTGCCTGCGTACTCCTGATGCTGGTCTTGGTGTCGCTGACGGGGTGGGAAACACAAGTTATAGCCGCACCACTCATCATCGACCAATCAGCTGAAGTATCTGAGAGCGCACAAGCGCTCGATCAGCCGATGCCCCCTGTTCCGGTCGAAGCCACGCCGCCTGAGACTGCAGCGCCGAGGCGGCAGTTGGGATTGGGCAATGTCATCATGTTTGTACTGGCTGCTGGATGTATCGCGCTGTTTTTCGCTCTAAGGTGGCACCGGCTGCGATCGGCGCCCAATCGCCCGGCACCTTTTCCAGCCTCGCTGGGCTTTGGCTTATTCATCATCATGTGGCTGCTTGGCAAGATTGGAGCCGGCGCTGCCGCGGCGCAGTTCGGCGATGCTCAGGCAATCTCATCCGGCCAGCCGCTGACGCTGCAGCAGACCGCGCTAATGATGCTTGGAGCGTACGCGGGCCAGGCGATAGCAGTCGGCATCTTTCTCTGGCTGACCATGCGAGCCAGTCCGGCGGATCGAAGCTCTCGTCTTGGCACAGCAAAAGCCGCGGCATTCGGCGCAGGCGCGCTGCTGCTGGCCTGGCCTGTCGTTCATGCAGCAGGAGCGCTGACTGCATGGATCACACGCGCGCCGGATGATCCGATCGCCCATGACACGTTGCGGCTGCTGCTGGATGCTCCCCACGATGGCTGGTATCTGCTGATGGTCCTGCTGGTGGTGATCGGCGCGCCGGTGATGGAAGAGGTGATGTATCGCGGACTGCTGCAGCGGTCATTGGTATTCGCTGGCCTTGGTCATTGGGCCGCCATCGCATTGACCAGCGGCATCTTCGCGCTGCAGCACGTTCCCAGCGTCCCGCCGCACGCGCTGACGGTATTGTTCGTGCTGGCGGCGGCCTTCGGCTGGGCCTACGAGCGCACCGGCCGACTCGTCGCGCCCATTGTCATGCACATGCTGTTTAACGCAGGCAACCTCACGCTTGCCCAGTTCATCCAGTGACAGCCAGCAACTGCCTGCACAACCAGCCAACCGGAAGCCGAAGACAAGACAGAACCGCAGCGACGGCAGACGAAGCGGCGCACCATACTTTTCACCTCTCAAACGTCGCCTTTCGGCTTTTTCCTTTGCTACAGTACGTGTCTCATGAACGCGACCGGAAAACCCGTTATTCTCACCGGCGACACACCGACCGGACAGTTGCATCTGGGCCACTACGTGGGCAGCGTCAAGCGGCGTGTTGAGCTGCAGGACTCCCACGAGTGCTATTTCATCATCGCCAACATTCACGCCTTCACCACGCGGGCCGATCGGCCTGATGAAATCCGCCGCGATTGCCTGGAAATCGTGCGTGACTATCTGGCAATGGGCATCGACCCTGCCCGCAGCGCGATCTTCCTCCAGAGCGAGATTCCCGCAATCAGCGAACTGACCTACCTGTTCGCAATGCTTCTGCCGTTCAACCGCGTGATGCGCAACCCGACCTTGAAGGATGAAATCAAGGTCAAGGGGCTGGGCGACAATTACAGCTTTGGCTTTCCGCTGTATGCGGTTGGCCAGACGGCGGACATTCTGGCGTTTCGCGCTCACAGCGTGCCGGTGGGCGAAGATCAGGTGCCGCATCTGGAACTGACGCGCGAGGTGGCGCGGCGTTTCAACCAGATCTACTGCAAGGTTGATGAGCACGCAGACGATGAAGACCACGTGAAGCTCGGCGGCGTATTCCCCATCCCGCGAGCTGATGTGGGCAAAGTCGGCCGCCTGGTTGGAACCGACGGCGTGAACAAGATGAGCAAGTCGCTCAACAATGCAATCTTCATCACCGACGATCTCAAGACTATCAAGAAGAAGATGGGTCAGCTCTACACCGGCCGACAGAGCATGACCGAGCCGGGCGACATCAACAACGCGCTGTTTCAGTACGTGCGCACGTTTATTCAGGATGAAGCGCGCGTGAAGGAGCTTGAGCACAGATACGCAACGGGCGACAACATCGGCGACGGGCACATCAAGGCTGAGGTCGCTGAGGCGATCGACAAGCTTCTCACGCCCATGCGCGAACGTCGCAAGCAGTACGAAGGCGACGACCAGGCAATCCTGAACATTCTCAAGGAAGGCTGCGAACGCGCAATTGCCTGCACGGAAAAAACCCTGGCGCTGGCCAAGGAAGCGGCCCGGTACGGCTTCTTCGATCGGGAAGTGCGCTACAAGTGATGTTGATGGCGCATCACTGCAGACTGCGCATCGTGCTGCGTGATCAGCGCTGCGGTTAATTGTGCGTGTAACATTCGGGGGTATTTTGTGATTTATGTATGCGGCGCAAGGCGTTGCTTTGCGGCTGTCGGATCACAAATAAACAACCCGGCCGACCGTGCAGCCGACCGGGTCCCATCCACCCTTGCAGGTGATCCGATACGCACAATGACGAGAGCGGTTCGATCGAGATATCAGAATGCGAACACCGTTTCCAGCACCTTGGTGATGATGCCTTTGTTCGCTGCTTCACGCAACTCGCCTTTGTGCATTTTTTCGATCGTGAGATCGTGAAGCTGGTTCGAAAGGATCGTGTTGGCAGCGGTGACGTCATCCGGCCGACAGATGCCCGTTACCTTCAGTGTCTGCTCTTCCTTGTCGGTCTTGATGTGCGTGCGCGCTTCCAGAACAAGGTTACCATTGGGCAGAACTTCAATCACTTCCGCGGTGAGCCGGGCAGTGATGTCGTCCTTCCGCTTGTAATCACCCTCGCCGGAGAATTCCTTGGTGAAGTTCACATCAAGCTTTGGAAGATTTGTCGAGCGGCCGGCCTGAATCTGCAGATTCAGTAGATCGCGCAAGTTGAAGTTGGGCCAGGCTGAGATCTGGCCGTCGATCTGCGTTTCTTTTTCGGTTTCCAGTTCCTGGCTGCTCGTTGCCTGACTGGATTCGCGCACGATGATCTGCACCAGATCGTGCTTCTGGAATTCACGCGGCTCCGGCGGCGCAACGGCAAACATGCTCACCGCACGCAGCGCGTGCGGGTCGGCGTTCACCGCAGTGGCTGATTCAGATGGCGGCGTGGTCACCAGCAGCGAACTTGATGCGGCTTCTTCCGCAAAATACCGTGACGACGACTGCGCCGCGGTGTTTGGAATCACAGCAATCATGCTGCCAAGTGCGGTAAGAATGATGTGAGTGCGTTTCATGAATGAATGTTCCGGGATGTTAGTTGCTGATTGTCAGATCAGTTGTCAGATATTGGCCTTCGGTGCGGTCATCGCGTGTTCGGCATCCAGTGCAATGCACGTACCTTTCATTGCAGTTGCTGCTTATCGCGGCTTATCTTTTTGCCAGATCCAGCACGGCTTCACCACGACTGACGACGGTCGCAAGAAACGTTTCTCGCTCGCCCTGTTTGCGAAACTCGATGACATCGCCCTCGCCGCCATCGGATCTCGCCTCAGCCTGCAGCGAGATCGCCACGCCGCCCACCAGGCAGCGCACAATCACCAGATCGCCTCGCTTCACCAGCGTTTCGCGATGAATGTGCTTTTCGCGAAGCACTTCGCCGGCCTTCATGCTCCGCACCGCCACCCGCCCCACCGCTGCGACACGATGCACCGTCATGGCAGCCAGCGGCGGTGAGAGCCACTGCTGCACGGTCTCCAGATCAGCATCGCTGAGAACATGATTGCGGCCGATGTCATGACGCAACACCGTCGCCTGCACGCGCAGCTTGGGCAACACCGATATCCGGTGCGTCTCCGTCACCCGGCCATCGCTCCAGATTCGCACAGCCAGTTCAATACGTTCGCTGACAAAGCTGCCGAGCGGCTGCAGTTCGAATCGCGCTCCTTCCAGTGCGCGATCCAGCAGGTCAGCGTCATCGTTTTCAAACAAAAGCGCGACATCATGCGCCTGCGCATTGAGATTGTTGACGATGAGGTTTGCGATCATGCCGCGCAGCGTGGACTGATTGACCACGTCAACCGCACGTACTTCCACGCGCGATGGCTCGCGCTTTTTCGCTGACGCTTCACGCTTGGGCTCAGCGAGCGAGACCGGCGCATTGGCCAAGGGCGGCGCGATCTCAGAGCCGCGGCTGGGACGAACAATAACCTTGCGGCCGCTGAGATTGATCCTGCCCCAATGCGCGCCGGCTTCGTGCAAACGCTGGCGAACGTCGCGCACGCTGATTTCCACTGCGTCGCCGGATTCGGGCAGTTCAAGAATAAAAAGGTCAGCAAAGCGCTCTGCCATTTCGCCTTCGATCTCAGCAATGTCGGCGAGCGTGACCGCCTGAGCATCAGCGGGCAAGCGAACAGCGTTGCGAAGCGCAATGGTATCGGCAGCAGCAGTGCCGGCGACGGCAGACATCATGCCTGCAACAAGGCCGACGATCAGTGCAGCAATGTAAGGCGATTTGATTCGAATCATGACGCAAATTCCTGTTGTGCCGAGCTGTGAACAAACGATGTGGCGTGCTGGCGATGGGGTGAGCAAGTCGTGGCGGTCAGCGGGTGCCGAGGCGAGCAGCGCGACGCTGCTTTACCGCGTCACTGGCGTTAGAACCTTCTCAACCTGCCGATGGTCTGCAGGGCTTCATCCGCAGCCTGGATGGATTGGCTGTTGAGTTCGAATGCTCGCTGCGTTTTGATGAGATTCACCAGCTCGAAAACCGGATCGACGTTCGAGCCTTCGAGAAAGCCCTGCCGAATGCCGCCCAGGCCGTCCTCAAGCGGATCGCCCACGATCGCTTCACCGGATGCAGCGCTGGGGATGTAGAGGTTCTCGCCAAGCGGTCGCAGCCCAGCGGGGTTGATGAACGTGGCGAGCTGAATGCGCTCCAGTTCCTGCGGCTCGATTTGGCCAGCAATGGTCACGCTCACTGTGCCATCGGCACTGATGCTGATGTCAGTGGCGTCAGGGGGAATCTGAATGTTGGGGATCAAGCGTCTGCCCTGATCGGTGGCGAGCACGATCTCACCCTCAGAATTAAGGATGAAGTTGCCGGCTCGGGTGTACGCAATACCTTCGCCGGTGGTGTCCTCCACTTGCACCTGAAAGAACCCGGGGCCGTCGATCATGAGATCGAGCGTGCGGCCTGTGGACATGGCAGGTCCCTGAGTGAAGTCGATCTGCGTGCCGGAGATTTTGGTGCCCAGGCCGACGAACAGCCCCAGCGGGCGCTGATCGCCGTTGGCGTTTTCTGTGCCGGGCGCATCGCGTTCGATGTAGAGCAGGTCCTGAAAGTTTGCGCGGCTGGCCTTGAAGCCTTCAGTGTTGGCGTTGGCCAGATTGTTGGCGATCACGTCCAGCGACGTGCTCAGTGCGCTGAGTCCTGTAGATGCGGAATGAAGTGCGATGATGGCCATGGGAATCGTGAAGGCTCTTATGAATGAATCCGTCAAAACATTCGAGACGATCGAAATCGCTTATCCGACGCGTGCGAAGGTGTTGATGACCTGCCCCAGCAGGTTGTCGTGGTATTGCATCATGGTGGCGTTGGCTGATACCGCCTTGGAGGCGTCGATCATGGCGTTGAGAGCCATGATCGGGTCGACCGCGCTGTTCTCGAGGTGGTTCTGCCGCACCGCAGCAGTTGCAGGCCGCCGCACAGCAAGGTTGGCGACTCCCGGCTTGAATCGAAGCAGGCTTGCGCCTTCCTTCATGAGGCTGCGCGTATCGTCAACCGTTGCGATCTGCAGACGTGCCACGGGCACGCCGTTTTGCAGAATCTGACCGTCGGCATTGATCTGCACGGTTGCGCTGCGATCCAGGCGGATGGGCTGATCTTCATGATCGAGCACGCGCATGCCGGTGGCGCTCATCACCAGCTCGCCTGCTGCATTGAGCGTGAAGCGGCCGTCTCGTGTGAAGCGCAACGAGTCATTTCCCGCGTCGCGGCCGGTGTGAACGACGAAAAAGCCGTCGCCTTCCAGTGCGAGGTCAAGGTTGTTGCTGGTTTTCGTGAGGCCGCCCTGAATGAAATTGATGCGCGTCGGCTGTGCGCCCGGGCCGCCGCCAAGCTGCTCAAGAATCAGTTGCGGCTCGGCAAATGCGGCGCCTGACTCCAGCCGCTCAGCCAAACGGGTGCGAAACTCGACGCTGTCGGGTTTGAAGCCGACGGTGTTCAGGTTTGCCAGATTGTTGGTGATGACATCCTGCCGATGCAGGCTGCTGAGCGCGCCGCCGGCGGAGAGGTACAGGCCGTAGTTCATGTCGCTTCCTCCGCAATGGCCAACGTGGCTGCCAGACTGGTCAGCGCATCAGACATCGGGCCGCCAGCGTTTGTTGGCAGCGTGATCGCGGGTGTGCTCGAGGCGATGCTGCTGTTGTTGTCGTCGTCGCGTGATTGGGTCAGCAGCGCTGCAGCGTCAGCCATGTGCATTGCTGCCGCGATTCGCGCCAGCCGCACAAGCTCGCTGCCCAATCCATCAGCGGCGTGTGAGATTTCAGATGCGTCGATCGAGCCCGTCCGTGGACTCGATCGACGTGTCTTTTCAATGATCTGTCGAAGCTGTTCCCGCACGTGGCACTCCTTGCCCTGGTGGGACGCGGGACATAGGGCAAGATGCGTGCCTTTTGCATTGACGGGCGACAGGAGCGGTTTGCGCACGTGTGAGCCGCCGGTAAACGCGCGGAAACCGCATGGAGGCGCAACTCTTGCCCGCGGCATCGCGCACGACCTGCCGAATATGCGCAGATGCGCGATGATCGAATATTGGCGCAGAAATCGCAGCTTGCCCGATACTGTCAGACGCTTAGGAGAAGCTCGTTCATGGATGAGATTTCACAGGGGCCAGGATTGCTCCCCACCGGCCGTCGCTCTGGTTCACACACCACAGAGGATGCCGCTTCGGCTGCTGTTTTGAAGACCGTTGATCATGCCTGCTGCCCGCATGTGGACCACAACGATGCACGATGCGGCCACCGGTTCAGTCTCGGGCGTATTGAGCAGGCGTTTCAGGTATGCTTTGGTGCGTACCACGGCTGTCCGCTGTACCACCGCATCAACGACGAAGCGGCGCGGAGCACGCAGGTGCCGGTCATTTCCATAACACTCAATGCCAACCATCTGCCCCTTCGAGCAACCGGTACGTGAGTTTCTCGCGTATCTCCGTGTAGAAGCGGGACTCGCCCCCGCAACGCTGCAGGCGTACAGCGCCGATCTGCGCGATCTGCGGCAGCATTTGACCCGCATGGACATTCGCGCATTGTCGCAGGTGCATGCGAGCCACCTGGCTGAGCACATCCGCTATCTGCACCGCGAGCGAGGCTTGGAACCGGCCTCCATCGCGCGTCATCTGGCCACATTGCGGGTTTTTTTCCGTTTTCTCGCAGCCAATCGATACATCGACGACGATCCCACCCGGCTGCTCGAAACACCTACCCGATGGAAGCGCCTGCCGGGGGTGCTCTCGCCCAAACAGATGCGCGATCTGCTCGAATCGCCCTGCCCCGACACCGGCCGCCTGTGGCTGCGCGACAAGGCCATGTTTGAACTGATGTACGCTGCCGGGTTGCGTGCTTCGGAAGTCGGCGCGCTGTGCCTCAACCAGTACAACCCCACCCTCGGCGTGGTGCTGGTGACGGGCAAAGGCTCCAAGCAGCGGCTGGTACCGATCGGCCGCCCGGCCCAGCATTGGACGCAGCGCTATCTGGATGAACTGCGAGGCGAATTGACCCGCTTTGGCGACGGCCGCGACGCTCAGCGGCTGCTGCTTTCCAACACCGGCAGGCCGCTGGAGCGCGTGGCGGTGTGGCAGATCGTCAAGCGGCACGCCCAGCGGATCGGGCTGCCCAAAGCGCATCCGCACATGCTACGTCACAGCTTCGCTACGCACCTGCTGGCGGGCGGAGCCGACCTGCGCGTCGTGCAGGAACTGCTTGGCCACAGCGACATCTCCACCACGCAGATCTATACCCATGTCGATCGCTCACGCCTGCGCGATGTGGTACGCATGCATCATCCCAGACCATAATGAGCGGCAGGAGCACGCAGCACGCTGCGGCCCGTACTGTTGTGCACCATGTGATGAGAGGCAGCAGGTTGACGCTTGATTTGCGTAACTGCTGGCTGCTCAGCAATCACAAGCGCACGAGTGAACTGTCAACACAACCTGGGTGAGAATCTCAAACTACTCCAAACTCCTGACCGCAATGCTTTCGCATTTTGTTCATCAGCAGCACATTTCTCGAGAAATTCGATCAGGCAGCGCGTTCAATGGCTCAACGCTTCAAGGGAAGTTTGGATCAGGTTCTCGTGTCTCTCGGATCGGGACTTGATTGGTATAGATTTGAAATTTCAGATTTCAGATTTGAAACGGCGGATCTGCAATTACGGAATTGGGTTTCAGATTCACGCTCCCAAGCCCTAAGGCGTGAAATCTGAAACCTCACATCTGAAATTTCCAAGTTCAAATCCGTGATTTCAAATCGCAGATTGCCATTGCTCTTTGCCGGCTGGGAATACGCCTGCGCTCGCACTGGAACACCTGCCATTGCGTCTGGACGGACGTCTAAACTGCCCGGCTCGCATGGACGTATACTGTCTTTCTTTACCGCACTCCACGTACACCGCTGGGGCTTGGTTGAACCGAAATGCAAGACAGCGGTACGTTTCTCGTTCAACCGTATGTATGTACGGCAAAAACCAAGCGGCTCATGAGGGCCGTTTGGAAGAACGCTTTGTTGCATGAGGTGGCTATGAAAACCGCATCGTCGTCAGACTTCGGCATCTCTGGCGGTGCAGCGCCGCTGCGCCGCGGTGTACTGCACGCTGCCGCCATCGCTGCAATATTGCTCATATCTGCCTTCAGCGAAAAGGTTTACGCACAAAGTGCGGTCGGCGATTTCATCGAGCCGCGCGTGACCGTGCAGCAGTTTCACCAGCTGTGCCAGCACATTGGCATCGACCCCAGCCAGCGCTCCATCACTGAGACGCTGTTCAGCCATTACACGCAGACGCTGACCGATCTGACCGCACGCCTGCAGCAGGAGGCCGCCGCAGCAGGCGAGCAGCAGGTGCTGGACGCTCTGGCGGGGCGCGGCCGTTTATCGTCAGACGAACTTGCCCAGCGGCGCATCGCGGTGCTTCGCGTCTATGAGCAGGCCGGGCCAGTGGCTGATGAGGCTTTAGCTGATCTGCTCTTCGGCCTTGAGGTGATCCTTACACCCGAGCAGACAGCCCGTTTTCCCGCCGCGGTCCGCGCGCTTCGCCGAGCGATTCTGCTGCACCCCCGGCAGGCTGCAAGCAATGTTCAGGAGTACGCTGGCGATGGCGTTGACGTGCTGGCGCTGGCGGATGAAGCCATGCGCGAAGGCGGCGAGCTGCATGGCATTTCGCCCCACGCCTTGGCTGACATCCTGACCCAATACGAATACGAACTCGATGCTCTGCTGGTTGAAACCGCAGCCGCCCATCGCCAGGGCAAAGTGGCGCGGCGGATTGCTGATATTGAGAAAAACCGCCAGGCTCTGCAGCGCGAGCAGCAGGCGGCGCTCAAACGCTGGCAGCAACTGTATGAACTCAATCGCCACGCAGTGACGCAGATCGGAGAAATCGTCCGAGCGCAGCTTGGCGAAGCTGCCAGCCAACGATGGAAAGAGCGCTTCGATCGCGCATCGTTTACCTGGCTTTATCCCCGGCGAACCCCTGATCGTCAGATCGAATGGATGCGCCACGCGCAGCTTGATGATGCGCTCATGCAGCAGGCTGAGGCCATTTATGCTGAGTACGTCAAAAAGCGCAACGAGCTTTCCAGACGCGCCATCGAACTGATGTTGCGCAGCCGCATTGAGTTTCAAACCATCCTCTACGCCATGATGGATCCAACCAGCATGGACGACCGCATGCAGCAAAGCCTGCATCAGGAACTGCTGCGCAACACCGGCGAGGTGACCACGCTCGAGACGCATACCGCTGCGATGCTGGAGAATCTGCTGGATGAACAAACTCGCAAAGCGATGCGCGATGCGCTGAAACGGCCCGACTCCCATCGCCGATGGTAAAAATGCTGCGCTGGCAACACATGGCCATACCGCTGCGCGCTGCCGGCACGTCAACTCGCTCGCTCTTGTTTGCTTTTTTTATGGATCGCGGTGCATCAGAAGGCGCAGGCTGTTGGCAACCACCAGCAGCGTTGAACCTTCGTGCCCGATTACGCCCAGAGGCAGCGGCACGTAGCCGAATATGGTCGCAACCGCCAGCACCGCAATGACGCTGGTGGCGAAGATGAGATTGGCCAGCATAATTCGCCTCACACGCCGCGCAAGATTGAAACTCCACGGAATGCGATCGAGATTGTCGTGCAGCAGCACCACATCAGCAGTCTCAAGAGCTGCATCAGCGCCAATCCCGCCCATCGCCAGTCCGACATCCGCCACCGCCAGAGCCGGCGCATCGTTCACGCCGTCGCCGATCACTGCGATGCGCGCGTCAGGCGCAGCCTCGCGGCGAAGCTGTTGGATCTGCTCAACCTTGTCCTCCGGCAGCAGTTCCGCTTTCACATTGTCAATGCCAAGCTGTTTGGCCAATCGTTCTGCAATCAGCGTGGTGTCGCCGGTGAGCATGGTGACGCTCTTGACGCCCACTTCGCGCAGTTCGCGTGTCAGGTCTTCTGCGCCTTCCCGCGGCTGATCGGCCAATGACAGCACCAGCGCCTGTCCGTCGTGCGCGATGACCACCGCCTTGCCGCCCGCTGCAGCAATGTGCTGGATAATCTGCTGGGTATGTCGGCGGAAGCAGATGGGGATGAGCGGTTCACAGAAATCATAATTGCCGATGCGAACGGGTTTGCCCTCGAATTCGCCTTCGATGCCTCGGCCGGGCACGTTGGTGAGCGAGACCAGATCCGCAGGACGCAGATGATGCGCCTCAGCCAGCCGCACCACCGCTGCTGCGATGGGATGAGTTGATCGCTGCTCCGCCGCCATGGCGATGCTGAGCAGACTCTCCACGTCACTGGCAGCTATCGGTTCAACGTGCGTGACTTCGATTTGGCCTGTGGTGAGCGTACCGGTCTTGTCCATCGCCACCATCGTGATGTTGCTTAGTCGCTCAAGCGCATCGCCGCCTTTGATCAGCACGCCGGCACGTGCCGCCCGGCTCAGGCCGCACAGCGTGGCGGTGGGCGTGGCGATGACCAGCGCGCATGGACTGGCCACCACAAGCAATGTGATGGACCGGTACGCAGCGTCGGTGACAGCCATGCCACCCAGCGCAAGAAGCCCAACAAACGTCACGATCGCCAATCCGAACACCGTGACCGTGTACGGCGTGGAGAATCGATCGATCAGCCGCTGCAGCGGCTGACGCGTCTCCTGCGCTTCAATGACGAGCTTCATGATGCGCTGCAGGCTCGACTCGGTAATCGGCCGGCTGATTCTCACCTCCAACGCAGTATGCTGATTGATCGTGCCAGCAAACACTTCGTCGCCTACCTGCACCGATCGGGGCAGGCTCTCACCGGTCAGCGTGCTTTGATCGATTTCGCTGTAGCCATCGATAACCAATCCATCTGCAGGGATGGTTTCGCCGGGGCGAACCAGCACGACATCGCCAGCCTTGAGCGTATCGGGATTCACCTCGCGCCAGTCGCCAGTGTGTTCATCGCGCAACAGCGCATTGGCAGGCATGAGCTTGCTAAGCCGCTCCACTGCCTGTTTGGTGCGAGCCAACGCGCGGGATTCAAGTGCACCAGCCAGGGTGAACATGAACAGCAGCAGCGCGCCTTCTTCGGGATGCCCAATGCCCGCAGCAAGCCCCGCACCGACGACCATGAGCACATCGATATCCGGCTGCAATTCCTTGAGCGATTCCCACGCTGCACGTGTGCCGTGAATCGCGCCAAGCCCCAAGCTGATCCAGATCAGAATCTTACCGACTATCTGAACGGCCCGCTGTTCCAGCCACGGCGCAAGCCATGCCGCCAGACCGTAACCGACCGCCAGCGTGCAGCCGGCAGCAATCGCCAGCGGCAACTCGGAAGCAGGGCTGTACAGTCGATGCAGAATGGAACGGGGCGGCGCAGTGGTCATATCTGGGAAGAATCGTAGTTCCACATCGGCTGAATTTGCGATGAGACTCAGTCGCATCTTCATCATCGCAACCTGCGTTCTCCCAGACAGCAGAAAAGCCTCAACAGGAAGGTGCGGCAGTTCCTCTCCTGCCTAGTGGGCAGAAACTGAGCGCTCCAGAAACACGCAGCGCGATCGATCAGCCAGCACCATGCAGCAGCAACTACAATTTACGCTCTTATCTTTTTCTGGTCTTTTTGTTTGACGTTCCGTGACGCCGAGTGTGAAAGCACATCGACCTGTTGCCAGCCGCTCAGCGCACCTTGCGCCGAAGCATCATGCCATCCTGGCCGTGATAGGTGAGCAATAGCGCGCCTCGCGCTGCATAATGATCGAAAATGTCGGCGACCACTTCGTCTTCGCCCGGCCAGGGATAGGCGAAAATGCAATCAAAATCTTCCGGATCAAGCCCAAGTTCGTCATACGCAGCCCGGCCCTGTTCAAGCGTCATCAGGCAACTGTCTTCAAACGCATCTTCATCGAGCAGATGATCATCGGGCACGTAACTGCCCTGCACCAGTTCGACGGTGAGGTGATGATCGTCAGCCAGTTGTCGCGATTGGGTGATGAGTTCCGGGCTGATCTCGATGCCTACGGAATCAAAGCCCACCATGGACGCCAGGCACGCTACCACGCCGAATCCGCTTCCCCATTCGCAGAACGCAGCGCCTGTAAGTACGGGTGAACGAAGCTCGGTGCGTGCGCCGGGTTCATACAGGCCATATGAGCCGGAGCCGGAAGCGATCCATCGCAATGCCCGGTACACCGATTCATATTCACTGGGCACAAAACCGACAATCGGGTTGTCGCGATGGTGATTGATGAAGTCTTCAATTCGCTCCGCAGCGTCATCCAGCAGCAGTTGGACTGGCCGAGGCAGGGGGTCGCCGACATCCATATCGATATCGGCGGGCAATTCCAATCGCGTAAGAGCCATGATTTATTGTAGGTTTGCTGCCCGCAGCAGCGAAAGTGTTGCGCCTGACAATGCTGCAGGTTACGATGATCTCGCACTGCACCCTGCATGCTGCATACTGCTTGTTGAACAATATGTCTGGTCCGCAATCCAACCCGCCACGCCCCCAACCGATGCCCACTGATGCTGCGCCGGTTCCGATTGAAATCGGCGGCTACCGGATTCAGCGGATGCTTGGATCGGGCGGCATGGCCACGGTGTACGCTGCGCTGCAGCAGCAGCCCCGGCGAACCGTTGCGCTGAAGGTGCTCAAGACCGCAGTGGCTTCCGACGGCGACGGAACCGCGCTGCGACGATTCAAACGCGAAATCGAAATCCTCGGCCGTTTGCGCCATCCCAACATTGCGCAGGTGTTCGAGGCGGGTGTGCATCATGACGTCAGCGGCGCAGTGCCCTACCTGGTGATGGAATACGTGCCAGGCGCCAAAACGATTCTTGAATACGTCACAGCAAAACAGTTGTCGATTCGCGATCGGCTGAAGCTGTTCGTCAAGGTCTGCGCTGCGGTTGAGCACGGCCACCGCAACAAAATCATTCATCGTGATCTCAAGCCCGCCAACATTCTGGTGGATGAACTGGGTGAGCCGAAGGTCATCGACTTCGGCGTGGCGCACGCAACGGAATTCGATGCAGCAGGCCAGAGCATGAACACCGAAGCCGGGCGGCTCGTCGGCACGCTGAAATACATGAGCCCCGAGCAGTTGAGCGCCAGGCCGGTTGATCTTGATGCGCGCTGTGACGTTTATGCGCTGGGTGTGTTGCTGTATCGCATGCTCACCGGACGCCAGCCGCATGATGTGGAAGGCATGACGGTGGTGCAGGCTGTGCGCATCCTGTGCGAACAAGAGCCGAAGCGGCCGAGCGAAATCAAACCTGAATTGCGGGGCGATCTGGAAACGATCATCCTCAAGGCGATGCAGCCGGACCGTTCGCTGCGTTATAAGAACGCAGGCAGCCTGGGGCGCGACATCGTGCGGTTTCTGAATAACCTCCCCATTCACGCGCAGCGGGCCAGCGTGCTGCATCGCATGCGGCTGTTCATAAAGCGGCATCGAGCGATGTTCGTTGCTGCGGGCATTGCGGTGATCGTGATGTCAATCGCAGCGTCCATTGTGCTGATCGAGCGCATGCGAACATATGGAATCACCCGCCAGGTGCAGCAGCAGCGCGAATCGCTGCTGGAAAAAGAGCATGAGCTGCGCGAGCGCATCGCAGCTGCTGCGGCAGCACGCGCATCAGATGAAGCGGAACACCGCACGTCGCTGGCGTTGCCATCGCCCTTTGCGCTCAAAGCACACACGACGCATGTATCGAAATTGGCCTTTGTGCCGCTACTTTCAGGCGATGAGCACATGCTGCTTGCTGGACAACTCGCCTCAGCGTCATTCGATCACAGCGTGGCGGTGTGGGATTTGTCGCTGCAGAAGCCTCGATTTGTCGTGCGCGAATTCGGCCGGCCGGTGACGCACCTGGTCTGCACTTCCGACGGCACGCTGCTGATCGCAGCCACGGATGAAGGCCGCGTGCTTGTGCTGGACGCCAACGATGGACGCGTATTGCAGAGCATCGACGCAGACGACGGCGCGTGGCGATCCATTCGAGCGATTGCAGCATGTGCGATGCCCGACGGTCTCTCCGATACTTCCAGAATCCTGCGGCTGGCAGTCGCCAGCGATGACATGACGATTCGCCTGATGGATATTGCTGTCGATGCGAACGCGCAACGGGTGCGATTGCAAGCGCAGCAGGCGACAGTGCTGCGCAGCACGACCGGTACGTTCAACGCGCTTGCGCTTCATTCAGACGGCACGCTGCTGGCTGGCGGCACGCCGGGCGGCACGCTCTCTGTGTGGATGATTGACCCCTCATCGCAATCGCATAACAGAAACGCGCCGCAACTGCTGTGCAGGTTTCACCCCCGCACTGATTCTGGAGCAATCAGGTACGTGGCATTTGCGCAGTTGCACAGCGAAACGGCTGGCGAAGGTCGTGTGCCGTTGTCATCCGACTCAGATTCAACTTCGCTGCATGTGGTTGTAGTCACATCAGGCGAAACGCGCAGCACCACGCTGTTGTATGCATTGCCCACTGAGCATGACAGCAGCGAGAGCGGCAGCGGCAACCTCGTGCGCTCGTTTGAGCTTGCTGATGGTCCGGTTGGCGATATTGCGATTGCGGCCACGCGGCTTGCTGTGATCGGAGCAGGCAGCGTGCAGGTGTGGGACCTGCTGCGGGGCGAACCGATCGGGCCGTCTCTTCATTCCGATGACACACCGCGCGCAATTACGATCGACGCTGCGGGCCGATGGTGCGCAATAGGCGAGTCGGATGGCGACATTTACCTTGCGCCGCTCCCAGAGCGATGAACCTGACTTTTTCCGCTACGCCTCCTGGCGGCGCAATTGACGCGCAGCTGCTTCATCCAGCAGCGCGATGACCTGTTCATCGGTGACTTGTTCAAAGTCGGCATAAAAGCGGCCGACTGCGAGAAAGTCTGAAGGCGTCAGCGGACACACGATCTGATCAACCTGATCCTGCAGTGCGCGAAGCGCTTCGGGAGGCGCGACGGGTACTGCGAGAATAAGCCATGCCGGCTGCCGCTGACGCAGCGCGATAAGCGCAGCTCGCACCGTTGCGCCGGTGGCGATGCCGTCATCAACCACGATCACCGTCTGGCCGGTGACGGGCGCAGCATCGCGCCCCTGGCGAAAGCGTGCTTCGCGCCGCTGCACTTCCTGCAGCTCGCGCTCAATTTCCGCCTGCAGGTAGGATTCATCAATGCCCAGAGCTTCAATGAGATCATCATTGAGGACATATGCCGGGTGCTCGCCGTCAGCAACGGCCCCGATCGCCAGTTCAGGCTGCTGCGGCGCACCAAGCTTGCGCACCACCTGAACATCCAGCGGCGCATCAAGCGCGCGGGCGATTTGAGCCGCAACTACCACGCCACCTCGCGGCAAACCCACAACCACCGGCTGGGGATGTTGATCCTTCAAATGCAGCAGCATCGCTGCAAGCTGGTTTCCTGCATCCTGACGATCACGGAACATACGCAATGGTAGGCTGCAGCGCTGGTTGTTCGAGCGGTCGCGACGCGAAATACACCCGGCATCTGTAGAAAGCTGCAGCAGGGAAATAAATACAAATCGCGCCTGACTGACCGGGGGCGATTTCGGTGGTTTTTCCGCCCGATACCGGCACGAAAAAAGCCCGGGACATGCAATCCCGGGCCTGGTGGGTCGTGCGTGGAGCAAAGTATCACAGTTGGTTAGCTTTTTCAGCTGACGCGCATGTGTGCGTCTGAACAGCAATCAATCAGGCGCTGAAGCTGGAACCGCAGCCGCAGGTTGTGGTGGCGTTGGGGTTGCTGAACACAAACCCGCGCCCCATCAGCTCGTCCTTGAAATCGATTGATGTGCCGGAAAGGTACAGCAGGCTCTTGGGATCGCAGATTACCCGCAGGGTGAAGGTTTCGCCCGCCTCTGCCACCGCGACGTTGGAATCATCCTGACCGCCCTGGGCCTTGACCACCTGGCCAGCGTTGACGGAATAGGTGTACTCCCACATCTCATCGGTGTCTTTCTGAGTTTCGGTCAGGTCCAGCAGATAGTTGAAGCCGGAGCAGCCGCCGCCTTTCACACCGACGCGAAGGCGGATCTTCTCCGGGTCAAGCTCCTCGCGCTTGATGATAGAGTAGATTTCGCGTGCTGCGGATTCGGTGACTGTAACGGCCATAGTGATGCGCTCCATCCAATCAATGGGAATGAATTCAGCTAACCGGTTGATTATAGAACCCCACGCCGGACCTGACGACCGAAGGGAGGAAGGTCCGGATCTTCCTCCTCCTTCCTCACCATCATCACCCGTTCAATGTGTCGACGCCTCCTGCTCCTTGAGCAGGCCGTTTTTCTTTTTGTAATCGTTGATCGCGGTGCGGATGGAATCCTCCGCGAGCACCGAGCAGTGAATCTTCACGGGCGGCAGGCTCAGCTCTTCCACGATCTGCGTGTTCTTGATCTGCAGAGCTTCGTCAATGGTCTTGCCCTTGATCCACTCGGTGGCGAGCGATGACGACGCGATCGCCGAGCCGCAGCCGAAGCATTTGAACTTGGCGTCCTCGATCTTGCCAGCCTCATTTACCTTGATCTGCAGTTGCATCACGTCGCCGCACTCCGGCGCGCCGACAATGCCCACGCCGATGTCCTTGCGGCTGGCGACTTCCTTGGAGGTGCCGAAGCTGCCGACGTTTCGGGGGTTCTTGTAGTGGTCGATGACTTTATCGCTGTATGCCATGGATTGATCTCGTAACAAAGCGGCGAGCCGCCGCGCGTGAACAGGGTTGGTTCAGTGCGATTGCCATTCAATCTTGCTGATGTCGATGCCTTCCTTGTGAAGGTCGTACAACGGGCTGAGCGTGCGCAGGTGCTCAACAGCCCGAACGATCTGCTCAATGGTGAATTGAACTTCCTCTTCGGTGTTGAACCGGCCAAGGCTCAGCCGCAGCGAACTGTGCGCCAGCTCATCGCCGACGCCAAGGCTCTTGAGTACATAGCTCGGCTCGAGGCTGGCGCTGGTGCATGCCGAACCTGACGAGCAGGCGATGTCCGCAATGCCCATCATCAGCGATTCGCCTTCGACGAAACCGAAGCTGATGTTGGTCAGGTGCGGCAGGCGGCGTTCAGGATGGCCGTTGATCTGCGTCACGTCGATGCGGCTGGTGAGTTCACTTTCCAGCATCTGGCGCAGCTTCAGCAGGCGCTCGCGCTCCGAGTCCATCTCGTTCATGCACAGCTCGCATGCCTTGCCGAAGCCGACGATGCCCGGCACGTTGAGCGTACCGGAACGCATGCCGCGTTCGTGGCCGCCGCCGTCGAGGATCGCTTCCAGACGCACGCGCGGCTTGCGTCGCCGCACGTACAGCGCGCCCACGCCCTTGGGACCGTAAATCTTGTGTCCCGACCAGGACAGCAGGTCGATATTGTCGCGTTCCACATCGGTCGGCATCTTGCCCACCCACTGTGTGGCGTCGGTGTGGAAGATGATGCCGCGGTCGTGACAGAGCTTGCCGATTTCGGGCACTTCGTTGATCGTGCCGATCTCGTTGTTGGCCCACATAATCGTCACCAGGATGGTGTCGTCACGGAGCGCCTGCTTCACCATCTCCGCGGTGATGATGCCGTCCTGTCCCGGCTCGAGGAAGGTCACCTCAAAGCCTTCGCGCTGCAGGCGCTTGCACGGATCGAGCACCGCCTTGTGCTCATGCGCAGCAGTAACAATGTGGCCGCGGCCAGTCTGGCCCTCGGGGGCTCGGGCGTACATGCGAGCCGCGCCCTTGATGGCCAGGTTGTTGGATTCGGTGGACCCGCTGGTCCAGATGATCTCTTTCGCATTGGCGCCGATGAGCTTCGCCGCCTGTTCGCGGGCGTTGTCAACCGCTTCCTCCGCCTCCCAGCCGAACGAGTGATTGCGGCTGGCGGCGTTGCCGTATTTTTCTGTGAAATAGGGCAGCATCGCCTCAACAACACGGGGGTCGACCCGCGTGGTGGCGGCATTGTCCATATAGATCGGTAGCGTAAGCGCCATGGGATGAACGTCTCCTTTGGGTGGGTCCCTCTCAACCATACCGCACAATCGTCGGCTGGCGAGCCACATTCTAGCACTAAATGATAACTAGAATCATTCTAGATATGCTTTCACGCGGTGCCCACCATCGGACATGAGGAACTTTGCCCCGGGAAGTTCCAGCCTTTCGATTCAATGTAAACGTGGCGGCGTCTGCGGGCGGCTTGACCATTGTCGCTCCAGAACCGACCCTGAATGGCCAAATGATGCGGCTGATCCACACCATAAGCGACCTGAACCAGGCACTACACGGCAGCAGATGCGCGTTTGTACCCACCATGGGCGCGCTGCACGCGGGTCATATGGCATTGATCCGCAAAGCTGCTGAACTTACCACGCCGGCCGATCCGGTGCTCGTGAGCGTGTTTGTCAACCCCACCCAGTTCGGGCCCAACGAAGATTTTTCACGCTATCCCCGGACGCTGGAGGCGGATGTCAGAGCCGCTGAAGCTGCAGGCGCTTCGATCGTCTTCGCCCCGGACGTGCTCACGATGTACCCGCCCGATGAGCGCATCGAACCCCCGCCGCTGCCAGCCGCAGCAACCCAGCCGGGCCTTGAGGACGCCTTCCGCCCCACGCATTTTGCAGGCGTGTGCCAGGTTGTCGCGCGATTGTTCGATCTGGTTCGTCCATCGCTGGCGGTCTTTGGTGAAAAGGACTTCCAGCAGCTTCGGGTCATCCAGGCGATGGTGCAGCAACAGGGCGAGCGCTGGCCGGGGCTGAAAATCGTGCCCCATCCCACCATACGCGAACCCGACGGTCTGGCGATGAGCAGCCGCAACGCCTATCTCAAGCCGCATGAGCGTCATCGGGCCTTGGGGCTGTATGCCGCCCTTCAGGCAGCAGCAGCCGCATCCACGCCAGCTGAAGCCGAGCAGGCGATGAATGCCACACTGCGATCACACGATCTGCAGATTGATTATGCAGTGGTGCGCGATGCGGACACGCTGCTGCCGATCCGCGATTTTCGTCAACCAGCGCGAGCGCTGATTGCAGCACGGCTCGGTTCGGTGCGGCTGATCGACAATGCACCGCTCGGAGCGCCGATCGAAAACGCCTCGCAGTTGTTGTAGTCATAAGAGACTGTTTCGACGCCCATTGATCCATGCGGGTTATCTGGAGCTTTCTTTGCAGCAGCTTATCACTGTTATTATCGGCCCAGCAGTTGTGATCGGTGCGGCAGGGAAAGGGTTTTTGCAACTTTCACCAAACCAGTATTTGGATTTTTCCAGCAGCGAACGTTCAATGGTGGCTCATGGCCGAGTCGGCTGAACATCCCGCGCGTTGCGTGCTGATCTTCGGCGGCACATTCGACCCGCCGCATCTGGCGCACACTACCTTGCCGAGCCTGGCCGCACAGCAGCTTGGATGCGAGGAGATTGTGTATGTACCGGCTGCGATCAATCCTTTGAAAATGGGCTCTAACGAACCGCCCCCCACCGCGCCGGAACATCGGGTGGCGATGCTGCTGCTTGCCATTGCTGATATTCCCAACGCGCGCATCAGCACCATTGAACTGGATCGTGCAGCCAAAGGTCAGGTGCCCAGTTACATGATCGACACGCTGCACGCATTGCGGGCTGAGTACGACAGCCAATCGGCCTCGCCGCGGGCTGCTGCACACGTTGGCTCTGCCGCCCGCTCGGGCAGCAGCGGCGGCGCGCATTCGAAAGCGGCGTCATCATCTGCATCAACTGCTGCCGCTGCTTCAATGGGAGCGCCGCCGTCGTTTCGTCTGCTGATCGGCGCGGATCAGGCCCTGGAGTTTCATCGCTGGAAGAAGTGGCAGGACATTTTGATGCTGGCCACGCCCGCAGTGATGTTGCGCCCTCCCTGGGATGAGCGTACCTATCGCGAAGCGCTGGCGAAGAAGTATTCGCCCGTGGAAGCTGAATGCTGGCTGCGATGGACGCTGATGCGCGGCCTGCCCCGCATGGATATCAGCGCAACGGAGATTCGCAGGCGGCTGAAAACAGGCGAGCCGCTCACCGGGATGATCGATCCAGCGGTGGAACAATACATCCGCGCCAACGGCCTGTATGGCTCAGCAAAAACACCATGACCCGCCTCCGCCTGCACACAATTAGGCAACGATCAGAAGACGGTGGGTTTGAACTGGACAGGCGTCTATATTATGAGCCTTCCACTTTCGATCTGATCCATGCCAGCAACGCAACACGACAGCTCATCCAGTTCACCCGGCACAACCGCGCCCCGCGTGGCGTTTGTCAGCCTTGGCTGTCCGAAGAACCTTGTTGATTCGGAAAAAATGCTCGGCACGCTGGCCAGCCCGGAGGTGGGGTTTCAGCTGGTCGATTCCGATCAGCCGGCTGACGCCATCGTCATCAACACCTGCGGGTTTCTTGAGGCTTCGAAAGAAGAATCGCTCGCAGTGATCCGCGAAGCGATTGAACGAAAACAAGCGGGCGACATCAAGCGCGTGGTGGTGGCGGGATGCCTGGTGCAGCGGCATCGCGCCAAAATGCTCGAATGGGCTCCGGGCATTGATGCGATGATCGGCGTGTTTGACCGCGATCACATCATTGAAGCGGTCAGCGGCAAGCCCGCGCAGCGATGCGATCTGCCTGCGGAAAACGGCCCGCGCTACTGGATTGCTGTCAACGCGCTGCAGGCAGCGAAGCAGCGCGGCATGAACACCGTGGGCCTGACCGTCAACGGCGCCGACGGCAAGGGCGTGGGATACTTTGAAGACGACGCCAATCGCTTTCGATTAACGCCGCGACACTGGGCGTACCTGCGCGTCAGCGAGGGATGCAATCAACGCTGTGCGTTCTGCACGATTCCGTCGATCCGCGGCAAGATGCGCTCCAAGCCGCTGGATCGCATCATCGAAGAAGCGCGCCAGCTCATGGCTGACGGCGCATTCGAACTCAACCTCATCGGCCAGGACACCACAAGCTACGGCTACGACATCTACCGCAACGGCAGCGCTGTGGCGGTGCCGCGCACAGCAAACGCTGCGTATCCCGGCGATCTGATCGGCCTGCTCACCGCACTCAACGATGTTGCTGCGGATTTCGGCGGCGGATGGATGCGGCTGATGTACGTTTATCCCACGTACTTCACCGATGAAATGATCGACGCCATCGCCTCGCTGCCGAACATCGTCAAATACATCGACATCCCGCTGCAGCACATGTCTGATCGAATGCTCAAGGCGATGCGGCGAAACATCACGCGAAAGCAGCAGGAAGAACTGCTTTACAAGTTACGCGATCGCATTCCCGGCCTGGCGATCCGCACCACGTTCATCACCGGATTTCCCGGCGAAACCGAAGAAGATCATCGCGAGCTGGTTGAGTTCATCGACGAATTCGGCTTCGACATGCTCGGCGTGTTCAAGTATTCGCGTGAAGACGGCACGCCGGCCGGCACAATGGATCAAGATCCCGCCCTGCACGTGCCCGATGAAGTGAAGACCCAGCGTGAAGCGGAAATTATGCTGCTGCAGCAGACTATCGCGTTTGAAAATGCTGCGTATGTCGCTCAGCAGCGCTGCCAGTTTGACGTCCTGATTGATCAGCGGGCAGCAACATCGCTGCAATCGAAACGACAGTCGCAAAGTGATGCCTCAGCCCGTAAGACCCGCACAACGCGCAACGGCAACAACGACGACGGGCAGCTTTACATCGGACGATGCTATCACCAGGCTCCGCAGGTGGATTCGGTCACGTATGTTTACAGCTCCGAGGCGCTTTCGCCGGGCGAACTGGTGCGCTGCACCATCATCGACAGCGACGGGTACGACCTGATCGCCCAGCCCACCGCTCAGCTTGAGCGCTGCATCAGTCTTCCCGTGGTGGGATGACCTCACAGATGGGAGCGGACGCAGCGCCGGCACACATCAGCATTTGATCCGATTCATCGCAATGCGCTTCAGGCATTTGTGCGGCTCGCGCGCGTGGCGTCAATACTCCTTTTCAGGGCGTGGCGACAACCCTGCACGCTGCGCTTCAACCGACTGTGAACAAAAAGGAGACACGCCATGCCCCGGACCAACGCATGGAGCAACAAAGACGAGCGCAAGTACGAACACATCAAGGAATCGGCACATGAGCGCGGGGCATCGGCCAAACGCGCCAAGGAGATCGCCGCCCGCACCGTCAACAAAGGCCGACGTCAGGAAGGCCGCACCAAAGCCCAGCAGCAGGGCAAAAATCAGAGCAGCAGCAAGCGCGGCCGGTGAATCGATCTCATCGACAACGGCAAACGACACGATCAACACACAACTGATCAACCAGCGCCGCTTGTGAATCTGAAGCGGCCTGAGCCATATAATCGACGCATCGCCCGATCCATCGGCCTCTTAAGGCCCAAGGAGTCTCGAATGCGTATGCGTTGGTTTTCGTGTGCAGCAGTAGTGCTGCTGTCAGGAATCTCCGCAGCAACGACCGGCTGCAAGTCGTATGAAGAAAAATACAACCTGGTGCCCGTTGCAGAAACGCCGCTGGAGTTTGACCCCACCGAGCAATACACACTGGCGCAGTGGTGGACCAATGGCTCTCAGTTGCTGCGACTGGACGACACCGCTCACTACGTTCTGTACAGCACAATGAACCGGTACGGAGCGGTGATCGAGCGCGGCAGATGGTCGCCGCACAGTTACGCTGCAATGTGGCTTGAGCCTTACAGCGAACGAGGCGCACAGCGGCGACGGGTGCGCATTACAAAAATCGACGGCAAGCTTGCGGTGATCGTGCCCGACTACGAGCCGATGTATGCACTGGATCAGCCGCCCGTGGTGCTGGAAGATCGTCTGCTTGGCCAGTGGGAAGGCCCGTGGGGATCACTGCGTCTGGACGGCGATCTGCGCTACACCCTGGTGTTCACCACCGGCGATGAAGCGACATTGTCGGCAGTCATTCGACAGCATGGTTCCTGGCGCGTCGCTGACGGCTACGTGCTGCTGCATGCACAGCCCGGCGGGGTCACGACGAGCCTGGGGATTGTCGAGCAGGACGACGCCATCATATTGAAAGCGCCGACGAGCTCGCTCACAAAACAGGACAAGGTGGCAGTGACGATGGAGAGCGGCGATCACTAAGCGCTGGGGTTGCTGCTGCGCTCTTCTGTTCTGTGGATATAACGCGCAGAAGAAAAGCCGCGCGACGAATGCAGTCGCGCGGCATGTTCTTTCCTGTTGCCATGCAGGCGCATGTCAGTGCGCAGCGGCGTATTCGTGCAGAACCTCAACGGTGGTTCGGGGCAGTTGCTGCTCCAGGAAATGAGCCATGTCCTCTTCATCGCGCAGAATTTCCTCGCAGATCTGCGCCGTCTCGCGATCGCCTATGTCTTCAGCTGCAGCAATCAATGAGCGATAGCACGCAGCCTCGAAATGCTCAGTGGCGATGTCGGCAATATTGTTCTTCACCAATTCGTCCTGCGACATGCCGGTGGAAATGGCCTGCAACTGACCCATGATTTTGTTGACAGCAGTTTTCGCTGCTGAGGTGCTCGACCCCAGTCGTTCGATGCATCGCTTGACCATCTCAGCGTGCCGCCTGGTTTCCTCGGCATGCTCCTGGATGCGCCGCTGCATTTCAGGATGATCCTTGGCGTCCTTGGCATGATTCTCCATAACCGGAATCAGCGACTGCTCCATTGCGTACGCATCATTCAGCCAGCGAATCAGCAGTTCTTTGTGCGCGTTGTTGTTGCTGTTATTGTAATTGTTTCGTGCCATGTGGCAGACTCCGTGTGGGCGGATGCAACGATCATCGATCGGTCGATCAAAATGAATCAGCCAGACTCTACGAACATGATGTGAGCCAATGGATCGGGAAAGAGCTTGATATGAACTGTTTCACAGACCTTGAACGCTGGACGCCACGCCGCAATGCCTGAACTGCCCGAAGTTGAGGCTGGTCGTCGCATGGCCGAAGCTGTTGCGGCTGGCAAAGTGATCGCATCGGCGCAGTGCGCTGATGATTGCATCGTCTTTGCTGATGATGTCGAACCGGCGCGGGTGTGCAGCGTGCTCACCGGGAAGCGCGTTATTGGCATCTATCGCCGCGGCAAGCATGTGTGGTTTGAGCTTGATTCGCCGCCGCATCTGCTTATTCACTTCGGCATGACCGGCGGGTTCCGCACGCCAAACGAACGTGGCGTGCAACTGGTTTCAAGCGGCAAGAAAGTCGATGCAAGCTGGCCGCCACGGTTTACGAAACTGCATCTGCATATGAGCGATGGCAGTGAACTGATCATGGTTGATGGCCGGCGACTTGCTCGAATACGCCTGCGCTGCGATCCGCTTCACGAACCCCCGATCAGCACACTGGGTTTTGATCCGCTGCTTGAACTTCCATCACCCGATACATTCGTGAAGCTGCTGCGCCAGCGCCGCACCAACATCAAAGCGCTGCTGCTGGATCAGACATTTGCTGCGGGCGTGGGCAACTGGGTGGCTGATGAGGTGCTGTATCATGCGCGCATCAGTCCGTGGCGACGCACCACCGAGCTCAGTGATGAACAAATCAAGCGGTTGCGTTTGTCGCTCAAACGTGTGATTGAGACAGCGGTGGCGGCCAATGCGCAAAGCGACCGCTACCCGCGTACATGGCTATTTCATCACCGCTGGGGGAAAAACCGCAACGCACAAACCGCACGCGGCGAGCGCATCCGTCATGACACGATCGCAGGCCGCACCACCGCATGGGTGCCCGCGGTCCAGCGCTGACGCTTTCGCGGCACTTTCACAACCCAAAGCAACGTAACCTGGATGCAGCAAGCTAAGCATGGTAAAGATGCGATTCACCAACGTGGAATAATTCGAAAAATAAGACTTGCTGGGTTCAGGGGTTCGTGCTGCTGTCTTTTTGTGGGGCAGCGTGCCCAACCGATCCCGGACCGTTGCCTGACGTTTGCATCGCTTTTTGGCCCGGCAGCATATGCGTCCAGGTAAAAATCCGCTAAGGTGATGCCGAACAAGTTTTCTGATTCCGACGAAGAATCTTCTACTGCTTCTTCGTTTGTCGCTGAATGAGTCAATAGTTGGGGTTTCGCTTTTCACGTTCACACTTTTCTGTCGCGATATGGGAGGCTCTGCCGTGCGAAGCACACGTCTGGTTGGAACACCTGCGGTTTTCATGTGCGTGGCGTTGCTGGTTGTGTCCGCATCCGTTGTTGCCAGGCCTAAGCAGAATGCGCACGGCGCGAATCAGCCCAACAACAACGCAACTGCCGATGGGCTTGTGGTTTATTCAGCAGGGCTGGATGGCATTCTTGTCGACCCCAAGGACGCAGCGCTGGCGAAGGCATTGGGCATGGTGATCGATCGCATTGGCGAACTGCCTCGCGAGCTTGGTCAGCCGCCGATTGCTGCGGTTGGCGGGCAATTCGTGCTGGAACTGTTGACCAGGCCGTTGACCCTTCGTGTCGGCATGCTGGAAGAAGAAGCTCAGGCAGGCAACGGTCTACCGATCTACATGCAACTGAGCTTCTTCGCCAGGGATGCCCAGCATGCTGAAGAGCTGGCGGGCCACTTTGCCGGTGTGGCAGCGTTCGCGCTGCCCGGCCCCAGCCGCCCGGTTCCCAACAAGTCGGGCATGCGACAGGCACAGCTCGACGACGGGGTAACGATGTACTACGGCCCCATCGAGATTGGCGGTCAGCCGGCATTCGTACTGGCGATCAATCGATTGCTTGATGAGCCGCTGGAACTTGGGGCGATGGGTCTTCCGCAGGGCATTGAGCCGGTGCTGGCGTTGCGCTATGACGCCCAGCAGATGCAGCCGCTGCTCGAAATGGCAATTGAGCAGGCCAAGGGCGATCCAGAAGCCGAGGCGACCCGCAAGCAGCTTGAGTTGATGGGACTGCTCGGCCCTGATGCAGGGCGGTTTGAGTTCGGCATGGGCTACGGCGATGATCGCGCATATGCCGTCCTGCATTGCGAGAACTACCGTCAATTCATGAAGCGCGTGGGCCTGCTGCCCAGCGGCCCGCTCACACCCGATGATCTTCGCGGCATTCCGGCCGACGCCACGTATGCTCAGATATCGCGTTACAACATCGCTGGTCTGGGACAAATGCTCAACAACACTCTGCCTGAGGAAATGCGCGAGCAGGATCCCTTTGCCATACTGGAAATGCGCACCGGCGTTCACCTGCAGCGCGATATTCTCGATCACCTTGGTGAGCGCACGGCGGTCTATATGTCCGATTCGACCGGTGGCGGCGGGCTGCTCTCCATAGCGGGCTTTGTGGAAGTCACCAATCCTGACGCTCTGAATCAAACCATCACCCGCATCACTGCAGCCGCCAATCAGATGGCCAAGCAGCACGCCAAGGGATATGTGCGCTTTGCTGAGCGAACCATTGAAGACCTGTCGATAACCGTCCTGAGCTTCCCCGGCCTGCCGATTCCGCTGGAATTGAGCTTTGCGCTCACTGATGGCCACCTGTTTGCTGCCGCCTCACCCCAGGGGCTTATGGCTGCGGCCAATCAGATGCGAAACGGACGAAACGACCTGACCGACAATCCCCAGTTCAGGGAAATGATCGCGCAGCAATCGATGAACAATGCGATTCAGATCACGTTCGCCAATACGCCGCGGTTGTTGCGCAGCGGCTATGGCTTGATGAGCATGGGCGCCGCGGCGTTGTCCAACGCGGTGCGCTCCCCCAACAATCACGCGCGCGATCCCGGCCTGATCATGCCGCCATTTCATGAACTGGCCGCCAACGCCAAGGCCACCGTTACGGTTGCGAGTTTCCATGACGACGATCTGGTGACAACCTGGACCTTTGATCGCTCGTGGCTGGTCAATCTGACCGGTTCGGCAGGCGCATTCGGCGGCGCAACCAGCGCAGTGGCTGCGACGGGGCTTGTTACGGGCCTCACATTGCCTGCGCTGGGCAAAGCCCGTGAGACGGCCCGAGCAACCAGAAGCATGACGCAGCTCCGCAGCCTCCATATGGCCATCAATATGTACGAGCAGGAGCAGGGCAAGATGCCTGGCAATCTGCAGGCGCTCGTTCAGAAGAACTTCATTACAGACGACATGCTGTCCTCTCCCTTCGGCCCCGCAGCCGACGGCGGCAGCGATTACTGGTTCGATCTCACCCAGTCACCCGGCACGGTAAAGCGGCCTGACCAGCAGGTGGTGGGCTACGACCGCTCGATGTACGCCCAGCATCGCACCGTCGCAGTGGTCTTTCACGATGGCCACGTCACGCAGATGTCGGCATGGGAATTCCGCTCGCTAATCAATTCAGAACCGAACAACAAGATCGATTTCGATCTGCCGTTTGACGATTGAGCGCACAGAAACTCAAACTCAGCGGCAAACTCCGTTGCACGGCCGACCGACGGAGTCATCGTGGGCAGGCAAACAGCCAGGCCCGCGCAGGCTTCGGCCGTATGCGCCCGGTTCGAAGAGGTGAATGGCTGCAGTGTCGATATGCGCCGTGACGGTCGCGCCTGCACTGATAGTGTTGCAATCGCAGGCGCTGGCGCGCATAACCAGTTGCCTGCCCGAATCGGTCATGCCGTGAATGTTCATCTGATCGCCAAGCCATTCGGTAAATGCCACCTTCAATTTGAGCGCCGGTTCGTCATGCTGCGCAGACGCTTCGGCACCTTGCAAGTGCAGATGCTCCGGCCGCACGCCAAGCGTGACAGTGCGGCCGACGAATCCTGCCGCCCCCTCAGTCATGGTGCTGTGCAATAAGCAGCGGAGGTCTGCGCCATCGGTCCAATACAACCGGCCGGCATGCTGTTCGATCCGCCCTTCCAGAAAGTTCATCGGCGGCGTGCCGAAAAATTCCGCCACGAAGCGATTGAGCGGCTGGTGATAGATTTCCATCGGCGTGCCGACCTGTTGCAACTGGCCTTCAGCCATGACCGCGATGCGATCGCCAAGCGTTATCGCTTCTTCCTGATCGTGGGTGACGTAGATCATGGTTGTCTGCAGTCGGCGGTGCAGCGCTTTGATCTCCGTGCACAGGCGGCGGCGCCACTGCGGATCGAGGTTGCTCAGCGGTTCGTCAAACAGAAAGCACTTCGGCTCAAGCACAATCGCCTTCGCCAGCGCGATACGCTGCCGCTGCCCGCCTGACATCGCGCCGGGCTTGTGGTCCAGCAAATCAGCAATGCCCAGCGCCTCAGCAGCGGCTGTGACTTTGCGCTCGATGACCTCGCGCTGCGTTTTGCGCATGCGCAAGCCGAAGGCCATGTTCTGCCTCGCTGTCATGTGCGGATACAGGCCGTCATCCTGAAACACCATCGCCACGTGCCGATCGCGCGGGTGAAGGTCGTTGACGATTCTGCCCTCAATGCGGACTGTTCCGCTGGTGAGGCGCTCCAGCCCCGCAATCAGTCGAAGCGTGGTGGTTTTGCCGCAGCCCGACGGTCCAACAAGCGCCAACAGTTCGCCATCGCGCACGCGCAGGTTCAGATCGCGCACCGCCCAAACGCTTGCGCGCGATTGAAACAACCCGCCGTAGCGCTTACAGACCTGTTCGAGTACGACCTCGGCCATGTTGGATGCCGTGATGATTGCAGCAGGGAAAGCAGCAACAGCATATGAAACAAGTGACGCTGATGCGCCGCTTTGCGATGGCGCATCCCGCAATCGCACGCATATCAGAAGCGCAGCGAGCCGCCCACGAACATGCCCTGCAAGCCGCCGTCGAACTCAAAATCGCCATCCTCAACGTTGAAGTGAATCAGCCGGTAGCCAACGGTCACGCCGAAGTTATGTGTGAAGTACCAGCTTAAGCTTGCGCGAATGTGCGATGCCCATCCGCCATCGCCGCCGAACGCCGGACCGATGCCCACCACGCCGTCGATGCGCAATTCTTCGCCCATCGGGAATGAATCCGGCAGGTCGTAACGCAGTTGCATGCGTCCGCCCACAATCGCTGCGATCCATTCGCCGCCGACTTTCTCTTCACCCTCGCCAAGCAGCCGCAGCGAGTAATCGATGTCGGCATAGCGAAAGCCAACCAACGGCGCAAATCGCAGATCGGTTGCACAGTAGCGGCCGTCGGCGGTCTCGCCGAAACAGTACGGCTGCCAGAACCAGTATGCCAGCTCAATCGCAGCGGAGTTGATCTCAAATGATGCGCTGTATGGATCGCCATCATTTAATTGCAGGCTGCCGAATACGCCATGACCGTTGACAGCGCCGCTGTGATCGACGGAAAAGCCAAAGCCGTTGAGGTCGATCTGCCAGCTATCGTCTTTTCGAATTGCGATTTCAAGATTGAACGTGGGCTCGCTTTGATCGAGATCAAGCGTTTCATCCAGCGAGATGTCGCTTGCGGCTAGTGATGGCCCCAGGCGGACATCGCCGCGCAGTCGAGGAACCCACACGCCGGGGGATATTTCAATTTCAAGGCCCTTGCGCGAGGCGTCCGAATCAAGGGACTGCGACTCCGCCAAGGCCAGCGCCTCGGAAGACATCGCCGCACCGAGAGCAAGAGCCAGAACTGAAACAACAACATGGTTTCGCATGATGCACCACATATGAATGAAAGGAAGTTTTCCGCTCCATCGAGCGAGCTGACAGCCTATCGTGAATGCGGCGATGCACCAAGTGTTCAGCAATGGCTGCTGCAGAAAGTTCACAATCTGAGCGAATGATCGTCCTGGCGCCGGGCGTGCAGTTGCCGCGCGCCGCAGCGCGATTCAGTTTCTCACGCTCAGGCGGTCCGGGGGGTCAGGCTGTCAACAAACTCAGCACGCGAGCTGAACTGCGCGTTGCGGTTGGAGCGATTCAAGGCATGCCCGACGATGCTGCGGACCGTCTGCGGCGTCTCGCGGGCAGGCGATTGACCGCTGCGGATGAGATTGTCATCCATGCTGAAACCTATCGCTCGCAGCTTGACAACAAACAAGCGTGTATCGAGCGGCTGCAGGCGATGGTGAAGCAGGCGATGAAGAAACCACGCATTCGCCGCAAGACCAAGCCATCGAAAGCTGCACAGGAAAAGCGCCTTGCCGCCAAACGCGCGCATGCGGAGAAAAAAGATCTCCGCCGCGGCCGCCGAGTACGCGACGCAGAATGATGCGCAGCTGTGTCTCATGGCGGCAGGCCGCCAAATCGCAATCGCAGTCACCGGCAGAATTTGCTGCAAACCGCAGTCAATTCGGCCACCAGCGATTTTCATGCGCTCATGTCTCGCTTGCGGAATTGCCAAACTACCAGTGCAAACGCATCAGCAATTCGATTGTGCGACGTTAGTTTGTTTGGTAGATTTTGGGTATCTGTTTCGTGTCGTCTGCGTGTCGCCTCGCGTCGTCATCACGCATCAACTTCGCCACTTCATTGAGAAATCCGGAAGGAGATCGCCATGGCCAACGCTCAGAATCGCAGCAGTCGCGAAGCAGGTGCAGGATCGCAGCAACGCGCGGGAAAAAACAAATCGAAACAGCAGATTGTCAACACGTGGGTGTTCGATTCCGCCGGCCCGCGCAAGTACGCGCTGCAGATTCGAAGAGCGTCCAACGGCAACCCGTGCCTGAAGATCGTCGAAGGCGTGCCGCAGGGCGATGGGTCATATCGGCGATTCGAACTGACGTTCTGGTCAGAAGATTTCCCGGTTCTGTTTCAAAAGCTTGACGAAGTGCGGGCGTACATGGATGAGCACAACATCAAGACCCCCGAGGGACACTGGTACGATCCGAATGCGCCACGGCAATACGAAAAACGTCGCCGCAGCAAGACACCTGACGCATCACGCGGTGCAGCCAACGCAAACCCCCCCAGGCGTGAATGGGATTGCAACAGTGCAGTAGCGGCACAGCGTAAGGTGGGCGGTATTGAATTCCTGCATGTGCAATTGACGTACACAGCAATCCCGCACGCTGTGTTATTCCATCCGCACGATGCCGCTGCCTTGTACGATTTCGCCCATGATAAAGGCCGTCTCACCGCTGCGGCGAAGATGTCTTACGATCGAATCAGCAAAGCTCGGCCGCACGATGAGCGTATAACCCACGCCCATGTTGAAGACGTTGAACATTTCGCTGCGCTCGATGTTGCCGTGCTTTTGCAGAAACTCGAAGACCGGCGGGACATCCCAGCTTTTCAGATCAATCCGTGCATCGAGATCTTTAGAGAACGCGCGCGGCAGGTTGCCGGGCAAACCGCTTCCGGTGATATGCGCCATGCCGCTAACGATCTTTTTCACCGTGTATTTCCGCAGCAGCTTGACGATTGACTTGACGTAGATGCGTGTAGGCTCCAGCAGTACCTCGCCAAGCGGGCGGTCGGGGTCGAGCGATTTGTATATGCGATTGAGTTTGAGATTCGCTTGCTCCACAACGCGGCGGACAAGCGAATAGCCGTTGGAATGGACGCCGCTGGACGCCAGGCCGATGATCACATCGCCCTTTTCAACGCGCGACGGATCAATGGCGCGTTCCAACTCAACCACGCCCACCGCAAACCCGGCAAGATCAAAATCATTGGGTGCATAAACATCGGGCATTTCAGCCGTCTCGCCGCCGAGCAATGCGCAGCCGGCCAGTTCGCACCCCTTGGCAACACCTTCGACGATCTGTGCAGCACGCTCGGGGATCACCTTGTTCACCCCGAGATAATCAAGGAAAAACAGCGGCTCAGCCCCCTGCACGATCATGTCATTGACGTTCATCGCCACGCAATCGATGCCCACGGTGTTGTAGATCTTCAGCTCTGCTGCAAGCTTGACCTTTGTGCCCACACCATCGGTGCACGCCACCAGCACAGGCTCACGATAGTTCCGCTTGAACAACTGTTCGTTGTAATCGAGCCGGAACATGCCAGCGAACGCGCCGTGCTTGCCGATGACGCGCGGCCCGTGGGTGCGGCGCATCATGTGCTCAATCAGATTCACCATGGTGTCGCCGGCTTCGATATCCACGCCGGCGGCGGCATAGGTGAGCGGCTTTCGTCCGGTTTTGGTTGTTGCGGCGACAGTGCGGGTTTGCTGTTTCTTCTTTGCGGTGCGTGGCATGACGAAAGTGTAGCGAAGTGCCGCAATGCTGACGATGCGCATGCAGCGCAGGAGCAGCCTATCGCGTTCAGCTTACTCCTGGGCCGGCGGCAACAGCGCGACGATCGGCTCCCTGCCATTGGCCAGCACGATCCCCAGCAGCTGACCATCAACACGCGAAACCACGCACGCCCCATGCCAGCTTGAATCGATCGGCACCGAAGCGTCAATCCGCCATGTCGCTCCATCGTCCCGCATCGTCAGCCGTGAAGCAGCCAGCGGCAGGGGCATCGCGGCAGGATCGGCAATCGCCAGACATTCCTCCGGCTGGATCGGGGTTCGCACACGCCGCTGTGACCATACCGGAACACCTGCCGCCATGGTGGTTTTGAGCAGCCCGATGCCGTGATGCTCCCATGCCGGCTTCTGCTCCAGCGGCACAACCGTGCCCGCCACCTCCAGCACCACCGTGGCGGGATCGGCCTTCTCACCGGGCTTGAGCAGGTCGATCGGTCCCAGGATGCCCTCAGCCGTCTGCAACACCCAGCCATGCCTAGATCGCTCGCCGGTGAAAAACCGTCCCTGCTTCCATCCAATGCTCGCACGCAGCGGATGCGGCGACGGCACGCCCGACGGCAGGAGCGAGTTGCCGATGGCAATCATCGGCTGCCATTGAAGCCACTGAGTGTCGGGTTTTTCCGCCAGCAAAAAGCGGTGACCGGTTCGCACCATGTCGCCTGCCTCAGCTGAAGGCGGAGTCGCCAGCGCCACGCCGCCGGTGAGCAATGCCTCTGCTGATTCGATCTCAACTGAAAGGCCGGTCAGCCCCAGCTTCGCCTGCATGCCGCCTGCATCCCAGAACTTTGTTCCCGACCGAATAAGCGGCACATAGGCCTTCTGAATATGAAGGCGAGCCTCGATCGCGCCGCCATCGCCCGCCAAACCCACCGACATCACCGTACCGACACGAAACTGGCGGTACATGACCGGCGCTCCGGGATGCAGACTGCCCCGCTGAGATACATGCAGCACCACTTCCAGATCGCCAGGCTGAATCGATTCCACCACAGGCGGCTGCTCGAGCCCGACGAAACTGAACTGCGGCTGAAGGTCGTCGTCGCCAGCGTGCTGCGTTGTTGCTGTTGTTGTTGTGGCTGGCGAAACTGCCAGTACGCGCGGGCCCACGATCGTTTCCAGCCCCGCAACACGTGTCAGGCCGATCTGCGGCCGAACGATCCAGAACCGCGTGCCGCTGCGAGCCAGTTGATCGGCTTGCGAGGTCAATCGTGCGCGCACCACCACGCCCTGCAGATCGGGCGCGAGCGTCACGTCATCAACATATCCCACGGTAATGCCGCGGTATCGCACCTCGTCGCCGGGCATTAGACCGTGACCTTCGGTGAAGTAAATTTCCACCGGCAGGCCACGCTGTTGCCACGCCCGCACGCCAAGATAGCCAGCCAGCGCAAGCGCCAGCAGCGGCAAAAACCATGCGAATGACACGCGGCGTTCGGGCTTGATCGTGGCGATGGGCAGCGATGGCAATGCTTGCGGTGATTCCAGTTGCGGCGCAGCAGTTGAAACGGTTTGTGCAGCGTCATCTTTTTGTGCAGACGGCGCATTGCTGGCCGCGGCGCTGTGCTCACGCAGCGGCGAGGGGTTTGCAGAACCACGCGATGCATCGTGCGGAACCGGTTCGCTCATCGCACAACCTCCCATAAGCGGCGTGGTTCAAAGAATGCGGTTGCCAGCAGGCTCAAGATCACGCATGCCGCAAACGCTGCTGCGCCGGGGCCGGGCGTAACCTCCATGACGTTGCCAAGCTTCAGTGCAGCAACCAGCACCGCCACCAGCAACACATCCAGCATGCCCCATCGTCCGGTCCATTCCACGATGCAATAGGTCCACGCTTTGTGATGATGCGCCAGCGGCAGACGATTGCCCGCCAGCGACATGACTAAAAGCGCAAATAGCTTGCCCAGCGGAAAAATAATGGAGCACAGCAGCACGATGGCGGCAACGACAAACTGTCCGCTGGTTGTGAGCGTGACGATGCCTTCCAGAATGCTTGCCTGAGTACGATGGCCGAACTGCTGAATCTGCATGATCGGCAAAGAGACCGCCACCGGATACATAATGAGCGCTGCCAGCGCCGTGGCTGCGACTCGGCTATTGCTCCGCTGCGCAGCACTAGCCTTGCGCAATGATGTGCCGCACCGGTTGCAGCACGCCTTCATGCCAGCAGGCACAGCCGGCACCATGTGGGCCAGACCGCAGCAGGAACAGCTTTGCACGGTTGATGATGATTTGCTGTCGAGTTGGAGATCCGGTGCCTGCATTATCATTATGATGGCTGATTGATATCAATCATTCATTCATTATTGCGTAGAAACTGATTCGCCGTTGCGGGGGTGCGATTTCAGCTTCATGTGCCGGCATCTCGATGAATCGCTCGGTACCATGAGCCGGCATCGGCCAGCACACCCCATAACTCAAGAAAGCAGACGCTGCTGCTACCTTCCGGCGACATTGCCTTTCCATCCATGTCATCGCTCATTCAGGAAAAATTGACGCAGGCTGCAGGCATTCTCGATGAACTCGACATCGACTGCTGGCTTACCTTCGTGCGCGAGACGACCGAAACCAGCGATCCTGTGTTGCCGCTGCTTCTCGATCAGCCCGTGACATGGCAAAGCGCATTCATCCTGAGCAGGCACGGCGATCGCATCGCCATCGTGGGCAAGTACGACGATCAGGCGGTGCGCGCTGCGGGCGACGGCGCGTGGACCAGTGTGCTGCCATACGTGCAGAGCATTCGCAGCCCGCTTCTTACCACGCTCAAGCGGCTGGACCCGAAGCAGATCGCGGTCAACTACTCCATGGATGATGTGAAGGCTGACGGCCTGTCGCATGGCATGCTGCTGCTGCTGCGCGAATACCTTGGCGAGACGCTTTATGCCGCGCGGCTGATCAGCGCTGCTGACATCATTCGCGCACTGCGCAGCCGCAAAACGCCCGGTGAAGTGAATCGCATTCAGCAGGCGATTGCGATCACCGACGAAATTTTTGCAATCGTCGCCCAGCAGGCTGCTATCGGCCTGACCGAACGAGACATTTCAGACCTGATGCACGCGGAAGTTGATCGTCGCGGCATCGCCACTGCATGGCAGCGCGAGCAGTGCCCGATTGTGACCACCGGCCCGCATTCGATGCTGGGACACGGCCTGCCATCAGCAACCTTGCGCATTACGCCGGGGCATATATTCCATCTGGATTTCGGCGTGCGCGTCAATGAATACTGCTCCGACATCCAGCGTGCGTGGTACGTACCCGAAGCAGGTCAGACCAAACCGCCCAGCAGCGTGCAGCGGGCGTTTGACACGATTGTGAAGGCGATTGAAGCTGCATTCGCTGCGCTCAAGCCGGGCGTCGAAGGATGGACCGTCGATGCTGCGGCGCGGCAGGTGATTGTGGATGCAGGATATCCCGAATACCAGCACGCCACCGGCCATAACGTCGGCCGGGCGGCGCACGACGGCGGCAGCGTGCTTGGGCCGAAATGGGAACGCTACGGCAAGACGCCGCTGTATCGCGTTGAACCGGGCAACGTGTTCACGCTCGAGCTTGGCATTGATGACGTCGACGGTCGAGGTTATCTGGGATTGGAAGAAATGGTGCTGGTGACCGACCACGGCTGCGAATGGATGACCCAGCCGCAGCAAACCTTGCCGCTGTTGTGAAGAATCCCACCATTGCTGATGCGCTGGGAGATGATTTCACCGCGGAGATCGCGGAGAACGCGGAAAAGGCAGACAAGGAGAGGGGGAGGCAAGGTGATCTGCTCCATATGCATGTTGCCTCATCACCCCTGCACCTTGTCATCTTGTTGTCAGTTCTCCCGTCTCCTCATCCCCTTGTCTCATTGTCTCCCTATCCCTCTCCCCAATCTCCGCGTCCTCCGCGATCTCCGCGGTAAATCTCTACCTCGGCCTGATGCCGCCGATGGTGATCGGGCGATGCGCTACGGCACTTCTGCTGCAAGTCGATAATCGGTCGTCAGCGTGTGAATATCGCGCCGGGCCCGATGAATGTAGATCTCTGCCCGATCAAACGGTTCGTGTGATGTGAACAGCGCGCGATGCTTCTCCAGCGCCTGCGTCACGATCTCATCCGCACCAGGGGCTTCCAGCGTGAGAAAGATTTTCGCAACGCTGTCAATCACTTCGCCTTGATCAAGATTGAGCATCCAGCCGCCGGTGGGCACGGTTATGGCCACTGCAGCGGCATACTGCACCGGATGACTTTCCATCTGCAGCAGTTCAACCTGCGGCCGCGGTCCTTCATACGGCTGCGGGTTCACACGCGGCAGGTCGGGCTTGGTTCGCGCGGCATTCGACTGCGCTGATCGTGACGTGGCCGAACCGGACGAAAAAGTGGTCGCAGCGCGCTGATAATTAGGCGATGCCTGCGCCTCGCCGCGCCGCGTCATATTGATATACACATGGGCATGCTCAAAAGGCGGATGCTCGCTTCGAAACGATACGTGCAGCGTTTCCAGCGCCTGAGTCACCATGTCGCCTTGCCCGGGGCGCTGAAGCGTTGCATAGATATGCGCGGTGTTGTCGTCGATCTCGGTGCGATCGATTGCAAGTTCCCATCCGCCGGTTGGAACCCGCACTTCAACTGTCGCAGTGGAAATGGGAGGCAGACGTTTTTCCTGCGAAACGCGGACTGATACCGGTGGCCCGTCATAAACGCTGGCATGCGATGTATCGGCGCGCGAAGCATCGTCGGCAGGTGTGCTGGCAAGCGGCGCTTCGCTTGCTGACGATGCAGGCGGCTGATTCGATTCGCCGCTGTTGTTACTGTTGGTTGCACAGCCGTCAATCATCATCAGCATCCCACATGCAAGCGTCATCGCTCCAACTCTGCAGGCGATTCCCATCGAGCACCTCGCTTTCAGCTTCAGACCTGCGCAGGGCTTCGCGTATTCCAGACACGGATAATCGTACGTTCATCCCAGCTGCCTGTCGCAGCGTCGCCTTATTCGTGCCGGTTGAATTCAATTGAAGTTCTGCAGCAGGTTCGCCAATCGCTGCCTGACACTGGTATCTGTGGATCGGGCGATCTCGCGCTCGATCAGGTCGCGCACATACGACCGGCCGAAGGTATCGGAAAGGTGCGGCGCCACGCGCTCGATGTCCACGTGCGCCCAGGGATGGCGAATCGCTGCCTGCAACGCGACAAGCATGTCGTTGGCGCTTGGCGACCCGATCCGGGGCAGCAGAAGATGCCAGAGCATGTCGTTGGCTGCACGATCACGCTGCGGAAGCGCATGCCACGCTTCAAGAAATTGCCGGGCATCGCGGCGGTGAAAAAACAGTTCCAGCGCGACCCTCGCGGCGCGCGTGCTGTGGCCTTCGCGCTGCGCCAATTTCCAGAGCTCGCTTGCAATGTCGTCCTTGCCGAGCATATAGAGAATCGCCATGGCCTCAGCGTACGCTTCGCCGCTCGCATCATTGCTTGCTCGGCGCATCAGCGACTTCACCTGTTCTGCAAGATCAACGCCGTAGTCAGCCTTCTGAAACGTGCGCGTACGCGCAACATCAGCCGGAGGGGCGCAGAGCATCAGCGGATCGCCGATGGTCACAATGCGCCACGATTTGCTCATCGGCCCTTCGCCGTCCCACCATCGTGCTGCCACCAGAAACGGCACGAAGTTCGTCCATCGCTGCGCAAGCGCTACAGGCGGCACAAACGCGGCCAGATACGGCTCGTGTGACGACCCCACCGCAGCGTACGCGCCGTTGGCGAGCCATCGGCCGCCGACTGTGTCCGGATTGGCCGGCGCCCGCATCGACCAGCTATGAATCAGATGCAACACCGCAGGCTGCGCCAGCAGCGGCACATCAAACGCAGAACACTGACCATGCGACATTTCAAAGATGTCCGACTGGCCTTTGGTGTTCATCATCACCACGTCGGCAGCGATTCCCCCGATGAGAACGCGCAGCCAGCCGGCCGCTGTGGTCGATTCGCCAACGATCTGCTGCAGTTCATAGCCGCGCTGGCTCAGCAGTGCGTTGGAATCGTTCATGGCGTAGCGCCCCCACTCGCCGTCAAATGGATACGTATTGCACGTGAGCACCTGCTCGCGATCGAGAAACAGCGAGCACATGGCCATGTACGCTGCACGCGCTTCGTTGCCGAAAATCCAGCCGGTAAACGCGTATCGCGATCCATCAGCGTTTCGACCAAGCAGATCGGTTATGGCGATCGGCCCTTCGCCATGCGGCCCGCCGATCTTCGCCTGCGCCTCCGGCCGCAGCAGCACATCCGATTTCAGCCCCATCGCTCGGCAGACGGTGATCGTGTCGATCACATCGCCCAGTTGTCTGAAGGGATACCCCTGCTGTTCAACAGCAGCATCAACCGCCTCCATCAGCCGCAGCGCAAGAGCGCTGCTGATCTGATCGTTCGGAGAGCCGAACTCGCCGTCCACAAACGCCAAGAGCTGGCCGCGTCCTGCCGCCAGCGCCAGCGCTGCGGTCCATGCGGGATCGTCAACCGATGTGATGACCACACCGGGCGGCGCATAGCGATGCTTCTCAAACAGCTCACGAACTGATTTCGTTTCCGGATCGCCCCCGAACGCCTGAATCACAACGGCTTCAAGCAGTCGCTCCCGCTCAGCGCGATCGGCCGGCAACGACCCGATTGACTCACGTCGAATGAGCTGCGCCGGCTTGAATCGCCGCACGAACATCGGCGTCAACCGGTCATCTTCAATCAATACCGGCCAGCGCCCCTGCGGCGACCATTTGGCCAGTTCATCAATGTATGTTGCTGCATCCGGCACCAGCACCACGCGATCGATGAGCGGAAACGCCTGGCTGATCTGATGCGAACGCAATCCCAGTTGAATCGGCCACGGCAGACTTCTGACCTGCTGCTGCTGTTGTTGCTGTTGCTGTTGCTTGTCTGCTGATTGTGATTGTTCCGGGCTGTGCTGCCCATGCGCAGACCACGAAAGCGCAGCGATAATCGCTGCGGTTATCAGACAAGTAAGGCGATGAGCCCACGCAGACGTGTTGTACATGATTGATCCCAGCGTAAATCGAAGTTGATCCACGCTCAACAGTACGTCTGCACGTATTTCAAAGTTTGCAGCCAGCGGGCGATGCAGGCGATTTGTGTGGTATTTACTGATTCCACCGCTTGGCTGGATTGAAAACCACGTTATCGCGGCCGAGAATCAGCACATCGGCGATCTCGATCGCTTCGCGAAATGATTCCTGCGCCTGCTCAAGATTTGCGCAATGCGGCAAAACCTTGCCCTGCTCGAGGTGTTCGTAGGTCGCCACTGCGTCGCCGGTGAGAAGCACGGTCGAACCAGGCAGCGCAATGAGCAACCCGCAGTTGCCCGGTGTGACGCCCGGCAGCGGAAAAAGATCGACCTTCGGCGCAAGCGAATCCGGCGCGACCTCGCAACGCTCCAGCAAGGCGATTTCCTGCGAGTTCAATGCTGCCAGTTCGTCATCGCCCGCTTCGACAGCTTCATCGCGCGACGCTTTGTACGCTGCCATCGCCGCATCGCGTTCCGGTTCGTGCAAAAGCCACACTGCATTCTCAAATCCGCGCAGCGCCCGGCGATGATCACGCTGAAACGACGTCATGAAAATGTGCGTAATCTGTGCGGGTTTGATCGGCGTGCGCTCCGACATCCTGGCCGTCAGCGCCTGAATCGGCAGCGAGGGATTCACCAGGATGTTCGCATCACCCGCAGTGATCAGCGTACAGGTGGCATGGCTGGTGCGCACTTCACCCCGCTCGTTCCAGAGCGGGTGAGATGCGAGGGTGCCGATTGAAATGACGCGGTAATCGGGGGTCATCATGGTGCGAGACAATACAGACAAAGTTCCGGCGAGGGAAAGAAAAGCGAGATGAGATGGCGCTCACAGGCAAGAGCCAATTCCCGGAACAGGTGCGAGATCGTAGCGGAAACCAGCCGCTTCAGCAGCCCGCCCCCGCTGGCAAATGTGTTCGGGTCGCACGTCGCTGTTGACGCAGCGGATTGCCTTGCTTCGGACCTTCATCTCATCATAGTTGTGCTGCATCCCAGCGCGATGATCCGCTTTTCTTCATTATGATCGTGCCCGAGGAAATGGCCGCCAGCAACAACCCCTCCGAGAAAACCTGCAACACTCTACGCCACAATTGCCACGGGAATTCCGCCGCGTTTGCAGCTCTGCTGAATACGCTTGTTGATGAATTGATTGACTTTTCGCCTGCTCGTGATTCGATTGCAAGGAGTCACTGTTTGTTATTTGTTTAATTGATGGAGATCGTGCGCCATGTCCACCGCTGTCAGCCGCATCAATGATTTGTCACCTGCGGAGGTGAAACGCGGGCTGGAGCAGGGAGAGATCACGCTGATTGACGTTCGTGAGCCGGCTGAATATGCCGGTGATCGCATTCCCGGTGCGAAGCTCATGCCGCTTTCGAGCTTTGATCCTGCGAAAGTTCCCAGCGGCAGCGGCCGGGTGGTGCTGCATTGCCGCTCGGGCAATCGGTCGAGCAAAGCGGCGCAGCTGCTGCTGAATGCTGGCCACGAACAGGCCTGGCATTTACAGGGCGGAATTGAGGCGTGGAAAAAGGCCGGCTACGAAACCGAGCGCGACGCCAGGGCCCCAATCGCCATCATGCGCCAGGTGCAGATTGCTGCCGGTTCACTGGTGCTTTTGGGTGTAATCCTCGGCTGGCTCGTCTCACCGTGGTTTTACCTCCTCAGCGCGTTCGTCGGCGCAGGACTTGTATTTGCGGGTGTAACCGATACCTGCGGCATGGCGATACTGCTGAGCAAAATGCCCTGGAATCGCGTGCAGCAGCAGGCCTGCTGCAGCAGATAAGCAAAAGCTACCGGATCGCGCTGCATCGGTCATCCATCCATCGCGCATCGCGACGATGCGATGCAGTTGCACGATCAACATTCTGCCTTCTGCCAGGCGCTGCGCCCTTTGACTTCAACAACCGCGCCCGGGCCGATGACGAAAATGCGATCGGGCGAAGCTTTCCTCCGCATGCCTGCACGCGGCCGCACCGGATGCATACCGGTGAACGACCCGAACGCTGGGAGAATCGCCTCACCAGGCCGGAACAGAAAACACGGCAATCGCATTGTTGAGCCGTCATCATCGCGCAGCACCGCACACGGATGCACATGTCCAGCCAGCGTCGGCAGGACATCGGCCTGTTGCGAGGCTTTGACCGCTTTCGAACAACGCCGGGCATCAGAAGAACCATTCGCTCCGGGCATTGCCGCCCGGTTTTTTTCCTCAAGCGCGTGCCGAAACGCCAGCGGCCCATCCACCAGCGGTTCATCAACGCATGTGAATCCCCAATCGGCTGGCGGATCGCCCGCATGCAGGTCGTGGTTGCCTCGCACCAGCATAATGTCAAGTGACGCCCGTTCGCGACGCCACTGGCTCAGCGCGTTCATGGTCTGTTCAACACGGCCGGATGCTGCGTGAAAGAAATCGCCCAACACAATCAATCGCGTTGATCTGGTTTGATCAAGCAGTGCATCGAGCCGTTTGAGGTCGTTTTGCGTTGTTCCGCCGGGCACGGGCACGCCGGCTGCGCGAAACGCCGCCGCCTTGCCGAAGTGCGCATCAGCAACGATCAATGTTCGCCGTGCGGGCCACGATACCGCCCGCTGCGCGTGCAATCCCAAACGCTCCCCATTCCATTCGATCAATAATGTGTCGCGGTGAGATCGTGGCATGCTGCATGCTGGCTGATCAAAATGTGCGTGGATGGCGTGAATCAGAATTGCGGTAGCATAAACGAGGTTGCCCACTCCTGTTGTCGCGCAATATGCCCTACGGCCGACGATGCCGGCTGTTGAATCAAAATCAGCGCAGCCTGGTCGCTTCACCACCTGGTGTATCAGGGTGTGCCGCATCAGCAATGCGAGAGCCGCAGCGATCTGGTGCAGCCCGCGAGCCGCCGCCACATTGACACGATACGGCCCTGAACACCTGGCCTGCAACCGCATTGCGGCACGGTTCGCCACCTCGTAGGATGAGCGCGTGCCATGATCGTGATGGCCATTTCAAAAACCGCACTGCGAGCCGGCCCTGCCTGAAGGCAACGCACGTCAGCGGGATGTTGGCTGTGACTGCACGATGCAATCGGCTCGCCACCAGCATACAGACGACCGACAAGGAAACGCCTGATGATCGCTCAATACCTGCGCACCGATACTGATGAAGAGCAGCACATGGTTCGTGGTGCGTTGCAGTCAACGGGAATCGGATGGGATGAGCGTCAGTGCCTGACCTTAACGAGCGACGGCCGGGGCTGGTCCATCTGGCGGCGGCAGGCTGGCCCATTGTCGATGCTCTGGCCACTCGCGCCCTCATCGTTGCGTGCAGCAGCTCTCTCGCCTCGCCTGCGACTTTTTGATGATGCCTTCACTCAGGCTCTGCTGGCGCAGGTCAACCGGTCCGTGCAATCAGGCGGTTCACTTCTGTTGCCTGTACTGGATCATCGACACGCCCAGCCGCGTGGTTATCTTTCAGAAAACACATTGACCCGATGGTTCGGGACGCCGCAATCGCGAGACAGCGCTGCGGGCATGGCGCGCTTTCAGTCAGCAGCTAATGTTGCCTGGCCGGAATCAATTCTGACCTGGTTCTTTCATGAATGCAGCCAGCTTGCGATGGCCTACCCGTTCGCCCACACCGCTGCCACCAGCGATCGGATCGCTGAGCTGTGCGATCCATTTGTGATCGATACGGATCCGAATGCGCTTCCCAAACCCGCAGCCGATAGTCAATCGCAGCATAACCTGGACGTGGAGCATGCTGCGGGCCAGTTTCTCAAGTGGGCCAACTATGCGGTCGGAGGAATCGGCTACAAATCCGCCATCATCCGCCACATCATCAGCACCATGATGGGTCGGAACGGGGAACTGACGATGATGGACGTTGGCGGCGGCGCAGGTCTGCTCGCAGCGGAACTGCTGCTGCAGGAGCCTCGCATTCGTCTGGCTGTTACACGTGAACCGATGATCGCCAACCTCGTGCCTGCGTACCGCCTTTACCATTACTTCACGAAGCTCCACGGCCGTTTCGCAATGTCGATCGGCAGCGCGGAGCAGTTGCGCGACAATCGCACTTACGACATCGTGACAATGATCGGCTCTCTGCTGTACGTCCAGCGCTCCCACACCGCTGCAGTGCTTGACGGCTTATGGGAACGGCTGCGCAGCGGCGGCCTGCTCATTGTGCATGAAAACATTAAGAACCCTGCCTTCACAAAAGACTACGACGTGATGTTCACCGTAGACGAGCTTGAAGGCTACCTTCGCAGATACAGCAGCATCGAGTATTACCTCTCGACTGCAACTATGCGCATCGATCAGGATAAAGTCGGCGAGCGATCCGTCTTTCGAGTCGTGCAGAAGCGGTAGATTCAGCATGCGCAAGTTCGCTGCTGCGCCTGAATTTCAAATCCCTCCGTTGATGCTTCTGAAAACGCAAAGCGGATGCGCGGATAGGGCTGCAGGCAAAAAGCCGCGCTGCCAACACCTTGTGCAGCAATTTCTCCCGCGCTCCAGTCAGGCGGCAATTTGACATCGAGCACTGCGCCGACCTGATCGTCCGTCGCCCTGCCTTTGATGCACACACGTCGGCCGTCATTGTCAATGCATACTTCGATGTCGAAGCATGATTGCGTATGCGTGGCGCGCCACCATCGCGAAACGTCCCGAAGCGTCATGCGCAGCGCATCGGCCGGCACGTGTTCATCAACAAACTGAAGCATCTCATCCACGTGAATATCAGGATGATTCATCAGCGTGAAAAGCCCACGGTTGGCAAAGATGGCTGCTGCTTCTCTGGACAGGCGATCCCCAGCATGTTCGCGCATGTTCACGTCAAAGCTCAAGTGATGCGGCATCGCCAGCGGATGCAGCGCAGCGCCCGGCGGGCCGGACATATTCGGAATCCGGTGCGGCCAGAGGTGCATTTCGCTCAGCAGTTCCGTGTACTCCGCTTGCGCTCGATGGGCAGCAAGCAAGTTCTGCAGCCCGCGCCAGCCGTCCGCTTCGCGCCCGCCGTGGGCGCTGTGGCCGATGGATGTTTCCAAAACCAGTTGCTGGATGCTGCGATATTCCGCATCAAGCGCATCGAGCCACCGCCCATGCAACGCAACTTCCCCGCTCGCTTCACGAATGGCCTGCAGCTCTTCGGATGTTGGCGGCTGATCGGCAAGGACGTGCACCGTCGGCGGGATGCGCCGCCTGGCCTCGCGTTGAACAACTTCAACAAGGTTTGTGGGCCGGTCATAATCGTGGCGAATCGCAAAAACGCCGCGTGCATCGTCAGGCCACGGCGCGACACGACATGCGCCTTCGGGCATGATGCGCGCGACGAGCTGCGCAAGCAATACCGCCAGATGATGCACCGGTTCACTGAACAGGTATGTATCGCTGTCCATGCTCGGCGCGGTGAGATGCCGGGCAAGCAAACTGATGAGCGGCAGGCCCAGCATGATTTGCCTGCCTTTTTGGACAACAAGCGGCAAGCCGTCGGTGCTGCAAACCAGCACATCGCCTGATTCAGCAGGAAGCGCGTAGCACGCTGGATGAGGCAGAAGCGGATTCTGATCGCCGTCGATATTGACTGCGCGCCGAGGCATCGCCCGTGCATGTTGCGTTGGAACCGGCGCTGTCAACGGCCAGCGTATGCCTTGAATGCCGTTGTAATTGCTCAGATGCGTATACAGCCCGATCAGCGGCTGCAGTACACGCTTGAGTTCAGGGACACATGTGAACTCACATGGCAGCGGAACAATGCGATCGCTTTCAACTTCAACAATCGCGCACACCTCCGGCGGCACATGAGCACGACGCTCTGCGCAGCAACGGTCAACCAGCACAACGCGCGCCTGCTGGACATGAGCAACATCATCGATCATGGCCCAGCGCGGATAGCCGATCCATTCAAATACCAGCCCTGCTGCATGGAACCAGTCGCGTCGCTCCTGCTGCCGAATCATGATGTCAATCTGCTGAGACATATGCGATTCCTTCAGCGTACAGCAAATTGATGCGGTGCGAGCCTGGCCCATTGGTCAAGCCTGCCTGCTTCATCGCTGCTGAAAGCAAGAGGTTTCAATGCAGTTCCGGGTCCAGCGCTCAGATGGCGGGTGCAGCGCAGCCCGTAATTGCCCGGAAGCACCCAGCCGCAAGACGATTTGTGAGCAGAAGGTGATGTGCCAGCGGTACTCCCGATCCGCCTGCGAACGTTCAGCGCTGATGGTCTTTTCAAGGTCAATCATGACGTCGTCGGCGCCGTAACATTTTTCGATGATCGCAGGCTCTGCAGCGCCGATGCGACGCCATGCGCGAGGTGCATGCTGTGCCGGAAGCGTGCCTGATTGCGCTCAGCCGCTTCGATATGCGATGCAAGCACAACAGGAACGCGCGCGAGCAGTTGCCGCAATACGACGCGCCACTGCGCACGCTCGCGGCCATGTTCCGCCAGACGGCTGAGCACAACCAGCAACTCGCCCAGCGACCAGTCACGAGCGCGAGCCGCATGCCGTATCAGCCAGTCATCGGCGCTGTATTGCATGAAGCTTTCATACTGTGAGGTGGCGCTCCATTCGATCTGTGGCGGCCCGGGCATGAGCGACACGACATCAAGATAACCGTCACCTGAAGCGAATAGTCCGACGGTGCGCAACGCCTCATCTTCAATTGATGCAGCGCCATTCATATCCGCCAGGGCATTGAGTATGTAGCACTGGTGCAGCAGATCGATGCGGTTGTTTCCCTGCGCATACGGCCAGCCAAGCGGATGGCGGTACTGCATGCGCGCCCACTCATTGATCGCGTCTTTCTCCGGCAACTGCCCGGCTCGGTGCAGCGTTGCTGCGCCTGCCAGCGCGACATTGGTGATCAGTTCCGGAATGTGCTCTGAAAACACCAGGAATTCAATTGGCCGGCCATGATGCTGCACAACAGTGCGCGGAGCGGATTCGCGCAGCCAGCGGAGCGCTCGCGACGCAAGCGAATCGCCAAGCTCCGACGGCAATTCGAGAATGCCTTGCGTAACGATGACTGTGGTGATGACATACGGCTCATCCGCTGGCGCTTCACGAAAAGGAAACCCCAATCCCCAGCAGGCCTGATCAGGCTGACGAGCGACGTTCAGCGACTCCAGCCGCTCCATCACCGCTTGCGCGTTGTGCGCAACGTATTTGTCATTGACATAACCTGCACGCCACAGTTGCATCAGCGTGGAGAGATATTTTCCCTCCGCCATCGGATGCACACGGACCTCCGCATCGTAATCGTCAATGCTCCTGCCGCCGGATGACTCGTAGAGCGTGAGCAATTGATGCAACGATGCACGAGCTTTTGAAAGGTAATTCACAACGGAATCCAGGACTCAACGCGACGATTCGATTCGATCGCACAAGGCGCAAACGGCTGCGGGCGTGTGTGCGATGCCATCGTGCGCCGATATGTGATCCCTCTCTTGATTGCGCAGTTTACCGCTCGCCAAGTTGACGATCAACGACATCAGCCCGGCCAATTCAATGCGACATCAAGTGCGCTTTTTGAGACGGCTGCGAAAGCAAGATCGATAGCAAAATGGCGCGGCAACGCCCTCCCCCATTGCTGCTTACCCCGCCACGGGCAATCCGAGCAGGCATTTGAGAATCTCTCGACCGGCATGCCCATCTCCATACAGCCCTTCGACCTCAACGCGCCGACCCCATGCAGCATCAACAGCCTGCACGATGCGGTCCGGCTCCACGCCCACCAGCACATTGGCGCCAACCTCCACCAGTTCCACCCACTCGGTTTCATCGCGGAGCGTCACGCATGGCACGCCGTGAAAATACGCCTCTTTCTGCACACCGCCCGAATCGGTCGCAATGACGCTTGCAGCGCGCTCCAGTTGCAGCATGTCGAAATACCCGACCGGGTCGATCACGCGCAAAGCCCCGGCAGCGCGCTCAAGCAATCCGTTGCGCTCCAGCGCCTGGCGAGTCCGTGGATGCAGCGGCAGCACCACCAAATGCTTTGCCGCCACCTGCACAAGGCCGTCAATGATCCCTTTGAGCCGCTCGGACGAGTCGGTGTTTTCCGCCCGGTGGACCGTCGCCAGCACAAAGCTGCCCGGTTCAAGCGAAAGCGTTTCCAGAATTCGGCTTTGGGTTTCGGCTCGCGCACGATAATGGCGCACTGCGTCGTACATCACGTCGCCGACCAGTTCGATCCGCTCACTGCTGATGCCTTCGCGCCGCAGGTTGGCCACCGCCGTGGCTGTGGGCGCAAACAGCCGATCGGATGCGTGGTCGGCCAGAACACGGTTCAATTCCTCGGGCATGGCCCGGTTGAACGACCGCAGTCCCGCCTCGACGTGAGCGACCGGCACAGACAATTTCGCCGCTGCCAACGCACCGGCAAGGGTTGAGTTGGTGTCGCCATAGACAAGCACCCAATCCGGCTGCTCCTCAAGCAGCACACGTTCAATGCCTTCGAGCATTCGCCCGGTCATGCTGCCGTGATGCCCCCCGCCGATACCGAGATTGCGTGCCGGCCGGGGAATTTCCATTTCGCGAAAAAACACATCGGACATGTTGTCATCAAAATGCTGTCCGGTGTGCACCATGATCTCACGAATCGGGCCAAGCTGCGCATCAGGCGTCACTTCGCTGATCGCCCGGCTGATCACAGCGGCTTTCACAAACTGCGGGCGTGCGCCCACAATGGTTACGATCTTCACCGATTCATCCTCCGTCAGGCCATGTCCGCCGCTGTCGACTCAGGTGCAGGCGGGTAGGTAAACCGTCAGTGTAGAACGGCATGCCGATCCGTGCGATGTCCCTGCCGCAGAGCGTTGCACATTCTGAGCGCTTCAGCACGCAGCGATCGCACGCCGGCGGCAGATACCGCCCCATTACACGCCAATATCACATCACATCGACGGGCGTATCTGCCCCCAATGAACGTAACGCGTGCTGCTGGCCGCTCAGGAACAGGGCGGATCATTCGCGCGTCGCTTCCGCCTCATAACGATTGACGACCTCATTGGGCGGTCCGTCCGCAACGATCTGCCCTGCCCTGATATAGATTGCGCGGGTGCAGTGCTCGCGCACGAAGGACATATTGTGGGTCACGATGATCTGGCACGACGCCCTGCTGAGCAGTTCGTGCATGGCCCGGGCGCTTTTGCGCTGAAAAGCCAGATCACCCACGCTGAACACTTCGTCGATGAGCAGAATATCCGGCTGCATGCTCAGCACGATGGCGAAGCTCACGCGGCTGATCATGCCGCTGGAGTAATACTTCATCGGTTGATGCACATGCTGCCCGATATCCGCAAATTCGATGATGCTGGGGATGCGCTCCTCGATCTCCGCCATGGTCATGCCGAGGATCAAACCATTGAGGCGAATGTTGTCGATCGCGTTGAGGCGGTTATCGAATCCCGTGCCCAGCGAGAGCAGCGTTGAGATGCGGCCGAAGCGTTCAACCGTGCCTTCATCGGGCGCGAAGATGCCGCAAATCGATCGCAGCAGCGTGGTCTTGCCGCAGCCGTTGGGACCGATCAGTCCGACGATTTCCCCTTCGCCGACGTGCAGATCGATACCGCGCAGCGCGGTGAAGTACCGCGGCTGATGGCGGCCGACGATGCGCCGCGCCATCTGGGCTATTTTTTCGTGCATGGTCCAGGTCTTGTCATAAGACAGACGGAACCGGATATGCAGGTTGCGAATTTCGATCTTCGTCGCCGTCATGACTTCAGAAATACTTTGTGATTTTGTCCCGCTGCCTGCGGTACACCACATGCGCCAACACGAAAAAGCCAGCCAGCGCAATGCCCAGCGCAGCCAGGCCTGACGCTGGTGGCAGCGGGCCGCCCAGAAGCGACCATTGCAACAGCGCAAACAGACACCCGATCGGGTTGAGCAGATACAGCGTCTGGTATTTCTCCGGAACAAAGCTCACCGGATAAATCACCGGCGAGAGATACATCAAAATGCGCAGTGAGATATTCGCCAGTTGCTGTATGTCACGAAAGAACACCATCAGCGTGGAAAGCAGCAGACACGCCGCCCACGCTGCCACGAACAGCGCCAGCAGAATTGCCGGATACGCAGCCACGCGCCAGGTCAGCGGCGGACCGACCGCAATGAAAAAGCCGGCGAACACCAGCAGCATGAATCCGAAGTTGCGAATCGAATCCATGAACGAAACGGCGGTAAAGGTGGCCGGCTCGACACGCACCTGCATCAGCAGGGATTCATTGCTGATGATCGAGTTGCAGCTCGCAACAATCGCCTGCTGAAAGAAAAGATAATGCGTAATGCCTGTGGCGATGAGGATAAACGGATGCACGCCGTCGATGCCCTGGCGGTTGAAGATGACCACCACCAGAAAGTAATAAATCAGCATCTGGGCCAGCGGGTTGAGGAAGTACCAAAGCCGGCCGAGAATGGTCTTGAAGACCGTCCCGCGTCGGCGCACCGACGTCATAAACGAAATGAGGCTGCGACGTTGCCACAGTTCTGCGTAGCAACTGAAGATGCTCATTTTCGAACCCATTGATAGATGTGCGATGTGCGCAGCAGCGTGCGCCAGCCGGTTGGCGTCTGGCGAATCGACCTGCCGCCAAGCTGTCGAAAGATGTTGCGCAGTTCGCGCGTGGCCGGCAGCCGCACGTCGCGCATCGTCGATCGGCGTCCCAGCCGCCTGACAAGCCGGTCACGAAGCGGCATGGGCAGCCAATGCACGCCGTAGAGCTTGCTAAACGGTTCTCGCAGGCACCACGCATGAGGCGTGTACAGCGCGATCGCGCCGCCGGGCTTTGTCGCCCGCCACGCGTTTTCGCATCCGCGCCGCAAATCTTCGTGCGTGGTCAAATAGCACAACATATTGGACAGCAGCACCAGGTCGTACGCTTCCACATCCTGCAGTTCAAGAATGTTGCACGATGCAAACGTCACGTTGTCAAGACCCAGTTCCTCAGCAGCGCGGGCGGCCACGGCATAGTACCGCGGGCTTATATCCACCGCATGCACGCGGCGTGTCAGACGCGATGACGCCAGCGACAGCGCCAGCCCGCCGAAGCCGCAGCCGACATCCAAAATCGAAACTTCGGTTTCGCGATCGAGAATATCCCGCACCGGTTCAGTCAACGGATCCAGTCGTCGATGAAGCTCAAGCGAGTTGAATGCTGCGGTTCGCTCTGCCGACTGCGTGGGTTGGCCGCGATCCTGCTGGAACCATTCAATGATGCGGTTATTGAGATGCATCATCGTTCGTCCATGCAGCGACCACCGAACAGTCAACACGCTTTGCCCCGCAGGCACGTCAAACGCGATGCGCCAGCCATTGGCAGCCATCGCTGAATGCGCAAACTGCTTGATTATAAGCCCGGGCGGCTCAGCATCGTTCAGCAGGACCTCATCCGGCTGCATCGAAAGCGGCAATTCAAACGTCAAGCCGCGCACGGGCTGCTGTGAACGGATTTCAATCTCGATCTGCTGAGATGCGGCGCTGCGCGTGACAAACGACAGATTCTCGCGGAAGTGCGTCGCCCGCCACCATGCTGCGATCTCCGCTGCCGTCATACCCAGGTAATCCTTGGGCAGATGCTTCTGCAGTATGTTGACCAAAGAGCCAACGTGAATGTCGGGATGATTGAGCACCGTCACGCAAACCTGATTTCTTGCCAGCGCAGGCAGCGATGCAATGAGTTCCGCGCAATATGTGTCCTGCTGGTTGCGATCCAACGACACATGATGCGGCAGAGCCACAAACGCATACGTCTGCATCCGCCCATCGTCATCCAATTTGAAAACGCGCGACGGCCAATATCGAATTGAACTGAGATGCTCGCAGTAGCTCATGCCCAGGTGCTGGGCCTGCTCCCACATTGCCGCACCGCGCCAGCCGTAAAACCCCTGGTTGCCGTGTACGGTGAATCCAGCAGGCTGCGGAAAGCCATGCGTCGTGATTGCGCTGATTTCAGCCTCGGCCTCCGGCTCCAGATGGGCGGTGTGAAGCGCGATCTCCGCACCGTTGTCGGCAAATCGGCGCATGACTTCGCGATCGGCGGTGGACTTGAGAAAATAACAGCTCACGCCCACCTTCGAGCGGCGCTCCGCCTCCAGAAGCTGCGAAAACGACGGCTCCTTCGGCAGGCGGTCAACATCATGCCGCACCGTCAGAGCATACTGCGCCGCTGCAGGCCACGGCGCAAGACGAATGCCAGCAAGGCCGCCCATACCCACGCCGAGCAATCGTTCCCATTGCTCGCCAAGCGCGTCGATCAGCATCTGAAACAACAGAAATTCCAGCGGATAGCGGTCGTTGCTGAACGAATACACATGATGCTTGGCCGCTGCGGTGTAATCCTGCGCCAGATACGACAGCATCTGCCAGCTGCTGAGAAAAAACGATCCGTCCCGGAGCAGCAGATGGCCGCGCGGCTCGCCGCTGCGCATCGTTGATTCCGCGCTGCCCCAACTGAGCAGCGTCTGCAATTTCAGCGATGATTTGTTTGCGTTCGCAGTATCAGCATCAGCAGCGTGCAATCGCTGCGTCGGCCGGATTGACCATGCCGGGATTTCCGTCGACAGGTTCACATCGGCGTACCGGGAGACGGTCTCGCTTTGCCGGCGCGTTACGCGCCGCCGGGCTTTGATCGCCAGCGAGTCGGCTGATTCGTACGCGCCGCTGAAAGAGGGGTTCTTCATGCCGCGAAGGAATCGATCCATCCGGTCACGAAGCGATCGATCGTCAACGGCATAGGCGATATCGGTTTGCCCAGGCGCTTCTCGGTCAATTGTGATCCCAAGCCACTGGTCCCACGACGCCGGCCAGGGACCTTCTGCAAAGAGAATCACGCCATCCTGCCGCAGCGATTCGATATCCGACACCGACAAGGCGTTGACCGTTGCATTCGGCAGCAGCAGTACGTGCGGCAACGGCCCAGCTTGGGCGTTTGCTTGATATTCGCTCAGCGGGCATGTCGCGATATCGAGAAATCCCAGCTTCTCGAAAATGATGGGCAGCGCATGGGCGTAGCCGACTTCGACAGAGCCAGCCGCATCGTCAGGCACAAGCACCAGAAAACGCTCGCGAAACCGCGCCGCGTTCGAATCAGGTGAGAAAGTGGCGTTGTGCTCAAGCACGCGTGGGGGCATAAAACGGCTCGTGATATGTCGGCTGAACCCGAAAACCGGACCCGAAAACCAGGAACATGGCTCAGGCGCGGAGGCGTAGTGTAGCACAGTCCGCCTTGCCGATTGCCGCCGCATGCGCGCATACAGGCGACAAACCGTGGTCGTCTCAGGTGGTCGGGCCGGAAACGCTGATTGCTGCGGATGTTGTTGAGGGTTCCGCCTGCTGCCGCTGCTGCGCAGAACGCCGGCACAACCGGTCGTAGCTGGCGACCAGACATTTGGCGTAGACGGACCAGTTGTCAGCTTCGATGAACGACCGGCAGCGTTCGCGCATCGCCTGTAATTCGTCAGCGCTGATTGATGAAACGGCATCCGCAATGGCCTGGGGCGTCAGGAGATCGGGCAGCACACGGCCAATGCCGTTGCCCACGATCGTGCGCTCAAGCTCCGGAAAGCCGCTTGCCAGAATCGGCACGCCCGCCAGCGGATACTCCCAAAGCTTGTTGGGCGTGCAGTACCAATGATTCAGGCAGACGTTCTCGTAAGGGATCACGCCCAGCGAAGCGCCAGCGGTCCACTGTGCCAGTTCAGCCAGCGGCGCGCCCGGCACAAAGCGAATGCGCGTGCCTGCAGGATCGAGCCGCTGCGCAAGCGCCTTCAGTTCCGCTTCAAGCGCCCCCCATCCCATCATCACCAGCGCCCAGTTCTCAGGCAGCAATGGCGCAGCCTGCAGCAGAATTGAAAGCCCGCGGAACCGCGAAAACCCGCCTTGGTACAGCAGAATCTGCGTTGAAGGTTCCAGGCCGGCAGCGCGATGCAGGCGGCCGTCGTATTCGACCGGCCCACTCGGCGCCTTTGCTGCGTTCTTGACCACCACCGCAGGCGGGAGCTTGGGGTACTTGCGATTCAAATACGTTGCGATGCTTTCGTTGATGGTGATGAACAGATCGACATGCCCGCTGTATCGCCGCTGTGCAAATTCCAGCCAGCGCCGGCGGCTCGGCGACATCATCGAAACCGCCTCAAAAATCTCATGCGAGTCGTACACCACATGCGCCTTGTGCCGACGGGCGTACGCGCAACCAATCGGCAGCGCGTTGAGATCGTGGCAATGCACCACGTCCGGTCGATAGGCCTCCATCGCCCGAACAATCTGACGCCGCTTCACGTGCGCTGAAATGAAACGGTTCATCGCGCTTACAAAGCGCGACAGCGCCGCAGACGCCATGCGCTTGACCGATGAGGGCGACGCTTTCTCATTGGACTGAAGTTCAGCCAGTCGCGGATCATCCAGTATCGCGTATCGATTCGCCATGCGAATCAAGTGATTGGCCGGCTTGAGCAGCATCATCGCCCCGCCAGCGAGAAGCACCGCCAACCCTCCAAATTTGAATGCCTCGGCCAAATCCAATGCGACGATGATGTCGCGAACCCATACGGTGAATGATTCGATCCACAGCCAGTACGCGACACCTAATGCCGCAAGACACAGTGCGCCAACGGCAAGAAAAAGCTGCGCGATCAGGCGGTAGGTCGGGCTTCGCCACATCACGCGAACGATGCGCGTGCCGTCGGGCAGCAACGTCTGCGGATCAGCGCACCGGTTATCGCGCACGCCGAAGATCGTCACCTCGTAACCCGCCTCCCGGAGTGAAGCCGCTTCTTTGAGAACACGCGTGTCATGGCTCACCGAATTGAGCACAATGGCTGCTACTCGGAGCGAAGCATGATTTGATCTTTCATCCATTTGTTGATCGCTCCGCGTCGATCAATTCATTTGCCCGCGTGCAGGTCTGACACATCGACTGCCATGACATAAGCCCGACATGTCCCGACCGACTGCTTTGACCTGCGTATGCCGTTTCATGAATGCATGATGGCTGGTCATCCGCAGGCCGCTGCAGTGGTTGCCTGCGGATCCTGCTGAGACAGCAGCGGCATGAGAATACGAGCGGCTCTGCGGGGTGTCAATGCTTACGCCAAGGCGTGATAAGCCCCGCACCAGCCCCGGACATACAATCCGCTGGCCCATGCTGGCGATGGTTACAGCCGGGTGGGTCGAACCTGCTGTCTTGATTGTCGCGCGCAGGGCACCATATCAATCCACCACCGACAACAGGTTTGATCAGGCGCTGGACGTTCGTCGATCTGTAACTCAAACCCTGTACCGAAACATGGATATCGTCACGCAGGCAACTTTGGGAGCTGCCACAGCCGCAGCGGTTATGTCCAATCGGGTCGGTCGCAGTGCATTGCTGATCGGCGCCGTCGGCGGCGCGCTGGCCGATATCGATGTGATGTGGGGATCGCTCGCCCACCCGGCTCTGCCGTGGGAACTGCACCGGCATTTCACGCACGCACTGGCGTTTATTCCCATTGGCGGCCTCGTCGCGGCGCTGCCGTTTCTGGCCTTCAAAAGGTGGCGGGCACAGGCTGGCGCGGTGTATCTCACCGCCACCATCGCTTACGCAACACATGGCCTGCTTGATTGCTGCACAAGCTACGGCACGCATGCGCTGTGGCCATTTGACAACGGTCGCGTGGCGTGGGATTTCATCAGCATCATCGACCCGCTGTTTACCCTGCCGCTGCTATTTGGCGTCGTGCTCGCAGCTTTCATCCGATCTCAAACGGGCACAATCGCAGCGTGCATGCTGGCGATTGCCATGATGTACATGGGGCTGGCCGCCGTTCAGCATCAGCGCGCCGTCGCGGTGCAGCAGCAGCTGGCTGCAGCGCGAGGCCACGTGATCGAGCGCGGCCGCGCCATGCCCACCTTCGCCAACATCGTGCTCTGGCGGTCGGTGTATGAACATGAGGGCAAACTGTACGCCGACGGCATTCGCCTGCCGCTGCTGCGCACAGCGCGGGTCAGCATCGGTGAATCGATAGCCGTTGCGCGAGCTGAAGACGTGCGAACGTTGCCTTTTGCAGCGTCGCTTGATCTTCAGCGCGTTGAAAACCTCGTGTCGCGCTTCGCTGTCTTCGCTGACGATTACATGGCGATCATCGAATCGGAAAACCCCGGCAATCGCCATGCGGTGGTGATCGGCGACATGCGCTATTCGCTTTCACCCGAGAAATTTCAACCGCTGTGGGGCCTGCGGATTGCGGCTGACGATTCGGTTATCGCGGTGCGCGGAACAAACGCAAACAGGAGTCGGCGTGAAGCGCTGCAGGAATTGCTGGATGAACTTCGCCAGCCGAGTTTGTCGTATCTCCCGCTCGACCACATTGTGGCGTCTTTATCCGAAGGCAACGCCGCAGAGTGACCGCCTGCGCGCGATCATGCCGGAGGCACATATGACACGTCGACAATGTCGCCCGCATCGTCGCGTTTGAGCATCCAGATTGAGCCTTTTCTGCACTCCTGCCAGTCGATGTTCAGGTGTTCAAGCAGCGCAAGGATGTTGTCGCTGTGGGCGCAGAGAATGTGCAGGCCGCTGCTGTGCGCATCGGGCAGGTGAATGGGCCGGCCTTCCATGAGCGTGTCATCAATCTCCAGTTCCACGCCCGCCTGCTCAGCCAGCGGTTGAACGGTTTGCACGCATCGAACTGCAGGCGAGGTGCGAATGGATCTGATGTTGGTTGTGCCTAATTCATCAGCGATGGCGCGGGCCTGCTTCATACCGGCAGTTGTCAGCGGACGAAGATGATCCGGCTGGTCCCATTGATTGGGGTCCAACGCTTTGGCGTGCCGAATCAGCAGGATTGTCTGCATAAGGCGGCAGTGTAGCGAGAATCAGGCCGATGCGCCGGGCTGATGAATCGCTTTTGACTATCAACTTTTTTTTGCGTTGCGTCGCGTCGCGTGAGTTATTTGCTGTAGCCTTCCACGAGATCGACCAGCATGCGCACGCCGTAGCCGGTGGCGCCCTGGACGTACAGGTCGCTGTCTTTATCGGTGTTGCCTACGCCGGCGATATCGATATGCGCCCAGGGGATTTTCTCATCCACAAAATAGGCCAGAAACGCAGCGCCCTGAATGGGATGCGCATTGCGCGACGGATTGGAGTTGAGAATGTCAGCGTGCGGGGAGCGCATGAAGTCTTTGTGCTCTTTCCAAAGCGGCATGCGCCAGATCTTCTCGCCCGATGTCTCTGACGCCTGATTCAGTCGCGTCAGCAGGTCGTCATCGTTGCAGAACACGCCGCTGCAGAAGTGCCCCAGCGCGGTCACGATGCCGCCTGTGAGTGTGGCGAGATCGACGATGGCGGTGGCTTTGAGGTCTTTGCACGCGTACGCCAGCGCATCGCCCAGCACAAGTCGTCCCTCAGCGTCGGTGTTGGTCACCTCCACGCTGACGCCGTTGTACATGGTGATGATGTCATCGGGGCGATACGCGTCGCCACTGATCATGTTTTCTGCGCAGGCAAGCACGCCGATCACATGCACGGGCAATTTGAGCGCAGCGATGGCATGCAGCGCACCCAGCACAGCAATGCCGCCGCATTTATCGTATTTCATGCCCTTCATGCTGCCGCTGATTTTCAACGAGTAGCCGCCGGTGTCGTAGGTCATGGTCTTGCCCACCAGCGCAAGGCGCTGACCTCGCGCTGCCGGAGCGATTCTGGTCGGGCGATACTCCAATATCACCAGACATGGCTTGTTCTCCGAGCCCATGCCCACGTTCACGATGCCCCCCATGCCAAGTTGCCTGGCCTGGTTGAAGCTGATCACCTTGCATGTCATGCCGGTGGCGCGGGCCAGTTTGCGGGCTTCATTGGCGATCCACGCGGGGTTGCAGATGTTCGGCGGCGTCACGCCGATTCTGCGCGCGTAATTGGTCGATTCCGCCAGCAGCAGGCCGCGTTCAAGCCCGTTGCGAAACTCAACATCGGCCGCAGCGACGGTCAGCGGCGGATTGGCCGGCTTGGTGTTGCTTGCTGTACCGGCAAAGAAATCCACCCGCCAGTTGCCAAGGCCCATGCCTTCGCCGACAGCCCGACCGGCGACGCGAGCCGGGATCGATGTTGCTCCCAGCGCTTCAGCCACATACACATTGGCTGCCTTTGCCGCCATATTGTCCAGCCGTATCGCCAGTTTGGCGCCGATCACCCGCAGCGCATCAGGCGTCAACTCGCTTCGCTTGCCCAATCCCAGCAACAGGTCGCCGGTGTGAGTCAGGTGCGTATCGCCAGCATCGGCCTTGAAGCCCGGCGCTTTCAACCCGATCTCCAGCGCCTTGCGTGTTGATGGCTCAACGCCGGCCAAATCCGCTGGCAGCTTCATTTCCTCCGCAAACACCCCCACGACAACAACCGCACCTTTGCGCGGCTTGGCGGCCAGTTGAATCGACTTGAACACGCAACGCTCCTTCTTTGGCTTGAATCAAATGTAGACAACCGAGCTTCAACAAAAACAGACAACGAATTCTGCAAGTGTAATCACGTCATGGGCGATCAACCATCGCGCACCTGACATTCATTCATTCGCGGCGATTCACGCCCTGCCCGGCATACGTGATGCGATCGGCGCCGATGAACGCTGCCAGTCGTTCGACCGCCTGATGAAGCGCCTGACGCCGCGCGCGTGTCGGCCTGATCTTCGGCTCCCACCATATGCCGCCGATTTCAAGCTCGCTGCGCCGGCGGTGAAACTTTGGATCAAGCCGCCCGATCAGTCGCTCGCCTTCAAGTATGGGCAGCACGTAATAGCCGTAGCGTCGTTTCGCTGCCGGCACGAACGCTTCAAAGCGATAATCGAAGTCAAACAGCCGCTGCGCACGCTGACGATCGCGCAACACTGGGTCAAATGGGCAAAGCAGGCGAAGCGTTTGCGGCACATCGGGCAGGCGATCAGCAACCAATTCCCAGTTCGCCAACGCAACAGCCCGGCGGGGCGCGGACCCGTCGGCTGATTCAACCAGAACCTCGACAATGTCACCCCGCTGAAGCGATTGAGCACACCATGCGCGCACCTGCTTCAGATCAATTGCGTGCCAAAATGCCGCCAATTCGCCCGGAGTGGCGAACCCCAAACGCTCAAGCGCCGATCGACACGCCCAATCAACATGTTCATCGGGCGGCGACGGCGGCAGGACATGCTGTGCCGGCAGCACCCGCTCGGTCAGGTCGTACACCTTCTGAAAATTGATGCGCCGGGCTACCGCAAGTTCGCCGGTGCGCCAGAGAAACTCCAGCGCCGCTTTCTGCGGTTTCCATCCCCACCAGCCATTTTCCGGCAACGATCGGCCGTGACGATCGTGTTCGAAATCGCGTGACAGCAACGGTCCTTCATCGGCAATGCGATCGCGCACCTGACTGATGATTTTCTCCGCATCAGGCCCCATGCGTTCCCGCCACCATTTGCTCGCTTTAATTCGTGTGCGAGAGCGATCAAAGCGATGTTTCCAGTGGTGAAAACAGTTAACGGGAATTACCGAAGCGTCATGCGTCCAGTGCTCAAAAAGCGAGCGCTTGTGCTCCACCAGTCGCGCAAGCATGCTGTGCTGATAGCAATGCATGCGGCTGAACAGGGTCAGATGATGCGCACGCTCAAGAACGTTGATCGAATCCACCTGAACAAAGCCCATCTGCTCGATGAGGCGCTGCAGGGCTGCAGGCGCGGCGCGGCGCTCGGGGTTGTCCAGCAGTCCCTGCGCGCCCAGAAGCATCCGTCGCGCCAGCGAAGCGGAAACAACGGGAATATGGAGTGCGGCGCGTTTGGTCGTCATACAGATTCTCTGCCCTGAACCGCGCAAGCGATTCTGCTGCTGTACATTCAGCCCAGCTTTCAGCAAAGTTGCAAGCCTACCAGCCAGAAACGCGCACTTGCGCGCCAGCACAGGTGAGTGGCTGGGTCAATTCATCGATGCGATGCGCCATCGGCTGCTCGGGCGAGGCGCTCTGATTTTGAGCAGTATTTGCCTCACGATCGCCGCGGGTGTTTTTACATCCCTGCCGATTGGGCGGCCGTTACAAACTGCCCCAATTCGTCATCCCGTGCCTTTGCCCCGCGGCTGGCAATCACTATCATGTTCGGCTCTTTTCACCAATTGAACCGGTTTCCAGGCGATCGGCGTCGTCCGAATGCGGCTGGCGGTTTTCCCGCTTCACTTATTCCTCAATACTCGGAATTCTCCCATGCGACGTGCAAAAATCAGCATCATCGGCGGCGGCAACGTGGGTGCGAGCTGCGCACTGTGGGCCGCAACCAAGGAACTTGGCGACATCGTTGTTCTCGACATCCCCGAGCAGGAAAATGCTGTCAAGGGCAAAATGCTTGATCTGGCCCAATGCGCGCCAATCGAGCGATTTGACGCCAGGATCATCGGCACCAGCGATTACGCTGACACCGCTGAGTCGGACGTGGTGGTCGTCACCGCCGGCATCCCGCGCAAGCCAGGCATGAGCCGGGACGATCTCATCGCCACGAACGTCAAGATCGTCAAAAGCGTTTCCGAAAATGTCGCCAAGTACTCGCCCAACGCGATCATGATCATTGTGAGCAATCCTCTTGACGCGATGGTCTACACCGCGTGGAAGGCTTCGAAGTTCCCAACCAACCGCATCCTCGGCCAGGCTGGCGCGCTGGACGTGGCCCGCTTCCGCACCTTCATCGCAATGGAGCTGGGATGCTCGGTGGAGGATATTTCCGCCCTCCTGCTCGGCGGGCACGGCGACGACATGGTGCCCCTGCCCCGATACACCTCGGTGCATGGCATTCCGCTCTCGCAGTTGCTGCCGAAGGAAAAGATCGACGCCATGGTGCAGCGCGCCAAGGTCGGCGGAGGCGAAATCGTCAAACTCATGGGCACCAGCGCCTACTACGCGCCAGCCTCCGGCACCATTCAGATGGTCGAAGCGATCGTGAAAGATAAGAAACGCATCATTCCCTGCGCTGCATACTGCGAGAAGGAATACGGCGTGGGCAGCCCCGGAAACGGGTACTTTGTCGGCGTGCCCGCGGTGCTGGGGAAAAACGGCATGGAGAAGGTGATCGAAATCGAAATGGACGGCGACGAAAAAGCGCTCATGGACGAATCCATTTCGCACGTAAAAGACCTCGTGAAGATCGTGCGCGACACGTTCCCCGAACTGGCGTAAGAGCCAAATCATGGCGGCGCATCAAATGCCGTCATGCATCGTTTTCCAGGCAACGCCGCGCTGCATTGCGCCAGCGCGGAACGATCATCGGGCCGCTGCGGCCCGATGGTCGTTTTTGCACATGCTCTGATGCGCGCGTCACCGCACACGCACGCTGTTGACGCTCCCAATTCTCCTCTGCCCGCAACACACATACAGCGATCATCAGGCGACGTAGGGCCGGATGCCTAATCGGCCTGCGCACCTGATCTCTTCGGATGACGCTGCCAACCCCTGAGTCAACAATAGTTTGTGCGCAGCGTCGCCGGACTGATGACACGGCGTCGGTTTCGGTCACCGGCCTCAGCAAACTGTCGATCGTTTCATCGATCAGAAGAAAGGACGGTGCACAATGGATGAAAACAGGCCCGTGCAGGACAAACAACCGGATCAACAACAACCGCGTCCGCACGCGATCGCCAATGAATTGACCCAAAACAGCACCGTACAGGCGCGTGGTGACGCCGATCGCGTAGAAGAAGAACCAGGCGCAGCCGTTGATGAGCGTGAGCGGCGTTTTGGCGGCGCCCCCGGAGGCCCTGAGCCTGGCCCAGTGCCGGTACGTGAAACCCAAGCTGACGAATTGGCTGCAGTGACCACTTTGCCGAGCGATCGCCCGCGCGATGAAGCGCTCAGCCCGGCTGAGCGGCGCATCGGCAGGGAGGCTCTGGCGATGGTCGCTGGCGTGCTTCTGATAGCGGTCATACTCAGCGCTTTGCTGATGCGCCAATGGACGCTGCTGAGCATTGGCGTTCTCCTTCTGGTGCCGCTGATCATCTTTTTCCTTGCTCCCTACTGGCTGGCGTCATCGACCAAAATCGCCCAGGACGAAGCTGTGCGGCAGCAGCGGGAGGCACACCAGCAAACGCAGCAGCCCCCTACCGCCCGTGCTGACCACCAGGATGCGCCGACTTCTACCAGCCAGCATCCAGCGTCGCACAACAGGCGGCTTTGAATGTCTGCCGATCACCCGGCCTGAAACACGCACCAGGGCATGCGAAATTGACCGGATTTGCAGGCAAATCCGGGCGACTTGATCCACAAATGCTTGGGATTGCAATACTTACGGATGGAGATGCAAGAAAACCTCAACCATAAGGTGCGATGTCATGGATGCTGTAAGTGTTTTCGATCATGTTCTGGTAGCGATCCGAGAGGGCCGATTCAGCCGGGAGGAGGTCATCGAAATTCTCCGTGAACTCTGGCAGGCCTATCCTGAAGCGTTCGAGCAGGCCGGGGTAGAAGGGGCTTTCGAACCCGACTGGAAGGACTACGATGAGACCCTGCCCGATCGGGATACGACCGGCCAGCGGCCTTATTGAACTGGCCGATTCCGCCTGAACCGTCGCCTGAATCTGAGCCGGCAGGCGGTGCATGCAACAAGCGATATCATCATCGGGCCAGCAATCGTCGACGACCCGCCCTCAGGCCGCTAGACTATTCGCCCCATGGCCCAGATCCGTGAAATCAAAAAGCGCATGGTCGCTGTCGGCACGATTCAACGCATCACCAAAACGATGCAGATGATCGCCACCGCCAAGTTCACTGCCGCGGTCGCACGTGCCAAGGCGACGAAACCGTATACCGAGAAAATCCGCCAGCTGGTGGCTGAGGTTTCAGCCGCTGCTGGCGAGATTAACCATCCGCTCATGTCCGGCCCGGCCCAGCCGGTCAACCGCGAACTGATGCTGGTCATCACCTCCGACAGAGGTCTGTGCGGCGCATACAACGCCAACGTGCTGCGCAGGTCGCTGCAGCACATTCGTTCGCTTCGCGATGCGAACATCGCGTGCACGCTGGAGACCTCAGGCAAGAAGGCGGTGGGCTACTTCCGCTTTCTGCAGATTCCCATCGCCAGGCGACATTCCTTCGGCGACAAGCCTCGCTACGAGGAGGTCGAGCAACTGGCGAATCGGTTGATGGAGGAGTTCTCAGCCGGCCAGTACGATGCGGTTCGCGTGGCATACATGCGATTTGAAAGCAACGCACGCCAGGTGCCGGACGTGATGCAACTGCTGCCGCTCAAACCGCCCGCACAAGGCGGCGAAGTCGGCATGCCGTCAGCCACGACGTCGTACGAGTTCAGCCCGTCCAGCGAAGCCCTGCTGGCCGACCTGCTGCCGCAGTCGGTAAAAGCGGCGCTGTTCCAGGCGTTCAACGATGCGGTAGTGAGCGAACAGATCATGCGCATGGTGGCGATGAAAGCCGCGACGGAGAATGCCAAGGACCTCGGCCGCACACTTCGCCGCGACTTCAACCGTGCACGTCAGAGCAAGATCACGACGGAACTGACCGAAATCGTCAGCGGCGCCGCTGCCCTTGAGTAATGCCGGGCCATGCCACAATTCGCACGTTGAACTGAACAAAAACTGGATGAAAAAGCAAGGGTCGTCGCAATGCGGCGGCCCTTGTCTTATCCGCACCTGATTGTGGCGTTCAGTGTTCCACCCAGTACCGCGTCACCACGCCGTTGGTTATCTCAAAGTAGGTGGTGCGTTTGTCGATTTTTTTGGATGAGCCGGAAAACAGCAGAAACAGCGATCCGCGCGACTTCTTCATCTTCTCGTGGCTGTAGCCGAGAATGTGCACATCATCCGGACCGCGAACGATCGCCCGCGAGGTTGGTTCTCCCAGCGCAGCGAGGAGCCATTGCTCGGTTGTCTTGCCCGGTTCGATCTGCCGCAGCGTCCCGCGTCCAACCTCGATGCCGCTCTCATGCGTCGCCTTGTGGCTGGTGATCAGGCAGCCTGCAGCACAGAACAGGAACGCAGCGACGGTTAAATCTCGAATGATGAGGCGAACCATGAGCAGTGTGTTCTAAATCAGAAAGCGTGCGGGCGCGATTTCTCAGTGCTCGGTCCAGTAACGGGTCACCACCCCATCGGTTATTTCAAACATGGTTGCGGTAGTTTCCTGTTTCTGATCGCCGCCAGCAAACAGCAGAAACACTGCACCGCCCTTGGATGTGGTGAGGGTGTATTCATATCGCAGGATGCTGGTGCGTTCATCGACGGTGCGTCGCTCGGTCGGCTGGCCCAGCGCGGCCAGGAGCCAGGCTTCGGTTGTTTCGCCGGGCGTGACCTGTGAGAGAGTAGCCCCAGAGATTTTGACGCCGGTTTCTTCCATTCTGCTGCCGGTGACGATCAGACAGCCACTGCCAAAGCACATCAGGGCCGCAAGAACAGCAGCAGCAAGAAGCATGCGAGGCATGCGGAATCCTCCTGAAGAACAACCAGAGTGGGTCGGCCGGCCGGCGGCAGCGACACCGAGCGGCCGGGCGACCCGAGAGTTTTGGGTTTGCAAATGAATACTAACTTCGCGTCCATCATGCAGGACAGAATCTCGCTGCAAATTATTCCAGAGAGATCGGGCGTTTTTTCATCCAGCGCGGCGGCTCTTGTCTTCTCCGCACCGTCCTTATTGGTTCACCACGGAGTTCGCGGAGAGCGCGGACTGTTGTTTTTGTTGTTTTGGCCGAGAGAGAGGAAGAGGGAGACACGGTGACCTGCTCCACCATCATGTCACCCCATCACCCCTGCACCTTGTCAAGCTCCCTCTGTCTCCTTGCCTCCCTGCCTCAGCCTGCGCTGCCCCGGAACGATCTCCCGCTACCATGGAGGCATGAAGCTCTACACCCGCACGGGCGATGACGGCACCACGGGACTGTTCGGCGGCGGCCGGGTCAGCAAGGACCATCCGCGCGTTGAAGCCTATGGCACCGTCGATGAACTCAACGCCTCCATCGGCGCAGCTGCTGCAGCATGCGATCCCGCCATCCCATTGCACCAACGCATGCTGATCATTTTTCGCGAACTGCAGTCACGCCTCTTTGATATCGGAGCTGACCTCGCCACCCCCCAAGGCAATAAACACGAGGCAAAAATCCTCCGCATTGCCGATCAGCACGTCGCTGAGGTCGAGCAATGGATCGATGAAATCGACGCAGGCAACACGCCGATGAAGCATTTTGTGTTGCCCGGCGGAACGGAGCTGGCAGCACGGCTGCATCTGGCCCGCACCATCTGCCGGCGTGCAGAGCGCAAAATGGTCCGGCTCAGCCACAGTGAATCCGTCAACGCCGATGCGATCGTCTACGTCAATCGCGTCAGCGATCTGCTGTTTGCCATGGCCCGCCGCGCCAATCGCGAAGCGAACGTACCGGACGTGCCGTGGACGCCAGCAAAGAACGAACCTTGATGTTGCTGATGGTGATGAAGCTCACAACCAGCTTCCCCTCCCAAAGCTCCCCAAGCTCGCCAGTTCACCAGCATTCATCTGCGCGATAACCCGCAACGCTGCTCGCATCACCGCGCCACTGTAGCGATGCTGCAGCAGATATCGCTTTTGAGCAAAGCCGGGAGGAGAGTGAAGAGAGGGGGAAACATGGAGATAAGGAGACAAGGAGGTCCGCTATGGAGTCAGCTCCATCCTCCTGCACCTTGTCATCTTGTCACCTTGTCGAACTCTCCCTGTCTCCTTGCCTTCTTGTCTGGGCAGCGCTGTTCTGGGGCGCGCATCATGGTTTTTTCTTGCGGCTCGTGTTGCCGTTTCTCTAGAATGGCGTGACACTTATAAAAAAACAGGAGTGTCTCGTGAACGCCATGATCTGCTTCAGAAATCGAATTGCTGGTTTTACACTTTCAGCCGCAATGGCCGTGACGGGGTTCAGCACTGCAGCACATGCTCAGCAGACTGAACCCATCGTCGGCAGGGACGGCAAGCTTATTTATCCTGCCGATGCTGAAATCCCTCGCAATCTGACCGATGTCGAGCGACGTTTCATCGAACGACATCCGCTCGTCAGCGATCGTGCCGTCACTCCACCTCCCACCGGCCCGCTGCATTGCCCTGCAGAATACGACCCGGTCGACGGCATCCTCATTTCGTGGCGAGGTTCATCATCCTGGCTGAACATCCTCGCCCAAATGGCAAAGCACATCACCACCACCGGCAACGCCAACGTCTATCTCGTCGTCACTGCCAGCGCACAGGCCTCAGCCCTCAACGCCATTCAGGCCCAGGGCGCCGATATGAGCCGCGTGTTTCCGGTCATCGCCACAACCGACACCATCTGGATTCGGGATTATGGTCCGCGCTATGCCTATGAAGGCGATTGCCGCGTCATTATCGATCACACCTATAACCGTCCCCGCCCCAACGACGATGTCCTGCCCGTCGCGTTCGCGCAGTACAAAAATCACCCGCGATACGAACACCAGCTTGTCCACGGCGGCGGCAACTACCACCTCAACTCCCTCGGCAGCGGCTTTGCCACGCGGCTGATCAACAACGAAAACCCCGGCCTTACCGAGCAGCAGATCATTGATATCTGGAAGAATTACCAGAACGTCACCACCACCCTGTTTACTCCCTTTCCCACCTCTATCGATTCCACTCAGCATATCGACATGTGGATGCAGGTGATCGGTGACAATGAAATCGTCATCAGCGATTGGCCCACCCAAAGCGGCTCAACGCAGGATCAGATCTGCGATAATGCGGCAGCGTGGTTTGCCAACAACGGCTGGACCGTTCACCGCACACCAGCAATCCACTCCGGCGGCACGCACTACACCTACACCAACGTGGTCATGTGCAACGACCTGCTGCTGTTGCCCAGCTATACCGCCATTTCATCAACGTACAACACGCAGGCTCTCAACGTCTGGCAGGCTGCGCTGCCGGGCAAAACCATCGTGCAGATCAACTGCCAGCCTATCGTCACATCGGCTGGCGTCATGCACTGCATCGTCATGCATGTGCCTGCACATCGCGGCGGCGAGAACCCCACCGTCTACCTCAAAAACCACCGAGGCGGCGAAACCTTTTCCCACGGCGAGTATGTGCAGACCAAATGGATCGCTGACGACAATCGCGCTGTCACTGCCATCGATATCCAACTGTCAACCGACGGCGGCCAGACTTTCCCCATCACCATCGCTTCAGGCATCGAAAATGTTGGCTATCACTTCTGGCAGGTGCCAAACGACATCAACACCGCCCACGGCAGAGTTCGCGTCGTCGCATACGATGCTGACGGCAACAGCGGTTACCAGTCCAGTGAAACCGATATTGTGATCGGCAACCCCGACACCCCTGGCGCTCCGGGCGATGCGACCGGCGATGGCGTCGTCAATGTCGAAGACCTGCTTGCAGTCATCGGTGCATGGGGCAGTTGCCCGGCTCCGCCTGCTGACTGCGATGCGGACGTCGCACCCTATCCCGATGGCGACGGCATCGTGAATATCGATGACCTGCTTGCAGTCATCAGCAACTGGGGCTGAGAGAGTTCACGCGCTGAATCTTCAAGAATACTGCGTTCGGAACTCCTGCCGCATACATTGTTGATCTCAACCAACGCTCACATCGAACAGCCAGGGGACGAAAGTCCCCTGGCTGTGTTGCATTGTGCATCGCAATGCTACGGCTCTGCGATGACGATCAATACCTGAGCATCACCTGCAAGTCGGGCGGAATAGAGCGAATCGATTCGCTGGCTCACATTGTGCTGCCACAGTTGGGTATCCCGCGCAGCGTTCATGTCATGGCAAGATGACTGATGATGGTGATTCTTCGCAAAGCCCCCAGTCCGCAAGAAGCTGAAGCAGGTCGCTGACGTCAACGTTGCCATCGCCGCCGGGCGGCACGAGGTCAGCATCGCAAGTTGCGGAAAACTCCACCCCCGGATTTCCCGGATTCTCCGGATTGCACGGTCCCCACTGCGAAATCAGCACGAGCAGATCATTTACGTTCACAACGCCGTCATAGGGCTGGGCGACATCGCTGAGGCAGCCGCGTTGCGATTCAACGGCTCCAATATCCACCGTCCCGCCGACAAGGCGCTTTCCGCCTGTCAAATCCAGGCTGATCGGTTCCTCCGTGTTGCCGTCGCGGTCAATATCCAGCACATCCGCAGGCAGAAACGAATTCTCGCCAGCATTCAGGCATGGCGAATGAACGCTCAATCTGATCGCCGCTGCGTTATATCGAGCCGAGCGCAGTTTCCCCCCATCATCACCGCCATTATCAGGCTCATTGACTGAGACAAAAAGCGGATCACTGCCGGTGTTGCTGATTCCCTTGAGCGATCCGGTCCAGCCCATGATGCAGGAGTGATGCACTTCAATCGATGATTCTGCATCGGTTTTTGCTACCTGTTGGGCCTGCAGTGTTGTTGCGCCCTGGGCATAGTTTTCCCACAGAATGCAGTTGAGCAGGACCAGGTTTCCGCCTGTTCCGATGCCTCCCCCGCCCATGGTGGGAGCTCGCGACGTGGCGCTGTTGCCGACGACCGTGCAGTTGATCAGCGTGGCGGCCGCCTCATCATCATTCAGCACCTCCACTGCCCCGCCTGTGCCTGCAAACGCAGCATTGCCCATAAACGCGCAGTTCACCGCATGGAGTCGTCGAGTTCGCACTGCGCCGGCCTGCACAGCGTTATTGTCGATGAACTGGCAGTTCACCAGCGTGCCGTCGCCCCATAGCGCGCCGCCCCAGGTTGCTGTGTTGTTCTCAAAAGTGCAGTTGACCGCTGCGAAGTTCCATCCCGTCATCGCGCCGCCTGCGTCGTCTGCAGTGTTGTGCTGAAACGTGCATCCCCATATGACGCCTGCACCGGCAGCAAGGATTGCCCCGGCGCTGGCGGCTGGTCCGTTGTGCTCAAATACGCACGCTTCGACAGTGGCGTTGCCTGCGAAGTAAATCGCGCTCGCCACTCCACCGGCATTGGCGTTCACGCGATTGTGGACAAACCTGCACGATCTGATCCGTACCGCTCCGCTTTCTGCTGCGATCGCGCCGCCCCACAACCGAGCGTAATTGTCCTGAAAGGTGCATGCTTCAATCGTTGGCGCAGCCTGGCCGATGCACGTGATTCCGCCGCCGACGTTATCGAGGTCGGGCACATCGCGCGGGAAGTTGGCGTTGCCGCCGGTGATCGTCACGCCTCGCAGGACCGTATCCTGCCGCACCAGCGGCCCGGCGATGACCACGTGAAAGCAGTTATCCGCCGCATCGCCCGGAATCCCGATATCGCCGCTGAGCTCCACCGGATACGCCTCCACATCAACAGCATCGGGATCACTGGCGCCAAGGCCTCCGAACCCGCCGGACACAATGACCCCCGGGCGCAGCTCAAATGCATCATGACGCGACTGGCCAGGCACATACACGCCCTGAGCGATTCGGATCTCATCGCCTGGCTGAGCGACAGCCAATGCCTGCTGCAGGTCGACAAAAGCATCGGCCCAACTGGCTCCGGTTCCAAGTCCGTCGACAGCGCTGTTATCAACAAAATACACCGCTGCGTGCGACGCGCCGCCGGCGAAAAGCAGGCAAGCGACGCCGATCGCAAAGGTGCGAAAGTCAAGCCGCCGTGAAGTGAATCCAGCTTTCCTGAAGTGTGTGAACATTGGTGCTCCGTTGCGTCATGGCGCGAAGCGCTGCACGGTAAGCCAAAAAGCGATGAGCAAAAGAGGCGGCGAGGAATTTGGCGCAAATGTTTTGGCTCCACTTGGTGTAATGAGCCATTACGGCGTGTTGGGGCGAAAAATTCACAAAGCGCCCGATGCGCGAAACACAAGCGATTTGGTGCAGGTTGCTGATGTCTCATGCCCGATGCTTCTGTCAAAAAACGCTTGCATGAAGCTGGGCTGTGACGGATGATTGGAAAGCGTAAGGAAGGCATGAGGCACTGGGCCTGGCACGAGATATGAGCGCCAAGCTCAGGCGTTACCCGATGTCTGATCCCTGATTCCTGGCGCCCAATACCCGATGTCTGACGCCTAACGCACCTGTTGGCGCAGGCGTGAACGAGCGCAGAAACGAGTCAACGAGAAAAATAAGCGATCGCGCGAGGAGGATCGATATGAAATGGTGGCTGACGCTGAGCGTGTTGTTGCTGCTTCCGTCATCGTGGTGTTTCGCAGGCGATGTGCCGGGGGGCGGCGATCCGGTGATTGCAGGAGAGGTGATCGCGACGGGTTTGGCCAATCCGGTTGATGTCGTGAGCGTGCCGGGAGATACCGATCGGCTGTTTGTTCTGGAGCGGCCCGGCCGCGTGCGGATTATTCGAAATGGTCAGGTGCTCAGCACGCCGTTTCTCGATATCAGCGCACTGGTGTCAACCTCAGGCGAGCGAGGCTTGCTGGGCATGGCGTTTCATCCTGATTACGCCAGCAACGGGCAATTTTTCGTTCGATACAGCAATCTGAACGGCGAGAGCATCATCGCACGCTACGTTGTCTCAGCCGATCCGGACGTCGCTGACCCCAACAGCGCTCACGTTGTGATGGCTTTCAATCAGTCAGTAATCATTCACGTGGGCGGAGCGATTCAATTCGGCCCTGATGGCCTGCTGTATGTCACGGTGGGCGATGCGTCGTTTTCAGCCGCAGCCCAGGACACCGATTCTCTGCTGGGCAAGATTCTCCGCATCGACGTTGATGGCGATGACTTTCCCGATGATGAAACGCGGAACTACGCGATTCCCAGCGGCAATCCGTTCGGTAATGAAGTGTGGGCGTATGGCTTGCGCAACCCGTACCGCTCGAGCATCGATCAGGAAACTGGCAACGTCTGGATTGCGGATGTTGGCCAGAGCAATCGCGAGGAAGTGAACTTTCATCCCGCAGGCAACGGCGGACGCAATTTCGGCTGGCCATGCATGGAAGGCACAGCGTGCTACACCGGCAGCGGGTGCGTGTGCAATGACCCGTCGCTGACGCGGCCGGTCTTTGAATACACTCATACGTTCGGCTGTGCGATCATCGGCGGGCACATTTACCGCGGCTGCGCGATACCTTCGCTGTACGGCGCATATATATGCGCAGATTACTGCAGCGGACGCGTGTGGACGTTCTTCTCCAACGGGGTCAATGTGGCGGATGTGCGGCAGCGTCAAAATGAAATCAACGCCACGTTGCCTACGTCAATGAGTTCGATCGTCGGCATCGGTCAGGACGCCCAGGGCGAACTGTACATCTGCGAGCATGGCGGCCGCATCGTCAAAATCGTGCCGGTGCAATTCGACCCCGCCAATTGCGCGCCCGATCCCATCCCCGGCGATGTGACAGGCGATCAACAGGTGAATGTGGACGACCTGCTGGCGGTGATCAGCAACTGGGGCCCCTGCCCCGCCAAGCCCACGGCATGCCCTGCCGACATGGCCCCCTGGCCTGATGGTGACGGCCAGGTCAATGTAGATGATCTGCTGCTGGTGATCAGCAACTGGGGCACATGAGCAAGGCCGCTGAGGGCATCGGCAGATGCGATGATGCAGATGCTGTGTCGCCCGATGTCGGGCGGATCAGCTGACTGCATCGTGACAGCGGCAATCCGGTACGATACTGCCCATGGTCACAAGCAAAGCTGCCTCCGTTGAACAGTATCTGCAGGAACTTCCGCCCGAACGGCGCGAAGTTCTTGCTGCTGTGCGCAAGGTCATTCTCAACAATCTTGATAAAGATTTTGAAGAAGGCATGCAATACGGGATGATCGGCTACTACGTGCCGCATCGCGTTTTTCCTGACGGCTATCACTGCGATCCCAAGCAACCCCTGCCGTTTGCAGGACTTGCTGCGCAGAAAAACAACTACTCGCTTTACCTTATGTGTATCTACGGCGATCAGGCCAAGGAAAAGCAATTGCGCGATGCCTTTGCCAAGGCAGGGAAAAAGCCCAACATGGGCAAATCGTGCGTGCGCTTCAAGAAACTTGACGATCTGCCGCTGGAGGCGATCGGCAAGCTCATCGGATCCATCACCGCTGCGCAATATGTTGCACAGTATCTCAAGGCCAGGCCGAAACGCTGATGCAATGACGCGAAACGTGTGATCTGCGGCATACGCTACGTACCGGCATGGTGATTCAAAACTATGCCCGGCAATCAGGCAAATGAGGCTCGCACATCAGCAGCGGCAATCGCACCGTATGACAACATAAATTTGCTTGTTGCAGCATGCTGGCCAGGCCAATGAGCCGTGCACGCTGTACCATCAACGCCATGGAACTTCTGGCAATTCTTGCGGTCGCATGGTCATTATTCATCACGGTGCTCTGGCTGGTCATCGGCTTTCGAGCGATGCGGGCTCATGAAGAGCTTGCGGAGCGCACCAAGACAATCAGTAAGGCGATCACCTCGATCGCTGCGGCAATTGAATCGCGCCCGTCGTCATCTTCATCTGACCAAGCCTGATGCAGAAGCGCACAGTACGGTGGCTGATGCGCCTCACACGCTCTATCTATTTTGCGCGCAAGAGATGGCTGATGATCTCGCCAGCAGCGCGCTCTCCGCTGGCCAGCGCGCCAGCCACGGTTGCGCTTTGCGATAAATCAGTCGCCTCACCTGCGAAATACAGTGTGTCTTCAACCGGCTCTGCCAGATGTTGACGCGCCTCGCCCGCCTTCACCAGTTCATATGAGTACGCACCGCGCGCAAAGGGAGAAGCTGACCAGTCACACGCGCAGCCGGCAAGCAGCATGGCGTCAAGCTGCGATCGCGAGATTGCAAACAGCTTGCTTGCGACATCAAGCGCGCGGCCAATCAATGCTTTTTCACTCAGGCCAGCAAGCTGATGAGCCTTCGGCCCGCCCGCCCATGCTGTCAGCATCGGCGCGCGCAGACTGCGTGCGGTCCACCATGTGGGGAATACGGCTTGCGCATCGTGCAGAAAGCATGCGTCAGCCAGACTTTCGCCCCCTGCAGCATCGCATCCGATTGAATCATCTTCCCAGAACGCTCTGTCAAAAAGCAGGATCACCTTGACCACGGAACCATACCCCAGCCGGCGTGCTGCATCGCGCTTTTGCTGCAGTTCGGGCGTAAATCGTACCGTGCCAAGTTCACCGTCTTTTGCATGCCATAAGCCGACGGGCAGCGTCACAATCGCGCAGCGGGCAGCAAATGTTCGCTGCTGTTGCTGCTGTTGCGGGCTGCGCACATCAAATGCTTCAATTTCAACTTGGCCCGGTTTCCAGCGCACCTCGGTGACACAAGTGTTGAGCTTGATGCTGCATTGTTCGGCGCTCAGTTGATCATGCAGATGGCTGATGAGCGATCCGTAGCCACGCAGCACTCGAAACTGCGGCTGTTCGCCCACGTTTCCCACGCCCTGCCATTCGGTTGCGAGCGCCTTTGCGCTGATGCGTTCCGGTTCAGCGGCGTCGAAACCTTCGACGAAACTGCGCGCCAGTTGTCGGGCTTCAGCAAGATCCGCCTGACTACAGAATCGATCCAGAAACTGCGCAAAGCTCATGTCCTCATCGCCAACATCACGAAGACGACGCATCACGCCCGCAATTTCATCGGAAAACCCATTCAGCCGCACCAGGCGTCCGCCGCGGCGTTGCCAGTGATCGTGCGGCACATCAACGGCAATGGCGCCTGCTTCGCGCAGCAGACGCCAGGTGATTTCAGGCCGCCCGTGTATGAACTCTGCGCCTAATTCCACAGGCAGCGGAAAGGCGGGATCGTTCAGCGTATGAATGCGCCCGCCGAGGCGGTTCTGCGCTTCGAGCAGGATGACGCGCTGTTGTGCTGCAACCAGTCGCGCTGCTGCAGCAAGACCCGCTGCGCCGCCGCCAACGATAAGCACATCGGCCTGTTGAATGTCTGCCATTCGCATGGTGGTGATAGGTCGGCTGTGGCACAAGTTTCGATCAGGCAGCGTGCGGGAAATTGATCAGCGCCTGTGCGATGGACAGCCGATGATCCATCAATCGATCGTAAATAAACGGCGTGCTCTGCCGCCAGAGCACCCGGAACACAGCGGCCTGATCGGCGCATCCAGAGCCTGCAGGATCGCGTGTTTGACTGCCCGCATTGCATCTCCTGAGCGATTGGGACGTAAAAACCTGCTGAAGCCGCTTGAAATTCGGTCCAACCCGTGCTGCCGGTCTACCGTATTGTCGGTACATTCTGCCGGAGCGCGCGTGCTGCATGGTTGACGATTTGACCAATAGAGCTGAGAACTACCTGGCCCCGGAAACGCTGGCCCAGCTTGGGCCGTTTGAACTGCGGGCCAAGATGATCGTGGAAGGCGTGATGAGCGGCATGCATCGCTCGCCTTACCAGGGCATGGCTGTGGAATTCGCCCAGCACCGGCAGTATGTGGCGGGCGATGACCTTCGCCACCTGGACTGGAAGGTTTACGGCCGCTCTGACAAGCTGTACGTCAAGCAGTATCAGCAGGAAACGAATCTGGATGTGATCCTGCTGATCGACGCGTCGGCATCCATGACCTACGGCACGCTGGCGGTGAAAAAGGGCTGGGGCGGCACGCTGGCCAGCAGCGCCAGGCAAGTGTGGACGAAGTTCGACCATGCCACAGCGCTGGCGGCGGCGATCGCCTACCTCTGCCTGCAGCAGCAGGATCGCGTCGGCGTGGCGGTGTTTGCAGATGAAATCCGTTCGATGGTCAAACGTTCCAATTCGCGCGGCCAGTGGAAGGCGATCGTGAACAGCCTGAGCATGCAGCCGGTGGAAGCCCAGACCAATCTCGCCAAAGTCACCGAGCAGGTGTTGAGCAAGGTTCAGAATCGGGCGCTGTTCGTGATCGTGTCTGATTTCTTTGACAGCACGGAGTCCGTTCGACAGTCACTGGCGCGGTTTCGTCACCGCCGGCACGACGTCGTGCTGCTGCAGACGCTGGATCGGCAGGAAATGCGATTTGATTTTTCGCAGCCCGCACCGTTTGAAGGTCTGGAGCAGGAAGGCAAGCTGCGCGTTGATCCTCGCGCTTTGCGCGAAGCGTATCTTGAAGCGATTGGCTCACATATGGATGCGATTGCAAAAGCCGCAATGGGATTTGGCTTTGATTATCTTCGACTGGACACGCACGAGTCGGTCGGCCCTGCGCTGAGTTATCTCCTGGCCCGCCGCAACGCGCACATCAAGCGGAGCAAAATCGGGTAATGGTGAATCGGGTGTTACGAGTGACGACTGATGCGCGCAGCCGCATGCTGCCACATCGCCTGCCCCGGATCATTGCGGGGATCTGCGCCGCATGGCGCGCGCGATCGCAGCAGCGCAGCAACAGCGCACACGCATCATTCGCCGGAGGTGCCCGATGACGCTGGTGACCGCAGGCTTCGCCATTGCCGGTGTGATCGCGATGGGCGTGCCGATCCTGATTCATCTGCTTGCGCGTCAGCGCCGCAAGCCCATCGAATGGGCCGCGATGCGCTTTCTGATCGAGGCATATCGCAAACATCGGCGGCGGCTGCAGCTTGAACAACTGCTGCTGTTGACGGTGCGCTGTCTTATTCTTGCCCTGCTCGGCCTTGCGCTGGCCCGGCCGATTCTGGAAAGCGCAGGCGTTCTTACGCCCAGCGGCGCGCGAGCGGTGTATCTCGTGATCGATGACGGCATGGCTTCAGACGTCAAAACCGAAAACGAACGCACCGCACTTGACCAGCACGTGCAGCAGGCGACGCAGCTGATACGAACGCTCGGCCCGGGTGACGCAGTGGGCATCGTGACCGCCGGCCGCCCTGCCAGACCGCTGGTCATGCCCCCCTCAACCGATCACGCTGCGATCATTGAGCTGCTTGAATCGCTCACGCCCCAGGAATCGCCCACCGATCTGCCGGGCGCACTTGCGCTGCTTCGCACCGGCCTTGACGACGCCAGGCAAACGGGTCAGAACGCAATTGTGTATCTGATGAGCGAGTTCCGTAGTGGCTCGGCTGAGCTTGATTCGTCCCTGCCGACACTGCAGGTTGGGCAGGACAGCTCGGTCACATTGCTGGCCGCGACGCCTGCAACCCAGGCGGTGTCGAACGTGCAGATCGTGTCGATTGAACCGGTGCGTAACCTTGTGTTGCCGGGATCAAACGACGGCTCGGGCCAGGTGACCGTGCGGCTGGCTCGCACCGGCGATCAGTTGGACAGCGATGTGACGCAGGTGCGGCTCAGTGCAGATGGATTGCTGCCGATCGAACCGAAAACGGTCCAATGGAGTCCCGGACAAAGCGAAGCCAGCGTTGATTTCATGATCAACTTCGGCTCCACGGCCGACCGCAAACTCGCGCTGACCGCAACGATCGACGACGATGCGCTGGCAGCGGACAACCAGCGGCATGCAGTGATTGATCTGCAAAGCCAGCTTCGCGTGCTGCTGATTGATCGACGTAGTTTCGGGCTTGAGCAATCATTAGAGATGCTGGCTGCGGGTCAGTGGATTCGCCGCGCGCTTGAGCCGCTTGCAAGCAGTCCGATTCGTGTTGTTGAAGTTGAGCCCGCTGCGATCGATCTGGCGGACATTCGCACCACCGACGTGGCCATTTTGCCTCGGCCGGACCTGGTGAATGACAACGGCTGGGCGACGCTGCGTGAATTTCTGCACCGCAACGGTCTGCTGATCGTGATGCCGCCGGCTCAGGTGAACGTGCATCAGTGGACTGAGCGCATGAGCACCCACTTGAACCTGCCGTGGCAGTTCGAGCTGGAAGTTGTTGAGCATGAACAGGGCCTTGGCCTTGCGGAATCGCAGCCTGCTGCGGAGATGCTGCGGCTGATCTCCAGCGATCTTCCAGACCTGACCCGGCCGGTGCTGGCATATCGAACCCTGCCGCTTGATTCATCACAGTCGCAGGCTCAGCCGCTGCTGACATTTGCTGACGGCTCGCTGCTGGCTGCAGTCGCTGCACCGCTGCCGATGGATTCTTCCGACAACAACACCGCCCCGGCTTCCGCCGCACAAGGCGGTCACCTCCCCCAGCAATCACGCGGCCTGGTGGTGTACCTTGCTGTTGCGCCGGAACTTTCATGGACCAACCTGCCAAGCAAACCGCTGATGGTGCCGCTGTTTCACGAACTCGTGCGGCAGGGCGTGAGCGTGATACGCGGCTCGCAGAAGATCATGGTCGGCGAGCAGCCGGTAGTCGGTGTCGCACAGGCGGCGCGCGACATGGTCGGGCCGCAGGGCCAGCGCATCGCGCTCGACGCTGCAGGCAGGCCGGGCCAACCGCTGACACGTTCAGGCGTATACAACCTGCTCGATCCCACAGGCCAGCCGGTCAACACCATTGCGGTCAATGTCGATCCCTCAGCAGGCGCGACCGACGCACAAAGTCCCGCAGCGGTGGCGTCGTGGCTGGGCAATTCCGGACCGTGGCAGACGTACGATGCGGATAATCTCGCTGCGACGCTCGGCAGCACCGATGCCGGTTCGCCGATTGCCGGAGCATTATTGATGGCGGTGCTTGCACTGGTGCTGCTGGAAACTGCACTTGCTCGCTGGTTCAGCCATGCGTGTGTGACCGATGCAACGGGTCCGCATCGTGCCGGCGTTCGTCCGACCATCGCTGAGACGAATGTTCCAACGCAGGGGGCGGCCGCATGAACAGCGACATTGTTCGATGGCTGCTGGATGTCAATGTCATCCCCAAGGGAAGCGAAGCACTGCGCCTGGCGTGGGAGCGGCCCTGGCCCGCCTGGGTATGGACGATTGTCGTCATGACGGCTGCGCTGTTTGCCATCTGGAGCTACAGCCGCCTTGCAGGTCGGCGACTTGGCCGGGGCATTCTGTCTGCTGCACGTTTTGCGATCATCATGCTGGTGCTGATTCTCATCAGCGGCCCGATGCTCGAACTGCCGCGCGAAACCGTTGAGCAGGATTGGGTGATCATGCTCGCTGACCGCAGCGCCTCGATGACCATTGCTGACGCAGTCACGCCCTCGGCAGCGACATCGCCATCGCTCAGCCAGCGCGTCAGCCGCGATGAGCAATTGCGTCTGGCGCTGAGCAGTCAGCGCGATGTGCTTCGCACGCTCGCTGAGCAGCGGCACGTTGCGTGGATGGGATTTCACTATGGCGCGTACACGCTTGAGAACGTATCTGAAGCGGATGAACAATCCCGCAGCAACCTGCCGATCGCACTTGGCGAACCTGATGGCCAGCGCACCAATCTTGATGCTGCGCTCGAGCAGGCCCTGCAGCGTGCCGCCGCCCGACCAGTGAGCGGCGTGGTGCTGTTCAGCGACGGCCGCACCGACACGCCGTACAGCCGCGCGCTGCTTCGCCGCCTGCAGGCCGATTCCATACCTGTATTTGTCATGCCGCTGGGATCGTCCGAACCGCTGGGCGATCTGGCGATTCGACGCGTTGATGCGCCGCGCCGCGCTTTTGTGCGCGACAAGGTGCCGGTGGTTGTGGAGCTTGATCGGCTCGGCGCAGCCGGCGCCACTCTGAGCGGTGTGGTCAAATTGATCGATGACGCCACCGGCGAAGAGCTTGATCGCGTTGATCTGCAGCCGGGCGACGAAAACCAGCAGATCACGCTGACTGCGGAACCGATGCTGGCAGGCGAAGCAACATGGCGCGTGGTGATTGAGACGGCAGAACCCGATCTGATTCCCGATAACAACCTTCGGCCATTTCAAATCGATCTGATTGATCGCCCCTTGCGCGTCCTGTTTGTGGAAGGCTATCCGCGCTGGGAATATCGCTATGTGAAGAACTTGCTGGTGCGCGAGCAGTCGATTGACAGCTCGGTGATGCTCATCTCCGCGGACCGCGATTTTGCGCAGGAAGGCAATCAGCCGATCTCGCGCCTGCCCCGCACGCCGGAGGAATTCGCAGCATTTGACGTGATCGTGCTGGGCGATGTGCCTGCATCGTTCTTTTCTCCCGAGCAGCTTGAGATGATTCGCGCTCACGTGGCAGATCGCGGCGCGGGACTGCTCTGGATTGCCGGCGAACGATCGACGCCGCACAGTTACGCCAGCACGGCGTTGTCCGATCTGCTGCCGATGCGCGGCCCATTGAACCTGCCGCCTGTCGGTGAAGCGGTAACAATGCAGCCGACGCCGCTGGCCCAGCGTCTTGGCGTGCTGCACCTGGCAGCAGGCCAGCAGGTTGGCTGGCCGGAAGAGCTTTCCGATATGCAGACCGGCTGGTCGCGATTGCATTACGCGCAGCGCATCGATCCGGCGCAGCTCAAACCCGCCACGGAAGTGCTGGCGGAGACCACCACCGAATTTGCCGGCAGCCGCCTGCCGCTGGTGATGAGCATGCGCTACGGCGCAGGGCAGAGCATCTACGTGGCGACCGATGAAATCTGGCGCTGGCGCTACGGCCGGGGCGAGCTGTATCCCGATCAGTTCTGGGTGCAGATGATTCGCCTGCTCGGGCGCGAAAGCCTGACTGCCGGCAGTGATCCAGCCACGTTGGAAGTCAATCCCCGCCGCGTGGCGATCAACCAGCCCATCCACATCGAACTGCGCCTGCTTGATGCGCAGCTTGCGCAGGAACAGCAATCGACAGCGCGGGTTGTGGTGGTAGATGAAAATGGGCAGCGTGTGGCGGAACTGGAACTGCAGCGCGTGCCGGGTTCGGAAGACCGCTTTGCCGGAACATATCTGCCCGATGCGCCCGGCCGTCTGCGCGTACTCACCGATGATGCCACGCTTGCGCAACTGAACCTGCAGGCTCCGGTTGAGGTTTTCCTGCCCGATGACGAACTGCGCCGGCCGGAAACCGATCACGAACTTCTGCATTCGCTTGCTGCTGCGACCGGCGGCCGCGTGCTGCAGCCAGGCGAGCTGCACCTGCTGCTTGATCCGAACGTGATGCGGCGGCGCGAGATTCGAACCTACAACCCCATCACCGAACCGATCTGGGATTCACCACTGGCGTTCGCGCTGGCCCTGCTGGTGCTGACATTCGAATGGATCGGCCGCAAGGTGCTGCGACTGGTGTAGGCAGATGCGTCAGGAAATTGTGTTGTGTTGTTGTTGAGTTGTCAGGAATCAAAGGTCAATCGTCAGCAATCAGTAATCAACAGTCAGAAAACGGAGCGTAAATGCAGGAAGCTCCGCAGCATGCTGGGTTTTCCAAACGGCGCGGGCGTTGGGTTATGAGTTATGAGCTAGGAATGGCAACCGCACGGCGCAGGGAACTTGATATTCGAAATTTCGCCTGTATCGCCTGCCGGCCCATCTGGAGCTCTTTGAACCGCCCAAAAGCGGTGCAACGCCGTCATCACTGGGGCGTTTGACTTTCGAGGCAACCGGCGCGTGCCGATAACAGTAGAGAGAGATTGCAAGAGGATTCCCATGCAGCAGGTGATTGCCGAACTCAAGCGGTTGCAACGGCGCAGCCGCGCCATGCTGGTGTTGCAGCGGACATCGGTGCTGCTGGCATGCGTGCTTGCGGCTCTGCTGGCGCTCATCGGCCTCGATTATGCGTTGCGGCTGCCCAGCGCGTTTCGCATGGTGCTGCTGCTGGCGGGTCTGGGCGCGCTGGGATATGGCATTTGGGCATATCTCCGATTAGCGGTGCTGTTTCGGCCCAGCCTGACGCAGGTGGCGCTGCGCGTGGAGCAGGTCATGCCCAGCGTGGCGGGACGACTGGCGTCGAGCGTTGAGTTTGTCACCGCCGGCGTGGACGAGATCAATCCCCTGGCTGCCCGCACCGTTCGCGATACGCGGGCGCGTCTGGCGGGCGAATCGATGACGTCAATCATGCGCCCCGGCCGGACGTGGCGCGATGTGGGCATCATGGCGGCGCTGGCTGCTGTTGCCAGCCTGTTCGCTCTGACCAATCCGGGCGCTGCATCAACCGGCCTACAGCGCGTGCTGCTGCCTTACGGTTCAGCCAAATGGCCTGCGCGCACAGGCGTGATGTCGCTCATGGATGACGGCTCGTCGGGCGATGGCGTCGGCGTGCATCCGCGCGGCAAGGCGCTGCCGCTTCGCGCCAAAATCACCAGAGGCGCCAACGAGCAGCGCGTGGAAGCGTACTACCGCCTGAAGATCGACGGAATAGTGCAGCCGTGGCATCGCATTCTGCTGACCCACCAGGGCAATGGCGTTCATGAGCGGCTGGTGGACACCACTGCTGCGGAGATGATCGAGTTTTACTTCGCGACCGAAGACGATCAGTCAGCAACGCAGCGCATCATGATCGTGCCCCCGCCAGCGGTTCGCCGCGCCAGTCTCACCGTCACGCCACCCGCCTATGCTGCAGCGTTTATACCGACATACCAGGCGGAACTGGGCCAGGGCGTTGATGCGCGTGCGGTAACCGAGCATGCTTCGCTGGTCGGATCGGATGTGACGCTTCGACTGGAACTCAATAAGCCGCTTCCCTCGCCAGCATCGACAACACCGGCCAGCGCGGAATCAACCGAAACCTGGGTGCGCGAAACCTTTGGCTGGGATGACACGTCTGTGCCAACATTCGAGGCCGATCCGCAGCGTGATGACGTGTGGCAACTTCACTGGCGGCTTGAACAAACCCGTTCGCTGAATCTGCGGTTGATCGACGAGCACGGTTTGGCGAATGATGAAACCATCGCGTACCGAATTGAAGCAGTGAGCGATCTTGTGCCGGCCGTGACCATCACCCAGCCGCAGGCTGATGAGATCGTGCTGCCGACTGCGGTTGTGCCGCTGGAAATCGAAGCCCGTGATGACGTGGCGGTGGCGACGCTCGGCATCGAGGCGCACGTGCAAGCCAGCAATGTGAACATGGATGAAGCCCTGCAGAATGCGCCAGCATGGCAGGATGCGACTGAACACAACGCGCCCTTTGCCTCGCATCGCGCTGAACTTGATCTTTCCATGCTGCACGTTGCTGCGGGCGATGTGGTGCTGGTCAGCGGCGTGGCGAACGATGCCTATGAATTGGACGGCCAGCGCCATCCCGTCACCCGTTCGCCGGTGCGGCGACTGCGGGTCATCAGCGAGCTTGATTTCGCCACCCAACTTCGCCGCCAGCTTGGCGCGGTGCGTCAGAACGCCATCCGTATTGAAGCCATGCAGGGCGAACTGCAGGAAGACGTGATGGACGACGGCGTGCAGCCGGGCATGACGCGCGCACAGGCGCAAATCGGCGAGCGCATCGCCAACCAGCGCGAAGCGGTGCGCGAGATCGAGCGGCTGCTGCGCCAGAATCAGCTTGATGATCCGCAGCTTGCGGAAATTCTGCGGCAAACCGCAGACATCATGGATGCCGCCGGCCGAGCCGCCAACCGCGCCACCGAATCGCTGGAGCTGGCTTCAAGAACCGCCCAGCGAACCGGCGCTGCCCAACACCCATCAACACCCAGCGATCGCCATGCGTCCGGCGAGCCGCAGGATGCAGCACAAGAGCAGCCCGGGCAGCTTAGCCGCGATGAACGGCCAAACCAGAATGAGCGCGACTCGCAGCAATCCGACACCGCGCCGCCGCATGCTCGCGCAGCAGACCACGGCACAGACACAAACGCCAGCGAGTCGGGCAATGCGCTGGACATTGACGCCGACGCCTTCAAAACGCAGCAGGTGCCGGAAGATCGCCGGGAGATCGTCGAAGCGCAACAGGAAGTTCGCAACGAGCTGACGGACCTGATCAAGCTGCTGGATCGCGATGAAGATACGTGGGTCATCCGTCGGCAGTTGGAGAACATTCTGAACGAGCAGCGCGAGCTTGAGGAAGCAACGCAGCGCCTGGGTCAGGAAACACGCGGCCTGCAGCCGAGCGCTCTGTCGCAGCAGCAGCGCAGCGAAGCGGATCGCATTGCGCAGCGGCAATTGGAGCTTGCGCGACGCGCGCGGGAGATGACTCAGGCAATGCGCGATCGCGCCGATGCGTTGGAGCAGGTTGACCCCCAATCCGCCAGGGGAATTCGTAACGCTGCCGACACCAGCGAGCGCGAACAGCTTGACCGGGAAATGGAGCAGGCGGGACAGAACGTGCAGCAGAACCAGATGGCTTCCGCTGGCGCGCGTCAGCAGTCAGCCCAGTCAACGCTGCAGCAGATGCTCAACAACATTGAGGAAACTAAACGCGCTCAGGCCCAGCAACTGATTCGCCAGCTCGCCAGTCTCATTGAATCGATTCAGCGGCTGATCGTTGTACAGGAAAACGAGCTGACCGCCTTGGCGATCGCTGTTGATGCAGGGAATTTCGGCGGACTGGATCGCGCCATGATTCGCCTGAATCAAAACACGCAGGCCGTGGCGGGCGAAGCGCGAGCTGCAGGTCAGGAAACGCGTCGCATTGCGCGCGCATTGGATCGTGCCGCCGACGCTCAGGGCGCAGCCGTGATCGCGCTGCGTGCCGAACCGGTCGATGCTCCCGCCGCCGAAGCCGCTGAGAACCGTTCGCTGGATCTGCTTCGAGAAGCCAAAGCGCTTGCAGAGCAGTTGCAGCAGGAAACCCAGCAGCAGGAAGCGCAGCGGCAGCGCGAAGCGCTGATCGAATCGTATCGGCAGTTTGCGGAAATGCAGATCGCGGTGCGAAGCGATACGCTCGAGCTGGCCAAACACGAACGGCTTGATCGCAGACAACTGGTTGAAGCCCGCCGACTCGGATCGCGGCAGGATGAGATTCGTACGGGACTCAACGGACTTCGTGATGTCACCCGAGAAATTCTCGATTCGCCGGTGTTTTCGCACGTTCATCGGATGATCGACACATGGTCCGCCAGCGCGAGTGATTCGCTTATCGCCGGTACTGTTGACGTGAACGTCACCGACCATCAGCAGCAGATTGCAGACAGCATCGGCCGCCTGATTGAAGCATTGCAGGAAAGCATAATCCCGCCCGATGAGTTCGCGCGGGATCAGCAGGGTGACAGCGGCGGGCAGACCGGTGAGCAGCAACAGCAGTTGATCCCGCCTGTGGCACAGTTGAAGTTGCTGCAGGGTCTGCAGAAACAGATCTATGATCTGACAAGAAACCTGGACAGCCGCGATGATCTTGACGACGCCCAGCGGCGAGCGCGATTGCGCGATCTTGGTCAGCAGCAGCGCGATTTGATGAACCTTGGACGCCACCTGCTGGAAGAACTGACAAACAGCCAGCCCACGCCAAACGAACCGCACAATAACGGCGAAGGCAGCGGCGAAACGGAATAAAGCGAGGTGCAACATGCTTCATGCGCTTATGCGAAAACTGTCAGCGAGCATGGCAGCAACACTTTCACGCTGCATGGCGGCAACCGTGCTAGCGCTGTGCGTGAGCAGCCATGCTGCAGCAGCGCAGGAATCTGATGCGTCCGCTTCAACATCGCAGTCCCAGTCGCAATCTCAGTCTCAGCAGGCCGATCAGGCGCAAAGTAAACCCGCGCAGCCCGACAAACCCGCTTCGCTGGATGAGCTGCTTGAAATTGAAGAGGATCAGCGCGATGACAGCTCTGCTGAAGCAGCCGAACGCGATCATGAAGAACAATTGCAGCAGGCGCTCGACGGCCGCGGCGCCGCCAAGGCGTTTGTTGAGGCGGTGGAGAAGATGGCGCTGAGCGCCGACCTGCTCGATACGCGCTTTGACACTGGTCTTGGCACGCAGCGCATCCAGGAAGACATCATCGCCAAGCTTGAATTGCTCATTCAGCAGTCCAGGCAGCAGCAATCCAGTTCGCAGCGCTCGTCTTCATCATCGCAGCAGCAGCAACCGGATCAGTCACGCAATCAGGATCCGGGGCAGCGGCAGAACCAGCAAAATCAGCAAAGCAGCCAGCGCAACAACAATCCTGCTGAAAGCGTCGAAGGCGATCCGCCTCCTCAGCAGGAAGGCGACATCAACACCGTACTTGAGGAATCGCGCAGCGAATGGGGCGGCCTGCCGCAGCGTGTGCGGGAGATGCTGCTGCAGGGTCGGCGCGAGAAGTATTCCAACCTCTACAAGCAGTTAACAGATGAATACTACAAGCGGCTGGCTGAGGAGGGTTCGCCGTGAGATGTAAGCCGGCAGAAATAACGATCCGTTGCAAAGCAGCGCTCGGCTTCTGCTGCATGATGATGGCGCTGGCACTCAGCATCAACGTCATTGTGCCGCCCTCGACCGCCTGGGCGCAGTCCCCATCACAACAGGAGCAGGCGGCAACAAATCAATCCGCACCAGATACGCCGGCTGGCGCAAGCGAACCCGATGACACCCGCCCGCCCAGCAGCGCGGAAAACAATCCTGCAGCCAATGAGATCACCCCTGCGCTGAACGAAGCGGTTCGCAAGGGCTTTGCATATCTGCGCAGCCAGCAGAACAGCGATGGTTCGTTCGGCCGCGGGCGCTACGGGCGGCACGTGGGCATTACCGCATTGTGTGCGCTAGCTTTCATGGCTGACGGCAACCTGCCCGGCCGAGGTGAATACGGCGAGGAAGTGGCCAAAGCGCTTGAGTTCGTCCTGGCGCATTCAACCGAAACCGGCCTGCTTGCTGCGGAGGCCACACATGGGCCGATGTACGGCCACGGGTTCGCAACACTGTTTCTCGGTGAGATCTACGGCATGAACCCGCAGGACAGGCGCGTGCGCGATGCGCTGGTACGCGCTGTTGAACTGATCGTCGGAACGCAAAATGACGAAGGCGGCTGGCGCTATAACCCTGTGCCCTACGATGCGGACGTCTCCGTCACGATCTGTCAGGTAATGGCGCTGCGATCGGCACGCAATGCCGGCATCAAAGTGCCCAAACAGACGATCGATCGCGCCGTTGAGTACATTCGCCGCTGTCAGAATCCCGATGGCGGTTTCAAGTACATGCTGCAAACCGGCGGCTCGGCATGGCCTCGTTCAGCAGCAGCGGTCGCCACGCTCTATTACGCTGGCATCTACGAAGACGATTCCATCGACCGCGGATTGCAATACCTCATGCGCAACGCCTTGCCCGGCAGCGGCGCCATGGCCCAGGCGCATTACTATTACGGCCACTATTACGCCGTTCAGGCCATGTATCTCGCAGGCGGCGAATACTGGGAGCGGTGGTGGCCAGCGGTACGCGATGAACTGATCGCCCGGCAGTCCAGCAGCGGCGGATGGCTTGACAATCACACCGGCGGCGCGGACGCCACCGCCATGAGCCTCATCGTTCTGCAGATGCCCAAGCGGTACCTACCGATCTTTCAGCGATAGCGACAATGATGGTGACGATCATGCCCAGCGGCTTTCGACGAAGGCTTTCATTCGCGCTGTGCGCAGCAGTGCTGCTTTTTTGTTGCGTTTCTGCGCAGGTCCGTGCCGCCAGCGATCAGTTTCTGCTGGTGCGTCGATCGCTTGAAACGCAATTCGTTCGGCTGCAGGCCATCAGCCAGGATCAGCTCGCGTTTCTCGATGAGCGCGCCGCCGCCACCCAGTTGCCGATTGCGGAATGCGTTGCGTTGCTGAATCCGAACATCGCCATGCAGCAGCGCACGCGCGGGTTGCTGATTCTTGCTGACGGCCAGCGTTTGCCCGGTGAGGCGATGCTCCGCGCTCAGCCGCAGGACGGCACGCTGGCCTGGATGCACCCGTGGCTGGGGCGAATTGATGTGCCGGTGGATTTGATTGAATCGGTGCTGTTGAATGCCGTTGCCGTCGCCCCTCCGCCGAGCGATGCCGACGTCATTGAGTTCAACAACGGCGATCGGCAGGTTGGCTTCATCACCCAGCTTGGCAATCCGATCATGCTTGAAGTTGACCGTGGCGGTCAGCAGGAAATGGTCGAAGTGCCGCTGAACCTTGTCGCTGCGATCACGCTGGTGACTCCGCGCACATCACCGACCGGCCGTCGCGTGTGGTTCGCTGAAGGCACGGTGCTTGATGTGCAGTCGATTCAGGTACAGCGTGACGGATATGTTCGGCTTGTCGGCCCGTCGTTTCTGCCCGACTCGCAGCCGATACAGGTGATGTTGTCGCAGATTGCAGCGGTGCTGCTGGATTCCAGCGCGCTGGTGCCGCTGGCGTCGCTTTCTCCCTCGCGCGTTGAAGGCCCGCCCACGCGGTATGTCGTTCCCAAACCCCAGGCGATTGACTCCGCCTCCGGGAGCGCTCCCCTAGGACTGTCGCAGGTGGAGTTTCGCGGCCCGTTGACAGTGTACTACGCGCTGCCTGCCGGCTGCACGCGATTTGCCGCCGAAGCGGAGATGCCCCCTGCCGCGCTGCAATGGGGTGATGTGGAGTTGATCATCAAAACCGGCGATCACGAGCACATGCGTGTGCGATTGAACCGGAACTTTCCCGCAGCACGCATCAATGTGCCGGTCACCGGCCGCGAGCTGATCATCGAGCTTGCCCCTGCCGCTCATGGCCCGATCCACGACCACGTGATCCTCCGCCGGGCAATGCTGCTGGTCGAACGTTGACGGCTAAGTAGTGGTTTACCGCGGTAAATCCTCCTCAGAGCATGAAGATTGCGCAGGAAGAGGAGGGGCTTCGCCTCCCACCCTGTTTCATGCATGCGTCTGGATTCAGATAACAAAAAAATGGCCGCTCCGGCTGACGCCGGCAGCCTGATTCGTTTCACCCCCACCCGCCAGACAGCTGTTGGCAGCCCCAAAGCGTCCCGTACGAGATTCGAACTCGTGTTACCGGCGTGAGAGGCCAGTGTCCTAGACCACTAGACGAACGGGACGTTGCTTCTGCCAAAAGAATAGCCAAGCCGAGCCGCGGGTCAACCGCCGCGCCCCCGTCACCGAGGTGAGGGGATAAGGAAACGAGGGGATGGGGATAAGGAAAAGGTGAGCGTCCTTGTCTCCCTGTCTTCCCTTCTCTCCCTTACCCTGCTTGTCACCTTGTTGTCGCACTTGCCTGCCGCTCGCTCGAGTTGACCGCACATCAGCCAAAGGCTGCCGGCCGAAGCCCGGACAGCTGCACGCTGCCTCTCAAGCGAACATCCATCGCCACCGCTGCAGCGGCAGAATCGTGCAATACAAACCAAAACGGATGAGTTCGCTATTTGAGCGCAGGGCTGATCCCGGCCCAATGCACGGGGCTGATTGCGGGGATTTTACAAAACGTAAATTAGGCTTTCAGAAGGATGCGGCTGCCCGATACAATCTGGACATCAGGATTATGAACTCAACTGACCCCTCTGATATTGATGAATTGATCGAGCTGCCGGATTACAACAATTCACTGTCAAGTGCCGCACGTTTATCAGGCTCAATATAAAACATGAACCAGGCAGTGGGCATGCAGCAGGTGGGGCATAGCAGGGGAAGATGGTTCAACGGCATTGCGGTCACATGCGTGGTGCTGCTTCTCATGGCAGCACTGGATCAGACGCCGCTGGCAGTGCCCAATCCGGGTCCGGTCTATATGCTGGCGGTCGTCTACGTTGCCTACAGCTGCGGTCTGTGGGTGGGGTTGGCAGCAGCAGCCCTGGTTGTGCTGTCCGCTTTGATCTTCTTCTCACCCGACGGCAATCCGAGCCATCTGGCGGGTGAAAACGTCCGAAAGGTGATTGTGCTGAGCATCACCACGGTGACGACGGCGATTCTGGTCGGCCTGCTGCAGCAGCGATCGAAGCTGCGGCACCAGGAACGCATCAACCAGTCGCAGATGCAGTTGGAGCAGGAGCGACAGCGGGCAGCGGCGGTCGTGGGCATCAGCGAGGCACGGTTTCGAACCCTTTGCGAGTTCGCCCCCCTGGGAATCTTCGCCTGCGATGTCGGCGGACGATGCAATTACGCCAACACAGCCTGGACAAAGATGTCCGGCCTCAGCGCAGAGCAAAGCCTTGACTTCGGCTGGATTGAGGCTGTTCACCCCGACGATCGAGAATCGGTGCTGGAAAGCTGGAGACAGGCTGTAGAACACAAGGCAGTCTGGATACACGAGCATCGGCTGCTGACACCCGATGGCCAGATCCGGTGGGTGCAGGTGCGTGCAGCTCCCTTTTCCGACAGCGAAGGCCAGGTCGTTGAATTCGTTCGCACCATCAACGACATCACCGCACACAAATGCGCTGAGGCAGTTCTGCGACAATCGCAGGAAGAACTGGAGCGCCGCGTTGAGCAGCGAACAGCTATCCTGAAACGCGTCAACGATTCGCTGCTGGCGGAGATCTGCGAACGGGAACGGACCGAAGAAAAGCTCCGCATCAGTGAAGCGAGGCTCGCTGACGCACTGCGTCTGGGACGCATGGGAAACTGGGATTGGAATCTCATCACCGGCGAATTGCACTGGTCGGATGAAATCTACCGCATCTTCGGGCTGGAGCCGTCGCATTTCGGCGCCACGCTTGAGGCGTTCCTGGCCTATGTGCATCCCGACGACCGCCCCAATGTAGAACGTGCAGTCAAAGCGGCGTTGCAGGGCGGGGCAATGTATCAGATTGATCATCGAATCATCCGCCCTGATGGAGAAGAGCGTATTGTGCAGGAGCGAGCTGTTGTTGAGCATCGAGCCGATGGGAAGCCGATTCGCATGTACGGCACGGTGCAGGACATCACCGAATCGCATCGGACCAACCTGGCTCTGCGGATTCTTGATCAGGCCATCAAGGCTTCGATCAGCGCGATTGTGGTGTGCGACACCAACGAACGCATCACCTTCGTGAATGCTGCCTACCTGCAGATGTGGGGGTACGACGATGAATCGCAGGTGCTTGGCCGGCAGTGCATGGAGATGTGGAACAATCCGGAGCAGGCTCGCGCGATCAAGGCGGCGGTGCTCAGCGAAGGCATGTGGATCGGCGAATCGACCGCACGGAGGCGCGACGGATCGACGTTTCAGTCGCACATTGCCGCATCGCTTGTACATGATGAAGCCGGCCGGGTTGTGGGCACGGTCGCCTCTTTTCTGGACATTACCGACCGCATTCGAGCTGAAGAACGGATTCGCCGCCAGATGTTTGAACTGGAGCATGCCTCTCGATTGACCATGGCTGGGCAGATGGCCGCGGCGATGGCTCACGAACTGGATCAGCCGCTGGGAGCGGCAGCCAATTTTGTGATGGCGGCATCGCTGGCGTTACGCGAAGGCAAGCCGGCCAGTCAGAGCGAACTGTCGCTTTTGAATGATGCAATAGGCGAAGTGCTTCGGGCCGGCGAGATTGTCCGCCGCACGCTGGCATTTGTCCGCCGCACCACGCCGGATCGAAAACCCATCAATCTCAACGAAGTGCTGGAGCAGGCAGTCATGCTGATGAAGGCCGAGGCATGCTACCGCCGCGTTCGCCTGCAGTTCACGCCGATGTCAGACCAGGCGATGGTGGATGCCGATGCTGTACAGATTCAGCAGGTCGTCTGCAATCTCATTCGCAATGCGATTGACGCCATTGACCAGGCGCAATGCGAGCAGCGGGAAGTATCGGTGTCGCTGCACCGGAATCAGCTTGGCCGCACGGTCGTCACCGTCTGCGACACTGGCCCCGGCCTGCCGCCGGACATTCGTCAGGATCTGTTCGAAGCGTTTCGTTCGCACAAGCCCAACGGTCTTGGCCTTGGATTGTGGATCAGTCAGAACATTGTTCAGGCACATGGCGGGGATATAACGACCAAAGACGTTGACGGCTGCGGCGCGTGTTTCGAATTCTGGCTGCCGGCGATGCGGGACACAGCAGACGAGGCGCCGACATTGGAGCATGCCTCGCGGATTCAGCCGCGTATTCAACCGCCGCCGTCCGCAAAGCAGCAGGAGGAATAAAAAAGATGCATTGCAAACATAAGCGTGACCGATCATTTCCGAGCGGTTCACGCGATAAGGAGTTGACCGAGTGAGTGGTAACGCACCAGTTGAAGATCAGGCAACCGTCTTTGTCGTGGAAGATGATTCAGGCATGCGGCGTTCGATTCGAGCGCTGATTGAATCCATCGGTTTAACGGTGCAGACCTTCACGACCGGCCGGGAATTCATCGAACACTACGAAGGCGAACCCGGATGCCTGGTGCTTGATCTGCGCCTGCCCGACATCAGCGGCCTGCAAGTCATGCGTTACTTGCGAGAGCGGTTCAGTGCAACCCCGCCCACCGTGATGATTACCGGTCACGGCGACGTATCAACCGCAGTCGCTGCGATGAAACAGGGCGTGCTTGATTTTCTTGAGAAACCATTTTCACCTCAGCATTTGCTGGATCATGTCCAAACCGCGCTGCAGCGGGACGCGGAGACGCGCAAAGCCCACCGCCAGTGCGAACGCATAACAGAGAACTGGGCTGCGCTGAGCGAGCGAGAACGGCAGGTGCTGGAATTGCTGCTGGCAGGACACCCGAACAAGCAGGTTGCAGTGATGCTGAACCTGAGCGTCAAGACCGTGTCGACGCATCGTTCGAATATCCTGGCAAAGTTTGGTGTCGACAGTCTTGTTGAACTTGTGCGCAGGATCGAACGAACTGAAGCGCTGTGTGATGAATCGGGCGGTATCAGATCGTTGTAACGCAACTCTTATAGTTGCCCCCCCAATAAGCACGCTTTCCGTCATCGCGCAGCCGATGACGCAGCATTGATTGAATTCCATGAACGTGGCATACCGGGGCTGCTCTCAATGGGCGCTTCAGTCGGTGCAGCGCGTTGACTGTCGATCCGTTTCCCCTCCTCTTGCCGGTCAAATGCATCACATCCACCACCCGCACCCAGAAAAGAAGAAACCACAATAAGACAAATCTGATCCAACCATGCAGCCGCTGTGTCGATGCCCTGCCCTATCGCTGCATCAACGCAGCGGCAAACAATTTGGAGGCACACAAGTGAAGACACGCCCACCCTGCCTGTTCTCTTATGCCCGCTGGTCTCTGGCGTATGCCGTTCTCGGCGCGCTGACTGTTCTGACCTCTTCGCCAGCATTCGCACAATCCGCTTCGGAAACACCGGCGTCATCATCAACATCATCAGCGCCCCAATTTCAGCGCCCAGCATTTCAGCCGCTGCGACACCGCGAAGACTGGTCAGTGCTTCGCGGTTTTGATCGCAACGCCACCGGCGGGTTCCTTGATGCATTCAAGTACATTCCGCTTTCCAATGACGAACAGGTGTGGGTCAGTTTCGGCGGCAGCGCCCGCGCGAGACTCGAATCCTGGCGGAACTTCAATTTCGGCGCACCGCCTCAGGTAAAGCACGACGATACGTATCTCCTGACGCGCCTGCTCTTTCATGCTGACCTGCACGTCGGCGAACATATTCGCGTCTTCATGGAAGGCAAGAGCGCTCTTTCAACAGATCGCGAGCTGGTAGGCGGCAAACGCACGCTCGACGTCGATACGCTTGACCTGCAAAACGGTTTTCTCGATCTTCTGATTCCAATTGATGACGCAGACAGCATGTTGACGCTGCGTGCGGGCCGGCAGGAGCTGCTCTTTGGACGCCAGCGACTGGTCAGCCCGCTGGATTGGGCCAACACCCGCCGCACGTTCGACGGCGTTTCGGGCATTTTCCAAACCGGCGATTGGACACTGACCGGCTTCTGGACCCAGGCTGTGCCGGTACGCAAGTACAACTTCAACGAACCGGATCGTCAGACGCAGTTCTTCGGTCTTTATGCAGCAGGCAAGCTGTACGACACTTCACTGGCGCTCGATCTGTATTACCTCGGCCTTCTTCGCGATGACGATGTGAACTTCAACGGCACAGTCGGCCATGAGCGCCGCCACACGCTGGGCAGTCGCATCGGTGGAAAGCTCGGCACATCCGGTTTCGATTTCGACCTGGAAGGCGCATATCAGTTCGGCGAGGTCGGCTCCGACGACATTGACGCTTTCATGGTCGCTACGCAGCTCGGCTATACCTTTGCCGACATCGCAGGCACGCCACGCGTGTTCGTCGGCTTCGATTACGCCAGCGGCGATCACCAGCCTGGCGGCGACGTACAGACGTTCAATCAGCTTTTCCCTCTCGGCCACGCCTATTTGGGCTACATCGATGCCATCGGTCGGCAGAACATCATCGATCTCAGCACGGGTCTGACGTTCAAACCGCTTGAGCGGTTGACGTTCGATCTGCACGGCCATTTCTTCTGGCGAGCTGACAGCGACGATGCACTGTACAACGCCGGCGGAGCAAGCGTGCGTCCCGGCAACGCCGGCAATGCCCGCTACATCGGCGCCGAACTCGACCTGCTGTTGCGATACCAGCTCAACACGCACACGGAAGTGCAGTTTGGCTACAGCCACTTCTTCACGGGAAGGTTCATTGAGCAATCCGGCCCCGCAAAGGACGTGGACTTCCTGTACGCCAGCATTCAGTTCACCTTCTGATCTGACCTGATCTGATCCTGTTCGGCTTCGCGACAGCCGGCAATCGAAAAATCAAACTCACGTGGAGGCTTACAGTCATGCGACTGACAATTGGAAAGAAACTTGGTTTAGGATTCGGAGCCGTCATCATCCTGATGGTGATTGGCGCGATCGTAGCGTACATCAACCTCATGCACATGCGAGCGATACAGGATCGCATGGTCCAAGTTCGCATGCCCACCGCTGTGGCCAGCGAGCAGATGAACACAGCGATCAACCGTTCACTGGCTTCACTGCGCGGATACATCATCCTCGGCAGTGATCCGGTGATCGGCGACCGCATGCGTAATGAGCGTGCCGAGGCATGGAAGCAGATCGATGAGACGTCGCGCTATCTTGATGAACTGTCCGCAACGTGGACCAGCCAGCAGAATGTCGAGCGTCTGCGCAACATCAGAGAACAACTGAATGTCTTCCGCACTGTCCAGCAGGAAATTGAGGATATTGCGCAAACGCCCGACAACGTGCCGGCCATGAAGATTCTCCATGAACAGGCTGCGCCTGCCGGCACCACGATTGTCGCCTGCATTACAGCCATCATCGACGAGGAATCGACGCTTGAAGCAACGCCCGAGCGAAAGAGGCTGCTGAATCACCTCGCCGACACACGCGGATCGTTCGCCATGGGACTGGCGAGCATTCGCGCATTTCTCCTGACGGGCGACCCGGCATTCCGAAACGATTTCGACAATCGCTGGCGGATAGCCAGCAAAGCTGCGGAGAACATTCAATCGCTTGTCCACCTGCTGACGCCGACACAGAAAAAGCAATGGGACCAGTTCAGCACAACGTGGGCGCAGTTCACGCCGCTTCCTCAGCGCATGTTTGAATTGCGTATGAGTGATGACTGGAACCGTGCCAACTCGTGGCTGGGCACAAAAGCTGCGCCCCTCGCAGCAACGATCAATGCAGCTCTTGACCAGATGCGGGAAAGCCAGCTCGAACTGGTCAACGAAGACCGTGAACTGCTTGCCAAGGCCAGCACGACAGCAACCGCAACGCTGATCATCGGCATCACCATTGCAGCGATGATCGGATGCTCAATTGCAATCGTGCTCAGCCGACGGCTGCTCTCAGCGATTCGAATGATCCTGGATCGTGCCAACGCCATTGCTGCGGGCGATCTCACCGGCGAAGCGCTGCAGACGTGTTCCCGCGACGAACTGGCCGATCTAACCATCGCGATCAACGCCATGTCGCAGTCGCTGCAGGCAGTGGTGGCCGAGGTCTCCAATGCTGCCAATGAAGTTGCCAGCGCAGCGGGTGAAATCGCCGCTTCCAGCGAGGAAATGGCCAGCGGCATGAATGAGCAGACGCAGCAGGTGACGCAGATTTCCTCCGCCATCGAGGAGATGAGCGCATCGGTTGTGGAAGTGGCTCGCAAGTCCAGCGAAGCGGCGGCAAACGCTGCTGAATCGGGCAAGATCGCTGAAGACGGCGGCGCAGTTGTGCAACAGACCATCAACGGCATGCGGTCAATCAGCGAAGCAGTCAGCTCCTCGGCTGCCAGCGTGCAGGAGCTTGGCAAGCGTGGCGAACAAATTGGCCAGATCATCGAGGTCATCAACGACATCGCTGACCAGACCAATCTTCTGGCGCTGAACGCTGCGATCGAAGCGGCCCGCGCCGGCGAACATGGACGCGGCTTTGCGGTTGTCGCCGATGAAGTGCGCAAACTCGCTGACCGCACCACCAAGGCAACCGAAGAAATCGCCGAGTCGATCAAGGCGATTCAGAACGAAACCAACGGTGCGGTGGAACGCATGAACACCGGTACCGAGCAGGTGAAGAAAGGCGTGGAGCTGGCGACCGGAGCCGGCGAAAGCCTGCAGCGAATCGTGAGCAGCGCTCGTGAGGTGGCAGCGATGATCCAGTCGATTGCCGCCGCGGCCGAACAGCAGTCCGCCGCCAGCGAGCAGGTCAGCCGCAACGTGGAATCCATCGCTGCGGTCACGCGGCAAGCCAGTGAAGGCGCTGGTCAGGCTGCCAGCGCTGCGGCTCAGCTTTCCAGCAAGGCCGAACACTTGCAGCGTTTGGTCGGCAAGTTCAAGGTCGCCGAACGCGCAATGGCATAACCACACGATGAAGCGACGTGGCGGCCGGTCACCACAGGCCGGCCGCCACGAAGCTCATCGTCACTCATCTGCGCCGCGCTTACAGCTCTCCCCCTCTCGATCCCATGACAGACATCGGAGCAGTCACCATGGACGCCATGACTTCATCACATCATAAACACATGACCGAAGCACCTTCGCCGATAACGACGCGGCAAGGAGAAGACAGCGAACAATTGCAACTGGTCACCTTTGAGGTCGGTGATGAAGAATTCGCCATCGATATTCTCACCGTCCAGGAAATCAACCGCATGCTGCAGATCACGCGCGTGCCGCAAAGCGATCCCTGCGTCGAGGGCGTGATCAATCTTCGCGGCCGCATCATTCCCGTCGTTGACCTGCGCAAGCGATTCGAACTGGAAATCAGCGATCACAACAGCGATTCGCGCATCATCGTCGTTGAGGTGCGAGGGCAGGTGCTTGGCTTCATTGTGGATCGCGTCAACGAAGTGCTGCGGGTTGACGGCTCGATCGTCGAAGCGGCACCTGCCCTGGCCTCAGGTTCTGGCGCTGATTATGTGCGAGGCGTGGGCAAGCTGGAGGATCGCATGCTCATCCTGCTCGATCTGGAACGCTTGTTCGGCGCTTCTGACCTTGTCGCGGCGCAACGCACCACCGAACTGGCTGCGGAACGCACCGCAGCCTGAACGCGTGCGCACCGTAATTGACCTGCATGCAAAGGACGCAACCGATGACAAGCGCCAGCCTGGCAATGACGCAATCACAGTTCGATCGGCTCAGACGCCTCATTTACGAACGTAGCGGCATTCACTTTCAGGATTCCAAAAAGTATGTGCTTGAAAGCAGGCTTGCACGGCGGGTAGAGGAGTTGAAGTTCGAAAACTTCGACCAGTACCTCCTGTTCCTCACCACTGGGCCGTACCAGCAGGATGAGTTTCAGGAGATGTTCAACCGCATCACCATCAATGAAACAAGCTTCTTTCGGAATGAAGCACAGCTGAATGTGTTTGAGCGTCAAGTGCTCCCGCGCCTGCTTGAGGCCCGCCGCAAAACCAAGGTGTTGCGCATCTGGTCCAGTGCATGTTCCACCGGCGAAGAACCGTACACCATCGCCATTCAACTGCATCGCAGCCTTGGCGTGCGTCTTGCCGACTGGCAAATTGAAATCCTCGGCACCGACATCTCCGAGAAGGTACTGCTTGCGGCTCAAGCCGGACGCTACACCTCCTACAGCATGCGATCGATGCAGCCCATGGTTCTGCAGCGATACTTCAAAGAGGTCAACAACTTTTATCAGATCGATCCAACCATTCAAAGCATGGTGCGCTTTGAGCTGTTGAACCTCAAGGACGCTGTCGCAGCCCGGCGATTTGGCGTATGGGATGTCATCTTCTGCCGCAACGTCCTCATCTACTTTGACGACGCGATGAAGACTCATTGCGCCAAACTGTTCCATGATCAGCTTGCGCAGGACGGCGTGCTGTTCATTGGTCACAGTGAAACGTTGCGGCATATTCCGGTGCCGTTCGAGCCCATGCCCGAACCACACGCTTTCGCCTACACCAAGCAGGCGATCGTCAAGAAGGAACTGCCCAATGCTGCCTGAGTCGGATCCGGAACTGCTGCAGGATTTTCTCACCGAGGCGGCGGAACTGATCGAACAGTTCGACAGCGACCTGGTGCGCCTTGAGCAATCGCCTAGCGGTCCCGACGCACGTGAACTGCTCAACAGCCTGTTCCGCGCGCTGCATACCGTCAAGGGAGCAGCCAGCTTCCTCGGCCTTGAATCGCTCACTTCGTTCGCCCATGCCGCAGAAGACGCCCTGAATCGCTTACGCCGCGGCGAAGTCGCAGTAACGCCCGCAGTCATCGACGCGCTGTTGCAGGCAGGCGACGTGCTGCGCAGCATGATCGACGCATTGTCAGCGCGACAACCGATCGACGATTGTCCACCCGCGCTGATGGCGCAGTTGCACGCCATTGCCAACATGGACAATGAAGATCACGTATCAGGCGACAGCAGCACGAATGCGTTGCGCGGTTCAGATGTCACCGAACAGCCAGAGCCTGCTGCATTAAGTTCGACGCCGCAGACAGTGCCGCTGCAGTTGCCGCAATCCAAAGTCGAGCTCCTGCCGTTCATGCTTGATGATTTGGAGCAGGCATGCCAGCAGATTGCCGACGCATTGACGCTGGCAGGCGACGCTGATGCGCGTGAGCGGGCTGCAATGCAGCTTGGCGCTGAAGCCGACAATGTCCGCAAGATCGCGGATTTTCTCGAGCTGAATGATTTGGTGCAGCTCAGCGCACTGTTGTGCGATGTGTCTGTCAACCTCACCGCAATCGGTGAATCGCCGATGACGCCGCTGCTGTGTCGGCTTCATGCCGTTCATGCGCTGTTACTGCGTTATGTCGAAGCGATGCGCAACGACCAGGTGCCGTGCTGCACGATCGATAAATTGGTTGAGCGCACGCGCGTGCTTGCCGCTGGGGAAACGCTTGAACCGTATCTGCTCAGCGACGACACAATGGACGTGCAGGCAATTCTGCTGATTGACGGGGTGGAGCCTGGCACAGCGCCGATCAGCAGCAGCGATGAGAATCCCGCGCAGATTTCGGCAGCCTCCATGTCAACTGATGATGGGGCGGCTGTCGATCAAGCGCCGGGATCGGAAGACGTCCCTGCTGCAAACGGGCGCAATGATCGTCGCCTGGGCGAGCGTCGCACGTTGGACCGCCGCGCCACACCGACAAGCGAACAGACCATCCGCGTTGAGGTGGGACGTCTGGAAACACTGTTGAATCTTGTGGGCCAGATGGTGCTGACCAAGAACCGCGTGCTTGCGATCAACCGCAAACTGCGAGAGGTCGATCTGGAGCCTGCCATCCTCGAAGACATAACCGGCGCAGCCAACGATCTGGATCGACTCACCAGCAATCTGCAGGTTGCGGTGATGCGAACGCGCATGCAGCCGCTGGCCAAGCTCTTTGAACGATATCCGCGCGTGATTCGCGATATCGCTCGCATAACCGGTAAAAAGATCAGTCTGGAGATCGTCGGCAAAGAGACCGAGGTTGACAAAAGCGTTCTTGAACTGCTGGCCGATCCGTTGGTGCATATCCTGCGCAACAGCGCCGATCACGGTATTGAACATCCGGAGGTTCGGCAGAGTGCCGGCAAATCCGCAACCGGCACGATTCGCCTGAGCGCTGAGCATCAGGGCAGTCACGTGCGGGTCGTCGTCAGCGATGACGGCAAGGGGCTTGATCGCGACGTCATCGGCCGCAAAGCCGTCGAGCGCGGGCTGGCGACGGCTGAGCAAGTGGCGAACATGCCCGACCACGAGGTGTTTCAGTACATTTTCGTCGCAGGCTTCTCCACCGCCGAGCAGGTTTCCGACCTCTCCGGCCGGGGCGTGGGCATGGACGTCGTGCGCACCAACGTGGCGAAGATGAACGGATCAATCAACATTCAGTCCGTCAAGGGGCAAGGCTCGTCGTTTGAGATTCTCATACCGCTGACCGTCGCAATCATGCCTGCAATGGTGGTGGGCGTGGGGATGAACACCTACTGCGTGCCGCTACAGAGCATTATCGAGATCGTCCGCCCCACGCACGACGATCTGCATTCGATGCGTGGCCAACCGGTCATGCGGCTGCGCGACAGCGTGCTGCCGCTGCTGAATCTGCGCGAAGTGCTGGGTGAACCGGCAACGGATGATTCGGGCGGATTCGCTGTTGTGGTAGGCGTGGGCGACGTTCGCGCCGGACTGGTCGTTGATCGCCTAGTGGGTCAGCAGGAAATCGTCATCAAGCCGCTGGACGATGGCTATTCCCGCGGCGGGCCGTTCAGTGGAGCAACCATACAGGAAGACGGCACTGTCAGTCTGATCCTCGATGTGGTTCAACTTATCCGGGAGGCGCAAGTCGGCGAGTCCGCCGTCGAGCGGCTCGCGGCTTAATACGTCAGCAGCAGGAGTTCATCATGCAATCGATCTACGTCATACCGTACGTCAAATCCATTCAGAACGTCTTCCAGACGATGCTTCAGCTTTCGGTGGATGTTGGCGAGCCGTCGTCCAAGCAGCCTGGAAAGCCCAGCTACGATGTGTCGGGCATTATCGGGATGTCCGGCACAATCCAAGGCAACGTGGTGCTGAGCTTTCCCACTGCCACCGCCGAACGAATCGTCAGCCTGTTCACCGGATGTGAGCTTACGCACACCCATGCCGACTTTGCTGACGCCATCGGCGAACTGGTGAACATGGTGTGCGGCGGCGCGAAGGCGATGCTGGCCGGCGAAGAGGTCAATATCAGTTGCCCATCGGTGGTGGTCGGCAGCGACCATCAGGTACTTGGGCGCAGCGATGCTGTCTGCATCGTCGTGCCGTGCACGTGCGACTGCGGCGAGTTCGCCATGGAAATCTCACTTCGGCAGGTTGCTGCAGGCAGCGCTGCCACGACTACGGCGGCATAAGCCAGTCTCTGAACCGGACATCAACTCAACTTCAGGCAAGGAGCACTGTCATGAAAGTCATGCTCGTGGATGATTCCAAGACGATGCGCAACATTCAAAAAGGCATCCTCAACCAACTGGGCTACACCGATATCGTCGAAGCATGCGACGGCCTGGATGCCATGAGCAAAATCGGTGCATACCAGCCCGAACTGCTGCTTGTTGACTGGAACATGCCAAACATGGACGGCCTGACCTTTGTCAAGGAATTCCGCAGCAGAGGATCAGTTGCGCCGATCATCATGGTCACCACCGAAGCTGAAAAATCGCGCGTGGTCGAGGCCATCAAGGCAGGTGTCAACAACTACGTGATCAAGCCGTTTACGCCAGAAGGTCTGCGGGAGCGCATCACCGAAACGCTCGCACGCGCCAATGCGGCATGATCTCTTCCCCAGCGCCGAGGTACATCATGAGCACGATACAGAACGAGATACCGACATGCGTCATTCTCGCGCATGATCGCTCAATTGCCGAGCTGATCGTGCCACCGGACATGCCTCGCGAGCAGATCACCAGGGAATGGTGCCGTCTGCAGCTTCGATGCGCAGGCGTTGAGCTCACAAGCGATACGGAGCGGATCATCGAGCGGCTTGTCGCTCATCCTCCGTCACCTGCACAGGAAGCGCGCATTGTTGTCGCCCGCGCCACGCCAGCGGTGCACGGTGAAGATGGAACCCTGCAGTGGCTGGTTGATGAGAAAAGCCAGGCGCCTGAGACGCCCGCCGGCTCGATCAACTTCTACGACCGCAGTCCGTACACGCTGGTCAAACAGGGGCAACTGCTGGGCTTTATTACCGATCCGACGCCCGGTCAGGATGGTCGCGACGTAACCGGCCGCACCATTCCGGCGCGGCCCGGCAAGGCGGTCAAACTGCAGCTTGACGAGACGATTCTGCGCGATGCCCGCGGGCAGTTGATCGCCCAGTGCGACGGCATGCTCGCGCGCATCGGCGAGAGCGCCAAAATCTGCCAGGTGCTGGAAGTGAACGGCGACGTTGATTTCAGCGTCGGCAACATCGACTTCAAAGGCGACGTGACGATCGCCAAAAACGTACGCGAACGGTTTGTCGTCAAAGCGACCGGCAACATCGAAGTCGGCGGTCTGATCGAAGCGGCGACGATCGAATGCCAGGGCAACCTTCGCGCATACGGCGGGATTTCCGGTGGGCGCGGCGGCACGCTGCGCATCGGCGGCATGCTCAAGGCCAAATACCTTGACGGCGTCAAAGGCGTCGTCGAGGGCGATCTGTACTTTGAGCGCGAAGCGATCAACTGCTCAATGCAAGTCGGCGGCGCAGTCAGTGCACCAAACGGCACAATCATCGGCGGAACATGGATGCCCACTGCTGCTGTTGACGTGCATACCCTCGGCAGCGCAGCAGGCGTGCTGACGCGATTCGTGCTCGGCACGGCGCCCGTGCTTGAAGACACAAAACGAAAACTCAGCCAGATCATCACTCAGCTCAACCGGCGTCGAGAAACGTTCATCTACGAACGTGATCAATTGATGCAAAGCGCACAACGCGCAGCTGCGCACGTCAAAGAACGGATTACTGAGCTGGCCTTTGAGATTCAGCAGATCGACACAGCGCTCGTCAACGCAGCCAAACGCCTTGTTGAGCTTGAGCAAACTGCAGCGTCGCGGCGCATCGTGAGCATTACGGTGTTCTCGCAATGCCATCCCGGCGTGCTGCTGGATATCGGCGGCCGGCAGTTTCGCATCACACAAACGCTGCGCGGTCCGATTCGCATCAGCCTCGATGAAAACGGCCAGCCTATTTACCAGCGCGGCGAAGGGTCGCCAACACCCTTGAGCCGGGTGGCGCAAACTTCGCGAAGCGCCTCGATGAACGCACGATCTGAAAATTGAGAAAGGTGTGGAATGAACTCGATGCGGGTAGTTGTCGTTGATGATTCAGCCTTCATGCGGCGGGCGATCAGTCAGATGCTGGCCAGCGACCAGCGCATTGAAGTTGTCGCCACAGGACGAAATGGCCGCGAAGCCATCGAGCTTGTGCAGCAGCATCGCCCGGACGTGCTGACGCTGGACATCGAAATGCCCGAAATGGATGGCCTCACGGCGCTGCGCCGCATCATGCGGGAATGTCCCACGCAGGTACTCATGCTCAGTTCGCTCACCACCGAAAGCTCCCGCACTGCTCTGCAGGCGATGAGCCTCGGCGCCGCTGACGTGCTGGCCAAGGACGCATCGCAGATCACGCTGTCCATCGATTCAATTCGCAACGATCTGATCGCCCGCGTCATTGCTCTTGGACATGCAGGCAAGACCCGCCTCGCTCAGTTCAGTGCATCGGTTCAACCGGCACCGACCTTGCTGCCTGTCATTTCAAGGCACATCGACGTGATCTGCATCGGATCGAGCACAGGCGGACCGCCTGTTCTTGAAACAATTCTCACCGCCCTGCCAGCCGAATTGACCGTGCCGATTGTCATCGCCCAGCACATGCCGGCCATGTTCACCGCGTCAATGGCTGAACGTCTCGATCAGATTTGTCGGCTGAAAGTCGTGCATGCAGCCGACGGCATGCCGCTGGAGCGCAGAACGGTGTATATCGCTCCCGGCGGCCAACATACGCATATCAGGAGAACCAGCCTGGCGCGATGGCATCTGCAGGTCAATAACGAACCGGCTGATGCGCTGTACCGGCCAAGCGCCGATGCGCTTTTTACTTCCGCTGCCCAGGCGATGGGCAACCGCGTGCTGGCGATCGTGCTGACGGGCATGGGCCACGACGGCCTGGAAGGCAGCAAAGTGCTGCACAAGCACGGCGCAACGGTGCTGGCGCAAAGCGAAGAAACCTGTGTCGTATACGGCATGCCCAAGGCGGTCACTGAGCATGCGCTGATTGCAGCGAGCTTATCTCCTTCAGCGATCGCCCAGTGCATCCGAACGATTGGACTTCAAAAAGTCCCAGCAAAGTCAGGATATTCCGCAGCATGATCAAGCGTCACCCCGTCGATTGACTCTGAAAGGGCATCGCAGCCGACACTGCACTGCATGACAAGATTCGGAGCGAAAGATGAACAGCACCACCTGTGTTGAGCGACTTCGCATACTTGTGCTGGGAGAGGAGCTGGCGAAATGGCATGTACAGCAGGCTGCCAAAGCCCTGGGCGCGCCTGTCGTATTGGGGGGGCCTGATTCTTCTTGCGCCGAGGGCTCATACCCGGAATCAAATACAACATACATCTGGGTCGACGCCATTGAAGACGCAGCACAGATCAGCGCGATGCTGCACGAAAACGAAGCGACAAGTCCATACCGTCTGATCGTGATCGAAGCGGACAAGCTGGATGAACATGCAGTGTCATTGCTTCCTGCCGATCGCAGAATTGTTGTGCTTGATCAGTACGGCGAAGCCCAGAGCCGGCTCGCTGCAGTAGGTGTTGAAACGCTGAGCGCCAATGGTTCGGGCAAACTACGCTACCGCTTTGAGGCTGTTCATCCGAGCCAGCTTTCAGAGATTCTCAAACCGCTGTGGCAATCGGTGCGGCAAGCCGCATCCATGCGTGAGTTGATCCAATCCGCCCGCTGCGGCGAGCCGTTGTCACAGGAACTGGTTGACGAGATCGTCACCCGCGTTCAGCTTGAAACAGCGCTTGAGGTGGCCCGTGCCGAGGCAAACCACGCGACGCATGAACTGGAATGCCTGAAAACGGCGCTCAACGAGCACGCCATCGCAGCAGTCACCGATCGACGCGGCCGTATTCTTGAAGTCAACGATCACTTCTGCACCATCAGCCAGTACACGCGCGAAGAACTGATCGGACAAGACCATCGCCTCATCAACTCAGGTCATCATCCCAAAGAGTTTTTTCGCAACATGTGGCGCACGATCGCGCGCGGCGAGGTGTGGCGCAATGAGGTGAAAAACCGCCGGAAAGACGGCACGTTCTACTGGGTCGACACCACAATCGTTCCGTTGAAAGACGCCAATGGGCGGATCAATCGTTATCTGACGATTCGAACCAACATCACGGAGCGCAAGGAAGCCGAGGCGGCGCTGCAGGCCACCAATCAGGATCTGGAAAAGCGCATCCAGGAGCGAACCGCAGCGCTGCGCGAAAACGAGCAGCGGCTGGCCACGACGCTCAACAGCATTGGCGACGGCGTGATCGTCACCGACATCGAAGGCCGCATCACCGCCATGAATCCCTCGGCTGAAGCCCTCACCGGCTGGTCGGAGCGCGATGCGCTTGGACGCGACGCCCAGCATGTCCTGCGGCTGTTCTACGAACGCACCGGCGAACCTGCCACGGTGTCCATCGCTGAGGTGCTGCAATCCAATACGCCATTGCAGTGCACGGACACCCTCGCTCTTATCACACGCGACAATGCCACACGATCGATTGATCAAATCTGCTCGCCGCTGCGCGACAGCAGCGGATGTGTCAGCGGCGTGGTGATGGTGATTCGCGACACCACTGAAAAACGACGCGCTCAGGAAGCGCTGCGCATCAGTCAGGAACGTTATGAACTGGCGTCGCGCGGCACCAACGACGGCTTGTGGGACTGGGACCTCCGCCGCCAGGTCGTTCACTATTCGCATCGCTGGCGCTCCATGCTCGGCTACGGCGACAGCAGCCTCGACGCCACACCGGAATACTGGTTCAGCCTTGTGCATGATCAGGATCAGGAATCGCTTCACGCTGCCATCGACCGGTGCATTCGCAGCAATGCTGAAACATTTCAGCACGAGCACCGTGTGCGCCATCGTGACGGCGGCTATCGCTGGGTGCTGTGCCGGGCGCTTGTAGTGCGCGATCATAGCGGGCACGCTGTTCGCTTAGTCGGTTCGGTGTCAGATATCACACAGCAAAAGAACACCGAAGCGTGCCTACGCCGCGCATCGCTTCATGACAGCCTGACAGGGCTGCCGAACCGTGTGCAGTTCAAAGCGCGACTGCAGAAATGCCTTGAGCGGTCGCGGCACGGCCAGGGGTATCGTTTCGCAGTGCTGTTTGTCGATCTTGATCGTTTCAAAATCGTCAACGACAGCCTCGGGCATGCTGCAGGCGATCGACTGCTGACGATCATTGCTGAGCGACTTCAGAATTGCATACGCAAACTGCCCGGCGAGAGCGCACCAACAGAGCGAACGATGATCGCCCGGCTGGGCGGCGATGAGTTCACGATCGTTCTCGAGGATATGTCCAGCGATCGCGAAGCCATTGAACTTGCCGAGCGGCTGCAGCGCGAACTCAGTGAGCGCTGTTACTTTGACGGCCATGAGATGTCAACAACGCTGAGCATCGGCATCGTGATCGGCAGTCCCGTCTACGCAACCGCTGATGATCTGCTTCGAGACGCCGACACCGCCATGTACTGCGCCAAAGCTGCCGGCAAGGCGCGCTATGCGATCTTCGATCCCGCCATGCACGACAGAGCCCGCGCGCGGCTTGAACTGGAAAACGGCTTGCGCAACGCGGTGGCGCGCAACGAGCTTCTGCTGCACTATCAGCCGATTGTGAATCTGGAAAACGGCGTACTGACCGGCTTCGAAGCGCTGGTGCGATGGAACCGTGCGGGCGTCGGTCTTGTTTCGCCTGCTGATTTCATCCCCGTGGCTGAGGAGACCGGCCTGATCACGTCCATCGGCACGTGGGTTCTGCGCGAAGCGTGTCAGCAGCTCAAATCATGGCAGATGCGCTTTGACGATTCGCTTTCGATGAACATCAATCTTTCGCGGAACCAGCTGATGCAGGAGGATCTCGTCGACACTGTGCGCAAGGCCATTCAAAGCGCCGATGTCGATGCTCGTCATGTGCGGCTGGAAATCACCGAAAGCGCGCTGATGAACGACATTGATGCTGCCAACAACGTGCTGCACAATCTGAAATCGCTCGGCGTTCATCTCGACATGGATGATTTCGGTACGGGATATTCATCGCTGAGCTGTCTGCACCAGTTCCCTTTGGACGGCCTGAAGATCGATCGTGCGTTTGTGACAAACATGATCGCGCGAGTCGATTACGCTGCGGTCATCCACGCCATCGTCACGCTCGCACATAATCTGCACATGCGCGTCACTGCGGAAGGAGTCGAGGACGCCAACCAGATCGCGCAGCTGCAGGCGCTTGAATGCGATTACGTTCAGGGATTCCACATTGCCAGCCCCATGGACGTTCTTGCTGCTGAGGATTTCCTCCTCGAGCGCACCAGCAGTCGACAGGCTGCGTGAGGCCGAATCGCTTGTCTGTCGTCGTCATTGCTGCGCAACTGCGGGCTGGGAACGCCTGGACAGACACCCCCAGATCATGAGCAGCGCCAGCAGGATCAGCACTGTGCCGATGGGACGCGACCAGAGAATCTTGAGCAGCCAGGCGATCATGAATCCACGCCGTCCACTGGGGCCTTCGCCGGTAATTTCAAACCATTCAGGCCGAAGCATCATGCCCGTGCCGATTGCAGCAAACACAAACGCAAGCCCCAGCCCAATGAGCCGATCCTTTAGAGTCAGTGGCTCCTGCTGCGCCTGGCTTGCAGGCTGTTGGAGCGTGTCGCCCTGGTGAACGTTGTCGCTCATATGAACCCCTTTCAGAATCGCTCCTTTGACTGCAGGCTTTCGATCATCTCCCGTTCACGAACATGCAAGGCCATCTCTTCGCTGCGGGCGCTCTGCCTGATCTGTTCATCCGGCAACAGAGCTTCTTTTGATGCAACTGAAACGACAGGCCTATTAGAACTGTCATAGGCCTTTGCTCGCAAGCGGATCTGCAACGGGTCAGTGCGAGATCCGTGTTTCCACGTGCATGTGTGATTTTTGAACTTGGCGGGTCGGGCATATGTACGAATTGCAGCAACAGATCCTGCTGCTCTCACAACGCCACGTTGTTTTCTGCGACAATCCCTATGCTCAATTCCTTTGCCAATGCGAACGCTGCAGCCTCCGGCACACTGCCTGGCAACCGCAGCGGCTTCGCGGAGTGTAGTGGGCCAAATCGGGACGATGCCCCACGTGCGGTTATCCGCGCGGCCAATCAATGCATGCAGCGAGTGCGGCCATGCATTCTGACCTGATACACCAAAGGGCTAATCACCAAAACATTGCTGCCAACATGCCATCGGCAGCCAGCCAATCGCGTACGCCGAGCCAGTTGAGGGCGACCAGTGCGGGCCTTGGCCGGCCGCGGTGTCCGCCATCGCCTCCGTCGCCACTTTCGAGGTGATCAGGGAAACAGCAGGCGATCTTCGATCCTCCCATCGCATCCCTTTGCATCGGCAGACTGCACGGGCAAAACCCGCCATCGCGGCGCAATAAGGCACGGGCAGCAGGGCGCGGGTGCGGCGGATTGTGCTGCGGCAGCGTTTTTCTCTTCTTCACCCGTCTCTAGGCCCATGTTCTTTGTGCTCCGTGTGTTCCGCGTATTCCGCGCTTTTCGCAATCAATCGCCTTCTGCTGTGCGTGCCTGTCGGCTGCACGCGTTACGAGAGGTGATGTGTGAGGGGAAATTGGGCGAAATTGAGCAGGCAGCATGGCGTACGGGAAATTCGGGCCGGAATCGGCATCGCCAGGCCGGCGGATGATGCGTTACAATGCCCCGCTATGGCTGGAATCAAGCAACCGTCCGACAAATCGCACTTTATCCTTCCCGATCTCGGTGAAGGCGTTCACGAAGCTGAGCTCATCAAGTGGCGCGTGAAGCCCGGCGATCGCGTTGAAGAGCATCAAACGCTCGCTGAAATGGAAACCGACAAGGCCCTTGTGGAAGTGCCCAGCCCGTGGGCGGGCGTCATCAAGGAGCTCAAGGGCAAGGAAGGCGACATCATCAACGTCGGCAGCGTGCTGGTGACCTACGACACCAGCGGCGCGGCGTCAGCAGCGGCAGCGCCAGCAGCAACGGCGGCAGCGGAGAACGCCAGCGCAAAGCCGCAGCAGGCAGGCACAGTTGAGGAACCTGAAGCGCCGCAGGAAGATGCCGGCACCGTGGTTGGCACCGTGGGCGGGTCGCTGACGATTCCCAGCCGCTTTGCGCGTCGCATGCCGGAATCAAATGGCGCTGCAGAGCGGCGAAAAACGCTCGCCACCCCTGCCGTGCGCCGCATTGCCCGTGAGGCTGGCATAGATATCAATCAAGTGCCCGGCACCGGACGAGGCGGGCGCGTCACTGCCTCTGATGTGCAGAACTTCATTGAGCAACAACAAAGCGGTGCGGCCGCTCGTGCCGCCAGCCGCCCGGTGCCTGCACCGGCGCAGACTGCTGCGCCACGGGCTGCTGCGCCGGCTGCGGTTGCCGTGTCTGCCGACGGCATTGCCGAGCGCGTCCCCTTCCGTGGCGTACGCCGCAAGATCGCTCAGGCGCTGTCGCATTCGGTTCACACAGCGGTGCATTTCACGGTGGTGGATGAAGCCGATGTGACTGCGTTGGACAAGAAACGCCGCGAATACGCCCGCGTGCTGGGACGCAAGCTCAGCATGCTGCCGTTCATCATGCTCGCCACATGCAAAGCGCTGCGTCAGCATCCGACGCTCAATGCCAACGTTGATGACGCCAACGAGGAGATTCTGATCAAGAGCGTGATCAATCTGGGCATTGCCGTCGACACCGATCACGGGTTGATGGTGCCGGTGATTCCCAACGCCGACCGTCAGAGTCTTGCGCAGCTTGGCGACGCGGTGCATGAACTGGCCCAGCAGTGCCGCAACCGCACGGTGGCGCGGGAGAATCTGCAGGGCGGAACATTCACGATTTCGAACGTCGGCAGCTTTGGCGGGTTGTTCGCCACACCGATCATCAACTATCCGGAGGTGGCGATCCTCGCTGCCGGCCGGGCACGGGAAAAGGTGCTGGTGAAGCAGGGCGCGTTTTACGCCGGGCTGGTTCTGCCGCTGAGCCTCAGCTGCGATCATCGCGTGGTTGACGGCGCTGAGGGGGCCCGATTCCTCAACACAATGGTGAAGCTGCTGGAATCGCCCGACTCGCTGCTTGCGGATTGACCGGGTGCAGGAGGCCTGCCAAACCTGAAAAAGCCTGAGGCCGGTACGAACTGGAACCTCAGCCAGGGTGTAGAAATGTCGATCTTTGCTGTAAGCTGACCTGGCTGGTCCGGCCGTTTATTGGACGTTTTGCCGCCATTACGCACGGTGAAGCGTTCGCGAAACTCGCACCGTTATTACCGCCGTCATCGCGGCGAGGCAGGTACGCCTATGCCATCACCAACATTGCCCGCAGACACCGCTGCCACGCAAGCCTCCCCAGCCATTGGCGCTGCGCCTCCTGCAGGTTCGCCAGCCGCTGCGCTTTTACAGCACATGGAGCAAAAGACCGCCACAATCGGCATTGTGGGGCTGGGCTATGTCGGGCTACCCCTGGCCCGCGCGGTATTTGACGCTGGCTATGGCGTTCTCGGCTACGACGTTGATGAGACGAAAATCGAGAAGCTCAACCGCGGCGAAAACTACCTGCAGCACCTGGGCGATCAGCTCACAGCGCCGTTTCTGAACAGTGAACGCTTCGAAGCGACCAGCGATTCAAGCCGATTGCGCAACGCTGATGCGATTATCCTCTGCGTACCCACGCCGCTGGGCAAACACAACGAGCCAGATCTCAGCTACGTGCTGGATTCAACCCGCATGGTGGCCCAGGTGTTGCGCAAGGGGCAGATCGTCGTGCTTGAATCGACGACCTATCCCGGCACGACGCGGCTGGAGATGAAACCCATTCTTGAAGCCTCCGGCCTTACGTGCGGCAAAGATTTCTTCCTCGCCTACAGCCCCGAACGCGAAGATCCCGGCCGCAAGGACTCCACCACCGCCACCATTCCCAAACTTGTCGGCGGCGTGGATGAAATCAGCGGCGACATCGCTTTTGCCTTTTACTCGCGCGTGATCAAGCAGGTGCACCGCGTCTCATCCGCCGAGGTGGCTGAAACCGCCAAATTGCTGGAAAACATCTACCGTGCCGTGAATATCGCGCTGGTGAACGAGCTGAAAACGCTGCTCACCGACATGGACATCGACATCTGGGAAGTGATCGCTGCCGCATCGACCAAGCCGTTCGGTTTCCAGGCGTTTTATCCCGGCCCCGGGCTGGGCGGACACTGCATTCCGATCGATCCGTTCTATCTCACATGGAAAGCCAAGGAGATCGGCCGCCACACCAAGTTCATCGAACTGGCCGGCGAGATCAACAAGCACATGCCCCACTATGTGATCTCGCGCGTGATGTGGGCGCTCAATCAGCAGCGCAAATCGCTCAACGGCTCAAAGGTGCTGGTGATCGGCGTGGCGTACAAGCCCAACGTTGATGATATGCGCGAAAGCCCCGCAGCGGAGATCATCGAATTGCTGTGGAAGCATGGTGCTGAAGTGGCGTATCACGATCCGCACGTGCCGGTGTTTCCCAAGATGCGCGATTACCGCATCGACCTGCAGAGCCAGCCGCTGACCGCCAAATTTATTCAGGAACACGATTGCGTGCTGATTGTCACCGATCACGATGCGACCGATTACCAGGCGCTGGCTACGCATGCAGGACTCATTGTTGACACCCGCAACGCCATGGTGAGGTTCGTCGGCGACGGGATCAACGGCGTGCTGGTGAAAGCGTAACGCTCGCTATCAGGCAACAACCCGCATGCATCGGCTTAATCAGCAGTGCATGATGCGCTGCCTCGAACTGCATTCGATTTATCGACGTTGATTCGCAATAACCGGCACGATGGCGCTTGTTATGGTGTGCATCATGGATTCGCCCATTTACCGCGAATGGTGCTGTTTTGCGCCGATGCGTCTGCATCAACATTCAACTGAATGAGGCAGCATGTGATGCAGCATTCTTACGAAAGGCAGATGATTTAGAAATCCACCCCCGCCAATCCGCCTTTGGTGCTCATCAACGGAATAGGCGCAGCGCCATGCGGCCGCTGCACAAAATCAGCCTGCGGCATGAATGCTGCGTCTTTGACTGATCCATCAAACATGGCAGCCAGAATGTCGTTGCGCGTCTTGCGATCATCATCCGTTAAGCTGAACACGCCGAATGCGGTATCAAGCAACATGCCTTTTCGTCCCGGCTGCCGCACATCACTGAGCCGCGTGCCGCGATATAACGAAAGATCTGATGGCGTACGCTCTGACTCCCAATATGCGGGCGCTGCAAATGCTGTGTGCGTGAGCCAGAAGCGAGTGTTCAACACCTTGTCCGCCTCGCTCGCCGGCACTCCGAATGATTCGCCTGCGGGTTCGATCGCCAGCGCTCCCCCCACCTTCGGCAAGCCGGTCAGATAGGAACGCACCAGCGAAACCCAGAAGCGCCCCTGTCCGCCGAAGTATGCGCCCTGGGCATAGAGAAGCTCAACACCATTGGCCACCAGCGGTGCATGAGGGTCGCCAGGCGTGCCCAGATATGGCAGCGCCTGCCTGTTGTCAGTGCAATAGCTCAACAGCGCAAGAGCCGTCTGACGCATTGCGCCTCGCGCGCTTGTCTCTTCAGCCCGCAGACGAATGCGAGACAATGACGGTGCAGCAATACCGATCAGCACGGTAATCACCGCCAGAGCGACGATCATTTCGGAAATTGTAAACGCCCTCCACTGTGGGCAAACGCTGACTTGGTCAAACCTTGCGCATTTCGCCCGCCTCATGTGAACCTCCAAAATCAAAATCGATGTTTGACAAGCGGATAAGTTGGTATAGATTTGAAAATACCACAAATAACATCGTGCAGCAATCTCATCGGCTGCATTCTGCAACATTTTCATTCGAATTACGGAGGAGCCTGCAATGGCGAATCAAGCTGGGTGGACTCGGCGGCTTGGCGTGTTTCTGCACGCCATTGTTCTCGCTGCAACCATGCTGGGCGCTGCGAGCATTGTTCTGGCGCAGGCAACTCCCATCGACGTGCCGAAAAAAACGCGGCTACAGGATTGCCCCAGTCCATGCACCGGACGGATCCGATGCGCCAACAACAAACTTTCATGCTGCTGCCGCGTGGCTGGCATACAAACCTGCAGCTGCGCAACGGTTCATGATTGCCCGGACAGTTCGGTCAAGCCCTGCCCCTGAGCCTGTCTATGACGAACAGGTTTCTGCCACGATAAGAACTCTTTCAAATCGAGCTGTGCGATGACTGTAACGCCCATGCTTCGAATTGCCGTCGGCGTTCTCACGATCGGCACTGTTCTTGCTTTGCTCGGCTATCGGTGGTGGTCCGGGCCGCCTGAAACCGAAGTTGAAGCGATGGCTCGGCAAGGCGCTCAGGCGTTCTCATCGTTGCCCGTCACGCCGTTCACCAGTGAACAGGCCATTGCAGACGCACTGCGTCACAACGCCGACATTCAATTTCAAGCGGGTCAGCCCGAGTTGTCGCCGCACCAGGCGCAGTTGCTATTCGAATCCGCAGCCCGATTCCTCTGGCTTTATTACGGCGAGACGTCAATCGAGCCGTATCTCACGTGGCGTCAGGCCACGGGATTTCGCCTCATTCCACAGCAGGAGATGATTGAGCTTTTCGGCGCCAATGAGGGATATCAGTTTTATTACGGGCGCGACATTCCCCCCGGCCTCTCGGATGAGCAGCTTTATGAAGCCATCTGGACCGCCAACCGCACCTGCTGCAACAACAAGAACCATGCTGTCGCGGTTGCAGCTGACAAGCGCGCTGTCGTGGTGCGCAGTTTGTGGAATCCCACCGGCGAATTGCAGGCCATTGACGCCATTGAGGGCGCGTTTTCAGCTGATATCTGGCAAGGGGCGCGCATCATCTGCTGCCGCACCTGGTGGCAGCCGCAGCAGCCACTCACGCTTCACACGCGTGGTGTTCTGGAGGCGGTATTGGCCATCGTGCTGGAATTCAAGGACGGATCGCGGCGGCCGATGCTGTTGCAGTGGCACTGGAACAATGCTGCGTCAAACTGGCGATTGATTGCTGTGAGCGTCATGAACACCGCTGACCGTGATGTGCTTGGTCCGGAGTTTTGAAGCGCATGTCATTGAGCCAACCCACAGCGCTGTCGCGCTGGAGTGCGCCGCTGTTGCTTGCGGCGTTGGCGATTCTCTTTGCCGGTTCCGCCATAACCAAAGCAATGGATGTTGACGGATTTGCTCGTCTTTGCGAGCGCATCCTCAGCGCCGCCGGTCTGCCCTATCAGCCAGGCATGGCCATTGCTGTGGCGATTATTCTGATCGAATCTGTTCTTGCTTTTCTGCTTGGCGCAAGGGTGCTGCTTCGTGGTGCGCTGATTGCCTCGCTTGGTATGCTGCTGGCATTTGTGGCTGCGCTCACGCTGATGGTGATAAGCGGCGGTTTTGCCAGTTGCGGGTGCGGCGGCGCGTTGTCGTGGTTTGGCCAATACGAAATCGGGCCACAGACTGCAATTCTCCGCAACATTGTACTGATGTGGATTGTGCTTTGGCTCTGGCGGCGATGCGCGTCAGGAGCGCACTTACAACAATCCCAGCCAAAGCTTCATTCCCATCTCGATGAAACGATCTGAAAACGTGCGAACATTCATGATGCGCGGTTTAAGCAAAGAACGCCGCTTGCTGCAGCAAGAACCGGCCAATCGATGCACATCGCGCAGCGAACAGTCGCATCACTTTCCTGCACAGGCACGTTCCATCAATAAAAACAGCGGCGCAATGCTGACATTGCGCCGCCGGTGGTTTTATGTTCGCAACATTATTCTGTCCTGCAATCGTAAGCGCAGGTTATCGCAGAGACAGGATCACGGGCATGCGCCCCATGCAGCGATTACTGCAAGCAGATCGTCAACGCCCACCACGTCATCGCCGGTCACGTCGCCCTGGCAGCTTGCGCCGCTGCATCCCCAGTCGCTGATGACCGCAAGCAGGTCATTCACATCCACCGTACCGGAGCTATCAATATCGCCCTGACAGGGGCTGGTTGAGGCGCACTCGGCGTAGAACACGACGATTGACGGTTCGCCGGAATAGCCGATCACCAAATCCGGACAACCATCGTTGTTCAGATCGCCAAAGTAAACCGCATTGCTTACCCGCGGCGAGTCATAGGTCCAGTCGGGCGTGGTGCTAAGCGTGCCGTTGTTGTTGAGATATATATGCGTGCGGCCGTCGGAGAAGTGTGTCTCAATAAGATCCAAATCGCCGTCGCCGTCCACATCAACAAGCATCAGCTCCTGAACGCCATTGAACGGCGGGTTGGCGGTCCAGGTATGCACAAAGCCGCCATTGCCATCGTTGATGTACAAGCGCGTGGGATCGTATCCAAAGACCAGATCGAGCAGGCCGTCGGAGTTGACATCGCCGATCGCAGCGCCGCGTGCCCCGGAGGTCAAGCCGCTGTTCCAAACCGGCAGCGAGCTTGGCGTGCCGTTGTTGTTCTTGTACACGCCAGACTGAAAGTTGACCCATTTGGCAATGGCGATGTCTTCCCATCCGTCACCGTCAAGATCGCCCACTGCAACGCCGTTGGCGATCATGGCATCAGACGACTGCCAGCTCGGCGTGGCTTCAAGTGTGCCGTTGACATTGCGGAACAGGTACATCGGTCTGTAATTGTCACCTGTAATGCCGCTTTGATTTGAGGTGATGATGTCGATGTCGCCGTCGTGATCGAAGTCAATCGCCACGGCTGCGAGCGCCCAAGTCGTTTGCGGCGTGGCGGAGAACCATCCGGGCGAAGTGCTGGGGCCGTTGGGTCCGCCCCAGTAAATCACCGATGGCGAGTGTGCAAATCCGCCGTTGGCGAAGAAAAGATCGACATAGCCGTCCTTGTTGAAATCCGCCACGGCAATGTCGCCGGAATGCACCTGATCGGTTGAAATCCACGACGGCTCGGTTTCCAGTCCATCAGCCGATCCGAAGTAGATCATGTTGCGCCAATCGTCATAGGGCGGAAAGCTGTTGGCCTGAAAGCACGCAGCGATCAGGTCGTTGTACCCGTCAGCGTTCACGTCGGCCACCCGCACCGCCGCCACGGGACGCCGCTGCGTATTGACCCAATCCGGCTCGGCTCCAAACGGCACGCCGGCGCTGCGCACCGTCACGACGCCGCCCGGCCGGCCCGCGTCATCATCACAAAGGTGAGTTGTGGTCCTGCCATCCGAAGAAACCTCGACGCAACGCTGCGCTGCAGCGGGGGATGCGATAAACATCCACACCACCGCCCCGGCACACGCATGTGCAACAGCAAACGACAGCTTCATGGTCCTGCTTCCTCCATTCCATACAACAGTTCTGACAATCGCACGCCCATTTTCGGCCCTACGCCCTAACGCTGCGATCGTGCAGAGCCAATCAACTTAGAATCCGCCAACTCAATGCCCGCGTCAAGGCTTTTCCGTCACAACTGCGATTCTTTCAGCCTTCGCTTCACTTTAGCTTTTCCCCAACTCTCCCCTGCCACCCATCCAAAACAGCGGGCGATCGCATTCTCATAGCCAGCAGCGAGCGCTCAGTTGCCGGCTTTCAGCGCACAGCGCATGCGCACAACACATCAAGCGCTCACTCGATCTTCAGCGGCTCGATGAACGCTGCCGGTTGCACAACGTGCGTTTCCTGGCCTGAAAGCGGCGTTTCGCGGCTATGGCTGCCCTTGCACGCTCACTTTCTTTGCGAGCGTTTTTACGATTCCGGACTCCGCGGCACGCCTGCAATCATCGCACCACTGCCTGACGATGGCTCGCTCGCCCACACCCGAATCACTCCCGCGCGAATATCCATCACCAGGCTCCAGAGCAGCGGCACCAGAACCAGCGTGAAAATCGCTGACACCAGCAAACCGCCAAGCACCACTGCGCCAAGGCCGCGATACAGCTCCGAGCCTGCACCGGGCATCAACACCAGCGGCGACATGGCCAGCACACTGGTCAGCGTACTCATCATGATCGGCCTGACGCGTGAACGCACCGATTCAGCAATCGCGCGACGGGCTGGCAGCGGACCGTCCACCCCTCCTACATCACCCGTGCCGTGCATGAAGTTCAACGCCTGATGCACAAGCAGAATCGCGTTGTTCACCACGATGCCGATCAAAATGATGAACCCCAGCATCGTCAAAACATCCAGCTTCTGCACCGGCATGTATGGGTCGGCCTCGGTCCAGCGATTCACTGCAAACAGCGCAGCAAATCCTCCCAGCGTCGCCAGCGGAACGCTGAACATGATCACGAACGGCTGCAGAAAGCTCTGAAACAGCACGCACATCAGCAAATACACCACCACCAGCGCCAGCACCAGCGAACTGCTTATCAGCCCCAGCGCTGTCCCGTCGCCAAGCAACGCCTCCTGCACCGCTTTGAGCTTGCTGGCTGAACCGGTGTAGCCGGTTTCAACATCAGGCGGAATCGCCCCGGAACTGCGCAAGTCAGAAAGAATCGCATCGATCTCCATAACCGCCTGTTCCAGCGCCAGCCAGGCTGGAGGCGTAAACTCGAGCGTCACCGATCGCTGGCGAGCGATGCGGGTAATCTGCGGCGGACTGCCCACGCGGCGAAGTTCAGCCAGACTCCCCAGCGGCACCACACGGCCAGACGGGGTGGCGATGGGCATGTCTTCCAGGCCGGCAATCACTTTCTGATCGATTGAATCCCGCGAAATGAGCTTCAAATCGATCGTCTCACTGCCGGTGCGGTATTCGCCGATGATCGCGCCATCGCCGCCCGCCTGCACGGCCAGCCCCAAATCAACCGGCGTCATGCCCACTTCCGCCAGACGCACGCGGTTGGGGATCACCTGAAGTTCCGGGCCGGGGATATCAAAATTGCTCGGCACAGGCTGTACGGTGAATGCGCCGTACTTCTGCACCAACTGCCCATAGGCAGCGCCGGCAGCGGCAGTCACCTTGTCCAAATTCACGCCGGAGAAATCGATCTTCACCGCCGAGCCGGACGAACCGCCCAATCGAAACAGCGGCACCTGTCGCGCAAACGCCAACACGCCCGGCGCCACTTCCGGCCGCGTCGCATACGTCAGCAATGGCTGCACATCCACCACACGCGTCGGATCGGTGCTGATTGCGCCGTGGAACATCGCGCCGGGACGCGCGACAAAGAAGTAGTTGTCAATCGGCGGCGGCGTGACCGGATCGCCCGGCGCCATGCGTCGATAGTCAAAGGTGGGGATCTGTGGCAGATTGGCGACAGCCTGTTCATATTCAGGCGTGCCGGGTTGCAATGCACCTGCTTCCCAAAATGGCCGAATCGTCTGCTCCACGCGGTTGGCCAGCACTGCCTGCTGATCGAGGCTGTAGCCCGGCGGCGGAATCATCAAACCGAAAATAAGATTGCGGTTTCCCGTGGGCAGGTAATCCGACGGCGGCAGGAGCCAATAGGTGCCAAACAGCGAGATCGCTGTCATGATCAGCACGACCGCCACGCGCGCTCCGACGCTGCCGCAAAGCGCGTAAATCGACCATGCGAGCGCTGCGGGAATGCGGCCCAGCGTTGCGCCGATGCTGCGAATGATTCGCCATGGCAGGAGCAGCACGTTGATGATCGCGCGCCCGGCGCTGCGATTCTTCGAATCAATCGGCTGCTTCTCCGCCGGCTGGCGGCTGGGAATCGACTTGAGCACGCGCGCCGCTGCGGAAGGCACCACCGTAATTGAAACGATCAGGCTCAGCGCGATTGCTGCGCAGATCGCCAGAGCGATGTCGCGAAACAACTGCCCTGCCTCTTCCTCCACCAGCAGAATCGGAACAAACACCACAAGGGTCGTCAGCGTGGACGCCAGCACCGCGCCCCACACTTCGCGCGCCGCGTCAAATGCCGCCTGGGCCGGCCGCTTCCCCATTTCCAGATGCCGGAATATGTTTTCAAGCACCACAATGGCGTTGTCCACCACCATGCCCACCGCAAACGCCATGCCCGCAAGGCTGATGACGTTGATAGTTCGGCCGAGCACCACCATCGCCACAATTGCGCCCACAACCGAAATGGGGATCGCCAGCGAGATGACGATCACCGAGCGAATGGAGCGCAAAAACAGCAGAAGCACAATGATCGCCAGCGATCCGCCCATCCAGATGTTGTCGCGCACCAGAGCAAGCGCATCGTGAATGTAGATGGTCTGATCGAACACCTGCCGCAGCGTGAGCGTGCCGTTGAGATTGAGCCGCCTGGCTTCGGATTCGAGCAAGCCCCCCGGCATGTTGAGTCTGGCGATGGCCTGCTTCAGGCCGTCCATCACCTGCATCACGTTGGAGCCGACTTCACGCTGGGCGTTGATGGCGATGACGGGCTGGCCGCGCGACCGCACAAATGAAATAGGCTCCTTGTAGGCTTCCACGACTTCCGCCACGTCGCGAATCAGCACAGGGCCGGTCGGCGTGTGCTTGACGATTGTCTGCTCGACATCCTCAACCGATTCATACTGGCTGATGGTGCGCACCCGGACAGCCACCTTGGCATCGTCAAGTTCGCCTGCGGATATATCGCGGTTGGCGCGTTGAATTGCGTTGACCAGATCCGCCGGGCTGACGCCTCGCTGCGCCAGCCGCACCGGGTCGAACCGAATCTGCGCTTCGCGCTCGCGCCCGCCCAGCACGTTGATTTCGCTCACCCCCGGCACGCGCTCCAGCACCGGCTTGATTCGGTTTTCCGCAAAATCCTGAAGTGTGCGGATGTCGAAGTCAGGATCGGTCGTTTCAAACACAATCCACGCGATGTAATCGCGGTTTTCGGGATCTGATGCCCGCACGACCGGCTGCTTGGCGTTCAGCGGATATGAATCCACCTCGCGCAGCTTGTCGCTGACTTCGCGCAACGCCTCGGCCTTTGACGTGCCGACGTTGAATTCAAGGCGAATCTGCCCCTCGCCCTGCATGCTCGTGCTGGTCATCGAACGCAGGTTGGTCAGGCCCTGCAGCTTTTCCTCCTGCTTGTCGATGATGTCCTGTTCAATCTCGTACGGGCTGGCGCCTTCCCATCTGGTGGTCACCGAGATGATGGTGTCTTCTATGGTGGGAGTGAGCTGAATGGGAATGCGCGTAATCGCGATCAGGCCCGCCATGATCGTCAGAATCACAGCAACCGTAACCGTAACCGGCTGTGCAATGGCGCCCCGAATGAGATTCATATCAAGCAAGCTCCAGTGTTCGTGAACGGATGGCAAGAGGATGCAGCATCGGTTGGCATGGATTCGTGAAGAATGTCGGACATACAGCGTTGGCGACCAATTGCCACTGAGATTTCGCGAAAACGCCAGCGTTTATTGTTTAGCATCGTGAATAGGCAACACCGGCGCGTTGGGCGGCAATCGCTCATTGCCCTCGACAACGACCATGTCGCCGTCCATCAGCGAAGCCGCCTGCACGACGAAACGCTTCCCCCAGCCAAACAGCACGCGCACAGCCGTGGGCATCGCCAGAGCCGGTCCGTCCGGTGAGGCGCTGCGAACCACATACACAACCATGCCCGTGTCGTTGCGCACCACCGCATCACGCGGCACGGTCATGCGCTCAGCCAGATCGCCCGTCGGCACCCATGCCGTCAGCGACATGCCCGGCGCAAGCAGGCCGTCAGCATTGTCCAGACGCACAACCACCGAGAAGGTGCGGGCATTGGGGCTGATCTGCGGCACAATGCGGATGTTGTCTGATTCAATGACGCGCTTGGTTGCGTCAATCGTGATCGTGACGGTCGGACGCCGGCCGAGAATGGCGTCAGCATAATCCTGCGGCACATCAAGCCAGGCGTCGAGTTCATTGATCGACACCAGTTCCGCCACCGGCGACCCCAGCGCGAGCCATTCGCCCAGATCAGTGTGCCTGGCTACCACCACCCCATCAAACGGCGCGCGAACGGTCATATCCTCCAGCCGCTGACGAAGTAAATCGGCGCGGGCACGAATCACCTGCACCTGCCGCTCCGCTGCAGCCACCCGCGCTTCTGCAATGCGATACTGCGATTCAGCGTCGTATAGTTCCTTGACGTTGGTTGCGCCGCCTCGGCTGAGCGTGCGATAGTTCTCCAGATCAAGCTCGCGCCAGCGTGCATCAGCCCGACGTTCATCGAGCGTGGCCAGCGCGACCTGCTCCTCAGCTTCAAGCTGCTGCAGTTCAAGCGTAAGCCGCGTGCTGTCCAGCCGCGCCAGCACATCGCCTTGCTTGACGACCTGGCCTTCAGTGATCGGCAACTCCTGCACCGAGCCGGCTTCCTCAGCCGCCACCTGCGCACGACGAACCGGACGCAATTCGCCCGTCACCAGCCGCTGCTCCTGGACGGTCTCCACACGCGCTGTATCAACGCGCACCGCAGCAGGCGCAGCTGCCTGTGCAAACGCCGGCTGGCAGATTCCTGAATACAGCGCAACAGCCATCGTGGCCATCAGCGCGCTTATGCTTCCACAGCAACCGTGCCTCGTGAACGGTTTCACAGCAAACTCCCTTCAGAGAAAGCCATCGCTTTCTCAATGGCGTATCCATTCTTCACATGTGATACATTCGAGCCTGACATCGCATCCTGCAGCGCCCGCTCGATGAACCTTTCATCGTATCCCATCCCTCGCAGGGAAAACGCAACAATGTGAGCCGCAATTGCCGGAAGCGCATCACGATGATTCACATTGTCTGTGTCAAACCGCTCCGGAAACGGCCGAAACACCATGAAATAGGCGAGCTGACCCCACATGCTTCGGGCAATTGTCATGGATGCTGCCTGCGCGCACAGGCCCGACAGGATCGTTTGAAGAACCTCAGCCAGGATTCGGCGATGCGGTTGCACGGGATCTCGCCCCCTCATGCCAATCGCTCCACTTGGCTCCGCAGCTTGACACAGCAAAAAACCAAAGCAGGCGCTGCCGCCCGGGCTAACCGGCACGTTCGCGCAAAATCGGCGAATGAGCCGCGCCAACGCTGCTACGTTCAGCAAAACCGCTCGAATTGTTCGGCTACTGTCCGGCATTGAGTCTGCTGAGCTATATCTGCTGGCCGAAGCGGTTCATATTAATCAATCGATTGACTAAGGCATTCCGGCGCTACAGAAATTCCCGCCTCGATTCTGCCGCCGGGCCTGCGGGCGGCCTCAAAAACCGCCATCTGATGGATACGCTGCCCTCATCCATCAAGTTGCACGAGCCTGGATGCCGTGAGGGGAACGCTCTTCTTCCACGATGCCAAGGTGGACAACAGCGTTGGAATAGGCGAGACTGCCCCTGTCCGTGCTGCTGCTGCTGCTGCGGGCACAGGAACCGCCGACCTGACCTCGCAGCATGCATGCGAAGAGCACTGCTGGTTTCCATAACACACAGGAGAGAGAGAATGCGCATCAATTCAACGCTGACTGTTTTCGCAGCAACAGGCGTCTTCGCGCTCTTGACTGCTGCTTCACCCGCTGCTGCGAGCTTTGAATATGTTGCTGACGACGGCACCGGAAGCGTGAACGTCGGCCCGGCCATCGACGGTCAGATGCTGTGGGGCAACTACTTCTACGCCGAGTCCGGCCGCGACATCATCACAACGATCTCGGTTGCCTTCGGCAACATTGCGATTGGCCGCGAAGTGACGCTGCTGCTTTTTGACGATCCCGACAACGATGGCAACCCGAACAACGCGACGCTGCTCACGCAGACCACGGGCCTGACCGACCTGCCGCAAAGCAATGTGTTCATCGACTTCGCCATCACGCCCACCCAGGTCACCGGCGGCTTTTTCGTGGCGGCAATGATGGACATCGTGGTTGGCGACCGCCCCGGCCGCCTCGATCCGCAGACCGTCACCGGCCAGTCGTGGATCTCCGCGGGTCCGAGCGTTGATCTGAACAACCTTGGCGGATCACTGATCTACCTGAACATGCAGAACAACGCTGTGCCCGGCAACTGGATGGTGCGCGCGACCGCCATTCCATCGCCCGCCGGCCTCGCCGTGCTGCTGTGCAGCACGCTGGCTGCGAGACGTCGACGGCGATAAGAAAAGCAATAAGCCGCCAGTCACAAGCCATAAGACATGAGTGTGAGGCATGCAGCGCCGACTGCCGGCTACCTGTCTCAAAGCTGTAAGATTGTGAAGACATAAATAAAGGCAGACAGAACGTCGGGTGGGTAGAGCAACGAAGAAGCGAAACCCATCCGACGTGCTGTCCCTGCGCCCGATAGACAGGTATGAAGGGCTACTGTTTGATCAGCACACGATCCCAATGCTGCGGCATACAGCCATCAAGACCGCCGCGTCTTCGAACAAACTCATCCGCAACTCGATTGATGAGAAAAACAGCTATTGGAAGCGAATAGATCAGCAGGCCATGCCACGCAGGCGACAATCGGAGGATTCCGTACACGATGCCTGCGATGCTGATCAGCGCTACAGCAGCAGCTCTGAACCGGTAATGCCGTCCCAGGCACCATACGCTGGTGGAAAACACCCAGTAATGATGTCGGTGATACCAGCGCCAATACTCCTGCAGGCGATTGCGATCATAACTGGTGCCGCACTCCGGACAACGAAGGGTATCACCTGTTAGCCCTTACAGATTGTGATTGCATACGCCGCAGGTGAGAACGTTGGACTCTTCAAATGCCTTCCGAGCGATTCTCCGGACCAGTGGAAGGCCTATCCCCAGCACAAGCACAAATATATAAGCTGAAGAGCACCTGCTGAGCACACTCAGCAACGATTGGGAGTCGATCTCGTTCATCATAGCCTGTCGTCGTGGCCAGAGTATGAATGCTCTCACCACCTCAATCGAGATAAGAACAAAGAACGCAATCACCGACATCCAAAGCAGTCGCCGCGTTATAGGCGGCGCATAACGGAAGGGGTTCATCGAGCGGAACAGCGACATTGGACGTCTCTCGTTACGGAGCATTCACAGTGTTGGTCAAGCTATTGAAGCCCCATTGTACGTCATGGCATCCAGGCCACACAGGCGCAGATGCAACAGGTTTGCCAACGCGCCGGCGCTCTTGATACACATGCAAGCATGCAGCAAATAGATCAGATAGATCGTTGGGTGGGTCGAACAATGACGGAATGAAACCTATCGTCTCGGCGCGCATAACAATTGGTGGGTTTCGCTTCGCTCTACCCACCCCACGCGCCACCCACCTGACGCGCCCCGTAAACGCAAACGCTTCATTGTGCTTGAATAATAAACCGCAACCGCAAGAAAGCAGGTTGGATGCGTGTTGGAACGCTTGCCCGCTTTCTCACAGTTGCGGCCGGCATGATCTCATGCCCGGTGCCTGCTTTCTCTTCTCTTACTCGACGATCAGATGCGGCACCATCCTGATCGGGGTGGCGAAGTTCGAGAAGTTCGGCGAGGTTGCCATCACGGTTTGATGAACCTGCTCAAACTGCTCAGGCGTGCCCTTGCCTTTGATTCGCACGGTGTAATGCACTTCCTCATAACCGGGCTTGACGTTGGGATCGAGGCCGAGGAAGCCGCGCAAATCCAGCTCGCCTTCCGTTTCAATCGAGAGCGATTCAAGCTCGATGCCATGCAGCGCGCAGCCGGCCACGTATCCGACCATCATGCAGGCGTTGAGCCCGGCCATGAGCACTTCCTGCGGGTTTGGCGCAGTTCCCATGCCGCACAGTTCCGGCGGCTCATCGGTCGATATGGTGAAGTTGCGGGGCAATTCCTGACCACCCAGACTCCATTTCTCCACGCGCGATGTCGATTTCGTGCCGCCCTGCCAGTTCGTCATAACCTGAAACTTGGCTTTGCCCTTGGATGCGTCTTCAGCGACAGCCTGAATCGTCTGCTTCAGGGCTTGGATGTCAATTCCATTGACCTGTTCTGTTTGCATAACTGCCATGATGGTTTCCTTTCAGAAAAAAGTGTTGTTGTTCTCATCAACCGGTAAGCTGACTCATGCGTGATATCACTGCCTGGCTCAGTTCGGTACAGTGCAGCGCACGCTGCACGTCATGCCATGCCATGTCATAATGAAAGGTTATGATTCGCCCTCGCCCACGCCAGTTGACTTGTGGTGTGGTTTTCCTTGACTTGTGGTCAACTGCCGCAGCCGGACAGCCAGTTGGGGCGATGAGCACAACAACGCGGCAGTGTCAGACATGCGACTGAGTTTGAAATCACAAAGGCGCACTCATCATGGCCAGCTCCACCCGAGAGAAGCTCATTCAGACTGCACATGACCTCTTTTATCGTGACGGGTTTCACAGCGTCGGACTGGATCGCATCATCAGCGAGGTCGGCGTCACCAAGACCACGTTCTACAACCACTTTCAAAGCAAAGACGATCTCATGCTTGAAGTGCTGCGCTGGCACGACCGCTGGTGGCGCGATACCTTCGTGCAGATGCTGCGCTTGCACGGCGGCAACTCGCCGCGCGGTCAACTGCTGGCCATCGTTGACGCTTTGAATCAGCTTTTTAACAGCAAGGGATACAACGGCTGCATGTTCATCAACGTGGCGGTGGAATTCCCGCTGCCGCACGATCCGGCCCACCTTGCCGCTGCAGACCACAAGCGGGCCATGGAGGATCTGCTTTGTGAACTGGCTGGCTACGCTGGCGCAAATGACCCGCAGGCTCTCGCCAAGGAAATCGCGCTGGTGATGGAAGGCGCTTACGTCACTAAACAGGTCTCGCCCGCCAACGACATTTCAGAAACCGTGCGCCGACTGGTTGAGATGATTCTCGACCGGCACATTCCTCGCGCCTCACATGCCTGAGAGCGAATCTCTTTCTGCACATGTGCGGCAGCTTTGTTTTGCGCGCGTCAGTCGAGAACTCATGATGTACCGGCGCATTACGCCATGATCATGATCGACGGCCGGTCAGCCAGTCGCGCAGACGCGTCAGATGATTGCGACGGAACACCTTGCCGTTTTCGCCCAGATACCAGCGTGGTTTCACCGGCGGCCGCCACTCAAAGCCGAATTCATGCACCGCAGCGTGGGCGATGTGCATCATTGCGCGATCAGGCGAGTCGGTGACGATGATGCGGTCGTAATCGGCTTGATCGATCGTGCCATAGGCCACCAGCCGCTCACGCATGAATTCCAGCAGCGGCCCCCAATAGTGTTCGCCCATGAGAATCAGCGGGAAGTTGCGTATCTTGCCGGTCTGCACGAGCGTGGAGATCTCGAAGAATTCATCGAGCGTACCGAAGCCGCCCGGCAGCGCGATGAACGCATACGAGTACTTCGCCAGCATGACCTTGCGCACGAAGAAATAGCGAAACTCAACAAACCGATCGAGATACGGATTCGGCTTCTGCTCCATCGGCAGTTTGATGTTGCAGCCGACTGAAGGGCCGCCGGCTTCCTTGGCGCCGCGGTTGGCGGCCTCCATGATGCCCGGCCCCCCGCCGGTCATCACTGTAAATCCTGCCTGAGCAAGCCGCCAGCCAACCTCACGAGCCAGTTCGTAATGCGGATGACCGGGCGGAAATCGAGCCGAGCCGAACACGGTGACGCACGGTCCGACAAAGTGCAACGCACGAAACCCGCGTATCAGTTCCGTGACAATCCGCAGCGTTCGCAGAAACTCCGACCAGCGCGAACGCGGCCCTTCAAGAAATAACTGTTCCTGCGGATCAGCGGTCGCTTTGCCCCATTCTCTGGAAGGCGGCAAGTCTGTCGGCAATGGTGCGGTTGTCTCAGCCATGCTGCGCATTGTGCTGCCGCACCGCCGCTTGACAAGGCGGCTTGCCGACTTTCTCTGCCGCGCTGCTGCCAAATCAACGCGCAGCGGCGGCGGCAGCGGCATTGCGGCTTACCCGCCCGAAAGCGCCTGCATCACGTCCACAACGCCGTCCGCAGGCACCGCATCGCTGAGCTTTGCCCGATCCTGAACCGGCTTGCCGTTGATGAAAATGGCCATGTGTCGGCGAAGACCGCCCTGATCGTCCAGCACGTACCCGCGTGCTTTCTCGTGCAGCTGGAAATACGTCTCAAGCACCTCGCGCAGCGTCGTACCGTCGACGTTGCCTGGCGGGCATGCCACATGCCGCTGAATGTTCTGCGTGAATCGAATCTGAGCCATATCGCCTGCCTGCTCTATTGCGCATCGCGCCGCTGCCGCGCGGTGGCAAGATACCACGAAACGCTTCAGAAAAGGCCCTGCAGGCCGATGTCGCGCCGTGCGGTTGATTCGTAACTCGAACATATGGCGACGCAGCGGGCCACAAAGATATGGGTTTTCCATGCATGCGCTGCGTGCACGTTTTCACTTGGTGCGGCTGGCCTGCCCTGCGATGCAATGCATGTACACACGAGCGCACGTGCAGCGTCAGCACGCGGAAATTGGACAAGTCTGGCAATTTGGGAAAATTGCTGCGCAAATCATGCTAAGGAACCCGCCCTAATCGAATTCGATGATGCAAGCCGGCGGGAGCAGCAAGCCGATCTGCTCGTATGTTGAATTTTGATACCGCCGAGTCTGTTCATGAACGTGGTCGCATCATGACATTATCCGTGTTCGAACGTGAATTTATCAAAGCTGTTTCAACGCTGGAACAGGGTTGGGCCGCTCCGTTCCAGTTGGGAGATGTGCTAGAGCGATCCGGCTTGACTGAAGGGGAACTGCTCCGAGCCGTCACCGATCTGCAGGAACGCGGCTGGCTGTTGTGCTTTGCGTTTCACCCGGGCATCAACGACGTGGCCACCTTGTCCGCAGACGGGCGGCGGCATGCTGAGGAATTGGCCGAAACGCTGCGCCAGGCGAAGAAAACCGGATAAATGCCCGCCCGGCTGAAGAACATGCTACATAACAAACGAAAGAAAAAGCTGCGAGACGCGAAATGCTCCGCAGCAGCTTTTATAACAAGTGCAGAATAAGCGTCAAAAGGCGTTGCGATACAAATCAGGTTGATTTCAGTCTGCTGAATCGAGCGCTGTGAATTCGATTGCGCGTTTGGTTTGATTGTCCTGCAGAACCGGGTACGCCACATGCGAGATTGCGCTGTTGATGCGCTTCAGGTGCGTCAACAGGTCGAGGTGAATCGCGCTGGTTTCATGCGCCTGTATCAGGCCGGCCTTGAGCCTTGCGAAATGCCTGTCGCGCAGTTCCTGCTCGTACTGGTTGAGGTATTCCTTGTGCCGCAGCAACTGCTCTGCAAGGCCGCGATCGCGTGTGGTGAATACCGCGTCAGCGAGGATCTGGTTCTCAGCAACCTTCTGGTAGAAATCATCCAGTTCCCGCTCACCTTCGGGTGTGAATTGGGCGTTTGTGCGTATGCGCTTGAGCACCAGTTCGGAAATGTTCTTGTCGATGATGTCGCCGACGGTTTCCAGCTCGGTGAGATATTGCAGTTGCCGCATTTCTTCATCGGCTTCCCGCAGCGGCATCTCATCTTTGGCCAGGCGAGTGAGGAAACGTTTGATTTCCGCATCAAGCAGATCGACCTGGTTGTCGCGCTGGCTGACCTCGTACGCCAGCCGCTCATCGTTGGTTTTCAGCGCAATCCACACATCACGCAGCATGCCGCGCACGATCTCGCTCATGTGCAGAATTTCGCGCAGCGATTGCGTCGTGGCGAGTGCGGGGCTGTCGATTGAACCTTGATGGATGAACTTCGGGCCGAACACCTGCGTTGACCCCGGAGGCAGATCGGGAACGCACCGCCGCACAAGCCGATCCAGCAGCCGCAGCGTCGGCATGCCGATGATCGCCTGCGCGACATTGAACCCAGTGTGCGCCATGGCCACCTGAACCGATTGATCAAGCGGCAAGGCGTCGAGCCAGACGACCAGTTGCGGCATCAACGCCAGCGCCACTGCCGCCACGACCAATTTGAGCAGCAGGTTAGCCATACCCAGCCGACGCGATTCGATCCGCCGCCAGCCCACAATAAGCGTCGTGACGGCTAGGCCGACGTTGGCACCGATGACCACCGGCAACGCAATGGTCATGCCGATGGCGTCAGCGGCAGTGAGGCCGATGATCAGGCCGATTGTCGCAGTGGCCGATTGCAGCAGCGTGGCCATGATGGCAGCAAGGATGGCAAGCGGCACGGGATAATGGCTGACGATTTCAATCAGTTGCTGCAGGTCGCTTCCGCGGCTGATGTCAGCGCCAGCAATCGCGCTTCGAATCAGGCTCATCGCCAGAAAAAGAAAGCCCAGAGCAAGGATGACCTGCCCGATGCCGCGCATTCTCCCCCCGCCGGAGTACTGAAACAGTACAAACCCCACAAAGATGGCAATGGGCGCGTAGACGTCGACTTGCAACGCCACAAGCTGCACCAGCACCGTCAGGCCGATGTTGGCGCCCAGCATCACCGCAAGCATCTGCCTAGCGGTCATGTGGCCGGTCTGAACGGCCTGCACCGCCAGCACGGAGATTGTGGTGCTGGACGGCGCAGCCACCGCGACGCTGACGCCGCTGAGAAAAGCCAGTCCCGGCTTGGCGCCGACGCGGCTCATCCAGACCGCGAGCTGCCGGCCAAAGAGCCGATCCAATCCCTTGCGGATGTATCGAACGCCAAACAGCAGCAGCGCAACACCGCCAGCAATGTGCAGGAGAACAAGCATCGTCACACGGTACACATCGCAGGCCGCGATGTGGCTAAGGAATACAGCCAGTCGTAGTGCTTAGCGCGATGCGGTCTGAACATGCGAAAACCTCAATCCCACACGGCAGTGGCAACACGCGGACTGGCCCGCTCATCGCCCCCGTTACTCATCGTCATCCAGCGGCTCGGACTCAATGCTGGCACGCTCACCAGCGAGCTTTTTCTCCGCGTACTTCCTGATCCAGTTCTCAAACGTCTTGCCCGAAGCGGTGTCCTTGCCGGTGAACTTGAGCGAGGCGATATCCGACAGCGACACCGATATGCGATCATCAGTGTTGCGCGGAATCATCCGGACAACCAGCTCGCCCGTTTCACGATCGCGGCGGCTATCGAAGATGTAACCCTCAATTGCCTGCCCATCGGATCGCCGGGTAATGGTGACGTCGCCGCGATAGTCAACCGCCAGTTCGATCGCTTTGCGCAGCGCAGCCTCATCTGCTGCATCCACAGCATACCCTTGCAGCGTACCGGATTCGTTTTCGTGAAGCATAAACGCATTCAGCAGACCGGCGTCGGCATTGCTGCGCTGCTCGCTCGCTGCGTACGCCTACGACTGCTGCTGCATGCGTTTGCGCTTTACGCATTCAACTCCCGGCCTGTCGCCGGGTCAACGATCTTCCACTCAAACGCCTTGGCCAGACGCATGATGACCAGCCATGCGATCTCTTCCTCAATGATGGTCAGGAGGATCTGAGTGATTTCATCCTGCCCGGGCGGAAGCTCGAGTCGGATGCCCGGACCATACAGCATATCGTCGCCCTCGCGCTCGGGGGCGGTGTTGTAATTGGCCAGTTCGCGAATGATCTCAGCGCGTCGGCCGAGCGGAACCATGCCGTTGCCGCTGGAGGGATGTTTGGACAGGATGACGTATTGTTTCGCCACGATGAAGACTGTACCGCGAGCGAAGCGAATCTGAAAGTTCGCCGCGTATTTGATTACGCTCGGATTTGATTATTGTGTCTTGCGTTGTGAAGACTTTAACGTTCCCTGCTCGCGCTCGCTGAGCAGTTGGACGACGGTATCGACCAGTCGCTGCAGCGATACCGGTTTGTACAGATAGGCGTGCACACCCATATCCTGCGCGTAGGTCATATGCCGCTTGCCCTGATTGGCGGTGACCATGATCACCACTGGCGGGTTGGGCTGCTCCATGATCTTCTCCAGCACCACGAAGCCGGAAGCCTTGGGCAGCATCATGTCCAGAATGACCGCATCCGGCTCGGCATGCTGGCAGGCCAGCACTGCGGCGCTGCCGTCCATTGCCTTGGACGTCGCTGCACCTTCAGCACGCATGGCCAGATCGATGCTGGAGAGGATATCCTCATCGTCATCGACGATCAGCACGTTGCGGCCTTGGAGTCGAGGGGGCGACATGGAGATGCTGCTTGCGCGAGTCCGGCACAATTCGCCTCGCCTCACCGTGCACCGGCGGGACGATTTGAGCTGTATGCGAAATAGTGTAGCTTGGCTGTCAACACGTTCCCAGCCTGTAGCGCGGATTACCGCGGCAGACGCCCTTCGCGCATCAGCCTCGCATCCTCGTTGCTGTTGGCGATGATGCGATCCAGCTCCGCCTGGGTCATCCACGGCAGTTGCTCGAGCTTGGCGATCAGGCGTTTGGGCATGGGCTGGCCTTCGCGCTCGTGCTTGGGGCGGCTTTTCCATCGCCGATGCAGCCAGAGATACTGCTCGGGCGCATCGCGGATCATCTGTTCAATCGCGCGGTTGTAACGGGCAGCAATGTAGTACAGCGGGTCGGGCTGGTCGGCCCAGTCCTCCGGGCGGATCATGTCCACGTATCGCAGTTCGTACTCAAATCGGTTGTTCAGCCGCATGGCGTGGCCGGCGATAATGGGCACTTTGTATCGCATCGCCAGCAGGGAGATGGATTTGTAACTCGACGCCAAACGGCCGAAAAACGGCACGAACACGCCCTGATCGCCGGCATTCTGATCAGCAATAAAGCCCAGCCGACCGCCGGCGGTGAGCGTTTCCTGAAGAATGGGCGTCGCGCCCCATTTGGTGAGAATCTTCATGCCGCGGGCTTCGCGAATCTTCAGCAGCCAACTGTTGATCAGCGGGTTGTCGATCGGCCGAGCCAGCGCGACCATCGGATACCCGATCGCGCCCATTACGCTGCCGATCAATTCCCAATTGCCGCAATGACCGGTGATGAAGATGCCCGGCTCGCCGCGCACCAGCATATCCAGGAGCGGTTCAACGTCGCGAATGCGGACATAGCGGTTCCAGGTGCTCGGCGCGATCAGGCGAGGCGTGACAAGCGATTCCACCATGAACAACTGAAACATGTGCTGCATGGATCGCTCAACGGTCTCGCGTACCCGTTCCGCGGACCACTCCGGAAAACTGCGAGCGACGTTCTGCTCCGCCCGTTTACGCCGCTTGGGGTTCAGACGGCAAAAAAGCGATCCCACTGACGCTGCGGTCTGCAGGTTTTGGTTGACATCAAAGCACTGGATGAACCCCGCCACACTGCGCAGCGCCAGATACTGCGTCCAGTTCACAAGCATGGATTGATCAGCAGCCATGTTGAATCTGCAAAAAAATCAGCCGGCGCGGGCAGCCGCAGAAAGCCGCGGCGCACAAGTCGCGTCGTTATCGTCAGATAGAGACGAATTTGCCGAAAAACGACTCGTTATTGTACTCGGATCGGTCTGAGCATTGCCCGCTTCGCAACGAAAACGCCCGGCCGACGGAACGTCAACCGGGCGCGGGATGCAAAGTCTGCGTGGAATGAATCCAACAGCGGCAGCTCGTGCTGCAATCAGCGATCGGTGTGGCCAATCAACGTAAAGAAGCGATTGGCGTTGAGCACCGGAATCTGCGCGTTGCTGGCCTGATCGAACAGTTCCTGATACTTCTCACGAGCAGCCCGCTTGCGAGCCCAATCGTCGATCAGCACGCGCGGCGGGTCAGCCGGCAGCGGCGGCGGGTTCGGGGGCACCTCGCCCAACACAAGGAAATCCAGATCGCCCGGCAGCGTATCGCCGCTGACGACGATGCCGCCCCATTCCATCACGAGGCTACGGAGGTATTCAGCTTCTTCTTCCGTGGGCACGCCGTCGTTGTTGATGTCGAACCGGCCGTGCACCAGGAACTTGAAGCGATAGGTCGGGTCGTAAACCGCGTTGGCGACCACATCGCCGCGAACAATCGGCTGGCCTGGCACGGAACGGGTGATCTTGCAGGTGCTGGTGGTTTCGCCCACGCTCATGACCTGCAGGCTCGCCTTGCCGCGGGGCAGTTCACCCGTGGTGGGATTCACGCGGATTTGGGCCGCGTCGGAGTACACCTCAAAGGTCATGCCGCGCACGATGCGATCACGTCGGCCGCGATCGATATACACCTGATCACTGGAGCCGGGCGCGTCGATGATGCGCGCATCAACCAGCGTGGATGGATCCTGTGCTTTGATCCGATCAGCGTTGCGTGCCCGCTCAAGCTCGCGAATCTTTGCCAGCAGGTATTCGCGCTCGCGTCCCAGATCGTTGTTGGCAGCGATCAGATCGTTGATCTCGCCCTCGTAGCGATTCTTCAAATCTTCCTTGGCGCGGTTCAATTCGCTCACAGCGGTGTCAACGCGCTGGCGGTAATCTTCCGCAGCATTGCGGTAGCTGGCGATCCGCGCTTCAATCGCATCCATTTCCTGCTGATGCGACTGTTTCAGTTGGGCAATCTGCTGCTCCTTGGCCTGAATTTCATTGGTTAGGCTGGCGAGTTGTTCATTCAGACCGTTGATCTGCGTCTGGCTGGCGTTGAGATCCCGGTACATCGCCTGCATGTGGCTGGCGATTGAGCCTTGCTGCGGCACGCCGTAGCGGCTCATGTTCGTGCGAAGCTGGTCCAGCGTCATGGTGCGGCTGCCGGCAACGAACTCCATGGCGCTTTCATATCGCTCATTGAGGTATTGCGCGACCGACTGGTTGCGGCTCTTGGCTTCAGACTCAAAGTTCTTGAACAGATCGCTGGAGCGCTGGTTCTGCCTGGCGTAGACCTCCAAAGCCGCAATCGCGTTGGCCTTAGCCTCCATTTCCTTTGTTTTGGCGGTATAGAACACGATTGTCAGCACCAGCAGCGCCACCGTGGTGAGGACGAAAACCACCAGCGATACGATGACGCCGGTACCGGCTCCTGTGCGAACGGCCATGGGGTATCTCCGATCGAACCTGATGTCACGCCCGGCCAGCAGGGCCTGAAGCGTGCGAAAGCAATCTATCTACATCGAGCTGTTTATTCTGCTCCGTCAAGACCCAGCCGGGCCAGAATCGCCAGTGTCGCCGGATTTTGCCCCGCAGTCAAGCAACGCCGGCATCCAATGCCCAATCAATCATGTTCTACCTACGCATCCCCTGGAACAGGGGTTGCGGCATGCTTTCACCTCAAACCACTGTTACGGAACGCCGTCAGGCCTTCGTGGCCCGCAGCACTTCAGCAATGGTGGTTTCCCCAGCCTTGACCTTCTCAAATCCCGCCTGCCGCAACAGCGTCAGATCGCCGGATTCAATTGCCGCCTGAGCGATTCGGCTGGCATTGGCCCGCGCCAGCACCAGTTCGCGGGTCTGCTCGGTCATGCTGAGCAGCTCATAAATGCCAAGCCGCCCGTGATATCCCGTGCCTCGGCACTCCCGGCAGCCGTTGCCGCGATAAAGCTGCAGCGTGCCGCTTCCCCTGCTTCCACCGCCAGTCACAGTGTCAAAATCCGGCGGAATCTCGCTTTCTTCAGGCACGTAGGTGGTTTTGCAGTCGCTACAGATGCGCCGCACCAACCGCTGAGCCATGACGCCTTCCACCGAACTGGCCACCAGAAACGGCTCCACGCCCATATCGAGCAGTCGCGTGGTGGCTCCCGCGGCGTCGTTGGTGTGCAGCGTTGAGAACACAAGGTGACCCGTCAGCGACGCCTGCACCGCCGCTTCCGCGGTTTCGCGGTCGCGAATCTCGCCGATCATGATGATGTCCGGGTCATGCCGCAGAATCGCCCGCAGTCCGCTGGCAAACGTCAGCCCGACTTCCGGATGCACCTGAATCTGGTTCACGCCCTCAACGTGGTATTCCACCGGGTCTTCCACGGTGATGGCCTTGACCTCATCATCCACGATGCGCTGCAGCGAGGCGTACAGCGTGGTGGATTTGCCCGAACCCGTGGGCCCGGTCACCAGCACAATGCCGTGCGGCCGATTGATCAGATCATCCCACCGCTTGAGGATGTGACCATCCATGCCAAGCTGCTCAAGCTCGAACATGATGGTGTTCTTGTTCAAAATGCGCAGCACCACGCCTTCGCCAAAGAGCATGGGAATCACGCTGACGCGCAGATCGAACTCCTGCCCCTTGTGCCGAATGGTGATGCGGCCGTCCTGAGGCTTGCGTTTTTCCGCAATGTTCAGGTTCGCCATGATTTTCAGGCGGCTGATGATCGCGTTGCGGAAGCGATTGACCGTGGGCGGCACGCCGGCATGGGTCAGTACGCCATCGATGCGATAGCGGATGTTGAGCCGATCTTCATAAGGCTCGATATGCACATCGGTTGCGCGCTCGCGGATCGCTTCCAGCAATAGGTCGTTCACCAGCTTGATGACGCTGGCTTCCTGGGCCTGCTCAACTTCATTGCGGTCAGCGCCAGCGGTGAGTTCAGGATCAGGCGCTTTCTCCTCGCCCGCAAGCTCTTCCAGCGTATCGCCCGCCACGCCGTAATGAGCGCGGATGAACTTGCGCAGATCGCGCTCGTCGGCCAGCACCAGTTCAATGGAAAGCCCGGTCAGCAGGCGAAGCTCATCAAATGCCGTGAGATCAAATGGATCGCATGTGGCGACGCGCAGAATGCCGTTGGACTGCTCAATAGGGACGCATCGCTGCTTGAACACCAGTTTTGGCGGCAAGAGGCGAAGCACCTCTTCCCGCACCTCGACGGTGCTCAGATCGACAATCGGCATGGCGAACTGCTGCGCGATCGCCTCCAGCGCCTGCGACGGATTGACAAACCCCAGGCGCACCAGCACCTGATCCAGCCGCTCACCGGTGCGAGCCTGCTCATGCATCGCCCGCTCCAATTGCTCACTGGAGATCAAACCGCGTTCAACAAGAGCAGTTCCGATGGCCACTGCTCCAGTATAACGGCCGCGAAGCCGGGGCAGGGTCAATAACTCCGCAAAGCGGGCTGCGCCAGGCGCAGCATCGCGCCAAACGCCATCCCCCACTCTCTGGGTTGTCCCATCCCGCTCTTGCCCATAGGCTTACGGATCAATACATCAATTGCAGCGCCAAGAGCCACTTCTGCCCTCCAAGGCAGCAAGTGGCGTGGCCAGTTCATGAGTTCAGCGAAAGCGAAGGAAGGAAGATCCCGGCCATGACCGTTCCGAGCGATACTGCCACCGCCGTCTCCCAGAAACCCGATGCCTCCCAGGAGCCGCGCTACACCAACGCGCAGTTGCACGAGATCGAGCATACCTACTCGGCTCCCAACTACGATCCGCTGCCTGCGGTGCTGTCGGTCGGCAAGGGCGTGTGGGTGTACGACGTGGAAGGCCGCAAACACCTCGACATGCTTGCGGGGTACTCGGCATTGTCGTTCGGCCATCAGCATCCGCGCATCATGAACGCGCTGCTGGAGCAGGCGCAAAAGCTCACCGTCGTCAGCCGGGCGTTTGAAAACGATCAACTTGGACTGTTCTGTAAGGAGCTTGCGGAATTCTGCGGCTGGAAGAATGGCGAAGGACAGGTGCTGCCGATGAACACCGGCGCCGAAGCTGTGGAGTCGGCCATCAAGACGGCACGCAAATGGGCCTACCTGCGCAAAGGCGTTCCCGCCGACATGGCCGAGATCATCTGCTGCGACGGGAACTTCCACGGCCGAACGACCACCGTCATCAGCATGTCCAGCGTGCCGCAGTATCGCGATTACTTCGGCCCGCTCACGCCGGGCTTCAAGCGCATTCCGTTCGGCGATCCCGATGCCCTGGCCCAGGCCATCACGCCCAACACCGCAGCGTTTATCGTCGAACCGGTGCAGGGCGAAGGGGGCATCAATGTGCCGCCCGACGGCTACATGGCCAAGTGCCTCGAAATCTGCCGCAAGAACAACGTGCTGCTGATCGCCGATGAAGTGCAGACCGGCTTCGGCCGCACGGGCAAGACATTTGCCTGCGATCACGACGGCATTCGTCCTGATCTGCTTGTGTTGGGCAAAGCGCTGGGCGGCGGGGTCTTCCCCGTCTCGGCGGTTGTCGGTTCGCGCGAAGTCTTCAGCATCTTCAAGGCTGGCGATCACGGTTCGACCTTCGGCGGCAACCCGCTGGGCGCGGCGGTTGCCCGTGAAGTGTTGCGCGTGATGAAGGATGAGAACATCGCTGAGCGTGCTGCGGAAATGGGTCAGTGGCTCCGCGAGCGTCTGCAGGCCATCAAGAGCGACAAGATCAAGGAAGTGCGCGGCCGGGGCATGCTCAACGGCATTGAAATCCGCAAGGAAGCCGGCACTGCTTACGATTTCGTCAAGCAGTTGCTCAAGGAAGGTGTGCTGTGCAAGGACACCGCATCGCAGGTGATCCGCATCACGCCGCCGATTGTGATTACCAAGGAAGAATGCGAATGGGGTCTTGAGCGCATCGCACGTGTGCTGGGATGATTTGATTCATCAATCAGCCCCGCGCATAACTCTTCCCCATATTCACAATTTCACAACGTTCACACACCATCATCGCCGGGCGGCACAGCCGCCCGGTTTTTTATTTGCACTGCATTTGTATTTGTCTCTGTGCGCCAACACGCAGTCAGACATACGACTCGCGCCACAGCAGCATCGCTGCGCCGGTCGCGCCGTAATCGCATGCGTTACGCCTTCATCGCATGATGATGAAGAATGTGTTATTCGCTGCGTGCACGCAACAACGCCAAGCTCGCGGTATGCCCGTGCAGATAGCTCTGATCGCCCAGCGGTCCGAATTCGCCTGCCGCGAAGAAGCCTGCGATCGGCAGCGGCCCCAGGCGACGATGAATGATGTTCAGATCGTGGTTCGGCTCACCGAACAGCCGCTCGCCGCGACCATTGCAGGTAAACAGCATTGCTGCGAACGGCGGCACAGGATTCAACATCTGCGCATCGAGCAGAAGCTGCAGGTCTTCATGCGCCGTTGCGGCATCGCGCACGTGAAACTGCACGGTCTGTCCCACGCGCGACATCTCTCCCACCACAATGCCGCCGACACGCTGATCCAGCCCCATCACGCTACGCACCAGAAAATCGCCGCGGCCGAAGTGGTCCTTGTATTCATTCACCACCGATCCAATCAGCAGCCCGCGAACCAGCAACCGCTTTTCCGCTTCCGGCAACTGCTGCGCGATTTCCTGCAGCACCTCAATGGCCTTGCGCCCGCCAAGCTCCAGGATGACATTGTCCTTGCACTTGGTCACGATCAGCGGTCTGGCGATCGGACGACAGCCCTGGCTGAGCACGAAATCAACATCAAGATCGCCCGACAGGCTCACACCGACCGCGCCGCTGCTGATGACGCGTTCGTTCAGCACCAGCACGTTGACGCCGGGCTGGCTTGCGCCCGACGCCATGCCGCCGATGATTGGAATTCGCTGCTTTATCTGCGGATTGGTCGCTGACGGTTCACCGCAATTGGAAAGCGCAGGCAGCAAACGCGTGATCGGCACCGACCATGGATCGCCGAACATAATTGCACTGCGAAACGTCGGTGACACGCCGATGCGCTTGCGAATACCCGCCGGATCATCCAGCGGCATCGGATCTTCTGGCGTAGTGAGCCATGGGCGCAGCGTGACACCGGGCAGGCGCAAGGCGATTGCCGACATGCCCGCCACGCCGTCGAGTTCCTGTTCCGCGCCAAGCACAGCTTCAGCGGTCACGCCGAGAAACACATGCGGCGAGAGCGTGCGTCGAATGATCGATGCTGCATCGTCAAACGCTGATCGATGATGAAAGCTGCCAAACAGCAGCACCAGATCGCACAGCCCGCCGCTGCTGGAGGGCGTGCCCAGTTCGTCGAACAGGGCATCAGCGATTTCAGTGGCGGCGGTGCGCGTGTCGAGGTGGCCGCAGATCGCGCCGGCGGCAAAAGGCGTCTTCAAGTTGGCAGGCAGCGGTGAAGAAGACATGGCATTCAGATCATAGGACTGCGTGCGTGGCAAAGATCAGTTTCCTGAAATGTTTGCTGCTGCGACGGCTCGCACCGCCGATTGCACGCTGCGCACAAGGCGATCACCGCAGCGTCCGCATGTCTGGAGCACTCAATTGAAGCTACAATGCCGCCTGTTCGTAAACCCAGTTGCGCCAACGCGTCAGACGCATGTCCCCCAGGCTCGAGAACGAGGATCAATGCTCATGCCGGAGCTCGCTCAATCTGATCGTCAGCGACTGACTGCAACTCTTCGCCGCGCCGTCGATGCGCTCAAGAGTCTGCAGAAATCCGACGGCCACTGGTGCGCGGAGTTGGAAGGCGATTCGATTCTCGAAAGCGAATACATCCTGATGAAGTTCATCCTTGGTCAGGAGCGGCAGCCGATGCACGACGGCCGCGACGGCTGGGAAACGCTGCAGAAAATCGCCCGGTATATGCGCACGCTGCAGCGCGAAGACGGCGGATGGGGCCAGTATCCCGGCTCGCGCGTGGATATCAGCGCGACAGTCAAGGCCTACTTCTCGCTCAAGCTCCTGGGCGATGATCCCAATGCTCCGCACATGGTGAAAGCGCGCCAGAAGATTCACGAGCTCGGCGGTGCGGAGAAATGCAACAGCTTTACGAACTTCTATCTGGCGTGCCTTGGGCAGGTGAGCTGGAACGCGGTGCCTGCGATTCCGCCGGAACTGATCTTCCTGCCGCGCTGGTTTTATTTTCACCTCTCAAAACTCAGCGCGTGGACGCGCACGATGATCCTACCGCTGTCACTGGTGGTGACGTTGCGGCCGATGCGGCAGATTCCGCGCGAGCTTGGCATCGATGAACTGTTCGTCGATCAGAAAGCGCGTCATGCGATGAAGAATCTCGCTGGCGCCCCGCCGGGATGGGCTGCGTTCTTTCTCACCCTCGACCGAATTCTGAAGTTGATGCATCGCGTCGGCGGCACGCCGCTGCGCCGCGTGGCGATCAAGAAAGCCGAGCAGTGGATCCTGCAGCGCGCAGGTCAGGACGGCGTCGGCTGCACCGACGGCCTAGGCGCGATCTTCCCGCCCATGGTGTATCTGCAGATCGCTTTCCAGGCGCTGGGCTACAAGCGCAATCATCCGGTCATTCAGCGAGCGGAGCGCGAACTGGACGAGTTCTTCATTGAAGATCACGACGCTGATACGATTCGCATTCAGCCGTGCTTCAGTCCCGTGTGGGACACGGGCATTGCGCTGTATGCGCTGACCGACTGCGGCATGACCGTGGCCGACCCGGCCGCTCGCAGCGCAGCCAACTGGCTGGTGGGGCGAGAATGCAGGCACGTCGGCGACTGGGCAGAGAACGTCGCGCCCGGTACGCCGCCGGGCGGGTGGTACTTTGAATATCACAACGCGTGGTACCCCGATTGCGATGACACCGCCATGGTGGCGATGGCGCTGAAACGAGTCGGCAGCGCAGATGGCATCGAAGCGGCGCAGCGCGGCATCCGCTGGCTCTTTGCCATGCAAAATGATGATGGCGGATGGGCCGCGTTCGACAAAACCCAACATCGCCAGATTCTGGAATATATCCCCTTTGCCGATCACAACGCCATGCAGGATCCGTCCTGCCCGGATATCACCGGCCGCGTGCTGGAATGTCTGAGCTGGCACGGGTATCGCAACGACCACCCCGTGGTGCAGCGGGCAATCAACTACATCAAATCGCAGCAGATTGTTTTCAGCGCGCCGCCTAACGGCACTGATGCTGCGCCAAACGCAGCAGCGGAGTACGGCTGCTGGTTCGGGCGATGGGGCGTCAATTACATCTATGGCACGTGGCAGGCGGTGATCGGTCCGATCCGCTGCGGCGAAGATCCTCAACAGGAATGGATTCAACGCGCCGGCCGCTGGATCAAATCAATCCAGAAGCCTGACGGCTCCTTCGGCGAGTCGGCTAACAGCTACGAAGACCCCTCCCTGAAAGGGCAAGGTCCATCCACTGCATCGCAAACCGCGTGGGCTGCGATGATTCTGCAGGAAATCTACGGGCCGCATGATCCCGATCTGAAACGCGCCATCGACTGGCTCGCTTCAACACAGCTTTCGCAGGAAGATGCGCGCGATCCGCATAAGAACCCCGATGGCGATCCGGCTGGCAGTTGGGTGGAAACCGAATTCACTGGCACCGGATTCCCCAAGGTGTTCTATCTGCGCTATCACCTCTACCGCCTGTATTTCCCGCTCATGGCGATCGGGCGTTATCTGGCAGCCCACGGCGTGACACTGCAGAACAGCCACACAACCGCAACACAGCAGCCCGATGCGGAATTGGCTGAAGTCAGCAGCTAATTGCGCAACAGACTAAAGAAGCGGATTTACAGCAAGCGCGAAAAAGGTGAATCGAATGATCTTCCTTGCAGTTCAACTGTGCGCTGATGACTGCAGCAGATGGCTCGAGCTTGTTTAGCAAATTGGCATCAGGATTACTGGGATCGTCGCTCCCATCGGCGAACTTATGCGTGCTGAGGTGCTGTCTAAGGTTGCGCATCTTTCACCAGCGATCAGGCAGTCGTTGCGTAGGCCCCAAAGGTGAGATTGGTGATGAGGGTGCAGCGGAGAGCGTAGAAGTTCACAGCCCAGCCGCAGAAATCCACGTCCTTGAGGAAACCCGACCCGACGCCCCGGCCGCCTCCCGCGACCTGGCTGCTTCGGCGGGTTGCCTGTGCGCGAAACGTCACTTTTCGCAAGTCACAATGGGCCTGGTGGGACTCGAACCCACACGGAGGGTTACCTCCAGCGGATTTTAAGTCCGCTGCGTCTGCCGATTCCGCCACAGGCCCGTTGCCCGTTGCTGCAGCCGATCACGGGCCGTCCATCTGCGCAGGCCAAAGGAGCGGGAACCGAAGATCGCAACAGCGACAGGCAATCGTAGCACACCTGCCGCTCAACCGCAGACACGATCCGCCCGGCGATACTCAGGCGCCGGATGCGTTGGCCGGCGGCATGTCATTGCTTCTGCAGGCTGACTGGCGGTCATGGCAGCGGCCGCAGGTAATTGTCAACGACATAGCAACCAACGCTCCGACCCGCTGCGTAGCCGTGCTCAGCGTCGAATCGCCAGTGAACGCCCAGGTAAATGCGGCTCTGGGCATCTTCCCAGCCGGCCTCGGAGAAACTGTTGAACGTGCGGTATATGCCGGGGGTGTAATCGGAGGTGCATGTAAAGCTGATGTCGTCAGTGCCGTAGAAGGCCTCCATGACAGCAGCAAACGCTCCGCCCAATGTGGCATGGCCGGAGATATACGAAGGAAACGGCGGGGTGAATCCGTTGACTTCATTCGACAGCGGCTCCCAGTGCGGATCGCGCTCAGTATCCGGATTGCCGTCGCGATGCGCTTCGCGGATGCCCGTAATCGGCCGCCACAGGTCCATTCGCATGCCGTACTTGACGTCCCAGGCCACCAGCGCCGCATCGGCCAGCGCGAGGTTCAGCAGCGCAAACATGCGCGCGTTTTCAGAAAGCGAGTTGCCCTGTTCAACAGCGATGAACTGCGCGATGTGATTCAAATGGCCGGGCGGCTTATACGAACCATCGTCATCGTTGGCCCAGAATATCGCGATGAACGTCTGCTCCTGAGTGCGCGTGTCGCTGTCAAGTGCGCCAAGCGATTTCACCTCATTGAACGCTTCAGTGTATTCCGGGCTGCGCAGTATCTGACCCATATCCAATTGGCCATTGGGGCCTCGTGGCCGAAACTGCGTTGAACTGCGCAGCGCCCACGGCTTCACGTTGAGCCAGTGCGGCGTAAACGCCAGCGTGTAGTCAGGCGGCGTGAGCTGCCACCAGCCGGGCTCTCGGCGATGCTCATAGTCAACTTCATCAGCTGATCCGTCATTGCTGCGCAGACTAAGAATGTTCTTTGCGCACAGAGCGCCAAGCCTAACGCTGGCTGCAAGATCATCGCCCTGATGCATCGCGCCGAGTTGCCGATCGCGCAGATCATCAAACATTTGCACCAGGGCTGGCACATCGCGGTACACTTCTGTCAACGCAGCGTGTGCTGCGCCGATCGCTGCAGCCTCGCGCGAAGCGTTCGGCGGGATATCTTCAAATCTCAGATATGGCTGGCAGGTTCGATCAATCGAATTGACCGCTTCGTAGATCGCCACATGAACAATCGCCCCCACGCGCGACGCCGGGCCTGGCGCAGGTCCAGTCTGTCGAATCGCTTCAAGATATGCATCGTTCCATTCCAGAATGACATCCGCCCTTGCTGCACCTGCCACGGTCAGAACAACAGCCGCACAAGGTCCTACCCATTGCGTGAACATATGATCGCCTTCCGGTAAAAGAGTTTGGCTGATGATCGGCCAGAGCCACAGCATGGTGACGCTGGGGCGCTTCGTCGGAGTCCCACGTCCGATGGTGCGAAGCTTTTGAACTGGCAAGTATTTATGTCGCCAGCGCAGACGACGGCATCAGAAAATCATCGGCATCGGATCAAGCGCACCGGCCTGGTCAGCATGACAGTCACGCGCCGCGGGCGCTACTCCAATTGCCATTTCTCGAAAAGCTTGCGATTGTCTTCGTGCTGCGCTGCGCGCTCGCGCTCGCCTCGCTGATCGTTCAGCTCTGCATGCCGAATCAACGCGCCGGGGCATGGCTCGACCGTCAGCTTCGCTTCATGCCAGACTTTCAGGGAAAAGTCCGGATCGGCGCCGTACATGAAGTACCGTTCATCAAGGTAGCCAAGCTGTTCATATAACGCTCGGCGCGCCAGGCCGAAATTCGCATAGCACAGCCCGCGCACCTGACACACATAGAACCATTCGCCATCAAGCTGAATCTGGGCGTATATGTTGCGACGAACGGGGCTGTTGTGAAAGAACGCTGCCTGGCCGATGTGGCGATGAGCGGGAGCTTCGAGAAACCGCACCGCATTGGCGATCGAGTGCGGCAACAGCAGACAGTCATCGTTGATCTGCATGAGGTATTCGCCGCGCGCAGCGCGAAAACCAAGGTTCATGGCATGCACCGCGCCGCGGCGCGTCGGCTGGACGATAACCCGGACCGGCTGATCGCGGAGCACGCGCTCGGTCGGCTCGTCGCCGGCCACCATCACGCAGATCACCTCGTGCGGAAGCGAAACCGTGTCGGCAATTGACTGCAGGCATTGACGCAGTGCATCCGGCCTGCGGTAGGTGGGAACCACAATGGAAACGCGGGGATCAGACTCAGACATGGCGGCGTGGAGTGGATGTCCTTACTTGAGCATTGTCATCGGCAAAGCTGCTCGCAAAACCGCACAACCACTCAGCGGCCGCCCAAGCGGGTATTCCACGCTTCAGGGTGCTTGAATACACCGGCGTCTTCCGTAGCATTCCCTACATTCTGTTTCGTACGAACTGGCTCATCAACGCAAACCAGCCGCCACTTTGCCAAAAAAACCGAAGTGTATAAGGATTTTCTACCGAGTTTTGCCCATATCCAGCTTGACCAATCCGTAGCATAAGCTACAGATTAGGCATACACGGACAAACTTTTACCATCACCATGAAGCGTGCCACCCCTGCCATTGCTGCATCGTTCAAGAAGGTTCGCGCCGATCACGCTGCGGAAACCGCACAGGATTATGTTGAAGCGGTTTCGGACATCCTGCATCGGCGAGGCGAATGCCGGGTGAAGGATCTCTCCGAACACCTGGGCGTATCGCACGTCACAGTCAGTCGCATCATTGCCCGGCTGCAGGAAGAAAACCTCGTGGAAACCGAGCCGTACCGCCCCATTCGTCTCACGGCCAAGGGAGAACGGCTGGCGGCCGAGACGCGGCAGCGGCACGAAACCGTGCTGGCGTTCCTGCTGGCGATGGGCGTCCCCGAGCCTGAAGCGCAGCGCGATGCTGAGGGCATGGAGCATCACGTCGGCGACGCCACACTGCAGGCGATGAAGAACTTTCTGCAGCAGCAGCAACAGCAGGATGTGCCGCCCAAACCCCTGACCAGACGATAAACGCCACCCACCAGCCATGAACGACACCGCCAACACCACAATGCATGGCTCCGCAACTTGCCCTCAGCAATTCCAGGCAGACCGTGCTGAGCATCGTGATCGTCGGCAGCGTCGATGGCAGGCGGTCATCCTCGATCAATGCTGGCGCGCAGCAACAGCAGCACGGATGCAGAGCGTTGTCCTGCTGTTGCTGGTGATTACCGCAGCGGCAATCGCTGGCTGCGATCGCGCAACATCGCTCAGCACCGCGCCTTCGATGCAGCGCACGCGGCAGTCTGCTGACAGGCCCTACACAATCATCGCCACGACCGCTATGGTGGCGGACATCGTGAAACACGTGGCTGGAGAGAACGCCAACGTCATCACGCTCATGGGCGCGGGCGTTGATCCGCATCTGTATCGGCCGACGCGCAGCGATATCGCAGCGATTCTGAATGCGGACGTTGTGTTTTACAACGGGCTGAATCTCGAAGGCCGCATGACTGATCTGTTCATTCGTGCCGCCAATGCCGGAGTGCCGGTGTATGCGGTCACTGAATTGATTGATGAGTCGTATCTGCTGTCTTTGGCTGATGCGGAAGGGCACGACGACCCGCATGTATGGATGGATCCGCGGGGCTGGATGAAGGCGACAGCGGCAGCAGCGGCAAAGCTCAGCGAGTTTGATCCTGCCAACGCTGACACGTATCGCGCCAATGCGGAGGCGTATATCGCTGAGCTGGAGAAGCTGGACGCCTACGCACGCCAGCGACTCGCTACGGTGCCGCCGGACCGACGTGTGCTGGTCACTGCGCATGATGCATTCAACTACTTTGCCCGTGCCTACGACATCGAAGTGCGCGGCATTCAGGGCATCAGCACCGATTCCGAAGCTGGGCTTCGGCAGATCGAATCGCTCATCGATCTGCTCGTCACGCGACAGATTCCCGCGGTGTTCACCGAATCCAGCGTGTCGGACAAGAACGTTCGCGCACTGGTGGAAGGCGCACGCGCGCGCGGTCACGCGGTCGTCATGGGCGGCGAACTTTTCTCCGACGCCATGGGCGAGGAAGGCACGTATGAAGGCACGTACATCGGCATGATGGATCACAACATCACCACCATTGTTCGCGCGTTGGGCGGCGAAGCGCCGCTGCGCGGCATGAACAACCGGCTGGGGGAACATCACGAAGCCGCAAAGAAAGCAAGAAAGGCTAGCTGACTGAATGAACCAACGTCTGCTTTTTCACCATCAACAATCAGCCAGCAGCGCTCGATCAGCAGTTGAGTTGAATCGTTTGAACGCATGACCACGCTTCGCGCCAATTCGGATGTCGCCAGTTCGCTTGGACCGGAACATTCGCCCACCTCGCCGCTGTCGGTGCATGACGTGACGGTGGCGTACAACCGCAAGCCGGTATTGTGGGATGTGGATTACGATGCGCCGCCGCGGTCGCTTGTGGGGATCATCGGTCCCAACGGCGCGGGCAAGAGCACGCTCATCAAGGCGGCGCTGGGACTGGTGCCGCTGGCGTCGGGACGGATTGAGGTGTTCGGCAAGCCGGCTAAAAAGATGCGGTCGATGATCGGCTACGTGCCGCAACGCGAGAGTGTGGACTGGGATTTCCCCGTCACCGCGCTTGATGTGGTGACGATGGGCCGATATGGACGGATCGGCCTGTTCCGCCGGGTTGGAAAAGCCGACAGACAGGCGGCGATGGCATGCCTGGACCGCGTGGGCATGAGCGCGCTGGCCGACCGGCAGATCAGTCAGCTTTCCGGCGGACAGCAGCAGCGCGTGTTTCTCGCACGAGCGCTTGCGCAGGAAGCGCAGCTTTATCTCATGGATGAACCATTTGCCGGCGTGGATGCAGCAACCGAGCGGGCGATCGTCGAAATTCTGCGCGAGCTTCGCGATCAGGGAAAAACCTGTCTGGTGGTGCATCACGATCTGCACAGCGTTCGCGAGTATTTCGATCACGTCATGCTGCTGAACATGCGCATTGTGGCGGCCGGGCCGACGGAACAGGTGTTCAACGATGAGAACCTGCGCAAGACCTACGGCGGGCGGCTGACGCTTCTGGATCGAGCCGCCGAGGCTGTGCGATCCGCGCCGTCAGGAGCATTGTGATGATGATGATCGTCGCAGCGATGATTCCGGCATCGAACAGCGCCGATTCCTGGATGCAGTTCTGGCGGGTGTTGACGCATCAGATTCCATTGGACTCCAACACCGCTGTGGTGCTGCGCGGCACGATTCTGCTGGGATTGGCGTGCGGCGTCGTGGGGACGTTTTTGCTGTTGCGGCGACGTTCGCTCATGGCTGACGCGCTGGCGCATGCTGCCCTGCCGGGCGTGGCGGGCGGATTTCTGCTCGCATCACTTTCTGGCGCAAGCGGCAAGTCGCTGGCGATTCTGCTGCCGGCTGCAGCGCTCTTTGGACTGCTTGGCGTGGCATGCGTGCATCTGCTGACGCGCCTGCCGCGGGTGAAAGAAGACGCTGCCATCGGCGTGGTGCTGAGCGTGTTTTTTGCAATCGGCATCGTGCTGTTGAGCGTCATTCAGCGACTGCCGCTGGCGGGCAAGGCAGGACTGGACTCATTTATCTTCGGCCAGGCGGCGGCGATGAGCCGGTCCGATGCGACAACCATTGCAATCGCCAGTTGCATTGCGGTTGGCGTTGTGGCGCTGACTTATAAAGAACTGAAGGTGTTGTGCTTCGATCCGGGCTTTGTGCGTGGCCTGGGCTGGTCGACGCTTGCGCTTGACGGCCTGCTGCTTGCGCTGATCACCACGCTTACCGTCATCGGCCTGCATGCGGTGGGCGCAATTCTGATGGTGGCGCTGCTGATTATTCCACCTGCTGCTGCGCGGTTCTGGACGCACCGGCTGGGCGTCATGATCGCTTTGGCTGCAGTGTTCGGCGCAGTGGCGTGCCACGTCGGCACAGCGGCGTCGGCAGCGTTTCCTCACCTTCCCACCGGGCCAGCCATTGTGATCGCCTGCGGCAGTCTGTTCATCGTCAGCATGGTGGTCGCACCTCAGCGGGGATTTGCCGTTGCGCTTGTTCAGCGGTGGTCAATGTCCCGGCACATCGCCCGGCAACATCTGCTGCGTGCCATGTACGAGCATGGCGAGATCGTGAAGCAGCGCGACGCGGTGGTGACGCTCGCCGATTTGTTCAAACGCCGGGTATGGTCGCCCCGCTTGTTGCAGCGCAGCATCAAACGCTCGATTCGGCTTGGTGAAATCGTTGCCCGCAATGGCGGCTTCGCGCTGAGCGAGCGAGGCCGGGCGGTTGCGGAACGCATCGTGCGAACGCATCGGCTGTGGGAGCACTTTCTCACTACGCAGGCTGACATTGCTCCCAGCCATGTGGATCGTGCTGCTGACGATATTGAACATGTGCTCAGTGACGAACTGGTGCGAGATTTGGAAGAAGAACTACACGCTGCCGGAGCACTGGAAATAAGTCAGCCCGTTCCCGCATCGCCGCATCAGTTAGCCAACAACAGGCAGCGCAGCGAAGTTGTCAATCAGTCCGCATCAAGCACAACGATCAATGCCGATCGTTCATCATCGTAGTAGCGTGTATTTCAGCCTCCCCTGCCTACACATCTATCATGGCCGACTTTCTGACGCTTGATTTTCCGATGCTTGCCGCCGGCGTCCTGGCGTCGATCGCCTGCGCGCTGGTCGGGTCGTTTCTGGTGCTGCGGCGAATGAGTCTGATGGGTGATGCGATCAGCCACGCTGTGCTACCGGGCATTATCGCAGCGTTTCTGATCACCAACTCGCTGACTGTCCTGCCGGTGTTCATCGGCGCTGCAGTTGTGGGCGTATTGACCGCTGCGCTCAGCGAGCTTATCCACCGACTGGGCAAGGTAGAGCCCGGTGCGTCCATGGGCGTGGTGTTTACCGTGCTATTTGCCATTGGCGTTGTGATGCTGGCGCAGCTTGAGCAGACCTCGGCACGCGGCGTGCATCTGGATGCGGATTGCGTGCTGCACGGCGCGATGGAAAGCGTCGTGTGGATCAATCCCCCCACCACGCTGGCAGCGCTTTTTTCAGCAGACGCATGGGAGCACTTCCCGCGCCAGGTCGCCACACTCGCCCTTGTGGTGGTATTGAACCTCGCATTCGTCACGCTGCTGTTCAAGGAGCTGCGCATTACATCGTTTGATCCGGGTCTGGCTGCGGCGCAGGGCATCAACCCGCACGTGATGCACTATCTTTTGATGACGATGGTGGCGATCACGACGATTGCTGCATTTGAAGCGGTGGGATCGATTCTGGTGGTGGCGATGCTCATCGTGCCGGGCCTTGCTGCGCATCTGCTGTGTGATCGGCTCGGTCCGATGGTGGCGGTAAGCGTGGCGGTGGCGATCGCAGCGTCGGTCAGCGGCTATGGCGTTGCAGCAATAGCGGATGTGAACGCAGCAGGCATGATTGGCGTGATGCTGGGCGTAGTGCTGGCGCTGGTTGCGCTTCTTGCGCCGCAGCACGGGTGGATCGCGCGGTTTCGCCGGCAGCTCCAGACGACAATGACGCCTGATGCGCAACAGGGCCGGGTTGAATCGCCGTAACAGGCCGGGTATTGCCACGCGCGAGGCAAATGACAACCACCGCGACACGTGAACGTGCCGCGGCGGTATTGGTGTTGCTTCAGTTCGTTGCTGAACGTCAGTCAAGCCGCATTACGCGGGCATGACGTTCGATGCCTTGGGACCTTTGGCTTCCTGAGCGACATCAAAATTCACCCGCTGTCCGGGCTTGAGGCTGCGAAAGCCGTCCATCTTGATATCGCTGTGGTGGACGAAGATGTCCTTCCCACCGCCATCGGGCGTAATAAACCCGAAGCCCTTGTCATCAAAAAACTTTGCAACTGTTCCACTAGCCATGATTGGCCCTTTCCTGTCCGTCAAGATACGTTCCGATTGGCCAACCAAAGCCGAACCGTCCAGAGATGTGACGTGCATTCCCTGACTTGCACGGCCTATTTTACCATTCCTTACTACCTCGTCCAGTAAATTCCAGTCCGTACACGCGGATAGGAAATTGACCTTATCATCTGGAGCGCAGACGGCGCAGATATGCACAATCACATAAATAAATTCACCCAGTCGCATTGCGCAGCTCATACCACATGCCGCATGCCACGACCACAATCGGTGGTGGTGCGCTCTTATGCTTCTACCGATCCAAGTGGTCGCGGATAATCATCGAAACGCCGTACAATCAAACACGATGATGACGATGATTGACGATCCTTTCGCCCTGCTTGGCTTACCCCGCCAATTTGAGATCACAGCAGCCCAACTACAGGCTGCATACCTGAAACGCGCTGCTGCTCATCACCCGGACCGCATCACCGATCCCATTGAACAGGCTGAAGCCGCCCGGCATGCCGCTAGGCTCAATGACGCCCGCGCCATACTGGCTGACGATGAACGCCGGGCCAACGCGCTGCTGCAACTGCTCGGCGGACCGACCAAGGAGCAGGACAAATCGCTGCCGGATGGCTTTCTGATGGACATGATGGACGTTCGGCAGCAGATGGAAGAAATGCTCGCCCGCAACGATCCTGAACAGCGCCAGCGCCTGGAACAGTGGGCGCTTCAGCAGCGGCAAGACTACATCAACACCGTATCTTCGCTTTTCAAAAAAGTCGGCGAGAGCACGCAGCCCTCTGACGAACTGTTTCGCGAGATTCGCATGCAGTTGAACGCCTGGCGCTACATCGAACGCATGATCGAGCAGCTTGATCCGGATTATCAATCAGCAGGGCTGCACGGCGCACAATAGGAACGCAACTGAGCGCACCATGAGGCTCATATCGCCAGCGCTGTTGCTGTCAGCAGCTGCACGTTGAAGCAGCCATCATCGTGATCAGCCATCATCCGCAACACACGTCAATCAACAGGTTGAAGTCTCAACTCCGTACAATGGCTGCATGACGAGCGGCGATGTGCTTCGTGTGGAAAATGCGCGTAAATCCTATGGTGGCACACCTGCGCTGCAGGGAGCTGCCATGTCGCTGCGCGCCGGCGAGTGGCTTGCGCTGTTAGGCCCCAACGGAGCGGGCAAGACAACGCTTATTCGCGCAATTGCCGGCCGCGTGCGACTGGATGACGGCACGATCACACTGCTCGGGCATAATCTGACCGGTTTTAACGGTGGTGCGCAGCATGTTCGCGCAAAGCTCGGCATTGTGCCGCAGGACCTCGCCCTCTACCCCCTGCTCACCGCGCGCGAAAACCTCTATGCCTTTGGCGAGTTGTACGGCGTTGATCGCGCCAGCTTGCGCGACCGCGTCGCATGGTCGTTATCGTGGACCGGCTTGGCCGATCGCGCCAATTCGCTGGTCAAGACCTTCTCCGGCGGAATGAAACGGCGGCTGAACATCGCCTGCAGCGTGCTGCACCAGCCGCAAGTCGTGCTGCTGGATGAGCCGACCGTCGGCGTCGATCCGCAGAGCCGCGAACGCATCTGGCACATGCTCAGCGAGCTTCGCCAACAAGGCACGTCGTTGCTGCTCACTACGCATCAGCTCGATGAAGCCCAGCACATCTGTGATCGAATCATCATCATCGACCACGGCAGGACGATCGCCCATGGCACGCTGGATGAACTGATTCACCAGACCATCGGAGCGCAGCGGCACGTCACCATAACGCTTGATCGCACAATTCCGCCATCCGCGCTGGGCGACACTGTTGAATGCGCCGACGCTGTTGCGCGCTGCATGATGAACGATGTCGCAACAGAATTGCCTGCACTGCTTGAGCGCGCCAAAGCGGCAGGTTGCAACGTGATCGATGTACAGGTGCAGCCGCCAAGCCTGCACGCGGTTTTCATTCACCTCACCGGTCGCGATCTGCGCGAATAAAACGCAAAGGCCCAACTTCGCCATGTATACCGTGCTTCGCATCAGCTGGCTCAATCTCATTCGCGACAAGGCTGCGCTCGCTCTGACCTTTCTCCTGCCCATCGCGTTTTTTTCCATCTTCGCGGTCATCTTCGGCGGGATGATGGGTGAAGGCGGCAGGCTGCCGACTGTGCAGGTGATTGTGGTTGATGAAGATCAAAGCAGTGCCAGCGCGCGGTTTGCCGAGGCGGTTGAGGATGAATCAGCATTGACGCTGGTTGCCCCGCCAGCAGATGAGCTGGACGGTCAATGGACTGTCGAAGCAGCACAGCAGGCGGTGCGCCAGGGCAAGGCTGCAGTGGCGATCATCATTCCCCAGGGGTTCGGCGAAACCTTCGGCACATTTTCGCCCGATGCTGTGCCCGCGCAGTTGTATTACGACGAAGCCAATCCTGTCGCTCCGCAGATGGTTTCGGGGCTGATGCAGAAGGCTGCCATGACCGCTGCGCCTGATTTATTCATCGAACGCGGCCTGGATATGCTGGATCAATATGGCGGCGGCCTGACCGCAACGCAGCGCACGGCGATGGACGCTTTTCTTTCCAGGCTGCGCGAATGGCTGAATCAGACCAATGCTGCTAAAGACAGCGAGACCGAAGCAGCTTCAGATTCAAACGCAAACAATGATGCAGCAGTTTTCACCGGCCCGGTGCGCGTGGTCATGGCGGGCATTCGCCAGGCTGAGCAGAAACAGCAGCAGCGGCGTTCGATCATCGCGTTTTACGCAGCAGGCATCGGCGTGATGTTTCTGCTTTTCAGCGTAACGGGCGCAGGCGGCACACTGCTTGAAGAGGAAGAATCCGGCGCGCTGGAGCGCGTGCTGATGTCCAACGTCGGCATGACCAAATTGCTGCTGGGCAAATGGCTGTTCATCTCCATGATGGGCATGGCGCAGCTCACGATCATGTTCATCTGGGGCTGGGCGGTGTTCGGTCTTGAACTGTGGACCGCCAAGCATGTGGCTGGGTTTGCGGTGATGACGGTCCTCACTGCCGCAGCGGCATCGGGTTTCGGCATGATGCTCGCTGCCGCGTGCCGCAGCCGCAATCAACTCAACGGCATGTCTACGGTGGTCATTCTCGTGATGTCCGCGCTGGGCGGCAGCATGATCCCGCGCTTTGTGCTCGCGCAGGATCCATTGATGGAAAAACTCGGCCTGCTTACCTTCAACGCCTGGGCTCTCGACGGCTATCACAAAGTCTTCTGGTACGAACTGGCAAGCGATTCGCTCTTGCAATCACTCCTGCGTCTCTGGCCGCAGGCGCTCGTGCTCATAGCGCTGGCGATCGTGTTCCTGTGCATCGCACGGCTCTTGGCGCGGCGATGGGAGGCAGTGTGATGCTTGCAGGGGATGAATAACGCCAGTCCGTTCGCGCAGCGAATGACAAGCGCGTACCGCGCGCAATCGGACGCGCCGGATCAATCATGCAATCCGTGCTTGCGCAGGTAATCGCGCATTTCCTTATTCCATCGCTGGAAGATTTCAGGCATGAGATTGTGATTCGCATCCTTCACGATGAGGATGTAACCGTCACCCCAGGGCTCATCGTTGCGCAAGGCTTCGACTTTGTCGCGGAAGCGCAGCACCGCTCGCTCGAGGTAATACGAATCGCGGTCGCCGCATGCCAGGCGCATGCGATTGAGCACAATCGGCCCGTAATGCGCCCAGTTGTCGCTGACCATCTGCGCGATGTCGAAGCGCTTCCAGTGTTCAACAACGTCGCGGTGAATGTTGCCGGTTTCCGGATCAAACATCGGCTGCGGCAGCCCGCCGCCGCCTGCAGAAACGGCTGGGCTGCTTTGGCGCGGCGAAAACATCGCAGCCCATGCATCCCACTGCTGTCCCGACCGGCCGTGGGGATCAATCGCATGCTCCATGCCGCATTCCTGCTCGACTGTCATCAGCACATCGTGCTGTTCAGGCAAGCCCCAGCCGTGCCGATATGACGCCACGGCCTTGCCTTCCGCATCGCGAAAGAGGTTCGCGTCTTCATACAGGTTGGCCTTCTGGAACGCGGTGAAGTCGATCGGATCGGGCGCGCTCGACCAGCATGCGCCGAAAGTGTCGGGGTAGTTGAGCAAAAGCCAGAGCGAGGTCCACCCGCCGGAGGAGTGTCCGGTGACGATGCGAGCTTCGGGACGATTTTCCAGACGTAACTGCGATTCGAGATAGGGAATGAACTCCTGCACCAGCGCGTCGCCGCGCGGCCCATTGTTGGCGGAGTTGACAAACCCGTGATGCCCCAGCGGCGCTTCGGGATCGAGCACCACGTACACCGCCATCGGCGCGATCGTCTCGATGCCCGGCGTACGAAACATCGCGGCGTATTCTTCTGCGTTATCTTCCCGACTGCCAAAACCGGGAATGACGTAAATCGTTGGCCAGCGTTTCTGAGCATTGGCCGGATCGTCATACCCCGGCGGCAGAGCGACGCCGGCACGATGTTCGACATCCCGGCCGTAAAACTCACTGAGCATCTCGCTTTTCAGACGCATCCATTTCAAGTTGGCGCTGTCGCGGCGGACCGGCGGCTGGATGCGATGCGTGAGCGTAAGCTCCACGACATCGGCGCGGTCGGGCGACAGTTCGACGATCGCCACATCGCTGTAGACGTTGCCCGGCCCCTGTTCGTGCGAGCGTTCGGTCAGGTCGGCATCCAGAATGGCCTGCACGCGCACCGTGCCGCTGAGAGTATCAAGGCGATCGGGAAACGCGGGCATGTCGCCTCGGATTTCGACGGTTTCGCCGGGCTTGAAGTCTTCCACAGCAACCGATGCGATCGGCTGCGGCAACTCATAAAACGGCCCTTCAATGGGCAACGTCCGCTGCCATTGAGCCTCGGTGCTAGTGATGAAAAACAGCACAATCCGGCCGGTCACCGGCTCGCTTCGCACCGCTGGATCAAGCGTGATGCGGTAACGGTCGGTCTGAATATCACCGGCAGCAGCGGCAGCCTCCGCTGCAGCTACGGCGATAAGTGAAAGCAGAATCGATGTGACAAACAGGTGAAACGGTCGCATAAGACGATTCCTGAACGGCACTTGGCAATGAGAACTGGAGGCTGTAATCGCAACGCTGTTGGCTATGTTGTACCAGACCGCCCCTTTCCGGGCGCACGCCAGACGCAAAGAGGCCAGCGCAGCCGGGCCGAGCGTGCACGCTGCGCTGCACTGCGTGTGCATTGCTGCTGCCACCGCTTGGCATCTCACACTATTTCGCGTGCGGGGTGAGCAAGGCCGTTTCATTCGATACAATGCCGGCTTACGAGCGGCTGTCGGCGATGAGGTCGGCTGTCAGTCATCAGTCACTTGTTGTTGTGTCGTGCGTGTTGTGGCGAACAACGCCGATCGCTGAACGCCCTTTCGGAGATGTGCATCATGCGAACGTTCTTCATTGCTCCCGTCATCGTGCTGTGTGTGTTGAGCATTGTGGGCTGCTCGGGTCCGAACCGACCGGTATGGGCGTCATGGCATCCCAACAGCTGGACGCATCGAGGCGGTGCGGACGAGGCGATTCTGCTTGATGTGGCGGGACCGGTGGCTGTGGATGTCGAGTCGTTCAACGGCGACGTGATGATCATGGCCAATCCCAAGCTCTCGCAGGCCCAGGTGGTGGTCGTGCGTGAAGGCGTTCATGGCTTCCGTCGTGAAAAGGAAGCGGCTGCCTCGCTGGTGGATATCTCATACACCGCTGAAATCGTGCCGGGCGAGCTTGGACAGATGCTGCAGGTTCGCACCAGCACAACCAACGCCGAGCCGCATTACCAGCGTGCGCATGTGTACATTCAGTTGCCCGAGATCGAAGGGGTGAAGGTTCGCACGAGCAACGGCAGGGTGTATGCCCAGGGTATCAGCGGAGCAGTCGATATCGTCACCAATCACGGCGACGTGCGCGTGATGACCAATCACCCGATGACCGCGCCGGTGACGATTGTGAACCGCAACGGCAACATCGACTACCGCGTGCGAGGCGAATCGCGGGGCGTTTTTGATGCTGAAACCGTCAACGGCGTTGCCCGCGTTCGCGTGCGTCACGGTAAGTTCACTACCTTGCCTCCCACCACCAACAGCACGGTGCATGGCGTGTTGAACGAGGGCGAGAACCGCATCACGTTGCGCACCGTCAACGGCGACATTCGCATCGCGGTGGTGCATGATCCGGAACGCGTCGGCGCAGTGATCATCGGCTGAGTGCTGATGACGACCAATCGCTGAATCTGTTTGTCGCACTGCGATGCCGCAATGCGATGGCGCAAGCGGTGCGCATAAGTGAACCTGCTCAGCAGGACGTTCATGCGTGCACGCGGGTTTTTGCATCGCACTGTGCAGCAACAGCACAACAACACAACAGCAGCAGTAAAGCAGGCGCGCTCATGCATGTGCTGGCCAATCGGTCAGTCACCCGGCGGTGACGGCGCCTCTGCCAAGTTGGATTAGGAATTCCCACCATAGGCAAGGGCCATCGCTGGAACCCTAGCCTTAAGTTGATGGTGAGAGAAAAACCCAATCCAAAGGCCCCACACCTGGCAATGCTGCGGCACAGACGGTGCAAAGGATGATCCAGACGAAAACAACACTGGTCCAAGGCCGAAATGGCTTACGCGGCCAAGTTGAGTCATTCATGGATGAGTCTGCGGCAAGGGACCATGTTGTCGTTGCCCTGGAGCAAGGCGGGCGCATTGCAGTGCCACGCACCATGCTGCAGGCTCAGCCTGATGGCACGTTCTCTCTTCCGCTGGGGCCGGAAGACATCGAACGCTACCGTCATCACGAAGCGCACGCAGCGTCCTCGTCAATGCCTGCGGATCGCCCGTCGTCGACCACCGTTCCGTTGGTGAGGGAAGATCTGCGCATCGGCACGCAGAGAGTTGAAACCGGCAAAGTGGTCGTGCACACATCGGTTCGCGAACGCGAAGAGTTTGTGAATGAGCCGCTGGTGCGCGAACTGGTCGATGTGGAACGAAGACCCGTCAATCGTTTCATTGATGGTCCGGTAGATGTGCGCGTAGAAGGCGACACCATCATCGTTCCATTGATTGAAGAAGTTCTGGTGGTGGAGAAGCGACTGCTGCTGCGGGAGGAGTTGCACATTACGCGGCGGCGTGAGGCGGTGCGCATGCCCCAGCGATTCACGTTGCGCAGCGAGGAGGCGCACGTCGATCGCATCGACACGAGTCCGCAACCCGCACGCGAGCCATCATCACGCCGCACTGTCACAGAAGAATCCCACACCAACAAGCAGCAAGCGTAAAGGAGTTTGTTATGGCGAGCACACTGGTCGGTTTGTTTGACGACCGAAGCGCAGCGGAAAGCGTCAGGCAGGAACTTATCGACGCTGGGTTTGATTCCAGCAACATTCGCTTGAGTGAACAGGAGACAAGCGAAACAGGCACAACAGTAACGAAGCGCAAGGGCCGCGGCTTCTGGGCTGAACTGCGCGATTTCTTCGGCATGGAGGAGCGCTCCCATTACGAAGAAGCCCAGCGGCGCGGCAGCACGATTGTGGCAATCGATGTTGCTGACGATCAGCAACTCGACAATGCCCTTGACATCATGCAGCGGCACAACCCGGTTGATCTTGACCGCCGCATTCTTGAATGGCAGCAGGCTGGTTGGCAGCCCCAACCTGCACAAACTCAAACACGAGCCGAAACCACGGAAGAGTCGATTCCCGTGGTTGAGGAGCAACTGCGCGTCGGGAAGCGCGTTGAACAGCGCGGCGGCGTGCGCATCTACAGCCGTGTGACCGAGCAGCCTGTCGAAGAAGAGATTCCGCTGCGCGAAGAGCACGTGACCGTGGAACGCCGCCCAGCTGATCGGCCGGCTGGCGCAGAGGCATTCCGCGAGCGCACCATCGAAGCGCGCGAAATGCACGAAGAGCCTGTGGTCAGCAAGGAAGCCCGCGTGGTTGAGGATGTGGTCGTCGGCCGTGAAGTTGAAGAGCGGACCGAGCGCATCAGCGATACCGTGCGGCGAACCGATGTCGAGATTGAAAACATCGATGATGAAGATTTCCGCCGCGACTTCCAGCGCTCTTTCGCCACCAGCGGCGTCGGCTATGAGCAGGTTCGTCCGGCATATGCCTTCGGCCGCCAACTGGCAGCGGATGAACGCTACCGCGGCCGCGAATGGCAGACGATCGAGCCGGAAGCCCGCACCGCGTTCGAGCAGCGCAATCCCGGCCGATGGGAGCAGCTGCGCGATGCGGTTCGGTACGGCTACGAACGAGCAAGCGGCAGCGGTCAACGGCATGGCCGCTGACGACGCTTCCATTCGCTGAGACGCTGGTCACTGTCCGCTGTTCGTTGCATGCTGGCTGCTTTGTCTTCAGCATCATCACTGACTGCTGAGGATGGGGCAGCCGGTGCTGCACAACACGCGATTGTCTGTTGGATTGCCAGCGCATTGAGTCGCACTGTATCGCGGCGCTGTATCAGGCAACGCTCCTGATTGATTGTTGATGCGCAACTTACACATACACATAGCGGTATTAAAGAAAGGCCATGCAATGCAGAACGTGATCTGCACTGCCCGGTATTCACACAGGTGCATTCTTACTTAGCAACAGCTCAATGCGTCGGCAGCAGGTACTACAATGTCAACATATGGCCCAGACTTCTTCCACTGGCCAATGCTCGCCGCGTTTTCGCATATTGAAGTGCAGCTTGTGGGTCGTTATCGCGCTGCTGATTGTCATCGGCATCCTTGCTCTGCCACTGGGCTGCACAACGGTCATTGTTCCGCCCGCCAACCCGCCCCATCCGGCGCAAGTATATTTGCTTGATTACGGCTATACATCCGGCCTCGTCCTGTCGACCGCAGACGGCGGCGCCGTGAAATACGTGTATGGCGACTGGGACTATTACGCGCTGCGTCGCAATGACCTCTGGCATGGCATTGCTGCGCTTTTCTGGCCGACCCAGGGTGCGCTCGGGCGCAATGTGCTGCCCGGCTCCGTGTCGCCAGAACAAGTCGCAAATTATTACGCCGCAAATGTCCAGCACGCCTACGTTATTACGGTTGATAAGGCCGCGGCGCTTGAACTGGCAGACGACCTCAATGCGCTGTATGAGCAGTACATCGATACAGAAGTCGTCAATATAGCCTACGGCCTTACGTTCGTTCATCACCCGCGGCGATACACGTATTTCTGGAACTCCAACCATGCGGTCGCTTCGTGGCTTGAAGCTCTGGACTGCGATGTGCGCGGGCCGGCATATCATTCATCGTGGCGCATCGAACAACCGGCTCGCTCAGTTGATGCTGATTGATCTTCATGGCATCGGCACAACAGCCGAGCCAATAACGACAGCAGCGGCGGTGACGGCAAGCGGCGATGATTCACAGGATTCACAACGACAGCAACAACACCGACAGCAGTCATAAGAATGCGCCGCATCTTCTGCCGCTGTGGATCAAACTCCTCTCCGCTGTATTTGTGGCTCTGCTGGTTCCCGTTTACTGGGTGCAGTACGGCCCGACAAATTTTCTCTGGTTCTCCGACATCGCGCTTTTCGGCTCGCTTGCTGCACTGTGGCTGGAGCATCGTTTGATCGCCAGCACCATGGCGGTGGCGGTTCTGCTGCCGGAACTGGCGTGGAACATCGATTTTTTCAGTCAGTTCATCCTGCGGGTTGAGCTGCTGGGACTGTCCAGCTACATGTTTGACGATAGCATTCCACTTTTTGTGCGATTGCTGTCACTGTTTCATGTGGCTTTGCCGCCTCTGCTCTTGTGGCTGCTCTATCGGCTTGGTTATGACCGCCGGGCGCTATTGATTCAGACTGCACTGGCCTGGATTGTCCTGCCGCTGACGTGGCTGGTGACGTCGCCTGCGGACAACATCAACTGGGTGTACGGCTTGGGCGATCAGCCTCAGACACTGCTGCCGCCGCTGGCGTATCTTGCGCTGCTGATGCTGCTGTTTCCGCTGGTAACCTACCTTCCAACGCATGCAGCATTATGCTGGCTGTTTGCCGGAAATACGTTGGTGAAAAAACGGCGCAAGAGTTCCGACATTCAGCAGCATTCATCAACCGCAGGCTGAAGCCGCACATGACGCGGCAATTATGAACTTGACCTTGCGTTGCATGCTGTCGCAGACCAGCTTGCACGCGGCGCGTGGCATTATTATCACGATCAGCACAAGGCTGATGAGGAGCAGATACCCCACCGTGCCTGCAGCAATACATGAGTGAATGCGTGCATGAATGATGGTACGCTACGCATATGACAGCCCTGAATCGACGCCGTTTTCTTGCGGTATCCGCCATGACCATCCCATTACTGCCGACACTGGCAGAGGGTTCGGGTTCCACAGCAGCAGCGCAAGCACACAGCAGGCCAGCGATGCAACACGATAAAAAACACACTGGCGGCCCACAGCGGCCGGTCGCAATCAGTTCCGCCAACGGCCTGCCGGCCGTCAGCCGGGCTATGCAGCTCATGCGCGAGGGAGCCGATCCGCTGGATGCGGTGGTCGCTGGCATCACGCTTGTTGAGGACGACCCCAACGACATGTCGGTCGGCTTCGGCGGGCTGCCCAATGAGCGCGGCGTTGTCGAGCTTGACGCGTCGGTTATGCACGGCCCGTCGCATAAAGCCGGCGCAGTGGCGGGGCTGCAGAACATCCGCAATCCCTCCCGCGTCGCGCTGCAGGTGCTCCGCCGCACCGATCACGTCTTGCTCGTCGGCGAAGGCGCGCTTGAGTTCGCCAAAGCCCACGGCTTTCAGGAAGAAAATCTCCTCACCGAGCAGGCGCGCCAAGCATGGCTGAAATGGAAAGAGAACCTTAATCCGAATGATGACTGGCTGGACGAAAACCAGCAGCTCCCCGCAAGCACAATTCCGCGCCAGCAGTCGAAAGCTGAAGCACGCGACATTCCCTTTACCACCGGCACGATTCACTGCTCGGCGGTTGACGCCAACGGCGATATCGGTTCCTGCACCTCAACCAGCGGGCTGAGTTATAAACTGCCCGGACGCGTCGGTGATTCGCCGCTTGTGGGAGCGGGCATGTTCTGCGACAACGCGATTGGCGCAGCAGGCGCCACCGGGCGCGGCGAAGCGGTCATCCAGGCATGCGGCGCATTTCAGGTTGTGCAGCACATGGCCAACGGCCTTGCGCCCACTGAAGCGTGTCTGAAGGTGCTTCAATACATTGCTGATCACACACGCCAGAGCTATCTGCTTGATGAGCGCGGCCGGCCGAACTTTGATGTCACGCTGTATGCGGTGCGAAAAGACGGCGCCTACGGGAGCGCGACGTTACGCAGCGGCAAGCAGGGACCGCGACACTTCGCAGTGCATGATGGAATCGAGGCGCGGCATGAGCCGTGTGCAGTTTTGTTTGAAGATTAAGATGATTTGATTCATTCAAGTTGCACGCCAGTTTTTCGAGATCAGGGTGACCTGTCAGCAAATCGTCCGTGTTCAGTGTGTAGAGTTGGCAATGAGCAGTGAGGATTGGAGTATTGGCATCGGCCTTCGCCGCGCCGTGGTGCATCTGGTTCTCTGGTCGATCATCTGCGCGATTCTGTGGGCTGCATGGCTGTGGCTGACAACGCCTGTCGTCAATGCGATCTTGGAGGCAATTCCTGGAAGACCCCGCCGTTTGACCACGATGATCATGGCGGCGCAGGTTGCGCCTTTTTGCTGGATCTTCGCAAAGCTCCTGTATGATCGGATGATTGAGCGTGCCGCTTCAACAGCCTCGTGCTGACTGCACTGTCACTGATCTTTACCTTGGCCGTGAGCATCGGAGGGACGGCTGCAGTGGCGGCAATTCGGGAGCTTGCCATAAACAGCTCCTACCTTACGATCACCCTGTCGTTCATCACAGCTATCCTCATTGTTTACATGTCGCTGACTGATTGATGAGCTGATCGAAAAGGCAGTGCGTGCTTGCGCTCCAGAAGCAGCAAGCACACGTACGATCCCTTTGTTGGACAAAGCGAATTTCTCAAGGCTGATGAGGGCAGCCTGCGATTTTGTCATCGCCAGCCCCAGTACGGCGCTGCTGTGAGCGAGATAGTGCGGCGCAGCAGGCAGCACAAATGGCCCCGGCACAAGCCGCTTGCAAATTGACATACCGCGTGCCGGTTGAAGCGGCTAGACTTGTGCTTCCATGTCGTCGCTTGAACGTCTATCGCAAGGCAGTCCATCACCGGCTCCGTCCAGCCGCAGCGATGCGGTTTCGCCCGCAGTGGCCCGCACGCTGGCCCGGCATCCCCGGCCGCTGGGCGGCGATACCACCCGCTACGTGGGCAAGCCGGTCGTCAGCCTCTCGGGCATGGTGCTCAACAACGGCCCGACGCCCGCAAACCATCTGCACATCGGCCGCAAACCCGACTGGATTCGCGCCCGCGTGCCCGGCGGCGAGGGCTACGAACGGCTCCGAGCCATCATCAACACGCACAAACTCCACACCGTCTGCCAGGAAGCCAGTTGCCCCAACATGGGCGAATGCTGGAGCCGCGGCACCGCCACCATCATGATCCTGGGCGATACCTGCACGCGCTCCTGCGGCTTTTGCAATGTGAAAACAGGCAAACCTCTACCGCCCGATCCGCTGGAGCCGCAGCGCGTCGCTGAATCGCTTCGATTGATGAACCTCAAGCATGTGGTGATCACCTGCGTCGATCGCGATGATCTGCCCGATGGCGGCGCAGCGATCTGGGCCGAGACGATCCGGCGCGTGCACGAAGCCTGCCCCACTACTTCCGTCGAGGCACTGGTGGGCGATTTCAAAGGCGATCCCGACGCGCTTCAAATGGTGATCGAAGCCCGGCCGGAGATTCTCGCCCACAACATGGAAACCGTTCGCCGCATGCATCCGACCGTTCGGCCGCAGGCGAAATACGAGCGTTCGCTGCAGGTTCTCAGGCAGATCAAACAAAGCGGCCTGGTGTGCAAGACCGGCATCATGGTTGGCATTGGTGAACGCGATGACGAAGTGATCGCGCTCATGGACGATCTGCGCACGATTGCAGATGCTGACATTCTCACGATCGGCCAGTACCTCCAGCCGACGCGCAACCACCTGCCGATCAGCCGCTGGGTAACGCCGGAGCAGTTCCTGTGGTACAAGCGCGAAGGTCTGGCCAGGGGTTTCAAAGTGGTGGAATCAGGCCCTCTGGTGCGTAGCTCGTATCACGCGGAAGAACAGGCTGAGCGGCTCAGTCCGGAGCGGCGAGAAACAGTCGAAGCAATGGACAAGCTGCTTAACAGCGCTAAAACGCTGCGAACGCAGGCGTCATCGTCATAGTCAGCAGCAGCAACAGTAACAGCAGAACTTTGTCCGGCTACGCCCAGCATGTACAGGCGCAGCAGTTGTGCTGCAGAATCTTCTTCAGTGACTTTCGCGGGATACACCGCCCTGCGCTTCATGTGAAGAGTCAGTGATGGTTGACTCGACGTGCAGCGGAAGATGGTTCTCCGCATCCTCAGCGATCGTGTGCTGCTCGTGACTGCCTTGCGCGAGCTTTGGCCCTGCAAACCACACAGCAGGAACCCACAAAAGCATCGAGACCGCCACAGCATTCATCACCGGCCGCCATGTGGCAGGCATGTGCTGCATGGGATAGCTCGCAACCCGCAGCGTTGATTCAACAATGTGCACTGCCGCTGACTGCCTGCGTGCATTTGGCTGCGCGTGATGCGTCGCCTGGGCCGCAACTGCAGCAGGAGCATGTTTTGAGTCCGGTTCCTGCAGCGCATCTGATGATTCATCATGCTGCGCAGCTTCTTCTTCAGCCGATTCGGGCGTGATGGCTGCGAGATCGGCGCTGTCATCCGCTGATTCATGAACGCTGCTCATATCAGCGTCAGTGTCAGCGTTAGCCTCAACCTCGACTGCAGCATCGGCTGGTGCTGGTTCGGCATCATCTGAAGCTGATGCTGCTGATACATCGGCTTCATTCAGGCTGGCAGCCTCGTCATGTGCTGATACGTCCAGATCATCTGAATCGGCAGCTGGCGCTTCGCTCCCGCTTACCGCATCCGATTCGTCTTCAGCGGGCAACGCCTCTGCTGCAAACTCCGCGGGCAGCGCATCACCTTCTTCACTCAGATGCTCGCTGGATGCAGTAGTTGCTGCGGATGAAGATTCCGCATCTTCACTGCTGGATTCAGCAGCGTTCGTCTGCGGCACAGCGCCTTGGCGCAGCTCATCTTCCTCCTCAAATGCGCCGTCCAGCACCGCATCAATTGATTCAAAATCGCCTTGCAGAAGATTGTCTAAATCAGCTGCGAGCGAGCTGTCGATCTCCGCAAGCGAATGAGCCTCTGCAGCGTTCCCAGTGATAACTCCGGAAGTGCTTTCGGGAGTAGTTCTAGGGGCGACAGGCTGCTGGGCCTGACTGGTTGGGAATGCTGGCTGGGGCGGCAGCGCTGCTGTTGATGATACTGATGCCGCTGCGTTGTTGTTGTCATGGTGGGCGCCAGAAGCGTCATCAGACACATCGGACTGCGGCAGCGGATCGCTGGCTGCTTCGCCCACAGGCGACGCTGTTTCAGCAGCAGCGACGGCAGCGGCAGCATCATTGCTGGACGCTTGATCTGCAGCAGTTTCCGTATCCGCACCTGCATCTGTGTGATGATGCGCTTCCGCAGCAGGACTGATGGCAGACGGACCGCCGGCTGGCAATGTTGCTGTTGCTGCGCCGGCCGACTGAGCAGTCGGAGCGTCAACGTTCGTGTCAGTTCGGCTGGTGTCGCTCATCGTTCAGTGACGGAAAAAGCGGATCGATATCGGCGTGCTGCTGCACTGCTGCGGTGAACAGACTGCAGACAATCACCCAACTCGATGTATCGGCGGAATCGGCAGCTGGCTGGACTGCGATTGGCAACCCCACAGCGCAGCTTGCTGGTCTCATAAGTAAGCAAAAGCAGGCTTCACTTCGCCGCCTGCCGGTTGCAGCGACAGCCGCCGCTGATCTGAAGCGCTCGTCGCAGACACCTCATGCGTCTCATCTCATCCATGTCAATTCAGTTCGGCTGCGGCGGGAATTCTCTTATGAATTTGCGCCTCTCACCCGGAATGGCGGGGTCTTTCCGGCACATGCTGCACAGAACGTACAACTCCACCCTGATTCGCCGGAACCTTTTGGAAATTGCGATCGAAGTACCTGCCTCGTATTGGCTCGTATTGGAAGGTATGTTCATGCTGCATGATGCTGTGATGTCTCGGACATGCAAGGCTCGGACGTCCCCGACGAGCAACCTGACGGAGCCGGCGCCGACGCTGACCGAATCGACCGCCGGCAGCAGCCTGCCTTGCTCGCTCCACGACCGCCGCCAATCGGATCGGCTGCCGTTTCCCGCGGAAATGGTGATGGTGTGGAACTACGACCTGAACACCACCATGCGATATCGGGTGATTGATGCAGGCGATGGCGGATATCGCATCCACAGCAGTCTGCCCATGCTCGTCGGCACCACCGGCATGGTGCTGCGGCTGCTGCCCAGCCGCGGCCAGCAGCTTGATCAGCCCGTAATGGTGGCGTGGACTAGAGCACGGTCCGACGGCAACGGTTACGACATCGGCCTGCGGTGCTTTTGAGTGCGTTTCACATCATTAGGAAGGCGCGCGTCACTTTGTTTATCAAGTGATCAAAACCCCTGGCGCAGAGCCTGACGGAACGTGCGGCTTACTTCATTGAGCTGGCTTCATTGAGCTAGCTTCATTGAGATGGGCGCTGTCATCCAGGTTTACACACGCATACATATGTGCTGTGCATCAAGCTGCGGCGAACACTTGTTTCTCGAAGCAGCGCAGCAGTACATGGCTGATTCAATTCTCGGCGTGCAGGTACAGGTAACGCGCCTACTGTTTGGTGCACGATTGCCTCGCATTCAACCAGCGCCATGAACACCGCCCAACGCAGCACAACAAATACAGCCGCTGTTCCGGACTCCGCAACTGCCGTCTTTCAGGCTCGAGGCATTACGAAGGTGTATCGCATGGGCGAGGTTGAAGTGCATGCCCTGCGCGGCGTGGACCTGGATCTGTACCGCGGCGAGTTTGTGGTGTTTCTGGGGCCGTCGGGCAGCGGAAAGTCCACGCTTTTGAACATTCTCGGCGGTCTTGATGTGCCGACCTCGGGCACGGTGCGATATTTCGATCGCGATCTCACTGCCTGCGACGACACAGCATTGACGCAGTTTCGCCGGGAGCACGTGGGCTTTGTGTTCCAGTTTTATAACCTGATCCCCAGTTTGACCGCTCGTGAGAATGTGGCGCTGGTGACGGAAATCGCAACGAATCCCATGTCGCCTGAAGACGCCCTGTCGCTGGTCGGCCTGGATGCCCGCATGGATCATTTCCCGTCGCAGATGTCCGGCGGCGAGCAGCAGCGCGTCGCCATCGCCCGTGCCATCGCCAAGCGGCCGAATGTACTGTTGTGCGATGAACCGACCGGCGCTTTGGATGTGAAGACCGGCGTGGTGGTGCTGGAAGCCATCGAGCGCGCCAACCGCGAACTGGGTACAACCACCGCGGTCATCACCCACAATGCTGTCATCGCTGAGATGGCTGATCGTGTGATCTCGCTCTCCGACGGCCGCATCGCGGGCGAACATCGCAACGATCGAAAGATCGCGGCGCATGAATTGCGCTGGTGAGGTGGTAAGGTGAGGGTGAAGGAAAGAAGAAGGTGATTCATTCAGGGGTGGGTTGGGATCCGGGTCTTCCCTTCGGTCAGACCCGGCGTGGGGGCCTTCTCTTTTTGGGGCGTGGGTGAAGGGGCGATGCAGCGCTATCGTTTGATGGTCATGCTCGGCCTCAGCGCACTGGATCGAAAACTTATTCGCGACCTGCTGCACATGAAAGGTCAGGCGCTGGCGATCGGACTGGTCATGGCCTGCGGCGTGGCGACCTTTGTCATGTCCGTGAGCACGCTGCAGTCGCTGGTGTACGCCAAAGACACCTATTACAGCCAGTACCGCTTCGCTCACGTGTTCGCACATCTCAAACGCGCCCCCAACTGGCTGCGGCAGCGCATTCAGGCCATTCCCGGCGTGCAGCAGGTGCAGACGCGCGTGGTTGCGGAGGTCAACCTCGACGTGCCGGGCATGGCAGAGCCGGCAGCGGGTCGAATCATCTCTGTCTCGGACCGCTCTGCCGACGGCCTGAATCAACTGCACCTGCGCAGCGGCCGCTTCATCGAACCGGGGCGGGCTGATGAAGTGCTGGTGACTGAAACCTTCGCTGACGCACATGGCCTTCGCCTTGGCGACAGCGTCACTGCAATCATCAACGGCCGCATGCAGGCGCTTCGCATCGTGGGCATCGTGCTGTCGCCGGAATACGTCTACCAGATTCGCCCCGGCGAGTTACTGCCCGATGACCGGCGCTTTGGCGTATTCTGGATGAGCTACGACCAGCTTGCTCCGGCATTCGATATGGACGGCGCGTTCAACGACATCGCGCTGAGTCTTACGCCTGATGCAATCGAGCAGCAGGTCATCGATCAGCTCGATCGTCTCACCGAACGCTACGGCGGGCTTGGAGCCTACGGCAGAGAGGATCACCCCTCGAACCGCTTCGTTTCCAATGAAATCGATGAACTGCGCGGCATGGCGCTGATCGCGCCGAGCATTTTCCTTGGCGTCGCGGCGTTTTTGCTGAACGTGGTCATCGCGCGGCTCATCAACACGCAGCGCGAGCAGATCGCCATGCTCAAGGCTTTCGGCTTTACCCACCGCGAAGTCGGCTGGCATTACCTCAAGCTCATGCTGCTGATTGCATTTTTCGGCGCCGTGACAGGCATCGGCGTAGGCGTGTGGCTCGGACAGGGAATGACGCAGTTGTACACGCGATTTTTTCACTTTCCGGTGTTCGCCTATCGCATCGACGCCTGGGTGGTGATACTGGCTGCTGGCATCAGTGCGGGCGCAGCGATTCTGGGCACCATCGGCGCAGTGACTCGCGCCATGCGGCTGCCCCCGGCTGAGGCGATGCGCCCCGAACCGCCGGCAACCTTCCGCCCCACCTTCGTTGAACGCATCGGCTTGCAGCGGCTGCTGCCGCCCGTACTTCGCATGATTCTGCGACAGATCGAACGCAGCCCGATTCGCTCCGCACTAACCTGCGTGGGCATCGGCCTGGCGGCAGCGGTGCTGGTGCTGGGGAGCTTCATGCTCGACGCGATCAACTATGCGATCGATCTGGAGTTTCACACTGCTCAGCGGCAGGATATGACCGTGCTGTTCGTCGAACCACGCTCCCGCAGCGCGCTGCATGAGATACAGAATATTCCCGGCGTGATCCATGCTGAACCGTTCCGCGCATTGTCAACCCGATTCATCTCGGGCCATCGTACGCGGCGGGTGGGAATCATGGGCCTGGAAGCTGATGCGCAACTGTTTCGCCTCGTGGACATCAATAGAAATCCCGTGCAGCTTCCGCCGGAAGGACTGGTGCTTTCAGCCAAGCTTGCTGAACTGCTTGATGTCGGCGTGGGTCAATACGTGACGGTGGAGGTACTGGAGGAGTCGCGACCGGTGCGTGAGATACCCGTGACGGCGTTGATCGAGGATTTTGCCGGCACGTCGGCGTATATGAACATTGATGCGTTGAACCGTTTGATGCGGCAAGGCCAGGTGCTTTCGGGCGTTTATCTCAGCGCCGATGAACTGGCAAGGGATGCGATCTTCACCACGCTCAAAAAAACGCCGATGGTCGCCAGCGTGACCATCAAGCAGGCCATGCTCACCAGTTTTTATGAAACGGTTGCAGAAAACATTCTGCGCATGCGCACATTCAATGTGCTATTTGCGTGCATAATCGCTTTTGGCGTAGTGTACAACAGCATGCGGATTTCATTTTCAGAACGCAGTCGAGAACTGGCCACGCTGCGGGTCATCGGGTTTACACGCGCTGAAGCCTCACTGATCCTGCTGGGCGAAATGGCGATATTGACGCTGATCGCCATCCCGCTCGGCCTGCTGCTGGGTTATAGTTTCGCCGCCTTGACGACGCTGGCGTACAACACTGAGTTGTTCCGCATTCCCCTGGTGGTTGAGCGATCAACGTACGGATTCGCGACGGTCGTGGTTGCGATTGCTGCGCTGGTTTCAGGGCTGATCGTGCGGCATCGGGTGGATCGCCTGGATCTGGTCAGCGTGCTCAAGACACGGGAGTAGCGCACCGCGATGAAGTGGGCTGTTCGACGAGTGCTGCTGCTTCTGGTGGGTCTTGCAGTGATTGCGGCAATTGTGTACGCATTCATTCCCCAGCCGGTACCGGTGGATGTGGCGGTGATTGACCACGGATCGCTGCGCGTGACGGTTGACGAGGAAGGTCAGACGCGCGTGATTGACCGCTATACCGTCTCCTCGCCGCTGGCGGGTTGGCTGCGTCGGATTACGCTTGATCCGGGCGATCCGGTTGAGGCGAATTTCACGCTGCTGGCGACGATCGATCCGGTTGATCCGGCACTGCTGGATGTGCGTGCGCAAGCCGAAGCCGAGGCGCGGGTGCAAGCTGCCGAAGCCAACGTGCAGCGCACCGAAGCGCAATTGCAACGCGCACAGGCATCTCTGAAGTTTGCTCAGACCGAACTGGATCGCATCACCAGCGCAGCCCGCAGCGAGGCGGTCAGCATCATCGAACTTGATCGCGCTGAGCTGGCGGTGGAAACCGCGCAGCAGGACGTGCAATCGGCGAGGTTCGCCCGGGAGATTGCAGCGTTTGAGCTTGAACAGGCTCGCAGCGCGCTGCTGCGCACTTATGTGCGAAGCGGAGAGCCGGAGGAAGAGCCAGCCTTTGAAATTCGCAGTCCGATCACCGGCGTGGTGCTGCGGGTGCTGCAGCGCAGCGCGGGGGTGGTGACGGCCGGAACCGAACTGCTGGAACTGGGCGACCTGAACGAGATGGAAGTGGTGGTTGATGTGCTTTCCAATGACGGAGCGCGGATTGAGCGCGGCGCGCCAGTCGTGCTGGAACATTGGGGCGGCCCACAGCCGCTGCAGGGCGTCGTCCGCCTGGTTGAGCCGTCAGCGTTTACCAAGATCTCCGCGCTGGGCGTTGAAGAGCAGCGCGTGAATGTGATCGTTGACATCACAACGCCGCTGGAGGAACGCCGGTCGCTGGGCGACGGCTTCCGCGTGGAGGCAAGGATCGTCCTGTGGGAGGCGGATAACGTGGTGCTTGTGCCGAATGCAGCGTTATTCCGCCGCGGCAGCGAATGGGCGGTGTTCGTTGTTGAAAACGGGCGGGCTGCATTGCGGATCGTGCAGATTGGCCAGCAAAGCCAGACTGAAGCGCAGGTGCTCAGCGGCCTGGAGCCGGGAGAAACGGTCATCATTCACCCGGGGGACCGGATTGCCGACGGCGTGCGGATTACCAGCAGCCGGTCGTAACTCGTCCCCTATAACCAGAACAACGCAGCAGGTTTCGCAAGCTTTTTTGCGACAGTTAGTACCCGAAATTGCATAATGTCCCGATCGGACGCGAGACGTCAGCGAGGAACGCCCGGAAGTCTTCGATTCATGCAAATGCGTTGTATGCGCTTATGCTGAGCGTTTACACTACAGTAGCAGGTCCGGAATGGGACGTTTGAAAAGGAGTCGTTCGTGATCTCACAAACCGCCGAGTACGCACTTCGAGCGGTCGTTGATTTGGCCTATCACTTCGGCGAGTGCCGCACAACGCAACAGATTTCCCAGGCCACCAGCGTGCCCACGGGTTATCTGGCCAAGGTGCTGCAGGACCTGAGCCGACACGGATTGGTGCGATCGCAACGCGGCCTGCACGGGGGATTCGCTCTGGCGCGTGATCCTCAACAGATGACCATGTACGATGTGCTTGAGGCGGTCGACCCTCCCAAACGCATCCTCACCTGCCCCCTGGGGCTGGCTTCGCACGCCAAGCAACTCTGCCCGTTGCATCAGCGGCTGGACGACGCCATGGCCCAGGCTGAGCGAGCGTTCCGCCAGACGACTATCGCTGAGGTCACCACGTCGGCAGATATCAAGCCCATGCGCGAAAGCCCCGCCGAACTCACCATCAGCGGCGGTCTGGCGGTGCCGGCGAAAAAACGGACCTCACGCACACGCAGGTCCAAGACCACGCGCCGACGATAAGATCGGCTGCAACAGCCGTTCATGCCGGCTGTATTCCCCCCATCACCGCTGTTGTGCTATCCCGCGGCATAGATAGTAGGTTTACACAACCCACGCAGCGGCCGGCCAAAAGGAGCGCCGGCGCTTTCGCATTATCATCGCATCCGGCGCTCCCAGGTCGGCTACTCCCCACAAGCAGCCCCAAACTCCACCGCCGGCCCTTCTCCTCCAAAGGCCCGGTTTCGTCACGCGGTCAATCTACCAACGGCGGCTGACAGCGGCATGTCATCGGTGAGCGTGCTTTTTTGAGAAATTTTGCATCAGTCTCCCAAACGCCGCGCTCCGCTCTCAGCGTGGCTGCGGTACAGCTCTGCCGTGCGCATGGCGAGGTCTCGCACGCGTCTGGCCAACTCAACCGGCTGACGCACAATGCAATGCGGCCCCATCGACAGAACCCACCATTCAATTTCGTCCAGGCCCGAAACCGTGAATCGAAACGTGCACGATCCGTCGGCGTGGTGTTCGATCTCCTGGGTCTTGTGCCAGCGCGTCTCGCTCACAGTCGAGGCGAACTCTGCGTCGAACCAGATTTCCACCGGCACATCTTCGCCACGTATCATCCGCCAGGCATTGCCCAGATACTCATCGACGCTGAAATCATCAGGCACCATGTACGGCCGATCGGTCGCCGACGCCTGCGTGAAGCGCGTGAGCTTCAAGCAGCGCAGGCCGTCACGGTCGGATCGCTGACCGATGACATACCACGCCCGCACACTGAAGAACAGCGCATAAGGCTCGAACTCGAACGCAGCGTCGCCGGAAGATTCGTCATCTTTGTCGGAATGCTGCGCCTCGTATTTGCACATCACGCGTCTGCGTGTGGCGATGGCGTTTCGCATGACGTCGTACAGATTGCCGTAAGAATCCGCCGGCGTGGATGACGCCGTCTGGATCGCCACGTGCTGCACGGTCTGCGAAAGATCATTCTGAATGGCAGCGGGCAACTGCGATTCGATCTTGTGCAGCGCTTCATATGCCGGTTTCAAAAGAGGAATTCTTTCCGATCCAGCAACATGTTCGCACAACGTCGCCAGCGAAAGCGCTTCTTCAAACGTCAGATGAATGGGCGGCATGAAGAACTTGCCGTTGACGCGGTACTGGTTTGATTCGCGATCGAATATGATGGGAAACCCAGCGTTTCGCAGGTGCTGCAGATCACGGTAGATTGTGCGCTCAGCGGTGCCGAACTCCTCCGCAAGCCGTTGCGGAGTCCATTGGCGATCCGTCTGAATGAGCATGAGCATGCGAATCAAACGGTGAATTCGTCCGGAATAATCCATTGCCCTCCTCCACGCATGAGCGCCGCTTAGCTTGCCTCAGCGGGCAGAACCGCTGTTCTTACTTATGTGCCCTGCCTGCACATGCGCTTGTCAATAGAGATCAAAATCCTGCACACGTACTCATCAGTCGCTGTGATGATATTGTGCACAAAGCTCATATGTATGACAAGCGCTCAACCATCAATTCAAGATTGCAACTTTGCGATCATTCGCATCGCAGCGCTCCGCAGTGATTCACGCACCGAACCAGCGCAGCAACATTTTCATCGTCGCAAACAACGACAATGCACCGCTGCTGCCAGCAGCAGAGATCGCCAATGACGTGATGCTGCTCGATTTCTTTGCACACTGGCAGCGAATACCACGGCGCCAACAGCGCACTGATGCGCAATCAAACGTGAACTGCGTGCGCGTGCTGGCGTGACGTGCTTCTGCGGTGCGTCGGGTGCAGCAGCAGATCGGCAATGGCGGGCGATATCGGCAGGCCCGGCCACGTGTCGAGCCAGAAAAATTCGCCTGAAGGGTTCACTTCAAGAAAGACGTGTCTGCCATCAGGGGTAACGATGAAATCCGCTGCGCCATACTGCAGGCCGAAGCGGTCCATCAGAGCAAGCAGCTTGTGACCGACATCGTGCGGCAGATCGTAGTGCTTCCACTGCGTGACCATCGCTGCGCCCTCCCGCCGCCAGTCGATGCGCGAACGATCGGACGCCTGCGAATCAATCGAAGCGGTGAAGATGCGATCTCCCACAACCGTCGCGCGCAGCTCCATGGCTTTGGGAACCTTTTCCTGAAAGGTCATCGGGCAAAGATCAAGCCCCTGCATGTCGCGCAAGTCTTCATCCGATACCGCGGTGGTGAAGACGACGTTCTCTACGCCGTCGTCATAAATGGCAAACGACGCGAGCATCTTGGTGACCATGCCCTCCGGACACTCCCTGGCGAACGCACGCACCGCATCGGGATCGTTGGTAATGAGCGTGCGCGGCGTTTCCAGTCCCACATCGCGAGCAAGCTGCAGCTGCACCTGCTTGTTCATCGCATGCCGCACGATCGGCAGCGGATCAACGTGAAACACGTTCAGCCCCGCCATCATGCCCCACAGAACGTAGCGCGTTTCCTTGATGGATGCGGCGCGAAGCTGCTTGTCCATGGTTTCGGGAATCTTCGCGCCAGCATGAAACCGGCGATACCACACCGCGGTGACATCAGCCAGATCAAGCTCGCCCGCATCGGACCGCACAATCATGCGATCACCGCCTTTGCCGGTGCGCAAACTGAGCTGCACCTGGGTGGGAAAGCAGTCGGTATCAAAACGAAACACGCTGCCGCCCTGCGCTTCGATCGCTTCGGTCACGGTGCGAATGCAATCATTGTCATCGCTGCGGGTAATGATGAGTACGGTCATGCAGACCACCTTGCAGAGAGCAGAAAGAAAGCGAAAAAACACAAAGCACAACAACGATGTTACACAACCAGCAATCCGATCCAACCAATTCGATACGCACGCCTTTACGCTTCTGCGCTGCAGGTTCTCTCATCACGCAACTGATTCCCGATCAGCGCATCGGCGATTGCCTGTGAGATCGGCAGATCGAGTTCCTTTTCGAGCATGCCCCATTCGCCGGCAGGATTGACTTCAAGAAACACATGCTCGCCGGCAGGCGTGAGGATCATGTCGATTGCGCCGAAGCTCAGGCCAAGGCGGCGCATCAAGGCCTGCAGCGACCGGCGCACCGCATCGGGCACGGTTGCGTGCTGCCAACTGCATTCACCCAGCGAGGCGCGGCGCCAGTCGACCTGCCCCTGAGCGCTCGCACTGGCATCGATCGCGCCCGCGAACAGTTCGCCGTTCACATATGCGATGCGAAGCTCGCAGGCTTTCTCGATGCGCTGCTGAAACACCATTGGGCAGTGCTGCAATGATGAAGCGTCGGCAAGGTCTTCTTCGCGCACCGGGCTGGTGTAGACAAACGCTGCCGGTCTGTCCATGCTGACGGTAAACGGCGTCAGCATCTTGGCGACCATTGCGCCGTTGAGTTCAGCGAACATCTGCCGCACCGGCTCAGGATCGTTGGTCACCAGCGTGCGCGGAATATTCAGGCCCGACGCCATCGCCATGCGCAACTGCAGAAGCTTGTTTTCCGCCTGCTGCATGCGGTGCGGCGGATCAACCCAGCGGGCCTCATGCAAACCATCAAGAAAGCCAAGCAGCGCAGCTTTGGATTCGCGCACGCATTGATCGCGGAACTGCTCATTGATCGAATCATCGATGCGCGGCGTCCAGATTTTGCGAAGCCACACCGCACGCACGTCCGCCAGACGAATATGCCGGCCATCTACATGCAGGCTGTGCTGAAGCCCCTGGCCAGCCGTGAAGCTCGCAGCAAGCCGAAGCTGGCTGGGGAACAAGTCGGTATCGACCCGCACAGGATTCATGCCGCGCTCAGCAAGTGCAGCGGCAACACGATCAACGGTGAAGTGATCGGCTGTATGGGTCAGAAGCAGAACAACGTTGGCGGCATATGACGACATGGGCACAGACGCAACAGGCGCAGAAAACGGCAACGAACGCAGCACGATACCAAAGTCAACAACGCCGCAGCCGCGACGATTGCTCGCATTGGCTTTGACGAGCAAGGGTGCGACTGCGGCGCAGGGAAGTTACGATGATTGTGTCCGCACTTTGAACGTGCAGCATTCAACGGATTTCTTACCACTCGTCGTTATCCGAAGGATACTTCATCGTCTGGTTCAGCTTGCCCGCCTTGATGCCGGTCTGCACGGCTGGCGTTGTGTGCTGGTTCTCCAGCAAACGCGCAAAAAACGGCTCGTGCGACTGTTCACGCTGCGACTGGCTGACAGCCTGGCTTTCCCGGTTCATATGCTGCTTCATTGTGGGATCCTTTCCGGAATTGATGGAACGCTCAAACAAGCGTTCCATGGGTTTCGGTTCGTTACTGGCGTGCGATTTGAGATAATCGCTTGCTGCTAATGTGATGTAAAACGCCACGGCCTGCACAATCGCCGGCCGTGGCGCTACGATCACATGGTTTCGCCTTCGTCGTCATCAGAAGGCCATTTCATCGTGACTTCCCCCGGAGGCCTGCTCGGAAACAGACCCGGACCGGCTTTGACGTTGGTCTTCACAGCCGGCGCCTGCTGCTCTTCAAGATAGCGAGCGAAAAACGGCGTTGAATCCTTTTGCTGCATTTCTGCTGGCTCCTTTCATCAATAAAGTTGCGTAACAGTCAACGCAAATCGCCCCGCGCCGGCCAGCGAGTCGGCTGAGGCGATTTGATCCGCACGGATTACATCACCGGACCGCCCTCGTCATCATCCGACGGCCACTTGTGGGTGACGATCGGAACACGCGGGCCGGCCTTGATGTCAGTTCTGATCTGCGGTAGCTCCTGAGTTTCCAGAAAACGGGTGAAAAACGGCTTTTGAGCCTCGGGCTGACTTCGATCGGGTGTGTTCTTTGCTGCCATAGGTGACTCCTTGTGCAGTTGTGATGAAGTGCCCCAACGATCACATAACAATGCGGAAAAGCCGCCTCAATGCCGGACGATGCTGCACATCAATCGAAGTGAACTGGATTGATCAATCGCTGGCGTTCATGACGCTTTGTTCCGCATTTGTTCCGCATGTGCTGCACGAATTGCGCAATGCTGCGCAGTCGCGCTGGCTGAATGTCTGACTCCGGCAGGAAGCCGCTCCTGTCGATGCAGTTGCGAACAGGTTTACGGGAACAGCGGGATCACAATTTCGTCCGCATTGTCGGACGGATATTTCAGGGTAACAACCGGCGGCCAGTTACCGCCGCCACCGCCGCCAGGACCATTCCCCGGACCGGCTTTGACGTTTGTCTTGACAGTCAATGACTGTTCTTCCAGATAGCGCGCGAAAAACGGCTGGACACTGGGAGTCTCTTGCATCATGGATCTCCTTGCGCGGAAACGAACAATGTTGAATGAGCCACATCGACAGGAGCGATGATCCGGAAACATTATCGGAATTCTACATCAAGGTTTACGATTCGCAAGAACTTACGATCAAACATCGCCGCAATGGATCGATTCGCTGCACACGCCTAAGCGCAGCAGCGATGCGCCGGTTTGTGAAGAAAATCACAACCAGGAACGCCCCACGGCTGCAATTTCACATAATTGCAATCGCAGCAACTGCTTAGACACATCATCAAGGATGCGCGATCACCACAACGCTGCGAGCGCGATTGAGCACGCACTGCAGGCATCGCTGCAATGTTGCTGGATCGAGCGATGCGAAGCTCTCATCCAGCACGATCACATCGGCATCCTGCAGCAGCGCCCGCGCGATGAAGACGCGGCTTTTTTCACCGTGCGAAAGCTGCCAGCCTGTATCGCCCACCATCTGCTGCAAACCCGACGGCATGCGATCAAGCAGCGTACCCAGCTCCAGCTCGCGGCAGACCTGCTCGGCCTGCTCCAGATCAATCGGCTCAGCGGGCCAGCGCCGGCCCATGAGCAAGTTGAACGCAAGACTGCCCGCAAGAATGTGATTCTCATGAAACTGCGGCGCAGCTGCGATCCGCTGCCGCCACGATTCAGCGCCGAGAGTCTGCCGATCCAGTCCATCGAGCAAAATCAATCCGCTGTCAGGTTCGCGCAGTCCCGTCAGCACTGCTGCCAACGTGGATTTGCCTGAACCTGACGGACCTTCCAGCAGCAGGCGATCGCCGGGCGCAAGATGCAGATCGCATCCGCACAGCACCGGTGAGGTGCGATCCTGATAACGGAACGTAATGCCTGTTGCGTCGATGACGCCTCGCTGTCGATCGCGGTCAGCAGCGTCATGAAATCGTCCCGCCACATCAGGCGAAGCGATGATGTGTTTTTTTCCTGCTGCGTGAAAGAGCGCCCGCACCTGCGTCCACGCCACCGCTGCTGCGCCAAGATTCGACAGGCTTGCCGACACTTTCCGCAATGCCTGCGACGCCAGCAGCACGCCGCCCAGACCGATTGCCGTGGCCGCCATGCTCGATTCGCCCGCCACGAACGCAGGTGCAAGGCCGACCAATCCAACCAGCAGCCAGCCGCGCGGAACCACAGCGCCGGCAACGGCGGTCAGATTGTCCATCCACCGCGACAGTTCGACGTACCGCTCCAGCGCCTGATCTTCTTCGAAATGCCAGCGGTCCGGCCGCTCCTGCGCCAGGCGCGTGCGGTGGCCGGTCATGCGCTCAACAAGATCATGCGTCATCGACAAGCGCTTTTGCGTCCACTGTCGAAGTCTGCGATACAGCGCCCAGCACATCGCGCAGGTAATCGCCAGCCAGAGTGCCAGCAGAATCACATGCAAGCCGCCGCCTGCGCCTTCGCTCAACACCCATGCCGCCATGGCGATTTCCACCACGGCCGAGAGCGCAAGAAATCCCCCGCTCAGCGCCAGCGATTCAATCGCTTCAGCTTCAATCACGCGCCCCAGCAATTGGCCTGCCCCCTGATGGCGAATCTCATCCTGATCGATGCGCAGCGCACCAACGAGCAGCCGCTGCTTGAGCAGACTGCTGGTGTAAATCGCCAGTGTGCCCTGCGTCCACGTCGCCAGCGCACGAAACGGCACCATCGACACCAATAGCAGCGCCCACGCTATCAGCCATCCCCATTCAAGCTGACCCTGCAATACAGCGCGGCCGATGATCCACCATGACAGCACGAACAGCGTCATTTGAATCAGATTCAACGCCAGCAGGCTCGCCAGGCGGGCTGGAATACGCGCATGCCGAAGCTGCTGCAGAAAACTGCTGCTCGGCGGAAGACGAAGCAGCCAGCATGCGCGGATCGGCACCGACCCAAGCTGCATCCGCAGAAGCGATGCGCGCGCTTTGGTGTAGCTGCGTGCCGGAATGCCCGCGCTGGCCAGCACCATGTCCAGTCGCTCAGCAAACGGCGCTTCCAGCCGCTGGCAGGTGGTGCTTCGGATTGTCTCAACGTCGAGCCAATGCACGCGCATATCCGGGCCGAGCACGCCAACTTTTCGCCGCCCGAACCGAAGCAGTGCAAGAAACCGAGGCTCATCACCCGGCACGTACAGCAGCGCAGGCGCAGCGCGCCGAATTGCCTCGTCCAATTCCGCGTAGCTCAGCGTCACCGGCTCTGCTTCAAGGCCCAGCCACTGCGCTGTCGCCTCAATCCACTTCCCTGTCCGCGCCACATTGTCCCAGGGCAGATCAAGCGGCGGCGCGGGTGCGACGCGCGGCTCCAGCGCCATGCCGCTGCGGCGCGCCAAACCTTCGATGGCTTCGCCCAGTCGCGATGCAGGCCACGCCGCTGCAGCAAGATCAGCCATGAACCTTGCCTCCTGTCCGCTGTTCCTGCTGTTCAACGCGCTCCTGCAGCTCGCCGCCCTCCAGCCACAATCGCCGCCAGTGCGCGCCTGTCCACATTGCTGCCCGCACATTGCGCTCTGCATCCAGCAACTGGCGATACGCTGAATCGGAACGCTGCGCGAGTTCAGTGGGTCGGCCTGCTTCGATGATTCGCCCGCTGTCCACCACCAGCACGCGGTCAAAGCTCATGGTTTGTTCCACATCGTGCGTGATGCACAGCACGGTGGCGTTGCGCCAGAGTTCTCGAGCGCGCTGGAGCAATTCACTGCGGCGCTGACGATCCAAGCCACGAAACGGCTCATCCAGAATCGCCAATCGACTTTGGCTGCGCAGCATCGCGCGGGCCAGACGCACGCGCTGACCTTCGCCGCCGGACACCAGCGCGCCGCCTTCGCCCAGCGTCGTTTGCAGACCATGCGGCAGTTCGCTCACCATGCGCTGCAACTGCGCCTGTGTGATGACCATGCCGATACGCGCCAGCGCGTCGTCCTCCGCGCCATAGCGCAGGTTCTCCAGCAGCGAGCGATTCCACAGCTGCACGCTCGGATCAACCCAGGCTGTGACCTGCCGCAGCTCGCGCAGATGTTCCTGATCCAGAATTCTGCCATCAACGCGCACGCTTCCTTCCGCAGCGCGATGCCAGCCGAGCAGCAATCCCACAAATGTCGATTTGCCCGCTCCCGACGGCCCCACAATGCCCACGTGCTCGCCGGGCTGAATGTCGAGAGAGACATCGCTGAGAATCAGCCGCCCCGCTGCCCGCACGCTCACGTTGCGCATTTCGATGCTGACGGCACGCGCTGCATCTGCTGTGATTTCGTGCCGCACGTTCTGCTGCAATGCTGCTGCGCGAGTTGCAAGGTTTGAATGCGGATGCCCGTCAAGCGAAGCTGCAGCGTCTGCATTGGAAGTCAGTTTGAGTGATGACGGTAAGCGGGTTTCATCGGCCGCAGAGCCGGCGTGCTGTTTCCTGCGTTCATCGGCGCTGGCGTCATCGCTGTCGCCTTCGGGCGCACCAAGCGGTTCCATGATGCGCAATGCGACGTTGCGCAGATTGGGATACTGCCGCGCAAGCGTTGCAATTTCCTGACCATGCGCTGGAAGGCTCAGCGCCCAGTAAATAAGCAGCAGCACGCTCGCAGCTTCACCAGCCCGACCAAAGTGATCCATCAGCAGCCATGCAGCAAGACCGAAACTGAACACCAGCTGAACGGCTTCAATGCTTACGACCGCGCGCTGCAGCGAAAGACTGGCCCGCATCCACTCAGCAAGCAGCCCCTCGTGCTCGCGGCGAACAGACCGCTCAGCGCCATGCGTGCGCACCGCCACCAGTCCAAGCAGCGCATCAAGATAAAACCGGCTCAATGCGCCTGCATGAGTGCGCACACGCATGTTGCGCTCGCCCAGAAACGGCAGGCAGCACAGCGGCACCGCCACCGCCAATACCGCTGCGCTGATGGCGACAGGAAGACTTGCCGGATCGAGCCAGATGATGCCGGCCGTGGTGAACAGCAGCGCAAAGGACGCGCGCAGGAGCGTGAACGCCAGTGTCGGCAAACCTCGAATCGCCTGCACCGCATGACTGCGCTCAGCCATGTCCGAGGTCAATCGACTCTGGAAATAGCGGTCGCCCAGGCGAGGTATCTTGCGCAAAAACGCCATGCGCATGCGCGTTTCAAGCTTGCGGCCGAAGCGCACCATGTTCGTGGCGATGGGCAGTTCCAGAAGCATTGCTGCAAAGCCAAAAAGCAGCAGCATGGCGATCGCCCCGACACGCTGTTCAAATAAACCCAGATGGCGGCCGACATCGAGCAGCCCGCGAAACAGCAGCGCTTCCAGCAGCACGATGATCGCTGAAAGCGCCAATGCGCCCGTGATCGCACTCGGCGCGAGCATGCCGTCTTCCATCATCATGCGCAGCAGGTCCCGCCCCGGCTTGGCAGGCGGTTCGCGCAACGCTGCAGCAAGCTCCGGCGACAGCGCCTGGCCCGACACCGCTGCGCTGCCGTCAGCCTTCCCCTGCCCGCCGTCATCGACATCCGACTGCATCTTCTTCGCAGCATGAACCGGTCGTCGCTGCCTGACGCGAACCAGAACGGCTCCGCGCATCACAACCTGCGGTTCACCATCGGGACTGGGATGGGCCGGATAGACCGACCAGAACGCAGCCGGCACTGTCAATCGATCTTCTTCATCACGCACCAGCGCCTGCTGCTTGAGCGCTTTGAGAACGCCAAGCGCCTGCCGACCGCGACGAATGCCCTGTGAACGCACCATCGAATCGACCATGCGCGCCGCTGCATCAAGCGAGCCAAGCCCTTCCCAGCCCGTATCGTCCAGCGCCTCTGCAATCAATCGCGCCGTTGCGCGTCTGCCGATGCCCAGGTTGCGTATGCGCGTGCGAAGCGGCCCGAGGAATTCCTCCGTTCCCGCCCATGCCCGCCAGGCCCGTACCGGCACCGGATACGAGTGCTGATACAGCTCCTCGAGAAATCGGCTCTTCAGCGGCCAGCGGCGACCCGTCGCAGGGTCCATCAACTGCACCACGCCGCCTACGGATTGCCAGGCAACGACAAAATGATTCGCGCCTGTCGGCAAACGCACGACTGCAATCGCAGGCAACGCTCGCGCTTCGGGAAGCAGCACATGATCAACAGGCACGATGACCTGCTGCGCGTCCAGTCCCAACTGCACCGCCACGTCTTCCAGCGTATCGATCGATGTGCCGTCCACATCGGTTTGGCACGCTTCGCGCAATCGCCCATAGCTGACGTGGATGCCGTGGCCTTCCAGCAGCGATTTGAGCGATGCCGGCCCGCAATCCATTGCTGAGGTCTGCACCACCTCCGGCGCAAGCAGGCGACGACGACTCCTGCGAAGTGCGACCATCAGCCGTCGATCCTCTTACTCATATGAGTGATGGCGTTTGCGTCTCCGCTTCGGGCATCTGCGACCGGAACCGACGCCACGTTTCGACGCCCCGCAGCACGCAGCACCAGCACAGCAGGCGAAACCTGTTCAACAGCAACTTCGACCGACCCCTGCAATCCATGCTGCAGCGGCACGAGGCCCGCCAACACATCGCCGTCGTCATCATCATCACCATTGTGCGTCACGGCCAGTTCCACGCGCAGCAGGCCATCTCGCGATTCGCCCGCCACCTGCTCAACAATCGCGCTGATCGTGCCGTATTGGCTCCACGGAAAACCGTCCAATCGAATGCGCGCACGCTGCCCGGGAACAATGCGGCCCATCGCGGTTGCTGCGGGAAACGCTGCGTGAACGCGCACGGCAGTTGATGTCGGCACGATCGTCGCCAGCCACTGGCCTTCATCCAGCACCGTGCCGGCATGCAGATGCGCCGCTTCGCCAATGCGGCCGTCAATCGGCGAGCGAATGCGGCAACGCTCGATTTCGTGCTCCAGCCGCGCGATCATGACCACATCAGCCTGCTGCTGACTTTCCAGTTGCGCAATTTCTCGCGTCAACTGGTCCAACTGTGCCTGACGCTCGGCTTCGGCCAATGCCTGCTCCGGCATCACGCGATCTGCCGCCAAACGCAGCGCTTCAACTGCTGCGTCGCGCTGCTGAGCGTCAGCCAGGGCGCGGCGGCGCTCCAGTTCAGTCGCATTGCCGCTTCGAATCAATGCTTCAATCTGTTCAAGCTGCTCACGTGCAAAACGGGCTGCAGCTTCAGCCTCCCGAACGCGGGCCCTGGCTTCATCCAAACGAAGCGGCGCTGTCTGTCGAAGCTGCTCAAGAGCCTGCTCATGCGTCTTTGCCTCAGCGCGCAGCAGGGCAATCTGCTCGCTGATCGCTGCTGCGCGGGCTGACGCCTCATCAAGCTGATATTGCAGCGATGCTGCATCAAGTTCGATCAAGACATCGCCGGCCCGCACCTCGCGGCCAATGGGCACATCCGCCACGAGCACGCGCCCTGATACCGGCGACTGCACCTGGCAGATGGTGTGCTCAGTTTCCAGCCGCGCCGTTGCACTGGCTTCATACACCGTAACGCTGCCCAGAAAAAACCACGCGCCCCATCCGCCCAGCAGCAACATCACCGCCAGCAATCCAAACATGGAGCCGCGGTGCGAATCGGTGCGCAATGAACGGATCGATCGTGTGAACATGACTGCGCTGCAAACCTCCGGACCATGGCGCAGGCCGGCCTCTGTGACTGACTGACCGGCTGGGAAGCTCCAATTGTGAAGCGCCGCCATTGTCGCACAAGTCAACCGCCCCGCCAAGGCTGCTGTGCTTATCGCTCACAAGACAGCATGCCAAACGCCTCGCAAGGAAGCGCCAAGCGGGTTTGTGACAAATCCGCTTCGGATTCAGATGCTGTTCAACACACCGCCCCCAAACATCACACCGGATCGCTTTGCGCTCATTTCCAGCGCGACCTGGCGCATGCCCGGCACATCACAGCAGCTCATGCCCGCAGCGATTCGGTTCTCCGCGTGCCGTGCGTAGGTTACTCCACCAGCTTTGTGTCGGTGCCGGCACGCGTCAGTTGAGCGCGAAGGTAGTTGAGGATGGCGTTCAGCCGCTGTGAGACGCGCGACTCGCTGCAGCCAAGCGTGCGCCCGATCTCGTGCATGGTCATCTGCTCGTAGTAATACAGCACAACGATCAGGCGATCGCGGCGGGAGAATTCCCGGGTAAGCCACCGGCGGAGGTCTTCACGCTCAGCACATAACAGCGGCGAAGCAAGGCGGCGATCTTCCATGCTGTTCATCGCCTCCGCTTCATCACTGTGGTGAAACTCGCGGCTGGCGCCGGCATTGTTGAACGACACGACCGCAGCAGGGTTGCCGTCGGCCAGCAGTTTGCGGAAATCCGCCTCCGAAAACTTCATCGACGCGCGAAGCTCATCAAGATCGGGCGTGCGGCCGTGGCGTTTCTGAAACGACTCGGTCGCAGCCTGCAACTGTTTGGCGCGTGTGCGGACCAGGCGCGGCACGGGATCGAGCGACCGCAGGTAATCGCGCATCGCGCCGTAAATGCGCGGGGATGAAAACGTCTCAAAACGAACGTCACGATCGATATCGAAACGCTCAATCACATCCACCAGACCGTCGTACGCCTGATGCACCAAATCCTCCAGTTCAACCTGGCGCGGAATCTGCGCGTGCAGCCGCTTGGCGATCTTGCGCACGTGACCACTCATGTAGTGGATGATCAGGTAATTGCGCAGCGATGAAGAGCCGGTGCGTTTGAACTCGCGCCAGACCTGCGCAAGCGTCGCCTCGTCGGGATCGCATGCGGGCGTTCTGGTTTCTGGCGCTCTTATTTCACGATGGCAAGACGTCGGTGGATCAGCAACCGTAAACGGCCGTCGGGGCGGCGGCGGCGCCTCCAGTTCAATCCTCGCCGGCTCGCTGCCTCGATGGCGAAGCACGCGATGCTGTTGGCGCGAAACGCGATCCGCTTGAACCTCCAAAGCGCCACGCATGGGTCTATTCCTTGACTCCAGGTGATGGTTGACGATGGTTGCGGTGCGGCGCTGCCGATCCGTGGCGTAAGCGCAGCTTGGGCATATCGGCAACGAGCCGACTGATCACCAGTTTTGTGCGCGGACTTTTTGCGAGAAGGTAAATACGTGTGCGCGACCGGCCGCTGACTCGGGCTAACGCGCAGCAATTGCCTGCAGTGTTGTTACTCTGCGGGCAGCCGGGGCACCACCCGCACCACCAGCACAACAAGCGCGAGCGCCAGGATGATCATGGCCAGCACGATCTGCAGGGTCATGACGACCACTTCGCGCCAGAACCGCTCAAGCGTGTGCATCCGCACCGCCTTGTAGATGACCGAGATGCCGAACGCCAGCGGCAACAGCAGCAGATACCACAACTCGTGGAACACGTTCAGCGGGTACAGAAACGGGATGTAGGCCACAAGTGTCGTCATGCTGCGGATGATGAAGATGCTGCTGCATCGGATTGCTGCGACCGGCGTCGCTCAACAAACGGCGATTCGCTTGGCTTGGGGGCAAAGTACATGGCGTCGAGAATCACCACCAGGTTCATCAGCCCGGCCAACGCGCAAAAGAGCGTGCCCATCTCATTGGGCTTGTTGATGCCGGTGGCCTGATAGCGCTGCTCATCGGGCAACGACTTCACGTAGCTCTGATTCACATAATCAGCCGCGAACGCGATCGGCCCGCAGACGCTTTGCGCGAGAAACCACAGCCGATCGTCCTTGCGGTCCACGACATCCACGCCGCCGACAAGCAGGCCGCTGAGAAAAAGAAACAGCACGCCGAACATGATCAGCAAACCCCGGCGGCGATGGCCGAGACTGATATGCCCCAGTCCGGGCCAGAGCCACGCCAGCACCGCAGCAGCGGGGTTGAATTCGCGATCGGCGGGGCGGGATGGTGAAGCGTCGTGATCAGCCATACATAATCAAAGATAAAAGCGCAGCGGCGCGGGTTTGCCGGGTGATGATTATTGGACCATACCTTATCGGCCCCAGGCATCATGATGAGCCGGAGAATGGTTCCGAGAATGGGCTAGTGTAGCCTCATGCTCGCGATGTGTTTGGTCGATCATGCCTCAAATGGAGCGTCGACCATGAAGCCGCAGATGAAAAAGCCATCTGAAACCGCAAGCGCACCGCAGCCGGATCAGCGCGAGTCGGATCGTCGAGCGAGCGTGGTGGATCGTCGATCGGGCCTGGACCGCCGGACTGGTAAGCCAGGCAGCGGGATTTCCACCAACCTTGAACGCCGCCGCGGCCCGGGGCGTCGCCGCACCGATTTCATGAAGTCGGCTGAAGAAGGCGAGATGACTCAGGAGCAGTTCCTGTTTCTGATGGCCATCGACGCTTTCAAGCGGGTCAACAACAAGACGTTTCCCACCTGGACGGATGTGCTGGAAATCATCCGCAAGCTGGGGTACCGCAAAACCATGCCCAGCGAGTTGAACCTCGGAGACCGCGTTGAAGACTGGACCGAACGCCCGGACGCTCCGGCGGGAGTCTTCAAGGAAGCAGATGAAAGCTAAGCAGGTAGCGGAAACGCCGAAAAACAGGCGCTGATCGAACGTCCGAGGCGACATTGGCCATGTGTGCATGCATGCAAACAAGCAAAACATGCGCATGCATGGGCGATCGCTGTGCCGTGTGACTCACTGCCGGCTGATTCTGGAGAACTGCTGCATGCCCTGCGACGAAGGCAGCGAGGGCTTGCCTGGGCCGGGCGCTCAGCTTTGCTGGCGCGATGCGCATCACAATCAGCCTGTAAAAGCAGCGTGCAGACTCGTTGATCGGCGAGCGCGTGGAGAATCTTCTGAATCTTCACACCCCACGGACGAAAACGCCGCTGCGAAACACCTGCTGACGCGTCAGCCAGCCCTGCGGTCTGCGGGAAGTTCATCTCTCGTACCGGATTGGTCAATGCAAACCGGTGCGTTCATGCTGACAAGCGCCATCAAGCGCCCCATTCACAACCTTACCCCGCAGCCGCTGAGCGTCGCTGCAACAAGCCCTGATCAGAACGCCACGTTTCGTCAGCGCAAGAACCTGCGCTTTGCTCTGCGTTCTGCTTTGTCACTGCTTCCTGTACCACTCCGCATTGATCTGGATGTACTTGTGCCATTCCTCGGGAAGGTCTTCTTCGGGGTAGATGGCCTGCACCGGGCACTCGTCCACGCACAGACCGCAGTCGATGCAGGTGTCGGGATCGATGTAGAGCATCTCCGAGTTTTCGAACTCGGGTTCATCTTTGGTGGGGTGGATGCAATCCACAGGGCAGACTTCGACACAGGAGGTGTCCTTGGTGCCGATGCACGGTTCGGCGATGACGTGCGTCATTGGAGCGTGTCCTCTTGAAACTCTGATCTGAATCAGCCATACGAACGTAGCGACCGGATTCCGATTTTTGATTGATCGGTCGATCGATCGCCCTGGAGAGGCAATTGTAGCAGGGCTTGGGTTCGAGTACCCCCGCGTGATGGCCAGGACATGCGCGATGCTCCGGTTTTTGTCGAACTGGCGTACACAACAGGGAAACGATCGCCTGCACACGGGGCGTTTCATGCTCGAGCAAAACGCCGCGAGGCCGGCATTGTGCCGGCCTCGCGCATTTGCTGGTGAAGTTGGCCGCGGCGTTTGTTGCCGCGACGACTTCGAATTACCGCATGGCTGCCTTCTTGCGAGTGGCTCGCTTGGCCGTCTTCTTGGCAGTCTTCTTGGCCGTCTTCTTGGCGGTAGCCTTCTTCGCAGTCTTCTTGGCGGCCTTCTTGGTGCCAACCTTCTTGGCAGTCTTCTTCGAAACCTTCTTCTTGCTTGCCTTCTTGGCAGTCTTCTTGCCTGCAGCCTTCTTCGTGGCGCGCTTCTTGGCCATTGTTATGACCTCCTGTGAAAATGAAAGCGTGTCGGAGTACGCTTGTACGATTGCGGCGGAACACCCGCCACGCAAATTTTTACCTTCATCGGATTACGATGGAAAGTCTCTTGACAGAAATTTTTTCAAGTCGGAACTCGGACCATGTCTTCCAACACCGCAGTTCGAATTGTAATGCACGGCGCGCGAGGCAGGATGGGAACGCGCATCGTCGCGCTGGCGCACGGTGATGAACGCTTCAATGTTGTCGCTTCCATTGATCGTGACGACGTTGCGTCTGCCGATGAACTTCGCGCAGGAACCGTTGATGTGGTCATCGATTTCTCTTCCGACCACGGCGCACGCCGCGCTGCGCAGCTCGCTGATCAACTTGGCGCAGCGCTCCTGGTGGGCACCACGGCGCTGTCGCCTGAAACGCTTGATTTACTCGAGAAAACCAGCCACAACGTCGCTGTGATGATCGCTGCCAACACCTCTCTGGGCGTAGCGGTGCTGAATCATCTTGCTGCAGAAGCGGCGCGGCTTTTGGGCAGCGAGTATCAGATCGACATCATCGAATCGCATCATGTCATGAAGAAAGATGCGCCCAGCGGCACGGCGCTGCGCATCGTGCAGGCCATACGCGACAGTACCGGCATCGACCTGCCCGCCGATCGCATGCACAGCATCCGTGCCGGCGACATCATCGGCGAACACACCGTTCACTTCGCCGGTCCGGGCGAACGGATACAGCTTTCCCACAGCGCAACCAATCGCGATCTTTTTGCCCGAGGCGCGCTGCGCGCCGCTGCGTGGCTGCACGCTCAAAAGCCCGGCCTGTACACGATCGAACAGTCGCTGGGGCTGTCATAACCCCCATCACAAGCGCGTTGCCGCTTCAACTGTCAATCAGCTCAACAACACCGCTGCAGAGTCGATGCAGCTCAACGGCCGCTGGCTGAGCGTGCCGGCTCGGCAAACAGCGTCGGCAAATCACAATCGTTGATGTAGTTATAGAGCTTCAACGAGGCAGCATCAGACACCATCACCGGCACACGCGCTCGCACAATGCCGTTGTGCGGGTTGTACCAGAACTTCGCCAGATGCTTGGCGTTGGCGATGCGTTGCGGCGGGTGCTCGAGATCCTTCTGATCCGGACCGGCGATCTCCAGCCAGGGATGCCCCGCTGGCAGAAGCGGATTGGCTGGCAGGTTGCCCTGAAACCAGTTGAGATCGATTTCCTGCGGATAACCGCGCTCGTTGTTATGCACCTGCGCCAAGGCTGCCTGCAGCGCGATCTGCTGGTTGAAGCGCTGGACCTCGGCCCGCGCGAAGTTGCGCTCAGCCTGCTCGGCACGGCTGTTCTGGTTATGCCAAACCATCCCCAGCAGAATTGCAGACAGCAGCAATGCGACGATGGTGTCCATGAACAGACGCATCGGACCCTCCAGTAGCGCATAGCCTTGCGCTTCTGCTTTTATCGCCACAATGAGCCGCCGATCGCAGCCCCGGCTGAAACCAGCCTTCGCTTTGCCTCTTTTGTGACGGTTTTGTGACAGTTGGAGAAATCTTGACGCATCGCACAATTGCGCTGCTCGCCGTCGCCGCGGCATGCTCCGGCCCGCAAAATCGCCGATCATGCCTGGCGATCTCGAATCGCAGCGGGGTTATCTCTATCATCGTGTCCCATGTCCCATATCGTCACCACCGAACTTGCCTGCGGAATGACGCTGGTCGTCGAGCCGATCCCCAATGTCCAGTCGGTTGCGCTGAACTGGCTGCTGCCGGTCGGCGCAGCTGCTGATCCGCCCGACGGCGACGGCTACGCGGCTTTGCTGAGTGAATTGATCCTGCGCGGAGCCGGCGGCATGACCAGCCGCGAGCACAGCGATGCGCTGGATCGTCTTGGCGTACAGCGCAACACCGATGTTTACGTGCATCATCTGCGGCTTGAAGCAACGCTCCTGGGCGATCGGTTAAGCGACGCCCTGCCGCTGCTTACCAGCATCGTCACCGCACCTGCGTTGCCCGCTGATGCGCTTGATGCGGTCCGCAGCCTCTGTCTGCAATCGCTCGATTCGCTCGATGACGATCCGCAACACCTTGCCATGCTGCGTGTGCGTGAACGCCATTACCCCGCACCCTTCAATCGCCACGGCTATGGGCAGCGCGAGGTCCTGGCCAACGCCACGATCGACCAGCTGCGCGAATGGTGGAGCCGACGGGCCCGCCCAAAGGGTTCGATCCTCGGCGTAGCCGGCGCGGTTGACCCGCATGCGCTGGCTGCACAACTGGATCGCCTGCTTGCTTCGTGGAGCGGCCAGGCTGACGAACCAACCGAGCTTGCTCCGCCGCAGCGCGGTTATCTGCACGTTGAACAACCCACCGCGCAGGTTCATATCGCCCTGGCATACGATGCGCCGCCGGAACGCGATGATTCGTCCATGATCGAACGCCTCGCAATCGGCGTGCTCAGCGGCTCAACCAGCGGGCGCCTGTTCACCGAAGTGCGTCAGAAGCGTTCGCTGTGCTACAGCGTGGGCGCTTCATATCGCGCCAACCGCGATTGGGGAACCGTTCAGCTCTACGCAGGCACCACACCCGAGCGGGCACAGGAAACGCTGGATGTCTGTATCGAGGAAATCTCCCGCCTGCAGGCGGGCGTCACGCAGGCTGAGTTCAACCGTGCTGTCATCGGCCTCAAAGCGCATCAGATCATGCAGGGCGAATCCACGCCTGCCCGTGCCGCTGCGCTGGTGTACGATCAGTTCCGCCTCGGCCGTGCCCGCACGCTCGACGAAGTCGCCCAGCAAGTCGACGCCATTACCATCGACCAGCTCAACCGCTACCTCGCCCAGCGAACACCCGGCCCTTTCACCGTCGTTTCCATCGGCCCAACGGCGCTGAACATGCCCGCAGCACCATTGCTGAGCGCTTCCAGATAAGATGCCTGCACATCAACAACGCAACAACATCATCAACAGCAACTCCACGCCCCGGCGTGGAGCCTGATTGGATTGAATTGAATCGATTGGATTGGAGTCTCGAACATCGCCATGCCCCTGGAAACCACGCATTACAAGCCCGGCCAACGCGTCCGCGTCACCCAGCAACTCGCCCAGCGCGATCGTGTCTGGACCAACACCGTGGAGGGCGTGATCACCCGTTACCAGCAGGCCAAGACCGGCTCATGGTTCGCCCACGCCAAGGATGACAAACTCTGGCTCGATCGCCTGGAGCTGCGCCTCGACGACGGCGAGCTCACGATCCTCAACCTCGATCAATACACCGTGATCGAGCCGGCGTGAAAGTCTTGCAAAGAGATTTACCGCGGTGTAAACAAGATGACAAATCACCGGCGCAATCGCATGCGGCCTTCCATCGTCTGGCCGTCAGCGGAAATGAATATCGCCCGCAGCTCGGCCTGCGGCGGCAGCGAGTCGCTGTCAAGATCAAGGCGAAGCAGATAGGTGTGCGTCACATCATCGAACTGACGCCGATTGTCCGCCAAGTTGCGCAGGTCCAGCTTCCAGGTTTGATCTTCGCCGGTGCTTTGTGCCGGATTGTGCAGTTGCAGCGTCAGCTCACCATACGCTTTGGACGTATCGCCCTCAGCATCGAAGAACTCAACCCGCGCTTCAATCACCAGCTCGCCAGTGGCCCGGTCGGTCACCACCCGCGTGGCAGGATGAATCCGCAGCCGCTTGGGCCAGAACGGCCAGGTGACGTTGGCCTTGGCACTGGCATTGACGTTGGCATTGCCGTGCGTCGCAGCAGCGGCGCTGCTGTGGTGCTGGGGCGATGAGCTCGGCATCGCCGGCGTGTGCTGCTGCATCTGCTGCGTGCTTCGTCTGCAGCCTCCAGCTCCAGCAAGACAGACAATGCCGACACACAGCCCAAAGGTAATAAGAATGGCGGCACGCATGGTACGAAGCATACCCGCCGACGATCACCGCAGACAACTCATTTCATCGCCCACTCCCGGCATGTCCCAGAGTCTTGGTGTGGCGTTTGTTTCTTATTGATTGGACGCGGACATGGGCTGGCGGGCAAGGTTCTGCGCCAGGTCGATCAATTGCCGCTGCGTCTGTTCCAGCGTGGTGATGGCGCACGTGTTGTCGCGCACCACCTTCAACAGCGCCTCGAGGTGATGATCCTGCATCGCCAGTTTGTTATGCGCTTCCATCAATTGCCGGTCTCGCGCTGCAGCGTGGCGTCGTTCAGCGATCCAGAGCAATCCAATCAGTCCAGCCGGGCCGAACTGGGCGAGAGCAGTGATAAGTTCAGGATGCATAGGCGGCTTTCGGATTTCGGTTTGCGATTCTCAGCACAGGCGATGTCAACTCATCACAACAAGTAACGTCATTTAACTTCAAACCCGACCGGCCCTCTTTCGAGGGCGCGGCCGGTCATGGGAGGAGAGAGAGATTTCGCTTCAGTCAGATCGCTCGCGTTGTTGCGCCCAGGCCGGAAATCACCGCATGGGCGTTTTCGTTGCGCAGTTCCAGGGTGTATTCGCCGATGATCTGCCCCGCCTCGCTGTCGCCGGTGGAAGCCAGCGGCTTGAAGTGGAAGCTGCGGCCCGCCAGCGGCATCACGTCAATGCGCGAGCTGTCCAGCAGCAGCAGTTTGTCCGGCGGCATCCAGCGGCTGAGCACAACCCGACAGACGCCAAAGTCGGATTCATACACGTCCACCATCGAACTGAAGGTGGTTGTGTTCTGCGCGTAGCGCTGGCTGGCGGCAATAAAGCTGTTGATGCGACGCTTCTGGAACCCGCTGCACACGATGGTGTCGATGGTGCCCGAAGACTGCTCCCACACCGTGCGAAGCGCAGTGTTGAGGACGTTTTCGGTCAGCAGGTTCTCTTCCGGACCGTCGCCTGCAGGTATCTCGCCTGTGTTGATCACGAAACGATTGGTGGTGATGGAGGCGAGGATGCCGTTCATCGTGCGGCGGATAGTTGTGCCGCCCTGAGGATTGGCCATCGGCGCAATGCCGTTGATGACGCAGTTTTCCAGATCGCGCAGCAGTTCGCGCAGGCGCTCCTGCTTCTGGTAGTCCAGTTCGTCAGCAACGCCGATTGCTTGCACCGCAAGCTGGCTGCCGGAGACCTCCACCGATTTGGTGAAGATTTGCGTGAAGTTCTGCCTGCGAACGCGCGTGGTGAAGCGCGGAATGGGCGCGTTGTCGCCTTCCAATGCAGCGTTGCCGATGATGTGTATGGTGTCGCCGTGTTCGACAGACGCGACGGATGATCCGCCGTAGTTGCGAATCACGGTGAGCGTGTTGGTGCTGTTGTTGACCGCGGTGACGAGCATGATCTCGGTTTTGCCCGCCAGGAGGATCTGGTCGCCGGGCGTGAAGCGGTCGCTATGGGCAACGGAAAAGCTTGTGACGGCGGTTGGGTTGACGATGGACTCGTCGTTGACAAGATCGGTGTTGGGCAGCAGGCTGTCTTCGAAGCTTCCCCGTCTGACGCGGGTTCAGTTCCGCTGGAGAGACAGAATGATCGTCGCTTCGTAATTGCAGAGCTGGCGAGGAATAGGCCCCGGTCTCCGCGACTTTACCTTCGCATGCTCACAGCGTCTGATCGCGCCGAACACCGATACGAGCACACCCACCATTTCGCCGAGCCCGAGACGAGCAGACCCACGGCGATGAGCCACGACGACGCCTGTCGCGACCTTGAACACGGTGACGATGAGTGTTTCATTCGGGATTGATCCAGTCGCTGACGACGACCGCCGCGCGGGTGATGTGCTTCGTCAATTCGGTGATAAGAGGGGCAAGGGGCGAGCCGACAAGAACACGCCTTCCTCGATCGCACGCCAGATTTGAGCGACTAGTGCTCATAGGTCGGAATTCCTAATCGGAATCCTTCCCTATTGACTTAGCACCGGCAGCACGGATCATCGCAATAAGCTCCGAATGGTTTCGTTCATCTCGTCAGCGTTTCGACGCCTGACTGAGCGAGAACTCGAATACAGGAGGATACGCCATGACAAGTCGACACGTGGGCTCGTTCAGTGTGATCGCGCTCTCAGCTGCAGCGAGTGTGTTCTTCTTCCTCCCGCTCCCGCTTCCATCTCCCTCCACCGCAACTACGGTCGCTGCGACCAATCAGGCGCTGATTGCAATCGTGCCCGCAGTCACTGGAACGCTCGCGTCCGAACCGACGCTCTCACGACTTGATCTTGACGGGGACGGGGTCGCTGACCGTGTCTACACCTATCCGCACGGGTACCCGCCCGCGAATCCCGGCGAGGCACCAGGCGAGGTGCATGTGGTCTCTGGTGCAACGAACGAACTGCTCGTGCGTTTCGTTGGAGAGTCGCCAGGCGATCTATTCGGTTACTCAGTTGCTTACGCCAGCGACCGTCAGCGCGACGGCTGGACCGATCTGGTCATCGGCGCGCCTGGCAACGACACCGTGTACGTGTTTGACGGTCCACATGTCACCGTGTGCCCTGTCGTCGCTGCCGATCTGGCCAACATAAAGATCGTGAGCTTCGAAGCAGACGTCTGGGACTTCGGCTTCGCGGTGGCCGAGGGATACGACTTCAGGGGCGACGGCTTTCCCGACTTCCGCATTGGCGCTCGCTACCTCGACAATGACGAGGTGCGGACCCGCGAGTATATTCATCACGGTTACACAGGATTGCCACTGGCGCGCATCCACCAGGTCGCGGGAAGTAGTAGCGAGCAGCTCGGCCGTCCGGAAGGTGATGCAGTTGGCGACGCGCAGGTCACTGAGGCGGACGTCGAGATTGTTATGCAGAACCTTGGCATGCCGGGCAGCGTCAACGAGGGAGATTTTGACGGCGATCAGTTCGTGACCCCGTTGGACCTTGCAGTTGGAACGAATCAGCTTGGCTCACGGCTCTACGACCCGACGTTCGATGCCGCTCCAGCAGGCGTGACCTGTAGTCCAACGAAAGGCTGTTCGGCGCACCTTTCGCGCGATGGTGACAACTGGTATTGCGTGGAGCGGTTCGGTCTCGGCTGCGATGATGGCGACGGCGGCGATGATGATCCAAGTTGCGAAGAACAACTCGCCCAATGCGAGAACGAACCGAACGTCCAGCAAGCGCGACAGCTGATCCAGGACCGCTGCGGTGACAATGCCGGTTCGATCTCAGTGCGCTGCGAAGACTGCTCCTCTCGGCCCGGCCTTGAAGGATACGCCGTTCCGATCTGCAATGGCGACGAACGCCGGGTTGAAGTGATCATATGCGAGGGCGCTCCCGACATATGCATCGTCCTCGCCCATGAACTGACGCACGCGGCTCAGGCCTGCGATTATGGCCTCTTCGATCCAGAGAAGACGTGCGACGAGTTCTTTGAAGACTGGAACAACCCGCATCATCGGATGTGCATGGAACTCGAGGCCTATCAGGTCGATGGTGAGTGCCAAGGTATCCAGGAGTGCTGTGAGTTTGCGTGTGGCAGCGCTGAGCCGCTCTGGCAGAGTTACTGCGAGTGTGTTGACTGCTGCGTCAACAACGCAAACTGCTGTCAAAACGGACGCAACGTCTGCGTTGACAACGGTCAGGATCCTTGTCCGGCGGCAGATCCATGAGATGAAGGCCCCCGTGCGCTCCCCCGAGTTGATGGTTCGTCAATGGAGGTTTGCTATGAACAATCCCCTCAGTACCTCATTCGTGCTTGCATTTCTCCTCATCCTGCTAGCCCAGTGTGCGGGCTGTGCCGCGATTGGCGAAGGCAGCGGTTACAGCCCCCCCGAGCGATTGGCGCTGGCGGCTTTCCCCGAGTGGGAGGCCGCGCGTCCCGGTCCAGTTTATGTGTCCATCCTTTGGGCCGGTCAGGCCACGCACCACAACGAGAGCCTGCGCGCGCACTATCTCCCTGTCGGCTTGCTTATTGTCGGGCCGGAAGAATCCGCCCGACGGGTCGTGCTACGACTCGGCTGGGGCATGTTCAACTCTCCAGCCGACTGGCTTGAGTTGACCGATCTTCAGGGCCAACCAATTGAATGGGCACCAGGTTACGCGGAGCGCGGCATCCCCGGCGCAACGGTCAGTCTTCGTCGACCGGGGAAGCACATCGCCGAGCCGCTCAATGCCGGCGAGCTCCTTCTCATCGAACCCTGGAGCGCTCCGGTCACACGCGCGCTGGAACCAGGACGATATCGAATTCGCATCAAGCCGGGTGCCAGCCCTTCGGATTGGGTTGTGAATGAACGCTGGTTTGAGTTTGAAGTCCGAGGCGAGCAGCAAGCGGAAGCAAACCCGCTCGAGGTGCTTCCTGACGGCAGGGTGCGCCTTTCTGACGGCAGAGTTGTCGTGCCGCCTCAGTCACAGTCGTAGCCCCTATCGCGCTCGATCCGTCGATCGCACCAAGTCGACTTCTCGCGGTTCGGCACATGCTCGGTTGCCCATTGGGGCTATGGCATGGAGAGTCGATGGCTCGTGAAGCGCTACCTTGCGGAAAGCGCGTGGAAAGCGAAAACGCCGCCGATGTCTCTCGGCGGCGTCTATCGTGAACCGGCGGGCCGTCGGCGTTTTGCAACCGGACAGAAAATAGTGGTTACCATCAAAACGGCCTGAACCATACCGGCTGGGGTGGACCCTTCACCTTGCGTGGCTGCTTCGGGCGCTTCACGCATGTCAGATGCCATTCGTAGTGGCCGTTGTTCATCGCGTGATCTTGGCCGTACGACGGCGACGCGTGGTTGACGCAACGACGATCCATGCGAGCTAAGAATGTCTACCGGTGGAACGATTTGCCTCCGTCATCGGCACATCTCCTCTTCGCGCGCAACTCGCCTCTGCGACGGCGTAGGTGTCTATTTGCGGATCATCGCTCGACCTGCCCGATCGCACGCTCGCAGCAAAAAGACCATTCACTGCTTTACGAATCCGGCCGGTCGCCGGAAACAAGTAGGAGAGGGCGGTTGGCCCGCCCGATCATCCACCACCCATTGGAGACCATTGATGCGAATTGGACTGACCCTAGACGAATACACGGCGCTGCGGCTTGCGCCCCCCGCCGATGTTGACCCGGTATTCCACGAAGCCGCGAGGGCTGAGCGGGAGCGGATGTTCCCGATGAGTCTGGCCGCCGCGTCAAGTCACCTGCGGACCCGCGGCTACGATTGTCGGCCGCCCATGCTTGAGATGCTCATCGAAAGGGGCCTCGTGACGCCATCTGCACCGGACGCATGGAGCCAGGCCGATGTGGATGCGGCCGCCGAACATTTCGAGGAGTGCCAGATTTTCGTTCCATATGCTGCGATGTGCCAAACGCTTGGGTGCAGCTATGCCGATTTCATGCGCCCCCTGCGTGAAGCCGCCGAGCGTGAGTCCAAGAGGTACGGGCGCCACATTCCCAACGACGACCAGTACTTCGTAATGCACCGCCAGCCTCCACGCGGCGTGACTGGTGCAGACGGTAAGCTCGAAGGCATCAAGCCGGCCGTCATCTCCTTCACGCTCTGTGATGACATCAAGGAGCGTCTCGAACGTGGCGAGGAGGTCTGAATGTATGACACCTCGTCATCCGGACTTGAACTCACGCCCAACCTGACGGAGTACGCCAAAGCGGTTGCGCTGAAGGTTGCGCAGCGATCGTGTCCTCCTCACGTCGATTTCGAGGACGCCGTGCAGGAAGCGATGCTTAGCCTGATGAGCGCGCTCCCGAAGTATGACGCGTCGAAGAAGGCGGCACCGAAGACGTTCATCCACCTCGTCGTGCAGCGAGCGGTGGCGAAATACGCCGATCGCGAGCATCGAAAGCTCAAGCCGCTCCGCTCATTCGGCGCAACTGCGGGCGCGGACTCCGGACCCTCAGAGGAGCAGGTCCAGACGCATCGACGCTTGCTTGGGAGGTGGGCATCTGACCACGACGCTGGGGCCGCGCGGGTGGATGAAGCCCTCGAACTCCTCGACAACGAAGACAGCAGGAAGCTGTGCCGCTTGCTTATCGAGCACACCGGGAATCGTAGCGAAGTGGCGCGCAGCCTGGGCATCAGCGAGGGAGCGGTTCGCTATCGCATGACGCTGTTGATGCCCAAGCTGCTGGCTGTAGGTTTTGATCCATTTTCAATCGGAGACACGCCGTGACGGTTACGGCCTTGCACAAGATGCTGCTGTCCGCACCGGACGTTGCCGTTGAGGCCGGCGCAGAGCCGAAACGACCGCGCATTAGCATCGTTGCGTACTCGGGCGGCGTAATGCGTGTGCCGGGCTGGGGCGACGTGGCGATTGATCTTGCTGGCATCGATGCCTCTGGGCAGATCGCACTTCTCGCTGACCATGAAGCGCGCGTGTCGGGCGTCGTCGGCCACGGAAGCGCCGAAGTCCGCGACGGCCGGTTGTTGGTACAAGGCATCATGTCGGGCGCAAGTGAAGCGGCACGACAGATCATCGAAATGTCGCACAGTGGTTTCGCATTCCAGGCGAGCGTCGGCGTCGCTCCAGATGAGCACGAACGTGTCCGACCGAATGTCAAGGTCGAGGTCAATGGTCGAACGCTTTCCGCTCCGCGCGGCTTCACGCTCGTGCGGTCAGGCAAGTTGCGCGAGGTGAGCATTACGCCTCTCGGCGCAGATGCGAACACAACGGTTGCCATTGCGGCATCACAACACAGCAAGGAAGGGAACACGATGAACACGGACGTTCAAAATGACGAACAGGCAATCCGCGCCAACGAACGTCAGCGCTTGTCAGAGATTGATGGCATCTGCCGACCACCCGCTTCGAGCGGATGGGGCAGCATGCAGTCCAAGGTCGACGAATTGAAGGCATCGGCCATTGCAGGCGAGATCGAGATCAAGGACCTTTCGGCACAGATTCTCACGATCATGCGTGAATCGCGGCCGAAGGTGTCCACGGTGTGGCAATCGCAACCGGTCGGCGGCGTGACGACGCTCGAAGCAGCATTGATGTCGCGCCTCGGATTGACTGCGCTCGGCGAAGAGACGCTGGGACCGATGGCGATGGAGCACGGCGAGCGGCTGAAGGCGACGCACACCCTCGACATCTGCCGCGCTGCGCTGATGCTTGATGGGCAGGACGTGCCGCACGGACGTGAGGAAATGGTGCGTGCGTCGTTGTCCACGTATTCGTTGCCGACTGCGCTTGGCAACCTTGCGAACAAGTTGCTGCTCGATGCATACACCGAGTCGCCGGCGACGTGGCGGGCATTCTGCTCGATCCGTTCGGTCTCTGATTTCAAGGTGAATACGGCGATTCGTCCGTCGTTCACCGGCCAACTTGAAGAAGTTGCGCCCGGCGGTGAAATCAAGCATGGCCAGGCCAAAGAGTGGTTCACCGAGTACAAGGCCGACACGTACGGCAAGATGCTGTCCATTGATCGACGCGATCTCGTCAACGATGACCTCGGCATGTTTGACCAGACGTCGCGAGCATACGGCCGCGCAGCGATGCGTCGCCTGAGCGATCTTGTGTACAAGGTACTGCTGGCAAACGAAGGGGGATTCTTCGGCATCGCCAACGGCAACTTGCTCGAAAGTGTGGATGCCGCGCTGGGCATTGATTCATTGGCGTTTGCGATCACCGCAATGCTGACGCAGCGTGACGATGAGGGCAACGACCTCGATCTGCGACCGGCGACGCTACTCGTGCCGCCGGAACTCCAGCCGACCGCGAAGGCGCTTCTGGAATCGGAGTTCATCCAGCAGATCGCCGAAAAGCAGCCGACAGGCAACAGTCTGCGACGGGCCGTGAAGGTCGAAGTGGAGCCGCGCCTGAACAACGAGGTGAAGTTTGGTGAAGCGGCCAGCGCCAAACACTGGTACCTGTTCGCGTCGCCGAGCAACGTTCCAATGGTCGTTGCGTTCCTCCAAGGCCGCCAGGCGCCGGTTGTCGAGTTCTTCGGACTGGATCAGCAGGTAAACAGGCTCGCCGTTTCATGGCGGGTGTATCACGATTTCGGAGCCGCGCTGGTCGATCCGCGGGCAGCAGTGCGATCGAAGGGCGAAGCGTGATGTAAATGTTCTCCGCGCCGGGCTGGTCGCGTCGTGCGGCCGGCCCGGTGCTTTCGGCAGACAAGGAAGGTCAACCGTGGCAAGCGTCGCCGAAGCGATGTGCGCGATCAGTACGGAGTCAGGATGACGACGACAAGGGACATCGGCGGGAATGGTGATCGAGTCGGGCAAATCGACATGCGCCTCGAGATGGCTGATCAGTCATCAGAACCAGACGAGCGATGGAGCGGGCGAGTGGACGCGCTCGCCGCATGGCTGCTTGCTGAATGGCAACGTGAGCAGCAGTTGCGAAGGGAGGCCTGCTGATGGAACCACTGCACAAGATCGTGCCCGCCGGACTGCGCGAACGCCCACAATGGGTTTTGTGGAAGTACACCGAGCGCGGCGGCAAGAGAACGAAGATGCCAATCGCCGCCTTGACGGGCAAGGCGGCCAGCAGCACAGACGCGTCGACTTGGGTGCCCTTCGATGATGCTGTTGCCGCCACACGACGGTTTGCCTCAATTGCGGGCGTTGGCTTTGTCTTCACACCGGATGATCCATTTTGCGGCATCGATCTTGATGAGTGCATTGCGGATGATCGGGTGGTGCCGGAAGCGCAGTCAATCATCGATACGCTCAACTCTTACACCGAGGTGTCGCCAAGCGGCAATGGTGTGAAGATCATCGTCCAGGCGAAGAAGCCGGATGGTGTCGGCTGCAAGTCGACGAAGATTGACGGCTTCAAGGAGATTGAAATCTATGACACGGAGCGGTTCTTCACGATTACCGGCCGGATGCTCGCCGACACGCCGCTGCACGTTGAGAACCGGCAGGAAGAGGTGCTTGGGCTTTGTCGCCGGCTGTGGCCGCCGCGATCTGCGCCCAAAGGCACGCGCCGATTCACCGGTGGATTTAGCGGCTCGGATGACGAACTGATCCGGCTGGCCACAGCAGCGAAGAACGGCGCGGTGTTCGAACGCCTGCTGCATGGAGATCTGTCGGACTACGGCGGCGATCACAGCCGGGCTGACTTGGCGTTCTGCAACATGCTGGCGTTTTGGACTGGGCGTGATCCAAACCGCATGGATCGAATTTTTCGTGCGTCCGGTCTCTACCGCGAGAAATGGGAGCGAGCTGACTATCGAGGCTGGACGATCGACAAGGCGATCGAGTCATGCACGGAGGTGTTTACACCATCTGATTCCGAGAAGGGTGTTGACCTCAGCAGTATTGGTTCCAAGCCGAAGCCAGTCGTGCCAAGCATCAGCGATCCCGAAACTGACTCATCTTCGATCTCCAGGCTGATGACCGACGTCGGCAACGCCGCGCGACTTGTACATCGCTACGGCAATCGCATTCGCTTCTGCTATGGTCCGGGTCAATGGCTGATCTGGGACGGTAAGAGGTGGAAGCCGGACGATCGCGGCCGCATCATCAAGCTCTGCAAGGCCACGGCGCTGGCGATCTTCGACGAAGCCAAACAGGCGGAGGGTGATCTTCAGGAAGAGCTCGTCCGCTGGGCGATGATGAGCCAGAAGCGCGACCGCCTCACGGCGATGGCGGCCCTCGCCCAGCCCGAGGTTGCCGTCGGACCCGACGACCTCGACGCCGACCCTTGGGCGTTCAACGTCAACAATGGGACGATCGACCTGCGCACCGGCGAGTTGCGCCCGCACCGGCGCGATGACCTCATCACGAAGATCGCGCCCGTCGAGTACGACGACACGGCGCGAGCGCCACGCTTCGATCGCTTCCTTGAAGAGATTTTCGGCGGTGACCGCGATCTCATCCAGTTTGTGCAACGCTGGCATGGTCATTGCCTCAGCGCCGACATCCGTGAGCAATACCTGCCGATCTACCACGGCGAGGGCAACAACGGCAAATCGGTGTTGCTCGACACCATCAGCGCCGTGATGGGCGATTACGTGGGCGAAGCGCCGCCCGACCTGATCACGGTTCGAAAGCATCCCGAGCATCCCACTGAAATCGCTGACCTCATGGGCCGGCGATTGGTGATCGCGTCAGAAACGGAGCGCGATGCGGAACTGCGCCTCCAACTGATAAAGCGGCTTACCGGCAACGCACGGCTCAAGGCCAGGCTGATGCGTCAGGACTACTTCGAGTTCGCGCGAAGCCACAAGATGATCCTGGTCACGAACAACCGGCCATCAATCCGGGAAGATACCGAGGCGGCCTGGCGACGCCTTCGCCTCGTGCCGTTTGAGGTCGTCATCCCAAAGGCCAAGCGCGATGCAGATCTGATGCGGAAGCTCAGTAGCGAGAAATCTGGGATTCTCGCTTGGCTCGTACAGGGATGCGTCGACTGGCTGCGCGAAGGGCTGACCGAACCGAGCGCCGTCATGGCGGCAACCGAGGCGTATCGTGGCTGTGCGAACAGTCTCGATGCGTTCCTGCTCGATCGCTGCGTCCTTGGTGAAGGACTCGCGTGCGTCACATCGGAACTGATGGCGGCCTACGGTGGTTGGTGCGCGCAGAACAAGCGCGTGCCCATCCGTGGGCGCGCGTTCGCCGCGGCGCTCAAGGAGCGGCAATGCATGCCGACAAAGATCGGTGGGCAGCGGCATTGGATCGGTTTGGCGCTCGACGATGGGCCGTCTGGACAGAATGGACGGAATGGGCGCGAGTTGCCCGTTGAACGCCGTACTGCGCCACACGAAGGGGACAACGGGAACATTCCGTCCAATCCGTCAAATGTGTCCACGGGCCGTTCTGGCGCGAGCGCAGAACGGCCCGTAACGGGAGGCGTCACCGATGGTTAGCCGTCGTTGCCCCCGTTCTTCGTGTGGCCGCCAAGGTCGCCCTGTTGTCGCGTTGTGGACGGCTTTCGCGCTTCCGGTCGCATTGGCGGACCGTCGCACGACGTGGCGAATCGCGGGCGTATTGGGCGGCGTGGGTCCTCCGCCCGAATCGCCTGCCGGTGACAGCCGCGGGAACAGCCGCCGACCCAGAAAGACTTTCTTTCACTGTCCGGTCCGATTC